>JADJQH010000003.1 GCA_016712865.1 Dokdonella sp.
GTTTGCGCGCATGGTGTTCAACATTCTGGTGTCGAACGATGATGATCACCTGCGCAACCACGCATTCCTGTTTGACGTCGATGGTGCAGGTTGGCGCTTGAGCCCGCTGTACGACGTGGTGCCCAAGCCGCAGGTGGGGCAGGAACGCGTGCTGCACCTGTCGGTGGGGCCGCAGGGCCGGTTGGCACGCCTGGACAACGCGCTGGCGGGCGCAGGCCGGTTCGGTTTGCCGCCACCGGATGCGGCACGGATCATTGATCGCGTCGTGCGTGCCGTGCGCGGTTGGCGCGACACCTTCGAAGGCTTGGGCGTGCCGGTGCGCGACTGCGACCGGGTAGCCAGCGCATTCCGCCGCGCAGCCGATATCGGCATGCGGGACGTGGATCGGCGACTCCAGGGATGCGCCGATTGACTTCCGTATTCGTCGTTCCCGTGAAGGTGGACTGCGCAGGTCATGGCATCGCTTCGCGATTCCGGGATGACGAGCAGAATCAAGGTTTTCTCAGGTCAGAAATTCCAAATCGTAAGTCAGGTTTGAACCGGAGCAGGATGGGCAGAGTACGGGTTGGTCGCTGGCCAATTCGCCGCCACATTCGCAACGCGTGGTTGCGTCATTCTTGATGGTGACGATGCGGTGACAGGTTTGGCATTGCATGCCTCTGGCGTGCCACGGATCTTCGAGCGAACCATGCACGAATCCAACGACGTTCTGTTTCGTGCCGCAGTCCTTGCATAGCAAGGTCCCGCTGCCGGCCATGTTGCTGAAGCCGAGGCGGCGTTCGGCCCGGTACTTCGCCTGCGCCTGTCGCTCAACCCGGTGTTGATACCAGACGATGGGCCAGGCCAGCACCACGAAGCCACCGACCAATACGGCAAACGTGATCCAGCGCCAGGCAGCCGGCGGCTCTCGATCGGGATTGAAAGCGCGATCCATGATCGTGCCTTCCCTGAAGTTGCGCAAATCGATCCTGATCTTTTCAGCCTGGAAGCCGAGTGTTGCAGCCCACAATCCGATCAGCGCATACACTCCCGCCAGTGCCACCCATATCGACATCCCGACGCTCATGGAATCCCCCTTATCCGGCCGATGCACAGGGATGCGAATGCTTGGATGCCCGTGTCTCACGAGCTGAGATCATCGTCGCGGCGGATTGGCTGTTTGGCCGATCATCTCGCACGATGGATCAACAAGCGATCCGGCGCCATCGGTCACGGGCACGGCACCACTTGGAATACGGCCCCAGGTTGCAGAAGGCACCGTGGTTCAGCCCGCGTTGGGACGACAGGAAAAGAAGCGAAACCTCGCGCGAATGGTTGACCCGGTCTGGCGAGTCACACCCAACCCGTCAGATAGAACAGCGCGATCACGAAGAACACCGCCAGGGTCTTGATGAGGGTGATGGCGAAGATGTCCTTGTAGGCCTGGCGGTGGGTCAGGCCGGTGACGGCGAGCAGGGTGATGACGGCGCCGTTGTGCGGCAGCGTATCCATGCCGCCAGAGGCCATCGCGGCAATGCGGTGCAGGACCTCCATCGGGATGCCTGCGGCGTGGGCGTTGGCGATGAAGGTTTCCGACATGGCTGCCAGCGCAATGCTCATGCCGCCGGAGGCCGAGCCGGTGATGCCGGCCAGTGCGGTAACGGTGACCGCTTCATTGACCAACGGATCGGGAATCGCCAAGAGCGCGCTGGCCACGACGAGGAATCCCGGCAGGGCAGCGATCACCGCGCCAAAACCATACTCGGATGCCGTATTCATCGAAGCCAGCAAGGCGCCGCCGATGGCGGTCTTGGTGCCTTCGGCGAAACTCGCAAGCACGGGCTTCCAGGCAAACAGCAGCACGCTGAAGATGCCAAGCAGCAAGGCACCTTCCACTGCCCAGATCGCGGCCACCCTGGAAATTTCCTGCACGACTTCGGGGCGCTGCCGATCACCGCCGGATCAAAACGGTGTTCGGTTCCATAGACCTGCGGAATCCACACCGTCAGCAGTTTGTTGGCGACGCCAACCAGGAGCAGCGGCAACAGCGCGAGCAGCGGATGGGCCAATCGCTCACCGACAAACGGCGCAGGCTCGTTGACCAGATTGTCGCCATAGCCTTCGCCCGCGGTGCATGCCCGGCGACGACGCCATTCCAGATAGCTCATGCCGAGGATCAGGATGAACACGCCGCCCAGGGTGCCGAGCACGGGAGCGGCCCAGGCATTGGTGCCGAAGAACGAGGCCGGAATGATGTTCTGGATCTGCGGTGTGCCCGGCAACGCATCCATGGTGAAGGTGAATGCGCCCAGCGCAATGGTGCCGGGGATCAGGCGCTTGGGAATGTCGCTCTGGCGGAACAGTTCGGCGGCAAACGGGTACACCGCAAACACCACCACGAACAGTGACACTCCGCCATAGGTGAGCAGGGCGCACACCACGACGATGGACAGCATGGCCCGCTGCGGGCCGAACAGGCGGATGACCGCGGCGACGATGGACTTGGAGAATCCCGAGATCTCGATCAGCTTGCCGAAGATGGCGCCCAGCAGGAACACCGGGAAATACAGCTTGAGGAAGCCGACCATCTTGTCCATGAACAGGCCGGTGAACATGGGCGCGACCAGGCTGGGGTCGGTGAGCAGCACGGCACCGAGCGCCGCCACCGGCGCAAACAGGATCACGCTGTAGCCGCGGTAGGCCACCAGCATGAGAAAGCACAGCGCGGCAAGGACAATCAGGAACGACATGCCGGCTCCATCGGCAAAAGTTGCACGCAGTGTCCGCAATCGCGGGGTGCCCGGCCCACTGTACAAGGTACAGGTTACAGCCCGTCGCGCGAGCACGAAGATGCGCACCCAGAGGCATAAGCCCGTGGAGACCCGATGAATACCGTACGCAAGAACCGCTTGACCACCGCCCTGCTCGCCGCCTTGTTGCTGCCGGCGGCCGCCGTTGCGCAGCAGACCGATGCCGCCAGCGAAAAATCCGAAAAACAGGTCGCGGCCGATGAAGCCAGCAAGACCGAAGTCCAGCAACTGACTGGCATCACCGTCACCGCGCGCAAGCGCGAGGAATCCCCTGCAAACGGTGCCGGTGGCGGTCACCGCCTACTCGGCGGCATCACTCCACAACCTCGACGTGCAGGACCTTGGCGATCTCGATGCCTTCGTGCCCAACCTCACCGTGTACGCCGCGCGCGGCTCCAACAGCACGGTCACTGCCTACATCCGTGGCGTCGGCCAGGCCGATCCGCTGTGGGGCGTGGATCCGGGTGTCGGCATTTATCTGGATGATGTGTCCATTGCGCGTCCGCAAGGTGCACTGCTCGATGTGTTCGACGTGGAGCGCATCGAAGTTTTGCGCGGCCCGCAAGGCACGCTGTACGGCAAGAACACCATCGGCGGCGCCATCAAGTATGTGTCGGCGCCGCTGGACGAGGATTTCTACGGCCAGGCCTCGGTGACCGCCGGCAGCTACAGCCAGGCCGACGTGAAGGCCAGCGTGAATGCGCCGCTCGGCGATTCCGGCTGGGTCATGCGCGTAGCCGCCGCTTCGCTCAACCACGACGGCTTTGGCGAGATCATCGATACCAACCAGCCGGTGTCGGACAAGGAAATCCTCGCTGCACGCGCCACCCTGGGCTATGTCGGCAACCCGGATTTCTGGGCGCGCATCAGCGTCGACTGGATGGACGACCAATCCGGCGTGCGCGGCGCGAAGATGCTCGCACCCAACACCAATGCGCTGATCAACGTCGCCAACGTGCCGCCACTGGATGACCGCTACGACATGCGCAACGGCATGCCCAACATCAACGACACCTCGATGGATGGTGCATCGCTGAGCATGGGCTGGAACCTGAATGACGCCTGGACCCTGAAGTCGATCACCGCCTTCCGCGAGTCGGATACCGAAACCAACATCGACTTCGACACCCTGCCGCAGAAGATCGCCGACGTGAAGGCGTTCTACAGCGACGAGCAGACCTCGCAGGAATTCCAGCTCAACTACGATGCCGGCGGACGCTTCCGCGGTGTCGGCGGCTTGTACTGGTTCACCGGCGAAGCCGGCGGCCAGGTGCTCAACAACTTCTTCAACCTGTCCTTTGGCGATACCCAGGGCACGGTCGACACCGACAGCATCGCGGTCTATGGCGAAGGCACCTTCGACATCAACGACAAGTGGTCGGTGACCGGCGGCATCCGCTACACCGATGAGGAAAAGAGCGCCGACGTGCTCAACCGCTGCTACACCGACGCCACCTACACCACGCTGGCGCTGGCCTGTACCGCGGCCAACCTGACTCCGATCGCGGCCGACTTCGAGGACTCCGAGCGCTTCAAGAACTTTTCGCCCAAGCTCTCGCTCGACTACCGCATGGACGAGAACACCTTGCTCTATGCGCTGGTCTCGCAGGGCTTCAAGTCCGGCGGATTCAACATCCGCGCCCAGGCCACGCAGTTCCCGCGCTCGCGCCTGCCATTCGATGACGAGAAGGTGACCAGTTACGAAATCGGTGCCAAGAATGCGTTTCTCGACGACAAGCTGTTCCTGAACCTTGCCTACTTCTACAACGACTACAAGGACATCCAGCTGTCGGTGTTCACCTCGTTCGATTCCAACGGCGATGGCGTGAACGATGCCTTCTTCGGCGACTTCACCAACGCCGGCGCCGGTACCGTGCAGGGCATCGAACTGGAATACGCCTGGCAGATGTCGGAGTTCTTCAGCCTGCAAGGCAACATGGCGTGGCTGGATGCCGAATACGACGAGTTCCTCACCGAATCCGCGAACGGCACCGTCAACAACATCGCCGACCAGCAGAAATTCACCAATGCGCCGGAATACTCGGGCTCGATCAGCGCGGTGTATGCACGCCCGCTGGCCAGCGGCGGCAGGATCACCGGGCGCGCCACCTGGACGCACCAGAGCGAGGTCTATCCGACCACCGATCTTTCCGAAGCCATCAAGCAGGACGGTTACAGCCTGCTCTCGGCCGGCGTGATCTGGCAGACCGCAGGCCCATGGAGCTTCGCGCTGGAAGGCAAGAACCTCACCGACAAGGAATATCGCACCAGCGGCTACAACATCGCGGCTCTCGGTGTGCTGACCGGCTTCTACGGCGCCCCGCGTACCTTCAGCCTGAGCGCACGCTACGATTTCTGATGGCGGCGATGGCCTGGCAAACGAATCTCCAATGTGTGCCACACTTGATTACGGGCCGCGCAAGCGGCCCGCTTTTTATGGGATGGCCGGTATGCCTGCAATGCAGGAGCAATTGCAGGCGATGGCTATGGATGACATTCACCACCCTCACCCCAACCCTCTCCTTTATGCCCTCTAGGTACGCCAGCGGGAGAGGGGGACGAAGTAGGAGCAATTGCAGGCAATGGCCATGGATAGCATGTACAGATTCCGCCTCTCCCGCCAGCGGGAGAGGCCGACAGCGGCGGGTGAGGTGGCACCTCGTCATGCGGACCACCTTCACCCCCCCCTCTCATTTATGCCCTCTAGGTACGCCATGAGGGGGACGAAGTAGGAGCAATTGCAGGCGATGGCCGTGCAATGGGCTGACTGCCTGCAATGCAGGAGCAATTGCAGGCGATGGCCATGGATGGCCGGTATGCCTGCAATGCAGGAGCAATTGCAGGCGATGGCCATGGATAGCATGTACAGATTCCGCCTCTCCCGCCAGCGGGAGAGGCCGACGCGCAGCGGCGGGTGAGGGTGGCGCTTCGTCATGCGGACCACCTTCACCCCCACCCTCTCCCTTTATGCCCTCTGGGTACGCCAGCGGGGGGGGAGACAATGCCGGAGCATTTGCCGATGATTGACATCGTTCGCAACAAGAAGCAGAAAATGAACAGGTTGCTGGCTGCGTGCATCGCCATGCTGCTTGGCGCATGTGGCGCTGATTCGAATCCCCCACTACCGAAACTCACGCTTGATCCTGAGCGCGTTGCCGTCGTCGGCATTTCCTCCGGTGCAATCATGGCCCAGCAGATGCATCTGGCGTTTTCGGATCATCTGCGCGGCGCGGCGCTGCTGTCCGGCCCGCCCTACCAGTGCGCCGAAGGCTCGCTGGAACGTGCGTTGGGCTATTGCCTCAAGGCGGCCGGTGCAGCACCGGACAAGGAAAAGCTCGCTGCGGAAATCACCGCGCGGGCACAGCGCGGTGATCTTGCCCCGCTGCACGGCTTGCGCGGCGACCATGTGCTGGTCACCCACGGCAAGAACGACACACTGGTGCCGGAATCCATGTCGCGCGCCTCGCTTGCGCTGTACCAGGCCCTGCCCGAGGCATCCTCGATGACCCTGCGCTTCGACGGCGACGGTGCATTCGCGCACCTGTGGCCAACCACAAGTGCTGGCGGAGATTGCCAGACCACGGCCACGCCCTACATCGGCAAATGCAATCGGGATTACGCGGGCGAAGTGATGCAGGCGATGTTCGGTGATGCGCCTGCGGCGCACCGGCGCAGGCCGGTGGCCGCTTGAGCGCGTTTGACCAGGATGCCTACCGGCCGGACGGCGCGGATGCGTTTCTCGACAGCGCCGGCCTGCTCTACCAACCCGCCCGGTGTGCGCAAGGCGAGCCGTGTGGCTTGGTGATTGCCTTCCACGGCTGCGAACAGAACAGCGCAGCCATTGGCGAAACCTTCGCCCGCGACAATGGTTTGAACCGGTGGGCAGACGTGTATGACACCGTGGTCCTGTATCCTCAAACGCGTTCAAGTTATCTGCCGCTGAATCCAAAAGCATGCTGGGACTGGTGGGGCTATTCCGGGGCCAACTACGACACGCGCAGCGGCGTACAACTGCGTGCCGTTGCCAACATGGCTGCTGCCTTGGGCGCGCCGTTGCAATAGCAAAGACGGGAAGCGGGAATGGCGGAACGTTCGGAATCGGGAATCGGCCGGCATCAGGCGACCACGACGCCCGCGCTCGACACTCGTCAGGCATGCACCTCCACCGGTGTTGGTGACGCGATGCTTTTCCCCTCTCCCTCGACGGGAGAGGGCAGGGAGGGTGAAGAAGCCCGCTGCGCCATGTTGAACGCCACTGTCATCGTGATCGCCGCCCTGCTCTGGCTTGGGCTGCTGTTCGGTGCCGCCTTGTGGGGCGAGCGCCGACCGCAATTCATGGCGCGGCGCTGGGGTGTCGTCTATGCGCTGTCGCTCGCCGTTTACTGCACCTCATGGACCTTCTACGGAACGGTCACCCAGGCCGCGCGCTCGGGCTGGCCCCTGCCGCCCACCTTCGTCGGCACCATCGTGCTGTATGTGTTCGGCATCGGCGTGCTGCTGCGCCTGGTGCGCGTGGCGCGCGAACACAACAGCAGCTCACTGGCCGACCTGATTGCCACGCGCTTGGGCAAAAGCTCCGGACTTGCCGCAGCGGTGACTGCCGTGGCCCTGCTGGGCATGATTCCGTACCTGGCCCTGCAACTGAAGGCCGTTGCGATGAGCTATGGCCTGCTCGCGCACGGCGGCCAGTCCAGCGCGGCACCGTGGGAAGACAGCGCGCTCTACGTGGCGCTGGCGATGGCCGTGTTTGCCATGCTGTTCGGCACGCGCAGCACCACCGCCGCCGAGCACAATCGCGGTCTGGTGCTGGCGATGGCGGTGGAATCGCTGCTCAAGCTCACCGCCATGCTCGCCCTCGGCGCCTTTGTCTGGTTCGGAATCGATGCCGCTGATCAAGCGCTGCCGATCCGCGACGATGGAGCCGATGGATTCCCGGCATTGATCATGCTCGGCGTGCTGGCCATGTTCACCCTGCCGCACCAGTTCCATGTCGGCGTGGTGGAATGCCAGGACGAAAAGCATCTGCGCACGGCACGCTGGCTGTTTCCGCTGTACATGGTGGTCATCGCCCTGCCGCTGCTGCCGCTGGCACGCGCCGGGCACGCGCAGCTCGCTTCGCTGGGCGTACCTTCGGATCTGTACGTGCTGGCTCTGCCGCTGGCCAATGATGCACACGGCCTGGCCTTGCTTGCCTTCCTTGGCGGCTTGAGCGCGGCAACCGGCATGGTGATCCTCGCCACGCTTTCGCTCAGCTTGATGATCGGCAACCACTGGCTTGCGCCCTTGCGCGCGCGCGGCGCCTGGGCGCAACCGGGTGGCCCGAACCGGCGCAACGAAGTGCTCCTGCAACGACGCCTCGGCATCCTTGCCGTGGTGCTCCTGGCCTGGGGCTACAGCCGCGCGATTGCCGGCAGCAATGCACTGGCCGACATCGGCGCGGTGTCGTTCTCGGCGCTGGCAACCCTGGCCCCGGCGCTGGGTTATGCCCTGTGGCGACCGCACGCCGCCGCGCGCGCGGTACTCGCGGGCTTGATCTGCGCGGTCGCCGTCTGGTTGTGGATCCTGTTGCTGCCGACGCTCGCGCCCCTTTTCGCCGCTGATACGCGCTGGCTGCAGGAAGGTCCGTTCGGCATCGCCTGGCTTGCACCCGATTCCTTCCTTGGCCTGCGCGACTGGAGCCGCTTGCTGCGCGCCGTGGTCCTCAGCCTTGCGGCCGGCACGCTGCTGACCTGGCTGCTCGCGCTGCGTTGGCAAAGCACGCCGGCATCGGCTCGACGCGGCGCCATCGAAGTGGCCGCGCTGCGCGAACTTGCGACACGCTTCCTGCCCGATGCGCGGGTCGACCAGTTGTTCGTCAAGGGCATCAGCGCCAGCGCGCTGGAGAGCGAGGTGGAGTCCGAACTGGCCGCGGTGTTTGGTGCCGCATCGGCGCGCCTGTTGCTCGACACCGTGCGCAAGGAGCCGGGCTCCGGCCTGCAGACCGTAGCCACCCTGGTCGATGAAGCATCCCAGGCGCTGCGCTTCAACCAGCGTGTGCTGGAAGCCGCCCTTGAGAACATGAGCCAAGGCATCAGCGTGGTTGATCGCAACCTGCAACTGGTGGCCTGGAACAGGCGCTATGCCGAGCTGTTCGGGTTTCCGCCCCATCTGCTGCGGGTCGGCCAGCCGGTGCAGGAACTTGCACACTGGGCGATCGCACGTGGCTATGCCGGCCATGCCACCGGCAACATCGACGCCGCCGTGGCCAAGCGCCTGGTGCACATGAAATCCGGCAGCGCGCATCTGAGCGAGCGCCGTTTTCCGGATGGCAGCGTGGTCGAGATTCGCGGCAACCCCATGCCCGGCGGGGGCTTCGTCGCCACCTTCACCGACGTCACCGCTTTCCGTCGCGCCGAGCAGGAACTGATCCTCGCCAACGAAACCCTGGAGCAGCGTGTCGATGAGCGCACCGCGGAGCTGGCCAATGCCAGTGCCGCGGCAGATCGCGCCAATCGGGCCAAGACACGCTTCCTCGCCGCGGTCAGCCACGATCTCGCCCAGCCGCTCAACGCGGCGCGCCTTTTTACCTACGCCCTGGGCCAGAAGATCGAGGCCAACCCGCAGCGCGAAGCGGTTACGCAGATCGAAGGCGCGCTCGGTTCCGCCGAAACCCTGCTCGGCAGCCTGCAGGAAATCTCCCGACTCGATGCCGGCGGCATGCGTCCGCAGCGATGCGTGTTCCGCATCGACGATGTGTTGCAGAACCTGGCGGCCGAGTTCCGCGTGCTGGCGCGTGACAAGAACCTCGAATTGCATTGCGTTGGCAGCCGCGCCTGGGTGCACAGCGATCCGAACCTGCTGCGCCGCATCCTGCAGAATTTCCTTTCCAACGCCGTGCGCTACACCGGCAAGGGTCGCGTCCTCCTGGGTTGTCGACGCCATGCCGGCCAATTGCGCATCCAGGTGCTGGATACCGGCATCGGAATTGACGAGGCCGATCGTGAACTGATCTTCGAGGAGTTCCGCCGCCTCGATCGCAGCGGCCAGGGCCTGGGGCTTGGACTCTCGATTGCCGAACGCATGGCGCGATTGCTCGGCCACCGGATCGGATTCCATTCGCGCCCCGGCAAGGGAACCGCATTCTGGATCGACGTCGAGCGCGCCACGGTTCTGGCCGAGTCCGGCGAGACTCCCGTCCCGCTGGAACCCCAAACCCCGCGCGGTCGCGTGCTGGTGGTCGATGATGATGTCGCCGTGCGCGATGCCATGCGCCTGATGCTGGAAACCTGGGGCTGCGAGGTCGAAACCGCTGCCTTCAGCGAATCGGTGCATCGCGCGTTCAAACGCATGCAACCGGAGCTGCTGCTGTTCGACTACCACCTCGACGATGGCGTCACCGGCCTGCAGTTGCATGAAGAACTCGGCCTGGAGGCAGGATTCCGGCCGTGCATCATCATCACGGCCGATCATGATCCGGCGATCCGCGCCACCGTCGAGGCCGCCGGGTGCTTTCTCCTCTACAAGCCGCTCAAGCCACTGGCACTCAAGGCGATGATGGCGCGGCTGCTCACCCATGCTGATCAAGGGCAACGCTGACGTTCCGAGTGGATGCTGCGACTGCGCTTCGCTTCGCGCAGCATGACAGCCTTGCATTAGGGAAGGTCTGAGCAAGTATTGTCGCGAGCAAGCTCGCTCCCACAAAATCAAGCAATGGTGGGAGCGAGCTTGCTCGCGACGAATGAGTTCCGTACCTGTTCAGAGTTTCCTTAGGGCAACGCTGATTAGTTCGCTTCCGTTCGTGGTGAGCCCTTCGACCATGCTCAGGACAGGCCTGTCGAACCATGAACGGAATTTTCTAGCTCAGCGCCGCCTTGGTTTGGCAAGACCGCTCGCGGCGAGCCTCCTTGATCCATTCGTGGTGCCTTGTCACTATCCGTTCGTGGCGTCTTTCCATATTCCGTTCGTGGTGTCTTTCCATATTCCGTTCGTGGTGAGCTTGTCGAGCCATGAACGGAAACACCACACAACCATCATTTGCTTCGAAGTGCGGACAACAAGCGAGCCACTTCAGCATCGCCCCCGATTGAGCCAACAGATCGAAACCGTCGTGCATCAGTCCTGTGCCACGTGACGCGCCGGATCAGCCAGTTGCAGCGAGCGCAACAGGCCGCTGGCCTGGGTGCGGTTGCGTACGTCGAGCTTCTCGAACAGGGCGGTCATGTGCGCCTTCACGGTGCGCAGGGAGATGCCCAGCGCATCGGCAATCTGCTTGTTGAGCTGACCTTCGGCCACGCGCACCAGCACCTTGAACTGCTGCGGGGTGAGGCTGGCAAGGCGCGCCGCATTGTTGGCATCCTGCACGCTTGCCGGGCTGGCATTGACCTGCGCCGCGAGATCGGCGGGCAGGTAACTCTCGCCGGCCAGCACGCGACGCAAGGCTTTGCGCAATTGTTCCACGTCACTGCGCTTCGGGATGAATGCAATGGCTCCGTAGGCCAGCGCGCGCCGGATGGTGTGCGGATCATCGTGGGCGGAGATCATCGCCACCATCACGCCCGGATGTTCGGCGCGCAATGCGGCCAGCCCCATCAGACCCTGGCTGTCGGGCATGTGCAAGTCGAGCAGGATCACGTCGATGTCCGCATCCTGCGCGAGCTGTTCCTGCAACTCCGCCAGCGAACCGGCTTCCAGCACCACGGCTTCGGGCACGACGCCGCGCAGCGTTTGCGCCAGGGCCAGGCGAAACAGAGGGTGGTCATCGGCGATCAGCAGGCGCGGCATGCGCACACTGTACACAGGTGTCGTCTCCACGAGGAACAGACGCTTCGGCATCGCGTGGTACCAAAGTACGATGCAGGCCGCGGAGGGTTCTGTTAGCGTCGAGGCATGCCTACGAGACGATTCCGACGTGCCGCCATTTTGTGCGCAACGCTTGCGCTGGCCTCCTGCGCAACCGATGCTGTCCGCCAATCTGAAAAGGACACCGCCATGTCCATTCCCGCCGGCATTCACCATGCCGACCTGCTGAGTGCCGGCCTGGGCCTTGAAGGGCTGCGCAGCATGACACCACCGGCCATCGCCAATCCGGCGGCACCGACGGCAGAGGAATTGCGCAGGCGTGCGCTGTGGACCAATTGGCGCGGCATTGCCGACTTGAGTCCGGGCGGCGGATTCACCGAGATCTATGGATCACTTGCCGCAGTCGCCGGGCGCGAGTTCCAGGCACTGCGCCGCATTCCCGGCGCAAGCCAGCCGCATCGGGTGATGGCGCAGGTTCCCGATGGCTTCGATGCCAGGGCGCGCTGCCTGGTGGTGGCGGTTTCCTCCGGCTCGCGCGGTGTCTACGGTGCCATCGCCCTGGCCGGTGCCTGGGGCCTGCCGCGCGGTTGTGCGGTGGCCTACACCGACAAGGGCGCTGGCAGCGACTGGATTGAACTGGGCAGCAGTGAACGCCACGCGATTGATGGTCGCCTCGGCGCAGCGGCGCAGCCCGCGTTCGATCCCGCCGGCAGCGGCACGCAGCCGCGTGTCGCCTTCAAGCATGCGCACTCGCAGGACAACCCCGAAGCCGACTGGGGACAGCACCTGCAACAGGCCGCGCAATTCGGACTCGATGCACTCAACGAGGCACTGCCGGAACAGGCACCTTTCACCTTCGACAACACGCGCGTCATTGCCACCGGACTTTCCAACGGCGGCGCCGCGGTGTTGCGCGCTGCCGGCATGCAAGGCGACTGGCTGGATGGTGCGGTCGCCATCGCCGCCAACACGTTTTCCGCGGAGGATGGCCGCCCGGCATTTGATTACGCCACCGAAGCGGCGATCCTGATGCCGTGTGCGCTGCTGCATCCGCGCTTTGATGGCGTTGCCCTGGCGCGACCGGGTGGCAACAAGTCGCCCGCCGCAATCGCGCGTTGCGCGCGCCTGCATGCGCAGGGACTCCTCGCTGGCGCGAGCGTGGAAGCACAGGCGGAGGATGCCTACGCGCGCATGCGTGCATCCGGCTGGAGCGATGGCGCGCTTGAAGCTGGCACCATCAGCACGGGCTTTGACCTGTGGCGGGCGATTGCCGCGGCCTATGCATCCGCCTACATGCGCACCACTGCCGATGCCATGCCCTGCGGCTATGCCTTTGCCGCGCTGAACGACAAGGGCCAACCAACGCGTGCGAGCCTGGAGATGCGCGCATCGTGGTGGGCGGATTCCTCCGGCATTCCACCGGGCACCGGCGTCAGCCTCATCGACAGCATGGCCGATGGCGAAAGCGGGGATCCGGCATTGCCCGCCCTGCAATGCCTGCGTGCGCTGTGGACGGGAGACGATGCCAAGGCGCAGTCCTTGCACGCCGGCGTCGAAGCCACGCGCGCCGCGGTTCCACGCGACGGCTTGCCACTGATCGTGATTCACGGCGCCGATGATGGCCTGATACCGGATGCCTTCAGCAGCGCGGCCTATGTGCAACGCGCACGCGCGCACGGCCGCGATCCGCGCTACTGGCGCATCGCCAACGCGCAGCATTTCGATGCCTTTCTCGGCCTGCCCATGCTCGCCTCGCGCTATGTTCCGCTGATGCCTTACGCCTACCGCGCACTGGACGCGATGTGGGCCCACCTGCAGGACGATACGCCCTTGCCCGCCAGCGCCGAAGTCGATGCCACGCCGCGCAAGGCCGACGCATCCGGCATTGCGCCGCTGCGCCCGGACAACGTGCCGATGCCGTGAGACCGGCCGTGCATCGTGACAGGGTCGTGCCTTCGACGGCATGATCGGCGTTGGTTTCGACAAGGATCCCGCCGTGCCCGTCATCAGCGCAGCCACACTCAAGGATCGACATCGCCAGATTCGTGATTCGCAATCGGAGAACGCGCGCACGCGCCTGCATCGTGCAATCAGTTGGCTGGCGCGTTCCGAAGCTGAATCAGCGGATGCCGATGCCTGCTTCATCTTCCAGTGGGTGGCCCTGAACGCAGCGTATGCGCGCGAGTTCAGCCGCGACGAAAACGAGCGTGAACGCTTTCGCGCCTTCACGACTGCGCTGGTGCAACTCGATGCCAGGCGCAGTCTGCATCAAGCGCTTTTCGAACAGTTCACCGGGCCGATCCGCACCCTCATCGACAACAAGTTCGTGTTCGAGCCGTTCTGGGTTGCCTTGCGCGAGCACGATTCCAGCGAACAGTGGGAACGGCAGTTTGCGGCAAGTCGCAAAAGCGCGCTGGCGGCCGTTCTCGGCGGCCAAACCGCTGTCGTGCTTGGCATCGTCTTTGATCGGCTGTACGTGCTGCGCAACCAGCTCGTGCACGGCGGCGCCACCTGGAACAGCAGCGTCAACCGCGAACAATTGAAAGACGCCGTTGCCATCCTTGGCACCCTGTTGCCGCTGATGGTTTCGGTAATGCTCGACCACCCCGACCATGATTTTGGCGAGGTGTTGTATCCGGTGGTTTATTGATCCGGCACTTAAATTGTCCAACGCAGGTCGGTTCAAGCGCCGCAGGCGCGGAACCGACATTTCCCGAAAAACCTGTCGGTTCCGCCGCTTCGCGGCTTGAACCGACCTACGAAATATCGAGATCATTTTCGGGCCGGATCAATAGGCCAATGCGCAGGCAGTCGGGAGTGCGAAAACGTCTAACGCTAGATTTTTTCCGCTTGCGTGCTTGCTCAAGTAGTTTCCGCTCGTGGTGAGCCGGAAGTTTCCGTTCGTGGTGAGCCAGTCGAACCATGAACGGAATCAAGGCGCTGCGCGTTCACCTATCGACATGATCCGCATGATCCGAACCACATGACCGCACAGGCGCAGCGACAAGCGATCCCTTAGCCTGCATCATTCATGATCGTCGCAGGAAAAAGCCCGAAGCCATGATTTAGGGAAGGTCTGAACAAGTCTTGTCGAGCAAGCTCGCTCCCACCATTGCATGATTTTGTGGGAGCGAGCTTGCTCGCGACGAATGAGTTCCGTACTTGTTCAGAGTTCCCTTGGCAATGCGCTCCAGCGCTCATCGGTTTCAACATGCAGTCCGCCTGCGTTTCCCTGCTGGCACGACCACCACGGACGGTGTGAGTGCAGGAAACGCATGGAGCAGTTTCCAGCCGACCCTCGCGGGTCTTTTGCCCCAAGCGCTGCGTTGCTTGTCGCCCCAATGGAACCACCATTGCGGCTCCTCGCGCCTTGCGATTGGGGCAAAATTCTCCGCGATCATCTGCGCCCACTCATGAATAATGCAGGCTAGGCAGCTCAGGCAAACAGGCTCACGCCGGGTACCAGCCACATTGAGACACCGGCCAGGGTGGAACCGATCACGGTGGCGGCCAGCACATCGCTGGGGTAGTGCAGGCCGAGCACCACGCGCGAGACCGCTACGCTGGCAGTGAATGGCACCAGCAGCCATGCCAGCACCGGGTAATGCGCCATCGCCACCAGGCTGAAGCCAACGGCATGCAGGGTGTGCCCGGACGGGAAACTGAATTCATCCAGCGGTGCAACCCAGGCGCGGATGCGCAGGTCGCTGGCAAACGGACGCGGACGCCGAGTCCAGCGTTTGAGCCCCTTGTACAGAAGCAGTGCAACCAGGCCGGTCAATGCCAGGTGCCCGGATGCCTCAAGCCCGCGCATTCCATCGCAGAGAATCAACAGGCCCATCAAGGCGTACCAGAACACACCATCGCCAAGGCGACTGACCAGCGAGAAATAGCGCAACACGCCTTGTCGTGCGCAGAATCGATTGACGCGCAGGCACCAGCCGTTTTCGGCGAGGGTGATCTGCCTAGGGAAACTCTGAACAAGTACGGAACTCATTCGTCGCGAGCAAGCTCGCTCCCACAAATTCAAGCAATGGTGGGAGCGAGCTTGCTCGCGACAAAACTTGTTCAGATCCTCCCTAGCAGCCATGGGCCGGGGCATCGACATGGGCACCTCGGGCCAGGGAATGCAGGATCAGGTCGAAATCGGCAATCACCTGTGCCGGATGCAGTCCACGCACGGCATGGCGGCAATTGCCGCGCATCGTCCGGCGCATCAGGACATGCGTGCCGAGTTCAACCACGGCATTGATGAAGCCTTGCTCGTCGCCCATGGCAACCAGCGCACCGTGCATGCCATTGCGCAGATGCTCGCGCGCTGCCGCGTAGTTGAAAGCCACGGTCGGCACGGCGCTGGCCAAGGCTTCCAGGGTCACGTTGCCGAAGGTTTCGCTCACGCTCGGGAAAACGAATACATCGCCACTGGCAAAATGACGGGCGAGGTCAGCGGCGCGACGAATACCGCAGAAGATGAAGTCGGGGTTGTCCTGTTGCAGGCGTTCGCGCTCGGGGCCGTCGCCAACCCACACGAAGCGGGCGCCGCTGCATTGACGCTTCAGTTCACGAAACGCCCTGACCGCAAGCCCGAGGTTTTTCTCCGAAGCAATGCGCCCGACATGGATCAGCACGACATCGTCCTTGCCTGCTCCCCAGGACGCGCGCAAGTCATCGTCTCGCCGCATCGGATCAAACATGCGGGTATCGACCGCGCGCGCCAGGCGCAGCACACTGTCGAACCTTTCATGTTCGAGAAGCGCTTGCAGCTCGCGCGTCGGCACCAGGGTGGCATTGCCCATGTTGTGGAAATGGCGCATCCAGCGCATGGCTGTCCCTTGCAGGAAGCCCAAGCCGTAGTCACGCATGTAGTGATCGAAGCGGGTGTGGAACCCGGTTGCCGCTGGAATGCCAAGTTGACGCGCGGCGCGCAATGCCGACCAGCCCAAGGGGCCTTCCGTGGCCACATAGATGGCATCCGGCCGCCGTCTCCGCCAATGTTCCCGCAAGCGCCGGGTTGCCGGCAGCCCAAACCTCAATCCCGAGTAGAACGGCAGGCTGGCACCACGCACCAGCATGCTGCGCGCAACCGTATCCGCGTCACCCTGCTGGCGTGGGCGAACCACTTCCAGTTCATGCCCGCGCAGTCGCAGGCCGTGTTCGAGGCCCTGGACGGTAAGGGCCACGCCGTTGACTTCCGGTGGATAGGTCTCGCTGACGATGGTGTAGCGCATGCGCGCCTCTGCCGGTATCGAAAGACTCGGCGCGCAGTCTCGGCTTGCTGCATGACGGCATGACGACGCGCACGTGGCGTATCCGTGACGCCCGCGCGCGCGGCATGCACGCGGGCACATGCCGGGCGTCTGCGGTAGCATCCGTCGCTTGGGCCTCAGCCCGGCCAGGGGAGCACATGCATGAGCGTGACGATGTCGGGCAGCAGCAAGGCTGCCGCGCGCGGGAGCCTGCTTCGCGTATTCGGACTGATGTTTGCCCTGGCCATTGCCATCGGCACCACCATCGGCGGCGGCATCCTGCGCACACCCGGCGAAATTGCCGCGCTGCTACCGAGCGTGTACTGGATCTTCGCCATCTGGGTTTTCGGCAGCATCAACGCCTTGCTCGGCGCTGGCGCATTCTCCGAACTTGGCGCGATGCTTCCGTGCGCTGGCGGGCCGTATGTGTTTGCGCGCCGGGCGCTCGGGGATTTCGCGGGGTTCTTCGTCGGCTATGTGAACTGGTTCAGCAACAACGCATCGACCGCTGCCATTGCCCTGGTGGTCGGCGAATACTCCGCCACCTTGTTCCCGCAACTCGCGGGGCAGACAACCGCCGTCGCATTGAGCGTATTCCTCGTTCTGGTCGCGCTCAATTGGGTTCAGGTGCGCGCCGGCGGCTGGGTGCAGAAGCTCACCACCCTGGCGAAGCTGCTGGGGCTTGGCGTGCTTGTCGTGGCTGCGTTCGTGATGATCGAGCCGCAAGCATCCGCGGTGGCACCGGCACCCATGCCGCAAGGCGTGGCGTTGCTGGCCGCCCTGGCGCTGGCCATGCAGGCCGTGATCTTCACCTTCGATGGCTATTACTACACGGTTTACTTTGGCGAGGAGCTCAAGGATCCGGGTCGCGAGATTCCACGCGGCATGTTCCGCAGCCTGTACCTGATCATCGGCATGTACCTGTTGCTCAATGCGGCCTTCCTGTGGGCCATTCCCCTGGACCAACTGGCGCACGATCCGTTTGCCGGCGGCACCGTTGCACATCTGCTGTTCGGCTTCCGTGGCGATCAGTTGCTGACCTTGATCGTGGTGATCTCGATGATCGGTGTCATCAACTCCGGCATCCTGTGCGGGCCGCGCATCCTGCTGGACATGGGACGCGATCGCTTGTGTCCGCCGCAGGTGACGCGGGTCAATCGCGGTGGCACGCCCGACGTCGCCCTGCTCGCAACCGCCCTGGTCACCCTTGCCTTTCTCGTGTCCGGCGCATTCGACAGCGTGCTCAAGGTCACCGCCTCGTTGATGGCGGTGCTTTCAGCTTCCATGTTCGTGTGCGTGATCGTGCTGCGCAAACGCGAGCCGGACCTCAACCGCCCGTACCGCAGCTGGGGCTATCCGTGGACAACGTACAGCGGCCTCGCGATTGCCGTGGCCTTTCTGGTTGGCGTGATGATTGCCGATCCGCTGCATTCATGGATCGCACTGGGTCTGCTGCTCGCCACCTGGCCGGTTTATCGTGCCGTGGTAATGTTGCGGGATCGCGCAACCTCCACGAAAACATGAAACCGAAACTGCCGAGCGAACCGCAACGGCTCGTTCTGCACAAGTGCAATGGGAGACAACGCCCCGAGGCGGAGTGATTCCTGTCGCCTCCGGCATATACTGGATTCCGCTTCAACAACCCAGGGGGAGCTTACATGTTCAAGCCTGTCTGCAATGCGCGTGCCCTTGCCATCAGCCTTGCTCTTGGCACCACGCTTGCGCTACCGGCGCAGGGCGCTCAGCTGGCCTCGCACTGGAACCTTGACGAAACATTCGGCACCCAGGTTGTCGACAGCGGCCCCGCGGGTCACGATGGCACGCTCGCGGGCGGGGCAAGCTTCGTGCCGGGCCAGGGGATTCTCGGTGGCGCCCTGTCCCTGGTTTCCACCACGGGCTCGCTGGTCAACATGGGCAATGTGCTCAGCCTCGGCGAATTTCCAAGTGGAAGTTTTTCCATTGCCGCCTGGGTCCGCAGCAGCACCCCGAGTACCGAGACTCAGATGATTGCCTCGAAGACCGATTTCACGATCCAGTCCGGATTCGCTTTCGGCTTCAACCCGACCGGTGGTGGCGGATTCGACGGATCGGCCGTGTTCTTCGTCATCAGCGCAACTCCTTCAGGGGTCATCTCGACGACGCCGGTCAACGACGGCCAATGGCATCTGGTGGTGGGCACGTACGCGCCGCCGCCGGGTGTTTCGCAGATATTCGTGGATTACGGGCCGGCAGAAAGCACGGTCGCAAGTCCGGCCTACACGAGCAACAGTGCAAATTTCCTGCTTGGCGGCGTCAATATCAACGCGCAGCCGGTTTCGTACCTGACCGGGCTGCTTGATGAGGTCAAGGTTTTCGACGGCGTACTGAGCCAGGCTGAAGTCGAGGCGCTCTACTCCGTCGAAGGGATATTCCACGACGGCTTCGATTGAGTCTTCGATCAACTACCGGGAATCTTTCATGCCGCTGCAACCCGCTCCGGAATTGCTGGTATCGCGCTGGTTCAATTCGTCCGCCGGATTGAGCCTGGCCGACTTGCGCGGGCGCGTGGTGTTCCTGCATGCCTTCCAGATGTTGTGTCCCGGCTGCGTGCAGCACGCGGTTCCGCAAAGCCTGAAAGTGGCCAGCGCGTTTTCCGCAACCGACCTCGCCGTGATCGGCATCCACACGGTGTTCGAGCATCATCAGGTGATGGGCCCTGACGCGCTTTCCGTGTACCTCAAGGAGAACCGCATCGCCTACCCGGTGGCAGTGGATGCGTACGAGGACAACGACTCCGCCCGCCATCCCTTGCCGTTGACCATGCAGGCCTACGCCATGCAGGGCACGCCCACGTTGATCCTCATCGACCGCCAGGGTCGCCTGCGACGCAAGCATTTCGGACTGCTCGATGACCTGCGCCTTGGCGCGGAAATCGCCACCTTGCTGGCGGAAGCGGCGGCCTGAGCCATCGGCGATCTGTCGGTCCAGGATCGGGCCGCCCGCCGCACTCGCGCGTCAGAACGCCCGCGACAACTGGACGCCGAACGCATACTGCAGGTTGTATACGGTGTTGCCCCAGATCAGGGTTTGTGCGGTCGTCGAAAGGGTATAGCGATCGTTGATCTGGTAATCCATGCCCAAGCCCACGTTGAAGTACTCATGGCGGGAAATCTGGTCGTGGTGATAGAAGATCTCGCTTTGCGCCAGGCGCGGATCATCGGTGGTGATTCCCTTGCCGCGTTTCCAGGTCGCGAAGGTCTTGACTGAAACATCCTCGTTGATGAACCAGCCCAGCTCGACGTCGAGCTTGTAGTGATCGACGCTGATGCCGAGGGTCTTCTCGACGAACACGCGATACAGGGCGGTCCGGTAGTACAGGTTGGTGAACTCGAACTGGTGGGCAAGCTCGGCGCCGACCTCGAGCTTGACCAGATTCTGGCCAACCGCCGACTGCGCAAAGAACGGGTAATTGTGGCTGGGCACCTGCAAGGTCATCGAAGGCGTCAGTTGATAGTTGCCGATCGCCGTGTGGTAGGCGACACCCAGATGCCAGTCCTGCCACGCGCCATGCGCGCTTCCGTCATCCAGAAAACGGGATTCGGGATGCTCCGGTGACGGCACCCGGACGCCCGGCACCTGGCACGCCTCCGGAACCCTTGTCGGACAATGCGGAGCCGGGCCGAGATAGCGACTCTGTACGAAGGGAATCGCGGCATGCACCGACCAGTGGTCGGAAAAATGGTATTCCCCGCCCAGATTGATGCCATGAATGCGAACGGTGCCAATGTCCCTGGGGTTGCCATCATGCTTCAGGAAGCCGTTGACCAGGGTGTTCTGGTAGGCAATGGAGATCGCGCCGTGGCCATGCATGGACTCTGCATGCGCGTCACTGCCCAACGCCTCTGATCCTTGCCCGGCGTGGGATTCTTTCGCCGCGGTTTCTTTCGCGTGTTCCGCAGGAGGATGAGCCCACGCGGAACCCGAAGCAGCCAAACCCAGAATTCCGACCAGCGGCAGCAAGCGGCCAGGCCTGCTGCCTCCCGAGGTCCGTCCATGGCTGCGGGACGCGGCCTTCATGTACCGCTCGCCTTCATGCTTTGTTCGATGGACTTCAGGAACTGGTTAAGACTGCTGTCCGTCCTCACCAGTTGCGGGAAGCGCTCGCGCATGGCGCGTTCATTGCTGGCATTACGGTCAATCACCGGAATCAGGATCGATTGTCGCGAAGCCGTTGCCAGCTCCCGGCTCACGGCATCCACGTCCGCGGCCAACGTGATGATCACGTCGAAAGAGCGCTCGCCCAGGGCCTTGGTGAGTTCGGTCTCGTTGTTGATCATTGTTACCCGGTGTCCGGCCTTCTCCAGGTTGTCGTGAAAGCGCTGGCGCTCCGCTTCCGGTCGCGCCGAATCATGGCTGGAGTAGACCAGAACCTCGGCCGGATTCCGGGTCACAAACGCCTGGTAGCGCAGCGCGCCCCCCATCCGGTACATCACCTCGCCACAAGCTTTGACAGGCTCGGGTACGGCAGCCATCGTCAATACCGCCAGCGCAACAGGCAGAATGCGAAATTCGTTCATGTCATGGCTCCTTGGAGGTTGGTTGGGGGGGCTCATTTCCGGTATTCGGGGATTCCATACCGGAATTCCCGGGGGAAGTTACAGGCTCGGCAGTAACGGCAAAAAACACCGGTGTGGCCCATTGGGTCTTGGATGCTTCAAGGTCGATGGAATCTATCAGCCGATCAGGGTGCGGGTTGAGCAGGCGCGGATTGTTGATGAGCATCTGCCGCAATCCACCGGTCAACCTCAAGTGGTCACCGCGTACCCAGGCTACGTTACCCAAGCCAGGATCCGTGGCGGACACATCACGCCCGGTTCGGATCGGCAACAATGTGCTGCTGCCGTCGCGGTAGTGCACGCGCACATTTGCGTAGGCGTACGGTTCGGCTGTGGGCGCACCCGTGGGTGCAAACATCAGCACATGGAATGCCGCTATCGGCATCAAGGGCACCTTGATGCCAACGGATCGAAGGGGAAACATGCCTTGATCGCCACCGCTACCGTCACCCCAGCGCAATTCCAGCGAACCGCGCAGGTCATAGTCGGTTCCGGCAAGGCGAACCAGACCCCAAGGCATTTGACTGGCGCTTGTGAACACCGAATCCATCATTTCCCGCTGCGTGGTTGGAGCGCCGCCATAGGCCTGGGTGAGGTCGAGCATCAGCGAACTGGCATGCGGATCACGCCTGGGGATGGGCTCCCCCTCCACCGTGCGGTCGGAGGGCAGCTCTGGACGAGACTCCGCGCCGCGCCAGGCAAACGGCGCCTGCCTGCGCAGATGATCCCGCTCCGCTTTTTCCGGCAAGGCAAGAACGTGCTGGCTCTGTTGCGTGGGACTCAGCAAAGATGCGTCCCGATGTATCTCATTCGTGTCGCGCAGATCGGCAGCAATTGGCCACAGCAGCCAATGACCATGCAGGGCTCGACCGAGCAATTGAGTATCGTCCGGAGAGAACGCCAACTGCGCCGGGAAATCACCCACACCCAGGTTGGAGCGCAGCGGTGGGCCTACCGGAGCCAGGCTTTCGGCATCGTAGAGTTGGACATCCCGTCCACTGGCGAGGGCAACCAGACGTCCGTCGTGGCTTCGCGCGAACACGGACGTTGCCTGTGATCGTGTCAGGTGCATGAGGGCATGTTCATCGGATGCGCCCGGATCAAGCACGATCCGATCATTTGCGACCAACAGGGGCTTGCCCTGCAGGTCGAACACTCCGATCGGAAATACACCTGGCAGTCGGCGTCGCTCCGCCATCACGCTGCGTTCCGGCTCCCAGCGAATCAGGTCGGCTTCTTCGGCCAGCGCTTCGTCGACACTTCTCGCCGTGAACCACAGTTCGCCATCGGCAGAAAAGCAGGCCCAACTGACGGGCCGTTCCGGGTCATGCGAAAAACGCCCCAGCAGATTCAAACCGTGGCTGCTGATCACATCCGTGCTGCCGTTCGGCGGGCCGCTGGCGAGCAGGCGCGTCCCATCCGGGGAAAGCTCCAACTGGCGCAGCGGTCCACGCAGGACGATTCCCGTCGGCAAGCGCTGGCCACTGTGCAGGTCATACTCGATGAGGTGCTCCTCAAAGCCCTGGGGTCCGTTGCCTGCGAAGGCCAGCACCAGATTTGCATTACGCGGATTGGCAACCAATCGCAATGGATTGGCCGGTAACTCGATTGCCGGGTAGCGCGCACGCATCGACTTCGCGTCCAGCACATGCAGGGCCGCGCCCGCACTTGCAATGATGACCTTGCCGCCATCAACCAGTTCGGCAAAGGCGATCGGTTGCGGCAAACGGACCCAGTCCCCGGAAGATTGGCCGCGCGTACTCACCACGCGCAACTGGTCGTAGGCAACATCGAGCACCTGCGAACCATCGTAGTACAGGTTTCCCGGAATCTGCATTGCAGCACGGGCTGGCAGATTCACCGCCGATGGCAAGCGCCAAAGGCGAACTTCCCCATCCATGCTCGCGGTCGCCAGCAAGCCCTTGCTCATGGAAACTCCCATGGAGTTGGTGCCCGCGCGCATGACCCGGGTTGGGCTGGTTGGCAGGCGCGTGGCTTCCTGAGGTATCGGTCCCGACTCGGCAATTCGCCAGAGCGATGTCGCGCCTGACCCGGCCGCGACAAGCAAGCGCTCCGCATGACTGATTGCAACCTGACGTGGTTCGAAGTCATTGAGCATCAGACCTGCGTTCAATGGTTGGCGAGTGGCAACATCGAATGCAAACGCCCCGCCATCCGCGCGCACGATTGCTATCCATGCATCGTCTTCACTGAAGGAGATCCATTTCACTGCGGAACCAGCAGGCAATCGAAGCGAATGCACGGCACGTGTCCCTGCGTCGACAAGGCTGACCCTGCCGCGACCATCGCCCACCGCAATCACGGCCCCGTTGTTGCTCTCCATCAGCGCGTGTACCGTGGTTCCATCGGGCATGGCGATAGCCGACGCCTTGTCCAGATCAAGCGGATTGCGCAATTCAATCCCGAATTGTGTTCCAAGCACGGCAACCGCGAAGCGCGCATCGCGTCCAAGTAGCCACGGCAAATCCCAGTTCGCCGGCTGGGAAACCGTCGCGGACAAGGCTTTCCAGGGCTCAACCTGCCATGTCTGTATCGTACGTTCCTGAGTCCGCACCAGCGCATGCTTGCCGTCCGCGCTGAAGATGGCATCGGAATAGGCGATCGGAGGCTCGATGACTTCCGCACGCTCCAGGTCAATCAGGTAGGTATCCCCGTTTCCGGGATTGGCCAGGTAGTCTGGCCAATCCAGCGTGACCCTCAGGCGCTGATTGTCCACGAAGCGCAACAAGCGCGGTGCAAGCATGTTGCCATCGGAGGTTGGCAGCGCCGCGAGGTCCACTCGACCACGTTCGGTCAGGGTTTCCGTGTCGAACCAGCGCACGCTCATGTCATTGAGCGCAAGCGCCATCACGCGCCCATCCGGACTCAACTCGCTGGCCAATGGCATGGCGTCCGGCACGATCATTCGATCAATCAGGATGACGCCCTGGCTCAGGATGGAGCCAATTTCCCGTCGCTCGATTGCCGCCGCGCCGACGCCCTCGGCATGCTCTTGTTCCTCGACGTTGGCGATGAGACCGGGCAAGGCCTGGAATCCATTGCCGTCCTGCTGCTGGCGCAACGCCGCCTGGCGGCGGCTTTCCCACAATCGTTGATTGGAGATTGCGGCATTTTTTTCCGCGCGCTGCCACTGCTGGGTGCTTGCCAATAGACCAATGACCAGGGCACCCACGGCGAACAACGCAGCGGCGGCAACTTTCGGTTCGCGTCGCATCCAGCGACCAATGCGCTGCCATGAACTCAATGGCCTCGCCTTCACCTCGCGTTGGTCGATGAAACGGGCTAGATCGTCGGCCAATGCGCCGGCACTCGCATAACGCTCTGCCGGATTGCGGGCGAGGCACTTCTGGATGATCGCATCCAGATCCAGTGGCAGGTCTGCGCGTAGTCGCCGTGGTTCGGGCAGCCGCGCCTCGCGCAGGAGCACAAGCGTGGCTTGCGCAGAGCCACCGCTAAAAGGCGGCTGTCCGGTGACCAGCTCGTACAGGATTGCACCCAGTCCCCAGATGTCGGTCGCCGGAGTCAAGGGTTGCGCGCCGGGCTCGCCTTGCTCAGGCGCCATGTAACTGGGCGTGCCGGAGACCTCGGTGGCTTCCATTGCCAGCACATCATCGAGGCGTCGGGCCAGGCCAAAGTCCGCCACATGCGCAACACCAGCTTCGTCAAGCAACACATTGGCGGGCTTGAGGTCCAGATGCAGGACATTGAGGCGATGTGCGTACTCCACCGCCTCGGCGATCGTGCGCATCAAGGCAGCCGCGGCTCGCGCGCCCCAGGGGCCATCCACATGCAATGCACCCGCCAGACTGCGCCCGTGCACCAGACGCATGCTGAAGAAGTGCAGATCCTCCGCCGTGCCGACTTCATACACGGTGACGATGTTCGGATGCTGCATGCGCGCTGCGTTTTGCGCCTCGCGTTGGAAGCGTGAGATGAACTCACGCGACGCCCAAGGTCCGGCGGCCAGCAACTTGACCGCAACCTCGCGATCCAGGCTGATCTGGCGTGCTCGATAGACAACACCCATGCCGCCCTGACCAATAAGTTCAAGCAGCTCGTAGTCACCAAGCTGGCGCTGCTGAGGGTCATTCAGATCCAGCTCCAACGCGTCCAGCGGCAGGAACGCCAAGTGACGACCAACGCTCAATTGCTCGCTGCCCTGGCGCTGCCGGGCGGATCCGCTCAGGCTTCCAAACGCCAGATCTGCCAGGGCTGCCTGGTCAGCGGAGGGCAACAGCGAGTCCGCGAGGCTGGACTCCAGCGGCCGCATGGTCTGCTTGCTGCTCATCGCGCCTGTTCGCGCAGGATCGAATGCAGCACCTTCATCTCGGCATCGAGCTCGTCATGCGAGCTGACGGTATCGGCCAGCTCCTCGCCAATCAGCTCGCGCAGGCGCTGGCGCAGGCGCTTGAGCGCAACCACCAGCGCCAGCGGCCTGCGTCCGAGTTCACGCGCTAGTTCTTCGTATTGACCTGCGAGCGGTTCCACGGCGAGGAACTTGTGCAATGCCTCGTACATGGGCAGATGACCGGTCTGTCGCGCCTCGGCGCGAAGGCGATGCGTGGCACGTGAAAGCATCTCCAGCGCAAAGCTGCGCTGGTAAGCGGCTTCCGGCGATTGTGCCTGGATGTTGTCGCGCTGGTAGCGCAGCTCGAGATTGTTCGGGGCATGGCGCAATTCCGATGCCATTTCGCCATCCGGCGTGCGCCGCCAGTCATCGGCGAGAAAAGCATTCAGGCAGGCCAACAGGTAGGCACGAAAGCGAGCCTGGGCAAGCGCCGCCGCGTCATCACGGAAATGCACAAACAGGTTTTGCAGGAAGCCTCGGGCGATGTCCTGTGCAATATCCGGTGCGTGGCCGCAACGCCGCACGTAGGCGTACACCGGATACCAGTAGTGCATGCACAACTCGACCAGCGCGCTGCGTGGGTCTTGCGGCGCGGCAATCGTGTGCTGGGTCACCATCGACCAACGCGATCTGGAGATGTTTCGATGGCTCGGCTGCGGATTGCCTGTCATGGGCTCGGCTTCCATTCGGGACCATGACGGCGATTCATGAACCGACCTGCGCGATTTCGGTGTCTGCCTGCATGGCCGCGCCCAGCGCACCGCGCAGCTCCCGCAATTCGCATTCAAGATCACCCCGGCTGCTGGTGGATTGCGCCAGCTCGATGCGCACGAGTTCGCGCAATCGATGTCGCATGCGATGGACCGCGACCGCCAGCGTATTGCGCCTCAGGTTCAGCGCCGCGGCCACGCGGGTGTAGTCGGCGTCATCGGGGGCCTCGGTAAGAAACTCGCGCAGATGCTCGAACAATGCCTGCTTGCCGGCCTGCTGGGCTTCGCTGCGCAGACGACGCAACGCGCCTTCGAGGACGATCATCGCCCAACTCCGCTCGAAGGCCTGGTCGGGTGTTTCCCCTCGACCAAGCAGGCCACCGACGACACTTTCATCGATCGAGTCGAACTGCACGCCGCCGCCGCGCTTTGCCGCCTGCGTTTCTGCGTGGGCATTGATCAGGAATCGCTTGACAGCAGTCAGCAGGAACGCGCGGAAACGGCCGCGCTGCGGATCGGCAACGGAGAAGGTTTCCTTCTCCAGAAAGTGCACGAAGAACGCCTGGGTCAGGTCTTCGGCCGCATCGCCGCCGCGGACGCAGCGCCGAATGTACGCCAGTACCGGCGTGCGGTAGGTTCGGCACAAGTCTTCGAGCGCTTCGCGTGCTTCGCCCGCGCCTCCACGAGCACGCAGAATCACGCTCCAATGGGTCGTGTCGAAGCCGCTCATTGACGAAACTCTCCGCCAGTGCCGCCGGCGCGGATTATGCGGCGATCCTTGCCAGCGGGGCCAGTGCTCGGCATCAACACACCCGAAAAATGCGCTCCGCCGCGCTGCTTGCATAGACCGAGCCGCGCACCTGGCGCAAATGCTTTTCCAGGCGCAGCTCATCTTCCCGCGCAATCTGCCACTCGTCCCGCGAGATGCCGAGGTCGACAACCGGCAGGTGGCGCGCGATGGCCTCTGCTTCGAGGAAACGACGAAACTCCGCATAGCCGTCCAGTTCATCGCGCAGAACGTCCATGGCGATATCGACCAGCAGCGCGTCATCCAGCAGGCCGATCACCGGCGTCTTGTCGGGGATGAGGCCCAAGGGGTCATCGACATAGCCCAGCAGATTGCCGATGCGGTGCTGGAAATCCTCCGACAGTCGCCACGCGGTGTCCGCCCGCATCGCGCGCATCTCGGCTGCGCGCCGCAAACGCGAGCGAATGAACGGAGAGTCGCCACCCATGGCCGCGGTGCGCAACACGCGGCGTGCGACGCCGGCCAGCTGGTCTGCCGACAGGGAGGGCATTTCGGCATTCAGTGACTGCGCCAGGTCGTTGAAGCGCTGCACCTGCACATCCTGGATGTCGATGGTCTCGATGCCCGGGGTGAAGATTCCCGATTGCGCCGCCGACAGATCCAGACGGGCAACCGAACGCTCGGGTACGAAATCGAGTCGGTTTGGCATTGTCGTGCTCCAAGGTTGATGATTGAGGTCGCGGAACTGCCTGCCAGATGCCACAGGAGCGTCCGTCGTTGCCGAGTCCTTATTCAGCAATCGCGCATGGCGATTACAGAAGCGCTCATTCGAAGCCCGATTGGAAGATTCCATCGCCCGACGTGTCGGCATTGACGGCGGCCCAGAAGCCACCTTCCAGACCCATGTTGCCGCCAGCCAACGTGGCGGCATCCGCTTGACCGGCCGTGCCTTCCAGACTCCAGTTGCCGCCCTGCAAGCGAGCGTTTCCGGCACCGATGACCTGTGCATCGATGCTGTAACCATTGCCGGCGGGTGCCGCAGGTTCTGCTCCAGTAACCGACAAAACAGGCGCAGCAATCAACAGCGCCATCACCCCCCAAGCCCGACCCATTGATGCGTGGTTCATGGCGAGCCTTCCTTCGCTTGCTCCATCTTCACCGCTTCCAGCCGCATCCACGGCCGCAAGGCTTCGGCGCTGGACTTGCCGGCTTCCGTTGGATAGAGGTACTTGCCGCGGTCGCTGCCAGTCTTTTCGACCACAACCTGGATGCGATGGGCTTCCGCATAGGCATCCTTGCGCGTGCCGGTGACCTGCCAGGAAACCTCCTGTCCGGGCACGCCACCGGCCAGCTTGAAGCGCCGGTCCTGGATGCGCTTTGCCACGTGCAGCGATGGTGCAGGCGCATCCAAAGCGGTCAACTGGTAGCGGAAATCGCGATTGAGCGCTTCGAAGTAGTCCGGCATCTCGACCCAGGCTTCGCCATTGGCATCCAGGGTGACAAGGCCGTCATAGATGTTCTTCATGTCCGGCGATTCGACAAACGAGTGATACAGCAGCTTGTTTGCGGGATCGAGCGGATGGTCGATTTCGAAACTACCGAGCGGCTTCGACAGGGGACCGTTGATGGAGACTCGACCGACAAATGCCCCCGCCCAGCCAGTGCCGCCGGTCGTCCCAAGAACGCCGGCACCCGATCCGCTGTAGCCATGCACGCCGACACCGGGCGCTGCATCGGCTTGGCCGTAGACGCCTCGGCTCGATCCGGTAGTGGCTGAGGCATAGCCGACGACGCCGAATCCGTTCGTGGAATATGTGGTCCCGCGAACTCCTGCGGCTCCACCATTTGCATTTCCAGTTACGCCATCGCCCGACATTGAGTAACCGGAAACTCCAGGCCCCGTAAACGACTTTCCATAGACCCCGGGTGATGCAGCACCAGTCTCACCATGAACTCCAATCCCTGTGGAGGATTCCCCCAATATGCCGCGCCCGCCAGTCCCCGTGGCCCTCCCCCAAATTCCCCTGCCCAGCGCTGTCACGCTTTGGCCATAGACTCCGGCCGAGTAACCATTCGCATCTCCAGCATGGGTGGCGTACCCAGCTACGCCAATTCCGCCATCGGCAGCGGACTGTCCCCAAACACCTGTTGCTGGTCCAGTTGTTGCGTCGTTTTGCCCCAGAACTCCAACGCCGTTTGCGCTGAAGGACCTTCCCAGCACACCAGTTCCACTGCCCTCGGTTGAAGTTGTTGTGGCATTGCCAAATACACCGACTGCGAAATCACCCGACGCCCGCCCCTCAAGGCCAACCCCATTGCTCCCGGAGTTTTCGACCAGCAGCCGGGTTCCTCCCGCATCCGTGGTAAGCGTGAGTGGATTGGCTATGTCGAGGGCAACGCTGCCACTGCTGCCACCACCCACTAGGCCAGTTCCCGCGACAACTCCGGTAATGGTGCCGCCCGAGTTGGCATCACTCTGGCAGGCTACCGAGCCGTCTGCGTTTACTTCACGAATGCTTGAACCGCTGGCGCAGGTTCCCGAAATACGTGCCTGGACCACCGAGGTATCGGCGGCGACATTGACGACTCCCGTGGTGCCGCCGCCGACCAGGCCGAGCCCAGCGGTCACGCCGGTGATGGTGCCGGAATCCGCGTCGGGTTCGCACAACACCGATCCATCCTGGTTGATGCTGCGGATACTCGAACCGCTTGCGCAACCGGAGGCAATTCGCCGCTGCACCTGGCTCGCATCGATCTGGTTGAATCCGATACTTCCATCCGCTACGTCATAGGCGAACTCGGCCGTGCGCGACTGCAGGGTGTAGGGCGCATTTTCGATGCGCGCCCTGGGCACCAGCACGGTCCCGCCCACGGTAATGCGCAACCAACGCTGGAAAGTCGTCGGCCCGTTGAACGCAGTGGCTCCGAAATCGAGCGTGACGTTGAATACGCCGTCATCGACATCGACGGGATTTCCGTTTGCCGCGGTGAACTGCAGGGATGGCCCCACTGCATTTCCGCCTACCGGCGCGTCGAACAGGTCAAACACCATGTCCACATTGCCATTCACCGGAGTCCCGGCCTGGCGCAACGCGCCCTGATAGCTGAATTGCGTTCCCTGTGGTGTCTGCGCCATCAACGCAGGTACAAACAGCAACACGCAGATTGTCATTGCAAACACGCGCTGGATCATGTCGCTCCCCTTGATGGCCTGCCGAAACGGCAGGACCTGTTCGCTGCAGGTAAGGGAATTCGTGTCTGGAATTACAAGGCTGATCGACGGTGGGCGATTTTCGATGGCGGTTGGTCCAACCAATGGCGAGAGCGCCACGATCACCGTTGTGCCTTCGACTCGGGCTCTTGCCATCCATTCCATCGTTCGCACTCTCGTTGTAATCCTGCACCGCGATTCCTTAAACGTTGATCAGATCTCCGAGGAATCGAGTCATGACTGCGATGAATATTCGGTCCACCTTCTGCTTTTTCCTGCTCGCCCTGGCTGCCTGCATGCTGGTACCTGCCGCTGCGCAGGCCAATTCGCTATCGGTCAGTTTTGCCCTGGCAAACCTGCCGCAGACGATCACCTTGTGCCGCGTTCCGACCGCAATCGGGGTATTTGGATTTGACGAACGGTGGCAGGTTGCAATTGATGTCGATGACAACGCCGCAACCGGCGACCCGAACACAGGAATCGAAGTCCTGCTGGCAGCAAGCACGCTGCCGCAATCCACACCGTGCGCGCCGACATCGGCCAGTACACAGCAGAGCATCGTGGCCAGCATGTACGTCTGGGACCAAGCTCAGCAGACTTTTGTGCAAAACAGCCAGGTGGTGAATTTGAGCCTGGATTTCACCGCGAAAACCCTGGGCATGAGCACATCCGTATCCGGGCCGCTGGATGCGTTTTCGGCGCTTTCTCGCATGTATTTTTTCGCGCAGGCAAGTTATCTGCCCTCCAATGGCAATCCCAACCTGACCTATGATGTCGCCGAGTCCATTCATGTGGGCGCGTCGGTTGTTGATCCACCCAACGACGTGCAAGTCTGCGAGTCGCCGTGCAGCAGCGGCGCATCGTGGTATCCGCTGATCGATCTGGTCGGTGTGTCCGCGACCACGACGGATGCCCTGCCGGCGTTTGGCGAAAACACGGTCTATCTCGAATTCCAGATGGCCAGCCTTTCGGAGATAGTTGGCTTGTGCCTGTATCCGGGACAGTTCGCCAATCCAGCGTCGGAATGGGGGTGGTACGCCTGGTCGAACGTCGACAACAATCTGGCAACCGGCGATCCGTCCGCTGGACTTGATCTCGTGGTTTCCGTTTCCACCCAGGCCCCATTGCCGGGCTGCACGCCATACAGCGCGAACCTGGAGCAGTCCCTGTCCATCGAACTGTATCGCTATGACAGTACCCTTGGGGATTATGTGGCCGTGCCCATCGGCACATGGCCTGTCACGGTTGATACGTCCTCAGGCAAGATCATCGTGCAGGCTGATCGCAGCATTGCTCCGCTCTCGAGCCTGTCTGCTGCAAGCGTCTTCTACATGCAGACGTTTCGCCTGTACTGGCCATATCCCACGCAGCCCGACAATCCGTACGCAACCGACGTTTTGAGCGGCATCAGCCTGGGCAGAACGTTTGTCGATGCGGTCGGCGATGTACAGAACTGCTCGCTGGGCTGCTCGACCAGCGCGAGTTGGTATCCGATGATCGACCTGGTCGGCGCTTCCGTGCACTTGCAGGACAAGATCTTCCGCAACGAATTCGAATAGCTGTTTCGGAGTTTCGAGGCAACGCAGCGCAGGCGAACCTCGCGCTTGATCGACACTCAGCCGCGCCTGCGGTGTGCGCCGTTTGAACCTGTTCGATGACCCTGGCCAGATGTGTGACACCGAGTGGAAAAGAACAGAAAGTAATCCTGCTCATCACTCCCTGAATTGTTCAAGTTGCGGCGTTCGCGGAACGCGACCGCGGAAACCCCTGCCGTCCAGCAGCCGCATGCTGGACGGCGCTCGTGGAGGATGTGTCATGCAACGCAACGACGAAGCACCATCCGCGCCTTCTGCGGTGACGATTGAAGATCCCGGCAAGCGCGAATTTCTCAAGACCTTTGGCACCGTGGGACTCGGCATGGGCGTTGGCCTGGGCTTGCCTGCCGCCGGCATCGTGAACGCCGCCTCGGCCGCGCTGCCGCCATCCCAAACGCAGAACAGCTGGCAACGGCGCAATCGTGCGTTCCTCAAACGCATGCAGGCCGCGCTGGGTCAGCAGTCGAGCTTTCAGGGAGGCCAGCAAGCCAACGGTGATGAAAACCTGCCGGGCCATATTGCCTCACACACCAAGGGCCTGCCCCATAACGATCTCGGCGAAGTGGATCCGGGTGCATACAACCGCTTGCTGATTGCGGTGAACAGCGGCACGTCGCAGGATTTGGCGGCGGTGCCGATGGGAACCCCTGGCGCACGTCTGGTGCAGCCGCGCATGGGCTTCAACTTCAGCTTGATCGGCCAGGATGCCCAGGGCTGGCGGATTCCGCCGCCACCCAGGTTTGCCAGTGACGAGATCGCGGCAGAAATGGTGGAGTGTTACTGGGGTGCGTTGACTCGCGATGTTCCGTTTGTCGAGTATCCGAGTCATCCACTGATCGCCCAAGCCGCTTCCGACCTGTCGATGCAGCCGGGTTATGACGGCCCGCGGCCTGGTGGATCCATCGACGCACAAACCCTGTTCCGCAGCGCGCTGCCCGGCACGCTCGAAGGACCGTGGTTGTCGCAGTTCTTCTGGATGCCGGTGCAACAGGGCGCCTACAGCACACCCCAGGTTCTCACGCCGCCGCTGGCCGGTGTTGACTACTCCACCAGCTATGCCGACTGGCTGGCGAACATGCGTGGCGGCGGTGGCGGCCCAACCGCCGCGGCAGGCACACCGCGCTGGATCTGCACTTCCCGCGACCTCACCCGCTCCCTGCAGCTGGACGTGCCACTGGGCTTCGGCTATCAACATGTCATGCTTGCATTGATCCACTTGTTGCGTTTGGGAATCCCGAGGAATCCCGGACTGCCCATTCCTCCATCGAACGAAGCGGATGGACTGAACGGGCAACTCTGGGAACTGGTTGCCCGCTGCACGCTTGCCGCCTTGACCCCGGTGTTCTGGCAAAAGTGGCAGGTGCACAGGCGCCTGCGCCCGGAGGCTTACGCCGGTCGCGTTCACAACCACATCAACGGTGCAGCCACGTATCCGATTCCGACGGCACTGCTGGGGTCGCAGGCACTTGCGGCCACCTTCAGTCGCTACGGTACCTACCTGATGCCGATGGCATGGAAAGGTGGATGCCCGCCGCATCCTTCCTACCCATCTGCCCATGCGGTCATTGCTGCTGCCGGCGTCACCGTGCTCAAGGCATTCTTCGACGGCAACGCCGCGCTGCCGAACCCGGTGCTGGCGAATGCGGACGGCACGGCCCTGGTGCCTTACGCCGGCGCGCCGCTGACCGTCGAAGGCGAGCTCAACAAGTTGGCCGCCAACATCGGCATCAGCCGCGTGCAGACAGGCATTCACTTCCGCAGTGATTCCATGCAAAGCATTGCACTCGGCGAACGCATGGCCATCAACATGCTCAGCGAACTCAAACCCCTGCGGGGCGGCGCCTTCGACAATTTCACGTTCCGGCGGTTCGATGGCAGCCTGGTGACGGTCTGAACCCTGCAACGCAGCCCGGTACCCGATTGCAAGGCGTACTGGGCCACACTGCGCTCGGGCCCGCTGGAGCTTGCCAGCGGGCCCGGGCAACGCAGCCCGTGCCGAACAGGCATCGTGAAACCGTGAGCAGGTTGCACCCGTCCGGTTCCGCAATGACTGTTGAACAGCAAAGTCGAGCAGGCGCAACTGGGTGTTTTCCCCGATTCCCTGCACCCGGCTGGCGTGCGAAGCTGGCATCCCGTCCTCCCTGTCGTGATTCATGGCCATGTGTCTGCGCCTGTTGTCCCCCACCTTGCTGCTCGCGGCCGCCTCGGCGCTGGCTCAACCCACGCAAACCGTGGAAGTCGCGGGACGCCTGTTCACCCTGCCCTCCGATACTCCGGTCATCATCGACGATGAGCCAGGCGTGCTGGCTGACCTGATCGGACGGCCCGCGGGCATGCAGCTGACCTGGTTGGCCGCAGGCAACGGGATGCATGGAAACCTCCCGCCGCTGGTGTTCAGCTACAGCGTGATCGGTCCGGTCACCACCCAGGATCCATTGCGCGTGCTGGGCCAGGAAATCGCGATCACCGGCGACACCGTGCTGGAAGGGTTTTCCGATCCCTCCGAATTGGTTCCGGGAACGCCGCTGGTCGTGGCAGGCCTCGTGGATGCCAATGGCAGCCTGCTGGCCAGCTTGGTCGAGCGACGCGGCGCGCAGGGCAACAAGTTTCTGCTCGGCGGCGTCGTGCAGGAGACGCTCAGCGCTCCAGTGCGCGCGCGCGTAGGCGAACAATGGATGCTGATCGATATTGCATTCACCGATTGTGCCGGCGGCGTTCCCGCACTCGGCGACTACATCCAGATTCGCGCCGACAGCATTGAAAACTTCCAAGCCGGTGATGTGATCGACACCCTCAGCTCGGGCCAGTGCGCCAATCCGGTGCCATTCGGAACCGCCGGTGCGCAAGGATCGCTGGAGGGCCTGGTCAGCACGGTGGGCCCTGGCGATTCGCTCACCTTCGGTGATCTCGTCATCAGCTGGAATGCGGCAACCGTGTTCGAGTTCGGTGGGCCGGATGATGTGGAACCGGGCGCCGCCATCGGAGTGGAAGGCGTGTTCCAGGATGCCGGCCACCTGCTCGCCGACAGTATCGAGTTCGTGCGTCCGGTGGTGCGCTTCGAGGCACCGATGCAGCCAGCCGACGTCACTCCGGGCGAGGCCATTCGTCCGTTCGGCGTCGGCGTGTTCAACAGCCCGCAACTGCGTGACGAGGACGGCATCATGGCCAACGGCCTCACCGCTCCGACCCAGGTCGAGGTGCGTGGCTGGATCGATCGTCTCGGTGATCGCTTCGCCTTTCGCGTACGCGAGCGCGGCGATGCGGATGCCAACGACGTTTCCCTGCGCGCGCCGGTGGCTGCCATCAACGCGCCCACGCTCGATATGCTGGGGCTGACCATCAACACCAGCGGCGCACTCTTTTTTGACGCCGACGAACTGCCGATGACGCCAGGAGAATTCTTCAGCCAGGTGCAACTCAACCATGTGGTCGACATCAGTGGAGCCACATGGAGCGCACCCACCAACACCTTGCAAGGCGGCAGCATCATCCTGCTGGGATACGAGCACACCGAACCCCTGCCCGGCACGGCAGGCACGCAGGTCGCCGGCATCGTGCGCAACTACGGCCTCGGTGATGCAATTTTCTTCGATGGATTCGAAGCTGCTCCCTGACGCAAGCTTTCCTACAGTCGTTCGATGGATTCGACCAGGATCAATTCGCAGGCACCGGCACCGGTGTCCTCGCGGGTCAGCGAACTGCGCCAGTGGAAGCCATCGCTGCGGCGCGCCTCCACCAGCTTTCCTTGCAGGCGAACCAATGATCCCTGGCGCACCTTGTCGAGGTCGCGCGCGACCTGTTTGTCGGCTGGAATCACATGCATGTTGGCACTGCTTCGCTCGATCTCCTTGAGTGGAATCGGTGGATTCTCGCGCCAGCGGTAGGTGAAGAAGCGCACCGACTGGCTGATGTCGAGCTGGTCGATGACGGCGGTATCGGACATGCGCCCCCAGCCCAGGGCCAAGTCGGTGGGCGACAGATCGCTGCCGGCATCGATCGAATAGTCCTCGCGCGAAAGCACGCGCGCCTCGATCTCGAAGTTGGCCAGTGGCTGCAGAAGGTAATCGCCATGCTCGATGGAATTCGTACGGGTGGGTTCACTCTGCACGGGTTCGCTATCGACGAGCACGCCTTCGGCATGGTTGATCGGCCTGTGCAGGTACCAGTTGCCGGCCCCGAACGCGGCCGCCAGCAGGATCAAGGCCAGCACGCCGCGGTTGCCGATCATGCCGGGTCGCTCTTGCGCAGGCGTCGCAGGAATACCTGCATTTCCTTCGCTGCCTGGATGTCGCCGGCTGCGTGGGCAACCTCGATGCCGCGTTCATAGCTGGCTTGCGCTGCGGACGCATCACCTGCCTTGAGTTGCGCTGCGGCCAGCAATTTCCACGCCGCTGAATAGTCCGGCTTGAACTCGAGCGCGGCACGAAACGCATCGACCGCGCCGCTGGCATCGTCTTCCGCCAGCAGCGCATTGCCGAGCGAAAAGCGCAGCAAGGCGCCATCGCGTGGACCGCCGAGTTGTTTGCGCAAGCGCTCGCTCAAGGGCGTGTTCATCGACACATGATGACGCGAGCCATGCTGCGGCGGCAAACGTCGATCAGGCGGAATCCGCTCGCGCCTTGACGAGTGCACGGTGGATGTCATGGGTAACCACGCCGCTGCCGCGTTCGGGCATGGCGAAATAGCGGCGCTCGGCCAGCGTGCGCTGCATGTCGGCCAGGCCGCTGGCCCAATGTTCGCGCATGGCGTTGGCATCGAACGCGTAGTCCTTGTACTGCTCCTCGTGATGCTTGGCCTGGTAGATCAGGTGCACGATGTTGAACACGCGGTCGCAACGCCAGGGCTTGAGCCGTGCCGCCAGCCCGGCAGGCAAGGCATCCTTCGGCAGCGTCTTGAACAAGTCGTCGAGCGCATTGCGCAACTTCTGCATGCGCGCAACCGAGTCGGTGCCGTAGCGGGTGCGACTGGAGAAGCGAATGTCCTTTTCGCGCTCCAGCACATCCATGATCGTGGCGGGTCGCTCGCCGCGCGCGCTCCACAGGTCCACTTGCAGGATCAGGCTGTCGCGCCTTGGTGCCGCGGCCAGCACATGTTCGAGCGGGGTATTGGAAACGATGCCGCCGTCCCACCAGCTCTCGCCGTCGATCTCCACCGCCGGGAATGCCGGCGGCAAGGCGGCCGACGCCATGATGTGCTCGACCCGCAGTGGTTGCATGACCGAATCAAAGTAGTGCACGTTGCCATTGCGCACATTGGATGCGCCCACCGACAGGCGCACATCGCCGCCATTGATGCGATCGAAATCAACCAGGCGCAGCAGGGTGTCACGCAAGGGAGCGGTGTCGTAGAAACTGGTTGCCGCCGCGCTGCCGTCGCAATAGAGAAACGGTGATGCCGTGCGTGGCGTGAAGAACCCCTGCTGCCCGAGTGCGAGGCTGGCCAGGGCACTGCTGGCCGACACCCCGGTGCTGAGGGCGTGGCTGGGCGGCAACCACTGGGCCGATTCGGCCATCCATTGCAGCGGCCATGCGAGGGTGCCGGCAGGCCGGGTGATGCCCGTCCAGAATTCCTTGAGGCGCGCAATGCGATCCGCTTCGGCGTTGCCAGCAATGATCGCTGCGTTGATGGCACCAATCGACGTGCCGGCAATCCAATGCGGGCGGACGCCCGCCGCATGCAAGGCTTCGTACACGCCGCATTGGTAGGCACCGAGCGCGCCGCCGCCTTGCAGCACCAGGGCGACTTGCTGGTAGTCATCGGCAAGCCGGGCAACGCCGGCTTCAACGGATGCCGTACCCGCGCCTGCCTTGCTCCGCGTGCGACTCACTGCATGTGCCAGCCGTGGCTGACGGTGATGCTTTGCCCGGTGAGTGCGTTGCTCTGGAAGCCGGCGAGGAACAAGGCGAGGTTGGCGACATCATCGACCGTGGTGAATTCGGCATCCACGGTTTCCTTGAGCATGATGTTCTTGATCACATCCTCTTCGCTGATGCCGAAGGTCTTGGCCTGTTCGGGAATCTGCTTGTCGACCAGGGGCGTGCGCACGAAACCGGGGCAGATGACATTGGCGCGAACCTTTTTCGGACCGCCCTCCTTGGCCAGCACGCGGGCCAGGCCAAGCAGTCCATGCTTGGCTGCGCAGTACGGAGCTTTCAACTTCGAGGCTTCGTGCGAGTGCACCGAACCCATGTAGATGACCACGCCGCCTTCGCCACGCGCATACATGTCCTTGAGGCAGGCGCGCGTGGTCAGAAAGGCGCCATCCAGGTGAATGGCCAGCATCTTCTTCCACTCGGCCAGCGAGAACTCCTCGATCGGTTTGACGATCTGGATGCCGGCATTGGAAATCAGGATGTCGACCTTGCCCAGCGTCTTGATGGTTTGCGCAACGCCGGCGTCCACGTCTGCTTCATCGGTGACATCCATCTTCACGCCGATTGCCTTGCCGCCGGCATCGTTGATCTCCTTGGCGGCGGCATTGGCGCCATCCAGGTTGAGATCGGCGATGGCAACGGCGGCGCCGTTTTGCGCATACACCTCGGCAATGCGCTTGCCGATTCCGCTGGCAGCGCCAGTGACGAGTGCGACCTTGTTCTTCAGTTGCATGACGGTTTCCTCCAACAGGCTGTTGAAAAACGATGGCGGCGCGCGCGTCGATCAGCGCGGCGCAAGTCGATGGTGAACGTGGTATGGAGCGTCCGTGAGCGCCAATGGTTCCGGATGCAGGCGACGTGCAGGCAAGTCTGTTCTCAGTCTTCGCGCCCTGTCGATTTCGGGTCGATGCCGAGATCCTTCAGCTTTCGGTACAGATGGGTGCGTTCCATGCCGACCATCTTGGCCAGCTTGCCGACGCTGCCACCGGCTTCGTTGAGCTGGTGCAGAAGATAGCTGCGCTCGAACTGTTCGCGTGCCTCACGCAGCGGCAATCCGAAATCGATGCCCGCTGCATTGAGCGCAGGCACAGACCGCTCGGCCGGTGCCGTGCCCAGGGCAAGTTCCACTTCCTCGATGGACACCTCCGGCGAGCTGCCAAGGATCAGCAAGCGCTGCACCAGATTGCGCAGCTCGCGCAGGTTGCCGGGCCAGGTGTAGTTGCGCAGGCGGTTCTGCACTGAAACCGGAAACAAGCGGAACGGCAGCTTGTCGCGGTTGGCAAAATAGTCCGCGTAGTAGCGCAGCAGTTCGGGGATGTCCTCGATGCGTTCGCGCAGGCTCGGCGCCTGCAGAGGCACCACGTTGAGCTGATAGTAGAGATCCTCGCGGAACTTGCCGGCTTGTACCGCAGCTTCCAGATCCTGTGCGCTTGCGGCAATCACGCGCAAGTCGATGGCCACCGCATCCGGCGCGCCGCAGCGGATCAGGCTGCGCCGTGCCAACGCACTGGCGAGGCGCATCTGCAACTCTGCATCGAGGTCGATCACTTCGTCGAGGAACAGGGTGCCGCCATTGGCCTGCTCGATGAGGCCGTACTGCACGCCGCCGTTCTCGTCGCTGCCGAACAGCGCGCGCGCCGCATGTTCGCGGGCGATGGATCCGGGTGACACAGTCACGAAAGGACCGCCGCGACGCGCACAGTTCTCGTGCAGCCAGCGTGCCAGTGCTTCCTTGTCGGTGCCGCGTTCGCCCTGGATCAAGATAGCCGCATCGTGGGCAGCCAGCTTTTCCATTTGCAGCTTGAGCGCCTGCATGGCGCGGCTGGTGACCACCGGATCCAGCGGCATCAGCATCTGGTTGCGCAGGCCTTCGTTCTCGCGACGCAGGCGGCTGGTTTCCAGCGCGCGCTCCACGGTCAGCAGCAACTTGGCCAGCGACAGCGGCTTCTCGACAAAATCGTAGGCACCCAGGCGCGTGGCCTCGATCGCGGTTTCGATGGTGCCGTGGCCGCTCATCATGATGACCGGGCACGGCAGGCCGCCGCGTTCGCTCCATTCGCGCAGCAGGCTGATGCCATCCTGATCGGGCATCCAGATATCAAGCAACACCACATCCGGGCGCTCGCCGCGGCGCGCTTCGCGGGCGGCGGCAGCGGACTCCGCCGTTGCCACCCGATAGCCCTCGTCGCTCAGGATCTCCTGAACCGTACTGCGGATATCGGGCTCGTCATCAACCACCAGGATGCGTGCCGGCATGGATTGGCTCGTTGCGAAAAAGAGACATCAGCATAGCGCAGCTTGGAGCCTGCGCGCTTCGGATCTTTTTCAGCCCTGTGCAGGCGCCGCGTCGATTGCCGCATACCGCCAGTAATCCGGTGGATAGCGTCGGGCGGGGTGCGCAGGCGGCAGCGGGGAGCCTCCGTGGCGACGTTGTACCCACACATCGGCGCGTTCGATCAGCAACCACTCGCCTCGATAGGGTTGCACCAGATCGGCATGCGCAAGGTCGGCAGGGTCGAGGTTTCGCGTCGTGTAGACCAGTCGACCCTGCACATGCCGGCGGGCCCATTCGCTGACCGTGGCGTCATCCAGCACGAGCAACGGTTGCTGCAGGCGGCCAAGGAACTGGAACTGGTTTTCGTAGAGGCGAAAATGGGCGACGGCGATGCCGTGGCGCTGGAACGCGGACACCTGCACGGCGGCAGGCGTCAGGTCAAAACGCTGCCACAACGTTTGCGCAAACATCATGTAGGCGATGCAGGCGCCGATGATGCTGACCGTGCTGACTTGCCTCACCACCTGCGCCAGGTTGCGCATCGGCCACAGCAAGGCAAATCCGAGCAGCGCTGCGGCCACGGCAAACCAGGGGCTGGCACGCGTGAGTTCGATGAGATCGCTGGCCTGGATGCGCCCATCGGCAACCCAGCCCGGCGCAAGCAGCAAGGCCACGGAAAGGCCGAATGCAACCAGCGCCAGCAGCCAGTTCCCGCTCCACCACCAGGAACGCGCGCGACGGCGCTCGCTGTCGCCGAGTCCTGCGGCCAGCAGCATGGCCACGCCGGCAAGTTCCGGCAGCAGGTAATAGACCTGCTTGCCGCTGACGAGGGAAAAGGCGATCCCGGTCGGCAGCAACCAGCATCCAAGCATGCCGGTGCCGACACCACCGCGCCCCGTCAGCACCCGCGCCAATGCCTGCCACGCGCGCGGCCACAACAACCACGGCAGCAGCAGCAGCGGGGTCACGCTCGCATACCACCACCACGGTTGCGCATGGTCGAAACTTTCGACAACACGACCGGCGGTCTGCATGAACAGCAATTCCTGGCGATATGCCTCGCCACCGGCGAGCGCGGCCGGGATCACCCAGCACAGCAGGATCGCGCAGGCGCCGAGCAATGCCAGCCCTCCGCGGCCGTACCATTGGCCGGGCAGCTTGCGTGCCCACGGATGCCAGAGCGGGCCCAACAGGAACGGAAAGGCGACATGCAGCAGCATGACCGGCCCCTTGCTCATCAGTCCGGCAGCCACCGCCAGGGCAAATCCGGCAAACCAGGGGCGTTGACCCACATCGCGACCCACCAGTGCATTCAGCGCGGCCAGCACGCACAGCGCGAGCAGCGTTTCGTACATGATCTGCAAACCGAACAGGAACGCGTAGCTGAAAGCGGCAAGCAACCACGGTGTCAGCCGCGCAACCTGTGGTTCGCGCGGAAACAACACCCGCGCAAGGCGTTGCGCGAGCAGCAGCACGCCCGCACCGATCAGCACCTCAAGCAGGCGCGGCCAGACATCGCCGACGCCACCGACTGCCCAGCCCGCATGGATCAGCCAGAACAGCAGCGGCACCTTGTGACTGTACGGCACCCCGTTGTTGATCGGCACCAGGAATTGACCACTGTTCCACATTTCCCAGGCAACCCCGAGCGCGCGCGTGGAATAGGTTGGCATCGGCCCGGTCTGGAATATCGCAATCAGCGCCGCGCCCATCCACAGCCACAACCAGGGTTGCAGGATGGGCAGCAACCGGGAGCCCCCGCTCCCGCTGGACAAATGCAGGTTCAATCGGCGTCCGAATTCGTGGTCCAGCGCCGATAGCGCAGGTGTCCGTGCAGTTTGCGCAGCAGGTTGTTCGGTTTGCGTGCGAGGGCGCGCGATGGATTGCTGGCGATGGCCTCGGCGGCGGCCAGCACGCGCTCGCTTGAGCGGCCATCCCGGTACGGATGGATGCTGTGCGCGTAGTCGTGGATTGCCTGCATCAATTCGGCCGGCCTGCCCAGTGCATGCGTGATGGCGGCATCCAGCTCATCCACATTGCAGATGTCGAGCATGTGCGGACGTGGCGCGCGATTGCGGAACGTCACCACCGGCTTGCCCTGTACGATGAACTCGGAAACTGCCGATGAGGTGTCGGAAACCAGCACGTCGGCGGCACGCATCATGGAAACCAGATCCACCGCTTCGAGATATCGCGCATTCGGGCCTTCCAGCGCGCGATAGCGCTGGACCAGGTCCGCATCACACTTGGGGTGCAGGGTCAGCAGCCAGTAGCGGTCGCCGCGCGCGACCTGGGCAGCAAGATGCGGATACAGGATTTCCGCCGAACTCAGGCTCTGGGTGAAGGTGGCGGCGTACATGCACACCGCGCGCCCATCGGCGGGTCGCAGGGAGTCCCCGCTGCCGGCGTCTTCGGCAAACAGCGGATCGAGCTTGGGCCAGCCGGTTTCCACGACTTCGAAATGCCCGTGTTGCCGGGCAAGTTGCTGGAAGGGCCCGGTGGTGGCCGGACCCTGGGTGCAATACAGGTCGAACAGGCCACGGATGCGGAAATGTCCGCGCTGCGGCGCGCGTTTTTCCACATTGAAACCATGGAACACCTGCACCTTGAGCCCGGGAAAGAAGTGCGGAACCCAGTTGCTGGCGGAAAACACCGCCTGCGGAGCGAACTCGCCCGCCTCGCGCCGATTGCGCACGATGCGCTCGTGCGCATGCATGTACCCCTCGAGCGGTCCGGCGATGAACCACCTGGCTTCGCCGCCCATGCGGCCAATGGCCTGCGCCAGCGGCCTGAGGATCGGCAGCGCGTAGAGAGTGGTGGCAAATAGCAGGTAGCGCTGCATGCAGGGGACTATCCGGAGCCGCTCGGTACCAATGGCAACGGTCCGCGTGCGGCGATGGGTAAGGGCAAATCGTCAGGCAAAGGATAACTGCGCGTCCGACGCCTGCCTATTCCGCATCGTCCGCATCCTCCGTCGCACCAGGGTCGGTGGCCTGCTCCGGCACCTTGCCACCCTTGCAGGCGGGCATGACCGCATCGCTGCGGAACATCAACCATTCACGGCGGTTGGCGTGCCCCACCAGGGTTGCCTGTGCCCGATCCACGCAGTTCAACAAGGCGCTGCCGCGGATGAAGATCCAGCGCCGCCCAGGCATTGCCTCCTGCCAGCGGATGGCCTCTGCCAACTGTTGCGGTCGCGGCTTGCGAAAGCCGAATTCGGTCACGCCTCGATCCGCCTGCAGCAGGTTCTGCTCCTTCCACGCCACCATGCCGATCTCGCCATCGACTCCGGCGATTTCACCGGCGTGGCGCATGATGCCCGAGGCAGAAGCCGAATCATTGAGCAGCGGATAGGCGAGGAAGCTCCACAGCAGCCACATGCCGGCCAGCGCCACGCCGAGCCCGAGCTGGCTGCGGCGCAGTCGAAACACCAGGGCGGCGAGCGCGGCCACGGCGCCCACCGCAATCATGAAGGCCCAAAGCGCCCGGCCGCCATCGGCCAGGCCACGTTCCGTCACGAAGGCATCGGCGCGCGCGATCCAGCCGTTCCAGGCGGCAATTCCTGCGCCGAGGAAAACCAGCGCAAGCAACACGGTCATGGCCAGCAAGGCGCCACGAAACCAGCGCTTTTCGAGAAGATCATCCACATGCGGCGCGCAGACCAGGGCCACCCAGGGCAGCGCCGGCAGGATGTACATGTCGCGCTTGCCGCTGGGGATCGAGAAGAACAGCAGCACCAGCGCCACCCAGCCCAGCGGCAGCAGATAGCGTGCGTCGCAAGCCTTGAGCCGCTCGCGCCAGCGTCCCAGCACGCCCACCATGACGATGCTCAGCGGCAACCAGCCAAACGCCATCACTTCGAGGAAGTACCACGGTGGCTGCGGGTGATCCCAGGACTCGGCGTAACGCGATGCGGTCTGGCGGAACAGGATGTCGTCGAGATAGGCGCGGTACTCGGCCGAGCCGTTGGCCTGCACGGTCAGCAGCATGGGCACGATCCACAGCGCCAGCGCGGCGAGGAAAGCCAGCAGCCCACCGAGCCAGGCCCACGCGCTGCCGCTGAAGTGGGGCAGTTGGTTCCAATTGCGCCAGCGTGCAAGCAGGAACGGCAGGAACATGAGCAGGGCAAGCACGCCCACACCCTTGCTGATCACGCCGAGTCCGGCCGCAAAACATCCGAGCCAGTACATGCGCCAATTGGGACCGAGCAGGAAGTGGCGCAGCAGGCCGTAGTTGGCCAAGGTGATGAAGAACGTCACCAGCGGATCGATTTGCGCACGCTTGGATTGATAGGTGAATTGCACCGTGGCCAGCACCGCCAGCGCGGCCCACAGTCCAACCCGGTGGTTCCATTGCCTGCGCCCGAAATCGTAGATCAGCCACAAGGTGCCAAGCGCCGCCAACAGCGAAGGCAGCAGGAAGGCGATGCGCCAATTGCCGGTCAGTTCGAAGGCCGCCGCCTGCATGGCCATGAACATCGGCGGTTTGTCGGAGTAGAGCTCGTGACCGCGATGGGTGATCAGCCACTCGCCGCTCTCCACCATGCCCTTGGCCACCAGGGTGAAGCGCGGCTCATCGGCAGGCCAGGGATCGCGCAGGCCAATGCCGGCTCCCAGCACCAGCAAGGCAATCAACAGGAACAGCCAGAATTGGCGCCGTTCGCGCGATGTGGCGGTGGATGCCGTGGAAAGTGCGGAATTCATGTGCATTGCAAGCCTGGTTGAATGGATGGGCCGCCGGTGACCGCCCCGTGGATGGCCGGATTCCGCCGCATGCTCAGCCGGCACCTGTGCCTGCGTTCAGACCGAGCGGCAGACGCAGGGTGAACTCCGCGCCACCGCCCTCGCGCTGCCTGGCACTCACGCTGCCGCCGTGTTCTTCCGCGATCTTGCGCACCACCGCCAGGCCCAGGCCGGTTCCACGCGCCTTGCTGCTGATGTAAGGCTCGAACCAGCGATCGCCGAACCCCTCGGGAAGTCCGGGCCCGTTGTCTGCCACGCTGATGTCGACCCAGGCGGCATCGCCATCATGATGCGGCGCGGTGCGCACCAGGATCTGCGGCTTGCGCGTCTCGCCAATGGCCTCCAGCGCGTTCTTGAGCAGGTTGTGCATGGCCTGGCGCAGGCGCACCGCATCGACCTTGATCATCGGCTCGCCATCCATGAACTGCCGGGTCAGGCTGAGTCGCTGGTCACTGGCGTACAGGTCCAGCACCTCGTCGATCAAGGCGTGCAGGGCGACGGGCCGCGTCGTCAATTGCGGCGGCCTGGCGTAGTCGCCGAATGCATTGACCATGGTCTTCAGGGCTTCCACCTGGCTGACGATGGTGTGGGTGGCGCGATCAAGCAACTCGCTGTCATCGGCAGGCAGACGTCCGAGGAAGCGACGGCGCAGGCGCTCGGCAGCAAGCTGGATCGGTGTCAGCGGATTCTTGACTTCATGCGCCAGGCGGCGCGCGACTTCACCCCATGCCGCATCGCGCTGCGCGCTGTTGAGCACGGTGAGGTCATCGAACACGGCGACAAATCCACCTTCGCCGGGCAAGGCCGCTCCACGCAGCATCAACACGCGCCGTCCGGACTCGGCGTCGATGACGATCTCCTCGCGCCACTCACGCAGGCCTTCGCGCATGTGGCGTGCCAGCGGATCGGCAATCGAAGCCAGCTCGGGATGATCGCGCTTGATTTCGGCAAGGTTGCGCCCGCTGTAGTTGGAGAGCTGGACACCGAGAATGGCTTCACCTGCGCGATTGGCAACGCGCAGGATTCCCGTATTGTCGAAGCCGAGCACGCCGGCGGACAGTCGCTCCAGCACAGCGCCGAGCCAAACGCGCTGCGCGTCAATCTCGCGTGCACTGCGCTGCGCGCGCATGCCGGCCAGTTCCACTTCGCGGGTCATCACGCTGAAGGAGTTGACGAGCTGGCCGAGCTCATCATTGCTGGCAATAGGCAGCGGCGTATCGAAACGCCCGGCACCCACGGCACGGGTCGCGTGGATGAGGCGCCCGAGCGGGGCCAGCAGGCGGCGCGAAACACCAAATGCCGCGAGCACCGCAAACAGAACCGAAAGCAGCATCACGAAACTCAGGATCAGGCCAAAGGTCAGCTTGAGCGATCCACGCAGGTACTTGAGGCGCTGGAAATCGAAACTCGCGTTCTCGATGCTGCGCGTCAGCGGTTGCAGGCGATCGGGCAACGGAAACAAGCCTTGCAGGAGGCGTCGCTTGTTTCCACCGGTGGCCGAACCGATCGGCACCAGCACGCGAATCATCAGCACGTCACCCAGTGGCTCCGCGGCGGCGAAGCGATCCTCGCCACTGATCCGCATCAGCACGCTCGCGTCCGGAAACAGCGGTTCGAGGTAGCGCGGATCGGAACTGGCCAGGGCCAGCACCTGGCGATTGGGTTCGAACACGCTGAGCTGGATTGCTTCGAGGCTGTCGATGCGGCTGTCCAGGGCCTGCTGCAGGGTGCTGTCGAAGCTCGTGTCCAGTTCATCGGCCAGTTCGCTGATACCGGACTCGGCCTTGCGCACGCGTTCGTCGATGACGATGCGACCCACTTCCAGCGCATCGTCCAGCGCGCGCTCCGTGTTGACGTCAAACCAGCTGTCCACCGTGGCATTGATGAAACGCAGGGCGAATCCGTACACCACCACGATCGGCGGCACCGCAAGCAGGATCAGGGTGAGCAAGAGGCGCCGGCTCAGGCGCGCGCCGGGCGCGTCGCGCTTCATTTCTGCGCGCAGTCGCCACAGGCGTTGGGCGATCAGGATCACCAGTACCAGCAGCGCCAGCACCGCCGCACCCAGCACCCACGGGTAAGCGCTGGCGAATTCGTTGCCGCCTCCGGCCGCCTGTTCGGCCAGCTTGAGCGATGCGGCAAGCAAGGCCAGCACCGCCACTGCGGGCAGCACGCGCCGGCCAATGAAGTTCAACCAGCCGCGACGGTCCATGTGAACTCCGGGGCGGCGAGTCGCCAAGCAGGCTCGATCAGCGCAGGCAGGCGCAGCGCGCCCGGCAAGGCGGTCTTGTCGAGGGCAACGTCCAGGCTCAGCGCGGAACCCGCCGGCAGCTGCGCAAACGCCTGCGGCAGGCTCAACTTGAGCGAGGCCAGCGCATCGATCAAGTAAGCCGAGGCAGGAAAGCTCTGCACATCGCCTTCGCGATGGTCACGCAATTGATAGCGACGGGTCAGCGGGAAATAGCGCAACTCGATGCGGCGCTGGTCATGCAGCACTGCGGAATCCGATTGCGCGCGCAAATCCACGCGCAAGGTGATCGGGATGCCGTGCTCCAGGGCATCCATCATTGGTCCATTCAAGCGACAGTCGAGATCGAGCTCGAGGCGTGGACCGGCGCTGGCCGCAACAATGCGCGCAGCACGCACCTGCAATGCGCCCGGCGCCTGCTGCTCGATTGCTTCGCAACCCGCCAGCAGCGCCATGGCAAGCACGGCGCTAGCGAGTCTTTTCCAGAAGTGCATAAAAGAAACCATCCATCCCCTTGTTGCCGGGCAGGTTCTGCCTGCCCGCGCCCGCAGCACGCCCGAATCGCTCTGCGATGGGTAGTGCACGCGCTGTTTTCTCGTCAGCAAGGAATTCGCCGACCACTGCCTCATTCTCTGCGCGCAATACCGAGCAGGTCGAATACAGCAACCTGCCCCCGGGCGCGAGCATAGGCCAGAGAGCGCGCAACAGTCTCGCCTGGGTTGCAGCTAGGGCGATCACGTCGGCGCTGCGGCGGTGCAGCTTGATGTCCGGCTGGCGCCGGATCACCCCCGTCGCCGAGCACGGCGCATCCAGCAGGATGCGCTGGAAGCCTCGCCCGTCCCACCAGGTTTCTGCGTGCATGGCATCGCCCTGGCGCACGGCTGCCGACAAACCAAGCCGTTGCAGGTTGGCGCTGACGCGCTGCAAGCGCGTGGCATCGACATCGAGCGCGATGAGGTCGATGTCTGCCCGTTCGAGCATGTGCGCGGACTTGCCGCCGGGTGCCGCGCAGGCGTCCAGCACGCGTTGACCGGATTCCAGCTCCAGCAGGTCCACCACCTGCTGGGCCGCGCCATCCTGTACCGAGAAGTGGCCTTCCGCGAATCCCGGCAGGCGGCTCACATCAGTGCTCTCGCCCAGCAACAGACCATCAGGCAGATGCCCCGGCACCTGTGCGGTGATGCCCTCCAGGGCAAGGCGTTCGCTCAGGGCTTCGCGTCGGCAACGACGCCGGTTGACGCGCAAGGTGAGCGGCGCCTCGCAATTGTTGGCAGCGAGAATCGAATCCAGATCGCGCGGCCAATCGACACGCAGGCGTTCAATCAGCCAGCGTGGATGGGCATGCCGGGATACTTCGTCGGCATCGGCACGCTCGCGCAATGCGGAACGCTCACGCAGGAACCGGCGCAGCACGGCATTGACCAGCCCAGCCAGTCGCGGCTGACCGAGCAGGCGCGTCGCATCAACGCACGCGGCCACGACCGCGTATTCGGGCATCTGCATGATGTCAATCTGCACCATGCCAAGCAGCAGCAGCGCATGGATGTCGCGCGCCTTGGCCGGCAGCGGTCGTTCAAGCAGGGGCTTCAACATGGCCTCGAAACGCAACCACCAGCGCGAGGAGGCGTACACGGTGGCGGCCAGCAGGGCGCGATCACGCGCATCGCCGCGCGTGCTGCGTGCATCGAGCACCGCGCGCAAGGAAACACCGTCAAACACCACGCGCGCGAGCAGACGTGCAGAATCGGCACGAACCAGCGCGCCCTGGTTGTCGCTGGCTGCGCTCACTCGGCGGGTGCCGTCGCCAGCCGCAGCAGCTCGGGGCGCGCATTGAGCCATGCGGCGACCGGCATGCGGCGACCGCCTTCGCGCTGGATCTGCGTGATGCGCAACACGCCTTCGCCGCAGGCCACGTCGATGCCATCGGCGCCCATTCCGATCACCTGCCCAGCGGGAAGCAAAACCCCTTGCGAATGCGCGCGTGCTGCCCAGATGCGCAGGCGTTCGCCGAACAGCTGCGTTTCCGCCACCGGCCAAGGATCGAAGGCGCGTACTTTGCGCTCGAGTTGCGTGGCGGATTGGGTCCAGTCCAGCTTTGCTTCGGCCTTGTCCAGCTTGTGCGCGTAGGTGATGCCCTCGTCCGCCTGGATTTGCGGCAGCGGCATGGCATCCGCGGCCAGCAGGCGCAATCCTTCGGCCAGCATCTCGGCGCCGAGCGCGGCGAGGCGATCGTGCAGGCTTCCGCCGGTTTCGTCGCCAGCAATGGAAAGACGCCGCTGCAAAAGAATCGGGCCGCTGTCGAGCCCGGCTTCCATCTGCATCAGGCCGACGCCGGTTTCGACATCGCCCGCCAGCAGGGCACGCTGGATCGGTGCCGCGCCACGCCAGCGCGGCAACAGGGAGGCGTGCACGTTCCAGCATCCAGAACGTGGAATCGCCAACACGCGTGGCGAAAGAATGAGTCCGTACGCCACCACGACCATCAGGTCCGGTTGCAAGTCGGCGAGGCGCCGGCGCGCAGCGACGCTGCGCAGGGAGTGCGGCTGTTCAACCGCGATACCCGCCTCAAGCGCCGCCTGCTTGACTGCACTGGCGGTCAGTTTGCGCCCGCGACCGGAAGGTCGGTCGGGCTGGGTGTAAACCGCCAATACATCGCAAGCCGCATCCAGGCAGGCACGCAGGCACGGCACGGCGAAATCAGGCGTTCCCGCGAACACCACGCGCAGGCGTCGCGTCATGGCTCAGGCGCTTGCGGTCAGGGTCGAATCCGCATGTCGGCGCTGCTTTTCCAGCTTCTTGCGCACCATGTCGCGCTTGAGCGGGGACAGATAATCCACGAAAAGCTTGCCGGCCAGGTGATCCATTTCATGCTGGATGCATACCGCCAGCAGGCCATCGGCATCCAGCTCGAAGGTCTTGCCGTCGAGATCCTGGGCTTCGATGCGGATGCGCTCGGCGCGCTCGACGTCGGCAAAGATGCCGGGAACGGACAGGCAACCTTCCTGGCAGGTTTCACGACCTTCGCTGGCCACGATGCGCGGGTTGATGATGACCATGGGTGCGTTCTTTTCCTCGCTCACGTCCAGCACCAGCATCTGGATGTGCTGGTCAACCTGCGAGGCCGCCAGGCCAATCCCCGGCGCCGCGTACATGGTTTCCAGCATGTCCTTGGCCAGCCGCGCCAGGGCCGCATCGAAGCGGGTTACCGGCACCGCCTTGGTGCGCAGACGCGGGTCGGGGAATTCAAGGATGGTCAGCAAGGTCATGGCTAGGTTCCGAAGATCAACGCGGCCCGCAGGGGGCTTCCAGCAAGGTGGGGATGACCGGCCGCAGGGCAAGCCGCAGGGCGAAAAGTCTACGCGTTTCAAGGCCCCGGGGCGATTGCATGCACGGTCCCCGGCAGGGTCCGGCCATGGCGCCGGTGGCAATTGTTTTGCCCGTGGCGGGTCGCGAATGCCTTTGGCGAGCCGGTCGGCACACGCCATCCGCGCCGAGATCGTGCCGATTCCCCTTCCCCTGACCAGCCGAGCGGCCGCTGAGCTGGGTGCCGGCGGGGTTTTCCGACCCTTTCCGCTGCGGATTGCGACGAGGTTCAGGTTTCCGGCAGTCGGTCGTTTTCTCTGCCTGGACTTTCCTATACACTCCCCAAAGCCATAGGGGAATCAGGTAATTGGCAGCCATGCTTAAAAAACTACTTTCGATTTCTGCCGGGCTCCTGCTCACGGTTTCGGTGTTCGCCGCGCAGCAATGGGCCGATAACGCTCCGCAACGGTACATCGTCAAGAAGGGCGATACCCTGTGGGACATTTCCGCCAAATTCCTGATCAAGCCATGGCATTGGCCGGAAATCTGGCATCTGAACCAGAAGGTGCGCAATCCGCACCTGATCTATCCGGGCGATGAGCTGGTCATTTCCGGCAATGGCGTCACCCATGGCGAGGGCTCGTTTGGTCCGCACATCCGCGAAACCTCGCTGGAAGATGCGGTCAAGCCGATTCCGCTCTCCCTGATCAAGCAATTCCTCAAGAATGCCCGTGTGGTCGATGAAGACGCGCTGCGCAATGCGCCGCATGTGGTCGCCATCGAGGAAAGCCGCCTGCGCGGATCCGCCGGCCAGCTCGTCTACATTCGCGGCCTGGACGCGATGGTTGGCGACAAGTTCGCCATCGTGCGTCCGATGGGGCGCTACCACGACATGCCGCCGGAAGAAGAAGGCCAGGTGCGCGAAACCTACCGCCAGGAACGCGACGGACGTCAGGGCCGGCAAAGCATCCTCTGGCGCCATGGCCCGCAGGAATGGACCTTCAAGGGTCGCGTGCGTTTCCTCGGCTATGAAGTGCTGGAATTCGGCACCGTGCAAGTGACGCGCGTCGGCAATCCGTCATCGGCACTGGTGACCTATTCGGATTTCGAAGTGCGTGAAGGCGACTACATCATGCCGCTGGATGCAACGCCCTACGATGACCAGTTCGTTCCGCACCCGCCGGCTCAGGCGCCGGATGCCAACATGCGCGTGATCGCGTTCACCGATGCGCTCAACGCGGTCGGCCCGCTGCAGGTGGTGGCGCTTTCGCGCGGCAGTGAAGATGGCGTCGACAACGGCACCACCTATGCCATTTATACGGATGGCGAAACCGTGCACGATGACACCGACTATCCGAAGGGCAAGAGCCGCTCGTTCTTCCATCCGCGCGATTCGAAGGTGCAGCTGCCGCCCGAGTTCATCGGCCATGTCATGGTTTTCCGCACCTTCAAGCGCGTCAGCTATGGTCTGGTGATGGACAGCGTCCGACCGGTGCATGTGGGCGACTTCATGCACGATCCCGACAGCACGCCCTGATTCCTGCATTGCGGCAAGTTCGCGGCGCGGTGGAGTTCCACCGCGCCGTTTTCATTTCCGGCGCAATCCCTGCATTTTCGTCGGTGCGTCTACAGTTTCCGCCATTGCCAAGTCCAATCGGTCGACATTGATTTAGACTCACCGCCTGATCCTGGAAATACGGCAATGGCCATGGAAGCCTGGTTGACATTGTTGCGTGCGCCAGCGCTGGGACCGTCCCGCTTGCGCAGCCTGCTCGCCCGTTTTGGTGACGCCGGGCGCGTGCTCGGTTTCCTGCGCGCAAACCCGGCGGCTGCCGAACTGGACGAGGACAGCCGCCGCTGGCTTGACGCACCTGATCGGGCGCTCATTGAGGCGGACCTGGCCTGGCTCGCGCAACCCGGGCATCACCTCATCGGCCTGGATGACACGGCCTATCCGGCCATGCTGCGCGACATCGCCTCTGCACCGGCGGCCTTGTTTGTCGATGGCGAAGCCAGCTTGCTGTGGATGCCGCAGGTTGCCGTGGTCGGCAGCCGCAGCGCCAGCAGCAACGGTTTGGCAACGACACGACGCTTCAGCCGAGCACTGGCGCAGGCCGGCTTCACCATCACCAGCGGCATGGCCGACGGCATCGACGGCGCTGCCCACGCGGCCGCGCTGGATGCGGGCGGGCGCACGATTGCGGTGCTCGGCACTGGACCGGATCTGGTCTACCCGCGCAAGCACCGCGAACTCGCCGCCCGCATTGCCGCCGAAGGCGCACTGGTCAGCGAATTTCCGCCCGGGACATCCGCGCGCGCCGATCATTTCCCGCGGCGCAACCGCATCATCGCGGGGCTTGCCCTCGGCACCCTGGTCGTGGAAGCGGGACTGAAGTCCGGCTCGCTGATCACCGCCCGCCAGGCCAATGAGCAGGGCCGCGATGTATTCGCCATACCCGGGTCGATCAACAATCCGCTGGCCCGCGGTTGCCATCAACTGATCCGCGACGGTGCCGTGCTTTGCGAGTCTGCGGACGACATCGTGAGCGTGCTTGCGGCCCAGGCCAGCGCCCTTGGCGACCGCTTGCGCTGTGTGCTGAGACCCTTGCAGCAGGCGGAAGCCGAATTCCCGGGCCCGGATGAATCACCGGCCCCAGCCGGCCGTGACGCGGTCTACCAGCGCCTTATCGCGGCCATGGGCTTCGACGAAGTCCACCTGGACATGCTCGTCGCGCAGACCGGGCTGGATGTGGCCACCCTCTCTTCGATGTTGCTGGTGCTGGAACTGGAAGGAGAGGTGGTCGCGGCCGGGGGCGGCAGTTATCAACGGATTGCGGCGACCGACTGAGGTTTTCGCACGGTTTGCTGGCGCCGAAAACACCCCTGATTGGGTATAGTGCGCCGCGCCCGGGCTTGACAGCCCGTGAAATCCTGTGTCTTTCTGAATAGGGATGCAGAAATCCCATCCCCAACTGCCCGGGTTTGCACAACCGGGAATCCGGTCGATTTCCGGCGGCAAGGACCGCACCATGGCCAAGAACCTGCTCATCGTCGAATCGCCCGCCAAGGCCAAGACGATCAACAAATACCTCGGCAAGGACTTCCAGGTCCTGGCTTCCTATGGCCATGTCCGCGATCTGGTGCCCAAGGAAGGTGCGGTCGACCCGGACCACGACTTCGCGATGAACTACGACCTCATCGACAAGAACACCAAGCATGTCGATGCCATCATCAAGGCCGTCAAGCAGGCTGACGCGCTGTACCTCGCCACCGACCTTGACCGTGAAGGCGAGGCCATTTCCTGGCACATCGCCGAAATCCTGCGTGGCAAGAAGCTGCTGAAGGACAAGGCCGTGCACCGCGTGGTGTTCTCGGAAATCACGCCACGCGCGATCAAGGAAGCGGTTGCGCATCCGCGTGAGCTGTCGATGGATCTGGTCAATGCCCAGCAGGCACGGCGCGCGCTGGATTACCTGGTCGGTTTCAACCTGTCACCCGTACTGTGGCGCAAGGTGCAGCGCGGACTTTCCGCCGGGCGCGTGCAATCGCCCGCGCTGCGCATGATCGTCGAGCGCGAGGAAGAGATCGAAGCATTCATTCCGCGCGAATACTGGTCGGTGGAAGCAGATCTCGCGCACCCCGAGCAGCCGTTCAAGGCGCGCCTGCTCAAGCTGAATGGCAAGAAGTTCGAGCAGTTCGACCTGACCAATACCCGCGATGCACACGCCGCCCGCGATGCCCTGCTCAGCGCCGCCCACGGCATGTTGCGTGTCGGCGAAGTGCAGTCCAAGGAACGCAAGCGTCGCCCGTCGGCACCATTCACCACCTCCACCTTGCAGCAGGAAGCGGCACGCAAGCTCGGCTTCGCCACCAGTCGCACCATGCGCCTGGCCCAGCAGTTGTACGAGGGCATCGCCATCGGCGATGAAGGCGTGGTCGGCCTGATCACCTACATGCGAACCGATTCCACCCAGCTTTCCGCGGAAGCCGTCGGCGAACTGCGTGAGGTGATCGTGCGCGAGTTCGGCCGCCAGGCGCTGCCGCCCGAACCCAATGTGTACAAGTCGAAATCAAAGAATGCCCAGGAAGCCCATGAGGCGATCCGCCCGACCTCGGCTGCGCTGACGCCTCGACGGGTCGCCGCCTACCTGTCGCCCGACCACCTGAAGCTGTATGAGCTGATCTGGAAGCGCACGGTCGCCTGCCAGATGCAGCATGCAACCCTGAATACGGTGTCCGTTGATTTTCCCTGCGGCGCGGACGCGGCATTCCGCGCCACCGGAACCACCGTCATTGATCCCGGCTTTCTTGCGGTGTACGAAGAAGGTCGCGACCAGAAGAGCGCCGATGATGAAGACGACGCACGCAAACTGCCGACCCTGAAGGTCGGCGAGGCCGTGCCCTTGCGCGACATCCTCACCGACCAGCATTTCACCGAACCGCCGCCGCGTTACTCGGAGGCCAGTCTGGTCAAGGCACTGGAGGAATATGGCATCGGCCGTCCTTCGACGTATGCCAGCATCATCCAGGTCTTGCTCAATCGCGAATACGTCATCCTCGACAGCCGACGCTTCCGGCCCACCGATGTCGGTCGCGCCGTGGGTCGATTCCTTGGCGGTCATTTTGCGCGCTACGTGGATTACGATTTCACGGCCCGCCTGGAGGACGAACTGGATGCGGTAAGCCGCGGCGAAGAAGACTGGATTCCGCTGCTGAGCCGCTTCTGGAAACCGTTCAAGGCACAGGTTGACGACAAGCTGGAGACGGTCGACAAGTCCGAAGCCAGCGGCAGTCGCGTGCTCGGCGTCGATCCGGCATCCGGCAAGCCCCTGTCCGTGCGCCTGGGTCGCTTTGGGCCGTTCGCCCAGATCGGCACCAAGGACGACGAAGACAAGCCCCGCTTCGCCAGCCTGCGCAGCGGCCAGAGCATGCACACCATTTCGCTGGAAGAAGCCCTGGAGTTGTTCAAGCTGCCGCGCACGCTCGGCGTGGACGAAAACGATGAGCCCGTGACTGTCGGCATCGGCCGCTTCGGGCCGTTCGTCAAGATCGGCTCCACCTATGCATCCCTGGCCAAGGAAGACGACCCCTATACCATCGAATTGCCGCGCGCACTGGAGCTGGTGCGCGCCCGACTGGAACTGCTCGCCAACCGCATCATCAAGGACTTCGGCAACGGCATTCAAATCCTGAACGGTCGCTACGGACCCTACATCACCGACGGCGAAAAGAATGCCCGCATTCCGAAGGATCGGGAGCCTGCGCAATTGACCGAAGCCGAATGTGCGGAGTTGCTTGCCGCAGCGCCCAATCGACCCAAGCGCGGGTTCAAGAAGGGTGCCAACGGCAAGGCTGCCGCTGCCAAGGGAGAATCCGCCAAGGCGAAGAAGGCGCCCGCCAAGAAGGCGGCGGGCAAGAAAGCTGCGAGCAAGAAGACCGCCACCGCCAAAAAGGCCAGCGGCAAGTCACCGGCGCGAAAAACTCCTGCCCGCAAGAGTGCCGTCGCAGGTGCGACGAAGAAGACCACTCGCAAGAGCGCCGGCTCCCCGCCCATCGGCGAGGCCTGATGTCGGCTGACCTTGAAAGCGCACTCGCCGCGCTGCGACGCGGCGGTGTCATCGCCTATCCAACCGAAGCAGTCTGGGGATTGGGATGCGATCCGCGCAATGAGGAAGCCGTGCTGAAGCTGCTGGCGCTCAAGCAACGCGACCCGGGCATGGGCCTGCTCCTGATCGCCAGCACGTTCGAGCAGCTTTCTCCCTATCTCGGGCCTTGCCCACCTGCGGCACTTGAGCGAGCCCAGGCTTCGTGGCCGGGCCCACACACCTGGATACTTCCGGCCAGTGCTGCGGCACCGGCCTGGATCACGGGCAGGCACGATGGAATCGGCGTGCGCGTCACCGCACACCCTGTCGCCGCAGAACTGTGCAGGAGATTTGCCGGCGCTTTGGTTTCCACCAGCGCAAACCGTCACGGCCAAGCGCCTGCGCGCACGCAGGCCGAGGTGCAGGACAGTCTGGGTACCGAACTGGATGCGATCATGCCGGGAGCCATTGGAGGGCTTGAGCGTCCGACTCCAATACGCGACGCTATCAGCGGGGAAGTCGTGCGTTCGTGAGGGAGGCGGAATGTCGGCCATCTTGAATTCCGGCATGGTCGATGTCGGCATGCGCATCTGGCCATTGCTCAGTGGACCCGATGCAGGTGACCGCATCGTTTCGTGGAGGGACGGCCGCGCCGTCTGCGTGCCCGAATTCCTGGCGGATGTCGAGCGCATTGCCCAGCGCCTGCCGGCCCATGGACGCGCCATCAACCTGTGCGAAGGGCGCTATGCCTTTCTCGCCGGTTTCTGCGCCGCAGCCAGTCGCGGCCATTGCACCCTGCTTCCCTCTGCACGAACCCTGCAGGCCATTACCGACGTACGTGCAAACTGGAGCGACACCTATCTGCTCGGTGATGACGGCTGCCTTGCCGGATTCGCGGACCTGATCCGCATCCCGACATTGGGCGAGCATGTCGACATGCCGGTGTCAGTCGTGCCTGAACTGGACCGCGACGCGATCGCCGCGATCGGCTTCACCTCGGGCAGTACGGGCCAACCCAAGCCCAACACCAAGTCCTGGCGCAACTTCGCGGTGGGAAGCGCACTGAACAACACGGCCATTCGCGCAAGCATCGGCGTGACGGAAAACTCCCTGCTGCACATCGTCGCCACAGTCCCGTCGCAGCACATGTACGGCATGGAGATGGCAGTATTGCTGCCGTTGTTTGGTGCCTATTCCGTGCACTCATCGCGCCCCTTCTTTGCCGCGGATATCGCCGCTGCATTGGCCGAAGTCCCGGAGCCACGCATTCTGGTGAGCACGCCGGTGCACCTGCGCAATCTGTTGGCCGAGCCCGTCTCGTTGCCGCCACTGGCTGCCATCATCTGCGCCACGGCTCCACTGGGCGCCGAACTGGCAACGCACATCGAAGCACGTTGTTCCGCGCCACTGATCGAATTGTTCGGCTCCACCGAAACCTGCGTGATTGCCCATCGACGCACGGCGCGGGAAGCGGATTGGCGACTGCATGCGGGCGTTTGCCTTCAGCCACAACCGGATGGAACCCTGGTACACGCCGAGCATCTGGGCCAGGCCGTCGTGCTGCAGGATCTTCTCGAAACCACTGCGCAGGGAGGATTCCGGCTTTGCGGGCGCAATACCGACCTGCTGGAAATCGCGGGCAAGCGGGCATCGCTGGCGGATCTGACACGACGACTGCAGGGCCTGGACGGCGTTCTGGATGCCGTCGTGTTTCAGCTGGATGGCTGTGCCACGACTGATGTCAAACGCATCGCCGCGCTGGTCGTTGCGCCCGCACGAACCGAAAGGGATTTGCTTGCAGAGCTGCGCCAAGCCGTCGATCCGGTATTCCTGCCGCGCCCCTTGCGCCTGGTTGGGGCGCTTCCGCGCAATGAGGCCGGCAAGCTGCCGCGCGAAGCCCTGCTAGCCGCTATCGGCAAGGCGAATGCCTGATTCCCGCGGACGTGCAGGCGTGCGTGGATTGCGTGCGTGCCGACTTGCAAACCCGACTCGCCCGGCATGGCGCCTGCTAACCCGGACATTTCGGGGGGGGGGGGAAAGGGGGGCCCCCCCCCCGGAGAAGGGGGGGGAGCGGGGGGGGGGGGGGGGGGGCGGAGAACAAAGCGCCGGCGGGGGGGGGGTTGGGGGGGGGGGGGGGGGGGGGGGGGGGGGGGGGGGGGGGGGGGGGGGGGGGGGGGGGGGGGGGGGGGGGGGGGGGGGGGGGGGGGGGGGGGGGGGGGGGGGGGGGGGGGGGGGGGGGGGGGGGGCCTCCGGGCTAAAGTCACGCAAGTCATTGGGCATCAAGGAAAATAAAAACCCCGAGGGCTAGGGGGAGCCCTCGGGGCGGGGTAGAAACCGGTCTGGGGAGGGACCGGTCCCTGGTGGATCCAGCCAGGGAGGTGGGTGGATCCGGGGATGCCGTTGCGTGCATCCGGATATAAAGACGCGGCTTGGCAGCGGAAAGTTTCATCGTTCGCGCAAATTTCCGGCGATGTTTACCCGCTATTCACCTTGCGCCGACCGTGCGCTCAATGCGCCTGATCCCAGTTGTCGCCCACGCCAATATCGACCACCAGCTCAACGGCAAGATCGGCCGCCGCCGACATGCGCGCGCGAACCCCGTCGCGAATCAGGTCAACGGCATCCTCGCGAACCTCGAACACCAACTCGTCATGCACCTGCATCAGCATGCGGGCGGATGCATTCTCACTTCCCAGCCAGTCATCGATGCTGATCATCGCGCGCTTGATGATGTCCGCAGCGGTGCCCTGCATGGGTGCGTTGATTGCCGCACGTTCGGCACCCGCGCGTTGGGCCTGGTTGCGCGAATGGATGCTGGTCAGATACAGGCGCCGACCGAACAGCGTCTCGACATAACCGTCGCGGTGCGCCTGCTCGCGGATGCGGTCCATGAAGTCCCTTACGCCGGGATAGCGCTGGAAATAGCGGGCAATGTAATCCTGGGCCTCGCCACGGCCGATGCCGAGTTGCCGCGCGAGACCAAACGCACCCATGCCGTACATGAGGCCGAAGTTGATGGCCTTGGCCGCTCGCCGCTGGTTGCCATCCACCTCCGCCAGCGCCACGCCGAACACTTCGGCCGCGGTCGATTTGTGGATGTCCTGGCCGGAGCGGAATGCGGCAAGCAGCCCAGGGTCACCCGAAAGGTGGGCCATGATGCGCAACTCGATCTGTGAATAGTCGGCGGCAAGAATCTTCCAGCCGGCCGGTGCCACAAAGGCCTGGCGGATGCGCCGGCCTTCCTCGGTGCGCACCGGGATGTTCTGCAGGTTGGGATCCGAAGAGGAAAGCCGCCCGGTGGCCGCGGTGGCCTGGTGGTAGCTGGTGTGTACCCGTCCCGTGCGCGGATTGACGATCTCGGCCAGTTTCTCGGTATAGGTCGAACGCAGCTTGGCCAAGCCCCGGTATTCGAGGATCAGGCGCGGCAATTCATGTTCATCGGCAATCGCCTCCAGCGCCTCTTCGTTGGTCGAGGGCTGGCCCTTGGGTGTTTTCAACACCGCCGTCAACTTGAGCTCTTCGAACAAGAGCGCCTGCAACTGCTTGGGCGAGTCCAGGCTGAACGGATGCCCGGCCAGCGCGTGGCATTGCTCGGTCAGTTCCTGCATGCGCGTCGCCAGTTGTCGTCCTTGCTTGCGCAGCGCATCGACATCCACCAGCACGCCGCGCTGCTCCATGCGGGCCAACACCGGCACCAGCGGAATCTCCAGATCGCGATAGACGGAGACGGGGCCAGGTTCTGCCGCCAGCTTTGGCCAGATCGCCTGATGCAGGCGCAGGGTGATGTCGGCGTCTTCCGCCGCGTAGCGCGTTGCCACGCCAATGTCGACTTGCGAGAACGGAATCTGCCGGGCGCCCTTCCCGGTGACGTCCTCGTAGTGGATGGTCTGGTAGCCGAGGTGTTGTTGTGCCAGCGTGTCCATGTCGTGCCGCGATGCGGTGGAGTTCAGCACGTAGGATTCAAGCATGGTGTCGTGGCGGACACCCTGCAGGCGGATGCCGACACCTGCCAGCACGTTCATGTCGTATTTTGCATGCTGGCCGAGCTTGGCCTTGGCGGCATCCTCGAGCAGGGGCTTCAGCGCCGCGAGCACGCGCGCGGCGTCCAGTTGCGCTGGCGCCCCGGGGTAATCGTGCGCAAGCGGAACATAGGCCGCTGTTCCGGCCTCCACCGCGAAGGAAACACCCACGATGCGGGCGCTCATGGCATCCAGGGACGTTGTTTCCGTATCGAATGCAATCAGCTCCGCCTGCTTGAGCCTGTCGACCCAGGCCGCAAACTGCGGCCATTCAGTGAGCGCCTCGTAATTCCCTGCCGACACCGCTTTCCCACCTGCGGGCTCGGCTGCCGGCAGATCGCCGACTTGGGCCTCGCCTGCTGGCGCATCGCTGGGCGACAGCGCCGGCTGCACGCCCTTGTCGAGATCACGCAGCGCGGCGTTGAATTCGTAGCGCGTGTACAACGCGCGCAAGGTTTCCACGTCGGGGGCGCGCAAGGCCAGATCTTCCACGCCCACGTCCAGTTCGACGTCGGTCTTGATGGTCACCAGGCTACGCGACAGTGGCAGCTGATCCAGCGCCTCACGCAGGTATTCACCGATCTTGCCGCCAACCGCATGGGCGTTGTGCATGACGCCATCGAGCGATCCGTACTCGGCGATCCACTTGGCCGCCGTCTTCGGTCCACACTTGGTTACGCCAGGCACGTTGTCCACGGTGTCACCCATCAACGCCAGGTAGTCGATGATGCGTTCCGGCGGCACGCCGAACTTCGCGATCACGGCTTCGCGGTCCATGGTGGTGTTGGTCATCGTGTTGACCAGGCGGATGCGCGGCGACACCAGTTGCGCGAAATCCTTGTCCCCGGTCGAGATGGTGACATCCATGCCGAGGGCTTCCGCGGCACGGGCCAGCGTGCCGATCACATCGTCCGCTTCCACACCCGCAACGCGCAGTATCGGAAACCCGAGCGCACCGACGATGGCCAGCATGGGTTCGATTTGTGCTTTCAGCTCGACCGGTGTTGGTGCGCGGGTGGCCTTGTAGTCGGCATACATTTCATCTCGAAAGGTCGGGCCCGGGGCATCACTGACGAAGGCGACACGTTCGGGATGCTCCTTCAGGGTCGCGCGCAGCATGTTGACCACGCCAAACAGCGCGCCGGTCGGTTCGCCCGCCGCGTTGGTCAGCGGCGGCAGGGCATGGAAGGCCCGGAACAGGTACGACGAGCCATCGATGAGTACGAGTCGCGGACGATCAGAAGGCATGGGAGTGCGCAGGGGGACGGCTCCGCAGCTTGGCGCGCACCCGGAGTGAATGCAACTTTCCGCGACTCCAACGGGAAAAGCCGCAAATCACGTGCGGATGCCGACATCTGCAACAGGACCGCACACGCACAGTGCAAAATCCACAAGCAGTCGTCGCTCCAGAATGGGTCAGGCGGGTAGACTGGGCCTCTCCGATACCCCAGTCCGCCGATGTCCGAGTCCAGCGAACATGACGTCACCCGGTTGATCGACCGCTGGCGTGCCGGCGAAGAAGGTGCGCGCGCCACCCTGATGACATTGGTGTACAACCGGGTCCGCGCCATCGCCGGCCACTCACTTCGACAGACACCGGGTGCAACGCTCAGTGCCACGGACCTTGCCCATGAAGCGCTGATACGCATGCTCGGCAGCAACGCACCCTGGGAGAACCGCAAGCATTTCTTCAACGTGGTGGCCCAGGCCACACGACAGGTGCTGGTCGATGCGGCGCGCAGGCGCACGGCGGGAAAGCGCGGGGGAAACGTCGAACACGTGGAAATCGCCGATGCGCTCAATGTGTCCGCAGGCCAGGGCGACGGAAGCCTGCTCTTGCTTGATTCGGCCCTGAACGAGCTCGGGCAGAGCCACCCTCGACAGGTGCAGATGATCGAACTGACCTATTTTGGCGGCCTGGACCGTCGCGAGGTAGCCGCCTCGCTGGAGGTCTCCGAGGGCACGGTTGATCGCGACCTGCGTCTGGCCAAGGCATGGTTGCGCAATGTACTGGAACGGTAGGCATGCCCTCGCTCGATCCCATTGCACGACACTTTGAGCGGCTCTGCGAGTTGTCCGAGCAGGACCAGAAGCGCGAGATCGATTCGCTTGGGCTGGCCGAGGCGGATCGTGTGATGCTGATGAAGCTGCTCGCCGCCGACCGTCGCGAGGGTGATCCCATCCATGCAGTCATCGTGGATGGCGTCGCCGGCATCAATGCCCCGGATTCCATCCATTTCGGTCCCTGGCGCCTTGTGCGCGAGCTGGGGTCGGGAGGGATGGGCACCGTGTTCCTTGCCGAACGCAGCGATGGCCATTTCGAGCAGAAGGCCGCCATCAAGTTGTTGCGCGGCTTCCCGACCAGTGAAGGCATGCGCCGACTGCGCCAGGAACGCAGGATCCTGGCTGGGCTCGACCATCCCAACATCGCACGCCTGCTTGATGGCGGGGAAAGCGAAACCGGGCAACCCTGGCTGGCCATGGAGTATGTGGATGGCCTTCCGCTGCTGGAATACGCACGCCGGCATGCACCCTCCCTGCGCGACCGACTCGGCCTTTTGAGTTCAATGCTGGATGCCATCGGACATGCGCACAGCCACCTGATCGTGCATCGCGACCTGAAGCCGGCCAACGTGCTGGTGACCCGTGCCGGTGAGGTGAAGCTGCTGGATTTCGGCATCGCGCGCCTGCTCGACAGCGCGGACGAACTCGCAGCCTCGACATCCACGCGAATCTACAGTCGAGGTTATGCGAGTCCCGAACAACGTGATGGGGCGGCCATCACGACGGCCAGCGATATATTCAGCATCGGCGTCATTCTGCAGGAGCTGCTCACTGGCAGGCGCGAAAATTCCGCCGCTGAAGCTCCGCTCGTTCCCGCCCTGCCACTGGATGCGGACCTGGCCGGAATCATCGCCAAGGCGTGCGCGCAAAGGCCACAGGATCGCTATGCGAATGCAGGCGAATTTGGCGCGGATCTGCAGCGATTCCTCGAAGGTCGCCCGGTCAGCGCGACACAGCTGACGCGCGGCTATCGCCTGCGGAAATTCGTCTCGCGGCACCGGGTAGGGGTTGGCTTGGCAGCACTGGCGGTGCTGCTCGTGGCCGTCTTCGTCTGGCGCCTTGAGCGCGAGCGTGATCGCGCGGTGAATGCCGAGCTTTCCGCGCAGGCTGCCCTGGAGGCCTCCGACCGTGATGCCGCCAGGGCGCGCGCTTCGCTTCAGTTCCTTACCGACGCGATATCGGCCGCGTCGCCGGAAGTGGCCATGAAGCGGCAGGTGGGCGTGCGTGACCTGCTGGATGCGGCGCGCGCCAAGCTGGAGACATCCGACACCAACGACCCGGCATTCGGGCAGTCGATGAAGCGGCTGCTGGCTCATCTCTATTCGCAATTGGGCGAAGCCCGCATTGGCATGGATCTCATGCGTGAGGGTCTTGTCGGCGTGGAACCCGCGAATGGGCAGGAAGCCTTGCGCTTGGCAGACGACTACGAGGAGTACGCGAAACTGCTCGGCGTCATGGATTCGATTCCCATGGCAATGGATGCGGCACAAAAGGCAAACGCCTGGCGCGAGCGTTTTGCACCTGACAATCCGACCCTGCGCGTTGAATCCTTGCAGTCCATGGCCATGGTTCACCATCGCGGCGGCGATGACGGGGAAGCCATTCGTCTGCTGAGGGAGGCTTGGGCAGTCCCGGCTGGAAAGTCGAGTGATGAAGCACTGGGGCGAATCGAGTCTGCGCAGTTGCTCGCTTCCCTGCTGGCCGTGCGCGGCGAGTGCGAGGAATCGCTGCAGTATTCCGAGAAGGCCATGGCGCTGGCCTCGGCCCTGGCACCGGATTCTCCGGATCGGCTGGCTCCGATGCGCTCGAGGGCCACGGCGCTCAATTCCTGCGGCCGCAGCGCCGAGGCCGAGCCGCTGCTGCGCGAAGCCATCGCACTGCAGGATCGCGCTGTCGCTGCAGGTGGTTCGCGCATGATGAACCTGACCAACGACCTGGCACTGACCCTCAACGACCTCGGGCAATACCAGGAAGCGGCATTGCTGCTGCAGCGCTCGGACACGATCGCGCTGGATGCCGGCATGGGCGAGGCCGAACACGCCATGTCACTGGCCAATCTTGCCGGCGTTCTCGAGAACGCCGGTGACTACGAGGGCAGTCTCACCGCGCTGCGCCAGGCCATTGACCTGCTGGACAAGGTCGAAATGGACGCGGATCATCAGTCGCGAAGACGCATCACGCGGTCACTGGCGCGAACCCTCGGCTTGGCCGGCCAGGACGACAAGGCATGGCCGTTGATGCAGGAACTGCGCGAACGCTGCCTGCGCATCGAGGGCCAGGACTCCGGAGAGTACGCCATGCTCACCTGGCAACTGGCATTGCTGGCGGAACGCATGGGCAATCGCGGGGTGGGAATCGGGCTCGTTGACGAAGCCGAGCGGCTGTGGGGCGCGCTCGCGCCACCGTCACATCCGCTATTTGCACATGTGTTGCGCTTGCGTGCCCGTTGGGCGGTGCGCGCCGGGGATATCGCTGCGGCGGAACAGAACCTGCGTGAAGCGTCGCGGATTCTTTCCGATGAAACTGCGTCGCCAGTGGATTTGGCCATTGTCCGCAGCGAATTGGCCCAGGTGCTTTGGAGACGGCAAGGCAAAGCCGCGGCGAGGGACCTGATGCTGGCGGCGTTGCCTGTCCTGCGTGGCGCACTGCTGGCAACCGAAGTCAACCGGGTTCGTGCGGAAGCACTGGCGGCGCAGCTCGGCATGGGCCACTGACGTGGATCAATCCAGGCCCCAGGAGCCTGCGCGGCAGAAAGAATTCGAGGCGAAACGGCGCCGACGCGATTCAGCGGATCAATCGGAAGGCGCGCATAGCGGGCACTATGTAAGCCTGACGATTGATCCGATCAATCGATGGCAGCGTCGTTGCAGCCGGATGACTTCTGCCGCGCAGGCTCCTAGGCAAATCGGATACAGTTCAATGCGCATCGCGATGCGAAAATCGAGGAGGATCACACCCATGTTTCGACCCAACTCAACGGTCTTCACGATTGTTGCGGCAGTGTTCGCAATGGCAGGAACGGCTCGCGCGGATGACCAGGCGCCAGCGCCACCCGGCATCAATGAGCCCGGTGTACAGACGGCAGCGCCGGCGACAGACTCCGCAAGCGAAGCCGGTACGCCGGATCTTCCGGATACCCGTCCCGTACGCGACAAGGCGTCACGCGACAAGAATGCGCGCGCTGCGGACATCGCTTCGCGCAGTGATTCGGTTTCCGAACGACGCGAAGGCGATGACGTGATTCGCGAGTATCGCCAGAACGGCAAGTTGCGCATGATTCGTATCAGGCCACGCAACGGCCCGGAGCAAATCTACTTCGACCAGAACAGCGATGGCCGGCTCGATCGTGATCCGCTGGACGGACCCGTGGCACCGGTTTACTTCACGATCTACGAGTGGAACTGAGTGCTGCTGCGAATCGATTTGCTACCACTCGCGGGGTTGCAGATAGTCCATGAGCCTTGCTTCCGCACTGCCTTCCTCGGGCGTGAAGCCATACTCGAATCGAAGTCGGGGCGGCATGCTCATCAGAATCGATTCCGTGCGACCGCCTGACTGCAATCCGAACAGCGTGCCGCGGTCGTAGACCAGGTTGAATTCGACATAGCGCCCACGCCGATAGAGCTGGAACTCCCGCTCGCGTTCCCCGCAGGGTGTTGCATGCCGTTTCTCGACGATCGGCAAGTACGCACGAAGGAAGCCGTCACCCACCGCGCGAAGGAATGCGAATGAGTTGTCGAAGCCGCCGACCACATGATCGTCGAAGAACAGTCCTCCCACGCCGCGCGTCTCCTTGCGGTGCTTGAGGTAGAAGTACTCGTCACACCATTTCTTGTAGCGTGGATAGACTTCGGCTCCGAACGGCTCGCATACTTCGCGAGCCACACCGTGCCAATGGCGGATGTCCTCGTCGAAAGGATAGAACGGGGTCAAGTCAAAACCTCCACCAAACCACCAGATCGTTTGACCGTCCTTCGTCTGCGCCTCGAAATAGCGCACGTTCATGTGCGTCGTCGGCAGGTAGGGATTGAGTGGATGGAAGACCAGCGAGACACCGAGCGCTGACCACGCGCAACCCGCCAGTTCCGGCCGATGTTGCGATGCCGAAGGCGGCAAGGCATTTCCGGAAACCCGGGAGAACCCTATTCCTGCCTGTTCAAACACTTTGCCGCCGGAAAGAACGCGAGTGCGACCACCACCGCCCTCAGGGCGTTGCCAGGCGTCCTCGCGAAAACGCAGGACCGGTTCGAATGATTCGACGGACGCGCAGATCCTATCCTGCAGGGCGATCAGGTAGGCCTCTATGGCCTGTAGGTTGCTGCTCGATGGTGGCATGAACGTGCAGTAGCTTCGCAAGGGACAGCGTGGCAGGCTACTGGTGCGAGCCGAATCGCGCAACGCCGCCGACCATGCGCCCATCGCCCCCTTCTACCGCCTTTGGAAAATGAAATGCCCCACCCGAGTGAACGAGTGGGGCTTGGGGTAAGGCGCTCAGCGGTGACCTGCTCTTGCATGGCTTGAGCCGCACCACCATCGGCGCGGCTGGGATTGACTTGTGCATTTCCGAGTTCGGGATGGGGCAAGTGCGCGCATTCGCGAGACCTTGCCTCGCGCATTGTCCGCGCCCCAATGAAAAACCCCGACCAGTTGCCTGATCGGGGTTTGGGGTAAAGCGCTCAGCGGTGACCTACTCTTGCATGGCTTGAGCCACACTACCATCGGCGCGGCTGCGTTTCACTTCCGAGTTCGGGATGGGATCGGGTGGGACCACAGCGCTATGTTCGCTGAGCAAGCGGTGGAGACGGCGCCGTGCGCCTGTCTCGCATTGTGTCTTGGGACGTAATAAGTCGTTTTGGCTCGAGAGTTCACGTGTCAGTGAGGTGTAGGCGTGCGCCTTCGGCACACGCGAAGAAACTTGGAGTTATATGGTCAAGCCGCACGGATCATTAGTAGTGGTTAGCTCGGCATTGCTGCGATACACACCCACCCTATCAACCACGTAGTCTTCATGGTTCCTTCAGGGGCCTTGTGGCCCGGGAGGTCTCATCTTGAGGCGCGCTTCCCGCTTAGATGCTTTCAGCGGTTATCGCTTCCGAATATAGCTACCCGGCAGTGCCACGGGCGTGACAACCGGAACACCAGGGATTCGTCCACTCCGGTCCTCTCGTACTAGGAGCAGCCCCTCTCAAACCTCCAACGCCCACGACAGATAGGGACCGAACTGTCTCACGACGTTCTGAACCCAGCTCGCGTACCACTTTAAATGGCGAACAGCCATACCCTTGGGACCGGCTACAGCCCCAGGATGTGATGAGCCGACATCGAGGTGCCAAACACCGCCGTCGATATGAACTCTTGGGCGGTATCAGCCTGTTATCCCCGGAGTACCTTTTATCCGTTGAGCGATGGCCCTTCCATACAGAACCACCGGATCACTAAGTCCTACTTTCGTACCTGCTTGATCCGTCGATCTCGCAGTCAAGCACGCTTATGCCTTTGCACACAGTGCGCGATGTCCGACCGCGCTGAGCGTACCTTCGAGCTCCTCCGTTACTCTTTGGGAGGAGACCGCCCCAGTCAAACTACCCACCATACATGGTCCCCGACCCGGATTACGGGCCCAGGTTAGAACGTCAAGCACATCAGGGTGGTATTTCAAGGTTGCCTCCACGCCAGCTAGCGCCAACGCTTCACAGGCTCCCACCTATCCTACACAGACGAACTCAACGTTCAATGTAAAGCTATAGTAAAGGTTCACGGGGTCTTTCCGTCTTGCCGCGGGAACGCTGCATCTTCACAGCGATTTCAATTTCACTGAGTCTCGGGTGGAGACAGCGCCGCTGTCGTTACACCATTCGTGCAGGTCGGAACTTACCCGACAAGGAATTTCGCTACCTTAGGACCGTTATAGTTACGGCCGCCGTTTACCGGGGCTTCGATCAAGAGCTTCGCCTTGCGGCTGACCCCATCAATTAACCTTCCGGCACCGGGCAGGTGTCACACCCTATACGTCCACTTTCGTGTTTGCAGAGTGCTGTGTTTTTGATAAACAGTCGCAGCGGCCTGGTCACTGCGGCCCCCGAACGCTCAGCTCCGCATGGAGCCACGTTCCGGGGCGCACCTTCTCCCGAAGTTACGGTGCTATGTTGCCTAGTTCCTTCACCCGAGTTCTCTCAAGCGCCTTGGGATTCTCACCCTGCCTACCTGTGTCGGATTACGGTACGGTTCTATCGCAGCTGAAGCTTAGGGGCTTTTCCTGGAAGCGTGGGATCAGTGACTTCGGCTCCAACGAGCCTCGTCTCGGTGCTCGGCATAAAGGATCCCGGATTTGCCTAAGACCCATGCCTACCTCCTTTCCCCGGGACAACCAACGCCCGGTACACCTACCCTTCTCCGTCCCCCCATCGCACTGCGATAAAGTGCTGGAATATTAACCAGCTTCCCATCGACTACGCGTTTCCGCCTCGCCTTAGGGACCGACTCACCCTGCGCCGATGAACGTTGCGCTAGGAAACCTTGGGCTTTCGGCGGGGAGGCTTTTCACCCCCCCTTATCGTTACTCATGTCAGCATTCGCACTTCCGATACCTCCAGCAGACCTTACGATCCACCTTCACAGGCGTACGGAACGCTCCTCTACCGCGTACACGCCCCGAAGGACATGCACACCCTGAGCTTCGGTGCATGGCTTAGCCCCGTTAAATCTTCCGCGCGGGCCGACTCGACCAGTGAGCTATTACGCTTTCTTTAAAGGGTGGCTGCTTCTAAGCCAACCTCCTGGCTGTCTATGCCTTCCCACTTCGTTCACCACTTAGCCATGACTTTGGGACCTTAGCTGCAGGTCTGGGTTGTTTCCCTTTTCACGACGGACGTTAGCACCCGCCGTGTGTCTCCCGTGCTCGCACGTGTTGGTATTCGGAGTTTGCAATGGTTTGCTAAGTCGCAATGACCCGCTAGCCATAACAGTGCTCTACCCCCAACAGTGATACACGAGGCGCTACCTAAATAGCTTTCGAGGAGAACCAGCTATCTCCGGGTTCGATTAGCTTTTCACTCCTATCCACACCTCATCCCCTACTTTTGCAACAGGAGTGGGTTCGGGCCTCCAGTCCGTGTTACCGGACCTTCACCCTGGGCATGGATAGATCACCCGGTTTCGGGTCTACGCCGTGCGACTGTGCGCCCTATTCAGACTCGGTTTCCCTTCGCCTCCCCTAGATGGTTAAGCTCGCCACACAACGTAAGTCGCTGACCCATTATACAAAAGGTACGCCATCACCCGACCACTCAATCGCTCTGCCACTGCGACTTGATGCGGTTCATCAACAGCATTCGCATGCGACCGTTTCGCTTGATCGTGGGGTTTTTGTTTTTCGCCCCCCCCCCCCTTTTTTTCCCCCCCAAAAAAAAAAAACCCCCATTGCCGGCCGGAAGTTGCCTTCTGCCTACCTGCATTGTGCTCCGTCAATCGACGCCGAAGATCCTGGGTCGAGCCGGTATAGAACTCGTCCGGATTCTGCGCGTTTCTCAGCACATAACAGTAGTACATGATCGCTCCAAAGCGATTGAGTGGTCGGGCTCTGACTGCTTGTACGCATACGGTTTCAGGTTCTATTTCACTCCCCTCTCCGGGGTTCTTTTCGCCTTTCCCTCACGGTACTGGTTCACTATCGGTCGGTCAGGAGTATTTAGCCTTGGAGGATGGTCCCCCCATGTTCAGACAGGGTTTCTCGTGCCCCGCCCTACTCACTTTCATCGCACAAGCCCTTTCGTGTACCGGGCTATCACCGTCTATGGCGGGCCTTTCCAGACCCTTCCACTAAAACTTGTGCAACTTTTGGGCTAGTCCCCGTTCGCTCGTCGCTACTGGGGGAATCTCAGTTGATTTCTTTTCCTTCAGGTACTTAGATATTTCAGTTCCCTGAGTTCGCCTCCACGTGCCTATGTATTCAGCACGGGATCCTCCAAAAGGAGGGGGTTTCCCCATTCGGACATTCCCGGATCAATGCTTGTTGCCAGCTCCCCGGAACTTTTCGCAGGCTGCCACGTCCTTCTTCGCCTCTGACCGCCAAGGCATCCACCGTATGCGCTTAGTCGCTTGACCATATAACCCCAAGTCGCCTCAGGATCACATCGCAAACAACTCTCTCATTACTTCGCCTACTTGCCTCAACGACACGTTCGACTCGTTCGAGCCAAAACGCTTATTACGTCCCAAGTTTTCAAAGAACACAAAACAGGCCTCAACGCCTGTCCGTTTCAAATGCTTTCGTGTGCGCGTGCCGTATTCACTGCGTGATGGTGGAGCCAGTCGGGATCGAACCGACGACCCCCTGCTTGCAAAGCAGGTGCTCTCCCAGCTGAGCTATGGCCCCATAGTGGTGGGTCTGGGAGGACTCGAACCACCGGCCTCACCCTTATCAGGGGTGCGCTCTAACCACCTGAGCTACAGACCCAATCTGTCGGTTTCCGCTTCGATTCTTTCCTGAAGCAGTCTGCGGGCGAAGCGGGCTTTTCGTGAAGAGCCCGACCACGGAGGGTCGGTCTTGATCCTGCGCTCTTCGCGAAAGGGACTTCGCGTGAAATACAGCATGCAGGTCTCTTGTGTGGACGCCTTGAAGTGGCGCAAGCCATCTTCTTAAGGAGGTGATCCAGCCGCACCTTCCGATACGGCTACCTTGTTACGACTTCACCCCAGTCATGAACCACTCCGTGGCAAGCGCGCCCCTTGCGGTTACGCTACCTGCTTCTGGAGCAACCCACTCCCATGGTGTGACGGGCGGTGTGTACAAGGCCCGGGAACGTATTCACCGCGACAATGCTGATTCGCGATTACTAGCGATTCCGACTTCACGGAGTCGAGTTGCAGACTCCGATCCGGACTGAGATCGGCTTTCTGGGATTGGCTCCACCTCGCGGTCTCGCAACCCTCTGTACCGACCATTGTAGTACGTGTGTAGCCCTGGCCGTAAGGGCCATGATGACTTGACGTCATCCCCACCTTCCTCCGGTTTGTCACCGGCAGTCTCCTTAGAGTTCCCACCTTTACGTGCTGGCAACTAAGGACAAGGGTTGCGCTCGTTGCGGGACTTAACCCAACATCTCACGACACGAGCTGACGACAGCCATGCAGCACCTGTGTTCCGATTCCCGAAGGCACTCCCGCATCTCTGCAGGATTCCGGACATGTCAAGGCCAGGTAAGGTTCTTCGCGTTGCATCGAATTAAACCACATACTCCACCGCTTGTGCGGGCCCCCGTCAATTCCTTTGAGTTTCAGTCTTGCGACCGTACTCCCCAGGCGGCGAACTTAACGCGTTAGCTTCGACACTGAGCACCTAAGTGTGCCCAACGTCCAGTTCGCATCGTTTAGGGCGTGGACTACCAGGGTATCTAATCCTGTTTGCTCCCCACGCTTTCGTGCCTCAGCGTCAGTGTTGTCCCAGATGGCCGCCTTCGCCACTGGTGTTCCTCCCGATCTCTACGCATTTCACCGCTACACCGGGAATTCCACCATCCTCTGACACACTCTAGCTCGCCAGTATCCACTGCAGTTCCCAGGTTGAGCCCAGGGCTTTCACAGCAGACTTAACAAACCGCCTACGCACGCTTTACGCCCAGTAATTCCGAGTAACGCTTGCACCCTTCGTATTACCGCGGCTGCTGGCACGAAGTTAGCCGGTGCTTATTCTTTGGGTACCGTCATTCAACCAGGGTATTAACCCGGCCGGTTTCTTCCCCAACAAAAGTGCTTTACAACCCGAAGGCCTTCTTCACACACGCGGCATGGCTGGATCAGGGTTGCCCCCATTGTCCAATATTCCCCACTGCTGCCTCCCGTAGGAGTCTGGACCGTGTCTCAGTTCCAGTGTGGCTGATCATCCTCTCAGACCAGCTACGGATCGTCGCCTTGGTGGGCCTTTACCCCGCCAACTAGCTAATCCGGCATCGGCTCATCTCATCGCGTGAGGCCCGAAGGTCCCCCACTTTCACCCGTAGGTCGTATGCGGTATTAGCGTAAGTTTCCCTACGTTATCCCCCACAACGAGGCAGATTCCGATGCATTCCTCACCCGTCCGCCGCTCGCCGCCATCCGACCACCCGAGGGTGGTCGGACGCGCTGCCGCTCGACTTGCATGTGTTAGGCCTGCCGCCAGCGTTCACTCTGAGCCAGGATCAAACTCTTCAGTTGAACCTGTAGCCGGAAGCGAACTCCCGGCGTGTTTCTGAACGTTTAACCCAAGCATCTCAAACTATGGCTTATAGCTTTTGCTTGATTCTTGCTTGGACGCTCGTATTGCTTTGGACTTGATCATCCACCGCAAGGCGCCCACACAAGATTCCTGCGCACACTGTCAAAGATCATTCAAACCAGCGGGTTTGCACCCGCCACCAGCAACCTTTCGTCGCCAGCGAGCCGCACATAATACAACCAATTTCCAGACCGTCAACACCCCAAACCGGTCTTTTTGTCCCCAACTCGCCAACCCCTCGGGGGCGCGTGTGCTAGACGGCGCCTGGGCCGCGAAAGCCGGATCAAAGCCAGACGGAGGAATCCTCCCTTGCGACCCATGCCTTTCGGCAGATCATGCGCTGATCAGGCGCACGCGCGAAAAATTTCGCTTGCCAATCTGCAATACGCCCTCGAACCCGGGCAGGAGCAATTGCTGGCCATCTTCCACCACGATCGAATCGATTCGAACCGCGTTTTCCTTGAGCTTGCGATTTGCTTCGGAGTTGCTGGAGGCCAGGCCGCAGGCCGTCAGCAGCGCCGACAAACGAATGCCGGTGGCCGGGACAACGATTTCTTCTATGGCCAACTGGGACGTGTCGCCCTGCCCGCGCACGACGGCATTCCATCCTGCAATTGCCTGTTCTGCCACGACAGAATCATGGAAGCGCGCAGCAAGCTCGCGGGCGAGACGCAGCTTCAGATCACGTGGGTTGAGTTGCCCGGAATCCACGTCGCGCTTGAGCTGGGAAAGCTCTGCAAGCGATATGTCGAAACTGAGCAATTCGATCCAGCGCCACATCAGGTCGTCGCCGATTTTCAGTGTCTTGGTGACGATGTCGATGGCCGGCTCGTTGATGCCGATGTAATTGCCGAGAGACTTGGACATCTTGGCAACACCGTCCAACCCTTCCAGCAACGGCATGGTCAACACGATTTGCGCCGGCTGGCCGAAATGCTCCTGCAGCCCACGCCCCATGAGCAGATTGAATTTCTGGTCGGTACCGCCGAGTTCGACATCCGCCTTGAGCGCCACGGAATCGTAGCCCTGCACCAACGGGTAGAGGAATTCGTGGATCGAGATGGACTGCTGGGCGGCATAACGCTTGGAGAAATCATCGCGTTCGAGCATGCGCGCAACCGTGTATTGCCCTGCCAACTTGACCATGTCGGCGGCCGTCATCTTGCCGAACCATTCGGAATTGAAGCGGACTTCGGTGCGCTCACGATCCAGCACCTTGAACACCTGATCGGCGTAGGTCCTCGCATTGTTTTCGATGTCTTGCGGGGTGAGCGGCTTGCGCGTGACGTTTTTCCCGGTCGGATCGCCGATCATGCCGGTGAAGTCGCCGATCAGGAAAATCACCTGATGTCCAAGCTCCTGGAACTGACGCATCTTGTTCAGCAGAACGGTATGGCCGAGGTGCAGATCCGGTGCAGTCGGGTCAAAACCGGCCTTGATTCGAAGCGGTCGCCCGCAGGCCAATCTCGCCTGCAATTCTTCGGTTTTGATGATTTCCTCTGCGCCGCGCCCGATCAGGTCCATGGCGGCTTGAATGTCGGTCATTGAATCCTCGGCAATCCAGCGGTCGCAGTTCGGTGGATTGCCCTGCGTCCGCCCACAAAAGTGATGGGTAGGTTAATTGTTCGTTAATCGACGAATAGCGCGCAAACCCGCGCCATCATTGGCGTTGACGACACTCCGGGGGCGCCGTTATGGTACGTCGCCACCCGCCGGAACGCGATTGTGACCGAGACCAACACGCCCTCCCACAACGCGAGCGACTCTGCGCGCACATCGGCCACTGAAGGTCCCGCCCTTGCGTCGAACGGACGCGCAAAACTGCGCGGCCAGACTTGGGTTCTGCTGCGCAGTGTAGCAACCGCCCCTTCAACTTGGCGACGCGAACATTGGGTGCTCGGCGCCTGCGCCGTTCTGGTGACCCTGGTTGTCGGCGTCATCATGCCGACCTTTGCCAGTGCGACACGAAGCGACCCGGATGAGTCAGCGCTGACCACGCTGAAGCTGGAATTGCCGCCACTTCCTGCCGTAGCCGCCGAAGATGCCGACATTGCCACATTGGCTGCCGACAGCGCCGCGCATGGCAACTGGCGGGTCGTCACGGTTGAGGCAGGCCAGACCCTCTCGGACATTTTCCGCTCGCTGGGACTGGGTGCGGACATTCTTCAACAAGCATTGGATGCCCAAACCGATGCGACTGCGTTGCGCCAGATCCGGCCCGGAGACGAGTTTGCGTTTGACCTGGATGCCGCTGGCACCTTGCGGGCCCTGCGCTTTGACCGGGATGAATCCACGCGCGTGACGCTGGGCTTTGGTGACGGCAATCCGGTGGAAACCGTGCAGGATCGTGCCGTTGAACGGCGCGTGCAGATTGCACACGGCGTCATCACCAGTTCGCTCTTCGAAGCCGGTGACCAGGCGGGCATGAGCGACCGCATGACCTTGAAGCTGGCAAACGCATTCGGCTACGACATCGATTTTGCGCGTGACTTGCGCGAAGGCGACAGCTTCAGCGTCATCTACGATCAGGTCTATCGCGACGGCGAGCAATTGCGTTCCGGAGAAGTATTGGCCGCCACCTTCATCAACCAGGGTAAACGCTTCACCGCCATCCGCCACACCAACGCCAAGGGCGAAACCCTGTACTACAACGAAGACGGTCGCCCCTTGCGCAGGGCATTCCTGCGCACGCCCGTTGAGTTCACGCGCATCTCGTCCCGATTCAGCAGCGGACGCATGCATCCCATCCTCGGCAAGATGCGTGCCCACCGCGGCGTCGACTATGCCGCACCCAGCGGCACCCCGATCCGTGCCGCGGGTGCCGGCAAGGTGATTTTCCGCGGCAAGAAGAATGGTTACGGGAATGTCGTGATCCTTCAGCACCAGGGCAAATACACAACGCTGTACGGACACATGTCGCGCTTCGCATCCGCGAGAGTCGGCCAGCACGTCAGCCAGGGGCAGGTCATTGGTTACGTCGGCATGACCGGGCTGGCAAGTGGTCCGCACCTGCACTATGAATTTCGCGTCGGCGGCACGCACCGTGATCCGCTCAAGGTGACCCTGCCCAAGGAAGAGCCGCTGCCGGCGAGCGAGCTTGCGGTTTTCCGCAAGAATTCCTCGACCCTGCTGGCACGCCTGCGCACCATCGAAGCCATCCACCTGGCCCAGCGGAATTAACGATCCGATGTCCGGGCTATTCCTGGGCCTGATTTCGGGAACCAGCGCGGATGGCATCGACGCCGCACTGGTTCGTTTCGAACCGGGCCTGCAAGTCTTGTCGACGCTGACCCATGCGTATCCCGAAGAACTGCGCGCTCGCCTGCTCTCGCTGACCTCGGCGGATGCACGCATTTCCCTGGATGAACTCGGCGCGCTCGATGTGGCCGTTGGCGAGCAGTTCGCCGCGGCAGCGCTTCGCCTCATCGGCAGCTCCCCGGAGCCAATCGTGGCTATTGGATCGCACGGCCAGACCGTGCGCCATCGCCCGAATGGACCGCATCCTTTTTCCATGCAGATCGGTGACCCCGCGGTCATTGCCGAACGCACCGGAATCACCACCGTTGCCGATTTCAGGCGCGCCGATGTCGCCGCAGGCGGGCAGGGCGCTCCGCTGGCTCCCGCCTTGCACGCCAGATTGTTCGACGCGCAACGGCCATGTGCGGTGCTCAATTTGGGCGGGATCGCCAATCTGACCCTGCTCTCCACCGATGCCTCGATGGCCGGATTCGACACCGGGCCCGCCAACTGCCTGCTGGATGCATGGAACGCACGGCACAACGGCTCGGCATGCGATCAGGATGGCGCGTGGGCTCGTTCGGGTACGGTCGACGACGCACTGCTGGCTGCATTGCTTGGCGATCCCTATTTCCGCATGCCAGCACCCAAAAGCAGCGGCCGTGAATACTTCAACCTGGACTGGCTGGATGCGCAGCTTGGCCAACGCAACGTGCGTGCAGTTGATGTGCAGGCCAGCTTGTTGGCATTGACCGCGCGCTCCATTGCCGATTGCCTGAACTCACAGCCCGTGCGGATCGAACACGTTTTCGTCTGTGGCGGTGGCGTGCACAACCGCGCGCTGATGGATGCACTCGCACTGGCCTTGGCACCACGTTCAGTGCAGAGCGTGGCTGCCGTGGGCGTTGATCCCGATTACGTGGAAGCCATCCTGTTTGCATGGCTGGCGCGGGAACGAATCGCCGAACGCCCGGTTGATCTCGCCCGTGTCACCGGCGCCGCCGGCGCGCGCATGCTGGGAGCGGTACATCTTCCTCCTTCATTCTAAAAAGACTATTTGCCCGACTTCGGCAACGTCTCGAATGATGGCCCGGAATCCACCTTGCGAAAGGCATCCATGGCTTCGGAAAAGGCCTGGTTCTCGAGTTGGTTCCAAACGCCACGCATGGTGGCGATGTCCTGTCGGTCACGACCGATCACCGGTTCGCTGCTGAGGCCCAGGGCATAGCGCAATGCGCGAAGCGCGGTGTCGTTCGTCGACCACCCGCGTTCCCCGGCCAGCAATTCAAGCCGCTCCAGGGTCACCCGATCGATACTTTGGATCAGAAAATCCGTCATGCCCGGATATTCGCGCAAGAAAGACTCGTTTTCCAGACGTTGCAGCGCAGGCCGATTCAATGTCGACGAAATCAGGCACTGGATTCGGCGGGAGGATCAATGCGCCGCCACAGCCACGCCAACAGGAACAGGGTCGGAATGATGGACAGACAGCTGAACACGAAGAACCCGCTGTAGCCCCAACCGAGGTCTTCGACCAGAAACCCCGAAACGCCACCAATGAATTTGCCCGGCAGGTTGGCCAGCGATACCAGCAGGGCATACTGGGTTGCCGTGTATTCCCTGCTGGTCAAGCCGGAGAGGAATGCGATGAGCACCACGCCGGCAAACCCGAGCGCTCCGTTGTCACCGGAAATCGCCGCCACGAAGGCCCAGGTCTCACCCGGATGCAGGGCCATCAGCAGGTACAGCAGATTCGACAGGGCCAATCCCAGTCCACCCAGCAGCAAGGAACGCTTCAGTCCCAGCACAGCCACCGAAATCCCACCCAGGAAGGCGCCCCCGATTCCGATCCACACGCCATACAGTTTGGACACGGTTGCAATCTCGGCTTTGCTGTAGCCGGTATCGATGTAGAACGGCCCGGCAATCACCCCGAGCATCTGGTCGGGCAATTTGTACAGGCCGACGAACACCAGCAAGACGACGGCCAAGCTCATGCCATGGCGGCGGAAGAAATCGCTGAACGGGTCGATAAAAGCCTGGTGAATGCTCTTTCGCGCATGCGACCGGATCTGATCCGGTTCCCTCGCGAGCAGTGTCGCCGCCAACGGCAGCAGCATGGCCGCCGCCATGCTGAAGTACGCCACCCGCCAGCTCGCGAAGGCGGCGATGTACAAGGCGCCGGCTCCGGACAGGATGTAGCCGAATCGATAGCCCAGGGTGTAGGTGGCGGCCAGCGCGGCTTGCGCGTCCGTCGGTGCAATCTCGATGCGATAGGCATCCACCACCGTGTCCTGGGTTGCCCCTGCAAAGGCAACCAGGGCTGCCAGGCATGCCATCGATGCCAGGCGTTCCGGGCCGGTAACCGCCATGCCGAGCAAGGCAAATGCAAGAACAAGGATCGCCAGCACCAGCCAGCCCCGTCGTCGCCCCAAACCGCCCAACAGTGGTGCATTCCAGCGGTCGATGAGCGGCGCCCAGAAAAACTTGAACACATAAAACATGCTGATGTAGCTGAGCAGGCCGATCGTGCTCAGTTCCAGGCCGCCCTCGCGCAGCCAGATGGACAAGGTATAACCCACCAGCAGGAACGGCAGGCCGGATCCAAAACCAAGAAACAGCATGGTGCCGGCAGCGGGCGTGCCGAACGCACCCAGAATGCCGCGCAGGCCCCGGTAGCGCGAATCGGCAGCAGTCATCCGCGCAAGGCTCCGCTGTAGTCCACGGAAAATGGCGCGTGGTCGGAAAATTGCTGCGCTCTCTCGATTGAGCAAGCCGTGAGGCGGCTGCGCAACGATGGCGTTGCCAACTGGTAGTCGATGCGCCAGCCAACGTCCTTGGCGCGGGCAGCACCGCGGTTGCTCCACCAGGTATATGCCTGTCCTTGCGGATGCAGCTCGCGATAGGCGTCCACCCAAGCGGCTTCGCGGCTTGCCGGATCCGCACACAACCCGTTCATCCATTCGCGTTCGGCCGGCAGGCACCCCGAGGTTTTCTGGTTCGACTTCCAGTTGCGGATGTCCAATTCGCTGCGCACGATGTTCCAGTCGCCGCACAGCACGTAGTCACGATCACTGCGCAGCCAGCCATCGAGGATGGGACGGAACCACGCCATTACCTCGAACTTGAAGTCCTGGCGATGCTCGGCGGACGAGCCTGAAGGAAGATAGAGCGAAACCACGCTGAGCTTGCCGAAACGCGCCTCGATGTAGCGGCCTTCATCATCGAACGGCGCCCAGCCAAGGGACGTCCTCACCTCATCGGGCGGGATCCTTGAATAGATCGCCACGCCGCTGTAGCCCTTCTTGGTCGATGCATCCTTGAAGAATCTGTGCTGACCGCGCGGGCGGAACACCTCATCGCCCAACTGATCCTCCTGCGCCTTGGTCTCCTGGATGCAGGTGACATCCGCCTTCTGTTCCTTGAGCCACTCGAAAAAACCCTTGCTGGCAGCGGAGCGAATGCCATTGGCGTTGAAGCTGATGATGCGCATGGTGCGGGAATGCAAATCAGGGGATCAGCCTCAAGCCTACCCGAACGCGACACGGGAACAGCAGACTTTTCTTGTGGCCCCGGCGAATTGGCGCTTTTGCCGCAAGCCAAGGTCCAGCACAATCGGCTTCCGCCATCGGGATGCGCTACCCATGCACGAGTACCAACGCGAATTCCTGCAGATGGCGATTGCCCGCAACGCCCTGCGATTTGGCGAATTCACCCTGAAATCTGGGCGCAAAAGCCCTTACTTCTTCAATGCCGGACAATTCGATCATGGCCGTGACCTGAGCCTGCTCGGACGCTGCTATGCGCAAGCCGCAATGCATTCCGGCCTGGCATTCGATGCCCTGTTCGGCCCGGCCTACAAGGGTATTCCGCTGGGGGCAATCACCGCATTGGCACTGGCCGAGCAACACGGCAAGGATTGCCGCTTCACCTACAACCGCAAGGAAGCCAAGGACCATGGCGAGGGCGGCACCCTGGTTGGTGCGGCATTGGCCGGGCGCGTGCTGCTGGTGGATGACGTGATCACGGCAGGAACCGCAATCCGCGAAGCGCTGGGCCTGGTCATCGCGCAAGGCGCCATTCCTTCCGGCGTGCTGATTGCACTTGATCGCCAGGAACGAGGCACCGGCGAGCGTTCCGCTGCGCAAGAGTTGGCCTCGGAATTCAACATCAAGGTGGTCTCCATCGTCGGTTTGGCCGACCTGATTGCGTTTGCCGGCCAAGACAGCACAATACGCGGGCATTTAGCGAGCATGCAGGCTTACCGGGATTGTTATGGCGTATAAGGTCCGCACGCTTGCCAACCCGGCATGGCTGCCCCGCCAATTCTTGTCAGGAGCCTTATCACCCATGCGCACTCGAGGCGTTTCCAGCATCCTGATCCTCGCAGCCACCTTGGCTTTCGGCGCTACAGCCAGCGCCGAGACGCTGCGCTACAAGTGGCGCGATGCCGAAGGCAACCTGCACTATTCGGACAGCCTGCCGAGCAACGCCGGCGTGCTGGGTTACGACGTGGTCAACAGCCAGGGCATTCTGGTCAAGCGCGTCGCCCCCGCCATGTCGCCCGAGCAGAGACAGGCGGCGAAGGAACAGGCCAAGCTGGAAACCCAGCGCCAGAATGAGCTTGAACAGCAGCGACGCGAGGACCAGCAATTGCTGGCCGCCAATCCCACCGAGGCGGACCTGTTGAATACGCAGAAGGATCAACTGCTGACCTTCGACGGGCAGATAAAGAGCGTCAGTATTACGCTGGAAAGCCTGGAGCGCAGCCTGACCGACTTGCTCGGACGTGCGGCGGAGCATGAGAGCGCGGCCACTGCCGTTCCGAAGAAACTGCGCGACCAGATTGCCGAAGTGCGCTCGGACATCGACTCCCAGCATGCCGAACACGACCGCCTGGTCAGGGAGCGCGCGGCAACGGAAGCTGGGTTCGGTGCGCAGCTGGACCACTACCGCACGCTTCGCGAGCGCATCGACAATCATTGAGGCAAGGGCGCCGCGAATAGGTGCGGCAATGTGCTCCTGTGATTGACCGCGGCTTTTCTCTTGGCGGTATTCGCTAGAACGGCAGCGACAGAGACTTGTCCACTGCCAGCAGCTGCTCGCGGAACGTATTCTGAATGCGCTTGAGTGCCGGCTCATTGTCGGCTTCGAAGCGCAGCACCAGCACGGGCGTGGTGTTCGATGCCCGCACCAGTCCCCAGCCGTCCGACCAGTCGGCGCGCACGCCGTCGATGGTGGTCAGGCGCGCGCCTTCAAAACTGGATTTCGCCTTGAATGCCTCGATGAACCGGTAATGCTCGCCTTCGCGCAATTCAATCTTGAGCTCAGGCGTCGACACGCCCTTGGGCAAGGTGGCGAGGATTTCGTCGGCAGTCCGGCCTTCGAGATCCCCAGCCAGGATCTCCAGCAACCGGGCGGCCGAATAGATGCCATCGTCGAAACCGTACCAGCGCTCGGAGAAGAAGAAATGTCCGCTCATTTCCCCGGCAAGCTGGGCGGAAGTCTCGCGCATCTTGGCTTTGATCAGTGAATGGCCAGTGCGCCACATGATCGGACTGCCGCCGTGCTGCAGGATCAACGGCTGCAGGCGCCCCGTGCATTTGACATCGTAAATGATGGTCGCGCCGGGATTGCGGCTGAGCACATCCATGGCAAACAGCATCAGCAGGCGATCCGGGTAGACGATTTCACCCGTGCGCGTGACAACGCCCAGGCGATCGCCGTCACCGTCGAATGCCAGGCCAAGATCGGCATTGGTCTGCTTCACGGCGAGGATCAGATCCTGCAGGTTGTGCGGATCCGATGGATCGGGGTGATGGTTCGGGAATTCGCCATCCACCTCGCAATACAATTCCTGCACGTCGCAACCGATGCCGGACAGCACCGCCGGCGCAATCGCGCCTGCCACGCCATTGCCACAGTCCACCACCACCTTGAGCCGGTTCTCGACCTGGATGTCATCGGTGATGCGGGTGATGTAGTCATCGTTGACGCTGATGACCTGCAAGCCGCCCGCGCCTTCGCTCAAGCGGTCTTCGGCAATGCGCGCGTAGAGATCCTGGATGGCGCCTTCGGCCAGGGTTTCGCCACCCAGCACGATCTTGAAGCCGTTGTAGTCGGGCGGGTTGTGGCTTCCGGTGACCGAAACGCAGGAGCCGGTCTGCAAGTGATAGGCGGCAAAGTAGGTCAACGGTGTTGGTGCGAGGCCAATGTCGATGACATCGCAACCGGCGGCGCGCAAGCCCTCGATCAACGCGCCGGAAAGCTCGGGTCCGGACAGGCGGCCATCACGACCGACGACAATCTCGCGCAGCCCGCGATCACGCGCCTCGCTGCCGACAGCCCGCCCGATCTGCCTGGCAATATCGTTGGTGAGGGTCTCGCCAAGTACGCCGCGGATGTCGTAAGCGCGGAATATGCTGCGGTTGACGGTAACCTTGCGGGCGATTTCCTTGGGCTTGGCGGGCTCGGCTTTCGCGGTCTGTCGAACCGCGCCTGCCGCTTCCGGAGCTATGGATTCTTGCTGCCTGATCGCCTCGGCCAAGGTAATTTCCTCTGCTGTTGAAGTCTTGCGTGAACGAATGGCCGCGACGGCTCCCTGCATGCCGACCTGGCGCAACCAGAGCGCCGCAAATCCGGCCAACAGGCAAAGCAGGGTGAGCGGCAGCAGGATTTTCAGGTTCCTCGTCACCACGATCTGGTCATCGGGTTCGGCAATGGCCAAGCGCAGGCGCGAGCCTGCAATGGGGGTTCCGAGGTCACCGCTGGAACTGCCCTTGGATTCACCGCGACTGGCGATGAGCACATCACCGATGCCATCGCCCTGGCGCAGGTCGATGCGCGCGCCACCGCGCACCTCCTTGTCCAGAACATCGACGAGCACGCTGGCCGGCAAGGCAAGATAAGCGTAGGCGACGGGGCGATCATCAGACAGCACGGGCATCGCCAAGGCCAGGCTCTGGCCGCGTTCAGCCAGCACGCGAATTTGGGCAGGCGCCGGCGCAGCAGCAACTTCCGCCTGCATCAACATTTGTGCTTTCGAATAGCCGAACTTCTGCAGATCCCGATCGCGGATCACCTGCAAGCGGACGTCATACAAGGTGACTTCGAGCAATTCCGGCCATGCCAGATGCACCGCCTCGGCAGCCGCCGCCAGTCCCGCGGAATCGCCAGTGCCGAGTGCGCTGATGACGGGCGGCGATTGCAGGATTTCTTCGGCGTGCTTGTTCGACTGCGCGATGGCAGCACCCATTGCCGCCACGGCGTTCTTGCGCGCCTCATCCGCAGCCTGCAGGCTGTCGCTCTCGCGATACACAAGGGAAGCCTGCCAGATCAGGAAAAAGCTGAGCAACATCAATATCGTGGCAATGCCCAGCGGCAGCAGCACCTTCATGCGCGCGCGCGCGGATCCGAGCACAGCGCTCAAGCGCTTGCTTGTCGGGGACGCTTCACGCGCTGGCTGCTTGGCCTTCGACATTCAAACTCCCCTTGCCCTTTGCAGTTTCCCGAAATGCACACACTAGCCTATCAAGGCTGGTTGCACCGTGCAGCATCCATGCCAAAGGTTTGCGGATGCGCATACTCGCTCACCTCAACTTCGACCGGTGCTGCCAAACCCGCCCGTACCCCGATCGCTTGCATCGAACTCGTCGACCACCTCGAACCGCGCGCGGGCGACGGGCATGAACACCAGTTGCGCAATGCGATCTCCCGGCTGCACCAGAAACTCGTCGGCCGAGCGATTCAGGCAGGAAACCATCAGCGGTCCCTGGTAGTCGGCATCGATCAGGCCAACCCCATTGCCGAGCACGATGCCGTGCTTGTGGCCGAGCCCTGAGCGCGGCAACACGATGGCACACAGCGCGGGGTCGCCGATGTGGATGGCGATGCCACTTGGCACCAGCGCGGCAACACCGGGCTTGAGCACGAGCGGCCCGTCGATCATGGCGCGCAGGTCCATTCCCGCAGCGGAGGCCGTCGCGTAATCCGGCAGCGGGAAATCACGCCCGAGGCGCGGATCGAGAATCTTCAGCCGGATTGGAATCATGGTGCCGATTGCGCCTTTGCGCGCGCCTGCAAGCGCAGGGCGATGTGTTCGACCAGGCGCCTGGCAAGCGTAGCCTTGTCGGCCTGCGCAAGCTGTTCGCGACCATCGGCCCACAGCAGAAGCAAGGCATTTTCGCTGCTTTCAAAGCCTTGCGATTCACCCACCTGGTTGGCAGCGATCAGGTCGAGTCCCTTCCGCTGCAGCTTGTCACGCGCATGGCGCTCAAGGTCTTCGGTTTCGGCGGCGAATCCGACCAGGAACGGTCGATCGGGCAGCGCCGAGACTTCCGCCAGGATGTCGGGATTCTGGATCAGCTCCAGGGCCAACGGTTTGCCGCTTTTCTTCAGCTTGTGCGGTGCGCAGGCTTCCGGACGATAGTCGCCGACGGCTGCGGCGGCGATGAAGATGTCATTGGCCGCTGCCCGCTGGATGACCGCATCACGCATCTGGCGCGCACTGCGCACGTCGATGCGCTCCACGCCTGCCGGTGTCGCCAAGCCCACCGGTCCGGCAACGAGCTGCACCTTGGCTCCGGCGTCCCTGGCCGCGGCGGCAATCGCAAACCCCATGCGGCCTGAACTGCGGTTGCCGATGAAACGAACCGGATCAATGTCTTCAAACGTGGGGCCTGCACTGACCAGCACACGCAAGCCTGCAAGCACCTGCGGCCTATGGCCTGCAGCGAGCTGCCCCACCAGCTCCACGGGTTCGAGCATGCGGCCTTCGCCCACCTCGCCGCAGGCCTGGCTGCCGGACCCCGGCCCCAGCACGCGAACGCCGCGCTGGCGCAGGATTTCGAGATTGCCCTGGGTCGCAGGGTGTGCCCACATCTGCTGGTTCATCGCCGGGGCAACCGAAACCGGTGCGGCAGTCGCCAGAACCAGGGTGCCCAGCAGATCCTCGGCACGGCCCGCTGCCAGTTGCGCCAGAAGATCGGCGGACGCCGGTGCGATCAATACCTGGTCCGCCCAGCGCGCCAGTTCGATATGGCCCATGGCCGCTTCGGCGGATTCGTCCCACAAGCTGGTACGCACCGGGTTTCCGGACAAGGCCTGGAAGGTCAGCGCACCGACAAAGCGGGTGGCGTTCTGCGTCATGACCACGCGCACCTCGGCACCGGCATCGCGCAGGCGACGCACCAGATCGGCGGATTTGTAGGCGGCAATGCCTCCGCCCACGCCGAGCAGAACGCGCACACCGTCTAGTCGGACTTCACTCATGTAGGAAATTTCGTGCACGGGCAAGGGGCGCAAGCTTACCCAATTTCCCGATCCACTCCGCTGCGGCAAGCGCATTTCCCTGCATAAAGTGGCCATTCCCGAACCGAGCCTCCCCGACATGAGCATCCGCGACTGGCCTGATGGCGAACGCCCCCGCGAAAAACTGCGCATGCGCGGCAGTGGCAGCCTGTCCGATGCGGAATTGCTGGCCGTCTTCATCGGCTCGGGGCGTCGCGGCTCCAGCGCAGTCGACATGGGGCGTGAGCTGCTGAGCGGCCGCGGCGGACTCAAGGGCCTGCTGCACGCGCCGCAGAAGCGATCCGGGCTTGGGCCCGTGGCCTGGTGCCGATTGCAGGCGGCGTTGGAACTGGGGCGTCGCTACCTCGACAGCGAATTGCAGGAAATCCCCAGCCTGACCGACCCCGCATCCAGCGCCCGCTATCTCAAGTCGCGCCTTGCCGCCTACCCGTACGAGGTATTTGCCTGCCTGTTCCTCGACAACCGCCACCGCGTGATTGCTTTCGAGGAGCTGTTCCGCGGCACCATTGACGGTGCCAGCGTGCATCCCCGCGAAGTGGTGCGTCACTGCCTGGCCCACAACGCGGCTGCAGTGATCCTGGCCCACAACCATCCCTCCGGCGTCAGCGAACCGAGTGCCGCTGATCGCGCCATCACCTTGCGCCTGCGTGATGCGCTGGCCTTGATCGATGTCCGTGTGCTCGATCATTTCGTGATCGGCGACGGAGTGCCGTCTTCGCTGGCACAGCGCGGCTGGATCTGAAACGCCGGGTGGCTGCGTACCGACCCGGCTAGCCACGTTCTATACTCGCCCCCAGCAGGTCTCTGGGGGCGGAAACGCCACGTGATTTTCGGTTTTCCTCGAAGCTTTCCGCCCGACCAGGTCGAGTTGGACCTGCCGGACATTGCCGCTGCGCGCGCCGTGGCGGGCCCGCTTTTGCAGCCACTGGATGCGGTGTTGGAAAAGCGCGCGCACCAACTTGCGCCGCTGCGCACGAGCGTCGCCGATGCCCAATCCCTGCTGTCCCGGTGTGACGACGCGATCCGTATCGCCTATGTGCGTCTTGCCTTGCGCCACGGCAGCCTCGGCAATGACTTCCATGCCTACCACAACGAGGGTCATATCCTCGACATTCTCGACGGTCGCATTGGCCGCTTGATCGAGACCCACGGGATTTTTGTTCTCGGCCTGCGCGAATGGTGCGCGCTCAACCTGTTTGCCGGCTGCCACGACTTGCGCCAGCGCGAGGAAGCGGCCTATCAGGCGGGCGTCGGCGCCAACGAGCGAGCCAGCATCGAGGAGACCTTTCGCCTGCTCGATGCCTGCGGATTTTCCCGCACGGCCGATGCCGACCTCTATCGGGCTCTCGACCTGATGATTGCCGGCAGCACCTTTGATGCGCGGCCACCGCCCGGTGGCGCAGCCTTCAATGCGGCTGAACTGGTGCAATCGGGTGGCGCCATGGCCGCCCAGCTTGCGCAGAAACTCGACAAGCACAGCCCGGGCTGGCGAGAGGATGCGGGCATGGTGCAAGCGCACGCGCTGGCCCTGGTTGCTGCCGACCTGGATACGGCCAATGTGGCAGAACCATTCGTGCGGTTCGCCGGGAGCGCGGAAAATCTCTGCCTGGAACGCGAAATGCTCTGCCAGCGCGATCTTGACGCCAGCCCCAGCGCCAAGCCCGTCCTGGATTTCCTGACCGATGGCCAACAGCGATTCTTTTTCGAGCTGCACCGCTTCAATTCGGAACTGGGCAAGTCCACGTTTGGCGGCGCCAAGCAGGACAATGCCGATCGCCTGAAGTCCCTGACCTTGGGTTTGCGGGCCCGAATTGCGATGCGCGGCAAGCTGGAAAGCGGCCGCCAGGTCCTGCGCATCTACGCTGAAACGGTGGACGGGCTGGTTTCCCGCTGAGCCTGCCAGCCCGAGCTGGCGCAAAAACTATACACATCCCGGCAATTTTCGGGCCGAGCCTTGCGAATCAAGGCGCCTGCGCGGCTTCGTCAAATAATCACGTTCAATATCAATGACTTCGCATGTGGGCGCACTCTGGAATTCTGCGGCCACGCATATTTCCTTCGTTCCCGTGCAATCCCGCCCGGATTCTTTCCCACAGACTTATCCACAGCGCGGGCCGGCTGAAAATTGACCTTGCCGGACAAGCATTTGCCGCGCATTGCTGGCAAAGCGCGCGGGAGTCACCGCTAACCAATGGCCGGCGCTCAGGTTTGTCGAAACCACGCTGCGTGTTGCGCCGCTCCTGATTTTGGGAATTCGAAGCAGCACCCTACAATGGCCGACCCGCTGCCACCGAATCCCGCCGTGAAAGACACCTTGCGCGAGCTGATCCACGGAGCGCTCGCATCCTTGCGCGCGCAAAACGCCCTGCCCGAAGGCATTACGCCCGGTTTCGTGGTCGAGCGCACGCGCAGCCGGGAACACGGTGATTTTGCCTGCAACGTGGCCATGACCCTGGCCAAGCAGGCGGGGCGCAAGCCGCGCGAGATTGCCGAGTTGCTGGTGGCGGCGATCAATGATCCGCGCATCGAGAAGATCGAGATCGCCGGACCGGGTTTCATCAATTTCCATCTGGGCGCTGCCGCCCTGCATGCCGAGATTGCCCGGATTCTTGAGCGTGGCAGCGAATACGGTCGCAACCGCTCGGGTGCCTCGCGCAAGCTGCAGATCGAGTTTGTCTCGGCCAATCCAACCGGCCCCCTGCATGTGGGTCACGGCCGAGGCGCGGCCGTGGGCGACAGCCTCGCGCGCGTGCTTGAGGCCAACGGCTGGGCGGTGACCCGCGAGTTCTACTACAACGATGCCGGTGCGCAGATCGAGAATCTTGCGCGTTCCGTGCAGGCACGTTGCCAGGGCATCGAACCGGAACAGCCGGGCTGGCCGGAAGATGGCTACCGCGGCGAATACATCCGCGATGTGGCGCGTGATTACCTGGACCGGGCAACCGTACACGCGGATGGAGTCGACGTTGCGGCTGCCGGTGACGTCGCCGACCTCGATTCGATACGTCGTTTCGCCGTGGCCTGGCTGCGCCGCGAGCAGGATCTGGACCTGCGCGCCTTTGGCGTCGGCTTCGATGTGTATTTCCTGGAATCCTCGCTGTACTCCGAGGGTCGTGTCGACAACACGGTCCGCGAACTGGTGGCCGCCGGGCACACCTACGAGAAAGATGGCGCGCTGTGGCTGAAGACCACCGATTTTGGCGATGACAAGGATCGGGTCATGCGCAAGTCGGAAGGCGGCTATACCTATTTCGTGCCGGACGTCGCCTACCACGAGAACAAGTGGCAGCGCGGCTTCGAGCGGGTGATCAATGAGCAGGGTGCCGACCATCATTCCACCGTGCAGCGCGTGCGCGCGGGTTTGCAGGCGCTGGATGTCGGTATTCCCAAGGGCTGGCCGGAATACGTGCTGCACCAGATGGTCACGGTGATGCGCGGCAACGAGGAAGTGAAACTGTCCAAGCGCGCCGGCAGCTACGTCACCTTGCGCGACCTGATCGATGAAGTCGGTCGCGACGCCACGCGTTATTTCCTGGTCGCACGCAAGACCGACTCGCAACTGGTGTTCGACATTGACCTGGCACGCTCGCAGACCAACGACAATCCGGTCTACTACATCCAGTACGCCCACGCGCGGGTGTGCAGCGTGCAACGCCAGCTCGGCGAACGTGGACTGACGTGCTCGACCACGGACGGCCTGGCCGCGCTGGGGCGACTGGACAACGAACACGAGCGCGCCATGATGAACGCGCTGACCCGTTACCCGGAACTGGTTGAATCCGCCGGGATCAATCTTGATCCGCAGCTCATCGCACAATACCTGCGCGAGCTCGCTGCGGCGTTCCACGCCTGGTACAACGCGCACCAGTTCATCGTCGAGGATGTGGCCTTGCGCGAAGCACGCGTCGTGCTGGCGGATGCCACGCGCGTGGTGTTGGCCAACGGTCTGGATCTGCTCGGCGTATCCGCGCCGAGCAGCATGTAAACAGGATTCCCGCGCAGGCAGCGCGGTCAAACGATTCATCCGGAGATACACCATGGCGTCACGAACACGCAAACAGGCAACCCGCGGCAGCAATCGTCCGGCCATGCCGGCCTGGGCCTGGCTCGGAATCGGCGTGGTGCTGGGCCTCCTGGTTGCGCTTTTCTTCCTGCAGGGTGATTGGGCGCCGATGCTGCGCAAGCAGGGCGGGCCGCAGCCCAATCCGGAAGCAGTGGCTCCGCGCGAAAGCGATCCGCCGCTGGTCGAGACTCGGGAAAAGCCGCGCAAGAACTACGACTTCTATTCGGTGCTGCCGGAAATGGAGGTGGTGATTCCGGATGCGGAAATTTCCGCCAAGGCCAAGGCCGAGGCCGCCAATCCGGTAGCCACGACCACGACTCCCGCTCAGGCATCCGGTGCACGTTACCTGCTGCAGGCCGGTTCTTACCCTTCTGCGCAAGGCGCCGATGAGGTCAAGGCCAAGCTCGCCATTCTCGGCTTTGTCGCCAAGGTGTACCCGGTGACCATCAACGGCAAGACCTGGAACCGCGTGCGTCTTGGCCCTTACGCCAGCGCCAGCGAACTGGAGACGGTAAAAGCGGCGCTCGCCGACAACGGCATCAACGCGATCGCGCTCAAGGAAGAAGCCTCGCCCTGATTGCCACAACCGCGTGAAGCGCAAAGGCTCTGGGTCCCGGATATCGCTGCGCGATTCCGGGACGACGGGCAAAATCCGGATTACGCACGATCAGGCCAGCAGCAGGCTGCAGCAGGTCACCGCACCTTCGGCCTTCTGCAATTCGGAAACATCCACCGTGCCGACCCGGTATCCCGCATCCAGCAGGCGCTGGCGCGTGCGCGGGAAATTGTCGGGCATGAGCAAGCCATCGCCCACGCGCAGCACGTTGGCCGCGTGTTCCTCGGTGTCATCCACCTCGATGATTCGATAGTCGGCAAATTGCCCGCGATCAACCCAGCGTGGTTGCAGCAATACGGTTTCATCATCCAGCGCGGTGACCGCCGATTTCAGATGCAGGCAGTCGCGCATGGGAACCCTGCGCACCGAATAACCATGCTCGGCGACAAATCCGCGCAACTGCTCCGCGCCCTCGGCATTGCTGCGTGCGGATGCGCCGACGTGGATGACGTGGCCGATGCGCAACACATCACCGCCGTCGAGGGTGCCTGGCGCCTGCATCCAGCGCAGCGGGCGATGCCGTCCCAGCGCTTCGGCCACCGATGCGACTTCCGCGCGCCGCGATTCGGCGCCCGGTCGCGTCATCACCGCCAGCTCGTCGAACACGATGGCGGTGTCCTCCACGAACACGGAGTCCGCAAGCCTGGGCTGTTGCACCATGGACTCCACCACGCAACCCAGCGCACGCAGCGCGGCTTCATACGCGCGGTGCTGCATTCGCGCACGTGCCACGTCGATGGGGCTGCGTGTGACGAAGGACAGCTCGCAGGCCGCGAAGCCTGCGCTCACTTCACGGGTGATCGCAATCACGCAGGGCTCAGGGATCGAAGCCGTCGGCAAAGATCAAATCCGTGCTCTGCGGGGAGACAAACTTGTAAACCTCGCCGTCCTGGGTATGCACGACATACAGGTTGCCTGCCTCGTCCTCGCCAAATCCGGAGTAGGTGCCGTAACCGTCCGCATCATCACGCCATTCGGTGTAGCTCCAGGTGCCACCACCAGCGGGCTTGCCCATGAAGATCTCGCTGGTGCAGGCATCCGAGAAGATGTACATGCCATCCAGCGGGGTGATCGGGCCGCGGTAGCGGAATCCGCCGGTAATGGCACAGCGATTTCCCGCATGCGAGTACTCCATCACCGGCAACACGTTGGCTGGCGGTGTCGCGCAGATATTGGAACTGTTGTAGGTGTGCGCGCCTTCCAGGCAGCGCCAGCCGTAGAAGGTCGGATCGGTGGAACCCTGCGTGCGCAGGCTGATTTCCTCCCACGAACCCTGGCCGACATCGCCGATCCAGAAATCGCCGGTGTCGCGGTCGAAGCTGGTGCGCCACGGATTGCGGAATCCGCGCAACCAGATTTCATCGCAGGTATTGCTGCTTCCGACCTGCGGGTTGTCGGCCGGGATCGAGTACTGCGCGGGACTGATGCCCTGCGAACCGCACATGTCGGCCGTGACCGCGCCCCCGCGATTGTCGACATCCAGGCGCAGGATCTTGCCCATCAGGAAGTAGGTGGGTGTACCCGAACCGCAGTTGCCGGGCGTGCTGTCCGCAGCCTTCTTCCACAGGCACATGGCAAATCCGTGCGGATCGCCCTGGGTGCCGCCGTCACCGGTGGACATGTAGAGATAGCCATCCGGTCCGAAATGGATGTCACCGCCGTTGTGATTGGAAGCGATGTCCGGCACGCGCAAGACCAGCGTGCCGCTGGCATTGGCAATGTCCGGATTGGCGGATACCGTGTAACGGGCAATGGCCACATCCGGGGCGCTGCCGATCCTGGGGTCGGATTCGGGGCGGTTGAAGGCCACGTAGAATTCGTTGTTGTGCGGCAACGAGGGCTTGCCGTAGTTGGGATGGAAGGCCATGCCGAGCAAGCCGGCCTCGCCGCCAAAATCCACCGACACCGTCAGGAACGGCGTCGGCAACAACGCGCCGTTCTTGAAGATGCGGATGGCGCCGTTCTGTCCAACGATGAAGATGCGGCCACTGCCGTCCTGCGGGGCGCGCACGGCAATGGGCGAATTGATGCTGCCCGTGACCAGCTCCAGGTCAAGATCCGGTGGAACCGTTTGCGCGAACGCCGCGCCGCAGGTCAGAAGGCCAATCAAGGCAACCGAAGGCAGGGACAACTTCATGACCGGATCTCCAGGGAAAGTGTGCGAGTTTTACCACCACGCAGGAACACCGCCAGCAGCAGCATGTCGCAGTGTGATGGGTCTGTCAGTTATGGCCGGCAACCCTTATCGCGCAAGCGGCGCCTGGGCGTGTAAACAAAGCATGAAGGTAACGCGGAAGAACCTGTTTCGTCCGTCATTCCGGCGCAAGCCGGAATCCATTCGGCCTTGGCAGGCATGTTATCGCAGCCAAGATGGATCCCGGCTTGCGCCGGGAAGACGGCTTGATTGGCGTTGCCTCAAGCCGCCGCGCGCTTGAGCCGGATCAATCCGGAAATGTCGTCATCGCCATGTCCCCGCGCCATCAACACCGCATAGTCGGCCAGGCATTTTTCGATGATGCTGGCGTCGGTACCGGCTTGTCGGGCCAGCTCGCGCACGATCTTCAGGTCCTTGTGCAGCAAGGCCAGCTTGAAGCCGACCTTGAACTCGTTCGCCAGCATGGTCTGCCCGCGCTTGTCGAGAAACCAGTTGCCGGCAGCACCGGCCAGCAGGGTGGGGATCAAGCGTTCGGCGTCGAGGCCCAGCGCGTCACCCAGGGCCAGACCCTCGCAGACCGCCTGGGCGATACCAGCCACCAACACCTGGTTGACCGCCTTGGTGTTCTGCCCTGCACCTACGCCACCCATGTGATTGATCTTGGCCGCGTAGCATTCGAGTACCGGTCGCACCCGTTCCAGCGTGGCATCCTCGCCGCCGACCATGATCGACAACTTGCCGTTGCGCGCGCCTTCGACGCCGCCGGACACCGGCGCATCGATGAGATCGCCGCCTGCCACCCGCATGCGCGCCTGCGCCTCGCGTGCGGTGCGCGAGGACACCGTGGAGTGGTCGATGACCACGCAGCCCGGCCGCGCATGGGCGGCGATGGTTTCCACATCGGCCAGCACGTCGGCATCCTGCGGAACGCACAACGCGATCACGTTGCATTGCGTGGCCAGCTCGGCCAGCGACGCGGGCGCGGCCAGGCCAAGCTCCGCGGAAATCGCAGTGGTGTTTGCCTGCGTGCGCGTCCACACGCAGGCCAGCAATCCGGCCTTGTGCAAATGTCCAGCCATGGGCTGGCCCATGGCGCCAAGTCCGACAAAGCCGGCCTTGATGTCGCTCATTCCGTTGTCTCCGCAAGATAGGTGTAGGCCGTCAGTCCGGCTTCGAGGGATGCCGCCAGCGATTGGGCTTCATCGCCCTGAATTCCCGCCGCCGCGATCTTGTCGCGGTATTCCGCACGCAACGCGGCAAGATCGTAGCCGACGTAATCGAGCATCAGGTCGGTGCTGTCACCGCGGCGCTGGTGGCTGATCTGGAAATCCCCTCCGGCAAGCTTGATGCTGACCGCATCGGTATCGCCAAACAGGTTGTGGATGTCGCCCAAGGTTTCCTGGTACGCGCCGACCAGGAACAGGCCAAGCAGACAGGTCTCGCCATGTGCCGGGGCATGCAGGGGCAGGCTGACATCCACGCCATCGGCATCGACGTACTGATCGATACGCCCGTCCGAGTCACAGGTGAGATCGGCAATCACGCCGCGCCGGTCCGGTTCGCGCTCAAGGCCACGGATCGGCATGATCGGAAACACCTGCTGGATCGCCCAGATGTCCGGCACCGATTCGAACACCGAAAAGTTGACGAAGTACTTGTCGACCAGGGTTTCGTTGAGCTCATCGAGCACCTGTCGATGCGAGCGCTCATCAGGCTTGAGGCGTGCGCGCACCGCATTGACGATGGCGTAATAGAGATCATCCAGGTGTGCGCGATCCGACAGCGAGAGCTGGCCCAGCGCATACAGCGATTGGCCCTCAGCAAGGTGGTATTGCGCCTCGTGGAACAGTTCGGTCGGCGCGCGCAGGCCCAGCTCGGCATGCACTTCGCGCAGGCGTCGCAACACCGCGGGTTCATCCGCCCGCTGCGGCGGCACCGCGCCGCGCGGCGATTCCTCCACTTCGCTGACGTTGACCACCAGCACCGCATGATGCGCGGTCAGCGCGCGGCCGGATTCGGTCAACACATGCGGATGGGCCAGGCCATTCTCGGTGCAGGCTTCGGCCAGCGCGCCGACCACGCTCAAGGCGTACTGATCGAGGCCGTAGTTGATCGAACACTCCGAACGCGAACGGGTGCCCTCATAATCAACGCCGAGGCCACCACCGACATCCATGTAGCGGATCGGCAGGCCCAGTTGCGAAAGCTCGACGAAGTAGCGCACCGCCTCGCGCATGCCGCGCGCAATGTCGCGCACGTTGGACATCTGCGAGCCCATGTGGAAGTGGAGCAGCTTGAGCGTGTGCGAAAGATTCGCGCCCTTGAGTTGTTCGACCAGGGTCAGCAACTGGCGCGGGGTGAGGCCGAACTTGGCCTTGTCGCCACCGGAGTTTTGCCACTTGCCGGCACCCAGGCTTTTCAGGCGCATGCGCACGCCGAGCAAGGGCTCGACGCCAAGTTGCGCCGCTTCCTCGATCACGTAACGAAGCTCGGACGGTTTTTCGATGACGATGAATATCTCAAGACCGAGCTTGCGCCCGATCAGGGCCAGGCGGATGTACTCGCGATCCTTGTAGCCGTTGCAGATGACCACGCTGCCGCGTCGTGCCAGCGCCAGCACGGCCATCAATTCCGGCTTGGAGCCCGCTTCCAGTCCGAAGCCAGGCGCGGCATCCGCGGCCAGTTCACCGGCCACGTTGCGTTGCTGGTTGACCTTGATCGGATAGATCGCGGTGTAGCCGCCGTTGTAGTCCCAATCGGCCATGGCCTTGGCAAACGCGGACTGCAAACGATACCGGCGATCAATGAGGATGTCGGGAAAGCGCATCAAGAGCGGCAAGCGCGAACCGCGCGCACGCGCTGCCTCGACCAGCTCGGCCAGGTCCAGTTGCGGTCCACCTTCGCCACGCGGCCGCACGCAGACCGATCCGCCAGCGCCAATGTCGAAATACCCCTCGCCCCAATTGCCGATGGCATAGGTGCGACGTGCGTCGTCGATACTCCAGGAATGATTCATGCAGGGCTCCGGATGGCAGAACGTCGCAGCGGCGGGCCTGGACTTGATCACCCGAAGGGTCGGAAGCCTCGCACGCCGCGGGACCCATCGAATCGCGCATTGTAACCATGCGCGCGGCCACGCGTTATTACGAATTGCCACACTCGCAAGGCGGCGCCATCTGCTCGGTGGGCACGTTAACGGCTACAATTCCGCTTCCTGCAATCCGCCTCGACACCGAGGCACAAACGTTCGACAAGGAAGCTGCGCATGTCCGCCACCGATCAAAGCTGGTTCACTGAAGCGCACGAAGGATCGGGTTCTTCGATCGGCTTTCGCACCCGTGCGCGCCTGCACGCCGAACAGACGCCGTTCCAGTCCATCGAGATCCACGACTCGACCGACTGGGGCAAGCTGATGGTCATCGACGGCTGCATGATGCTGACCACGCGCGACAATTTCTTTTATCACGAGATGATGTCGCACCCGGCCCTGTTCACCCATCCGCGCGCGCGCCGAGTGGTCATCATCGGCGGTGGCGACTGCGGCACCCTGCGCGAAGTGCTGCGCCACGAGAGCGTGGAGTCCGCCGTGCAGGTGGAAATTGACGAGCGGGTGACGCGCCTTGCCGAGCAGTATTTCCCGGAACTGTGCGAGGCCAACAACGACCCGCGTGCGCAACTGATCTTCGACGACGGCATCAAGTACATGGCCGAATGCGAAGCGGAATCGGTGGATGTGGTGATTGTCGATTCAACCGATCCAGTCGGCCCGGCCGAGGGCCTGTTCAATGCCGCGTTCTACACCAGTTGCTACAAGGCCCTGCGCAGCGGCGGCATTTTCGTGCAACAGAGCGAATCACCGTTGGCCCACATTGGCCTGATCAAGGCCATGCGCGCCGCCATGCGCACGGCGGGCTTCCAGGCGGTGCGCACGCTCACTTTCCCGCAACCGTGTTATCCCACCGGCTGGTGGAGCGCGACCCTGGCACGCAAGGGTGCCGATCTTTCCGACTTCCGCGAGCGTGGCGCGCAAACCAAGCGTTTCGAGACGCGCTACTACAACGCCGAGATCCACAAGGCCGCGCTGTCCCTGCCCGAGTTCATGCGCGAGGAACTCGGCGAATAGCCGATGCGCATGCGATGAACCGCCGTTGCGCCTGGCTCATGCTGATCTGCGGGCTGGCCGCAGCGGATGTCGCGGCACAGACCTGGACCAGCCCCAATTTCCGCGGCAGCGTGGCGATCAGCGGACGCAATCAACCCACCCAGGTGCGCTTTGCCCATGATGGCCGGGTGTTCGTTGCCGAGAAACCCGGCGCGATCTGGATGTACCAGAACCTTGCGGACAGCGCGCCGGTACAGATTGCCGATCTGGGCGGCGTGGTTCATTCGTATCAGGATCGCGGCTTGCTCGGCCTCGCACTCGATCCGCGCTTTCCCGAACAACCCTATTTGTATGTGCTGTATTCCTTCAACGGCGGCCTGTTTGCCGACAACCCGCCACGTTGGCCGGCTGCGGATTGTCCAGACCCCATTGCCGACTTTGCCGGCTGCGTGATCAGCGGACACCTCTCGCGCCTGACCTTATCCGGCAATCAGCTCATCGACGAGCAGGTGTTGATCGAGGACTGGTATCAGCAATACCCCAGTCATTCGATCGGTTCCGTGCGCTTCGGCGCGGATGGCTATCTGTATGTGAGCGGCGGCGACGGTGCCAGCTATGTGCATGCCGACTGGGGCCAGATAGGCAACCCGACCTGGCCGGATCAACGTTCACCGATCAATCAAGGTGGCGCGTTGCGCGCACAGGGCCTGGAAGTCGAGAGCCTCTACACCGATCAGGTTTGGCTCAACGGCAGTCTTGCCCGCATCGATCCGCGCAGCGGTGAGGGTGCGCCCGGCAATCCCTTGGCCGACACACCCGGCGCATCGCCGAACGCCCGCCGCATCATCGCGCATGGCCTGCGCAATCCGTTCCGCTTCACTTTCCGCCCCGGCACGTCCGAACCCTGGATCAGCGATGTGGGCTGGCGCGGCTGGGAGGAAATCAACGTGGTGCCGCAGATTGGCGCGCAAACCGTGTTGCACAACTTTGGCTGGCCCTGCTTCGAAGGTCGTGGCGCGTTGGCCGACTACCAGACCTTGCCGCTGTGCACGAATTTGTACGCCAACGGCAACAGCGGCGGTCGCACGCCGGTGACGATGCCCTTCTACACCTACCCGCGCACCACCAACAAGGCCATCACTGGCATTGCCTTCCAAGCCGGCAACCATTGGCCGCAGGCCTACCGAAACGCCGTGTTCTTTGCCGACTACATCGACAACAGCATCCGTTTCATTGCCGATGCCGATCAGGACGGTATCCCGGATCCCGTGGCCGATGGCAACGCCACGATGCTTGGCCAGGGCAATTTCTTCGCTGTGGACCTGGTCGAGGGTCCGGGACAGGATCTGTTCTGGGTGGACATCAACCAGGGTCGCATCGGGCGCATTTCCTGGGATATCAATCCCACCCAGCGCAACCTCGCCCCATCCGCCGCCATTGCCCTGGATGGCGGATCCGTTGCCGATGGGCCGCCACGCACGATCAGCTTCACGGCCGCCAACAGCATCGATCCGGAATCCGGCACCTTGAGCTACGCCTGGGATCTGGATGGCGATGGCGACTTCAACGACGCCAGCGGCATCAGCGCCAGCCAAAGCTACAGTGTGATCGATGCCACACCCGTGGTGCTCAGCATCGGCGTGCGCGCCAGCGATGCGCAGGGTGCCAGTGATGAAGCCCGCATGATCGTCACCATTGCACGCGACCTGATTTTCGCCGACGACTTCGAGTGATTCAGGCTGCGGCCCTGCGCGCTGAGGCCAAGCCGCCCAGGAAGCGCCCGCTCATGGTTCGACAGGCTCACCACGAACGGGAAGGGTTTGATCGTTGCCGATCGATTTGAGTGAGCCACGCAATCGCATGAAACGCGACGGCAGATTGAATGCGCCCTTAGTCAAGCAATTTCCTTTCATGGTTCGACGAGCTCACCACGAACGGGAAGGGTTTGATCGTTGCCGATGATTTCGAGTGATTCAGGCTGCGACCCGGCGCGCTGAGGCCAAGCTGCCCAGGAAGCGCCCGCTCATGGTTCGACGAGCTCACCACGAACGGAAAGGGCATGATCGTTGCCGCTGGTTTCAAGTGAGCCACGCGGAAATCTGAACCCCCAAGCCAACGCGGCTTTGTTGCCGTCGTTCCGGCGAAGGCTGCGCAAACAGTCTCAAGATTCCGTTCGTGGTGAGCCTCCTCATCCCGTTTGTGGTGAGCCTCCTCATCCCGTTCGTGGTGAGCCTGTCGAACCATGAACGGGAAGGGCTCAATCCTCGCAGATAGTTTCAAATCAGCCACGCGGAAATCTGCCCCCCCCAAGCCAAGGCGGCTTTGTTGCCGTCGTTCGTGGTGAGCCTCCTCATCCCGTTCGTGGTGAGCCTGTCGAACCATGAACGGGAAGGGCTGGATCAACGTAGCCTTGCCGCTACCCGTGTGACCTCGATGGACCCTTTCCACAACCCGCGCGGACTACAAGGTATTGAGCACCCCGGCAATGGTGGCGGTCATGAAGGTGGCCAACGATCCGCCGAGCACCGCTTTGAGGCCCAGCTTGGCAAGGTCTGCGCGGCGGCTCGGTGCCAAACCGCCAATACCGCCGATCTGGATTGCGATCGAGGAGAAATTGGCAAAGCCACACAGAGCGTAAGTTGAGATCAACTGGCTGTGCTCGCTCAGCTGGCCGAGGTTCTTGGCCATATCGACATAGGCCACGAACTCGTTGATCACCACTTTCTGGCCGATGAAGCTGCCGACCAGGGTCGCATCCTGCCAGGGCACACCGATGACCCAGGCGACCGGCGCAAGGATCCAGCCAAACAGGGTCTGCAATGACAACTCGACCGGGTGCCCGAGCTGCGCGCTCATCCAGGCGTTCAGCGACGAACCCGGATCCGCGCCCCAGGCATGCGTGCCCAGCCACTGGAACGGCGCATTGAGCAGCGCAATCAGGGCGATGAAGGCAAGCAACATCGCGCCGACGTTCAAGGCCAAACGCAAACCATCGGCAGCACCCGTGGCCGCGGCGTCGATCACGTTGGCGGTGGTCTTTTCCACTTGCAGCTTGACCTGTCCGCGGGTCAGCGGCTGCCCGGTTTCCGGCAGCAGGATCTTGGCCAGCATCAGCGTGGCCGGTGCCGCCATGATGCTGGCGGTGAGCAGGTGGGTGGCGAAGAACACTTGTTGCTCCTGGTCACTGCCGCCGAGCAGGCCGACATAGGCCGCCATCACCGATCCCGCAATATGCGCCATGCCGCCAATCATCACCGTCATCAGCTCGGACTGGGTCATGCGCTCGATGTAGGGCTTGATCGTCAGCGGGGCCTCGGTCTGGCCGATGAACACGCTGGCGCACACCGAAGTGGTTTCCGCGCCCGACACGTTCATGACCTTGGTGATCGTCCAGGCCATGCCCTTGACGATCCACTGCATGACGCCCAGGTGATAGAGCACGCCGGTCAGTGCCGCGAAGAAGATGATGGTCGGCAACACCTGCACGGCAAACACGAAGCCGAACTTCGAGGTGTCCATGAAGCCGCCGAAGATGAACTCCGAACCGGCGCGGCAGAAGTCCAGCAGGCTGACGAAACCGGAGGCGATGGCGTGGAACACGTCGCGCCCGAACGGCACCTTGAGCACCAGCGCGGCAAACACGATCTGCAGCACGATGCCGGTGGCCACCAGTTTCCAGCTGATTGCGCGCCGGTTTTCCGAAAACAGCACGGCAATGGAAACCAGTACGGCAAGCCCGAACAATCCAAAGCCGATATGGCCAAGTGCCTCGATCATGAATGCATTCCCCTGCGAGCAGCGGGCGAGGGTAGAGCAGCCGCAGCGCAGCAAGCAACAACACCGCGCATGTCACGGACTCGGCTTGAGGGAGCCGGGCTGTCCGTGCGACGCAAAATGCCCGAATGCCAGGGCCAAGGAGCAACACACCATCGGCTGGCAATTGCCTGACTCCGGCGGACCCGCCGCACGCGCGCTCGGGTACGGCAAACGCAGCGCGCCCGCCGTTTCATGTGCGCGGTCGATCGCGGGTGCCCTGACCTGGCATTTCCGCGTGTTTGCGTTGTTTGACAATCGCACACACCGCGTGGCGCCTTGCGATCCCGCGTTTTCGTATACCTGTATGCATTGTTCCGCGCGCAGGCGCGGTCATGCCGGTTTTCCGGGCGGCTCGACGCGCGCATAATGCAGCGCAGGCAGGGCTTCATGCGCGGTTTTTTCCGCCAGACCCCCGCCTTGCATCCACGCGATGGGTCGGCGCATGCCGTCATCGCGCTCCATCAGCCGGACTGGGTCAACTCCCATGGTCATCAACATCAACAGCCTGACCTCAGGCCGGGGCGCTTTTTTTCGCAACGCCGCTTGCGCGCTGCTGTGGGTGGCGCTGTCGGGCGCATCCGCTGCAGCGGAAGCATCCGCCAACGGCGATTCACAGAACCCGCCAGGCACGCCCGAGTTTTCGATGACGGCCAAGGTGATTGCCGGAGGCACCATCGCGGATGCAAAAAGTGCCTGCTTCGACCTGGCCGCAACGGTCGGCCAACCAGTTACGGGTGTCTCACAGGGCGCCAACTATCTCGTCAAGGCAGGCTTCTGGGGCAACCCCTGGACCACTGACACCCTCTTTCGCAATGCATTCGAGGATTGCCAACCATGAAGACACTCATCTCTTTTTTGCTGGCTGCCCTGGTTGGCATGGCCGGTGTTGCCTCGGCGCAAGTCCCGCAGTTGTCGGACTTCACCTATCAGGGCCACCTCGCGCAGGATGGTCAGGCGGCCACGGGCCAATACGACCTCGGCTTTGCGCTGTTTGATGCCGAAACCGGCGGCAACCAGATCGGGACGACGATCCTTGAACCGCAGTTTCCCGTCACCGATGGCCTGTTCACCGTCAGCTTGAGTTTCCCCGGCGCGTTCGCAGGTGAGCAGCGCTGGCTGCAAGTCACCGTCAACGGCCAACCTCTGGTACCACGCCAGCCGGTGTCGACCACACCCGTGGCTGCGTATGCGCTGGATGGAAATCCGGGACCGCAGGGTGATCCGGGCCCGGCTGGAGTCGCCGGTCCACAGGGCCCGCAAGGTATTCAAGGTGATCCGGGGCCGGCGGGTGCCATTGGCCCGCAAGGTCCACAAGGTGTGCAAGGCGAACCCGGTCCGGCGGGTGCCATTGGCCCGCAAGGTCCACAAGGCGTGCAAGGCGAAACGGGTCCCGCTGGTGCCATTGGCCCGCAAGGTCCTCAAGGCGTGCAAGGCGAAACTGGTCCGGCGGGTCCCATTGGTCCACAAGGTTTGCAAGGCGAGCCTGGAGCAACCGGCGCACAAGGCCCGCAGGGTGTACAGGGCGATCCCGGTCCGGCGGGTGCCATTGGCCCGCAAGGTCCTCAAGGCGTGCAAGGCGAACCCGGAGCAACCGGCGCCACCGGTCCGCAAGGCGTGCAAGGCGATCCCGGTCCGGCAGGTGCCATTGGCCCGCAAGGTCCTCAAGGCGTGCAAGGTGCGCCTGGCGCAGCCGGAGCAACGGGTGCCGCGGGTCCGCAAGGTCAGATCGGCGAAACCGGACCCGCAGGTCCGCAAGGTCCGCAGGGCGACGCGGGTCCTGCCGGCGGCTCCTTCGCCGATGCGCCCGCAGACGGCAAGACCTACGCGCGCAAGGACAATGCCTGGATCGAAATCAACGCGACGTCCGGCTTGCCGACCTTGTCGGCCGCCATCCTCGCCGACAATCCCGCGCTCTACTACCCGCTGAATGAAGCGCCCTCGGCCACGAGCTTCGATGATCTGGGCTCGGCAGGCATCGATGTCACCCTGAGCGGTTCTGCGTTGACCCTCAAACCCGGGTGGAGTCGCCTCTACCCGATGAGCGACGACAATTATCTGCGCACCAATGAGGGCAACGGCAAGGCCATGGGCAGTGGCAACCCCACCGGCACATCGACACCGAGTGGTTCAATGACCGTTGAAGCCATCTACAGTCCGCAAACCAATGGCGCCGGCTACCAACCCATCCTGTTCATCGGTGACGTGGCGCCCGCGGCACCGTTGCTGTCCTTCGGCGTCATCAACCTGCAGCCCAGCCTCACCGTGGGTGACACCCAGCGCGTTGACCTGAGCGGTCTGTTCGCCGGACGCACCTATCACCTCGCCGCGGTGCTCGATGCACCAACGCACTCGGTACGCTTCTACGTCAACGGACATCTGCTGCAAATCCAGGAGCTGTACGGATTTCCCTACACGCTGACGGCACCGGATGTGTACGTTGCCTCGACGCCCGCAGCCGATCGACCGTTCGTCTACGCCACGCTGGGCCATGTCGCGTTCTACTACGGCCAGGCCTTGTCCGAGGCGCAGATTGCCGCACACGCCAAATCTGCCGGAGTATACGGCTACTGAAAACTCGCCAGCACCGCGCCCGCCTTCCCGGGCGCGGCAGCACATCGGCCGGCTGAATCCGCAGCACGCATTAGCCGGTAGAATCACCCGCCTCAGGTCCATCCCGGGCCTTGGTCCGAGTGGTTCGCCGATGACCCGCAAATCCATCAGCCGCATCCGCTACACCCTGGGTGAAGCGGTGAAGAAACCCGCCCATGTGGTGCGCGATACGGTCGAACAGACCTCGGATCTGCTCGCATCGAGCGGTGAGCTCACGTTCGGCAAGGGCTTGATCGGCACCATCATTGCGCTGGCTCTCGGCGCGCTGTGCCTGCTCGGGGTGATTGCCTTCCACTTCCCCGAGTACCTGACCACGCCCGAGTTGCGCCGGCAGTATTCGGTGGATTTCCTGCGCCAGGCCATGCTGGTGGCGTTGTTGATTGCCGGTGGCCTGTCGCTGGCCAACATCATTCTCGGCTTTTTCCGCAAGCTCAACCTGCTGGCCTTTGCGCTGGTCATCAGCGCGGTGGCGCTGGGTGGTTCGCGCGTGCCGGTCGGCAACTTCCCGGATCACACGCCCTACATTGGCCTGGACTGGTTCATTCTCGATTTGCTCGGTTCGACACTGATCTTCATCGCCATCGAAAAACTGCTGCCGCTGCGCAAGGGCCAGGCGGTGTTCCGCCCCGAATGGCAGACCGACCTCAAGCATTTCGCGGTGAATCATTTTCTGGTCGGCCTGATCCTGCTCACCGTCAACTTCGTCATCCACAACGGCTTCGGCTGGATGGTCCAGCACGATTTCCAGCTTGCCGTGCAGCGCATCTGGTTCCTGCCGCAACTGCTGTTGTGCATCCTGGTCGCCGATCTCGCCCAGTACTGGACACATCGCGCGTACCACGAGATTCCGTTCCTGTGGAAATTCCACGCCGTGCACCACAGCGCCAAGAGCATGGATTGGCTGGCCGGTTCGCGCCAGCACGTGCTGGAGGTGATTGCCACCCGCGTGCTGGTGATGACGCCGCTGTTCGTGGTCGGTTTCAGCGAGGCGGTGGTCAACGCCTACATCATCATTGTCGGCTTCCAGGCCGTGCTAAACCACGCCAACGTCGGCATTCCCTGGGGACCGCTCAAGTACCTGATCGTGACCCCGGATTTCCACCACTGGCATCACTCCTCGGACGACGAGGCCATCGACCGCAACTACGCCGCGCACTATGCGTTTCTCGATTACCTGTTCGGCACCGCGGTGAAAGCCGATCGCAAGCTGCCGGACAAGTACGGCGTGGTCGGCGACTACATGCCGGACGGCTTCATCGCCCAACAGGCATTTCCGTTCCGCGCCAAGCCGGAAGGTTGAAGGCCGGGATGATTCCCATGCATTCGACCCTGTGCCCACCTCGGAAACACGCGACCTGAAGGGCGCCGCGCAATTCCATGACAAGGACAATTGCAGACGGACTCGCCCAGCGGCAGGACAACTTCCTCCTGTTGCGTTTTGTCGCTGCGGCCATGGTGATCTGGAAAATCGTGAAACCCATGCGTACCTGGATTCCGCTGCATGGCGCCCTTCTCATCGCCGCAATCGTCGTGGCGGTGCTCTTGCGCAACACAGGGCTGTATGCGGCCGCCTTCGCGGTTTGCGAAGTCCTGTTCGTTTTCTGGTTTGCCTACGGCATCCCCTGGACGGGTTTCAACCGCTTTGGCGACTATATCATCGCGAATCCGGGTGGGTTCGCAGCCACTCTCGCAGTGCCGCGTTCATGCGCGTCTGCCAACCCGGTCCGGCTGCACGAAAAGCATCCAGCACTTCCTTGTCGAAGCGAACCGTGGTCGATTCTTTGGTAGCGGTGCCTGCTGGACGGCCGCGCCGAACCAACACCTTGCCTTGAAACTGGTCGGCGCGCTCGAAGAACGCGTCCGTCAACTCCGGCGCGTCGTCTGGATCAATCCAGGCGGTGGCGGTAGGTTTGGATTTCGCGGTCATTGGCCTTCCTCATCGAGATGATGCGCGTGCTGCCATCGCGCGGTGTCCACACCAGTATCACCATGCGGCCATCCAACAAGCCTGCAGTGATGTAACGCGTTTCGTCGTATTCCAGCCGATCATCCTCGGCAGTGAAGTGGGGTCCGGCGAATACCTTGGTAGCATCGGCGAAATCCAGTCCGCGCTCCTCAAGGGTCTTGATGCGCTTGGCTTAGTCGAAGGTGATCTTCACCCGAATTAAAGTAGTAACATTAATTCGGCATGTCAAGTCAATTCATCGCAATGCCTGAAACCGCTGCAGATCCTTACAGTCTTGTTTGCGCATGCCTGCGAACATGGAGCACGCGCAGCTGCGCATCGGGGCACCAACAGTTAAAGTGCCGCTTCAGTCATCGCATCGTCATCCCCATGCTGCAGATCAACGGCCTGTTCCCGGTGCCTTTCGCATTCGATACGCACGCGGATCCTGCGCGCTTGAATGCGGCATTGCGCAGCCTGTTCATCGCGCGCGAAAAAGAAGGTACGCGCTACGCCAACCCCGGCCCGATCACGCTGCGCAACAAGCCGCTGTTCGAGAGCACGTTTCACCTGTTCTCCTGGCCGGAACCGGAAATTGCCGAGCTGCGCGAATTTTGCCTGAGTCGGGTGCGGCAATTGGTGGGCGAGCTCAACAACTACGATGCGGCCACCCGCCAGCGCCTGGACATCCACACCGATGCCTGGTTCCACGTCACCCGGCGCAACGGTTTTTTTGGCGTGCACAACCATCCCCTGGCGAGCTGGTCGGGCGTGTATTGCGTGAGTGCAGGCCAGCACGATGTCGACGACCCCGACAGCGGCCTGCTCAATTTCCTGCATCCGCATATTGGCCAGGCCATGTACGTCGATGCCGGCAACGAGTTCCTCAAGCAGCCGTTCGGCATCCAGAATTTTGGCCTCTCGCTACAACCCGGCCAACTCATCCTGTTCCCATCCTGGCTGCTGCACCAGGTGCTGTCCTTCCATGGCGAGGGCGAACGCATCACGGTGGCGTTCAATTGCGCAATGAGTCTGCGAAAAGAGAACACCTGACACCGCGCAGACCAAGCAGCCTTGTCGATCCGCCGGATCGGCGCCGGCGGATGCGCTTCGCTTATCCGCCCTACGGTAGCGGCTTGGCCCGGCTTGGGTAGGGTGGATAAGCCCGCAGGGCGCATCCACCAAGATGTGCATCGAGCTCACATGTTGTCGATCCGCCGGATCGGCGCCGGCGGATGCGCTTCGCTTATCCGCCCTACGGTAGCGGCTTGGCCCGGCATGGGCAGGGTGGATAAGCCCGCAGGGCGCATCCACCAAAATATACGGGGATATCCGGCCAACGCACAATTCGAGCAGGATCGCCCACTGCTACGAAGGCTCGTGAATCCGACCAAACTGATAAACTGTGCGGCTCTGCCGGCGGCCGACCGGCCACGTCTAAGCGCGACCCTTGCCGTCGCCGAGGTTCTTTCCATGTCCGTCCCCGCCAGCGCATTGTCGCCAGCCATCGACACCGAATACACGCTTGACCACAAATACACCCGGCGCGATGGCCGCATCTATCTTTCCGGCGTGCAGGCGCTGGTGCGCCTGCCGCTGATGCAGCAGATGCGTGATCGCGCCGCCGGCATCAACACGGCAGGTTTCATTTCCGGCTACCGCGGCTCGCCGCTCGGCGGCCTTGATCTCGAACTGTGGAAGGCCAAGAAACACCTCAAGGCCTCCGGCATTGAATTCACCCCGGGCCTCAACGAGGATCTCGGTGCAACCATGGTCTGGGGCACCCAGCAGACCGGCCTGTTTCCGGGCGCCAAGGTCGATGGCGTGTTCTCCATGTGGTACGGCAAGGGCCCGGGCGTGGATCGTTGCGGCGACGTGTTCAAGCACGGCAACGCCGCAGGCACCTCGAAGTTCGGTGGCGTGCTGGCGCTGGCTGCGGATGACCACGCGTGTCGTTCTTCCACCCTGCCGCACGGCTCGGAACTGGAATTCGTCTCGGCGATGATGCCGATCCTGAATCCCGCCGGGGTGCAGGACATTCTCGACATGGGCATGCTGGGCTGGGCCATGTCACGCTTCACCGGGCGCTGGGTCGGCTTCAAGACCATTGCCGAAACCGTGGAGTCCTCGGCCTCGGTCAATGTCAACCCGCACCAGCTCGACATCATCATTCCCGAAGACTTCGCAATGCCCGAGGGCGGCCTCAACATCCGCTGGCCAGATCCGCCGCTGAATCAGGAAATGCGCCTGCATCGCTACGCGGTGGATGCGGCCAATGCGTTTGCCCGCGCCAACAAGATTGACCGCATCGTGCTCGATGCACCGAAGGCACGGCTCGGCATCGTCACCACCGGCAAGAGTTATCTCGACGTTTTGCAGGCGCTGGAATATCTCGGCATCAGCGAGCGCGATGCGCGCGAGATCGGCATCCGCGTGTACAAGATCGGCATGACCTGGCCGCTTGAGCCGGTCGGCATCCGCCAGTTTGCCGAGGGCCTCGAAGACGTGATCGTGGTCGAGGAAAAGCGCTCCTTCATCGAATCGCAGATGAAGGAATACATGTACAACTGGCCACACCGCCCGAGCGTGGTCGGCAAGTACGATGAGCAAGGCGCATGGGTGCTGCCTTCGACCAACGAACTGACTCCGGCGATGATTGCGCTGGTGATCGCCAAGCGCCTGTCACGCTTCTTCAGCAGCGAGGCGATCCGCTCGCGGGTGGCCTGGATCGAGGCCAAGGAAAAGGAACTCACCCTGCCGCGCGCAGACTTCCCGCGCGTGCCGCATTACTGCTCGGGCTGCCCGCACAATACCTCGACCAAGGTGCCGGATGGCTCGCGCGCGCAAGGCGGCATCGGTTGCCACTACATGGTGACCTGGATGGATCGCAACACCGACACCTTCACCCACATGGGCGGCGAAGGCGTGACCTGGTGCGGGCAGGCGCCCTTCACCGAAACCCAACACATTTTCCAGAACCTCGGCGACGGCACCTATTTCCACTCCGGCTCGCTGGCCATCCGCCAGGCCATCGCGGCCAAGGTCAACATCACCTACAAGATCCTCTACAACGACGCGGTGGCGATGACCGGCGGCCAGCCGGTGGACGGCACGCTGACGGTGCCCGACATCGCCCACCAGATGCGCGCCGAGGGCGTGGACACCATCATCGTGGTCTCCGACGACATCGAGAAATGGTCGAAACCGGAAATCTTCCCGACCGGCGTGGAGTTCATCCATCGCGATGAACTGGATGCCGTGCAAAAACGCATGCGCGAGATCAAGGGCGTTTCCATCCTCATCTACGACCAGACTTGCGCCACCGAAAAACGGCGTCGGCGCAAGCGCGGCAAGATGGAAGATCCGAAGAAGCGCGTGTTCATCAACTCGCTGGTCTGCGAAGGCTGCGGCGATTGTGGCGAGAAATCGTTCTGCGTGTCGGTGCTGCCGAAAACCACCGAGTACGGACGCAAGCGCGAGATCGACCAATCCGGCTGCAACAAGGATTTCTCCTGCGTGAAGGGTTTCTGCCCGAGCTTCGTCACCGTGCACGGCGGCGGCCTGAAGAAGGCGAAGAAGGCAGGCGCGGGGGCGGTGGATTTCAATGTGCTTCCCATGCCGAGCTTTGCAACGGACCTGGAGCGACCCTGGAATATTTTGGTCACCGGCATTGGCGGCACTGGCGTGGTCACCATCGGCGCGCTGATTGGCATGGCCGCGCATCTGGAAGGCAAGGGCAGCACCGTGCTCGACCAGACCGGCCTCGCGCAGAAGGGCGGCGCGGTGACCTGCCACCTGCGCGTGGGCAAGGATCCGTCCGCCATCCACGCCGTGCGCATTGCGGCCGGCGAAGCGGACCTGGTGCTCGGCTGCGACATGGTGGTGGTCAACGATTACTGGGCACTTTCCAAGATCCGCGCGCAGCGTTCCAACGTGGTGCTCAACACCTACGAAGCGATGCCGGGCACGTTCACCATGAAGCCCGACATGCAGTTCCCGGCAAGCAAGATCGTCGATGCGGTACGCACCGCGCTGGATGGTGGCGAACCGGAATTGGTCGATGCCACCCAACTGGCTACCGCGTTGTTGGGTGACACCATTGCCGCCAATCTGTTCATGCTGGGCTACGCCTGGCAAAAAGGCTGGGTGCCGATCAGCCTGGATGCCTTGGTGCGCGCAATCGAGTTGAACGGCGCGGCCATCGAGATGAACAAGACCGCATTCAACTGGGGCCGCATGGGTGCACACGATGTGGCCGCCGTGAAGCGCGCCGCGGGTCTCGGCACGCCGACGCTGCCGACTGGCGCCATTCCGCTCAACCTGCCAACTGTCCCGGCACGCACGGCCAAGGTGGCAGCGGGTGCGGAAGCACTGGACGACGTGAGCCTCAGCACGAATCTGGATGAGCAGATCGCCCGTCGCGTGACTTTCCTCACCGGTTACCAGAACGCGGCCTATGCGGCGAAGTACAAGACGCTGGTCGAGAAGGTGCGCAACATCGAGCAGCAGAAGACACCGGCCTTCACCAGCCTGACGCAGGCGGTCGCACGCTATGCCTTCAAACTGATGGCCTACAAGGACGAGTACGAAGTGGCCCGCCTCTACACCAGCGGCGATTTCGAAAAGCGCATCCGCGAAACCTTCGACGGCGACTTCAAGCTGCATTTCCACCTCGCCCCGCCGCTGCTGGCGAAGAAGGATGCCGAAGGCAATTTGCGCAAAGCCGAGTACGGTCCCTGGGTGTTCACCGCCTTCCGCGTGCTGACCAAGCTCAAGGGCCTGCGCGGCGGACCACTGGACGTGTTCGGCTACACCGCCGAACGCAAGATGGAGCGCCAGCTCATCACCGACTACTTCAAACAAGTCGAGGAACTGCTGGCTGGCCTCGACAACGAAAACCATGCGCTGGCGGTGGACATCGCCTCGATCCCGGAACACATCCGCGGCTACGGGCATGTGAAGCATCGTTTCCACGCCGAAGCCATGCGCCGACAGCACGATCTGTTGCAAGCCTGGCGCAATCCGGTAACAGGCCGCGAGGTTGCCTGATCTCGAGTGGTGGATGCGCCCTGTGGGCTTATCCACCCTACATTCGAGTCCACTTTCCTTGGTAGGGTGGATAAGCCCATAGGGCGCATCCACCAATATTCATGGCGACAGCGTGAATGTCGGCTGCTTACATACCCGCACATCCTGCAGCCGTGGTTGAAATCCCGCGGGATCAGGCAAACGCATCGACGCCGTTGGCGGTGCGTTGGCGCAATTCGGCCAGCATGTCACGCTCACGCAGGCCGATGGCCCAGTCCGGACGCAGCTGGAAATGCGGCTGGTCCACCAGCGTGCGCCAGTTGCCGCCCCACTCCAGACCCAGCTCCTCGCCAAGCGCGCCGACCGCCTTGTACAGGGGTGATTCGCCCAGATACTGGTTGCGCTCGAACAGGCCAACATCAAACGCAATCCCGAAGTTGTGGTTCGAGTACCCGCCGCGCGCATTGGTGACTTTCTTGCCGGCTCGGGTTCGACCCTGGGCATACAACGCATCCTGCTCGGCATAGCTGCGCAGGCCGCTGATGATGTTGATGGTCAAGCCGTGTTCGCGCGCCTTGAAGTACAGGGCCCGCGCATAGGGCTGCACTCTGGCATGCAGGGTGGCAATGACCCGCTCGCTGCGCGCGTTGGCGCGATCAGCGGTTTCCGTCAGGGCCAGATCGGCAGGCGAGCCGCGATCCACGATGCGCTTGTAGATGGCGCTCCAGGTTTCCGGGCCGGCCCGACCATCCACGCCGACCCCCAGCTTCGCCTGCACCGCACGTACCATGGCCTCGATCTGCATGACGCCTCTCCCTGCGTGTTCCGGCGGTCCAGGCCTGCACCACAGGCTCTGCCTCGCCAAGCAGCCACTCCAACCGTGCATCACCCAGAGTTGCGATGCGTGCGCGTTTGGCGTAGCGTCGCTGCATTGTTTCAGTCTGGAGACCGCAATGCAAAGTAAAACAGTACTTTGCTCGATACTTTGCGTGTTGTCCTCTGCCGCATCGAGCTTTGTCGGCGCTTCCGTCGACCTGGAGGGGTTTGGATTCGAGCCGCCAGCGCCCTCGAATCTGTTTTCCTTCGTGGGGGCACCCGAGTCAACTGAGACTGCCCCCCCCCGGAAACACCTGGCCCATCGAGGTTGATGTCACGATGCTCGCGGCGTCGCCGCAAATGTTGGTTCTCAATCTGCCCGACCGAAGTGCTGCCCTGCTTTCGCGTGATTCCTGGAGGCCACGCGGCCCCGGAAAATTCCTGTGGACGGGCCGTGGTGATGGCTGCAGTGGCATCTTCAATGTCATACCCGGTCATGCCGTAGGCACCATCGCCTGCCTGAGCGGCAACTATCGAATGCGTTCCGGAACCGCAGGCACGCATCTGACCCGAATCGTGGCATCCGCGCCACCGCCCGGCGCGTTTGACGATGTGGCCAGCGTCGAAGAACCACTGCCACTCGATACGCAAACAGTCACCATCCCCGCCCACCTTCAGTCACCCATCGTGGAAGATCGCATCGATGTGCTGGTGCTCTACACTGCACTGGTGCGTCAGGATATCCAGGCCCAGGGCGGCAATGTGCAATTGGAAATGCAGCACTTGATCGATGAGACCCAACAGGCCATGGTCAACAGCGCCAGTGCGCGCACCGGCTTTCCTCTGACTGACGTTTTCATGGTGCATACGCAGGAGGTCGCGCGCGGTGAAAGCGGCACTCTCAATAGCGATCTCTTGTACCTGCGCGAGAGTACCGAGCCGCAATCGCTTCGCAGTGTATGGAAAGCCGACATCATCATGCTGGTGCGGAAAACCAAATCGCAAAACAAATGCGGTTTGGCCTATACCCCCGGTTTTGGTGGAGCGCCCGGGCCCGCAGATTTCGCCCCGTTGGCCGTAGGTGTGGCGGTCAGGGTGACGAAAGAAGTGTGCACCTATGCGCCCTACAACTTCCAGCACGAGTTCGGCCATATCCTGGGCGGCAACCACAACGAGGAAAACAACGACAACACCACGCCCCTGGAACCCTGGGCCCTGGCGCATTGGAGCAACCCGATGGCATCGCCAAAGAGCGGACACCGCACCATCCTCTCGTACGTGGTTCCCGAAGGAGGTCCGGGTGAGCCCTACTGCCACGGAGAATGCATCCAGGTTCTGCACTACGCAAACGCGGATATCACCTACCTCGACCCGATCGACAACACCTCCTTTGTCACCGGGGTGATGAACCTGAAGGAAAACGCGCGGGTCATTGCCGAGGTCGCACCCTATGCCTGGTTATGGAGCGACCGCATATTTGCCAACGGATTCGAGTTTCAGTGATATGCGCGCGTCAATCTTGCTCGCCGCACTGCTCGTATTGGCCTCCGCTTCGGCATCGGCCGGAACATGGGTGATTCCGGCCGATATTTCCGTTTCCATGACCGCCGAGCCCCGCACTAACCTCGTTACCGGCCAACCCATCCATTTCACCATCACCGCCACCAACCATGGCCCGTTGCCTGCGCCTATCCTGGACATATTCAGCTCCGAATTCGTCAATGAGTTTGATCTATCCAACGCGACAGCTGACTGCGATGGAATCTTGGCTTTGGTAGCAGGTGACACCGAGTTTGGTTACTTTTACTTCTATGACTGGATAGTAGTTACCGCTGCCGCACTCCATCCCGGCAAAGCGCGAACCTGCCACCTCACTCTGCCACTGAGCGCCAACGCGCCCGACGCGTTCACTTTCACCTGGGCCATCCCGGATTTTTTCATCGATAACGATTCCAGCAACAACAGCGCCTCGGTCACTCTGCGCCGCGCAACCGCAGCCCCAGCTACCCTTCCGGCACTATCCGCCCCTTCTTTGTTGACCTTGGGAAGTTTGATGCTGCTGCTGGGCTGGGCAAGGCTGCGCGGCAGTCTGCGCAATCCGCAGTCGGACCACAGCGTCGCCTGATCCGGGCCTTGTTGGACTATCCGAGGCACCTATTGGAGGCGGTTTCACCGCTCATCCGCGATGGATGGATTGTGAACCCGTGCCATGGATCACATATTCGTCGGCCTGGTTTCGGCACATTGGCATCCGGCGCGTTGCCCTTGCGACGCCTCCCTAGCCCCACCCCTGAGGATTCACCCATGCCGCGCCAGTTCGACCCCGACGAGTTCGCCGCCGCGATGCGTCAGGTCAAGCACCCCAAAGCTCCCGCCGACAGCAGCAATCTGCAGGCCGAACCATTGAAGGTCGAGGAGTGGCAACACAGTGAGGAGTTCAAGGTGCGGGTGATCGCGGCGCGCGCCAAGCTCAAGCTGATGCGCGACCGCAGCGAAGCGCTGCAGGATTCCCTGCAGGAGTTCCGTTTCCGCCAGAGTCGCATGCGCGCCTGATCGACCGCGCCACGAATCAATCGAGGAATTCCCGGCGCAGGTCGATCGTGCTGCGCTTGCCCAGAGCCGCATGGTTGTCCTGCAACCACTGACTCGCGCTGGCACGGCCGAGATCGCGCAATGCGCGCAGGAAGTCCATGTCCGTGCTGATCTTGGAAGCCGCCGACAGGGTGGCCATGAAGGCATCGGCGCGGATCAGGTGCACCAGCACGCTGCGCATGCGTTTGGCGAACTCCGGCTTCAGCCACCCTTCGCTGAGCATGCGGCTGACAAACTCCACCGCACGCATCTCGCGCATCAGCGAGGAATTGAAGCTGATCTCGTTGACGCGGTCCTCGATGGCGGCGGATGTCATCGGCACCTCATTGCGATGGATCTGGTTGACCATCACCACCACCACGTCGCGCGTTGTGGTCTGGTAGAACAACGGATACAGCACCGGGTTGCCCATGTAGCCGCCGTCCCAATAGTGCTCACCATCGATTTCCACGGCGTGGAACAGATGCGGCAGGCAGGCCGAAGCCATCACGGCATCCACCGACAGCGATGCGTTGTCGAAGATGCGTACCTTGCCGCTGCGCACGTTGGTGGCGCACAGGAACAGCTTCACCTGATCGCAACCGTGCAAGGCGTCGAAATCGACACAGGTTGCCAGCAGGTCGCGCAACGGATTCAGGTTCAGCGGGTTGAACTGATAGGGCGAGAACGTGCGCGTGAAGGATTCCATCGCCCACTGCTGGGTAGCCAGCACCGGATCCGCGCCTGCATTGGCCAAGGGGTTGGCTCCTGCCATGGCCGCCACGGGATTGAGCATCGCGCCGAGCTGGCCGACACGTTCCCAGAAATCCGCCAGCGTCGCGCGGGCACCGTCATGCCCACCGTGCATCAGTCCATGCGCCACCAGCACCGCATTCATCGCGCCGGCACTGGTGCCGCAGATGCCATCAATGTTGACGCGACCATCTTCAAGCAGGCGGTCGAGCACACCCCAGGTGAATGCGCCGTGCGATCCGCCGCCTTGCAGGGCGAGGTTGATCGGCTTCGGCGCGGATGCGCCACCTGCGGATCGCGTGCGGGGTGCTGGCATGGGGTCCCCTGTCTGCCCGGATCTCAGCCGGTGAGTGGGCAACGATACGACAAGCCGCGGCCAACGGCGAATGGTCGATCTACAGGTAGCCCTTGGCTTGCAGCGCAAACAGGTGGGCGTAGTGGCCAGCCTGCGCGAGCAATTGCGCATGATTGCCGTGCTCGATGATGCGCCCGTCCTGGATCACCACGATCTGCTCGGCCATGCGCACTGTCGAGAAACGATGCGAGATGAGGATCACGATGCGTTGGCTCGACATGGCGCTGAAGTGCTCGAAGATGGTGGCTTCGGCCTGCGCATCCATCGCAGCGGTGGGTTCGTCGAGCACCAGGATGTCGGCCTGCTCGCGCATGAATGCCCGCGCCAGCGCAATTTTCTGCCACTGTCCACCCGACAGTTCGCGGCCATCCTTGAACCACTTGCCCAGTTGGGTTTCGAAGCCTTGCGGCAAACTGTCGATGAATGCGCTGGCCATGCCCTTGTCGCTGGCCTCGCGCCAGCGTTCCCGATCCTCGAAACGGGTGACATCACCGGCACCGACATTCTCGCCAACCAGCATCTGGTAGCGCGCGAAATCCTGGAAGATCACGCCGATGCGCTGGCGTAGGGCATTCTCGTTCCACTGCGCGAGATCAAGGCCATCGAGCAGGATGCGTCCCTGATCCGGCGCGTACAGGCGCGTCAGCAGCTTGATCAGCGTGGTCTTGCCGGAACCGTTCTGGCCGACCAAGGCCAGCGATTCGCCGGGCCGGATGTGCAGATTGATGTCATGCAAGGTTGGCGCATCCGCGCCGGGGTAGGTGAAGGACACCGCCTCGAAGCGGATGCCGTCGCGGGAATCGGGACCCTGCACTGCTGCACCGCCGCCCACCCTGACCGGCGTTTCCAGATACTCGTACAGGGTGGAAAGATACAGATTGTCCTCGTACATGCCGCCAATCGCGGACAGCATGGCCGAGACCGCCGCCTGGCCCTGGCGGAACAGCATGAGGTACATGGTCATCTGGCCGAGGGTGATGTGGCCGAACACGGTAGTCCAGGCAATCCAGGCGTAGGCGCCGTACAGCGCCAGCGTTCCGATCACACCGAGGCCGAGGCCCCACAGGTCACGGCGCAGCGTGAGCGCCCGGTCCGCGGCATACAACTTGTGGAAGATGGCGCGATAACGGGCCAACAGCAGCGGCCCGAGGCCAAACAGCTTGACCTCCTTGGCATGGTCCTCACGCGCGATCACGGTTTCCAGATACAGCTGCATGCGCGTATCCGGTGAGCGCCAGCGGAACAGGGTGAAGGCTTCCCCGGAGAAGCGCGTCTCGGCAATGAAGGAAGGCAAGCCAGCCAGCAGCAGCACCAGCATGGCCCAGGGCGAGAATCCAACCAGCAGCACACCAAAGCTCACCAGCGCAATCAGGTTCTGCACCAGGCCGAAAGTGCGCGTTACCAGCGACAGTGGCCGACTGGATGCTTCGCGCCGCGCGCGGGTGAGCTTGTCGTAGAACTCGGAGTCCTCGAACTGGGCAAGCTCAAGGGTGAGCGCCTTGTCGAGGATCATCTCGTTGACGCGCTGCCCGAGCTGCGCGCGCAGCAGCGACTGGCAGAATGAAATTCCGCGCTGGGCGGCAGCCATGGCCACAACCAGGGCGGCTTCGAGAATCACCCAGCGGAATACATTGCCGATTTCCACGCGGCTGCCCTCGCGGGCGAGCGCGGCGGCCGCAACTACCGCATCCACGATCTGCGCCCCGACAAAGGCAATGACCGCCGGCAGCACGCCGGCAATCAACGTCAACAACGCCAGTCCGAAGGTCAACGGACGACTGGTGCTCCAGACCAGGTCGATGGCGCGGCGGCTGAAACGGAACGTGCCGAGGAAACTGTGTCGGAAAGCGCCAGGCTCAGCCGATGCGGTTGAAGTGTGGGGTCGCATCAACGCTGGCTTGCCATGCGATCAGTAGTTGAAGAATTCAACGACACCGGTTTCCAGCGAATACTCGGCACCGACAACCCGCAAGCCCTCATGCTCGATGAGATGCTCAAGCGCTGCCGAGCCGCGTCGCAGCTGGTTGACCGACATGCGGATGTTGTTGCGCACGGAATGACGGATCAGTTCATCGCGATTCTTGCCGACTTCGGTTTCCATCAGCATCTCGACCGACGGCCGCACCCGATCCACTATGGAACGCAGCTTGCGTGCCTGGTCGTCTGCCGGTTGGTTCAAGGCTTCGATGGTCGACAGGATCGCGCCGCACTGGGTGTGCCCCAGAACCACCACCAGGCGCGCACGGTGCAGCACGGCCGAGAATTCAACGCTGTCGATCTGCGAGGGCGCCACGATGTTGCCCGCCACCCGGATCACGAACAGATCGCCCAGGCCCTGGTCGAAAATCAATTCCGCCGGCACCCTGGAATCCGAACAACCGAGAATGATGGCAAAGGGTTGCTGGCGCGTGGCCAGCGAGCGCCGACGCGATTCGCTGCTGAGCTCGCCGTTGCGGCCAAGTTCGGCAACAAAACGACGGTTGCCATCCCGCAATCGTTCAAGGGCCTCGTCTGCGGGAATCATCGAACCTCCAGGTGCTGGCGTGCTGCATGAAAGGCGACAGCGACCGCTTCGCCTTCAAGGGTCTGCCATTTTGACGCATTCCGCGGCGCAGACAAAGCACCGAACGCGTTGGCGTTTGGTTATTGCCTACTCCGAAACGCGGATCGACGTGACCTGTCGAACCGAACGCGCCGCGCGCTGGTCACCCGGCACGACCAGGCGCCACGGTCCATCCGAAGCATGCAGCGGCTGGCCATCCTGCGAATCCGCCAACACCACCTGCGTGTTGCCCAGGGTCGGGTCCAGTTCTGCAAGCGCAAACACCACCGTGTAGCCGTCAGTCGCCGTGACCGTGAGGTATCCCGCAAGTTGCTTGCCGCGCAGGCCTTCGACGGGGTCGACGCCCGCGGCCTTGAGAATCTCGCGCAGGTTGTAGCCTTCATGTTTCGCCGTCTTGCCGTGCGAAGTGCTGACCACCTGCTGCCGGGTCAAACCCGCCAGCAGGGATGGCGACAGCTCAACCGAGTGACCGTCCTTCAGGACAATGTTGAGCGCAGCGGACTCTGCGGCATGCGCAGTCGACAGCAGCAGGATGGCTAAGGCAATTGCAAGGATACGCATGAATTCTCCTTGACGCGTGCGGGGGGCAGTGTCGCTTTTCGAACCTGCGTTCGCGGTCCGATCAAGCCCGCTCCCATGATGCCACGGGACCTCGGCGGCGGCGGAACAAGGGATGGCACAGCGGTGCAGTCACGTCGATCCACTGCGCATGCACGGCGGGGTTGCGCACCGACAACTTGGCCAACAAATGATGCCACTCGTATTCGAGTTGTCCCGAGCCCACGGCCATGCGCTCGATCTCGCGCAGGGTGCCGATCTTGCTGCGGTCGAAGCGATAGCCTCGCTGAGTTGCCTCGACGTGAACAGCCGCGAGATATGCGTTGATGGCAAGACGCGGATGCGGGTGTTCGGTGAAGCGCTGAAGTTGCGGGTGATGCGTGTAGCCACGCGTTTCGCCACGAATGACGGCCTTGGCCAGCAGCGCCTCGCGCCACAGGGCTACCAGCCCTTGCGGGTCAAGATATTTCGGGTGCAGTGACCACAGGCGCATGGTGGTGCGGCCTGCGTGGCCCGGTCAGGGCGTCGTGACTTCACGCCGTTGCGAGGGGCCGGCCAGAAACCCGGGGGGGATTCGCCCATCGTCACATCATGAATATGCCGCCTGTGAGCCGGAGAAAGTCGAACCTCGGGTGCGCGAGGCGTAGACGATCCAGGCGAATATCACGGTTTCATCCGCCTTGAGCTTCACGCTGCGCGGAAACGAGGTGCGCTTGCCGATGGGCACGTCATCACCTGCGCACTCGACATAGGCCAGCGCGCCGTGATCCTTCCACACCTTGCCTGCCTTGCGGGCCAGCTTGCGGTAATCGGCCAGTCTGGCCTTGGGTACGGGCAGCACGAATCCATCGACATAGCTCATGGCGTTCTCCAGCGGTGGCGGTATGCCGATTCGATCACGTTGCGGGCGCTGACGCATGTGCCGCTGGTGATCTGCATTGCATATCTGCGAAAGTACCGAGCCGCGGCGCACCTTGTTTTTCACGAAACGACCGCATGTGCAGTAGTCACGCGCGCCGTTGCCCACCGTATCCCGGAGTTCGCATGTCATCCGCACTCGCCAATCCCTTGCCTGCGCCACAGGAGGCCGACGTGGTGGTGTCGGTGCGCGGACTGGGCAAGACCTACACCGGTGGCTTCGAGGCCTTGCGCAACATCAATCTGGATATCCGCCGCGGCGAAATCCTTGCCCTGCTCGGCCCCAATGGCGCCGGCAAGACCACCCTGATCAGCATCATCTGCGGCATCGTCAATGCAAGTGTCGGCCAGGTGACGGCGGAGGGGCACGACATTGCGCGTGATTACCGCGCGGCACGCTCCGCAATCGGCCTGGTGCCGCAGGAACTGCACACCGATGCTTTTGAGTCGGTGCTGGCCACCCTGCGTTTCAGTCGCGGCTTGTTCGGCAAGCCAGCGGATGCGGCGAGGCTGGAGCAGATCCTGCGCGATCTTTCGCTGTGGGAGAAGCGCAACAGCAAGATCATGACCCTGTCCGGTGGCATGAAGCGCCGGGTGATGATCGCCAAGGCGCTGGCCCATGATCCGAAGATCCTGTTCCTCGACGAGCCCAGTGCCGGCGTCGATGTCGAGTTGCGCCACGACATGTGGCAAATGGTGCGACGACTGCGCGAAGGCGGCACCACCATCATCCTCACCACCCACTACATCGAAGAAGCCGAGGAAATGGCCGACCGCATCGGCGTGGTCAACAAGGGCGAATTGATCCTGGTCGAGGACAAGCACACCCTGATGCGCAAGCTCGGCAAGAAGCAGTTGACCCTGACCCTGCAACAGCCGATGCAGGCGATTCCGCAGGGCCTGGCCGGTCTGCCGCTGGAACTTTCCGATGACGGACTGACCCTGGTCTTCACCTTCGACACACAATCCGAGGAAACCGGCATCGCCGACCTGCTGCGGCGCCTGGGTGAGCAGGGCATCGACTTCAAGGATCTGCGCACCAGCGAAAGTTCGCTGGAGGACATCTTCGTCAATCTGGTGCGCAAGGGGAATGCGCCATGAACCTGCACGCGATCCGCGCCATCTACCGCTTCGAAATGGCACGCACCATGCGCACCCTGATGCAGTCGATTGCCTCGCCGGTGCTGTCCACCTCGCTGTACTTCATCGTGTTCGGTGCCGCCATCGGTTCACGCATGGGCGAGATCGACGGCACCAGCTACGGCGCCTTCATCATCCCCGGCCTGATCATGCTGTCATTGCTGGGCGAGAGCATTTCCAACGCCTCGTTCGGCATCTACATGCCGAAGTGGACCGGTACCATTTATGAACTGCTGTCGGCGCCGGTTTCGTGGTTCGAGGTGGTGATCGGCTACGTGGGTGCGGCGGCGAGCAAGTCGGTGATTCTCGGTCTCTTGATCCTGGCCACTGCGCGCTTTTTCGTGGACTATGAAATTGCGCATCCCGTGTGGATGTTCGGTTTCCTGCTGCTGACCTCGGTCACCTTCAGCCTGTTCGGTTTCATCATTGGCCTGTGGGCCAACGACTTCCAGAAACTGCAGGTGATTCCGCTGCTGGTGATCACGCCGCTCACCTTCCTCGGCGGCGCCTTCTACTCCATCAGCATGCTGCCGCCACTGTGGCAGAAGATCACCCTGTTCAACCCGGTGGTGTACCTGATCAGTGGCTTCCGCTGGAGTTTCACCGGCCGCGCCGATGTGCACATCGCGATCAGCACCGCCATGACCCTGGGCTTCCTGCTGGTCTGCCTCGCCATGGTCTGGTGGATCTTTCGCAGCGGCTGGCGCTTGCGCAATTGAGCAGTCCTGTGGGCCGGGCTTAAGCCCGACATGGCCTTGTACAAAACGCGTCGGGTTGAATTCATTCTGCCGCGCAGGCTCCCAGGGAAGGTCTGAACAAGTATTGTCGCGAGCAAGCTCGCTCCCACCATTGCTTGATTTTGTGGGAGCGAGCCTGCTCGCGACGAATGAGTTCCGTGCTTGTTCAGAGTTTCCCTAGTGCGGTTGCGCAGGCGGGGGCGAGGCTTCGGCCTTGCCAAGATTCTGCTGCAGGAATCCTGCGATGCCGCGCCACAGGGTGTCGAGGTTGTCGAGATCCTGGATCGCGTGGCCCTCCTTCTCGAACACCAGGCCGACCGCTGGCCGCCCATCGAGTTCGAGCATGCGTTGCATGCGCAGGGTTTGCTCGTAATCCACGCGCTCGTCGTCGATGCCGTGCGCGAGCATCACCGGCACACGCAATTTCTCATGCTGGTAAGCGGGTGAAGTGTCGATGAGCTTCTCGCGAGCGTTGTCCGGATTGCCCATGAACAGCTCCAGCTGCTTGCGGCCGTGCTCGCTGCGTCCGGTGTCGCTGGCGGTAAATTGCAGGTTGCGGTCGGACACACCGGAGACCGAGATCACGCAGCGGAAGCGTTGCGGCCAGCGCACCGCCGCCACCAGGGCCGAATAGCCGCCGTAGCTGAAACCGAGCACGCACATGCGCTGCTCATCCAGCGGATGGTTGGCCAGCGCCATCTTGAGTGCGGCATCGATATCATCCTCGATGGCCGTGCCGAAACTGCCATGGCCGGCATCGCGGAACGCCTTGCCGTAACCATCGGATCCACGGAAGTTGACGCGCAGCACGGCGTAGCCAAGCGATGCGAGGAACTGGGTGTCGCGGTCAAAACGCAAGCTGTCGCTGACTCCCACCGGTCCGCCATGCGGCATCACCACCAATGGCCGCTTGCCCGATCCAGGCGGCAGGGTAAGGTATGACTCGATGGCAAGGCCGTCATTGCTGCGGGCTGTCAGTACCTGGCTTGGGGCAAGGGTGTTGGCCTTGAGCCAGGGCATGGAATCCTCGATCAAGCGCGCCTTTCCGCTGCGCTGGTCAAGGTGATAGAGCTTGGGAGTCGAATCGCTGGCTTCGACCCAGAGTATCAATTGGGTTCCATCCGCACTCTTGTCGATGACGGAAGCCATGCGACCCGGGAATGCCTGCTTGAGCAACTCAACCACGTGCTGGTTGCTGGCATCAAAATACTCACTGAGCAGATTGCCGTCCCGGAAGTAGCGAACGCCGATAGGCTGGCGACCAGGATCGAAGATGATCGATTGCACGTCGCTGCCGGGCCGACTGAACAGGGTACGCGTCACCTTGGCCGCGGCAATGTCGTATTCGACCAGTTCGCGCTGGGCACGATTCTCTTCAGTGAGTGCGTAGAGCCGGGTGCCATCGCGTGACGTTGCGACGGGGAGGAACGCAGATTCGGGATTGAGCTTGAGGAACCCAACCAGCTTTCCATCCTGGGGACGCGAAAGAATGAGATCGAGGCCAACGTAAGTCAGCGCCACTGCCGGGCGCCCCTCGCCATCAACCAACCACCCATGCTCGCCGTTGCCAAGTGCATTGAGCTGCCGGCTCCCGGTCAGATTGCGGTAGGCCTCGAAGGCCTGCTTGCTCCTGACATCGAGCTCTTCCACGCGGATTTGACCATCTGCGGCCAATGACTCCAGCACGACGTGCCCGGGGCGAATCGGAACCGAATCGAGGATGCGGCCCGGCCACGGCAGGCTCCACGCCTCCACGTAGAACCTCTCCGCACTCGTACGCGCAACGTGGACTGCACTCACGAACCTGTCCGCTTCGCGGTAGCGGACTTTTTGCGAGAATATTCCCTTGCCATCTGCCGACAGCAGCAGATCCTCATCACCCGCCCACAGCAGCTGGTCGAAGGGCGTGTCGGCCTTGGCGATGCGCTGCACCAGGTTGTGTTTCAGGTCGACCAATTCCACATACCATTGTTGTCTGTCTTCCTCCTTGACCTGGATGGCCAACACATCACCACGGCCATTGAGGGATGCGGTTTGCACGCGATCCTGTTGCCACATCAACGCTGGAGCGATCGGCATGGAAACCGGCGCAGGCGGCGTGCGCATCGGCGAAGGACCCATGCGTGGCTTCGGATGCGTGGCCAAGGCATCGCGATAAAGCCCAGGGAACGGATCGCCATAGCGTCCGCCATAACGGAATTCATGCGCTTCCAGGATTGCGGGATATTCAGCGTGCAACCAATCGAGCGCGCGCAGACCATGATTGATGAGATACAAGGTGGCGTCATACCAGTCACTGCGCCTGAACACGATCTCGCCAAAGTAGTTGATCACGCCAGGGCGCACTTCGAACTCGTACTCGGGCTTCCCGGACAGCGGCCAGACCAGCATGGTGGAATGGACCTGCCAGTTGCCGATGCGCAGGCTGTGCCAGTGATAGCGACCGGCGGGAAGCTTGAGCAATCGCAGGTTGCGTCCGGGTTCGGCTTCCTTCATGACGACGAGCTCCGATCTTGCACCGACTCGCTGCACGAAGCCCCGGTCAATGTGCACATCGGTATCCAGCGCCACCACCAGCAGGCCTTCATCGGCATCCAGCCTGGGCGCCTTGCCAGGCTTGATGATGCTGATTGCCGCCAGCGCGCTGGTGCTTGTCCCGAGCAGCAGGATCCACAGCGCAAGGCGCAGCGTGCGCAGGCGGGATGGCGGGGAATCCGGTCTGTCCATGACACTCCCAATACCGCGGCAGGGGCCGCAGGCCCAAAGCCTGCCGCATCGGACCACTCATCGCAACGTCAACCCGACCCGGCGCGGAATCAACGCGTGGCCGCGCTCAATCAAATCCGTTGGCGAAGATCAGGTCAACCGGGGTATCGAAGCTGCCGAGGATGGTGAAATTGGTAAGCGTCGTGTAGGCATCCACGGTGGCGAGCCAGGTGCCGGGCTGCGGATTGGCAATGTTGCAGACTTCCTCGTCAGCGGGTCCGGCAGACTGGCACAGCGGCTGCCCGTTCAGCGAAACATAAAGATCGGCATCCTGGTTGGCGACGTTGCCGCTGGTTTCAAAGTGCAGGTTGGTGGCTCCGGCTGGAACCTCCAGGGTGTACAGCAGTTGCTCGCCCTGCGCGCCGCTCTGGTCGGTCAATGCCACCCCGTTGGTGAGCGCAACCGGTGCGCGGTTGATGCGCACGATTTTCGCGAAACTGCTGCTGGCCGCATCATCGTCGGTCACTTGCAGCAAAACCGTGTAGCTGCCGGGTGCCGGATAGGTGTGTTGCGGATTGGGTTCGGTCGAAGCCGCGCTGCCATCGCCGAAATCCCAGTTGTGGCCGACGATGCTGCCATCAAGATCGATGGAAAGATCACTGAAGGCGACGTCCAACCCATTGGCTGTTGCCTCGAAATCGGCCGTCGGTGCGCTGTTGCCTGCGCTGCCATTGAGGATCAAGCGCCACGCACCCCGACTGTAGGTACCCGCAGTCAGCACGTGCGGGAGGTCGTCGATCTCCAGGTCGGTGACCACGAGGCCGAGCGGCAAGCCGGCCGAGAACGCGGTGAAATTGTCGCCGCCATCGGTGCTCTGATACACGCCGATGTCGGTGCCGACGAAGATGCGATTGGCATCCAGCGGATCAATCGCAACCGCATTGGCCGGCACGTTCGGCAGGCCATTGCCCACGGCGGTCCAACTGGTTCCGCCACTGGTTGAGCGGTACAGGCGCGCCGCCCCGAAACCGGCGCGCGTCAGGAACACGCGTTGGGCGTTGACCGGATCCATGGCGATGTCGGAAACCCTGCCACCCGAATAATTGCCGGTGACATCGCTGAACACGGGCGATGCAATTCCCGCATCGGCACTGAAGAAGATTTTTCCGGCCGAGGTGCCGACATAGGTCGGCGTGAGCATGCCGCGCATGTCGGTAGTGATGACCGATGCCGAGCTGCCCAAGCCGCCACTGACCTGGGTCCAGCTGCCGCCGAGGGTATTGGCGCGATACACCTCATCGGAGGCAACAAACAACTGGCTGCCAGCCGTCGCCAGCGGAGTCACCCAGGGAAAATTTCCCGAGCCGAGGCCGGTGTTGGACATGCGCGTGAAACTGCCCGGCGCTCCACCCGTGGTGCTGCGCACGATGTAGGGCAAGCCACTCGAGGGATAGCTGGTCTGGAACACGATGGACGGGTCGTTCTCGTCGATGGCGTTCATGAAGCCGTCGCCGCTGGCGAAGGTCAGGTTCCACACCGTGCTGGTGCGTCGCCCCGAGGAGCTGTTGTCCTGCGCGCCGCCAAACACGATGTTGGCATCACCCGGGTCAACCGCGATGTCGTAGAACTGGGTGATGTTGATGTTGGCATTCATGTTGTTGTACGTGCTGCCGCCATCGTCGCTGCGCCAGATGCCGCCATCGCTGCCCACCCAGAAACGATCGGGGTTGGTGAGCGACCAGCGCACCACGTGGGTGTCCTGATGCACGGTTTGCGAGGTTCCCCAGGTGCTGGTGAGCGGGGTGAGGGTGACGCCGGCATTGGTTGATTTGGCAAACCGGATGGAACCGACCAGCACGGTGTCCGGGTTGGTCGCGTGCACGCTCAGGGTCTGGTTGTAGGTGCACTGGCCTTCGCAGGCATTGCCGTTCTGCAGTGTCCAGTTGGCGCCGGCATCGACGCTGCGATAGAGCTTTGCCTCGTTCAGCACATACATCACGTTGTTGTCGGAAGGCGCCATGGCCAGGCGCAGGCGCGAGCCGCTGATGCCGAGGCCGCTGCTGGCACTGGTCCAGTTCAATCCCCCATCAATGGACTTGAACACGCCAAGGCCGTTCTGACCCGCGTAAACGGTTGCCGTGCCAGGCACGAACAGGATGTCCTCGCTGTTGTTGTTGCGCACCTTGCTCCAGCTGAGGCCGCGATCAACCGACCGATAGATGCCGGCGCCAGACAGGTTCCCGCTGGCATCGCAGGCACCCGCGCCACCCACCAGGATCACGTTGCTGTCGGTGGGCTGCACCGCCACCGCATTCACCACGGAGAGCGGCATGCTGCTCGGGGTGCTGCCGTTGCGTGCGCTCCAGCTCGCGCCCGCATCTTCACTGAGGAATACGCCTTGTCCGAAATAGCCGGCACAACCACCACCGTTCTTGTCGCCGGTTCCGACCCAGACTGCCGATGCATTGTTCGGATCGAGGGTGATGGCACCAATCGGCAGGGTGCCGACTTGATCGAAAATGGACGTCCAACTCTGGCCTGCATTGGTGGTCTTCCAGACGCCACCCGCCGCGGCACCGACATAGACCGTGTTCTCGTCGTTGGGTAGCGGGGTGATGGCATTCAGGCGCCCGGATACGCGGCCCATGATCCAACTGAGCATGTTCATCGAGGAGGGGCCAATCTCCTGCCAGCTCTCGCCGAGCAGGGCCAGCGTTGAATCGCGTTGTGCACGTTGCTCACGCAAGGCCGCAACTGCGCCGCTGCGCAGCGCACCTGCATTCGCCACATCGCGCAGTCCACGGGTTTCTTCGAACCAGCGTTGGCGCTGCTCGATCTGCCAGCTCTCATCGCCGGCAGTCTTGCCTTCGTCTTCGCGCTCCTCGGCGATTGCCGGCAGGGCGGCGGACAGCGCGCAGCCCATGAGGAAAAATCGGATCAATCGGGAAATCGTGCACACGTCGGATGGTTCCTGCATGAATCGGTTGGCCACGCCGCAGGGCGGACGCGGAAAAAAGTGGGGATCGATGCGCGCAAGACGGCACCAATCCGCCGTGCAGCCTAACCGATTGCGCGTGACGTTGCCGCGCGGGCTTGCCCGTGGGCGATGCTCAGCTGCCGAGGCGCTGGGACGATGTCGGCAGCTCGGTGACCTTGCCGCCGGTGCGCGAATCCGCGGCACGGCGCTCCAGCCATTCCAGCAGGGTTTTCCAGTCGTCCTGGTGCGTGCGCACAGCGGCACTGTCGTTGTCGAACACGCTCTGGCCGAGGTTGGCCAGGGTCACGTAGACCTGGGAATCGCGCACGCGGATCAGCGCCGCTTCGGTCAGGCGCTCGAGCGTGGCATCCAGCTGCTTTGCGGAATTGGTGCGTTCACGCAGCCGATTGGCAATCATCGCCACGCGCATGCGCCCGGTGCGCACGACATCGAGCTTGCGCACCATGTCGATGAAGATCAGGGTCGCGCGCAGGTCGATCGGCGAAGGCACCACCGGGATGACCAGCGCATCGGCATGGCGGGCAAACTGTTCGAATTCGTAGGAACGCAAGCCGGCGGGTGTATCGATCAGCAACACCTCGGTATTCGCCGGCACCTTGAGCATCCAGCCCGGAGTCAGTCCATGGCTGGGGTTGTTGCTGGTGAAGGTTTGCACCGGCGCCAGATGCGCGGGGCGCTGGCTGCTCCAGGCCATGGATGAGCCTTGCGGATCACAATCCATCAGGCTGGTGCGCCGCCCGCTGCGCGCGAAATAGCCGGCCAGCGAGGTGGTCAGGGTGGTCTTGCCGCAACCGCCTTTGCTGTTGGCGATCAGGATCCGGAACATGGCGTTTTCCAAAAAGCTGCGGGGCAAGGGCTTGGCCGTGCGCATTCTATGCCGAATGACGGCCTGCATACGCCAAATCCAGCCCGGAAACGATGATCCGGCAAGCCGGTAGACATGACTATTCGGCCACGCAAGGGCCCCGGCATCCCGGCACAATGCCGGCCTGGTTCGGGGAGACACACATGAAATCGATGCTGACAGGCTTGCTGTTGTTCTTGCTCCTGGGTTCGACTGCGCACGCGGAAAACGCCTACTACCGGTATCCGGCCGTGCACGGCGATACCCTGGTGTTCACCGCCGAGGGCGATCTCTGGCGGGTGGCCCTTGCCGGTGGCAGCGCCCAACGCCTGACCACGCATGCCGGGCTCGAATCCGAGGCCGCCATCTCCGCGGACGGTCGTCGCATTGCCTTTGTCGCCGGCTACGATGCCAGCCCCGAGGTGTATGTCATGCCATTTGTCGGCGGTGCGCCCAAGCGCCTGAGCTTTGGCGCCGGCAATGTTCACGTACTGGGCTGGACTCCGCAGAAGGAGGTTCTCTACGCCAGCAGTGCCGTGGTTGGCCCGGGCAGCAGCGTGGTGTTGCGAGCGGTCAATCCCGACACCCTGCTTGAGCGCAGCCTGCCGTTCGCCGATGCCAACCAGGCCAGCTTCGATGCCGACGGCGACGATGTTTTCTTCACCCGCTTCGGCCTGCACATCACCGGCGATCATGCCCGCGGCTATCGGGGTGGCGCCATGGCCCAACTGTGGCGGGCCAGGGCGGATGGCAGCAGCGAGGCCACGCGCCTCGCCGCCGGGGTCGCGGCGTCACTGCGCAACCCCATGTGGTGGAACGGACGTCTGTATCACCTCAGTGACGAGGGTGGCAGCGACAATCTGTGGAGCATGGCGGCCGATGGCAGCGATCGAAAGGCAGTCACCCGCCACCGCGAGTTCGATGTGATCAATCCGCAGTTGCAGGATGGCCGCATCGTTTACCAGTACGGCGCGGATATCCACGTTTTGACGCTGGACAGTGGCGAGGATCGCGTGGTGGCCATCGACCTGGCCAGCGATTTCGAACAGCGCCGCACGCGCTGGCTGGAAAAGCCGCTCGACTATCTGGATTCCGTCAGCCTCGATGGCAAGGGCGAGCGTGCGGTGCTGGTGGCGCGCGGTGCAATAACCCTGGGGGCCACCGACGCGCGCCGGCGCATCGACATCGCCGTACCGAAAAATGCACGGGCACGTGCTGCGGTGGCCAGCGCGGATGGCAAGTGGGTCTACGCGATCAGCGACATCGGCGGCAGCGAGGAGATCTGGCGCTTTCCTGCCGATGGCTCCGGACCCGGCGAAGCCCTGACCCGCGAATCCAAGGCACGCCGCTGGCGCCTGTATCCGTCGCCGGATGGCAAGGCCATTGCCTTCGACGACAAGGATGCCCGCCTGTCGCTGCTCGACCTTGCAACACGCAAGGTTGCGGTGCTCGATCAGGGCACGTTTGGAGGCGATGACACCTACGCGTCGGTGCAGTGGTCCCCCGACAGTTCGCTGATCGCCTTTGCGCGACCGGACAGCAACGAGGTGCGCAACCAGCTGGTGTTGATGCGACGCGATGGTTCAAGCAAGCAGGTCCTGACCAGCGACCGCTACGACAGCCGGGCGCCCAGCTTTTCCACAGACGGCAAATGGTTGTATTTCCTGTCGGACCGAGCCTTTGTCGCCACGCCTGGCGCTCCCTGGGGCGATCGCAACATGGGTCCTCTGTTCGACAAGCGCACCCGCATCTTCGCGCTCGCACTGCAGGCAGGCAACCGCTTTGCGTTCCAGCCGGTGGATGAATTGAGCGCGGCAAAATCCGACGCCACCGGCAAGGACAAGGATGCCGCCGGCGACAAGAAATCGGCCAAGGACGCAACCGATGCGCCTCGCCTGCCCGCCGTCGATTGGGATGGTCTCGCCTCGCGCCTGTTTGAGGTTCCGCTGGATGCCGGCAACTACAGTGCGCTCGCCAGCGACGACAAGCGACTGTATTTCCTCGATCAACCCGCGGGCGAGGATGCTTCACGCCTCTTGAGTCTTGCCATCGACAACAAGGGCGACAAGCCGGCAACCTTCAGCGAGGGCATCGGTCAGTTTGCCTTGTCCACCGATCGCAAGCGCGTGTTGCTGCAGAAGTGGAGCGAGCGCGGCAACGGCGACCTGTACATTGTCGATGCCGGCGCCAAGGCTCCGGATGCGCTCGACAAGAACAAGCTGCGCGTTGCGGATTGGCGCCTGGCCATTGATCCGCGCGCGGAATGGCAGCAGATGTTCAACGACGCCTGGCGCATGCACCGGCAATTCTCGTTCGATCCAAACATGCGTGGACTCGATTGGAACGCGGTACGCGCCCGCTACGAACCGATGCTGTCGCGGGTTGCCGATCGCTGGGAACTGGATGACCTGCTCGGCCAGATGACCGCGGAACTGGGCATCCTGCATTCACAGGTGCGTGGCGGCGAGATGCGCAAGGATGCGGAGACGGCCAAGACTGCCGGCCTCGGGGCCGAGCTGGTCACGCAGGCCGATGGCCTGCGCATTGCACGCATTTACCGCAGCGATCCGGAATTGCCCAGCGAACGCGCGCCACTCGCTCGACCGGGCGTCGATGCACGCGAAGGCGATGTACTCACCGCCATCAACGGGCGCGAGGTCAGGAACGCAGCCGACGTTGCCGAGGCGCTGGCCAACCAGGCCGGCCGACAGGTATTGCTGGACCTGCGCCGCGGCACACAGGCCATGAAGACGGTGGCCGTGCCCGTCGATGATCGCAGCGAGGCCGGTTTGCGTTATGGCGACTGGGAGCAAAGCCGGCGTGCGCAGGTGCTGGAGAAGTCCCAGGGCCGCATCGGCTACCTGCACCTGCGCGCCATGGGTGGCAACGACATTGCCGATTTTGCGCGCGAGTTCTACACCAACATCAACCGCGAGGGCCTGATCATCGACGTGCGCCGCAACAATGGCGGCAATATCGACAGCTGGATCATCGAAAAACTGCTGCGCAGGCGCTGGGCATTCTGGACCTATGAACACGCAAGCCCCCAGTTCAACATGCAGCAGACCTTTGCCGGTCACCTGGTGGTGCTGATCGACGAGCGCACCTACTCGGATGGCGAAACCTTTGCCGCCGGCATCAAGGCGCTGAAGCTGGCACCATTGATCGGGCAGCGCACCGCCGGCGCCGGCATCTGGTTGTCCGGACGCAATCCGCTCGTGGATGGCGGCATCGCGCGCATTGCCGAATTCGGCCAGTTCAGCGCCGAGAACGGGCGCTGGCTGATCGAGGGACGCGGCGTGTCACCGGATATTGCCGTGGTGAACCTGCCGCATGACAGCTTTGGCGGTGGCGACGCGCAACTGGAAGCGGCATTGAGCTACCTCGACAACAAGCTCAAGACCAAGCCGGCAAACCCCACCGCACCGGAAGCCATCCCGGCGGTGGGCACCCCGGGTTGGGATATGCACTAAAAGCCGAGATTCGAGATTCGAGATTCGGGATGACCAGCCGTTCGGGTCTTGAAGGCCGGGGGCTCGGGAATCTGCTTGTCTGCCTCTCCCGCCAGCGTACCCGCAGGACATGAAGGAGATGGCCGGGGTGAGCGTGGCGCATCACGCACGCGTGAACATTCGAGCAAGTCCAGGCCCCACCCTCACCCGCGCCATTGGCGCGACCTCTCCCGCTGGCGGGAGAGGTGAATCAAAGCACTGACTGTCCCCCTCTCCCGCCAGCGTACCCGCAGGACATGAAGGAGAGGGCTGGGGTGAGGGTGGGCCATGCGATGCCGGCAAAGTAGGGTGGATAAGCCTGCAAGGCGCATCCACCAACGCGATCCACGGCGGATGTGCTGCGCTTGTCCTTCCTGCGTTGGAACATCTCGATGACGCGTGAACATTCACCTCTCCTGCTGGCGGGAGAGGTGACTCAAGGCACTGCGCCAATTCTGCAAGTTTGAATCTTGCAAGCTCAGCGACGGCTCACAGGCCCAGAACTTTCTCGATGCTGCCCTGGGTGATCGGGTGATAACCCGGCTTGGCCTTGGTGTACTGCTCGATGGCCCAGGCTTTGCCTTCCGCAGTCTTGGCCAGTTCCTCGTAGATCGGCTGCACCAGCTTGCGTCGGCCGATGTGCTGGATGAACGCGGCAATCTGCGGTCTTGCCTGCGTGTATCCGGCGCGCACGGTGGCCACGAACCAGCGGAAGGCGATTTCCGAATTGCCGCTGTCGCTCAGTTTCCAGGCTTTATCCAGCGCAGCGATTTGCGCAGCCTCGGGCTTTTCCGGCAGCGCATTGATGAAACGCACCCATTCCGAAGTCACCCAGTCCTTGGCCGGCAGACGCTTGGCGCTGAGCGTGCCGGCGAGGAAATCGGCAGCGGCCCGGTCAACCGCGTCGAAGCGCTGTGAATGGGCCTGGGGTGCATTGTCGGGTACGCCCGCTTCATGCAGCCAGGCATTGATCTCGGCCGCGCTGACCTTCCCCGGATGCTGCTTCTCCAGATTGGCGCTGTAGAAATCGAGGAAATCCTGGGTGGTGATGCTGCTGAATGCAAAGTGATCGAAATAGGCGCGCAGGAAGGCATCGAAGGTTTCCCGCCCGTAACGGGATTCGAGGAAACGCAGGAACCAGCGGCCCTTGTCATAGGGAACTCCGCTGAGCGCCTCGTCCGGATCCCCGCCGCGCAATTGGGTCACCAGCAACTGGTCCTCGGCCTTCAAGTCCTTCATTTCGGTGAGCAGTTCCTGGTCATCGACCACCAGCTGCATGGTGGCCACATCCTTGCCGTAGAGTGATTCGACGATGCGGTTCTCGACATAGGTGGTGAAACCTTCGTTGAGCCACATGTGCTGGGCATTGGCGTTGGTCACCAGGTTGCCGGACCAGGAATGCGCAAGCTCATGCGCGATCAGGCCGACCAGGGATTTGTCCCCGGCAATCACCGTGGGTGTGGCAAAGGTGAGGCGCGGGTTTTCCATGCCGCCGAACGGGAAGCTGGCCGGCAGCACGAGGATGTCGTAACGCTCCCAGCGGTACGGGCCATACAGCTTTTCAGCCGCCGCAATCATCTGTTCGGTGTCTTCGAATTCCCTGGCCGCTTTTTTCAAAATGCCGGGCTCTGCATACACCGCGCTGCGTGGGCCGGTTTCCGCCACCGCCAGCTCACCGACGGCAATGGCCAGCAGATAGGACGGGATGCGCTGCGGCATGTGGAAGCTGAAATCGCCATCGAGCGCGGCCTTGATCTCATTGTCTGCACTCATCACCACGCGCAAGCCCTTGGGTGCGGTGATGTGGGCGCGATAGGAGAAGCGCACCGAGGGCGTGTCCTGCAGCGGAACCCAGCTGCGCGCATGGATCGCCTGCGATTGCGAGAACATGAAGGGATGCTTGCCGCTGGCCGTCTGCTGCGGAGTCATCCATTGCAGGCCCGATGCGCCGGGTGCGCTGTGATAGCGGATGCTCACCTTGGGCGCCGCCTGCTTGAGTTCGATGCGCAGCGCCGATCCGTAGATTGGATGGCGCGCGTCGAGCGTGAAAGGCGCCGGGCTGCTGGAACCGTCGGCAGCAATGGCATGGATCGATTCAATGCTCAGGTCACGCGTATCCAGCACGAGGGTATGCGCCGCGGCATCGTGCCAGTCCAGCGAAAGTTCGGCCGAACCGGCCAGTTCGCGCTTGTCGAAATCCACCGCCAGGTCCAGCGCCAGCGCGTTCACGGTGACCTTGTCCGGCTCGGCGTAGCTGTGTGGATCGGGTTCGGTGCTGGCCTGCGCTCCGGCGGAGGCGACCATCAGGAAACAGAACAGGGTGTGGAAGTTCATGGCATCTCCTCATCAAGCCCGGCAGTATGCCATTCAAGGGGTGCCCGAGGCGTGGCTGCGCCGTGCTGGCCTTGCCCGGAACCCTGCGATTGCGCAGCAGTCGGCGTATAGTCGCCGGCGGGGGAATCATGCATGCGTGATCGCTGGAACAAGCTGCTGGGCCTGCTCGAGTGCGAATCCACCGGGCAGCTGCAGACCCGAAGCTCGGCCCTGATTGAAGACCTGGGCTTTGCGCACTGGGTGTACACGCTTGCCACGCCAACGTCCGCGCCCTCGCTGCGGCTCGGCACCTTGCCCGACGAATGGCTGGTGCATTACCAGCGCCGACGCTACGCCCGCATCGACCCGGTGCTGGATCATTGCCGGCAACATGCCACTCCGTGCCTGTGGGCTTCCGATCCGCAAGCCCGGCGCGCCGGCTATCTCACCGAGTATTTCCCGGAAGCCGCGGATTTCGGACTCAGCGTCGGCATCGGCATGCCCCTGCACGGACCCATGGCCCAGGCACGATTGCTGTCCGTGGCCGCGTGCAGTGCCGAACAGGCACGCCGGCACCTGGCAAGACTCGGCGAGCTGCAATTGATTGCCTCGTTCATGCAGGAGGCAGACCAAGGCCTCCTGCACAAACGGCCGATGCCCTGCGCAACGGCACAACTTTCCCAACGCGAGCAGGATTGCCTGCGTTGGGCGGCGGAAGGCAAGACCAGCTGGGAAATCGGCCAGTTGCTCGACATTGCCGAGCGCACCGCGATCTTTCACCTCAACAATGCCGCCCGCAAACTGGGCGTGACCGGACGCCGCCAGGCCATCGCGCGCGCGCTGAGCCTGCAACTGATCAGCCTCTGAGCGGCCGATCGCGCGCACCCTTAGGGAAACTCTGAACAAGCACGGAACTCATTCGTCGCGAGCAAGCTCGCTCCCACAAAATCAAGCAATGGTGGGAGCGAGCTTGCTCGCGACAATACTTGTTCAGACATTCCCTAGCACATTTGCCGTCTCTTGCCTAGCTGTCAGAACTGACAGCTATCGCAAACACGACTTGGCATGCATGCTTGATCCATGTGAGGGATTCGACCCTCAGCCAAGTCCCCCTGGCCGGGCAAGGGGGGCACGGATCACAGGATGCGGTCCGCCCCTTGCCCGGCTAATCTCCTGAAACACCCGGTGCGCCCAGCGCCTCCAGCCGCAGCCGCATGGCAGACGGTTGATCCGCCCCCAAAATTCCGGCTTGTAGAGCCGAGCTTGCTCGGCTCGGAGACGACAGCCGAGCAAGCTCGGCTCTACAACGGATACCTACACGCGGTAGCCGCGATGGATGGCCACGATGCCGGCGGAAAGATTGCGCACATCGACACGGGCAAACCCTGCCGTTTCCATCATCGTCTTCAAGGCCGCCTGGTCCGGGTGCTTGCGGATCGACTCGGCCAGGTAGCGGTAGCTGGCTTCATCACCGGCAATGATCCGACCCAGCCGTGGCAACACGGAAAAGGAATGAAAGTCGTAGAGCGGACGCAACCACGGCGCGCGCACGCTGGAAAACTCCAGCACCAGCGCACGGCCACCGGGTTTGAGCACGCGATGGATCTCGGCCAGGGCACGTTCCTTGCGGGTGACATTGCGCAAGCCGAAGGCCATGGTCACGCAATCGAAACGACCATCCGCAAACGGCAATGCTTCGGCATCCAGTTGGCAATAGTCGATGCCGCGCACGAGGCCGCGATCGGTCAGCCGATCCCGGCCAACCCTCAGCATGGCGTTGTTGATGTCGCCGATCACCACCTGCCCGCGTTCGCCAACCCGATCGTGCAGGAGGCTGGCAATGTCGCCGGTACCACCGGCCAGATCGAGCACCTGATCGCCGCTGCGCACCCCGCTGGTGGCGACAAAATGTCGTTTCCACAGGCGATGGACGCCAAACGACATGAGGTCGTTCATCACGTCGTAGTTGCGCGCCACCGAGCTGAACACTTCACCGACCAGCCTGGCCTTGTCGTCCTGCGCAACTTCGCGGAATCCGAAATGGGTCGAATCGGGTTTGTTCATGGTCTCCGCGTCCGGCGTACCTGTATCGTCAATTGTCGCTGACACGCTTGCGCAATGTCAGGCGTGGTCCCGGCACGCTCGGTCGCACCACGCCAAGTTCGGCTGCCACATCGACGTAGCCGAGCAGGGCGGCGATGTCGCCGGCCGTGCGGCCGAGCGTATCAAGCTGGTCCAGCGCTGCGCCGCGGGACTTGAGCATGCGCACCACACCGAGCAGGCCGTGCATGGCGCAGCAGTGCAAGGGGCTGACACCACGACTGTCGCGCCGATCGATGGCCGCTCCCTTGTCCAGCAACACGCCGCAGAGTTGCGCCAGATGGCCCGCCTCGCATTCCGCTCCGGGTTCGGCGCGCGCGCCCAGCAGGATCAGCAAGGCATCCTGCCCGGATGGATTGAGACTGTCGACGCGGGCGCCGTGGCGCAGCAGCAGGGCCAGCAATTCGCTCGCAACCGCGGTATCCCGGCTGTCGAAGGAAAACTGGGCGGCTGCATGCAACGCGGTATTGCCGCGCGCATCCACGGCGTTGGGGTCGGCACCGCGCGTGAGCAGCGGTTCGGCAAGGCGTGGCAACCCGAGTGCCGCGGCAATCATCAGCGGCGTTCCGCCACCCGGCAGGCGCTGGTCCGGTTCCACGCCTTGTTCAAGCAGGGTACGCACCACGGCTTCGCGCCGCGCGGCAACCGCCGCGGACAGGCAGGTTGCGCCGGAATGCGCGGCAAATCCGGGATTGGCGCCGACATCGAGCAGGCGCACCACGAGTGCGGCATAGCCCGAACCTGCGGCACGAATCAATGCGCTCGCGCCCTGGCTGTCGACACTGTCCACGGCAAAACCCAGGGCGAGCAGCTTGTCGACCGCATCCACATCGCCGGCTGCCGCCGCTGCCGGCAGGTCCGCTGCCACCAGCGCGCGGCCGGGCAAGCGCCAGCGTGGCCAGTTCAGCCAGTAGTTCAGCTCGCGGTCGGCGCGTGACAGGACGAGGCCCAGCGCCGTTTCGCCACTGGCCGCCGCGCGCTCCGGATCTGCGCCGTAGCGGATCAGCAGTTTGACGATTGCGGTGGCGTGGTTCGGTGCGGATTTCAACGCGTAGTGCAAGGGCAAGCGGGCGCGAGTGTCACGCGCGTTGGGGTCGCTGCCGCGCAGCAGGAGATCCTCGACCAGGGCCGCATGGCCGAGCGCGCAGGCCAGGTGCAGTGGCGTTGCCTCGTTGCCGGCGCGGCCAAAGCAATCACCCCCGCGTTGCAGAAGTTCACCCGCCAGCTCGCAGAGCGCGCCGTTGTCGGAACCGACTGGCGCCAAGGCGAGCACGCGCGCAAGCAAGCCGGCGCCACCCACGGAAAATCCGCGTCGCACGAAGTGGATCGCCGCCACAGCCGTGTTCGGCAAGCCTTCAAGCAAGGCATCGGCGAGGGTCTTGCCGCCACCCACGCGCACATCGCCAGGCAATCCCAAATTCAGGATCCAGTCGCGTGCCGCGCCCAGGTCAGGGTCCTGCAGCCCAAGAAAGATTTGCGCCAGCTCATGGGCAGGTCGCGCGACCGTGGCCGCACGAAGCTCCTCGACAACCGGCCAGTTGCCGAAGCGCAAGGCATCGAAAAGGCGAGCGGCATCGAGCGGGGTCTCGGCGAGCTCACCGGCCATGCTGGTCGGCAATTCAACGCCCGGATCGAGCATGGCGACGATGGGCCAGCGCCCGATGGCTGCGGCAAAGTCGACCGCGCGCCGACCGTCACCGGCAACGAGGGCGCGATCCGCGCCGATATCGAGCAGGGCGCGCACGGCATCCTCGCCACCGGCACGCGAACCGCAGGCGATCATCAATGCGCTGCGTCCCAGCGAGTCGACCAGATCCGGATCAACCTTGCGCCGACCCAGGGACTGGATGATGGCAACCGATCCGGAACGCGCGGCTTCCATCAAGGCATTGGTTCCATTGCGGTCGCGCAAGGCCATTTGCGCACCGGCGCCGAGCAGCACCTCCACCACGGTCTGGTGGCCGGCAAGCGCAGCGGCCATCAGTGCCGTGCGATCCAGCAGTCCGCGCGCATCCACCTTGTGCTTGCGCTTGAGCAGCAGGCGCACGCCGTCGGCGTCGTCTTCGGCAGTCGAGGCCGCCAGCAGGATGGCTGGCTGTGCATGTTCGACTTCGGCCAGTGCGCCGCGGTCAAGCAGGAACGTGGCCAGCGTCCAGTTGGCGTTGGCGCAGGCGATTCCGAGCGCGGTCATGCCATCGCGATTGACGGCATTGATGCGCGTGCCCGCATCCAGCAGCAAGGCGGCAACGATGGGTTCGCTACACAAGGCCGCGTGATGCAACGGCGTGTTGAGAGCGGCATCGACCACATCCGGGTCCGCGCCATTGGCGAGCAGGGTCATGACGGCTTCCGGGCGTCCCTGCAAGCTGTCGCGACTGGCGGCAAGAAGTGGCGACAAACCCGAATGACCGTGATTGAGATCCACGCCCCTGCCGATCAAGGCCCGCAACAGGCGCAGGTCCGGCAGCAGCACGGCATGAATGAGCGCGCTGCGCTGGTCACGGTCATCGGCCAGTGGCGCCGCTTCGGGATTGGCTCCACGCTCCAGCGCAGCAAGGGCAAGTTCGACATTGCCGGAACGCGCGGCGGCAAGCAGGGCGACGCTGGCATCGAACACGCCGAGGTCGGCGACGAGCACGGGCGCTGGAGACTCCGTTTCCGCGATTTCCCTGCGTGACCCGGACCTGCGCACCCGCGCATCCAGTGCAATGGCACTCATGCAGCGCGTGACCAGCACCAGGCTGGCCAAGGGCACCAGCACCAGTGCGTAGAGAACCGCTGCCGACAGGCGCATCTCGAAGGAGAATGCGGGCAGGAAAAGCGCGATCACCAACGCGCCCGCGCAAACCAGGAACATGGCCAGCGAGGACAGCATGCCGTGACTGAAGAACAGCTCGTGCTCGTCGGTGAGTTGCAGCGCCGATGCGAAGCTGCGTCGCAGAACCGCGCCTGGCGATGCCGCCTCGGCATGCACCTCGTCCACGATCAGCGGCCATGTCAACGCCGGCCAAATGCGCCATGGAACCAGCAGGGCAACGAGCAGCGCAGCGGAAAGCAGCAAGGCGCCGAGCAAGGACGGTTCATCCAGCAGCCACCAAACCGGACCGGCGAGCACGAGGGCCATGAACGATGTGTGCAGTACCAGCATGAAGAAGCTGACGGAGCCACGACGGATAACGCTGCGCAGGAAATCACGCTCCATGGCAAAACCGATTCCGGCACAGATGGCGGTGAGCATCCATGCGCTGCCCGCCAGCAAGGCCAGCACCACAACCGGATGCGCGCTGAGCAGGCTGGTGGCATAGAGCGCAAGCGCCGGAATGAAACTGAGCAAGCCGGCCAGCAGCGAGCGACGGTGCGGCGCAGGTGTTTGCGGGGATTCCTCGACCATGCTCAACCGGACAACAGGGGAAATCGCGACGCCCGCAGTATATCGACGTCCGAACCCCTTGCGCCGGATCAGTCGACCGCGCTCTCGAGCACGGGAGGAAATTGCAGGTGATAGCCTTGCGCCACCAGGTTGGCCATGACCACCTCGACGTTTTCGCGTGCCAGCTTGCGCGTGGGCGAAAGCTCGATCTCGATGACGAACACGAGTTCACCGAACTGCGTGCGCAGGGCGTCCGGCATCAGCTCGAACGCATCCTGTGCGCGCAGGAACACGTAGGTATCCGCCTTGCGCAGGCTCTTGTAGACGAAACACTGCATGGCGGCACGCTCCGGGCGCGAGTCAGGGCCACGCAGGATAGCGCAGCCTCAGGGTTTCGTTGGTGCTCCGAAGTCGCTCGGTGCCGGTGGCGCAACAACTCTTGCACGCGGATTTGGACCCAGCTCGGTCAACAGCAAGTCCACGGCCTTCTCGACACTGGGATCGTGGCCGGCAGCGATTTGATCGGGCCGGTCGATCACCTCGATGTCGGGACTGACGCCTTCGTTCTCGACGGCCCAATGACCGTCCGTATCGAGGAAACGGAAGGTCGCAGCCAGCAGGACGCCGCCATCGGCCAGCGAAGGATTGCCGGAAATGCCGATCAGGCCGCCCCAGGTGCGCGTGCCGATCAGCTTGCCGAGGCCCAGCTTGCGGAAGTAGTACGGCAGGGCATCGCCGCCGGAGCTGGACAGCCCGTTGATCAACATGGCCTTGGGCCCGTTGTGCGAAAGCATGGGCGTGGCCTGCGGATCCAGCCCGCGCCGCTTCCAGTAGTTGAGTGGCTTGCGCGCCAGCAGTTCGATCATGCGATCGGGAATGAAGCCGCCGCCGTTGTAGCGATCATCGATGATCAGGGCTTCCTTGTCGGCGTAGGCAAGCATGCCCTTGAACAATTCGCGATTGCCATCCACGGCGGTATTGGGCAGATGGATGTAGCCGATGCGCCCGCCGGAGAGACGATCCACCATGGCCCGGCGCTCGCCCACCCACTGCGTGTAACGAAGCTCCTGCTCGGACGTCAGGGTTCCCACGCGCACTTCGCGGCTACCCTCGCTGCTTGCACGCGCATTGACGCGCAGGCTTACCTTTTGCCCACCCTTGCCTTGCAGCAACTGGTAGAAATTCCTGACCGTGCGCGCATCGACGCCATCCACGGCAAGGATGAAATCCCCCGCTCGCACCTGCACGCCGGGTTCCGCCAAGGGCGAACGCTGGCCTTCATCCTGGCTTGCGCCCGGGAAAATCCGCTCGACGCGGAAATAGCCGCTGGCATCGGCCACGATCTCGGCACCGAGCAGGCCGCCTGGCGTGCGCTCGACGTTCGACTCGTCGCCCTGCTGCACGTAGACATGGCCGGATTGCACTTCACCAACCAGCTCCTGGAACAGGTAATCCAGGTCCTGGCGCGTGGTGACGTAATCGACGAGGGGCGCATAGCGCGCGCGCACCGCATTCCAGCGCTCGATGCCACCGTGCACGCCGGGGTCATAGAACCAGTCGCGCAGGATGCGCCAGCCATCGGTGAATTCCTGGCGCCATTCACGCGGCGGATCGATCAACAGCTTCATCCGCGACAGGTCGAGGGCGGACTTGGCCAGATCCTGATCGGGCTTGGTTTCGATACGCGAAAACTTGTCGCCTGCGCGAGCCAGCACCTTGCTGCCATCCGCCGCCAGGCGATAGTCCGACAAGCCCTTGGCCAGGGTGGTGTCCTTGTCTGCATCCAGTGCCAGCATGCGCAGCTCGAAGGCACCATCGTCGCGACCCCCATCGCCTGCCCCGTAGAACACCGCATCGGCGCTGGCCTGAAGACTGCGATAGTTGCCGCTTGCGGCGTTCATGACCTGCTCGCGGCCGATCATGCCCGCAAGATCCATGCGGATGCTCGGCGTTGTCGCGGCCGCCGGCTTGTCCTTTGCTTCGCCTGCGCTGTCGGCATCTGCATCGGCATACAGGAAGGGCCCTTGTGCCGACAGGCTCAGCGCGTAGATTCGTGTTGCGTCCACGTACAGGTAGTTCTGTTCGAAGGCGCTGAACTGCAGGTTGAAATCGCGATTGGAAAGGAAGTAGAGACGACGACCCTTGGGATCGAACACCGGATTGAATGCGGAGGAGGTCGCTTCGGTGGCAGCCGTTCGCGAACCATCCTTGAGCGAGTACAGCCAGATCCGGGTCAGGCCGTTGTCGCTCGTCAGGGTGTAGGCCAGCCACTGGCCGTCGGGTGACCAGGTGTATTCGGTGATGTCGTCATTGCGGCTGCTGTCGACCTCGCGCGTGCGTCCACTATCCACATCGACGATGCGCAGGCGCTGACGCTTGTCGGCATAGGCGAGGTGTTTTCCATCCGGCGAGAACTGCGGAGCAAATCGCCATACGTCGCCATCGCGGGTGAGTTGCCTGGACTTGCCGCCGGCAATGTCCGCGAGATAAATCTCGTACTCACCGCTGGCGTCGGACAGATAGGCAAGCGTGCGGCCATCCGCTGAAAGATCCACGCCCAGTTCGCGTGCATCCGGCGTTTGCGAGAGATTGCGCACGTCCAGCTCATTGCCGCTGACGCGGAACAGTTCGCCGCGTGCCGCAAACAACAGGGTGTTGCCGGAGGCATCGAGGTCAAAGGATTCGGTCTGTCCGACCACCTCCTTCCAGGTCGGCAGGCGCTGCGGAGAATCCCCGCTGACGCGGATCGGCACGCGCGTGGCTTGCGCCGATGCCGGATCGAAGCGCCAGATCGCACCGCCATTCTCGAAGACGATGGCGTCCTTGCCCGCACTTGGCCACAACACGTCGAAATCGGTGAACCAGGTGAGCTGGCGTGCCTCGCCACCTTCGGGCGATACCGCAAACAGGTTCATCGTGTGGTTGCGGTCGGACGTGAAATAGATCGTGTCGCCAACCCAGGTCGGCTGGCTGTCCGAAGCCGGGTTGTCGGTCAGGCGCCGTGCACTGTTGTTGGTGAGGTCGAAGGTCCAGACATCCTGCGCGCGGCCACCGCGATAGCGCTTCCAGCTGCGGAACTCGCGGTCGATCGGCGTGTACACAAAGCGCTTGCCGTCCGGCGAAAGCATGCCACCGCCGGTTTCCGGAACCGCCAGCGGGGTTTCCATGCCACCGGCCACTGGCACGAGATACGGGCGTCCGCCGCGGTCATCGGTTGCCACCCGGTTGGCACGCACCAGCACGTTGGCACCGTCCACAGTCCAGTCGAGCACGCGGTAGTCGGTGCCGCCGCGCACCGGCTGACGACCGATGTCGTTGTACCAGGTGAGCTGGCGGGGCTCTCCGCCAGCGGTGGGCATGACATAAACCTGGCGGGTGCCGTCGTATTCGGCGGAGAAGGCGATGGAACGGCAATCGGGCGAGAACTTCGGATACAGCTCTTGCCCCGCGTGCGTGGTCAGGTGCATGGCCGTGCCGCCACTGGCCGGCACGGTGTAGATGTCGCCGCCCTTGACGAAGGCGATGGTGTCCGCGCAGATGTCGGGAAAGCGCAGCACGCGCGATTCCGTCGCAGTCTGGGCAAGTGTCATGCCCGAGGCCATGAGGCCCGGCAGCGCAAGCAAAAGGATTGGACGCATCGGAAACTCCGCATTCCCCTGAGGATGCGTGGATTCTAGCCTGTCGTGCCCACCCCTCCGCCTGCCGAAAGGCATGCGCGGCTACCGCGCACTGGCGTCAATGCGCAGAAACGGCCTGCTTCATGGCCGCGATCACCGCGGCATAGTCGGCCTGGCCGAAGATGGCGGAACCGGCAACGAAGGTGTCGGCACCGGCGCGCGCAATCTCGGCGATGTTGTCGACCTTCACGCCACCGTCGACTTCCAGGCGAATGTCGCGACCGCTGCGGTCGATCATCCCGCGCACCCGCCGCAGCTTGTCCAGCGCCGAGGGAATGAATTGCTGGCCGCCAAAACCAGGGTTGACCGACATGATCAGCACCAGATCGAGCTCATCGAGCACGTGGTCGAGATAATCCAGCGGCGTGGCCGGATTGAACACCAAGCCCGCCTTGCACCCGCTGGCATGGATCAGCTGGATGGTGCGGTGAACATGTTCGGATGCTTCCGGATGAAAGCTGATCAGGCTGGCGCCGGCCTTGGCGAAATCCGGAATGATGCGATCCACCGGCTTGACCATCAGGTGCACGTCGATGGGTGCGCTGACACCGTGCTTGCGCAGCGCTTCGCAAACCAGCGGGCCGATGGTCAGGTTCGGCACGTAGTGGTTGTCCATCACATCGAAATGCACCCATTCGGCCCCGGCCGCGATGACGGCATCGACTTCCTCGCCGAGACGGGCAAAGTTTGCTGAGAGGATGGACGGTGCAATGACGCAGCTTGATCTGGACATGACGGGCTCGAGGGCAATCGGTCAGGAGTGCATGCTGGTCGAACCCGTCGCCCACGGCAAGCACCCATCGCCCATCCAATCGCCGAGCGAGATCAATCCGCGATTTCAGAAGCCGGAAAATCCGTACCCACGGGCCGCGCCACCTCGATTTCGTCTTCAAAATAGGGAGCCGCACTTGTCGAAGTGCAGGCAGAATTGGGCGCAGGAGGTGTATTCGGAAACGAGATCACGCCCCCTGTATCTGCGTGTGCCGGTGCATTGAGTGGTAGAGAAAGACTGCCGACGTCATTGGGCCCCATGTCGCCTGGAGGCTGCGGATCAGCGCCGGAAATCAAATAGAACGGCATGGGTCGGAAGCTGCCGATTACTCCGCGTTTCGTGTAGAACGGCTCCGGCAAATACGGTGCAGTCGGGGTCACGATTTCCATCGACGCCTGCCTTACCTGCCCGGTCAGGCTCTTGTCCACGATGACCAGGTCGTTTGCGGTTCCTACCAACAGGCGCCCTCGTGTGTTCTTGGGTTGATCGTCCAGCAAGGCGGCCAACCTTACGTAATGCCCCTTGAGAATATTTCCGTTTCCTCCAGTCGGTTGGCGGGTGTAAAGCAACTGTGCATTGATGCATAGGCGTGCTGTTCCGATTCCACGGGCAATGCCGCCGGGAAACGAACATCCGCCACCGCTTGAGGTTACCCAGTTGCCATTGCAGCCGGCATAGTCTGTGTTGTTCCAAAGCGTCAGATACGAGGCTTCGCGAATGTCGAAGCTGCCGACGGCGATGCCGTCGATTTCCTCACCCAAGGGTCCGCGATAGACCACCTGGATGATGAGGTCCGTTGCATTGATCGGTATCGGATCGGTGCCAAAGTCGAACGTGACCGGAGCGGAACTTGCTCCATTCAATGTGGCCGCGCCAACGGCCAGCGGTTTGGAAACCGAAATCTCCTGATAGGTTGACCGATTGCTGCCCGCGCAGGTGGGTGTGGTGACGGTTCCGGCATAGTCCACGACGCTTTCACCCTGCAATCCGGCATCGTAGCAACGGTTGCGATGGTAACGTGCGACAGCCACCAGGCGCGGATCGGTGGGCCCGGGCGCTGCCAGCGTGGTGGCCATGTCTTGTGCAATGGCCGCCGCCGTACTGCCACTTTCCGTAAGCGCAGGCGTGTCATTGCGCACCTTCAGGCGCAACTTGGTGAAGCCGAAAATATCGCCTGCGGTACACAAAGGCGGCTCTCCGGCAATGGGAGCGGCAACCGTATTCGTGCAATAGGGGTAAGCAGTTGCTGGATCCACCGTATGCGCCATGCCCTGGTCGGTTACGGAAAGCACCCCATCCTGCGGCGCCTCAACCTTGATCCGACCTCGAAAGAAGAAATCGATCATGCCCGCCGAATACCCGATCGCTCGTGGAATCAACACATCGGCATCGTATTGCATGTTGTTGTAGCGCATCGTCTGGTCAACGCCCTCGCGTTCTTCTGGCGGGAGCAAATCGAGCACGTTCTCGAAGATGCCTTGGGTGAGAATCGGCACTTTCCCGTGATATTTCGCGAGCAAAGCCGCGTCGTGCGATGGCGCGATATTGTCGGGTACCGTGCGCGCAAACTCGGTGTATTTCACGATCTTGCCATTGACGTAGAACTCGGATGGCAGCGCAAAAGACTCCCAGTCGTTGGCGTTGAAGGCTTCTTCGGGCATCGGATAGGTCGACCCCGTTGCGTAGGTCGAGCAGGGATTCGCTCCGGGCCCCGGATTCACGCACTCGCGCATGCCCGGCACGGTGCCAGATGTGAAGAATCCCCGGTTGCTGTAGTCGGCCATGCCCCGCCGAGCGCACACCACATTGACCGTTGGCGAGCCCGGTCCGCAGCTTGCGGGGGCGGTATCGACATGGCGGGTGGTGAAGTATTTCACCGGCGTGGAGAACGCGATGTTCGGATAGTTGCCAAGCGTGACAGGGATAACTTGGCTGGGAGCCGGCACACTTTCGTCCATATAGCGCAATGGGTTGCCCAGCAGGCCACCACTACCACTCGCCTCGGCGTAGTCTGCCGTGACGCGATAGTCCGTATAGGCTTCGTAGGCTGCGTCTGCTTCGCCTTCGTTTGGAAGTCCGTCGGATGAATATCTCACGTGCGGCGGAGCATGGGCGTCATTGCGTGTGTGTTGTGGCTGCGCAGCATCCTGCAACAGATGCAAGGTGTGGCCGAGGGACTTGATCGCTGTCGACCAACGCCACTGCCGTTCCTGGGAATCGTTGAAGCGTTCCGTCGCGGTTCGAGGTGAGCTGCTGCCTCGCTCCAGAGTGAGCGCCCACCAATAGTTGTTGCGTGCATCCTGCCAGGTAAAGTGGTTGCGGCGGGTCAAGTCATCCGCATCTGAGCCCGGATTCAAGGGGTCTGTTCTGCCCGTTGCCCAAAGTATGGACTTCGCACAGCCGTAGGTTGCGCATTGACTTGGGAAATCATAGCCGCGGTTCCGTGCGGGGTCATAGAAATGCTTGGCGGCGCGCAGGATTCGACCGTAGGGATCCAGATCACGGTCATCACCGTCCGTCCAAATCCCAAACGGTTGTACATCATTGTCGTCCTCACGAACTGCGCCGCGCATGAGCCAACCGACCAGTCGAGTCTCAAACTCGCTCACAAGAGGATCGCCAGGAATGTATTCGCGCCGAATCAGGCTTGCAAACGTGCTCCGCTCCTGCTGCTGCAAAAAGCGAGTGTGCGCCGCAAGCAAGGGCGGAAGATTGGGCTGGCTCGTGCCCTCATCATCATAGTAGGCATCTTTGATGGAAGTCGAAGGCAAGCCATCGGCTCGAAACGGCGCGTCAATGGCCAGCCGATCAAAGCCCACGATGGGAGTGATCGCGTTCGCATTGGCGGAATTGAGCACGGACCGCTGCTGCGCCACCTGCGTGATCAATGCGTGTGTGGTGATCTCATATGCATTTGCCGAACCGAACGCATTCATGAACAGTGCGATGCCCACTACCACACGGGGTCGCATACATGACCACCTGGGGAAACCGTTCATACCGGAACTCCAAAACCACCTGTCATAGCCAAAGCAAGAGCCAACAGCGGGAGAATCAGAAGTGCTGCAGCGAGCACGCTGAATCGAATGGTCATCGTTCGGGTCGCCGAGCAAGAAGCCCACGCGGCCGCGAGAGTGGCCGCCATGCCGGCAATCGAAAGCAGTGTCAGCAGCTTTCCAATCCCATGGATGTGAATGTTCGCGTCAAACCAAATGCCGCCGAATCCAACCACCATCCCGACCACAGCGAACAACACGGTTATCGGACGGAGTCGTCTCCAATTCATGGGGATCATGGCTTGCCCTCCCTGTCAAAGATCGAACAATGGCATTGAATCTGCACTTAGCGCACCCGATTCACTTGCTGTCGCATCAATTCGCGTCGTAGAAGCGAAGCGTGTAACGTGAACCTTGGGTGACGTACTCAGGTCGGCGGACCAAAACCACGAATAGCTAAAAGCAGCGCCAGCAGCGGAAGGACCAAAAGCAGGATCGCGATCCCCGCTAGCGTGATGGTTCGCTTTCGTGGCTGAGAACAGGAGGACCACAAGGCCGCGATGGTTGCCGCAATTGACGCAAGCGACAAGACGGTCAGCAGTTTTCCAAAACCTTTGAAATGCACTTGGGTATCAAACCAAATACCAAACATGCCAAGCAGAATCCCAGCCACGGCCAGAAACACGGATACAGGGCGAAGACGTTTCCAATCTATGGGGTTCATGGATTGATCCTTCTCTTAGTGCCAGCCAGCGGCAATTCCCTTGGAAAGCTGCCAGAAGAACGTTAGAACGGCCGCACTCAGAAGAATGGAAATGCCCCCACTCCAGAGCGCCACTCGCTTCTTTCCAAGCCAGAGTGCGATCACGGTGGCCAAAACCGGCAGTTGCATGATCAATGCACTGGACACCATCAAGGTGTGGAAAGGCATCCATCGCGCACCCGGCGCAAACTCATGAAACGCAAGCCAGATCGCCAGGGCGGGAAGGATCGAGCCCAGCAAGCCAAAGGCAATGGCGATGAGTTTCATGTTTCCTCCGTGCCGATGAGCCAATATTTCTACATCGAATCGATTCGCCACACACCCAAGCCATCCGGCGACATATGCAACGGATAACCACTAACCTCGCCAGCCTGTTCGGTCACGAGGATCAGTTCGGCGTCGATGGGGCTCAGCGTGCCGTTCGCGATCATGCCCAATCGTGTGGCGGCAATTGGCAGGTTGACGCCCAACGCGTTGAACAAGCGGGCGTACTTGTGTCGCTGCTTCAGGTGGAAGGCGTGCATGGCGCCGGTCACGTCGCTCGCCGCCATCCGAGTCCGCACGTGCGCATACACCGAGCAAAGAATCTCGCGTTGAGAGGCGATGTCGAGAATGGCCACCCGACGTTGGACCGTGTACTGATTGCTTGCCGTGTCAGTAACCGTCGCTTGCACAACATGGACACCGGCAGCGGTGAACAAATGCCGAGGAATCGCATTCGGATCGGTGCCTGTGTAGATGGCCGAGCCGTCACCAAAATCCACCGTGACGCTTTGCACCGTGATGGTGGACGGCACGCCGATGCTGAAACCGATGCCAAATGGCCAATAGCCGGCATCCGCATCGCTGAACAACTCGATGCCTGTGGACACCGGGGCCGAGGTAATGGATAGCGAAGTCGTCGCTGTTAACCCATCCAGGGTTGTAGCCTGAACGGGTAGCGAGTTCATGCCACTGGTCAAGGTGAAGCTGGGTGTCAGAAACGTGCCGTTATAGACGTAGGCACGGACTCCGTTGACGGATACGCCCGTGCCGGTTGGTCCTGTGAAGGTGCCTGAAACCTGCACCTTGTTCGATGGAATTGTCGCCCCGCTGGGCGGATAGGTAACCGCAATCGCAGGCGTCACTCCCAGTGCCGGGGGTTGTACCGTCGAAACCGGCGGCCCCAGGCCAGGTGTTGGCGGGTCGAAGCCATCCGTGAAGATGACATCGAAACTGGCCGTTTGCAGTCCGCAAATCTCCTGCGCGCGCGTCGTCGTCGCGAGACAGCCACTGCAGGCAGCGACGGCAAGAAAAAGCGCTCGTTGACAACCATTTGAGTATTGCATGGCTCCCTCTTCCGGCACGACAACTGCAATGCAATCTGTCTTTCAAGGCCGGCTTGAACAAAGAACATGACAGGGTGCAAGCTGTTACGCCACCAGCCGCCGCGCGGCATGATTCGCATCATCGTGCCGCAGATTGACATTAGCACGTCCTTGGTTTCGGCCAAGGTGTGCAATAGACGATTTCTGTGTAAGAGAATTCGTACATTCGGCAAACGTGCAAGCCAGCAATTTTTACGGAATTCGGGCTCAACCCGGCCAGGCGGCATTTTTTGGAGACGTTTCATGAGGCGATTGGCAATGGCCATGTCGGTTTCGTTGGGTCTGGGCCAGGCGCTTGCCTGTGGCACCCATCCGGCGCAGGAGCAGGCCAAGATCGATGCGCAGGAACTGGGCAAGCTGCAAGGACTGGTCCGGGATTCCGCGCGTGACGCGGATGCGGTCTTCATCGGCACGGTTTCCGCGCTCAGCCAATCCGCCGCGGGCTCGAAGGCGCCAGGCAAGGTGACGATTGCGGTATCGGAAACCCTCAAGGGCGAAGCGATGGCGATTCGCCATGCCGAATGGGTCGCAGCCTTCACCTATTCCTGCCAACCGTCCGCGATGTTTCACAACGTCGGCTTTCGACCCGGCGGTCGCTACATCGTTTACCTGCGCGATGGCAGCGTGACGCGATCCGAAGCTGCGGACGACCTGCGCAGCGGCTTGCTTCCCCTGGCGCAGGAACGCGACCTCATACGGGACGCGAGCACCCGCGAAACGGATTCCTGAGCATCAGCCGAGGGCCTGCATGCAGGTGACGATGTTACGCAGGGCATGGCCGAGCGTGCGCACCGCGGGTGCAACCGGCGCACGCCCCGGCCAAGGCGCGCGGTTGTTTTGCTCAGGCAATTGAGTAGAAGTACTCAGCACAACGAGCACGAATCAGGTGCAGCTCCAACGCTCTGAAGCAGCCACCCTCGCCGGGCGGCTCGCCCATCCGCACCGAGCAGGATGGCAATTTCAACTGTGTCGCTCTCATGGATGCAGCCAGAGGCTTCTTCCTGAGCATGGCGTTTGTCCCAGCGAGCGAGACAGAGCCTTCCGAGTTCGAGGCGTGGCGCCTGTTCAAGGCGGGCTGGGCACACAAAGAGCAACACCCGGTTGCGCTGTTCACGCCAAAAGGCCAGTTTCAAACGACTTTGCCGTCTGAGGCAGCGCGTCACGGCACAACTGTGATATCGGTGCAGGAGTCAGAGCTGTCGGCCTTCACCAGTGACGCAAGGGAGGGATTCCGCGAGCATGTCCGAGGTGGTAGGGCGTGATGCCTGACATCTCGGTCAAGCGGACTGCCCGGTTGCCGAACTTCAGCATTGCGCGGGACACTCGAGTCGGGGCAGCCTGTTCAGGCGATGCCTTCGGAATATTCACAAGGAGAGACGTGCCATGAAGATCAGGTTTTTCACTGTCGTGCTTTTTTCTGCTTCGGTGTGCGGCTGCGCCACGGTTCAGTATGGATCAAGGGACGTGGAAGCCGACCTGCACAGGCTGCAGCCGGTTGCGGGCAAAGCCAGCCTCTACGTTTGTCGTGAAAGCGCGGCTTTTGTCGGCGCGGGAAACAGAACCACCGCGTTCGTCGACAACAAGAGTATCGGCACATTGAAACCGGGCAACTTTGCGCACACCGTCGTCGAACCGGGCAGCCACGACATCCATATCGATCGCAGTCCCGGCGGAAAGAGTGGCACCTTGACCATTGACACCAAAGCCAATGACGTACCGATTGTTTGGGTCGGCGTTACAGGTCATGGCTGGGGTGTGCTGACCGTGGACGAGTTTGAGGACCGCGCCGAAGCCGAGCGTTGCGTCCAGGCTGCCAAGTACGCGTTGCCAACGGAATAGACGGGCCAGGCACCGGAGTTCATTCAGGCCGTGCCGCTTCGCGGCGCGGCGTTACCCGCGGACGTCAGGGTCCGCTCAAGACTGTCGGAGACCTGCATGACGCGCTCGCGCATCTTTTTATTCGCCGTATTGTCCATGTCGCTGAATGCCCGGGCGGCGGAGCCACCTGCACCAGACCTTCCCCAGCCGCTCAGCGAAACGATTGCCGCACTCGACTCCGCCGTGTTCGATGCATTCAACCGCTGCGCCGCCCCGGAGCAGTTGGCAAAACACGCGAGCTATTTTGCCGAGAACGTCGAGTTTTATCACGACACCGGCGGAGTCACCTGGAACCGTGCGGACATGCTCGCCAACACAAGCAGGAATGCTTGCGGAAAGTTCACGCGCGAGCTGGTTCCCGGCAGTCTTGCCGTTTTTCCCATCAAGGATTTCGGAGCCATCGAACAAGGCTCGCATCGTTTCTGCCAGACGGATGCAAGCAAGTGCGAAGGCCTTGCCGATTTCACCATCCTGTGGCGCCACTCGGGCGGCAGATGGGAAATCACCCGGGTGCTGAGCTACGGCCATCGCCCCGCCGCCGGATCGCTGTTGCAACCCCCATCCCGATAAGACCGGGCATGGCATCGGATTGCCGAAGGTGGCCACCCCGCGAGGCGTCACGCACAACCACGACAACGGGCTACTTGACGGCGGATCTCATGCGGTAGGTGAAGGCGTTCATTGCAGCCTCCCTTCTCGCGGGCCAGAAGTTTTCCTGAGGCATTCTTCTGCCACGGGAGCAGGCGAAGATCGATGCGGTGAACTGCTCAAGCGGAATACTGGGCATCAAGCGGGAGCATGCATTCGGGTCTCCGGAGCCCGCATGGGTTTCCTTCACGAGCCGATGCCGGGTATCGCTTGAAGCGCTCCCCCGACTCAGGTGAAGCCACGCTCCGACTTGATGCGTTCGTAGGCCGCATTGATCTCGCGGGCTCGCGCTTCGGCATTGCGTTTGAGTTCCTGCGGAACATTGCCGAGCTTGTCCGGATGGTGCTGGCTCATCAGCTTGCGGTAGGCACGCTTGATCTCCTGCGCATCGGCGCTGCGTGCGATGCCGAGCACCACGTACGGGTCCGGCGCGGCGGGCGCATTGTGCGGGCGGCTCTGGCCGGAATACCCGCCGCGCGGTCCGCCATGCGCCTGGCCATAGCCTTTCATGGCCGCCACCGCAGCCAGCTCGGCTTCGCTCAGTCCCAGCGCAGCGCACAGGTTTCGCACCAGGGCCAGCTTGTTCGCAGCCAGCGTGCCTTCGGCGTAGACCAGGTCGAGCAGCATGTCGAGCAGGAGGAAGGCGAGGTCGCGGCGTCCCTGGGTCCAACTGCGCAATTCAACAATGGCAGCCTGCGCATCGAACTCGGGTGCCTTGCCGCGGTTGAACTGTTCGATGGCCAGGCGCCGCCGATCCGCATCCAGGCGCAACCAGTCCATGAGGCGCTCTGCCGCGCGGATTTCCTGCTCGGACACGCGACCATCGGATTTCGCCAAGGCGCCGGCAAAGGCAAACAGCGGCGCGATGAAAGAGGAATTGTCGCGTTGCCGCTGGGTCATGCTGAGGTCGAACATGTGCCCGACGAAGGCGCCGATCAGCATGCCGAAGAAGTTGCGGAAGACGATCAGGCCCACCACGGCGCCCACGATCTTGCCTATCATGCCCATGCAAAAACAGGTCCTGGATGCGCGCGCTGGTGAACATTCCGGCAATGCCTCCGGACTCGCCCATGCAACGCGATGAAAGCGGCAGATACAGGTTTCCGCATGCATGCGCCAGACGCATGTGCCGGAAGCTGCACCAACGAGCGCGCAATTCTACACGGCCCCTCGCCCACGCACGGCGCCGACTGCATTTCTGCGCGCCTGTCCTGAAGCATCCGGGCTAGCCCGCATTATCCATGAACGGGCGCGGATGATCGCGGAGGATTTTGCCCCAAGCGCAAGGCGCGCGGAGCCGCAATGGTGGTTCCATTGGGGCGACAAGCAACGCAGCGCTTGGGGCAAAAGATCCGCGAGGGCCGTGCCAGCAGGAAAATGCAACGAACACCTTGTTGAATTCGCGAACTGCCAGATTGCATTGCGTAATCAAGCTCACGGGCGTTTTCCTGCGACGTTCATGAATAATGCGGGCTAAAATGCCGCCCTTCACGAGCCCCGGAATGCATCCGTGCCAACCACCCTGTCCTCGTCCCACCTGCCTGGCCTTGATCTGGTTCATCGCGGCAAGGTGCGGGATGTCTATGCGCTGTCCGCGGATGAATTGCTGATCGTTGCCAGCGACCGGCTCAGCGCCTTTGACGTGGTGTTGCCTGACCCGATCCCGGGCAAGGGCGAGATGCTGACCCAGATGTCGAACTTCTGGTTTGCAAAAACCCGCCACCTGCTGCGCAACCATCTGCTGGAACGCAGGCTTGCCGACGTGCTTCCGGCGGGCGTCGACCTTGCCCTGTATGCGCGTCGCAGTGTCATCTGCAAGCGCCTCAAGCCGATTCCGTTCGAGGCCATTGCGCGGGGTTACCTGATTGGTTCGGGCTGGAAGGATTACCAGGCCACGGGACAACTGTGCGGCATCGCCCTGCCCGCCAGCTTGCGCCAGGCCGAGCAATTGCCCGAACCGATCTTCACGCCCTCGACCAAGGCGGCTCCCGGCCAACACGACGAAAACATCGATTTCGACAGCGTGGTGAACCAGGTGGGCAGCGCGCTCGCGGGCCAGGTGCGCGACGCAACCCTGGCGATCTACCGCTTTGCCGCCGAGTATGCGGCGACGCGCGGAATCCTGATTGCCGACACCAAGCTTGAATTCGGCACCGACGCGGATGGCACCTTGCATGTGATGGACGAAATGCTGACGCCGGATTCCTCGCGCTTCTGGCCGACCGACGAGTATCGGGTGGGGATTTCCCCGCCCAGTTACGACAAGCAGTATGTTCGCGATTACCTGGAAACCCTGGACTGGAACAAGCAGGCACCGGGGCCGCGCGTTCCCGCGCAGGTCATCGAAGCCACCGCACGCAAGTACGCCGAGGCTGTCCATCGCCTGACTGGCCAACGCGTGGAATAGCCGGCATGGGCGTCGCAAGCCTGGCTCGGCAGATCGTCGCGGGACCTCATCGCGCATGAGCCGGCACGTCGACCTGCTGCGCCTGTACCGGGAGTTCCAGCTGGAGCCGGGAGCCAGTGTCGATGACCTGAAGCGGGCGTACCGGCGCCATGTTTCGCTGGTTCATCCGGACCGGCTTGTGGCCAAGGATCCGATTTCCCAGCATCTGGCCAATGAGCGACTGCAATTGCTGACCACCCTGTACGAAGCGGGCATGCAGTTTCATCGCCAGCATGGGCGTTTGCCGGGTGCTGCGGCTGAGCGCAGCGAAGCGCACACCGAGGCGCATGCCGAGGCGCGGGTGTCTGCGCCATTGAATGCGCCCTCTGCGCGACCCAGCCATCGCCGCTGGTGGTTGTTGCTGATGGTGGCCACTGCACTTTGTGGATATTGGCTGCTCAGTGATCAGCCCGAAGCGGAATTGGTCCGCACGCCGGCGCCGGTGCGTGCCGTTACGACGGTGGGCGCAAAGGCGCATTCTGCCTACGACGGTATCCAGCGCGGCATGCCGAAAACCGTGGTCACGGAAATCCTCGGCGCGCCCATTTCCATGGATCAGGATCGTTGGTACTACGGCCCCTCCTGGCTGCGCTTCGAGGATGGCAGGCTGGTGGAGTGGTACAGCTCGCCGCTGCGCCGGCTGCGCATTTCGCGATTGCCGGGCGAATGGCACAAACCCGCCGCTGCCGGGGATTGACCTGGTCTTGTCCGCACGGGGATCGACCCTGAAGCCTGTCCTGAGCTCGACGAAGGGGGTCTCCTACCAAAGCCATGCAAGCCCGCGCATGAATTGCTTCTTCTCCTGTAGGAGCCCCTTTTAGGGGCGATTGGATTGGATCGCGCGAGTTCGACAGGGCGAATCGACCCTGAAGCCTGTCCTGAGCTCGACGAAGGGGGTCTCCTACAAACGCTTGCCCCTTTTTCGGGGCGATGGACTTCGGCTGCGGCATCGACCCTGAAGGGTCTCCTGCAGGCGAGACAGCCAATCCATTTGCATCATTACGGCGATCAGGCGGTTTTCTCGAATGGGCGCAGCAGCCAGCGGCACAGCGCCGGCAGGAAGACGATGGCGGCAATCATGTTGACGATGAACATGAAGGTCAGCATCACGCCCATGTCGGCCTGGAACTTGAGATCCGAGAACACCCAGGTGCCGACGCCCACCGCCAGCGTCAACGCGGTGTAGAAAATCGCGATGCCGGTGGTCTTGAGCGATGCAAAGTAGGCGTCGGTCAGCGCATGCCCGGCCAGCAGCGATTCGCGCATGCGCGCAAAAATGTAGATGCCGTAATCCACGCCGATGCCGACGCCGAGCGCGACCACGGTCAGGGTGTTGATCTTCATGCCGATGTCCAGGTGCACCATCAAGGCATGGCCCAATTCGGTGACCAGCACCAGCGGCAGGGTGATGCACAGGGCCGCGCGCGGGCTGTGGAAGCTGATCAGGCACATCAGGAACACGGCGGCATACAGCATGTACAGGATCAGGCGCTTGACCGCGCGCACCTCGTCGTTGATGGCGGCCATGACGCCGACATTGCCGGTGGCCAGACGCAGGTTGACTTGATTCAGCGAGCCTTCCGGCGCGTCGCCGCTGGCCGCCTTCTCGGCAAGCTGCTCGCGCAGGTTCACTTCGCCGCCCGCCCAAGCCTTGTTTTCAGTGCGGAATGTCTTCACCGCATCGACGACGCGATCGATGGTGGTTGCGCGATGGTCGGTGAGGAATGCCATGATCGGCATGGCGCTGCAGTCGGCATTGAGCATGCCGGTGTCGGTTTCAAAGTTCTGCGTATCCAGGCGCAGGGTATCGGTATCGCGCGGCAGCTCGCGCCAGCGCACGTTGCCCTCGTTCCATCCGGCATTGACGATCTTGGCCGCCATCGGCAAGGTCATCACCTGGGCCACGCCCTCGACATTGCGCAGGTGCCAGGCAAAACGGTCAACCAGCTCCATGGTGGGATAGCTGGCGGTACAGGCAGCCGGCGGGCCTTCTGCAATCACGTTGATGATGTCGACACCGAGCGCGAACTTGTCGCTGATCAACACCGCATCCTGGTTGTAGCGTGCATCCGGACGCAACTCCGCAACGCCCTTCTGCGCATCGCCGATCATCACCTTCTCGCCATAACGCTCGGCGGCAAACCAGATGACGACGCCAGCGAGCAGGATGATGGCAGCCGGTACCGGCTTGCTGAACTTGGCCAGGAACGTCCAGATCTTGTCGAACTGCGTCAGCTGGCGCAGGCGATACGCGCGCTTGCGCGGCAGATTGCGCAACCGCGTGTAGGACAGCAAAACCGGCAACAACACCAGGTCGGTGAGAATGGTGAGCGCAACACCCACGGTTGCGGTAATGGCCAGTTCGAAAATGATGCGGATCGGAATCACCAGGATCGCGGCAAAGCCGATGCATCCGGCCACCAGGGCAACCGAACCCGGCACCAGCAAGGTGCGGAAGGCAACGCGTGCGGCGGTTTCCGGGTCGTGGCCCTCGCGCTGGGCGAGTTGCTCGGGCGTGCCTTCTTCCAGTCCACCGAAAAAGATTTCGCCACGATAGCGGTTGATCATCTGTTCGCCGTGGCTGACCGCAATGGCGAATATCAGGAACGGCGTCAGCATGTTCATCGGATCGATGCCGAAGCCGAGCAGGCGCAGCGCGCCCAGCATCCAGACCACCGAAACCAGCGCACAGAACACCGTCAATGAAGCCAGCTTCACCGAAGAGGAGTAGATGAACAGCAGCAACCAGGTGAAGGCGATGGTGATGACGAAGAACCAGATCACCGAGCGCGCGCCTGCGGTGATGTCGCCGACCATCTTGGCAAAGCCGATGATCGCCACCGTGGTGTGTTCGTTTTCGTACTTCGCGCGGATCTGGTCGAGTTGCTCGGCAATCCGGTTGTAGTCGACCTTGACGCCCTGCTCCGGATTTTCCGGCACCAGGTCTACCCAGATCATGGCGCCGGAAAAATCCTTGGCCACCAGGCGACCGACAATGCTGGCCTTCTCCATGTTGGCCTTGATGGTGGCGAACTGCTCGGCGCTGGCGGCAAATCCTTCGCTGTTGGGCGTGAAATCCGCCGGAATCACGTTGCCGCCGGCAAAACCGTCCTCAACCACCTCCACGAAGCGCACGTTCGGCGTGAAGATCGAGCGCACGCGCGCCTCGTCCACGCTGTCGATGGCCTTGGCGTCCTGGGTGATCTTCTCCATGGTTTGGAAGAACGGCAAGTTGAACATGTCGCCGCTCTTGTCCATCACCGCGATCAGCACCCGGTTTGCACCACCGAATTCCTGCTCGTAGTCGATGAAGGTTTTCATGTACTCGTGCTGCAGCGGGATCTGCTTCTTGAAGCCCGCATCGACACGCAGCTGCGATGCGAAGAAGGTCAGAACCGCGGTGATCAGCGCAAACAGGATCAACACAACCGGACGGTTGCCGAATACCAGTCGTTCCGCGAATCGGTGGAACGCGGTGGGTGTCTGGTTGCTGGAGCTTGCTGCGCTCATTGATTCACCGTCACTTGGGCTGGATGCGGCGGATGCCGTTTTCGCTGACGATCAGCAGGTCATTGTTGTCCGTTGCAGGCAGCACGCCGGCGATCACGCCGGCCTCGTTGAAGGTGCTGGCGGCCAGTGGTTCGGAAGCACTGGCACGCTTGAGCAGTACGCCATTAGCACCGACGATGACTGCTCCGCCGTTGTCCATGGCAACGCCACCCATCAGGCTCAGTTCGGTGCCGGTGGCCACTTCGTCCCAGTTGGCGCCGAGATCCCGCGACTCGAAAACGTGCCCGCGCAGGCCGAAGGCCAGCACATGCTGTCCCTCAAAACCGATGATCCCGAACATCGATCCGTCATAGGGCAGTTGGCCGCCTGTCCAGGTCTGGCCCTGATCGCTTGAATGGAAGAACGCGCCGCGCTCGCCGACGATCACATAGTCGCCGCTGGCGGTGCGTGCGATCGCGTTGAGGTGCGGATCGTCCTCCATGGCGATCTCCAGTTCCTCCTCGCTGAACACGGCGCTGTCGTTCTCCTCCGCCGCTTGCGCGTCATCGGCAGCAGCGTCCGCGGGTGCCTGCGGCGTTTCCGCTGCCGCTCCACCGGCCATCACCATGCGCGAGCCATTCCATGTCTTGCCGCCGTCGCTGGTTGTCAGCAACAGGCTGTAGGCACCGATCGCAATTCCGTGCTTCGGATCGCTGAACAGCACATCCAGCAAGGGCGCTCCCTGCCGAATCTCGTCGCCTGCGGCGGCGATTGCCGCGCCGCGTGGATCGCGGCGCTGGATTTCCCAGGTTTCGCCGGCATTTCCGCTGTGCAGGATGATGCCGTCGTGTCCGACAGCCCATACATCCGCACCCACCGCGCTGACCGCGGCCAGGGCGCTGCGCACCGGCACATTGGCGGATTGCGTCCAGGTCTTGCCGTCGCTGGACATCAACACATGACCACGCTCACCGACGGCAACCAGGCGCTCTCCGGATCGCGCCAGGTCCAGCAGCAGGGAATGTTCCGCCAGGGGCATCACTTCCGCCGTTTGCAACAGCGGATCGGCAGACTGCACTCCGAGTGTACTGGTGGCGGCCGCTGGAGGATTCTGCGCGGATGCGGAAGCGGCGAGGACGATCAGCGATGCAAGCGGAAACTTAAAGAATGATCGATGCATGCCGATGTCCTGGTGCTGCTTCGGAGATACGCGGGCAGGCCCGCGCTGTCGTGGTGGCTGCCCTCCAACCGGTTGTCGGCGGAGGGCAGCGTTGGGCGCATCGGAATGCTGCCTACTGGATGCCGCGCTGACGCAGCGATTGCGGTGAGAACATGTCCGGCGTGGTCTGGAACGAGAAGTCGTACATCGCGTCCTGGTTGTCCAGGCCAACCGCAAGGTAACGGCCCGACTTCAGGTCATGATGGTCTTCCAGGGTCGACCAGAACACCGGCACTTCGTAGTAGTTGACGCTCGGGGCTTCCGAATAGCGCCACAGCTTGCCTTGCGCATCGTAGTGATCGACGACGAGGATCTGCCAGCTGTCCTCGTCGAGGTACATGGTGCGGCGTGGATTGATGTGACGCTTGCCGGCCTTGAGGTTGGCATCCACCACGTACACGCGATGCTTCTCATAGCGCAGGTAATCCGGATCGACGTAACCCGGCTTGAGCATGTCGGCAACCTTGCTGTCCGAGCTGTGCGCCTTGTACGAGTTGTACGGCATGTACATTTCGCGCTTGCCGACCAGTTTCCAGTCGTAGCGGTCGAGCGCGCCGTTGAACATGTCGGTCATGTCGGTGGTGCGCAGGTTGTCTGCCGCGGTTCCCGGATTGTCATAGGCGATGTTCGGCGCACGACGCACGCGACGCTGCCCCGGGTTGTAGACCCAGGCCTGGCGTGGGCCAATCTGCGAGTTGAGGGTTTCGTGCACCAGCAAGACCTGGCCGGCAAGCCGCGGCGGTGACACGACCTCCTGGTAGAAATAGACCAGGATGTTGTTGATGTCGGCCAGGGTTGCGCCGGGTCGATAGTAGAGGCCGAGCAGTTCTTCCTTGATGCGCACCAGCACATAGTTGCCGGTGGCCGTGACCGGCGCCTGGTTGGACCAGCGTCGTGCGGAAACGCCCTTGTACTTGAGCTTGTGGTTCCAGATCGCTTCCTGCCCTGCCTTGACCGGGTCGCTGTCGAGGATCGGGAACGGAATGCCCTCGGCGACATTGGCAACGCCATCACCATCACCGACGATCTCGCCGGTCAGTGCATTCTTGATGGTCATTTCATAGGTGCGTGCCGGATTGGATGCCGAGCGACGGGTCGGGTAGACCGCCATGCGCCATTCCGGGTACTTCTCGAACATCGCCATCTGACCGACCGTCAGCTGGTCGGCGTAATCCTTGTAGTTCTTGGCGGTGATCGTCATCAGCGGCTTGTCGGACGCGAACGGGTCCGGGTGATGCATGCCGATCTTGTATCCCGCCGGCGGTTGCGTGATGCCGCCGGTCCAGGCCGGAATCGAGCCATCGGCGTTGCCGGCGCGTTCCGCACCCATGGGCGTCAACGGTGTTCCGCTGACACCGAGCTTGGCGGCCTGGTCGGCACCGACCTTGGCCAACGCGCTGTTGGCCATCAATGCCGCGGCAACCAGTGTCGCGAGTCCTGCTTTGCTCATTACGGTCATGGTCGTCCCCCTCAGAATGAATAACGGGCCGCGAGCTGCAAGAAGTCGCGGTCGTGGATCAGGTTGAACGAACCGCCACCGAAATAATTGGTGTAGGCAATGTCGAACACCCATTTGTTGAGGTAATTGGCTTCGGTGCCGATGGTGACCGACTTGCGGCCATCCACGAAGCTGCCTCCCGGTCCGGGCGTGAAGCCATTGACGTCATGCGAGAACGCAAGGCGCGGCGACAGGTTGATCGGCGTGCCCCAGACATTGGTGTAGTCGGCGCGAGCCGCCAGACGGTAGCCCCACGAGAAGCGCGTCGGGAATCCGTTGCGCAAGGTGATCGGATTGCGCCCCGCGCCTGTGGTCACGTCCGGACCACCACCGGTATCGGTGCCATCGCCGTTGAAGCGAAGATTGTCCGGCAGGTCGACATGGGTGAATCCGGATTCACCAACCAGGGCGATCTGGTCCGCACCGAGCCAGTTGCCCGGTCCGAACACCTTGGTTGCGGTGAACTGCAACTGGGCGATCTTGTGCCGTTCGTAGCCGCGGATTTCCTCACCGGGAGCGTAGTTGCCGAGCTGGCTGCGGAACTGCAGATACGGTTGCGGAATCACGGCATTCAGCGGCGACAGTCCGGCAAACAGCAATTCGACGTCATCAACCTGGAACGGCTGGTTCGGCCGATAGCTCAATTCACCCTGCAGGGCGATGCCACTGGCTTCCAGCGAGGTGTTGAAGCTCACGCCAAACAGGTGGATGTCTTCCGGATACTCGGTGAAGAACGATCCACTGCTCGGCGCCGTATTGGTCACGGCGATACCGCTGATCAATGGCACGCGGCTGTGGTAGTTCATTGCGTAGAAGCCGAACTCGGTGTTGTTCAGGCTCTCCGCGAAGTAGCGCAAGGCGATACCGCCCTGGCCACTGTCGCCGGCTTCGCGCGTCTTGCTGCGCGGGAATGCGGCACTGCATCCTGCGGCAACCAGGGTGGCAGGCAGTCCGGAGTCGCTGGCTGCGAAGTTGCCGTCGACGCAGACTTCCTCGTACAGGTCGGGATTGATGACCGGCTGCGGCACCGTGCCGAAGTTGAGCATCACGTAGCTTCCGCCGATGACGGCAAAGTCGTTGGTCGAGAAGAACGCACCGACCGGGTCCGGATCGGTCTTCTGGAAGTCGAGCAGGTAGAACGCTTCGGCCGAGAAATCGTCGGTGAAGTTGTAGGAACCCCACAGCATGTTGACCGGCAGGAAGGCCTGCTTCAATTCGGCACCGGCGACGCGCAGCTTGGAAACGTCAACCGGGTTGATGGCGTTGATGCCGCCCTGGATGAAGGTGCTCTCACCCCAGCTCACCACCTGGCGACCGAACCGCACCGAGGCCTGGTTGCCTGCCATCGTGAAGTCGTGGAACACGAACGCATCGAGGATGCGCGACTGCGTTCCGATGCGGGTCTTGGCAGCGTGCGAAAGGTTGTCGCGATCGTTGTTTTCGGCGTCATAGAAACCGGTGGCGCGGATGAATCCACCCCAGTTCGAGCCATAACGCAGGTTGAGCTCGACAGTTGCGCTGACCGCATTGGAGATCGGCGACCACTTGTCGTAAGCGAGATTGCCGTCATCGCCGTTGACCGAGAAACGGCCGCGCGCGGCACGCTGGGCCGGGCTGCCGAGGCCAAGCGCACTGACCGTCGGGTCGAACTGCGCCTTGCCGACCAGGTCATCGGATGGATCTTCGGTGCGCCAGCCGATGCCGTAAGCCAGGGTGGTGTTGAGCGTGCCGTGGAAGCCTTCCTGGTCGCCGAATTCGATGGCCATGGCGTTTCCGCCAAAGCCGGCCAGGGCGATCGCCAGCGAAAGGGAGAGCGTGGACAGAGCCGGGTTGCGCATGCGCTTGCCGCTCTGGTTGGTTTTGCAAGTCTTCATCGTGGACTCCGATACCAGAGGGGTTACTGCGTGCGAATGACGCTGGGGTTGGCAATTTGTACGGCTGCGCCCTGGCTGACCAGCAGGCTGGCCATTTCACCCTGCATTTCGGCAGTGGCGGCCGGGGATGCCACCGGACTCAGCAAGGAGCCGTGGTCGCCAGCCGTGAAGCGGACGACACCGCGGATGCCGGTTGCCGACTGCGTGGTCTGGGTAATGCTGGCCAGTCCAAGCGTGCGGATCAACGGCTCGGTACCGGAGAGCGGCGCACCGGGCACCGCATTCGGGATCACCTGGTCAGGCTGCGAAGTGCTGCTGCCGACAACTTCCTGCAACAGCAGGCGCTTCGAACCCAGCAGGCTGTTGTTGGCAGCCAGCGCCCAGTTCACCGGGTCGGCGGAATCGATGACCGTTTGTGTCGCGCCAAAGAAGGAATCGTAGTCCGGCGTTCCCGGAGTCAAGCCCGCACCGGCCAAGCCGGCGCGAATGACAGGCCCAAACCTGGGCGAGTATTCGAGCAGGCGGGCGATGCCGCCGCCGGGCACATTGAGCAGCGCCACCTGGGCATTCGGCTGTACGCCCATGAACACGGTGCCAATGATTCCGCCCAGGGACTGGCCAACGAAGGAAATCCGTGCACCATCGAAGTCGGTGGCACTGGAACTGTAGTGCGCGCTCGGAATGGCCTTGGCCAACACCAGCAGGTCAGCCACGGACTGGCGCAGGTTGTCGCGCGAGGTCAGCAGGCTGGTCAGGTTGATGTAATAGGTGCCTGACGAATCGATGATGCCGTCCGGACCACTCGCACCCGTGTTGTTGTTGGAGAAGTCGAGGTTGAAGGTGCGCTCGCGTGCACCCAGCTGTGCAAACGGCGAATTGGCGACGTTCAGCGGGTTGGCCGGATCGGTAATGCCATGCAGGGGCGCATCGATGGCAATCACGGCGAAACCCTGCGATGCCAGGGTGCCGGCAACGGCAAAGGCATCGGTTCGATTGCGCGTGATGCCGTGCTGGAAGATCACCACTGGCCAGCCGGTGGCCGGCTTGGTCTTGCCGGATGCCGCATTCGGGATGGTCAACACCAGGGGCACCTTCTGCGTGGATCCGGCCACAGGCAGCGGATTGGCGAAGGTGACGTTGGTCGAGGTCGGATCCAGCAGACCGGCGAACGGCGGGATGTAGGCGCCGGGCGCCGCCTTCCAGAAACCGGTCAGCGGTGCGGTCGGATTCTCGGCCGTTGGCGCGCCGAGGTAATAGGGCAGGTCGATGGTGCCGATGTAGACATCGGCAATCGGCGGCAGGGACGGATTGAGCTGGGCGAGATTCAAACCGGTCGGGGCGATCTGCGTCGGCGCAGCAGGCGATGCCGCCGTGCGTGCCTGCACGGCACCGAGTACCGGCGTCACGCTCTGCGTGGTGGCGACCCAGGACAACACGATCTTGCTGGGCGGAATGCCGGCGGCGTTGGCCGCGGCTTCCTGCGAGTTGGTCAGGCGGCGCAGCGGCTCAAGGGCGCAGGCGGTGGCATTCGGCAGCAGCGGCTCCTGCGAAACACCGTTCACGCACAACGGCGTGGTGCGCTTGGCGAGGAAGTAGGTCTGGTCCGGCGTGGCGTCGTTGCCCGCGGCATCGGTGATGCCATCGGTCAACACCACCAGGTACGAACTCAGCTGCTGCAGCGGATTGGTCGGCACGATGGCCAGGGTGCGACCGGTGCTGTCTGAAGGTGCCAGCGCGACCACGAATTCCAGATTGGCCGTGAGCTCACGCACGATGCCGGTGACTCCGCCGCCGGGACCGCTCAGGGTCACCTGGAATACTCGAACCGAAGATCCGGCGACCAGGGTGCTCGGACTCGGCGGTGCCGAGAAGGTGGTGGTCATCGGCGTCGAAGTGCCGAAACCGTCCAGCGCATTCATGGCCACTTTCGGATCGCCGAAATTGCTGGCGTTGGCAACCGGAATGTTGAGGGTGAGATCGGTCGTGCCCGACAGCAGCAGGTTGGTCGGGAACGGAACCACACCGCCCGACGGGTTGAAGCGGGCCGTGATCACCGCCGTGACCGGAGATCCGTTGTTGTTGGTGGCCGGCGGCGTGTCGACCGCGCGGGGACTGTTGCTTCCACCGCCGCACGCGGCGAGGAAAATGGACGGCAGCAACGCTGCCGCAATCAATCGGGCCTGCATTTGAATCCCCTTCTCGTGGAATTTCAGCGCAGCCATCTTAGGCCGTTCAAACGGGCGTTGGCAACGTCCGCTTAACGAAAAATCACCTGTAACAACAGCATGTTGCGCCGCACCATACGCGCAAGAATGGTGAACTCGCGAGTACTCAAAACAAGACTTTCGGTGTCCAGGTCGAGGCATCCGGTGCGAAGCCACGCGGCGACCACCCCAGCAGCGCACGGGCCGGCCCATCATCGGCCACAAGGTCTGCCGACAAGCGAGCGAGGAAGGCCGGACCCGGCATGCCTCCAGGCCGGAACGGGCGTGCCAATCCCATGCCCAGCCGCATCGCGACTGGATTGAGGGGAACGCGCAGCACCTTCACCTGCAGGGAGTCGATCACGCGATCGAGCATGCTCGAAAACGGCAATCGTTCGGCACCGCCCACGGCCAGGATGCGACCATCGACCTGCGCATTGCCAACTGCCGCGAGGCAGGCCCCGGCCAGATCGCAGGCGTGCACCGGCTGGCGCAAGCCGCTGGCAAACGGAAGCCTTGGAAAGATGCGGTATTTGGTCGCAATGCGCGCAATCGGACTCAGGCTGTGATCGATCCCCGCTCCGTAGATCAGCGTGCAGCGCAGGATCGTCCAGGCCAGGCCGCGCGAGCGCGCTGCGGATTGCAACCCCGCTTCGGCGTCGAGCAGCGACTGGGCCAGCTTGCCTTCCCGCGGATCGCTCGATTGGCGCTTGCTGAGGGCACTCATCGAACCCAGGGCCACGATCTGCGGTGTCCCGTGCAGGTGCGATGAATCCAACCAGCGCGCGAATCCGTCAAGCGGACCCAGGCTGAAGATCGCGTCCAGCGCCGGCAGCGTGGGCAAGCCTGAAAACAAATCGCCTTGCAGCCATGTCACGTCGGGATGCTGCGTCATGCGCGGCTGGCGACTTGCCGCAAGCACCATCCAACCCGCATCACGCAGGCGCGGTACCAGGAAGCGTCCGATCTGGCCGCTGGCTCCCAGCACCAGCGCAGCGGGTTTGCCCATGCGCAACGATCAGTGTCGGGCGACAGCCAGCGCAGCGGCCTGCGCGGCGGCTGTCACCGGCAGATTGATGACCACCACCGTGCCCTCGCCGGAGGAGCTGCGCACATTGATGGATCCACCATGCGCCTTGACGATGGCCTGCGACAGATGCAGGCCGAGGCCGAGCGAATCACCATGGCTGCTGGTGAACGGATCGAACACCTCGGGCAGCAATCCACCGGGAATTCCGGAGCCGGAATCGCTGATCTTGATCTCGACATTGCGCGTACCGCCCGCGCGCGTGTGCACCGTGATCCGGCCGCGGCCTTCGATGGCCAGGGCGGCATTGTCCAGCACGCTGAGGAAAACCCGTGCAATCTGCGCCGGCATGCAGGTGACGTTTGGCAAATCTCCAAATTCGCGCACGACCACGAGGCGTTCACCCCAGGCCACGACGGTCAGGTTGAGCACGGAATCGATGAGCTGGTGCAGATCCACCGCCTCCAGCCCCTCGCTGTCGGCGCGGGTCAGGCGGCGCAGGCTCTGCACCAGGGTCGACGAGCGTCCGAGGCCGTTGACGGCATCGTTGAGGATGGCCTTGGAATCGCTGAGGATCGTGCTCTTTTCCAGCTCCACGCGGGCCAGGAACAGGCGGCGGCGTGCTTCCTCGACATGCTTGACCAACTGGTCCAGGCCGGCCTTGTCCGCGCCGAAGATCATTTCCACGGGCTGCAGGCAGTACTGCACTGCGGCGTCATAATTCTTCACCAGTTGCCGGTAGTCATCCAGCAACTCGCCAACCCCCTCAAGCTGGCTGTGGGCAAATCCGATTGGCGAATCCACTTCGCGCGCCACCTGGTTGGCCACCGATCCCACGTGGGACATCGGCACGCTGCGCAGGAGTCGGTTCTGCCTGGTTTTCAGCGACTCGATCTCGTCGGCCAGTTGCATGCGCTCGCTGCGCAAGCGCTGGTTGGCCTTGCGCTCTTCCGACCAGCGCATGGCCAGAAACCCCGCCGCGCCCAGCGCCGCCAACACCAGCAGCACGAGAATCCAGGTCATTTGCTACACCTCCCAGCGCCGATGATTCGTTTCGCCGCGCGAAAATCTCCGCGCAAGCCAGCTGCGCAGTATATCGGCGCGCCGCTCAGGCGAAAGTGAGCCAAAGCTCGGCGGCCACGAACAGCAACCAGGCGGCCAGGAGGATGCCGCCCTCACGACCCGACAACGCGCCGTCACTGCGCATCATCGGGTAGGTGGCCGCGGCCAGCGCAAACAGGGCTGGCAGTTCAAAACGCATCAGGGAGGGAACGCTGGCCATGGGCTGCCACAGCAGCACGGCACCCAGCAGGAACAGCAGGCTGGCCATGGATGCATACAGCGCCTGTCCCAGGGCAAACTCGCCGTGACCGCGTCGCGCGCTTGCCAGCGCATTGGGCAGGCCAGCCAACGCCAGCGCCAGGCCCAGCACCAGCATGCCGACAATGAGCGGATTCCAGGCGAGATGACTGGCAAGCGCGCTGCCGCCCATCACCAGTCGCCAGCTGCCGAGCCCCAGCAGCAGCGCCCCGAGCAAACAACGCGCCACCAGCATGCCGGTACCGAACTCACGCATGCTGCGCTCGAACAGCGGGCGCGACGCGGCCCGCTCGCGACGCACGCTGCGAAGAAACAAGATCGCCACCAGCACGAAGGCAGCCAGCAGGATGCCGCCATCCATGCGCGCGTACAGGCCATCAACGCCCAGCAGCCAGACCAGTACCACGGCTCCGAGCAAGGCCAGGTTGAGCAATGCCAGCGACTTCAGGCGCGCCAGCAGCGGTGCCACCAGTGCGGCCAGCGCAAGAGTGACGCCCAGGTTGGCGATGGACGCGCCGACCACGGCACCGAAGGCAAGCTCCGGCTGCTGCATGCAATGGGCGGCGATGATCAAGGCGGCACCCGGGACCAGGGCCGCTGCCACGCTGGAACCCCAGGCGATGGCCAGCGCATCCTTGCTGCAACGCGCGGCCCAACCGGTCACGCCGTGCGCAAACGAATCGTTGCCGAGCAGCAACAGCACCATGCCCAGCGCAATGTTTCCGAGATCAATCCACATGTCCCGTTTCCTCCCGTCGAAAACGCCCGATATTCCGCAGTCTAACCGCGCCCTGCGATATGCGCTTGTTCTCTCCATCGCTGCACAGGAATGCAACAATCGATTTGCTGCGCCACACTTCGAAGCCGGGTGGACTGTGCGATGATCGACGGCCCGATTGGCGGAGGCTATCCATGATTGCACGCATCTGGCGCGGCATCACGCTTGCCGAGAAAGCCGACGACTACCTGGACTACCTGCGCGAGACCGGTCTGCGTGATTACGCCAAGACCAGTGGCAATCGCGGGGTCAACGTGCTGCGGCGCGTGCAGGGCGAACATTGCGAGTTCCTGCTGGTATCCCTGTGGGAATCCATGGATGCGGTGCGCGCGTTTGCCGGCGAGAACCCCGACCGCTCGGTCTACTACCCCGACGACGATCAATATCTGCTCGACATGGAGCCGCTGGTCCGCCACTACGAGGTGGTCGGCGAGCTGAGCGATCCGGCGGCGCTGGTTGCGGCCATCGACAAATCCGGACCTTAAGAAAACTCTGAACAAGTACGGAACTCATTCGTCGCGAGCAAGCTCGCTCCCACAAAACCAAGCAATGGTGGGAGCGAGCTTGCTCGCGACAATACTTGTTCAGACCTTCTTTAAGGCAACACTGATCAAATCGTCTTCCCGGCGAACGCCGGGATCCATCGTGATTTCAAGGGCAGGTTTGTAAAACCCAAATGGATTCCGGCTTGCGCCGGAATGACGGCAGAAGCAAATTGTTGGGCGTTGCCTTGGGCAGGATGCGAGCGCCGGGTGTGAAATCCCCGACACTCGAAGGCGGTCCTTATGCCGGTTCGACGCCACGGCGCCCTGGAAGGGCGACGGTTGCGACCCAATGTCCATGCCATCCGCATGATCCAGGAGTTGTCATGAACCTCGTTTGCGAGATCCCCGGTGCCAACCTCGCCATTGCCCGCGGCGAGTTTCCCAACCCCGAGCGCGACATCGACCCCGCGTCGTCGAATGCTGAACAGCGGGCGGTGCTCGCTGGCGGCTGTTTCTGGTGCGTTGAAGCGGTATTCAAGGAACTCGACGGCGTGCTGGCGGTGACGTCCGGCTACAGCGGCGATGGCGCGCACAATGCCGATTACAAGACCGTGTGCAGCGGCAGCACCAACCATGCCGAAGTGGTGTCGATCCGTTTTGATCCGCAGCGGATCAGCTTCGGCCAGCTGCTGCGCGTGTTTTTCTCCGTGGCGCATGACCCGACCCAGCTCAATCGCCAGGGCGAGGATCGCGGCCGCCAGTACCGTTCGGCCGTCTTCACGCTCGATGAGTCGCAGCGCGAAGTGGCCGAAGCCTATATCCACCAGCTGGATGCCGCTGGCGTTTTCAATGCACCCATCGTCACCGAAGTGGTGGCGCTGGAAGCCTTCCACGAAGCCGAGGCCTATCACCAGAACTATGCCGAGCTGCATCCCGAGCAGGGTTACATCGCCGCAGTGGCCTTGCCCAAGGTCGCCAAGCTGCGCCAGAAATTCGCGGGCAAGCTCAAGGGAGCCAAGGCATGAGTGTTTCGGCTTCCGGTCACGACCTTTCGCCGCTGGACAGCGCCGAGCGCGAACGCCTGGCTGCCGGACTTTCGCCCGAGGAACGCCGCGTGTTGCTCGATCACGGCACCGAGCGCCCGTTCTGCGGCGGTCTGCTCGACAACAAGCAGGATGGCACGTACCAGTGTCGACTGTGCGCGCTGCCGCTGTTCAAGTCCGACCACAAGTTTGATTCCGGTACCGGCTGGCCGAGTTTCTTCGCCCCCTTTGATGCCGAGCATGTGCGTGAAATCCGCGACCAAAGCCACGGCATGATCCGCATCGAGATCCGCTGCGCGCGCTGCGACAGTCATCTGGGTCATGTGTTTCCGGATGGCCCACGACCGACCGGCCTGCGCTACTGCCTCAATTCCATCGCCATGGAATTTGTCTCCTCCTAGCGCTCGTCACCCCCACGCCTCTCGTAGAGCGGAGCTTGCTCCGCTTGAAGTCTTGCACGGCTCTTGTAGAGCGGAGCTTGCTCCGCTTGCAATACACCTCATGCACAGCCGAGCAAGCTCGGCTCTACCACGGCAAGAATGTAGAGCGAAGCTTGCCCCCGCTTGAAGTCTTGCACGGCTCTTGTAGAGCGGAGCTTGCTCCGCTTGCAATACACCTCATGCACAGCCGAGCAAGCTCGGCTCTACCACGGCAAGAATGTAGAGCGAAGCTTGCCCCGCTTGAGGTCTTGCACGGCTCTTGTAGAGCGGAGCTTGCTCCGCTGCAAACGCCACACAAGTCCAGCCGAGCAAGCTCGGCTCTACAGCGACCGCCGCGATCTTGCGCCTTGCTCCACTTCAACGTTGCATGAACCGGGCGCATCACGTTCGCCCTTGCAGGGTCTGTTAACCTCCCAGCACCTGCTGCGGGAGTCGCCCATGACAACGCGTTCATTGTGCAAATTGTTAATCGCCGCCTTGCTCGGCCTGCTCGCCCAGATCAGCGCACCGGCCATGGCGCAGCGCACGGTCAAACCGGTTTTGCACGGCTCGCACTGGATGGCAATCACCGGCAAGCCTTTGGCTGCAACCGCAGGCGCACTCACGTTCAACCGTGGCGGCAACGCGGTGGATGCGGCCTGCGCCATGCTGGCCGCGACGTCGACCATGTGGGACACGCTTGGCTGGGGCGGTGAAACACAGGCCCTGATCTACAACCCGCACACCGGCAAGGTGCAGGGCATCAATGCGCTGGGCGTCGCACCGAGCGGGGCCACCGTCGAATTCTTCCGCAAGCAGGGCATGGTCTATCCACCCGAGTACGGCCCGCTGGCCGCAGTGACGCCAGGAACGCCGGGCGGACTCATGGTGATGCTGTCGGAATACGGCACGCTCAGCCTCGCCGAAGTGCTGGCTCCCGCGATGGAAATGGCCAAAGGCTATCCGATCGAAGAATCGCAAGCCGACAACATGGAGTCGCGCCGCGAACTGTTGGCGAAGTGGCCGGGATCGCGCAAGGTGTTCCTGCCGCATCTGGATGAGAAGAACCCCGAGCAGCGCGCGGCACCGTTGGCCGGCGAAATTTTCCGCCAGCCGGACTTGCTTGCCACCCTGCAGAAGCTGGTGGATGCCGAGGCCGAAGCGCTGGCCGCAGGAAAGAATCGCAAGCAAGCGATACAGGCTGCCTACGAGCGTTTCTATCGTGGCGACATCGCCCGGCAGCTCGTCGCCGGCTCGAAGGCCCACGGTGGGCTGATGACGCTCAAGGACCTGGATCGCTGGCAGGTGCACATCGAGGAACCGGTCAGCACCAATTACAAGGGCATCGACGTCTACAAACTCACCAGCTGGGTGCAGGGTCCGGTGATGTTGCAGGCACTGAACCTGCTGGAGCCGATGGATCTGAAATCCATGGGCTACAACTCCAGTCGCTACATCCACACCCTGTATCAGGTGATGAACCTGGCCTTCGCCGATCGCGATTTCTACTACGGTGATCCCTATGTGCCGCCGGCGGAGCCAATCGCCGGGGTTCTTGTCGAAAAAATACGCCGACCAGCGTCGCGCCCTGATCAACCACGAACACAACGACACCGGCATCAAACCCGGCGACCCGTACCCGTTCCAGGGCGGCAAGAATCCCTACGTCAAGCTGCTGAAGAACTGGCAAGCCAATCCACCCAAGGCCAAGGCCGAGGGCGCCGAAGGATTCCAGCAAGCCAATTTGATGAGTGCCGACGAAGGCTTCCTTGCCGGCACCACCTCGATCCAGGCCGCCGATGCCGAAGGCTGGGTGGTTTCAGTGACGCCCAGCGGTGGCTGGATTCCGGCCTTCATTCCCGAAGGCACCGGCATTGGCCTCAGCCAGCGCATGCAGAGCTTCGTGCTGGATGAAGCCATCAATCCGTTCAACGTGGTGCACCCCGGCCAACGCCCGCGCGCCACGCTCACGCCGAGCCTTGCCATGAAGGATGGCAAGCCCTTGATGGCTTTCTCCGTGCAGGGCGGCGACACCCAGGACCAGAACCTGTTGCAGTTCTTCCTCAACATGGTCGAGTTCAAGATGAACGTGCAGCAGGCGGTCGAGGCGCACAATATCCTGAGCTACCAGATGCAAAGCTCCTTCGGTGCACACCAGTCGCAACCGGGCCGATTGGAACTCACCCGCCGCGTTTCCGAATGGGACCGCGCCGAACTCGAACGCATGGGATACAAGGTGGACGTGGTCGAGCGCACCTACAGCCCGGTCACCGCCATCTGGCTGGATCAGGAGAACGGCACGATCTGGGGCGGCGCCAGCGAGCAGGGTGATGACTACGGGATTGGCTGGTAGGGTTTTCCTCAGGCGAACCGGATCGAACAAACGTGCTCCGTCGCGGCGGCCATCGCCTGTGTAGAGCCAGTATAGGAGTCCGCCGTGCGCGTACGGTTTTTTCAGATTGACGCTTTCACAACCCACTTGTTCGCGGGAAATCCTGCCGCTGTGATGGTGCTGGAACACTACCCGGACGACGCCACGCTGCAAGCAGCCGCCGCCGAAAACAATCTGGCCGAAACCGCATTTCTGGTAGCCGAGGGCAATGACTATCGACTGCGCTGGTTCACGCCCACTGTGGAAGTTCCGCTTTGTGGACACGCCACCCTGGCGAGTGCGGCGGTGGTCATGGAAAGGCTGCAACCAGATCGCAACGCAGTGATTTTCCAGAGCGCAAGCGGCCCTCTCGCCGTGAGCCGGACACCGTCCGGTTATGTCATGGACTTTCCGGCTCGGCCTTCCACTGCGGTGGCAGCGCCCGCCACTCTCGCGGATGCACTGGGCGTGGGTCCCCTTGAGGTGCTCGACGATACCTTCAATTACATCGCCCTGCTGGAAAGTGCCGAGGTGGTGCGCAACCTGACTCCCGACATCGAGGCAATTGCGCACCTGGATCGCAGCGGATTGATCGCCACCGCCGCAGGCGACGGTCGCTTCGATTTCGTCAGCCGCTACTTTGCCCCAGCCAAGGGCATCCCGGAGGATCCCGTGACCGGTGGCGCTCACTGTGCGCTGGTGCCCTACTGGGCAAAGCTCCTCGGCAAAACCGACTTTCGCGCATTCCAGGCTTCGCGTCGCGGCGGCGAGATCATCTGTCGGCAGCGTGGCAATCGTGTGGAACTGGAAGGCAGTTGCGTCTTCTACCTCGAAGGCGAAGCGGAAATCCCCGCTTGCTGACCGGATCCTGCCACTGCGGTGCCGTTCGATTTCGTGTGGACTCGGTCATCACGGAACTCACGACCTGCGATTGTTCCCTTTGCGTGAAGCGCAACGCCGTGATGGCAAAGGTTCCCGAGCAGGCGCTCAGCGTGCTCGAAGGCAGCGAACTATTGACGCGCTATGAGTGGAACACACGCAGGGCGAAACACTATTTCTGCAGCCGCTGCGGGATCTACCTGTTCCACCGCAAGCGTGCGGCGCCCGACCATTTCGGCGTCAACGCGTTTTGCCTGGATGATTTCAACCCGACAAGCGTTCCCCTGCGTGCAACCGAGGGTGCCAACATGTCGATCGAAGATCCGCTTGCCAACCCGGCCTGGCCAGGGCCGCGAGATCTGTAGGCGGATGACTTGCGATCCGCACACCTCAGTCGGCACGACCGCGCATCCAGCGCGTTCCATTCGAATCCGTTTTCAAGGATCAGGTCTGAACCTTCCGCAGCAGTAATCGCATACAGCCTGGTGCCGCTGCGGTCATACCCATCATTGGCATGACTGAAGATGACATAGAGCAGATTGGCCCGAGTGCTGCCAGGACTACCCTCGGCATGGAACCGCAACCGGACGAGGCATTGCTCACTGGGCGCCAGGACCAGGCCCGCGGCACAGGTGTTGCCGACGATCTCGAAACCGTTGCTGAGCGCAGGCACGCTACTCACGGTGAATGGCACATTGCCGCTGTTGCGAACGATGAAATCATGCGCAGGCGAGTATTCGTTTGGCGCGGTGCTGCCGAACTGGACAGAACGTCGTTCGACTGACATCCCAGACACGCATGCTCGACACGCTTCGAGGTTACGGCCTGCGCAGGAGCGACCTCGCTTGGCGGGTGAATCTGGCATCCGGTGCATGTTCACTGGTAGGCCAGGGCACCTTGGCCATCCTCGGCGAAGGCACGCTTTTCGGACAGATGCTTCCGTGAGGCGAGGCTTGAATTCAATGCAACGCTGAACAAGTCGCACAACTGTCATCGCCTTCGCACGATGGGCGCTCGCGAAGGCTACGGGTCGAAACCATCCACGAAAATCGGCAGCTCGACGGCTTCCACCGCGCCGATATCGCAGGCGGGGTTGGCCTCGCTGCGGCGCGCGGCGCCGGTGGCATCAAGCTGCACGGCAAAACCGCCCACGTCATCGCAGGCGGACACGGGGATGGCATCCACGGCGGGACTGTTCGAGCCGGGTGAGTGGAAGGGCATGCCGGCTGAAACCTGCCGCGGGCCGAGCTCAGGATCGACGTTGAGCAGATTGGTGCTGGTATCGCCGGAGATGGCGCAACTGTCGCCCGGGGATTCGATCAGGTTGTGGCCGAGGCTGACCAGGCTGGAGTTGAACTCGGAGGTTTCGCAGTCGGAGGGTTCGATACCGGCCAGGTTTCCCGCAATCAGCAGGTTGCGAACAAAGTTGTCCTGGCCACCCGCAGTCAAACCGCCCGCGTACTGCGTGAAACCAGGCGGATTGAGCGGCCCGGAGCTGTTGCCGACGATGCTGACAAAGCTTGCCGAGAAAATGCCGTACAGCATGGCGCCGCCGCCATAAAGCTGGCTCTGATTGTCGGCGATGGTGCCATTGACCATGCTGAATCCGTCGCTGGCTTCGTCGAACGTGGATGGCCCAGTGGCGAAGACGCCCCCGGCAAATACGTTGTATCCGCCGGGGTAGACCACGGTGTTGTCGATGACGGCAAAGCGTTCGAATCGGCTTTCCGCAGCATACGGCAGATTGCTGTTGCTGAAGTTCCGTGAACGGGTATCCACGAAGACGCCTCCGGCGTAGGCGTTGTCTCCCGGCGGCTCGGCTGCAACGACGTTGTCCTTGATGACCACGTTGTAGAACAGCGTACTGCCGCCGGTGATCTTGATGCCGCCGCCATCAAGGTGGCCATTGGGATCGACTTCAAACGGATCAACGACAAGCGCACCGCCACTCAAGGTGGCATTGAACAAGGCAAAGGCCAGCGGATAGTGAACGAAGTCAAACCCCGGCCCGGTACCTTCGCGGCCGCGCACTTCCAGCACCCGATCAGCCACCGTGCTGACGATTCTCGTGGCGTCGGCATCACCCGCACCCATCAAGGTCAACTGCAAGGGATTGTCGTGTTCTTCCCGTCGGACATCGATATCGCCACCATCCGGATCGTTGTTGGGGTTCAGATTGCGATTCAAGAAATAGGTGCCGGACGGCAGATTGACGAACCAGCGCCCGCCGCTGGCGCTGGCTTCCATGGTCAGCGCACGCAGGGTGCAGGTGTTGCCCTGTGCCTGGCACACGCCATCGCCAGGATTGAGGTCAGGAAAATCGTTGAAGGAATTGACCGTGACATCGATTTTCTGTTCATACGCGCCGATATCGCATGAGGTGCTGCGCGACACGCCACGCGCATCACTGGAAAGGCAAGCCAACAGCGCATTGGAATTGCTCGGGTTGCCCGCGTTGAGCGCGGCGCTGCCGGCCAGCAAGGCATGGGTGGGTCGTCCCGAACCGAAGTCGAACAGTGGAGACAGGCGTGCGTCGCTGCTGGCCGGGTTACCCGAAGTTGAGGCGAATGTGCAATTGACCACCGCGCCGATCATGGTGAAAGCGCGAGAGCCCAGTTGGTTGTTGCCGGTGCTTCCGGAACAGTAGAGATCGGATGGATCCCCGTTGCCGTTGGCATTGCCGACCAGCACGCTGTTGGCGAAATTGACGCCCGTGGTATTGCCCGACAGACCGTACTGGACACCGCCCACGCCGACCGACTTGTTGTTTGTGACCGTGGAATTGCGCAGGCGAAACCACCCTTGCGCGTAGAGGCCGCCCGCCGTGACATTGGCAATGTTGCCGCTGATCGTGAGGTTGTTGAGCACGGCCTCGATGCCACTGGGCTGGGTCAAGGCAATGCCGCCGCCGAAATTCGCCGAGTTGTCGAAGATGCTGACCTTGTCCAGGGTCAGTACGCCGGTTCCGGTCGCATATACCGCGCCGCCCAGGTCGGCCGTGCCATCGCGCAGCACGCTGCGGTTGATGGTGAGCGTGGCACCGGCGTTCTTGCGCACCACGCCGCCATCGTTGGCAGTGCCGCCTACACACTCCCGCCGATCACGGTGACATCGTTCAAGGTCAGCGACCCGCCTGGGCGCACGTCAAACGTGCGGTCGAAGTCATGGCCAACGATGATGGTCTGCTCGGGATTGGTTCCCTGGATGATGATCGCGCTGGTGATGTCCAGATCGCCCGTGAAATTGTCGTCCTCATCGGCAGTTGCGGCTTGGCCCGCCGAGAAGACCGGGTTGCCGTCGTTCTGCTGCAACACCAGGGTGTCGGTACCCGCGCCGGCCGTGCAGTTCATGTACGCCGTGTTGGTGTTGGCGGCCCGAATCGCATCCCGAAGCTTGCAACCGCCGACTCCATCGGCAAGAACGTTGATGGTTGCGGCGACTGCCACGTGCGTAGCCACCACGGCAACCAGGCTAGCCAAGGCAACCAGCGTGGAAGATCGTTTCGTTTTCATGGTCTGCTTTCCGTCCCGAAGGCATCGAGGTGCGTCGTGATGCCTTGTTCAATGCGGGGAGATGCCCAAAACCAACAGGGTGCAAGCCGAGCAAGCTCCGCTCTACATCAAACACCATTCCCCGTAGAGCGGAGCTTGCTCCCCTTCGACAAGCAAAAGCCAAGGCAAGAGCCGAGCAAGCTCGGCTCTACAAAGGGCATCCAGCGATTCTGCCGGCCTATTCCTGCAAGTCGAAGTCGTTGGCAAAGATGCGGTCGATGTTTTCGTAAGCGCCGATATCCACGCGGCCTTCGTTGATGCGTGCCTCCCCGGCCAGGTCGAGAGTGGACAAGACGAAATCTTCGGTACCGGCATTGCGCAAGGGCGAGTCCAGAGTGGGCCGCAAATCGTCGTTGAGCAGGTCGACGAATCCGGGATTGGCGTAGGCAATGTTGCCCACCAGTTGGGATGGAGCCGAACCGGAAAGGGTCACGTAGTTGTTGTAGTAAAGATCGATGCCACCGCCCCCGTCGACCAGGGAAATATCGCTGGCCACGTTTGCGGCAAATACATTGTTGTAAAACAAGGCCCGCGCCGAGCCGCCGAATCGACCACCGCCATTGGTACAGGAGGCACCGCTGGTGCATGCGTTGCCAACGACCGTATTGCTGCCGATGAAGATACGCGTGTTGGCCGTATCGGTGGCATTGGCGGTGAAGGAGAACGCGCAGTTCGCCATTGAACAGCGGTTGAGCAGGAACATGTTGTTGCGGACGTTGGCTATGCCTTCGGTGTACAGGCTCATTCCGCCACCGAACGTGGTGCTGGTATTGCGCTCCATGATGACCCGCGTCACCACGATGTTGCCGAGAAAACCCGCGCCTCCGCCAATGAAGAGGCCCGCGCCTTGTTGCGCGGTGAAGCCATTGCTGATGGTCAGATTGGAAATGGACAGAACACCGGAGGTGCCGGATGCGCCGGTCAACTTGAGAACCTGTCGCGCATCGGATCCGCTCAACGTGGTCGCGCTGGGATTGCTGACCTGACGAACGCACAGCTGATCCGGCGGAATCGAATACCAACCTCCGGACACCGACAAGGATGAGTCCTCGCTGGTCGAATAGGCAAATGCCACGGCACTGCTGCCGGTATAGGTGCCGGCCTCGATCTGGATCGTGTCGGCCTCGCCATTGCTTCCGGCCATCATCAAGGCCTGTTGCAAGGTGGCGTTGGTGCTGACGCAGAATTCGGCCGCAGTTGCGGGGCTGACGACGACAAGCGCGATTGTCAGCAGAATGGGTTTTCCATAAGTGGTCACGATGGTTCTCCCGTTGCGTTGCGACAAAAAGAATCTGCGCGACTACCGCGCATGCTGCCGAGCAAGCTCGGCTCTACAACAACCACGAGCCCCATGGAGCGAAACCTGCTCCGCTCTCGACACCACCGCGCATGCAGCCGAGCAAGCTCGGCTCTATGCCAAGCTCGAATCCCGTAGAGCGGAGCTTGATCCGCTCGCAAGCCTGCGGACTTGAGGCTCATGGCTCGAAATCGTCCGCGAATATTTCATCGCCGATACCTGATGCGTATTCGTCCTGCACCATCAGCCCCTGGGTACCGCCGCTGCCAGTGGTGAAGCTGGTCACCACACTGCCGTCGTCCAGGCGTGCGCGCACCACGCGACCGCTGGTGATTCCACCCGTCCAGAAGGTTTCACCATCCGGGTCGATGCTCATGGCGTAGAGCCCGTTGCTGTCGTTTTCGCCGAGGCTGATGCGGGAATATTCCTGCACCAAAACACCATTTGGATCGAACCGGTAAATGCTGTCGCGGCAGGCCACCATCAGCTCGCCGTTGGGCAACTGGCGCAACGCGAAGCACGGCGAAGGCAAGGCAGTCGCCAGTGGAGTCATCGGCTGCTCAAGGCAGACATCGAAGCGACGCACCTCGGTGTCTTCCGAGTTGTAGTAGATCGTGCACTGGTCGGCATCCAGCTCGATATCGTCGGTACCCGACAAACCCACCGGCACGGCAAGGCTTCGCAACACGCGCCCGTCGGGCGCCACGTAACGCAACAAGGCTGACTCGGCTTCAGGTGGAACTTCTTCGCCAACCCAGACGTTGCCGAGCGCATCGAAGGCGCAGCTTTCCTCGCTTCCCATGAACCCGCCGAAGGTTTCGTCAAGCACGGTGCCAGTCGCGGACATCAACACGGGGCCGGGGCCGTAGTTGAACCGCCCGGTCAGCACCTCACCTGAGGATGTGCGACACATGGGGACGCCGATGGGGCTTAAGGTATTGGGCAGCTTGTTGTCCCAACCATCGACGAATTCGCCGTCGGTGGTGTAGCGACTGATCTTGCTGACCTGCCCGGTTGGCGTCGGCTGGTTGGTGGTCTTGCCGATCAGCAGGTAACGCCGGCCTGGCGGACCATCGTCATCGACGATGCGCCCCTCCGCGCTGAACGTGAATCGGCGATTGTTGCCGAAGCTGGCATTCTGCAGGGTGCTGCTTGTTGAGGAATCGTCGGTAACAATCGAGAACGCTTCGTCGGCTTCGACCGAGCTGTCGCCATTGATGGTGATCGGGATTTGCTTGCTGGTCTCGCCGGGATTGAAGGTCACCGTGCCGAGGGCATTGTCGAAGTCCGCCGCGTTGCCGCCGGCGGCGATGGTGACCGCCGTGCCCGGGCTGGTGGTGTAGCCAAAACTCACGGTTTGGCTGGTGGGTGCCGACAGGCTGACCGCCACCTGCATCTGCTGCGTGCCGCTGTTGCCTTCGCTGACCTGGGTGCGGGCCAGGGTGAGCGTCGGCACCACGCGAAGGTCGGTCTGGGTGGGCGTCGGACGCAGCGCAAGGCTGAGTGGATAGTCGCTGAGCACGCGCTCATGCACAGGTGTCGTCGGAGAAATCCGGCTGGCATGGGTGGCAATCGTGATGCTGCTGTCGATGCCCGGTGCGTAGCCACCCTGAAAGCGCACGCGTGGCGAAACGCGTTGCCACTTGATCGATCCGCTCACGCTGATGCGATCGTGCTGGGTGGCTCCCGGCCCAGACAGGTCCAGCGCGATCTCGCCCTGGTTGAACTGCGCATCACCTTGCACGCTGAGCACGCCGAACGGATCGCCATTGGCGGCTTCCGGGTCAAGCAGGCCTGATGAACGGAAGGGTCCAATCACGCTTCCGCTACCTTCGAAGAAACCGCCCGCGGGAATCACCAATTCCGAGATACCGCCATCGAAGGTGCCATCGCGAAGCCGGAGCGAGGTATTGAAGCTTGCCTGGAAGCCGGCGAGCGGATTGAGCACCTTGAAGGTCGCGTTGTGGATTTCGAACAGGCCGGTCGATGTGAATTTGCCGCCATTGGCACCGCTGCGCTGGATCTGCATCAAGCCAGGCCCCTGGTTGATCCATGTGCCTTCGTTGCGGATATCGCCACTGATGGTGTAGCCGAAGATGTAGTCACCGTTGACGGTGACCTGGCCTTCTGCGGAGTTCACGAGCTGTCCGCTCAAATCAAAGTCCAGTCGCGCTCCGCTGCCTCCATTCAACGTGGCGCTGCCGGCGTTGGTGAGGATGGCACGGCGAAACAGGTTTGCTCCGCCCAGCGAAACCGTCGAGCCGACAGGCAACTGCAATGACAAATAGGCCGGAGATGGCCCGCCCGGTGGCGGCAATGCACCGGACACCGTCGCATTGGTCATCGTGAAGCTGCCGGTGATGGTCAGTTGGCGCGTCGTGGTCCAGGTTTCGACCACGCCCAGTTCGGCACCGGGGGCAAGCTGCAGATTTGCAACCGTCGTGAGTTGACCGTCGAGCCAGGCGACGCCCGCCGGAATCACCGCGCTGTCGGCAGGTCCCGGCGTTCCCGCTGGCGAGCCGTTGCCGCCCGCGCAAGCGCTCCAGTTTGCGGGTTCATGCCAGGAAGCCGGCGCAGCGGCACTCCAGGTGCAGGTGGCCGCCATGGCGTTGCTTGCGCCGACACAGGCCACGAAACCGATCCAGAGCCGTGCTTTCTGGCGCCATGCGGGCGTAGCGGACGACACGGGCATTGTTGCAACTCCGTAGGGGCTCTCCCTACTCAATGCCCAACAGTTGCCATTTCCAACAATCAGGATGAGGCCGGAGTTTGCCCTCGATCCCTGGGGACACTCTGACCAACTTCAGGTTCGTCGTTCCCGCGAAGGCAGAGGTCATGTTGGTTTTTCCTGCCCTTCGGCATTGATAGGGCCATGGCGCCGGTCGTTGCGCGACGGATGACGAGGAGAACTCCCATGTTTCGGACCCGTATGGCGATGCTGGCGATTCTCGTGGCCTTGGGCGGGAATGCCGTGGCCGCCACCTTCTGTGTCAATTCCGGCGCTGAACTGCGCAGCGCCCTGGCCAGTGCCCAGAACAACGGGGAAAGTGACGAGATTTTGGTGGCTAGCGGTATCCATGAGGTCGACAGCGGGAGTACAGCGTTTGCCTATTCCACAAGCCAGGACTTTGCCGTATCGATCATTGGCGGCTACAACGCCACCTGCACCATTCGCACCGACATCGCCAGCTTCACCATCCTCGACGGCGAGGACCAGCGTCAGGTGCTTGCCCTGACTGGTTCCGCCAACAGCGACGGCTACATCGGGGTATTCAACGTTTTGATCCGCAACGGCTATTCGGACCAGTTCGGCGCCGGCCTGGAAGCCGGGGGTCCAACCGGGTTCTCGGGAACCGTCAACGTGAACAACGTCATTTTCCTGGAAAACATCAGCACAACTGCTGTCGGTGGGCTTTCCATCAGCAACCCGGCCGGTCGCATCTCCGTGCTCGGCAACCTGTTCATCAACAATGGCTGCTCATGGGACTACTGCGCGTTTGACCTGCTTTCGAATGCGCCCGCCACCGCCCTCCATCCCATTCCCGTGCTGTTCGGCAACAACACGGTGGTCGAGAGCGTGTGCATCAATGGCGCCCCGGCCAGCTGCGATGTGAGCGGAGGGCGATTCTACGGCGATGCGAACGCGGCCTTCTTCAACAATGTGTTCGCCTTCAATGAGGATGCGGATTTGCGCCTGCAGGGGTCGAACGTGGATCTCGATCACAACAACCTGCTGACCTGGATCGGTACACCGGCGAGCCAGAGCGGCAACCTTGCCTATGTCGATCCGTTGTTCGGCGGTCCAGGGAATTACCGGCTGTCCTCCGCTTCACCCTTGCGCAATGCAGGCGTGATTGGGGCGTATCCGTTTGGGGCGTTAGACCTTGACGGCAATCAGCGCATCTACGGCCCGGAAGTGGATATCGGCGCCTACGAGAACACGGTGGCGATATTCGGCAATGGTTTCGAGACACCGTTCTGAATCTCCGACGCCGACCGAGGGCCCGCAGCCGAGCAAGCTCGGCTCTACACCTTGGAATTCACAGCCGAGCAAGCTCGGCTCTACACCTTGGAATGCACAGCCGAGCAAGCTCGGCTCTACACCTTGGAATGCACAGCCGAGCAAGCTCGGCTCTACCAAATACATCCAGATACATCGCGCGACTGTAGAGCTTGCTCCGCCTGGAGCTGGCGCACGAGCACTTGGTAGGTCGGGTTTCAACCCGACGGCTTTGGCTCTTCTGCGGCAACTTGTCGGGCTGAAGCCCGACCTACAAACACAACTTGGCCTGCTTCCCGTTGTCGCACATCAACAGCCGAGCAAGCTCGGCTCTACATCTTGGAATTCACAGCCGAGCAAGCTCGGCTCTACACCTTGGAATTCACAGCCGAGCAAGCTCGGCTCTTGGAATTCACAGCCGGGCAAGCTCGGCTCTACGAGAGCGACCGCCGCGGATTCCGCAGAGCGGAACGGGATCCTCAAGGTCCCCAATCCCAGCTGATGCGTTCGACCATGCTCATTCGGGAATCAGCCAGGACTTCATTCAAAGCCGTCGAAGAAAATGCGCTCTCCGAATTCATGGGCGCCGATGTCGATCACGCTTTCCTGCACCCGGGAAATGCCGGCGTAGTCGATCGAGCTGTACGGCGGCAGGCCTACCAGAAAACCGTCGTAGCCCGCATTTCGCAGTGGGGAATCCTGTTGCAGGTTGAAATCATCATCCAGGATCGGCGAGACGAATCCGGGATTGGAATAGTTGAGGGTCCCAAGCTCGGAAGCCGGCGTGCCGGACATTTCGGTGATGTTGTTGTACCAGAGATCCACCGCGCTACCGCCGGTCAGTTCAACATCATTGCCGTCGTTCTGCGCGAAGGCGTTGTTGAGCAAGGCCGTGCGCGGGCTCAAGCCCAGGCCATCGACGATCACGCCGCCGGTGACGCAGCTCGCCCCGGCATCGTCGCTGCAGGTGTTGCCGAAAACGGTGTTGTTGCTGAACACCGCGCGAACTTCGGAACCGTCGAGGGAGAAGATGGCGATGCTGGCTGCACAGCCATTGTTCTCGCACTGATTGGCGCGGAAGATGCTGTTGCGCACGCGGATACCGCCATTGGTTGACGCGTACAGGCCGGCGCCTTCCGGTGCGGAGTTGTTGTCGAAGTACACACGCTCGACCACGATGCTGCCGCTGAATCCGTTGGAACCGATGTTTCCGCCGAGCTTCATTCCGGCACCCTCTGTTGCGCTGTCGCCGCCGCGCACGGTGAGTTGCTCGATGATGATGTCGCCAGCGCTGCTGTTGGCGCCTTTTATCGTCAGGATGGACTTTGTACCGTCACTGGCCAGCACGGTCGAGGTGGGGTTCAGGAAGCGTCGCTGGCAGGTTTCTCCGGAGCCTGTCCAGCCACCTTGCAGGGTGAGGTCGAAATCTTCCTGGGTTTCGTAATAGAACATGCCCGCAACGAACGGAAACGTGTAGGTGTAGGTGCCGGTCTTGATGCGGATCACGTCATCTTCACCATTGCTTTCGGCAACGGCCAGGGCGTCCTGGATCTCGGTGGTTTCGTTGACGCAGAATGTCGCCGCACTGCCGGCGTGGCTGGCGATGAGCAGGCTGCCGATACCCAGTTGCAACAGGAATGGAAGTTTCATGGCCGCGAACCCGAAGCGAGGCAAGACGCCGTCACTTGCTTCAACGCTGCCGCGTGGCCAAATCCAACAACGACCCGGTTTCGCCTCAGTTCGACGTGGCCTTTGCCAGCAATTCGCGTGCCGTGCGCGTGCGTTGGTGGTCGGCACCCAGCATGCGCATGCGCGCATCCAGCAGGGGTTGAAGCAAGGCCAAAGCCTCGTCGCGACGGCCGAGTGCAAGCAGCGCGCGGGCCAGGTACTCCTGGGAAATCAGCGCGTAGGGCGTTTCGGCACCCATCATCCGGGTCTTGAGTTCAAGCGTGCGCCGATGCATCGGCAGCGCTTGCGCAGCTTGGCCGAGTTGCGTCAAAGCCAGGCCAATGGCGTCCTCGGTCTCCAGCGCGAACGGGTGATCGGCACCGGTGGCTTCGACCATGCGCGGAAGCAACGCGCGTCCGGCCGCCAGCGCGTCGGCGTGGCGGCCGAGGACATTCATGATCTCGACGCGGTTGAAGGTGTCGATCAGCGTGTTCGGATGATTCATGCCCAACTTGCGCTCAAGCAAGGGGATGTTCTCATCCAGCATGGCCAGAGACTCCTGGTCACGGCCCGATTCGTGCAGCGTTACCGCCAGGGACGAGCGCGTCGTCAATGTGGATCGTGCGTCGATTCCATCAAGCGAGGTGGCGAGCTCGAGCATCTCCCGCTGCAAGGCCTCGGCTTCGGCGTACTTGCCCTGATCGCGCAGGCTGATCGACAGGTTCACCTTCATTGCCAGCGTGCCCAGGGTGCGGTCGCCGTAGGCTTCCTTGGCCCTGTCGGCCGCTTCGCGGTACACCGTCTCGGCTTCCGCAAAGCGACCCAGCTGGTTCAATGACGTCGCCAGTTCGTTGCGGATCCAGATCGACATCACGAAACTGGTTCGGCCCAGTTTGTCCGACTCCGCAAGAATGCTGCGCAATGTTCGTTCGCCCTCGACCAGTCGACCTTGCTTGTTGTAGAGCTGGCCCAGGTTCCAGCCGGCCTCGATGCGTGTGTGCGCGTCGAGCCCCGGCGTATCCAGCACCGTGGTTGTCAGAACCTTGCCGGCTTCCTCGATGCGACCCGCATGCATGAGCGCATCGGCGCGGCCAATCGCGATCTCGGCCTGGGCAACGGCATCGCCGCTCCAGCGCGGGTCGGCAGCCAGCTCGGCGAGGATGGCATCAGCCGCGTCCCACTCGTCGAGCATGCTGCGCGCTTCGGCCAGTTTCAGCTTGATCCGTCGCAGCAGAACCGGATCGGCAGTCGGCTCGGATTGGGCCAGTTGCAATGCCTGCGAGAGTGCTTCTTCGGTGGCGCGCGGCCGGCCCAGCGCCCGGTTCGAGCCACCGATCGCGTGCAGCAAGGTGATCCGCACCGGCGAGGCAAGATCGCTGGCTCCAGTCACTCGTCGCGTGGCCGCGTCGAGCAACTCCGCCACCTTGACGTCGCGCCCCCATTGATCGGGCGACGGCGCTTCCAGCAGATCGGTCAGGAAGCGATTGGTGGCCAAGGTCTGATCGCGTGCGGTGACGGCCTCGGCACGCAATGACTCGGCACGCTGGTAACCGAACACCGACACCAGTGCGACCGCGGCCAGTCCCGCGATGGTTGCACCCAGTGCGAAGCGACGCGCGCGACGTCGCGGCGCGTCGATCATCTGCTGCAAGCCATGGCGCAACCCGGCGGCCTTCGGTCGCGCGTTCGCATCGTCACTGAGCAAGCGCGGCATCAACTTGCGCAATGCGATTGGCCGCAACGCGACAACCGCCTGGGCGGGCTCCGGGTATCTATTGCTGGCCAACAAATGGGCGAGAACGCCAAAGGCGTAAATGTCCACCGCCGATGTCGCCACGCCACCGGCCAGGACTTCCGGGGCCAGATAGCGCGGCGTGCCCGCGCCCTGCCGGCTTCCTTCACTGCTGGATTCGAAGCCCGCACCAAAATCCATCAGGATCACCCGACTCTGGCGGTCGAGCATGACATTGCTGGCCTTGACGTCGCCATGACCAGGCCCGCGCTGTGCACGGCTTCCAGCGCCTCGGCGAGCTCGCGCAACACGCGCAGCAACTCTTCACCGTGCAGGGGGCCGCTGCGTTCCAGGCGATCCGTCAGGGTTTCACCGTCGATCCAGTCCGTCCACAACCCGGCACGGCCATCGTGATAGCTGGCGCCGTGCACGGCGAGAACGTTGGGATGGCGAACACGCGCGAGGCGACGGGCCTCGGCCACGAAATCCGCGCCACTGGGCAACATCGCCGCGCCGTCGGTGTGGCGCAGCTTCAACGCGACCATGCGGTCCAGGGTGGGATCGTAAGCACGGTAGACCGCGCCAAACCCGCCCTGGCCGGCCAGTTGCAATTGCTGCAAATGACCCCAACGCGATCCGCTGGTGCTGCTGCCCTGCATGGCATGGGCCAACGATTGCAACTTGCCGAGGCGTCGCGCCAGATCCGGGTTGCCCTGCCCCAGCTCAGCCAGGTCCACGGATTCGCCATCGGCGATGCGCCGTGCGATTTCCAGCTCGGCTTCGTTTTCCGGGTTCATTCCAGATGTCGTGCAAGATCAACCAACGCGCGCGACACCATCATGCTGGCGGCCGCTTCGCTGGGTCGGTCCAGCGCGGAGGCGATTTCCGCGTAGCTCATGCCGAACTCCAGGCGCAGCAACACCGCTTCACGCTTGATCTCGGGCAGCTTGGCCAGTGCGTTCTCGTAGTCCAGCCATTGATCGGAATCCGGGCGCGGCAGCGGCGTTTCTGCACCCACCATCCCGGAATCCTTCGGCAGGGACTCGACCACGCCAGCACGCCCGACCCGCCGGATCTCGCCGCGTATCGCGTTGAGCAACGTGGTTCGCAGATAAGCGAGCAAGGCACCCTCGTGGCGGGATTCGAACTGTTCAAGGTTCTTCAATGCCGAAAGGAGGGTGATCTGAACAAGATCATGCGTGTCATTCAGATCCCGCGCCCGCGCCGGCAGGCGCCCGTGCGCCAGCGCCGCAGCATGGGCAGGTAGCGGGCCACCAGGCGATCCCGCGCCGAGTCGTCGCCCTGGCGCAGCAACGACAATAAGGTGGCGGTGGATTCGGCTGCGTGGGTATCGCTCATGCGCGGATGGTATTCCAATCCCGCTTGCGCTGTTTGTGGGGATTTCACCATTGCTCCAGGAGCCTGCGCGGCAGAAGCCATCCGGCTGCAACGCCGCTGTCATCGATTGATCGGATCAATCGTCAGGCTTGCATAGAGCCCGCTATGCGCACCTTCCGATTGAACCGCTGAATCGCGCCAGCGCCGTTTTGCTTCCGAATTCATTCTGCCGCGCAGGCTCCTAGCCCGAGGCGCCAGGCGATGTGGTTCCGCGACAAGCACGCAGGCTGGGGCACCACACCTTGTTGAATCCGCGAACTGCCAGATTGCATTGCGTCACTGCGGGCGTTTTCCTGCGACGTTCAGAATGCGTGGCCGCCAGGCTTGGGATCAGGTTTCCCGCTTTCGCGCCCAGCCGTTGCAGGCTGTTGAAGGACTTTCGGCATCGGCAGGTGATCGGTCAGCAGGAAACAGGGATTGCCGGAAAACGCCTGCTCGCGGATGGACGTTCCCTTGCGATCCATCACGAACAAGGCGTGATCGACTGCCAATTCCTGCGCCAGCTTCTCAAAACTGATGGTGCGCACAGTAATGCCGGGCTCGACCATGCGCGATTCTTCCTTGCCCATGCCGATGGAGGCATCGAGCGCATGGGCAATCCTTGCAAGCAAGGCCTGCTCGTGGAAACCACCCAGCTCGCGCAGGGCGTTGGAATCAAACGAAATCGTGCGCGAATAATCGCGCGTGCTTTCCAACACCAGATGCACCACCACATCCGCGCGGTGCGACTGCGCCACGAACAACGCATTCATCAAGGCGTGCGCGAGGATCTCGCTGTGGATATCCCCGCCGACACCAGCCAGCAGGGCCGCGCTGTCAGTCGGCGCCGCGCGGGCCCTGAGTACGAAAACACGCATCAATTTTTCCGGGCATGTCGACAGCAACTGCCGACAACCATAGCAGCACGCATGAGGTGTTGGAGCCAAGGAACGACCAACCGTACATCGATGTCGCGCGTGATCATGCCAGGCCAGCAGGCTGAGCGACCACCCTCGACCCTCTCTCCTTTCTGCCCCCTTGGTACGCCGGTGGGAGAGGAGCGTGCAAGCAGGCCAGGCATTCCCGTGGAGGGCGGATAAGCGCAGCGCATCCGCCGCACAGGGCGTTGGTGGATGCGCCTTGCAGGCTTATCCACCCCTACCTTGATAGCCTCGCATCACCCACCTTGGCCTCAACCCAACCCCTGCCCTCCGGAAGAGGGAAGTGATTCCTTCTTCTATGGGAATGTAGACGCCACAAGCGAAGCGCTTTCCTGTAGGGCGGATAAGCGCAGCACATCCGCCGGACATCCCGTTGGTGGATGCGCCTTGTCGGCTTATCCACCTACCTTGATGGCCCTCGCATCAACCACCATGGCCTCAACCCAACCTCCCCTCCGGAAGATGGAGCTGATTACTTCTTCTATGGGAATGTAGACGCCACAAGCGAAGCGCTTTCCCGTAGGGCGGATAAGCGCAGCGCGTCCGCCCGCACATCGCGTTGGTGGATGCGCCTTGCGGGCTTATCCACCCTACCTTGATAGCCTCGCATCACCCACCTTGGCCTCAACCCAATCCTGCCCTCCGGAAGAGGAGGTGATTACTTCTTCTTCGGGATGTACAGATCGGTGATCGTGCCTTCGTGAACTTCCGCGGCCATGCCGACGGATTCGCTCGGGGTCGGGTGCGGATGGATGGTGAGGCCGATGTCGGCGGCTTCGCAGCCCATTTCGATAGCAAGGGCGACTTCGGCGATGAGGTCACCGGCATTCGGGGCGACGATGCCGGCGCCGAGCACGCGGTGGCTGGCTTCATCGAAGATCAGTTTGGTGAAGCCTTCGGTGCGGCCAATGCCAATGGCACGGCCGGAAGCCGCAGCGAAAACTTGCCAACACCGTAGGCGATGCCTTGCGCCTTGGCTTCGGTTTCGGTGGGAACCAACCAGGTTCCGGATCGGTGTAGGCGACCGGGGAATCACCCGCGCGACGAACTCGCTCTTCTCGTACGCTGCCACTTCCGGCCACTTTTTCCTTCGTGGGTGGCCTTGTGCGCGAGCATGAGGTTGTCCGACCAGATCACCGATGGCAAAGATATGAAGCACGTTGGTGCCGCATCTGCCGGTCAACCGGAATGAAATAACGATCGGTCACGTTCACGCCCGGCCGCTTGCGCGTTGATCTTGCCGCCATTGGCCGAACGGCCGATGGCGACCAACACCGTCATAATAGGTTTGCGGTTCCGGGCGCCTTTCCCCTTCAAACGTGGCGGTGAGGCCCTTCTTGCCGGCTTCGATCTTCGCGACTTTCACCTTGAGATGAATCCGGCTAGCGTTTGGCCAGACGCTGCTGCAAGGGTCGAACAAGATCGGCATCGGCGCCGGGCATCAACTGGTCGAACAGTTCGACCACGGTGACCTCGAGGCCCAGCGCGTCGTACACGCACGCCATTTCAAGGCCAATGATGCCGCCGCCGACCACCAGCAGTTTCTTTGGGATGTCGGCAAGATCCAACGCATCGGTGGAATCCATCATGCGCGTGTCGTCGGGGAATCGGGCAATTTCACCGCTTGTGAACCGGCAGCAATGATGGCTTTCCCGAAGCGCACCAGTTTCTTGCAGTCCTTGCCTTCCACTTCGAT
>JADJQH010000004.1 GCA_016712865.1 Dokdonella sp.
CGCTGCCGCGTGGCCAAATCCAACTTAACGACCCGGTTTCGCCTCAGTTCGACGTGGCCTTTGCCAGTAATTCGCGTGCCGTGCGCGTAAGTTGGAATGGCACCCAGCATGCGCATGCGCGCATCCAGCAGGGGTTGTAGCTAGGCCAAGCCTCGTCGCGACGGCCGAGTGCAAGCAGCGCGGGCCAGGTCCTCCTGGGAAATCAGCGCGTGGGCGTTTCGGCACCCATCATCCGGGTCTTGAGTTCAAGCGCGCCGATGCATCACAGCGCTTGCAGCTTGGGCGAGTTGCGTCAAAGCCAGCCAATGGCGTCCTCGGTCTCCAGCGCGAACGGGCGATCGGCACCGGTGGCTTCGACCATGCGCGGAAGCAACGCGCGTCCGGCCGCCAGCGCGTCGGCGTGGCGGCCGAGGACGTTCATGATCTCGACGCGGTTAAAGGTGTCGATCAGCGTGTTCGGATGATTCATGCCCAACTTGCGCTCAAGCAAGGGGATGTTCTCATCCAGCACGAAGCCAGACTCTAGTCACGGCCCGATTCGTGCAGCGTTACCGCCAGGGACGAGCGCGTCGTCAATGTGGATCGTGCGTCGATTCCATCAAGCGAGGTGGCGAGCTCGGGCATCTCCGCTGCAAGGCCTCGGCTTCGGCGTGCCCTGATCGCGTAGGCTGATCGACAGGTTCACCTTCATTGCCAGCGTGCCCAGGGTGCGGTCGCCGTAGGCTTCCGGGCCTGTCGGCCGCTTCGCGGTACACCGTCTCGGCTTCCCCAAAGCGACCCAGCTGGTTCAATGACGTCGCCAGTTCGTTGCGGATCCAGATCGACATCACGAAACTGGTTCGGCCCAGTTTGTCCGACTCCGCAAGAATGCTGCGTGCAATGTTCGTTCGCCCTCGACCAGTCGACTTGCTTGCCTTGTAGAGCTGGCCCAGGTTCCAGCCGGCCGCGATGCGTGTGTACGCGTCGAGCCCCGGCGTATCCAGCACCGTGGTTGTCAGAACCTTGCCGGCTTCCTCGATGCGACCCGCATGCGCGAGCGCATCGGCGCGGCCAATCGCGATCTCGGCCTGGCAACAGCATCGCCGCTCCAGCGCGGGTCGGCAGCCAGCTCGGCGAGGATGGCATCAGCCGCGTCCCACTCGTCAGGCATGCTGCGCGCTTCGGCCAGTTCAGCTAGATCCGTCGCAGCAGAACCGGATCGGCAGTCGGTCGGATTGGGCCAGTTGCAATGCCTGCGAGAGTGTCCTCGGTGGCGCGCGGCCTAGCGCCCGGTTCGGAGCCACCGATCGCGTGCAGCAAGGTGAGCCGCACCGGCGAGGCAAGATCGCTGGCTCCGTCACTCGTCGCGTGGCCGCGTCGAGCAACTCCGCCACCTTGACGTCGCGCCCCCCATTGATCCAGGGCGACGGCGCTTCCAGCAGATCGGTCAGGAAGCGTTGGTGGCCAAGGTCTGATCGCGTGCGGTGACGGCCTCGACGCAATGACTCGGCACGCTGGCAACCGAACACCGACACCAGTGCGACCGCGGCCAGTCCGCGATGGTTGCACCCAGTGCGAAGCGACGCGCGCGACGTCGCGCGCGTCGATCATCTGCTGCAAGCCGCTGGCGCAACCGGCGGCTTCGGTCGCGCGTTCGCATCGTCACTGAGCAAGCGCGGCATCGGCTTGCGCAATGCGATTGGCCAGCAACGCGACAACCGCCTGGGCGGGCTCGGGTATCTATTGCTGGCCAACAAATGGGCGAGAAACGCCAAAGGCGTAAATGTCCACCGCCGATGTCGCCACGCCACCGGCTAGGACTTCCGGGCCGAATAGCGCGGCGTACCCGCGCCCTGCCGGCTTCCTTCACTGCTGGATTCAAGCCCGCACCAAATCCATCAGGATCACCCGACCCTGGCGGTCGAGCATGACATTGCTGGCCTTGACGTCGCCATGCACCAGGGCCGCGCTGTGCACGGCTTCCAGCGCCTCGGCGAGCTCGCGCAACACGCGCAGCAACTCTTCACCGTGCAGGGGGCCGCTGCGTTCCAGGCGATCCGTCAGGTTTCACCGTCGATCCAGTCCGTCCACAACCCGGCACAACCATCGTGATAGCTGGCGCCGTGCACGGCGAGAACGTTGGGATGGCGAACACGCGCGAGGCGACGGGCCTCGGCCCGAAATCCGCGCCACTGGGGCAACATCGCCGCGCCGTCGGTGTGGCGCAGCTTCAACGCGACCATGCGGTCGAGGGTGGGGATCGTAAGCACGGTAGACCGCGCCAAACCCGCCCTGGCCGGCCAGTTGCAATTGCTGCAAATGACCCCAACGCGATCCGCTGGTGCTGCTGCCCTGCATGGCATGGGCCAACGATTGCAACTTGCCGAGGCGTCGCGCCAGATCCGGGTTGCCCTGCCCCAGCTCAGCCAGGTCCACGGATTCGCCATCGGCGATGCGCCGTGCGATTTCAGCTCGGCTTCGTTTTCCGGGTTCATTCCAGATGTCGTGCAAGATCAACCAACGCGCGCGACACCATCATGCTGGCGGCCGCTTCGCTGGGTCGGTCCAGCGCGGAGGCGATTTCCGCGTAGCTCATGCCGAACTCCAGGCGCAGCAACACCGCTTCACGCTTGATCTCGGGCAGCTTGCCCAGTGCGTTCTCGTAGTCCAGCCATTGATCCGGAATCCAGGCGCGGCAGCGGCGTTTCTGCACCCACCATCCCGGAATCCTCCTGCAGGGACTCGACCACGCCAGCACGCCCGACCCGCCGGATCTCGCCGCGTATCGCGTTGAGCAACGTGGTTCGCAGATAAGCGAGCAAGGCACCCTCGTGGCGGGATTCGAACTGTTCAAGGTTCTTCAATGCCGAAAGGAGGGTGATCTGAACAAGATCATGCGTGTCATTCAGATCCCGCGCCCGCGCCGGCAGGCGCCCGTGCGCCCAGCGCCGCAGCATGGGCAGGTAGCGGGCCACCAGGCGATCCCGCGCCGAGTCGTCGCCCTGGCGCAGCAGGGACAGCAGGGTGGCCGTGGATTCGGCTGCGTGGGTATCGCTCATGCGCGGATGGTATTCCAATCCCGATTGCGCTGTTTGTGGGGATTTCACCATTGCTCCAGGAGCCTGCGCGGCAGAAGCCATCCGGCTGCAACGACGCTGTCATCGATTGATCGGATCAATCGTCAGGCTTGCATAGTGCCCGCTATGCGCACCTTCCGATTGAACCGCTGAATCGCGCCAGCGCCGTTTCGCTTCGAATTCATTCTGCCGCGCAGGCTCCTAGCCCGACGCCAGGCTTGGGATCAGGTTTCCCCGCATGTCCAGCTCGTGCTGGATCAGGGTCACGCATTGCGAGGCGAACAGCATGCGTGGCCCCAGACTGATCTTCTTCGCGCCCAGCCGTTGCAGGCTGTTGAAGGACTTTTTCGGCATCGGCAGGTGATCGGTCAGCAGGAAACAGGGATTGCCGGAAAACGCCTGCTCGCGGATGGACGTTCCCTTGCGATCCATCACGAACAGGGCGTGATCGACTGCCAATTCCTGCACCAGCTTTTCAAAACTGACGGTGCGCACAGTAATGCCGGGCTCGACCATGCGCGATTCTTCCTTGCCCATGCCGATGGAGGCATCCAGCGCATGGGCAATCCTCGCCAGCAGCGCCTGCTCGTGGAAACCACCCAGCTCGCGCAGGGCGTTGGAATCAAACGAAATCGTGCGCGAATAATCGCGCGTGCTTTCCAACACCAGATGCACCACCACATCCGCGCGGTGCGACTGCGCCACGAACAACGCATTCATCAAGGCGTGCGCGAGGATCTCGCTATGGATACCCGCGCCGACAGCAGCCAGCAGGGCCGCGCTGTCAGTCGAGCCGCGCGGGCCCTGAGTACGAAAACACGCATCAATTTTCCAGGCATGTCGACAGCAACTGCCGACAACCATAGCAGCACGCATGAGGTGTTGGAGCCAAGGAACGACCAACCGTACATCGATGTCGCGCGTGATCATGCCTGGCCAGCAGGCTGAGCGACCACCCTCACCCCGACCCTCTCCTTTATGCCCCTTGGTACGCCGGTGGGAGAGGAGCGTGCAAGCGAGCCCCAGGCATTCCCGTGGAGGGCGGATAAGCGCAGCGCATCCGCCGTACGTCGCGTTGGTGGATGCGCCTTGTCGGCTTATCCACCCTACCTTGATGGCCTCGCATCACCCACCTTGGCCTCAATCCAACCCTGCCCTCCGGAAGAGGGAAGTGATTCCTTCTTCTATGGGAATGTAGACGCCACAAGCGAAACGCTTTCCTGTAGGGCGGATAAGCGCAGCGCATCCGCCGCACATCGCGTTGGTGGATGCGCCTTGCAGGCTTATCCACCCTACCTTGATGGCCCCGCATCAACCACCTTGGCCTCAACCCAATCCTGCCCTCCGGAAGAGGGAGCTGATTACTTCTTCTATGGGAATGTAGACGCCACAAGCGAAGCGCTTTCCTGTAGGGCGGATAAGCGCAGCGCATCCGCCGCACATCGCGTTGGTGGATGCGCCTTGCAGGCTTATCCACCCTACCTTGATGGCCCCGCATCAACCACCTTGGCCTCAACCCAATCCTGCCCTCCGGAAGAGGGAGGTGATTACTTCTTCTTCGGGATGTACAGATCGGTAATCGTACCTTCGTAGACTTCCGCAGCCATGCCGACGGATTCGCTCAGGGTCGGGTGCGGATGGATGGTGAGGCCGATGTCGGCGGCTTCGCAGCCCATTTCGATGGCAAGGGCGACTTCGGCGATCAGGTCACCGGCATTCGGGGCGACGATGCCGGCGCCGAGCACGCGGTGGCTGGCTTCATCGAAGATCAGCTTGGTGAAGCCTTCGGTGCGACCGATGCCGATGGCACGGCCGGAAGCCGCATGCGGGAACTTGCCGACGCCATAGGCGATGCCTTGCGCCTTGGCTTCGGTTTCGGTGAGGCCAACCCAGGCGATTTCCGGATCGGTGTAGGCGACCGACGGAATCACCCGCGCGAGGAATTCGCTCTTTTCGCCGGCTGCCACTTCCGCGGCCACTTTTCCTTCGTGCGTGGCCTTGTGCGCGAGCATGGGTTGGCCGACCAGATCACCGATGGCAAAGATGTGCGGCACGTTGGTGCGCATCTGCTTGTCGACGGGAATGAAGCCGCGATCGGTCACGTTGACGCCGGCCGCTTGCGCGTTGATCTTGCCGCCATTGGCCGAGCGGCCGATGGCGACCAGCACGCGGTCATACGTTTGCGGCTCGGGTGCCTTTTCCCCTTCAAACGTGGCGGTGAGGCCCTTCTTGCCGGCTTCGATCTTCGCGACTTTCACCTTGAGATGAATGCCGGCATAGCGTTTGGCCAGACGCTGCTGCAAGGGTCGAACAAGATCGGCATCGGCACCCGGCATCAACTGGTCGAGCAGTTCGACCACGGTCACCTCGGAGCCCAGCGCGTCGTACACGCAGGCCATTTCAAGGCCAATGATGCCGCCGCCGACCACCAGCAGCTTCTTTGGGATGTCGGCGAGATCCAGCGCATCGGTGGAATCCATCATGCGCGTGTCGTCCCAGGGGAATCCGGGCAATTTCACCGCCTGCGAACCGGCGGCAATGATGGCTTTCTCGAAACGCACCAGTTTCTTGCCGTCCTTGCCTTCCACTTCGATTTCATTCGGCGAGATGAATTTGCCGACGCCTTCGACCACGCGCACCTTGCGCTGCTTGGCCATGCCGGCCAATCCACCGGTCAACTGTTTGACGACCTTGTCCTTGCTCGCGCGCAGCTTGTCGAGATCGATCTTCGGTTTGCCGAAACTCAAGCCGATGTCTTCGGCATGCGCGGCTTCCTCGATCACCCGCCCGGCATGCAGCAGAGCCTTGGAGGGAATGCAGCCGACATTGAGACACACGCCGCCGAGCGTGGAATAACGCTCGATCAATACCGTGTCCTGGCCCAGATCGGCGGCGCGGAATGCCGCGGTGTAGCCGCCGGGGCCGGAACCCAACACAACGACCTGGCATTCGAAATCCGCCGTGCGCCCGCTGGCTGCGGCTGCTTTCGGTGCAGGTGCCGCTGAAGGCGCAGGTGCGGCCGCGACAGGTGCGGGTGCCGCTTTTGCTGCTTGCGCAGGTGCAGGTGCAGCAGTCGCAGCCTCTGCGCTTTCCAGCAGCGCAATCAGCGCACCTTCGCCGACTTCATCGCCGAGCTTGACCTTGATCTCCTTGATCACGCCGGCGGCGGGCGATGGCACTTCCATGGTCGCCTTGTCCGATTCCAGGGTGACGATGCCCTGGTCCTTCTTCACGCTGTCTCCCGGCTTGACCAGGATTTCAATCACCGGCACGCCGCTGTAGTTGCCGATGTCGGGAACCTTGATTTCAATCGCGTTGGCCACGTCGTTTCTCCGATTCAAAGCAGGACGCGGCGCATGTCGGCCAGCACTTGGGCCAGATACGCGGTGAAGCGCGCGGCGGAAGCACCGTCGATGACGCGATGGTCATAGCTCAGGCTCAAGGGCAGGATAAGGCGAGGCTTGAACTTCTCGCCATTCCACACCGGCTTGATCGCGGATTTGGACACGCCGAGGATGGAAACCTCCGGCGCATTGACGATGGGCGTGAACGCGGTACCGCCGATGCCGCCGAGGCTGGAGATGGAGAAACAGCCGCCAGACATGTCGGCCGGTCCTAGCTTGCCATCACGCGCCTTCTTCGCCAGCTCACCGGATTCGCGGGCGAGGTCGATGACGCCCTTCGTGTCGGCATCGCGGATGACCGGCACGACCAGGCCATTCGGCGTGTCGGCGGCAAAGCCGATATGGAAGTACTTCTTCAGCACCAGGCTTTCGCCACTGACATCCAGCGAGGCGTTGAAGTCCGGGAACTTCTTCAATGCGGAAACCACCGCCTTGATCAGGAAGGCAAGCATGGTCAGCTTGATGCCGGCTTTTTCGTTTTCCTTGTTGAGTTCGACGCGCAGGGCTTCCAGGTCGGTGATGTCGGCATCATCGAACTGGGTGACGTGCGGAATCATGGCCCAGTTGCGCGCCAGGTTGGCACCGGAAATCTTCTTGATTTTCGACAGGGGCTTCGTTTCGACTTCACCGAACTTGCTGAAATCCACCTGCGGCCAAGGCAGCAGATTGAGGCCACCGCCACCGCTTGCAGCGCGTGGTGCCCCACCACTGAGCGCGGCCTTGACGAATTTCTGCACGTCCTCGCGGGTGATGCGTCCGTTGCGTTCGCTGCCCTTGACCTGATTCAAGTCCACGCCCAGTTCGCGCGCAAACAGGCGAATGGCGGGGCTGGCATGCGGGATCTTGGCCGGATTCACCGCGTCTGCACCAAAGTTGACCGGCGGCGAGGCCTGTGGCCCAGAGACTTCCGGATCGATGTCTGGCGCCAGTGCGGCGGTTTCCAGTTCGGTCAAGCGGGTTGGCTTGCTGGTGTCGATGCTGGCTTTGTTCGGAGCCGGCGCAGGCGCGGGTGCCGGTTCGGGCTTGGCGGCAGCCGCTGCGGCAGCGGTCGGCTTGGGTGCCGGAGCAGCAGCGCCATCCGCATCGACGATCGCCACCACCGTGCCTTCGCCGATCTCGTCGCCGAGCTTGACCTTGATTTCCTTGACCACGCCGGCCACGGAAGAGGGCACTTCCATGGTCGCCTTGTCCGATTCCAGGGTGACCAGGCCCTGGTCCTTGGCCACGCTGTCGCCGACCTTGACCAACACCTCGATCACCGGCACGCCGGAGTAGTTGCCGATATCGGGGACTTTCACTTCATGGCTGGCCATCAAACTGCTCCGGGTTGATGCGTTGGGGCAACGCGCTCGGGTCCTTGTCGTTCGTCATTCTCCATCGCGGTCCGAACGATTGCGAACCTGCATTGTCGCCCCGATCCACGATTCCGCCAACCGGGGCCGACCGCTCAGGAGCCGCGCGGGTCTTTCCAGACCAGGGTTTCGTCGGATTTTTGCGCATGAAAATCGGCGCAGCGCCCATCGCCGCGACCGGTCATGCCGCCATCCGGCGAACACAGTACCCCTCCCTGCTCGTCATACAGCACGCTGGGTCGGTCGCAGCAAACCGGCGGCTGATAGAACACGGTGGAGTCGTTGTACTGATAGCGCAGGATGCGTTGCGGGGGATTGCTCACTGGCTCGGAGCCAAGTTGCGCAGTCAACGCATGCAGCCACTCCGGCCCGGATTCCGCGCTTGCCGCGCAACCCGCCAGCCAAGCCAGGGAAATGCCGATGGAAGCCATCCAGATGCAGGCGATTTTCATGTCCGGCTCGCGCGGGGGGCGATGGCCGAGTATCCGGCGTTTCAATCAGGCTGTCATGATCGGAACACCGCGGGCCGTGTTCCATACACGAGACCGCGTCGATGCCCCGGCATGTCGTATAGTCCGGCGTTCATCCGGTCGCTCACCTTCTTCCTCAGCACCCAGAGGACACACCATGTCGCGTCGCAACTCTCGTCGTCCGCAAAATCTCAAGGCTTCGGCCCTTTTTCTTGCCGTACTCGCAGCCCTGCCCCTGGCGGCTCACGCGATCGATCCGGCCAGCCCGATGCAAGTGCGCGTACCCAACCATGCATTTGATCCGCTGCTTGAAGGCGAACCGGCATTGAGCCTGGATCAGCGCTTCGATGGCCATGAAGCTGGCCTGCGTCTGGTCCAGTTCGACGGCGCCATCGATGATGCCTGGCTGAAGGGGCTGGAGCTGTCGGGGCTCAAGGTCTTGCAGTACTACCCGCACAATGCGTACCTGGTGTGGGGGCGACAGCAACGCGCTGGCCACCGCCCAGGCGCGCGGTCATGTGCGCTGGAGCGGCAATTTCCATCCGGCCTACAAGGTCAGCGCGGCCCTGGCTGCACGCACGGGCCGCATCCGCAACGTGGATGTCTTCATCTACAACGATGGCCATCTGCAACAAACACTCGATGCCCTTGCGGCCCTCGGCGGCACGGTGATCCAGACTTATCCCGCGCAGGCTGACCGGACCTTCTTCGTCGCCGTGGTCGAGATGAGCGCAAGGTCGCTGGCCGCCGCCGCCGAACTCGGCACGGTGGTGTGGATGGGATATGCCGATCCCAAACCGGTGCTCGACGATGAGATGTCCGATCAGATCCAGGCCGGCAACTACTCGCAAGCGGGCGTGCCGTTCACCGGTTATCAATCCTTCCTCGGCACCCTCGGATTCGACGGCACCGGCGTGCGCTGGGCAGTCACCGATGACGGCGTGGATTACGGCCATCCGGACTTGAACACCCACATCGTCGATGGTTACAGCTTCCCCGGCTGCACGCCGGCCCAGCCCGGCGGCGACTGTCCGGGCAGCGGCCACGGCACGCACGTTGCCGGCATCATCGGCGCCACCGCGGCCGGCGGATTCGCCGACGCCAACGGATTCAAGTACGGACTGGGCGTGGCACCGGGTTACGGCATCGTCACGCTCAATGCGATCGCCGGCAATTCCTGGCCACCGGTCGGTGGCTGGCAGGAGAGCAGCAAGCAGGCGGTCGTGCGCGGCGCCGTGGGCACCAACAATTCATGGACCACCGGCGAAGGCACCAACCACGGGTACCAAGCCTCCGAACGCACGCATGACCTCATCGTGCGCGACGGCAATTTCGACACTACGGCCATCGAACCCTTCATCGAAGTGTTTTCCGCCGGCAACTCGGGTCCCGGTGCCAACACCCTCACCGCACCCAAGGAAGCCAAGAACCTGATCGTGGTGGCGGCCACCAACAACTACCGCACCGGTGCCATCAACAGCGTGGCGAGCTTCAGCAGCCGCGGACCCTCGGTCGATGGGCGAATCGTGCCCACGGTGGCTGCGCCCGGCGCGCAGATCGCATCGACGCGCAGCAACAACAGCCCGGGCAGTTGCGGAACAGCCATTGCCGGCACCAGCAACCTGTACTCCTTCTGTTCCGGCACCAGCATGGCCTCCCCGCATGTATCCGGCGCGCTGGTGCTGGCCTCGCAATGGTGGCGCGGCTTCAATGCCGGCGCCAATCCCAGCCCGGCCATGGCCAAGGCCCTGCTCGTCAACAGCGCCGTCCCGCTCGGCACCATTCCGAACATGGTCGAGGGCTGGGGCCGGGTCAATGTCACCGACCTGATTGCACCCGCCGTGGGGACCGCCTATTTCGACCAGACCGAGATCCTGGCCAACAGCGGCGCCAACTGGACGCGGAGTTTTGGCGTGCTCGATTCCAGCAAGCCGCTGAAGGTAACCCTGGCGTGGAGTGATGCCCCCGGTGCACCGGGCGCCAATCCTGCCCTCGTCAACAATCTCGATCTGTCGGTGGTGGCCAGCGGCAACACCTATCTGGGCAATGCATTCAGCGGCGGCTGGAGCACAACGGGTGGCAGCGCCGATGCCCTCAACAACCTGGAAAACGTGTACGTGCAGAACCCGGGTTCCGGTGGCGTAACGGTCACCGTCAACGCCACCAACATCGCCGGTGATGGCGTGCCAGGCAATGCCGACACCACCGACCAGGACTTCGCGGTAATTTGTTACAACTGCGCCGAGTTTCCGGATTACGGGGTGCTTTCAACACCCGCGACGCAAGGCATCTGCGCGCCGGCCGATGCCAACTACACGATCAATGTCGACAGCATCCTCGGCTACTCCGACCCGGTCACCCTGTCCGTCGGCGGCAATCCGGCCGGCACCACGTCCGCATTCAGCGTCAACCCGGTGATCCCGGTCGGCTCCAGCGTGCTGACCATCGGCAATACCGCGGCAGCCACTCCCGGCAGCTACACCCTCGCAATGACTGCCAGCTCGACCTCGGGCAACAAGTCCTTGAACCTGGGCCTGAACGTGTACAACGCCACACCCGGCAGCAGCACCCTGAGCAACCCGGCCGACGGTGCAAGCAATGTTCCGCCGCAGCCAAGCTTCAGCTGGAGCGCAGCCAGCCAGGCGGCCACCTACACCATCCAGGTGGCCAGTGATGCGGGCTTCAACACCATTGTCGCCTCGGCCAGTGGCGTCAGTGGCACCAGTTGGAATTCAAACGTCACCCTCAACACCAGCTCCACTTACTACTGGCGCGTGTGGGCAGACAACATGTGCGGCACCGGCACGCAATCGCAGGTAAACAGTTTCAATACACAGGCCGCGCCCGGAGACTGCGGGATCGGCAGCACCCCGAACCCGCTGCTCAACACCGACTTTGAATCCGGCCTGTCGGGTTGGAGCCAGGGCAGCGGCGGCAGCGGAACCAACACCTGGGCAATCAGCAGCAGTGCACCGCACGCAGGCGCTGCGCACCTGCACGCCAACGATACCGCGTCGATCACCGACCAGCGCCTGGTCTCGCCCAGCATCGCCTTGCCCTCGGGCGAGAATCCGTTGACCTTGAAGTTCTGGCACCGGCCGGACAATGAATCCTCGGGTACGACATGCTATGACGGCGGCATCCTGGAAGTGAGCGACAATGGCGGCACAAGCTGGACGCAAGTGCCTGCCGCCGACATTCTGGTCGGCGGATACACCGGGTCTATCTCCACAAGCTACAACAATCCGCTAGGCGGCCTGCAAGCCTGGTGTGGCGTGACGAGCTACCAGCAGACCATCGTCGATGTCAGTGACCATGCCGGCCAGAACGTGCAATTCCGATACCGCCTGGGCACCGACTCCTCGGTTGGCGATGTCGGCTGGGATGTCGATGACGTCTCCGTGCAAAGCTGCAACGTAACCACCGACGAGATCTTCCAGGACGGCTTCGAACTCTGACGCCGTTCGACCGACTGCATGCAGCGCGTTGTTCCACCCACAACGCGCTGCATCGGATCACACGCACACAAGCACGCCAAAGCACCGCGCATCGCGTCTGCTCGTCGCTCCTGCGAGGGTAGACTGCGAAGGCAGGCAGGAAGGTGCTCCTGTATTTCCTGCACGCAGGCCATCCATGGCCTTGGATGCCGAAGCGAACATCGGCAGAGCCGATGGCCGGGAGGGCGAGCTGCGAATACAGCGAGTCAACCCGGCGCCATTGCTTCTTCGCTTCCGCAGAACGCATGACCGCATTGAAGTAGCGTCATCTTGGGTTACCTTGAATCGCCAGCGGCTTCGCAAACCCGCATCACCGTCGGAACGTCGAACCGCGACATCCCCTGTCGCCCTGCGTACGCATGATCTTTGGAATTCTGCTCCGCAAATTCACCATGCAACTCCCGCAAGCCTCGTTATCGTTCTCCAGCGTGCTCGACGAAGCCGCGCACAGTCCGCAGGGCGGATGGATCGCGTGGCTTGAAAGTGCCGAAACGGTGCTGCGCGGCGAGCCGGTCAGCGGTCCTTTCCGGGTCGTCGAGGATGCGAAGCAACGGCGCTTCCTCGCCAGTGCGCTGATGCTGGGCAACCCAAGCGCCGACATCGATTGGAAGCGCTGGATGTGCGTGGTATCCAGCGATCGCACCCTGCGACGCGAGGACTTCGACCCCCGCGGGCGCTTCGCCCCTGATCGTCATGCGGCACCGGCGCCGAGCCTGTCCGATTTCGACGCACGTTGCTGGCAACGCTACTTCATCCAGCCTTACGGATCGGTTCGCTACCGCTTTCGTCGTCAAGCCGCTGCGGCGTTTCCCCTGCTCGTGGCTGTGGTGGTGCTGGTCGCGCACTCGGAGGATCGCTGGCCACGCGTGCGCGCCGCATGGGAGGTGATTGATCGCATTGATCGCGGCGAGCCCTTGGTTCCCGCCTTGCGCGGATTCCTGCATGTCGGCAAAGCCGAGTTGCGCGCGAGCCGCCAGTGCACGCTGATTCCGCCCTTGCATGGTGTCTGGTCGCAGACCCGCCGCATGTTGCGCGCAGTGGTGAAGCTACCCATCGAAAAACGGCCACGACAATCTGCGCAGTGGGAGCTTGCGTATCAGTACCTCGCCTCATTGGCCCTGCTGGTCCGACATGATCCCGCGGCTCTGGCGCGTGCCTATCCGCCTACTCCACAAACCCTGGAGGATCTGCACACCCTCGCTCTGACCAACCCGCGAGCGCGGGCAGGCATCCTGCGCGGTATCGCGCGACACATGACAGCGATCAACCGCGAAGGCTGGGCGTCGACGCGGTTTGAACTGTTGCCGCCCAACCCCGCAGATCACGCCACGCAATGGAGCGAAGCGGCGCGCCATGAGTTGCATGGCGAACCCATGCTCATCGAGCTACCCGATGGATGGACCGCAAGAGCCTTGGTCAGCATTGCCGAACTGGAAGAAGAAGGGCTGCACATGCAGCATTGCGTCGGGCACTACGCCGTGTATCTGCAACGGGGCGATGGCCGTTTCTTCGCCCTGCGCCATCAGAATGGTCGCGACGAGGCGACCTTGTATGTAGCGCTTGAGGAAGCGGACGAGATCGAGGGTGAATCAAGCCGCAATGCAGGCGACGCGCGTTCCGAATTGCCGATCCTGGGAATCGAACTGGCGAGCATGCACAGCGCGCCCAACAGCATTCCCGCGCTACGCGCCATGACCGCCCTGCTTGAACACTTGTGGCCCGGACACAGGACGCGGTTTTTGTAGTACGTCAGTAACGAGCTTTCTCGACAAACTGCAAACTGCACCCCTCCCAGCCTGCGATGAAATCGATCAATTGGGGCGCCGCCCTTGTCGAATTTTAGGGGTCTTCGCGGATCAGTGTGGGTGCAGGTGGGCATTTTCGGGTAGTGCTGGCAGGAAACTGGCGATGACTTTGAGCTTGAGGTAGTCCTCGTCGCGGTAGCCGTAGGCGCTGCGCTGGATGACCCGGATCTTGTTGTTCAGTCCTTCCACCAGTCCGAGGCTGACCTTGTTGTCGGGGTGGCAGTAGGCGGCGATGCCGTCCCAGTGCCGCTCGATCATCCGCGCGAACTTCTGGTATGGCTCCAGTCGTTGCCAGCGCAGGCTCTGCTTCCAGCGCTCGAAGAACGCGCGAGCGCCGTGTTCGGTACGGTAGCTCCACAGCTGACCGAAGGACTCTTTCAGCAGGTAGGCCGTGTTCAGACGCTTGTTGGCCGCCAGCAGTTTCCTGAGCGCCTGACGACCGTCCAGGGTGAGGTTCTGGCGGTGGCTCAGCAGGGTGTAGCGCTGGCCTTTGATATAGCTGCGGTCCTTGCCGTGCAGGCGCTTGTACTCGTCCCGCCGCACCTGATCGAGCGCATCGGACAGGTGGCGCAGGATATGGAACTTGTCGAACACGATGTCGGCATTGGGTGCGTTCTTGCCCACCGAGTTGCGGAACGGCCGCCACATGTCCATGACCGCCAATTCGATGCGCGCGCTTGTTTGTGGCCCCAAATCAGCGAAGAACTGGTCGATGTCTGCTTCGGTGCGGCCGCTGCCGCCGAACCAGATCGGCCGGCCACGGTCCAGGTCGCTGACCACCACGCGGTAGTCATGACCCTTGTGGATGGCAATCTCGTCGATGCCGATGGCGCGCGGCGCGGGCATCCCGGCGCGTCGGACCTGCTCGGCCATGTACAGCTTGGACAAGTCCTTGACCGTGCTGTCGTGCAACCGCTCCAGTTCGGCCACCGCCTTGTTGGTCATGCTCCGGCACAGGTGACCCACATGCAAGGCAAAGCGCTCGGTGTAGCGCGGGTTTTTCGCCAACCAGTCCAGCCGCTCTACATGCACGCGACCACACCCGCTGCAGTGGACGTGCCAACGCTCGAACTCCACATGCAGCACCCAACCCGCCACCCGCAGATCGCGAGCAAGGCAAAGGCGCTTGTCGTAGCGGTTGCGGCAGCGATGGCCACAACCGGAACACACGGCCGTTTTTTTCGGCGCCGCAGGGTCACGATCCGTGCCTTCGGATCACCGAACACGCCCTTGAGCGTCGCCGCCGCCACGAAGCCAGGAAAGCAAAACAACTCGCGCAGGCTACGGCCTGTCTTCATCTGGAAACCCCGGTCACAAAGTCAGAGCAGGAATCCACCGCGCTCCTGCAGCCGGAAGATGGCCTGATTACAGGGGTTCTGGCAACTGTTGACGGCCGGAATCACCCACTCGAATCCGCGATGAGCCAATTTTAGGGGTAAGCCGGATTCGAAATCGCCATGATTATGCCGGGCACGCAAGAGTTATCATCGTGCTCTGCGTAGCGATACTCCTTTGGGAAACACCAAGCCACAGCGTGACAGTTTGTTTTTGACACTTCTAAGATGAGATCTTGTATCGCTGAATTGAACCCATCCGGATCTGGTTCCTTTCTTGAATAGACGGCCAGAAATGCCACCGCAAGACAATTTGATGCTTCGGAGTTAGTTCGCGTTTCTTCAGCGGCGATTGTTGCTTGACTCAATACGTTTTTTATACTTGTGTGTACCTTTTCCGGCTTGGCAAAAAGCTCAATCCAGTTGAACTTCGCTTCAATGAACTCCTCGGTGTTATCTGTAGCAATCTGCAGGTCTGCACGCCCTACCCATTTTTCTTTGCTCGAACGACCCCCTTTCTCATGCCGAAACTCTTCCAAGGCGATCCAACCACAGCGCCAAGCAGCCGCCGAAAGCAAGCCGATGTTGGCTCGCTCCTTGTGAATATATGGAGCATCGCCCCCCTTCCAGATTCGGCAGTAGCGTTCGATGCATAGCAGCCACTCTTCAAGCAGAGGCTCCCAATGCTTGAGACCCTTCCGATTCTTGATCACGTAGCCGCGATACGTTGTTTCGCTTGGCATTGGACGTCTCCGAATGGAACTTCTTGGTAGAGATCATGAGTATAGCTTCGGAAGCAAGCAACCTCGAGGTGTCCGTCGCCGAATCAGCATGGCCACAAGTGTGGTTTGCGGGGGGAATCAACGCACAAACCCAATCCGCTTGCTGCGGCATTCGGGTTTGATCGCTTGTTCTGCTTCGAGCAGTTGGATCACGGTGTCGACGGTTGCTGCTTCGCCGGTTACCACGCATTGACGCAACGCATTGGCGACATCACCGGGTGTGATGGCATGCAGTCGGTCCAGTGCGCTCCAGGCGGCTTCACTGGCAACCTTGTCCGTGACACAAGCTTTCGCCACCAGGGCGCGTCGCTGATCGCGGTTGAGGTAATCAAACTTCAGCTTGAAGTCGAAGCGTCGCAATGATGCCGCGTCCATGGTGTCGATGAGGTTGGTGGACGCAACGAAGATTCCTTCGAAGGCTTCCATTTGGGTCAGCAGCTCGTTGACCTGGGCGACTTCCCATGACCACCCTGCACCTGCGCGGTCGCGCAGGAAGCCATCCGCCTCATCAATCACCAGAATGGCATTGTCGATTTGTGCTTGCGCAAAGGCGTTGGCGATTTCCTTTTCCGTCTCACCCACGAACATGTTCATGAGGTCCGAGCCGCGTTTCACCAGTACCGGGCGATCCAGTACGCGGCCGAGGTGATGGGCGAACGCGGTCTTGCCGGTTCCGGGCGGGCCATACAGACACAGGCGCCCCGAACCACGACGCGCCAGCCCCTTGGCCAATGAATCGAGGTCTGCCGTGGTGTTGATGAAAGCCGGGTCGTAGTGCGAAGGCAGTACGGCGTGGCGAAATCCGCATTTCATGCCCATCGCGCGCAAGGAGCTTTCCAGCATGCGCAGCACTTCCTGGTCGCGCTGTTCGACATCCGGGCACTTGAGCGCACGCAACACCTTGGCCGCGCGGGCGATCTGCGCCGGTGGCAGCGCTTCAATATCGGCGATGCGCTCGGCACAGGCGGTGGATAGTTGGCCCTTGCGGAAGTAGCGCGCCAGCATGCGCCTGCGCACTTCTCGACCGGGAGCTTTCATTTCCACAATGAGATCGAAGCGACGCAAGTAGGCGCGATCCATGGCACGGATGCTGTTGCAGGCCCAGATCGTCGGCACCGGGTTGGTCTCCAGGGTTTCATTCACCCAGCTTTTGCGCAGGCTGTCGGGGCCTGATCCGAACCGCAGGCCAAAGAGTTCTTCAAGTCCGCCGCCCCCTCCAAACACGTCTTCCACTTCATCGAACAGCAGCATCTGGCCGGGGCGATGCGAAAGAATGCTCTGACTGAATGCGTAGGTCGCGAAGCGCTTCCTTCCGGAGATCGCCTCACCTTCCTTGTCGACGTTGGGCACTTCGTAGAGATCGCGCTTGAGTGCGGCAGCCAGCGCGCGAGCAAACTCCGTCTTTCCCGTGCCGGGCGGGCCGTACAACAACACGTTGACTCCCTTGCGTGGGGTGGGGCAAACGCTTTCCATGTAGCGATGCGCGGTACCCAGTGCGGGGATATGCCTAAAATCATCCAGCACAAGCGTGGCTTTCGGCGCACGTCGCACCAGCCGACTCAAGAAGCCCAATTCACCACGATTCGAGGAAAGCAGTGCTTCACACAGAAAGTCATTGATATCCAATTGGCTCTCGCGCTCGAAGTCGAATCGACTTTTGTGGAAGATTCCGCAGCGGCGCAACAGACTGGAGTTGTTCAGCGCAGCGCCGACCTTCGATGCGGACTGAGCGATCATCCCGCCCACAGCCGCATGACAAGCCTTGGCATCTGACGCCATGTGGTAGAACAAGTTATTGAGGTCACAAACATTCGTCATGACCACGCAAGCGCGCAGTATCAGGCGTTCGCAGTCATTGAGGTGCAGCAACGTGCCGAGTTGATCGATATTGTGTTGCAGGCGGTCCTTTTGTGGCCAGGTCGCCACTCCCAAGTGTTGCAACTGCAACCCGACAAGTTCACGCACCATGTCACTCGTGATCCCGGTTCGAAACGGATGCTGCTCCAGTCCAATCAAGGGCAAGATGCTCGATGGCTGAAAACGGCCATCTTCAAGAATCCTTGAGTACCACCTGCGCCTGCTGATCATGCGCAGTGCCAGCCATGCTGCTTCGCGATGCAAGGCTGAGAGGAAAGGAATGCGACGGAACCTGGCACGCTTGCCTCCCAACAAAGCCAGATTCTTGTCGACTGCTTCGTCATCGCAGTTCTCCAACAATTCTTCGAGATCGAGGTTCATCGAGTGCTCCGGATAGTGGATGCATATTGTGGTATCCGCCTGCGACACCGGATGTCGCCGTTGCCCAGAGCAAGCTGCCTGCGTGATACCGACGTGACATGTCGCTTACCTGTGAAAGCATCCCCGCCCGAACACCTGGAGCGGAGCGATGTGAAGCCTTGCGGCTGATCGCCTGCCATACTTCCATCGAGCCCATTGCGGAAAACGCCATGTCGGACACGACGCTTCGCCATCTCGCCATGTTGCAGTTGATTCCCGCCCACCCCGGCAAGATCACCGCCCGCGATATCCACCGGCGCCTGTCGGATGAGGGCTACGCGGTGGACGTGCGCAGTGTCGAGCGCGACTTGCACAAGCTTTCGCAGAAACTTGCCCTGGTGCAGGACGACGGCCATCCCAGTGGCTGGAGTTGGAGCAATGCGACCCGCACCCAGTTGGGACCGGGCATGCCTGCGGACACCGCATTGACGTACGAGTTGTTGTCTCGGTTTGCTGCGAACGTGATGCCGCGCGCGCTGCAACGCCGGCTGGAACCCGAGTTCAAGCGCGCCCGCCAGGACTTGTCCCGTTATCTGGATGCGGGCTACGCGCGCTGGTCCAAGCGCATCGCGTCGGTGCCGCAATCCCACGCGCTGCTGCCCCCGGATATTGCTCCGGGCGTCATCGATGTCGTCTACGACTGCTTGCTGGTGGGAAAGCAGTTCCGCGTTGACTACCGCTCGCCTTACCGCGAAGAGCCCAGCACCTTCGAGGTGAATCCCTTGGGTTTGGTGCAGACCGGCAGCGTGCTTTACCTGATCGTGCGCATCGAGGGTTTTGCAGACGCGCGTCACCTGGCCCTGCACCGCATGAGCAAGGCCGTAGCCCTGGACACTCCCGCCACGGCACCCAAGGGTTTCGACTTTGATCGGCATGTGCGCGAGGAAAAGCAGTTCGAGTATCCCAGCGGCGACACGATCAAGCTGGAACTGGTGATGGATCTGTGGCTGGCGCGCAATCTCGCCGAATGTCGCCTGTCAAACGATCAAACGTTCACTCCCTTGCCCGATGAGGAACGCGCCCGCATCACCGCCACCGTGGCCAACACGGAATTGCTGTTCCGCTGGCTGCGCAGCCTCGGCCCGGATGTGGAAATCGTCAAACCTGTGGCCTTGCGTCGTCGCATGCAACGGGAAGTCGCGGATCTGGCGAGCCGCTATCGGCGGCGTGGCAAGGGCAAGTAGGCCAGCGCCTTCGACCGTTTCCCACAGAGCAACAGAGGTTGAAGCGTTGCCGGTTGGCGGCTTTCGTTGCGCCATGAACGCCACGCTTGAGCAGATTGCCCAGGAAGCGCTGCGCCTCGCTCCGGCACAGCGGGCGGAGCTCGCGGATTTTCTGGCGGGAAGCCTGGACATTACGCCACCTGACGAGGTTCAACGGCTCTGGCTTGAAGAGGCTGCCCGACGCCTTGCAGAGGTTCGCTCCGGCCAGGTTGAAACCATACCCGTCGAGGATGTTCTGGCCGAGGCACGCCGCTTGGTCGGGCGCTGATGCGTTGTGCGCTTCACCCCGAGGCTCGGATCGAGTACCTCTAACCTGCATTATTCACGAGCCGGCGTGGATGTTCGTGGAAGAAATCTCCCCACCCACATTCCAAAGCCTGGTGGATGCGCTGCGCTTATCCACCCTACAACGCGGAAGGGGCTTTCGTAGGGTGGATAAGCGCAGCGCATCCACCAGGCTTCTGCCACTATTCATCCCGAAAAGGGGACTTCCTTCGGTCGTGAGCGGGTGTGGATGTTCGCGGCAGACATTTCTCTCCAAACGCTTGCCTTTTCGGGGTTGCTCGGGACACTGAGACGAACACGCTGTTGAATTGGTTGCTCGTCGTAAAACGTTGTCATGCCAAGACTTCGGGCGTTCTCCAGTGACGTTCGTGAATAATGCAATCTAAGGCAATAATGAACAAGTCCCGCTCGTGCTGTGTGGGTTGAAGGATGAGTATGCAATGTCCAGATTCCGCTCATGGTTCGACAGGCCTGTCCTGAGCAAAGTCGAAGGGCTCACCACGAACGGAATCCGTTTTTTCAGCCTCGTCCTAAGCAATAGCCCACTACGAAGATCGCCAGCCCGGCCTCGGGGCGCGCTTCTCGATTGAAATCGAACGCACGATCCAGCGGATTGTGGAAACGCCAAAGCGGTGGCGCATGGTTTAAGGAACGACCGGGCCTGATCACGTACAATGCGCGCCCTGTTTCGCCCGGCTGCGCGGGAACGCCCGTTGTCGAGGCGGAAGCATTGCCTTCCCGGATCCCCGAATCATGATCTCCTTTCGCAACTTCGCGCTCAGGCGTGGCGAGCGCCTGCTGCTGTCCAAGGTCGATATTGCCCTGCATGCCGGTTGGCGCGTGGGTGTGGTCGGCCGCAACGGTTGCGGCAAGACCAGCCTGTTCGCGGCGATCCTCGGCGAGATCGAGGCCGATTCCGGTGACCTGGAGAAGTCGCCCAAGTTGCGCATCGCCAGCGTGGCCCAGGAGACGCCTTCGCTGCCGGATGCGGCGATTGATTTCGTGGTGTCCGGTGATATCGAGGTACATGCGGTGCTGATGGCCGAGGAAGCGGCGATTGCCGCCGAGGATTGGGACGCGGTGGCAGCCGCCCACCAGAAGATGGCCGAGATCAATGGCTACGACGCCACCGCGCGCGCCGGCAAGCTGTTGCATGGCCTGGGCTTTGGGGCGGAAACCCACCAGCGTGCGGTTTCGGAATTCTCCGGCGGCTGGCGCGTGCGCCTGAATCTTGCGCGCGCGCTGATGATGCCCAGCGACATGCTGCTGCTCGACGAGCCGACCAATCACCTGGATCTGGACGCGGTGCTGTGGCTGGAACAGTGGCTGCTCAAGTATCCGGGCATGCTGATGATGATTTCGCACGACCGCGAGTTCCTCGACGGCGTCGGCACGCACATGCTGCACCTGCATGAGGGCACGGCGAAACTCTACAGCGGTGATTACACCAGCTTCGAACGCCAGCGTTCCGAGCAGTTGCGCCAGCAGCAGATCGCATTCGAGAAGGAGCAGGCCGAGCGCGCCCATCTGCAATCCTTCATCGACCGTTTCAAGGCCTCGGCGGCGAAGGCCAAGCAGGCCCAATCGCGGGTCAAGCGCCTGGCCAAGTTGGCCGGCACCGAAGCCGTGCGCGCCGAGCGCGAGATCCGCATCAATTTTGCCGATCCGCCCAAACTGCCCAACTCGCTGACGCGCCTGAACCATGTCGATGCCGGCTATGGCGACATCAAGATTCTGGGCAAAGTCGGCTTTGGCCTCGAAGCCGGCGATCGCATCGGCCTGCTTGGGCCCAACGGCGCGGGCAAGTCGACCTTGGTCAAGACGCTGGTCGGCGAATTGCCGCTTTTGGCTGGCGAGCGCACCGCGCATCCGGACATGGAGCTTGGCTACTTTGCCCAGCACACGGTGGAATCCCTGCACGAGGGGCAGACGCCCATCGATCACCTGCGCGAGATTGCACCCGGGACCAGCGTGCAGGACTTCCGCGATTTCCTCGGCCGCTGGAATTTTCCCGGCAACCGCGCCTTCGAAGTGGTTGATGGATTCTCCGGTGGCGAACGCGCACGCCTGGCGCTGGCCCTGATTGCCTGGCGCAAGCCCAACGTGCTGTTGCTCGATGAACCGACCAACCACCTCGATCTGGAAATGCGCGAAGCGCTGGCCGAGGCCTTGAGCATCTTTCCCGGCGCCATCGTCATGGTTTCGCATGATCGGCACCTGATCGGCCTCGTCTGCGAGACCTTCTGGCGCGTGGCCGATGGCAAGGTGGAATTGTTCAAGGGCGATTTGGACGAATACGCCGCGTGGCTGCGTTCGCGCAATGCCAAGTCGGGCGATGGCGCAGAGCCGAAACGCAAGACCGCTTGAACGTCGGTTACCTGGGATGGTTGATCGCCCCCGGCAAACGCTACGCGCGTTCGCTGCCTGTAGGAGCCCCCAAGAGGGGGTAAACGTCTTCAGGCGCGATTCAATAGGATCGCGTCAATTCGACATGACGCATCGACCCTGAAGGGTCTCCTACAAGGGCTTTGCAAGCCCAGGCAAGAATTGATTCCTCTACTGTGGGCGCCCCTTGAGGGAAACTCTGATTTTGTTCGTCATTCCGGCGAGGCGCTTTACAACAGCCGAATGGCTGGTCAAGCCGGAACCCATCTTGATCTTGTTCCAATGGAATCAAGGTCAAAATGGACCCCGGCGTATGCCGGGGTGACGAAAATTGTGGTTGATCAGAGTTTCCTTAGGGGCGATTCCATTCAATACGATCGCGTTGATTCGTCATGACGCATCGACCCTGAAGGGCATTGCCCCCTCGTCGGGGTCTCCTGCATGAGCACCGCATGTCCGGCAATTCAATTTGCCCTCGCCGGCGTATGCTGCGCATTCCCCGTCCTGAGGATTGTGCATGCTCACGCTCTACTACTCTCCCGGCACCGCCAGCATGGTCGTGCATCTGGCCTTGCTTGAACTCGACGTGCCGCATGAGCTGCGTCTGATCGACATCGATGCCAAGGCGCAGAAAAGCCCCGACTACCTGCGTCTGAATCCCAATGGCGTGGTGCCCACCTTGATTATCGATGGCGCGCCGGTTTACGAGTGCGCGGCATTGCTCTTGCTGCTGGGTGAGCGGCATGCCGACAAGCGCATGGCCCCGCAGCCCGGTGAAGCGAAGCGCAACACCTATCTGCAATGGGTGCTGCACTTGGCCAACACCCTGCAACCGGCGTTTCGCCAGTGGTTCTATCCGGCCGACTTTGGTCCAGCCGATCAGGGCGATGCCATGCGCGCTTTTGCACAAACGCGCATCGAAGCCACCTGGGATCGCCTCGACTCACACCTGGCCGCGCAGGGGCCGTACATGCTGGGCGAGAACTTCAGCCTGCTCGATCTCTACGCCACCATGCTGATGCGCTGGTCACGCAACATGCCGAAGCCGGCGGATCGTTGGCCGGCGTTGGCCGCACTCGCCACGCGCATCAAGGCGCGCCCGTCCTGGAAACGGCTGTACGAGATCGAGGGCTTGAGCGAATGGGCGTGAACTTTTGGTGCCGCGCTGAAAGCGTTTCTTTTATCGTCATTCCGGCGCACGCCGGAATCCATCAGGCCTTTGAATGCATGCGGTTGAGATCAAGATGGATCCCGGCGTTCGCCGGGAAGACGATTTGATCAGCCTTGCATTTGACGTTGTCCAAGGGAAGCAAAAATGTCACCCATGCCTGATCGAGTACTCGACTTCTGGTTCACTGAAATCGACCCACGCCAATGGTGGCAGGTGGATCCCGCGTTCGACACATTGATTGGTTCGCGCTTCGGTGCACTCCTGGATCAAGCCATTGCCGGCGAACTGCACGCATGGCGCAGCGATCCACGCGGTCGCCTCGCCGAGATCATCGTGCTCGACCAGTTTTCGCGGAACATCCATCGTGGTACGCCACGGGCCTTTGCCCAGGATGCGCAAGCACTCACCTTGTCACAGGTCGCCGTCCAAGCAGGTGCGCTGGATCAACTCCCTGAAGTTGAGCGCGGCTTCCTGCTGATGCCCTTCATGCACAGCGAGTCCCGCGACATCCACGCGCAAGCCGAGACGCTGTTCAAGACGCATGCCTCGGCCAACACCATCGAGTTCGAGCGCAAGCACAAGGCCATCGTCGATCGCTTTGGCCGCTACCCGCATCGAAACGCGATCCTGGGTCGCAACTCGACCGACGAGGAAATCGAATTCCTCAAGCGGCCAGGTTCGGGGTTCTGATAGAACTGCTCAGCACGTTGCGCGCAAAGCGCAGGGCCTGTTGTCCTCGCGTCCGGCTCGCGCTGGACGGCAATCTCCTTTTGCGTTGTGCACGGCATGAACTTGCCGGCGAACCATCCGGCTGCAACGGCGCTGTCATCGATTGATCGGATCAATCGTCAGGTTTGCAGAGAGCCCGCCATGCGCGCCCTCCGATTGATCCAATGAGTCGCGTCAGCGCCGTTTCGCTTCGAGTTCATTCTGCCGCCCAGGCTCCCAGGGAAATTCTCATTCTGTTCGCCATTCCAGCGAGGCGCTTTACAACAGCCGAATGGCTGGTCAAGCCGGAACCGATCTTGATCTTGCTCCAATGCAATCAAGTTCAAAATGGACACCGGCGTATGCCGGGGTGACGAAAATTGTGGTTGATCAGAGTTTCCCTGGGGTTCGGAATTCGCTGGCTGTTCGCTTTTGCCCCGTGTCGGTATTTGATGGAGTTCCCACCCACACAGGAGATCACCATGCGCCTCACGTTGCGGCCTTTGCTCGCGATCTCGCTTTTGCTGCCGTTTGCAGCTTGTCCAGCCTTGGCTGCAAGCATCGGCAGCTTTGCGCTGAACGGAAAGAACGTCCAACTGACTTGCGCCACGCTTGTCCCCATGCCGGGCACCGATGGAGTAATGCGCATGGTGCTGGTTCTCAGCGAGAAGTCGCCAAAACCCGGGGTCGAGGCCAATACCGCCAGCACGCAAGGTGAACTCGGCGCCTCGCTGAGCGCAGTCCTGCTCAAGTTCGAAGGCGAGAACTGGGAAAATTCGACTGGATTTTCCTACACGCATCCGGACTTGAAAAAACCCAGCGGCTACTGCGATGCCTCGGCCTGCAAGCTTGAGCGAATCGAGGTAAACGGGGGCGAATTCAGCGCCCATCTCGTCGCCGAGCCCGTCGCGGGCTCCAGTGGCAATGCCCTTGCCTTCGACATGAACCTGCGCGTCAAGATGCCTTGATTCGCGAGTAGTCGCAGAATGACAGGCTGCTGAAATAATGGTTTCAGCAGCCTGATAGAGCGGCACAGGAACGCATCGCTCGCCAGGGAAGATTTGAACAAGTATTGTCGCGAGCAAGCTCGCTCCCACCAGTGCTCGATCTTGTGGGAGCGAGCTTGCTCGCGACGAATAAGTTCCGTACTTGTTCAGAGTTTCCCCAGGCAATCACGCAAGTGATTGATGAACGGTGCAGGTAGTCCGGCTTTGCCGGGCTCGTGCACGCCACAAGGTCCCCCGCAGTCCCCCGAGCCTCCCATCGATCACGCAGCCAGCGGCAATCGGGCGTGTGCTTGGCCGAGCCCATGATCCTTTGTGCCCCGATCCTGCGCGTAGAGGCAGGGAGGGAGCTTGCGTCGCGTTTTCCGGGGCCTTTCCGGGCAGCGCGAGGTGACGCCCCTATACCAACGATTGAAGCCAGGGGCCGTTCATGAGATTCCACCACTTCCAGGGTTGCCACGCCTGCGCGATCACGCTCGCGCTGGGTTTGCTTCTGCAAGCCTCGACACTTCACGCCATCGAGCCCATCGATTGCGAGACCACGCCATTCGGCAACACCAACCTGATGCTGGGTGATGCCGAGTTCATGAGCCTGCTCAGTAGCGGCGATGGTTCATTCCGTCCGTTCGGTGAGTATCGACTGCCGTTCGAGGATGAAAGCGACCCGCTCAACGCGGTGTACAGCAGTGATCTGGTTCCGGCCGGTTTGCCTGCGGGGAGCTATTTCCTCGATGCCATCAACGTCGATCTGGATGGCGATGGCCGCGACGAAATCGCGGTGGCCTACGGCGCGCCGCCTGCGTTGGGCAACATCGTCATCGGTATCTTTGATCGCACGCCGGGCTTCCAGCCTTCGGCGCGCCTGATCGACCACTGGAGCCTTGATCTCAATGCAGAAGGAACCGGCATGGCCACGCTGTCGGTGGAGCTGGCCGCTGGCGACTTCAGCGGCACCTCCACGCGCGAGCAGCAACTCGCGCTGAAGTGGCGCAGCCTGCAGGGCCCCGATGACGGCAAGGGCAACGTGATCGTGCTGACCGGCACCGACAGCGGCACCCTGGCACAAACCGACAACAGTTGGGCCGGCCGCTGGAAAAGCAGCGGAACCCACGGCGAATCCAGCCTGACCCATGCCGATGTGCTGCTGGATGGCCGCGAGCAGATCATCCTCGTGGCCGCAACCGCTACCCACCTGTACACCCACCTGCTCGAATTCAATGCCCCGGGCGAGCATGTCAACTCGGGACTGCCGATCGCCGCGGGTGACACCGCCATCGGCAGCGCGGTGTTTGCCAGCACCATCGGCACGTTTGCCGATGATGCGTTTGTTTCACCCAGCGGCGGCTTTCCCGATCCGTGCCAAGGTCAGTGCACGGAAACGGTCTTCGTCAACGGCGCGCCGCAGCGTGTTCTCGCCAATGCCGGGGATCTGGTGGACGGTGCGGCAGCCGAATTGCTGGTGCATGTCGGCTTCAGTGGCCAACTCGAAGTTCGGAATTCCCAGGGCAACCTCGTCGACGGCGGTGTCGGCAGCTACATCGGCCAGCGCCTGTTGCACTTCGCCCCGGTGCGCGACGAGCCGGGTGCCGACGTGAGTGCGGTCAGCATCGCCGACAGCGGCCCGGGGCGCGACTTTGATTTCAGCCAGGTGCTGGGCCCACGCCTGCCGTCAGGATTACCGCAGAGCGAAATGACCGCGACGGGCTTCGACGCCGCGACCGGCCGCATCTTCGATGCCAAGCAGCACCAGCTTGCACTGGCGCGCGTGGTCGATGATTCAAATGATGCCCAGCTCCAGGTGGATCTGTACGCAGCCAAGGTGCGCCTTGAGGCCGGCTTCACCTTCGACACCGTGGAAGCCAACGGACCCTTCCCCGCCAGGTTCACCAGCACAGCCACCGGGGATATCGCCGCGCGGCATTGGAATTTCGGCGATGGCGCATCGTCCGTGGCCGAAAATCCTTCGCACAACTACAACGCCACCGGCAACTACGCGGTCACCCTCACGGTGACCGACAGCAACGGCAAGCAAAGCAGCTACAGCACGATGGTGCAAATCAACGGCCTGGCCAGCAGCGGTGGGCAGCCGGCGCGCTACAGCTACACCATGGACACCACGCCGCGTTACTCGGCAGCCACCGAAACGCTGTTCGACTCGCCTGTGCCGGGCACCCTCATCATCACTCGCAACAATTTCAACAATTCCTCCCTGCCGCGCATTGCCATTGGCGACATGGACCGCGATGGTCTTTCGGAGATCATGACCAGCGCGCAAACGGTGGTCAGCGAGGAGACCAACAACAACTTCAACACACAAAAGTACCGCGCCACCATCTGGCGTTCGCTGTGGCAACTGGACTTTGGCCAGGTTCCCGCCGTGTTCTCGCCCCGCCATGCGCAGCAGGTCACCGCATCAACCGCGTTTCCCGCTTTGCCGCCTGGCTTGCCTTACGCGACTTCCTCGCTGCTGGCCAGCGACTTCGATGGCGACTCCGTGTTCGCCACCCTCGCCGCGCAGTGCGGCGCGGTGTACGAGCCGCAGTTGCGCAATCTGGTATGGATGCCGCCGTTCTTCTCGGCTCTGCAATCCGAATCGCTGGGCAATGGCTACATGTCGGCCTCGTTCGGCAACCAGCAGTCCTCGGGTTCGGGCATCGAGAACCGTTCCGGCAGTTTCACCGGGCACAGTGTGTCGGCCTATGTCGGTGTTTCCGCCGGTACCACCGACAAGGAGCCGGTCAACTTCCGTGCGACGCTGACCGCCACCGCCGGCAAGGATTGGCAAAAGGCCCACGGCGAAATCCACGGCGAGGAGACCGAACAGAGCTACAGCGAAGGCCAGTCCGCGACGCAGGGCGATGCACTGGTGGTCAGCGAAGGCAACTCGGCCTTCTGCTACAGCTATGACGTGGTTCAATCCAGCGGGCCGGTGCCCAACAGCGCCATGCGCATGTGCGAAATCGGCTTCCAGGAACGCAACGCGCAAACCGCCCAGACCTGGAACACGCAAGCCGTGTACGGACAGACCATGCCCAACTGGACTCCCTTGCAACGCGACTGGGCCAGCCTTGCCTTGTTCGCTCCACCAACGAGCACCCTGCCGTTCCAGAGCGGCCGCGAAATCGACAAAGCCACCGACGGCCTGTTCACAACCGCCGCCACCAGTGTCAGCACCAGTCATCCGTATCTGGACATTGATCTCGGCACGGTTCAGCCCATCGAAGCGATCCGCATCTTCCCGGCAGCCAACGTGGATGCCAACGGAATGCTGGTCACGCCGATCACCTTCACCCTGGCCGCGCTCGATCTGCAAGGTTTCCATGTGTACCTGTCGGCCACCCCGTTCAGTGGGCCCGAAGTTCCCGGCGGTGCGGGGGTGCGCGAATTTGCGCCACCCACCGAAAACGGCATGGTCTACGACCGCTGGAACATCATGACCCGCGACGCCGCCTTCAATCCGCTGAATGCGCGCTACATCCGCCTGCAGCATCCGGATGAAACCGAAGCCCTGATCAACATCGCCGAGATCCAGGTGTTCGCCTCGACCCATTCCGAGCCACCGGCCTACCCGCAAGCGGTGTGCCAACCCGCACCCGGCACCGGCTATTTCCTCGCGCGCGTGTGGAATGCGCAAGCCGGCGGCTACCAGAACATCGAGGAACGCGGTGACATGATGTGGGCCGGCACCAATGCGGCGAACACGCCGACCGGCGTGCTGATGCCGAACGGCGATGCGTGCATCAACCACGCCGGCATTCGCCAGACCACGATCTGGAACAACCTGCGCATCGGCAATCCCGGCATCACCCATTCCTGGGATTCCACCTCCAACACCACGCAGACCGTGGGCAGCTACGGCAGCATCGAGTCGGCCACGCGCGTCGGCGCAGAACTGGAGCTGGAGCTGGGCAACACCTACGTGTACGGCGTGGCCGGCGTTTCCTATGAGTACACCTTTGGTGTCACCAAGGAAAACCAGTCGGTCAGCTACTGGGGCAATGGATTGCAGATCGGTGGTTCGGTCGGCGGTTTCGACAACGAACACCAGGACCTGGTGATGCGCTGCGGCTATTTCCCGCATCCCTATGCCTACCACCTGACCGATCGCGGCAGCGTGAACTACCAGCACGATCTCTACGTGGTCGACTACACGGTAGCCCAGCCCAGCAATGGAACGGCCTGGCAGCGCGGTGCGGTGCCACCCGAGTGCTACGGCATCGACGACACCATTTTTGCCGACGACTTTGAAGGTTGAGGGCCACGACCATGACGAACCTGACATTCAAGGCCGTGCTGGACAACACTGTGCGTCAAGTCCTGGGGTATTCCGGCGACAGCTGGAATCCAGCGCGTTCAAATGACAAAGTCACTGGGTCCCGGCTTGCGCCGGGACGACGACAAGCACCGTTTCTTCTCGGCACGCTTTTGCTCTGCTTGCTGGCCGGTCTCACGGGCAGCGCCTTTGGCCAGACCCGCTTTTCCTCCGATGCGCCGTTTGTGCGGGTTGGCCAGCGCATCGCCACGTTTCCGCAATCGACCACCGTGCACGATGCCATCCCCGCACTTCCGCAGACGGGCCAGAGCTATCCCAGTCACGCCGGCACCTGGCTGCAACTGGGCAATGCGGGCAGCCAGCAGGCGTCTGTCTACGCCGTACGTCTGTATGCCTACGCGCTGACCACTGGCGTCTATCAGCACATCAACGCGCGCTTTCGTTTCTGGAATGCCTACGATGCGCTGGCTGAAGCGGTGCTGGAGCGACCGGCCGAGTTCATCGTTGATCTGACCTCCTGTCCATGCAATTTCGAGGCAGGCCAGATGTATGCCATCGACCTGCTGTTGCCCAAGTCGGTGTACACCGAAGGCCAGCAGGTGGGATTCAGCCAGCTGTGGCTGACCGATCCCGGCAATGGCGTGCTGGCAGTGTCGCGTGACCTGGTCCCGGCACTGGACCGCCAGGGCATCACCCCGCTCGTCGGTGGCGTGATTGCCAGCTATGGCAATGCCGGCCGTAGTCCGGAAGACCTGAACTTCATCGCCGAGGATGCGATTCCAGTCGCGGGACTCGGCGTAGCCTTGTTTGGCGAAGCGGAAATCCTCGACGTGTGCACCGGAGCGAGTGGCTTTGCGCACCAGTTCCAGGAAGAGTTCGACAACGCCAGCCTGTTCTTCCAGCGTTGGCAGGCCACGCCGAACTTCGGCCAATTGGCGGTCGGTAGCGGTTACCTCGCCCTCGGCGCGCCCAACAGTGCAGCCCAGTTTCCCTATGTTCGCTCGGAACCGACCAGCCTGGTGATTCCGCCAATCGGCAACTTCATGGTGCGCTGGATTGCCGAGTACACCGGCGTGGGTCCTGCCGGTGATGGCGAGATGGTTATATCCCGCGGCACGCCGCTCAATGGAAACGATGGCAGCACGGTACCGACGGCATTGCGCGCATGGCAGGACAGCAACGGCTATTACATTTCGACGAACACGGCCGGGGGCATGCAGCAAATCGGCGGCGGCAATGGCACCGACCTGCATGACATGGCCTATTGTTGGGTGAATGGTCAAGTGGAACTGTGGAAGGATGGACAGATCATTCTAAACCAACACGCACAACCCGGCGATCGGCCGGATTCGATCTGGTTCGGCAATCCGCTGCTTGCCGGTGGCGGCCCGTGGAATCCGGTCAGCCTGCAACGGGTCTGGGTGCGTGGCAACCAACCGGTGCTGTCGGATCGCATCTTTGCCGATGGTTTCGAGTCGGAGGCTGCTTCCCCGTAGTTGACGGCTATCTGCCGGCCTGAGCCTCGCGCCAGGCCGGCACATTCGAATGCACAGGCTGCGCTCGATGCCTGGATTACGTGAAGTAGAATGCGTGCTGTCGAGATTCGTGGAGATGACCGGTGGAGCCCATGCCGTTTGCGGTTGAGCGCATCGATCACCTCGTGTTGCGCGTGCGTGACCTGCAAGCCAGCATCGATTTCTACCAAGCGGTCCTTGGTTGCTGCGTGGCCAAGCGCCGCGACGATCTCGGCCTTATCCACCTGCGCGCCGGCGCTTCGATGATCGACCTGATCAGCGTGGACGGCGTGCTGGGCAGGCGCGGTGGTGGCGCGGCACAAGCGGATGCGCGCAACATCGATCATGTGTGCCTGCGTATAGAACCGTTCGATGAAGCGGAATTGCTTGGCCACCTTGCGCGTTTTGGCCTTGCGCCACATGGCAATGCCACGCTCAACTTTGGTGCGGAGGGCGATGGCCTGTCGCTCTATTTCAACGACCCGGATGGCAACACCATCGAGCTCAAGGGTCCGCCATCCCGGTAGTCGCGGCGGGCCTCACGGCGACATGCGAGTATGCGCGTTGGACCATCTGCCCCTCCATCGGTCACCATCACTCATCATGAGCACCGGCCCCGATCCATCGGTTACCGCTTCCACCGAGTTTGATGCGCAGGTTCAGGCGCACGCACCTGGACAGGCGCTCGGCGAAGGAACGCGCATCGGCAGCTATCGCATCCGTCGCGCACTTGGCGAGGGCGGCATGGGCCAGGTCTATCTCGCCGAGCAAACCGCACCCATCCATCGTGATGTGGCACTCAAGCTGATGCGCGAGCAGATCGCCAGTCCCTTGGCGCTGGCCTGGTTTGAAGTGGAGCGGCAGGCGCTGGCGCAGATGCAGCATCCGGCCATCGCCCAGATCTTCGATGCCGGCACCACGCCCGAAGGACACGCCTTCATCGCCATGGAGTACGTCGAAGGCAAGCCGCTGGCCGAGTTCTGCACCACCCATGCGCTTGGCCGCGATCAACGCCTCGCCCTGTTCGTGCGCGTGTGCCAGGGCGTGCAGCACGCGCACCAGAAAGGCGTGATCCATCGTGACCTGAAACCGGCCAATGTGCTGGTTCGCGAGATCGATGGCATGCCCAGCCCCAAGATCATCGACTTCGGCATAGCCGTTGGCGGCGGCAACTCCGCGCATGGCCCGCGCGTGGAAAACGCAAGCGCAGATCACGCCGGTACGGCGATCTACATGAGCCCGGAACAGGCAGCAGGCAAGGGGCGCGACATCGACACGCGCAGCGACGTGTACGCGCTGGGCGTGATGCTCTATGAAATCCTTACCGGCAATGCCGCAGCAACGCTGGCCTCCAACATCCATCGTTCGCACGCCGTGCAGACCCCGGGCGGAATGAGCACAGCCAGTCCCGACAATCCGCGCCTGACCTCATCCATGCTGATTACGGCTTCCGAAAGCTTGCCGCTGGAACTGCGTGCAATCCTGAAGCGGGCGCTCGCGGAGAATCGCGATGACCGCTACGCCTCGGCTACCGCATTGGCCGAGGACCTGGAGCGTTACCGCGATCACCGGCCCGTGCTGGCCATGCCGCAAGGCCGCCTCTACTCGATGCGCAAGTTTGTCCGCCGTCACCGGCTTGGCATCGTTGCAGCCGGCATTGCCGCCCTTGCGCTGATCGCCGGTACGGTGCTTGCGGTGCAAGGGCAGCGCAAGGCGGAAGCAGCCGCGGAAATGGCACGCGTGGAAGCGGACAAGGCCCGACAGATTGCCGATTTTGTGCAGCAGATGATTGCCGGCATCGACCCGGATCGCGCCAAGGGTCTGGATCGGGAGTTGATGCGCCTGATGCTCGATGCCGCCGCCGAGCGCGCCGGAAGCGAGCTGGCAACCCAGCCGCAGGTGCGTGCGGCGATTGAAAAGACCATCGCACAAAGCTACGCCGCGATCAGCGAACAGGCTCGCTCGGCGGAACACTTCACCGCGGCGAGAGAAGCAGCCGACAAGGCCAAGCTGCCGGTCGGCGAACGCGCACGCTTGTTGCTGGGGAAGGCCACTGCTCTGGGCAGCCTGAGCCGTTTCGACGAGGGCGTGAAACTGGCGACGCAGGCCTTCGATGAAGTGCAGGGCCTGCCCGCTTCGGATCGAAACCGCCTGTTCATCGAAAGCCGGCTGGCCTGGCTGGAGCAGGGCGCGGGCCAGTTCGAGGACAGCATCACGCGCTACCAGCATGTACTGCCGCTGCAACAGGCAGCCTTCGGTCCCGATGACGATGACTCATTGGATTCGCAGCGTGGTCTGGCCGCCGCGTACACGCGCGTTGACCGCTATGCCGAAGCCGAACCCCTGCTCAAGGATGCCCTGGAGAAATTCCGCACGCGCTACGGACCAACCCACACCAAGACCCTCGACCTGACCACCGGACTCGCCGTCACCTATCTGGAACAGGAAAAATACGCGCAAGCCGAAGCTCTGCTGGGACCCGCCTTGCCCGTGGCTGAAAAGCTGTTGGGTCCGAATCACCAGAACACGGTCATCCTCGTTTCAAATCTCGGCAGTTCCATTCGCCAGCAAGGCCGCAACGCGGAGGCAAGGCCTTACTACGAGCGCGTGCTGGCCACCAACCTCAAGCTGCACGGGCCCGATCATTTCCTGAGCGTATCCGCCGAAAGCAATCTTGCCCTGTTGCTGCGCGATGCCGGCGAAGGGGAGGAAGCCGAACGCCATGCCCGCCTCAGCGTTGCGCACCTGGACAAGGCGTTCCCACCCGGACATCCGGCCCGCGCCATCTTCATCGACGCACTGGCGCGGGTGCTGACCAGCAACGGCAAGTACGCCGAAGCGGAAAAATACCTGGATCAGGCCTACGCCTTGTTCCTTGCCGCCCCCGGTTTTGGTCCCGCGCACTCACGCACACGTGACTGCATCAAGGACTACATCGCGCTGTATGCGGCCTGGAAAAAACCGGAGCTTGAGCAAAAGTGGAAAACAACCCTTGCGTCGCTGCCGACGAACTAAGGAAGGCCTGAACAAGTATTGTCGCGAGCAAGCTCGCTCCTACCATTGCTTGATCTTGTGGGAGCGAGCTTGCTCGCGACGAATGAGTTCCGTACTTGTTCAGAGTTTCCCCAAGGCAACGCTGATTGAGTCCTGCGTGTCCAGAGCGCAATTGAAAATGCGCACATGGCGACTTGATTCCGTTCATGGTTCGACGAGCTCACCACGAACGGAGGCGACCTGATCAGCGTTGCCCATATCCAATTGGCAGTCGTTGCGTCGAACCCTCCCGGATTCCGCTGCGCTGCATCCGGGCTGCGCGCTGGCCGCTTCGATCAGGGCAACGTAGGCCGGGTATTTTCCGTTCGTGGTGAGCTCCCGAGCTCCGTTTGTGGTGAGCCCCTGAAGTCCGTTCGTGGTGAGCTCGTCGAACCATGAACGGAAGCCATTTGCTCAGGGTTGACCTGGTCCTCGATGCGCACCGGCAGTCGCGCACTGATGCGTGACTCGATGGCATCATGGCCGCGCCAGGCGCTGCATGACAAAGGCGTCGGCCAGGCGCCATTGCATGCCGGCAACCAGCGCGTGCATCAGCAGCAATCCGCGATCAAGGTGCGCTGCTTGTGCACGCTCACGCAAGGCCGCATCGCTGCCCTTCGCATGGAAGGTTTGCAGCAGAGCCACGCTGTTCTCCTCGGCCGTTGCCTCGCGAACCACCGGTTCATGGCCGAGTGCGCGAATCATGGATTCGGCAACCGACCAGGTTGACCACGGGTTCTGCCCGGTAACCAAGCGTCCATCCACGATAGTGTTGTCCAGGTAAAGCGCGCCTTCCCGATACGTGGCGCCGCGCTCCTGCAGGCGATCCTCAAGCAAGAATGGAAAAACCTCGCGTGCATCCTCGATCAGGAACAGCTCCTCTGCATTGCTGAAGCCGGTGAGCTGACGCCCGGCAATCAACAGGCTGCCATCGCCCAGTCGGACATTGAGCAATCCGGCCGGCCCATGGCAAACCGCGCCAATCACGCCGCCGGATTCGTACACCTCACGCACGATCTGCTGGATGTGCGGGTTGTCGGGAAAATCGAACATCGTGCCCTTGCCGCCGACAAAGTAGACAGCCGCGTAGTCGGCGGCCCGGATCCCGGCCAGCGGCAGGGAGTGATTGACCTTGCGCATCGCCTCGGCATCGTTCAGGAACGCGTGGTCGGCATCGATCAAGCCATCATCCTTGCGCATGGGCGGTTCGCCACCGAGCGGGCTTGCGATATCCACCTCGTATCCATTGGCCAGGAAAACCAGGTAGGCGCGAGAAAGTTCGGTCAACTCGAAACCGGCCTTCTTGCCGGAATCACCGATCATGGGCGTGCTGGTCAACACGGCAAGAATGCGACCGCGCTTCTCGCGCACGCCATCACGGACGAACGCCAGATCGGTTACCTGGCTTTGCGCATTGACCTTGGCCTGGGAGTCCAGTTCAAACCCGTGCAGGTACAGGTAACCGCCCGCAACCAGCAGGGCCAGCACACCCATGCAAACGGCCAGTGCGCGCATCCATCGAGAGTTTTTCATGTTGGTCTGCCATCGATTTGCCCGTGATGGGCGCACTTTAGGCAGGCAATGTGAAACAAACTTCAAACTACGCAAGCGAAACTGGCATGGGTGCCGTGCTCGTCAGAGTCGATGCAAAGGTCGATGGCGTGGCGCTCGCACAGGCGCGCCGCAATGGCCAGGCCGAGCCCGTGTCCGCTGCTGGCCCCGCCTTTGGCGAAGGGTCGCCGAAGGTTCCCGTCCAGTGCGGGATCAAGCGGACTTGAATTGACGATGTGCAGGCGACCCCCGGCAAAATCGATGCGCACGAAGCCTGTAGCCGTGTGTGCGAAGGCGTTGCCGACAAGGTTCGCCAACAGCATGTGCAACACCGAAGGCGGCACCTCCATGCATGCATCCGCTTGCACCTGCAATTGCACCTCTACCGCCTTGCCATCCAGATGATCGGCCTGCTCGACGATGACCCGCTCAAGCACTGGCAACAGGGCCACGGGTTCCGCGGCAAGCACGGCGTTTTCCTCGCGCGCCAGCGCCAGCAGCGCGCTGACGGTTTGTTCGAGTTGCCGCACCGACTTGCGCATGAAATCAACCTGCTGGCGCGACTGCGCGGACATTTGCGCATCATTGGCAAGGCGATCGCAAGCGCTGTGGATCACCGCCAACGGCGTGCGCAGTTCATGACTGGCATCGCGGGTGAACTCGCGTTCGCGTCGGGTGAACGCATGAATCCGCGAAGCGAGCGCTTCGAGGCCACGCGCCAGCACGTCGATTTCGAGAATCGATGGCCTTGCGGAGAAGCTCTCGGGTGGCTGCTGTGGTTGCATGGCTTGGACCTGGGCGGCCAACAAGACAAGTGGCTGTGCCGTCCTGCGCGCCAGCCAGAATCCAACCAGCAATGCGCCGAGCAGAACCACCGCAGCAACCCCGGCCAGCCAGCGCAGGATTTCATTGCGCAATCCGCGCACGACCAGTTGTTCGCTGACCTCGGCGACCAGAAACGCCGATTCCGGGCTGGTTGCTTCCGCATGCAGGCGACGCAGGTGGTAGTGCCGCCCGGCATCACCGGCATACTCGTTGCGCGTGGTATCGGCGCTGTAGCTGGCCGCGAGATCCGCGGGAAAGCTGGCTGTCGTCTCGTGTACCTGCATGGCGCGGCCACGCGGCTGCATCCAGCGTCCGGTTTTCGCGTGGTGGTCGCGTTGGGCAGCCGCTTCCTCTTCCAGGCGATCAGTGAAGAACTGATCCTCCACCGCATACGTGAATACCAGCGCAAATGCACTGAACAGGATCGCCACGAGAAGCCCGAATACCGCGAATGCAAGCATCAGGCGACGACGCAAGGTGCCGACCCGCTTCACTGGTCGGCCACCAGGCGAAAGCCGACGCCGTGAACGGTCTCCAGCATCGGCGTGGCAAACGGTTTGTCCAGCGCCTGGCGCAGCAAATACAGGTGCGTGCGCAAGGGATCGGAATCCGGAGCGGCATCACCCCACAAACGCGCAATCAATTGCGAACGAGTCAAGGTACCCGGCCAGGCTTCAGCCAGTTCCAACAGGATGCGGAAGGGCGTTTGATGCAGGTTCAAGGCCTGCTCCTGACGGGTGGCGATGCCGAGCCTGCGGTCGATGCACAAGCTGCCAATCTGCAGGCGATGCCTGGTGCCTGCACGATGACGCACGCTCAGGGCTTGGCAGCGTGCCAACAACTCGGCTTCGGCGAAGGGTTTGGTCAGGTAGTCATCGGCACCGGCGGCGAATCCGTCCAGCTTGTCCTTCAGGGCATCGCGTGCGGTAAGCATCAACACCGGCACATGGCGATCGGCACGCGCACGCAGTTGCTCGCACACCCTGACCCCGTCCATGCCCGGCAAACCGAGATCCAGCACGACCACGTCGGGGCAGGTTTGCAAAGCCAGCTGCAGACCACCCGGACCATCGGCCGCAAAATCGGCAACATGGCCCTCGGCCTCGAATGCGACAGCCATGTTGTGGCGCAGGGCGAGATTGTCCTCGATGATCAGTACGCGCACGCCAGGCAACCTGCAACCAGAGGCACGCAGCATATGCCGGAATGCAAGCGCAATGCGCGCGCATGTCGAGCGAGTGCGCTGCGCTATCAACACAGATGCGCTGGTTCCGGCGATTTGCTCGGGGCAACGCGTGAGCACCCTTGTCGCCCTTGCGCAGGCAAGTGGCAGATTGCTCCTGCATTTGCCGCATTCAGGCCATCCGTGACCTTTGGCTCCGGCGACTGGAGCCCCTTGGATGCAAGGGCTCTGGATGGCTCACGCCTCCCGGCGTCCGCCCTCCGGGCCACCTGCGGCGTTCCGCTCCTGCATCCATGCCTTCGCAGGTCCGGATATCGCAGCGCGATTCCGGGATGACGAGCCCTAGTCGTCGATGCGCACCAGGTTGATCGCCGCGCCATCCGGCAGGCGCGCACTGATGCGTGACTCGATGGCGTCCAGGTCGCGTACCTGCCTGCACAGCGCATCTGCACGTGCTTCGAGTTCCCTGGATCGCGACTCGACCGCCTGTTCCACGTTCTTTTCAATGGAACCGGCGCGGGCTTCCAGTTCGGCCAGGGCGGAAGGATCATCACTGAGCGCGACACGCACGGCCTGGGCGGTGACATTGCCGACGATTTCACCGATCAGCGCGCCCACCGAGCCTTCGATAAGTTGCTCGATCTCGTGTTCGGAACTGCGGCCCCAATCCTGGCGGGCATTGATCGAATCCTTGAGTTCCTCGGCGCTGCGCGCGATACGCTCGGCACTTTCGCGCGCTTCATGCGCGTTGGCAGCGAAGGCGGTGGATACATGCGCAACGGCTTCATAGGCGATGGCCACGGCATCCGCAGCCAGTGACTTCACCTGCGGGATGATGCGGCGGATGGACCGCTCCAGATCGGCGACCAGAGCGCGATCCGCCGCATTCAACGCAAGCGGCTTGCCATCGACTTCGAGCACGCCTGCCGCAGTCAGCGCAAGCACCCGCCCACCCTCATCGGCGGTAAAGGTGATGCGCTCGGGCGCAATGCGCATCGAGTAGTCGCTTTCGACATCGCAATGCACATCGCCCGCCGTCAGGCCGGCAAATGCCGCACCCTGGGTCAGAAAGCCGGCAGCCAGGACCAGCGCAAACAGAATACGGGACTTCATGGGGTGACCTCGCAGCAGTGGGTTGCGTGGATTCGATGCACCGGTTTCCGTATTGGTTTAAGGCAGCGCCGAACAAGTGGGTTCCGTTCGTGGTGAGCCTGTCGAACCAGGAACGGAATCTGCTTTTCAGCGGTGCCCTAGTCGACTGCGCCACCCGTGTCATTGGTCACGCTTGGCACGACCGGCAGCGGCGCATTGGCGGTCTTGTTGTCCTGATGCTCCTTGAGCCAGCTCATCGAACGATGCACGCGCGCATAGCCGCTGGGGTGGTCGTAGAAGATGATCTCTTCGAGCGGACCGGGGTGGATCTTGCGATAGGTGGACAGGCGCATCGCGGCCATGGCAAAGCCATTCGGTTCCTGCGCCGAGTTGATGCCATAGGCATCGGCTTCGGCTTCGGCCTGGCGAACGATGGAGTTGGTCAACGGCGTGGCCAGGAACATGAACAGGGACAGGATGGCGAGCGCCAACGGCAAGCCTGCCGGATCGGTGCGGCCCTCCACGCCGAAACGCGCGCCCCAGCGGGCCAGCGCCTTGTCGAACAGGCAGTGCACCACCCAGAAACCGATGGTCAACACCAGGCTCAAGTAGATCACCAGGCGCAAGCCGTGATTGAGCACATAGTGGCCCATCTCGTGGCCCATCACGGCCAGGATCTCGGGTTCGGAGGTGCGATCAAGCAGATTGTCGTTGAGCGCCACCCGCGTGGTGCCGAGAAATCCGGAAACGTTCGCACTGATGCGCGTGGTCTGGCGCGATGCATCGAACTCGACCACGTTGTCGGTCGGAATCAGGTTGGCGCGCGCCAGTGACAACACCTGTTCGCGCACATCGCCCTGGCGCAGTGGCTTGTAGTCGTTGAAAACCGGGTCGAGATACACCGGCGCAATCATCATGAAGAACAGGGTCATCACGAAGGTTCCGGCTCCGGCCCACACCCACCAGCGCGCACCGGCCTTGCGCACGGCGGCATAGAGCAGGGCGATGATCGGCGGAATGAAGACCAGCGACAGGAGCAGTTCCTTGAGCTCATCCAGCGACCACTCGCCAAATGTCTGCGTGGCCAGTCCGTAGGCATGTTCGCGGAAATAGCCGGTGTAGATGCCCAACGGCCAGCTCAGGATGGAGAACAGCACCAGCCACAGTGCAGCGTAGATCATGGTGCTGAGAAAAGGTCGCTTGCTGATGCGCTGGCCGATGTCGCGCATGCGCCGCGAAAGTCCGCTGCGCAGCAGGATCCAGGCGACCACGAGCCCGTACAGCAGGCCCCACAGTTGCAGCCAGTAGCCGCCTTCGAAGTAGGCATCCGATTGCGCTTTCTGTTCCGGCGAGAGCAGGTCGAGATAAGCCTGGGTGGCCTTGTCCACATCAAAACCCGGACCCGGGCGCGCGGCTTCGGGAATCTGCAATCCCGGCGGCAGTTCGGTTTCCGGCGCCGCCAACACGGCCGCGGATGATCCAAGCAGAACCGCAAGCAGCAGGAAACGGAACGCAATACGAAACAGGTGCATGGTCTTCTCCGGTTTCAGATGGCAAACCCTGATCCGGTTTGTGGATCGGGCCGAGTGTGAAAAGTCACGCTGGGATGAATTTGGAATCGGTCTATTTCTTTGGCAACGGCTGGTACTTGTCGGCGCTGAATCCACCCACGTCAAAAACCAGGCTGCGCGGTGCCCGGCCTTTTTCGTTGACATCGATGGCAACGCGCTTGGCCGCCTGCATGCGTTTGACAAACGCCTTGTCTTCCTCGATGAAGATGGCCGGCTCGCCGGTCGGTGGAATGCTGCCCTCCAGCGTGACGGGCTTGGCATCATCGAAATGCAGGGTGATGCGACACGGCTTGCCGCAGGTGAAGCCGGGCTCGTTGCCGTAGAGGAAAACACTCTCGCCCCATTCGGTGTGGCGGCGCAGGACCAGACGCACCGGCTCGCCGGCCACCTTGGGATCGGCATTGCTGTTGATCGACGCGGTGCTTTGCGTGCCGCCGGCCATGGGCGCGACTTGATAGGCCCACAGTCGGCTCATGCGCCGACTTTCGCCCTCGCCGTGGGCGCGCTCGCGCAGTGCGTCGATGTCCTTGCCCACGCGCGCCGCGGCGGCGGATTGCGGATACATCGTGAGCAATTCCTCGGCCAGCGGCAGGGCCAGCTCGGCGTTGTCGGCCTTGATCATCTGATCGTACAAGGCGAAATGCTGTTCGGCCTTGGCCTCCATCTGCGCCTTGGCGGCGGCCAGTTGTTCAGCGCTGGGCGCCGTGGGTTGCTCCTGCGATTGACACGCGGCGAGCGCGGCTGACACGGCAAACAAGACGGCAAGTCGACAGGTTGAAGGCATGGTGCGGGCTTCGGGGCGATGGACGAGTCGCGGAATATAGCGCGTCGATTTGCATACGACACGGGCTGAGGGATGCGGCGGGCTTTGCACTCCACTACGCTGGCTGCGCAGCCTGTTCCGATTTCCCGGTTTCGCCATGCCTCAACGCAAGATCATCCACGTCGACATGGACGCCTTCTACGCGTCGGTCGAGCAACGCGACGATCCGGCCCTGCGCGGCAAACCGGTGGTGGTGGCCTGGCGCGGTGCGCGCTCGGTGGTGTGCGCGGCGTCGTACGAAGCGCGCACGTTTGGCGTGCGCTCGGCGATGCCGGCGGTGCGCGCCGAGCGCCTGTGTCCGCATGCGGTGTTCGTTCCGCCGGATTTCACGCGCTATCGAGCCGTATCGCGCCAGGTGCGCGAGATCTTCCTGCGTCACACCGATCTGGTGGAGCCGCTGTCGCTGGATGAGGCGTACCTGGATGTCACCGTCAATCACGGCGGCTTGCCTTCGGCGACCGAGGTCGCAACACGCATTCGTGCCGCCATCCGCGAAGAAACCGGGCTGACGGCGTCGGCGGGCGTTGCGCCGAACAAGTTCCTGGCCAAGATTGCCTCCGACTGGAACAAGCCGGATGGCCTGTTCGTGATCAAGCCGGAGACGGTACTGGATTTCCTCACGCCCTTGCCGGTTGAGCGCATCCCCGGCGTCGGCAAGGTCATGGATGGCAAGCTCGCCGCGCTCGGCATCCGCGCAGTCGGCGATTTGCGCCTGCGCACCTTGGAGGAACTGGAATCCCGCTTCGGGCGCTACGGTCGCCGCCTGCATGAGCTGGCCCTCGGCATCGACGAGCATCCGGTGGTGCCGAACCGGCCAACCCAATCCATTTCCGCCGAAGACACCCTTGCCGAGGACCTGCCGCTGGCGGACCTGGAACCGATGATCCGCGAGCTGGCGGACAAGGTCTGGGCGGCCACGCGCAAGGAAACCCGCGTTGGCCATACCGTGGTGCTCAAGCTGAAGACGCGCGAGTTCCGCATCCTCACCCGCAGCCTCACGCCCGTGGAAATGCCGAGCTCGGCACAGGCCCTTGCCGAGCTGGCGCTGGCCCTGCGCGAGCGCGTGCAACTGCCGCAGAACACCCGCTATCGCCTGGTTGGCGTTGGCATCGGCAATTTCCGCGATGCCGAGACAGCGGATGCGCAACCCAGCCTGTTCGAGGGCTGATCGCAGTCACGTCAGCATTCAGGTCTTGCGCTTCCTGCGCCGCTCCGCCCGCCAGCGCTTCCAGCGTCTGTTCAGTGGCTGCAAGCGCAGATCGATGCGATCCAGCAAGCGGGCGGCAACTTCCGATTCCTCGGCGATCAAGGTTGCGCCGATGAACACGATCAGCAGACCGGGGCCGGGCAAGGGCATCAGCACGATGCCGAGCAGCACGACCAGGCTGCCAAGGGTGAGGATCAGCACCTTGCGCAGCAAGCCACCCTGTTGCTGGCGGCGTGCCAGGTAGCGTCCATGAAAGCGGGTTCCCGCCGGACGGGCGAAGAATCTCCTGCCAGCCTTGCGCACGCGTTCGAACATCAGTGATGGCCCATGGTTGTCGTCCTGCCGGTGACCGCCCCGCTGTCCACAACATCCGGGGTTCGGCCACAGGATGCAATGCCCGCCTGTACGCCGGGTGACCCGCGCAGGACGGCAAGCGCACGTCCGGTGGCGGACTTTGGCCGCGGAATCGGCTGGCACACGGCATCCGGGGGCGACCTGGTGTAGGCTCTGGAACGCTGCACTTTCCGACGGAGACGCTGATGCTCAAGCTCCTGGTGGCAAGTTCCAAAGGTGGTTGCGGGAAATCCACGATTGCATCGAACCTGGCGGCGTATTTTGCGCTCAAGGGCAAGGCCACCGTGCTGGCCGATGCCGATCGCCAGGGCTCCAGTCGAAACTGGTGCGAGAAGCGCGCCGCCCTGGACAGCGCAGTGTTGCCGCTGGATGCCACGCGCAAGGGTTGGCAAAAACACGTTCCGGACGACGCCGATTGCCTGGTCATCGATTCCGGGGCCGGCATCCGGGCCAGCGAGGTTGCCGAGTTCCTCGATGACGTGAATACGCTGGTGGTGCCGGTGCTGCCTTCGGTGGTCGATCTGGAGGCCACCGCGCCCTTCCTCGCCGAACTGGCCGCCTTGCCGCGCATCCGCAAGCACAAGGTTGCCGTGGGACTGGTGGCCAACCGCACCAAGCCCTGGACCCAGCTCACCCAGCAGGCCAGTGAACGCATTGGCGCGTTTCCGTTTCCACTGGTGGCGCAGTTGCGCGACACCCAGGCCTATTCGCTGATGAACGGACTCGGCAAGAGCATTTTCGACTACCACTCCGAAGCGGTGCGTTCGCACCAGGAGGACTGGCAGAAGCTGTTGCGCTGGCTCAAGAAGCACGGCGATTGAGCGTGCCTGCCTGCGACGGTTGCGCGCAGGCAGCCAAGGGTGACTTGGGATTGGTCCAGCCCTGCGGCATGATGCAGGCTGTACACGGAGACTTCGCATGTCGGTTCGCCAGATCATCCTCTTGCGCCACGCCCACGCCGAACCCGCCAGCGGCGATGAAACCGACCTGTCGCGGCCCTTGACCGCAAACGGCGCACGCGAGGCCCAGGCCGCGGGCGATTGGCTGAAGACGCACGGCGCGCAACCGGATGTGGTGCTCTGCTCGCCTTCCGCGCGCACCCGCGAAACCGCGGCCCAGGTGCTGGCACGACTCGCCGGCGGACCCGACGCAAACATCGAACCACGCATCTACGAAGCCACGCCCGGTGCGCTGATCGAAGTGCTGGAAGAACATGCCGACGCCGACTGCGTGCTGCTGGTGGGACACAACCCGGGCCTGGAAACCCTGGTCTCCCTGCTCACCGACGGCACCTCCGACCAGGGTCGCGGCATGCCACCGGGATCCATTGCCTGGATGCATGTGGACGGCGATGCCAGCATCGAACCGGGTGCTGCCAGCCTTCGCCACTTCTGGTGGCCCTGAGAAATCCATGCTGCTTGCGGGTTGCCCGGGAGCCTGCACGGCAGAAGCCATCCGGCTGCAACGCCGCTGCCATCGATTGATTGAATCAATCGTCAGGCTTGCATAGAGCCCGCTATGCGCGCCCTCAGATTGATCCACTTGATCGCGTCATCGCCGTTTCGCTTCGCATTCATTCTGCCGCACAGGCTCCTGGCCGGATTGCTTGCGCTGGCAACCAGCCAGCCGGCGCCAGGCTCTGATCCGATACAGATCCGCGAACTCGACAGCGCACGCTCGCGAGCCTCCTTCAGCGTGCGCGTGCTGTGGATGTTTCCGGTTGAAGGTCAATTCAGCACCTTGCGCGGCCAGGTGCGCATCGATCCGGCGCGCCAATTGGCCACCGTGGAGGCACGCATCGTTGCCGACACCGTGAGCATGCGCCGCGAGGGCACCGAAAACTGGGCGCGCTCTGCCGAGTTTTTCGATGTCGAACGCTTTCCCGAAATCGAGTTCCGCTCGGTATCGTTTCCCATCAAGCGATTGCGCGAAGGCGGCGACCTGCCGGGCCGCCTGACCATGCGCGGCCGCAGCCAGCCGGTACTGTTCAGTCTGCAGCCTGCGTCCTGCGCCGCGCCTGCCGTCGACTGCGCGGTGAACGCCCAGGGTGAGGTGCGCAGGAGTGAATTCGGCATGCGCTCGCGACGTGCCACACTGTCCGATCATGTTCACCTCAACCTCGACATCTACCTCTCCGATTTGCCAACGCCGGCATCGTGAGTGTTGGCGCGGGCAAGGGATCGCCCGCTGCCGGCGCATTGCCGTTGCCGGCCTGCTGGCGCTGGCCATGTCGGCCTGTTCGGTCAATCGCCAGCTGGCCCGCGAAGCCGACCTGATCGTCAAGGCGACGCAGCCGAGCACGCTGGATTGCGCGCGCGCGGACCATTGCGCGATGGAATCGCCGTTGCGCGAACTGGCCGAAACCGCACGCACCCAGGGCAGCGCCGAGGATCCGGTGCATTTCGTCAACGTGCTGGAAAACGGTGAAGACTCCCTGCTGCTGCGCATTCACCTGATTCGCGCCGCCCAGCGCAGCATCGACATCCAGACCTTCATCTGGGTCAACGACGACGCCGGGCGCCTGTTGCTCGACGAGTTGCTGGCCGCGGCCCGGCGTGGGGTGCGCGTGCGCGTGATCGCCGACCAGTTGTTTTCCCTGGAAGACACCGAGTTGCTGGCGCGCCTGGCCACCATCCACAGCAACTTCGAGGTGCGCATCTACAACCCGACCTTCCACAAGGCGGTGACCGAACCACTGGAATTCGCCGCCAGCATCCTGTGCTGTTTCACGCGCTTCAACCAGCGCATGCACAACAAGCTGTTCCTGGTTGATGGGCAGTTCGGCATTGCCGGAGGGCGCAACTACGAGAACCGCTACTTCGATTGGGATCGCGAGTTCGACTATCGTGATCGCGACGTGCTGGTATCCGGAGCGCACGCTGGTGCGGAGATGCAGGCCTCGTTCGAGAAGTTCTGGAATTATCGCCGCGCGGCACCGCTGACCCGCCTCAACGACGTCAACCGGCGCCTGGTGGCCGAGGCCGATGAAGCGCATTCGCTGCCAGCGGCCACCCGCGGTATCGATCCCATGCGGGTCGCCGCGTTGTCGGCGCGCGCCGGCAATGCCGCCGAGATCGATCGCCTTTTCGTCCGTAGCGCCCTGCGCGTTGCCGACGTCGAATACTTTTCCGATCTTCCGGCCAAGCAGGACGGTGCCGACGAAGAAGACCAGCGCCTGAGCGAGCAGATTTCCGCGCTGATCAGCCAGGCGCATTCGCGCATCGTCCTGCAAACGCCGTATCTCGTCATCAGCAAGCGCGCGCGCAAGATCTTCCGCGCGCTGCGCGAGCAAGCCACGCCACCGCAGATCCTGGTGTCCACCAATTCACTGGCGGCTACCGATGCGTTCTATGTTTACGCTCTGTCGCACAAGTACAAGAAGCGCTATCTCAAGCTCGGTTTCCGCATCTACGAGTTCAAGCCGCATCCGGCCGATGCCGCGGAAATGTTCACCGACTATGCCGGGCTTTCCGGCGACGATCCGTCCGCCGAGGGCGTACGCGTCGGCATGCACGCAAAATCCATCGTCATCGACGACCACACCACCCTGATTGGCTCGCACAATTTCGATCCGCGCTCCGACAACTACAACACCGAGTCCGGTTTCATCATCCACGATGCGCAGCTTGCGGCGCAGGTCAGTGCCGCCATCCTGCGCGACATGCAGCCGCAGAATTCCTGGACCATCGCCAAGCGTCCGCGCACCAACCTCCTGCACCGGATCAACAACGCCATCAGCGATTTCTCCACCGTCCTGCCGCTGTTTGATTTCTGGCCGTTTCGCTACGCGACCAGCTACGAGCTCAATCCGGGCTGCCAGCCCTTGCCGCAGAACGACCCCCATTTCTACGACTGCTACACGGCGGTCGGGGACTTTCCCGGGATCGACATGCCGCTGAAATCCGTCTATACCCGCATCGTCACCGCCTTCGGTGCGGGAGCCGTAGGCATCCTCTGAGGCAGCCCCGCCACCGGCTTGGGCGTTTGGCGCATGCTGGCAATTGACGCGCAAACCGGCGCACTCTAGTCTCAGCGACTTGAATTTCCCCGCGGAGTTGACCCATGTCCCTGGACCTCACGATTCAACTGGACGACGAAGACCTCGAGCATTTCGTCCAGGCCATGCAGCGCGCCCAATCCAAGGCCAGCGGCTTGAGTGCCGAGGCGGTTGTCGCGGCAGCCTCCAAATTGCTGGTGAATGTGCCGACCGTGAAGATCCCGAATTTCGTCAAGGATCGCCTGGAAAAGCTCGACTCCATGATTCAACTGGTAGTCGACGAGGGCTACGCCCTGCCCGACGAAGATCGCACCCGCGTGCTGTCCTGCCTGGCTTATTTCGCCGATCCGCACGACATCATCCCCGACAGTGTTCCGGTCATCGGCTTCCTTGACGACGCCATCATGATCGAGCTGTGCGTTCGCGAATTGAAACCGGAAATCGATGCCTACGGCGATTTCACCCGCTACCGCCAGCAGGAAGCGACGCGCCGCGGCGTGGACGTGACCAGCCTCAAGACCCATCGCGTGGACTGGCTGGAAACCCGCCGCCAGGAAGCACATGACTCCATGCGCAAACGCCGCCGTGAAGGCTATGGCGGTGGCGGCGGTTGGGCGCCTACCCTGTTCCGCATGCGCTAAGGAAGGTCTGATCAAGTATTGTCGCGAGCAAGCTCGCTCCCACCATTGTTTGATTTTGTGGGAGCGAGCTTGCTCGCGACGAATGAGTTCCGTACTTGTTCAGAGTTTCCCTAAGCACCAGGTACGGATTACGCATCGACCGATCCTTGCGCAACCAGACCCAACGAAAAAGGCAGCCAGAAGGCTGCCTTTTTCGTTTTCGTGATACGGGTTTTCAGTTGCAGGAGAACGGCAACAGGTCCTGCGACATGCTCGACTGGCAGCGCCAGTTGCCACCGCCCTGGTAGCTCCACTCGATGCGTTCGATGCGCGCGGCGAAGGGGATGTCCGAGGACGAGGATAGGCGCACGGTGAGCGTGCACTCCGGAGTCACGCCGCCGAGCTGGATCGATTCGATCCAGGCATTGCTGGAGCTGCGCTCCTCGGTCGGACACTCGCCGCCGCCATCCACCGCGCCGGCAATTTCGGACTGGATCATGGACGCTTCCGTGAACACCGGGGTCAAACCATTGCGCACGGTCTCCTGCTCCTGCGCATCGGCGCCCGAGCTCATGCTGCTCGAATCACTCATGCCACCCATGTCCGGCATGCCGCTGCCTGACATGTCGGGCAGGCCACTGGACATCGACGAATCCTGCATCTGTGTGCCCGCCGCGCCAATGAGGCTGCCGATGAGCCAGGTGTAGCTCGCGAGCATGATGACCATGCACAGGATGGGCAGGCCATTGAGCACCCAGCCATACCACGGCATCGGCGGTCGCGCGGTCGGCAGTGGCTTGCCCGCCGAAACCTCGCGGAAGACCACGCAGGTGCTGGCCATCATGTCGTGCAAGGCCTGCTTGCGCCCGGTCCAGCCAGCCAGCATCCAGCCGATACCAAACGGAATGATGCCGGTGACAATCTTGCCGAAGAAGCGACCCGTTGCGCGCCCGAAGCGGATTCGTTCACCGCTGATATCGGTGACCTTGAGGCCCATGATGCGCTTGCCTGGCGTGGCCTGGCTGGCTCCGCTTTCGAATTTGGCGAAGTACAGCCAGGAGCCGACAATCGCGCCGATGTAGGCGAGAAAGTAGAGCGCAATGATCAGGCCGCCCGGCCCTTCACCTGACATCGCCGCGCGGACACTCATGTACGCGAGCAGGCCGAAGACCAGCAGAAACGGAATCATGATGACGAATGAATCAACCGTGTAAGCCGCGAATCGCCTCCAGAATCCGGCATGCACGATGCCGCCTTCGGGCAATTGACCGCTGGCCATCGGACCGGTTTGCGCGGCAACGGCGGGACCAGGGTTTGCAGCCGACATGCGCATGGCGGGCGCGGCGGCGGGCGCTGCTGCTGCCGCAGCCGGTTGGGCCGGCGGCAGATCGGCACCGCGGATGGTGCTGAAGGCCACCGTGGCCTGCTGGTCGTAGTCGGGTGCGGCAGGCGACGCACCTGGTACGACGAAGGGCCGCCAGTTGGTGCTGCCGACTTCGGCTACGCTGATGCTCGATGGCCAGGCACCACTGCGCACGCGATTGGCGACGAACGCCTGCGGCACCGGTCCGCGCGGCGTGCCGTCGACCAGCACGAACATGTTGCCTTCGCTGCCCATGGCAACCAGGTCGGTCACCGCACCGATGGTGGACGCGCCATCCTGCAGGTTGCGCAGCTTGCCGAGATCCTCGCTTTCCTTGATGGTGATCGGCGCCCGCGCAAGCAGGTCGCTGCGCAGTCGGTCGGGCTCCATCCGGAAGTAGCTGGCCAGGGCAGGCCAGACGGTGTTCGCATCGAAACCGGGCAGCGCTTCGCCGGTCAGTACCAGGGCATGCTTGGTCGCATCCATCGTTTACCTTCCCCTCGATTCAAGGTGGTACCGCAAATTCAGGTCATCGCGCAGGGCGGGACGCAGCGAAGTATCTCCGCTGCGATTGCCTTTTGCACGCATTCCACGGGTGTGCTCAGTACCGGCACTCGGCCGGCAGGTATTTGTCCGCAATGGTCGATGTGCAGGTCCAGGAACCATCGCCGGCATGCTGCCATTCGATGGCCTGGCCACGCGCCGCAACCGGCACGTCAGCCGTCGAAGCCATGGTCACCGTGATCAGGCACCCCGGTGGATCGCCGCTGACGGTGATCTCGCCGATCAAGGGGTTCGCGACCTGCGGCTGCTGTTCCGCGCATTGCTCCGCACCACTGAAGATGGCCTCGCTGACCTCCAGCTTGACAGCGGAAACATCGACCATGATCTGCGCGACCTTGGCCCGTTGCACGTAATCGTTGTATGCGGGCAGGGCAATGGCCGCCAGTATGGCAACCGGAGCCACGAAGGCGAGCACGTTCACGGCCCAGCCATACCAGGGCATGGGCGGGCGTTGGGTCGGCAACTCCTGATCCGGCCTCACGTTGTCGAACACCACGCAGGTATCGGCCATCAGGTCGTGCAGGGCCTGCTTGCGTGCGGTCCAACCGGCCAGCATGTAGCCGACATACGCCGTGATGGTGGAGACCGCTGCGCCGAAATAGCGGCCAGTGGCCTGCCCGAAAGCGATGCGTTGACCCTTGCCGTCAGTGACGATGAGGCCCATGGCGCGCTTGCCAAGTGTGGCCTGTGACGCCGAGCTTTCCATCAGCGCAAAGTAGAGCCAACGTCCCACCAGATTGACCAAAAGGCCAAGGAAAGGAATCAAGCTGAGGATCATCGAAGGCACGAACAACACCAGGCTATCGATCATGTAGGCCGCGCACCGGCGCCAGAAGCCGGCATGGATGGCCGGTCCGGGTGGCAGGGTACGTACCTGGTTGAGCTGTCCGGCCAGACTGCCGGCCACGCGCGCGATCTTGGCCGCCACGGTGTCCGCTGCATCGGCTGCGGCCGGCGTGGCTGGCGCAACGTCGGCAGCGGTTCCGAGAATATCGGCATCCAGCGGTCGCCAGTCGGTACTGCCAACCGCCGCAATCCTGATGGTTGCCGGCCAACTGCCGCGCCGCACGCGCTGGCGCACGTAGGCCAGCGGCAGGGGTCCACGCGGTTTGTTGTCGATCAGCGCAAACAGGTTGCGACCTGCGTCGACGGGATGGATCTCGGCTTCCGCACCGATGTTCTTGATCACCGAAAGCATGGACTTGAGTCCGGCCAGGTCTTCGCTTTCCTTGACCGTCAGCGGCGCATGATCAAGCACCTCGCTACGCAAGCGGTCCATGTCCATGCGGAACTGTTCAGCCAGCTTGGGCCAGGCGCTGTCGGCGTTGAATCCGGACAGCAGTTCCCCGGTCAACACGAGTGCGTACTTCGGTGTTTCCATGATTGCTCCCTTTATCGAACGTGCGGAACCCCTTCGCGCAATTCACCCCAACCAAACCCGTCCGCATTCAGCGTTCGAGAATGGCTGTCACCCCCATGCCGCCTGCGGTGCAGATCGAGATCAATCCACGTCCCGAACCCTTCTGCTCCAGCAACTTCGCCAGCGTTGCCACCAGCCGCGCGCCGGTGGCCGCAAACGGATGGCCCAGCGCGAGACTCGATCCGTTGACGTTGAGCTTGGCCGGGTCGATGGCTCCGAGCGCGCGATCCAGGCCCAACTCCTTCTTGCAGTAGTCCGCGGATTCCCATGCGCGCAGCGTGCAGAGGACCTGCGCGGCAAACGCCTCGTGGATCTCGTAGTAATCGAAATCCTGCAAGCTGAGCCCGGCCTGCTTGAGCATACGGGCAACGGCGACCGTCGGGGCCATGAGCAGGCCCGCGCCGTGCACGAAGTCCACGGCCGCCGTTTGCGCGTGCGTGAGCCAGGCCTGCACCGGCAGACCGCGCTGTCTGGCCCAATTCTCGGAACCCAGCAGGGCCGCCGAAGCACCGTCGCTCAGCGGTGTCGAGTTGCCTGCGCTGAGCGTGCCGTGCCCGGAGCTGCGGTCGAAGGCCAGCTTCAGGCTGGCGAGTTTCTCCAGGGTGGTATCGGCGCGCAGGTTGTTGTCGCGGTCGATGCCGCGAAACGGCACGATCAGGTCCTTGAAGAAGCCGCGCTCATAGGCAGCGGCGGCTTTCTGGTGGCTTTCCCATGCCAGGCGATCCTGATCCTCGCGCGAGATCTTCCATTCGCGCGCCATCAACTCGCAGTGCTCGCCCATGGACTTGCCGGTGCGCGGCTCGGCCACGGCCGGGAACGAGGGCTTCAATTCGCCGAGTGAAAAGCCCTTGAGCGCGGTCTTGAACTTTTCCATCGGCGAGCGTGCGCGATTGACGGCGAGCAGGCGCTGTTGCAATGCCTTGCCGTAGACGATGGGCACGTCGCTGGTGGTATCGCTGCCGCCGGCAATGCCGGCGTCAATCTGGCCGGTGGCGATCTTGTTGGCGATGTACACGGCATTGTCGAGCCCGGTTCCGCAGGCGCGTGCCGTGGTGATGCCGGGCGTGGTCGGCGCCAGCCCGGACGACAGCGTGGCTTCGCGTGCCAGGTTCCAGTCCGAGGCGTGCTTGATGACCGCGCCAAAGGCCACTTCGCCCAGTTCGACACCATGCAGGCCATAGCGCTCGACCAAGGCGCCGAGGGTCTTGACCGACATGCCGAAATTGCCGATTTCGGCATATCCGGTGTTGTTGCGGCAGAACGGAATGCGTACGCCACCAATGACGCCGACTCGCTGGATCGCAGTCACCTTCACCCTCGCCACAGGAAGCGGTTGTCGGTTGCTATTATGCAACGCTTGGGTTTTTCGTGCCGAATCACATGAGCTACGTTTTCGATCCCGACCGCCTGTCGCAGCTGGGCGCCCAGCATGGCCCCGCCTACCGAACTGCAAGCCCGTATCCGCATGCGGTCATCGACGACTTCTTGCGTCCCGAGCGCGCCCTCGAACTGGCCCGTCGCTTCCCCGGCGCGGACGCCGACATTGGCTGGGATCATTTCGGCGCGGAAAACTATGAAGTGAAGATGGGTTGCGCGCGCGAGGAGAATTTCCCGCCGGCATTGCGCCAGGCCATCCACGACATGAACTCGGGTGTGTTCATCCGCTTCCTCGAAACCCTGACCGGCATCGAGCATCTGCTGCCGGACCCGCACCTGAGCGGCGGCGGCATCCACCTGACCCGTGCCGGCGGACACCTCGGCATCCACGCCGATTTCAACTGGCATGAACAATTGCAGGCGCACCGGCGACTCAACGTGCTGATCTATCTCACCCCCGGCTGGCGCCCCGACCTGGGCGGCGAGCTGGAGCTGTGGGACTGCGAGGCCAAGGCCTGCCAGCGCATCGTCGAACCGCTGTTCAACCGGGCGGTTGTCTTCTCGACGCGCTCCGACAGTTTCCACGGTCATCCGCGGCGCTGGACCTCAAGCCAGGTCAACCGGCAATCGATTGCGCTCTACTACTACACGACCTCACGCGAGGAAGCAGAGATTCGTCCTCCGCACAGCACGCTGTACAAGGGTTATCACGTGCCCTGACTGGCCGTGCACCGCCCAAGGAATCTCTGAACAAGTACGGAATTCATTCGTCGCGAGCAAGCTCGCTCGCACAAATTCAAGCAATGGTGGGAGCGAGCTTGCTCGCGACAATATTTGTTCAGATCCTCCGTAGGGCAACTCTGATTTTTGTTCGTCATTCCGGCGAGGCGCTTTACAACAGCCGAATGGCTGGTCAAGCCCGTACCCGGCTTGATCTTGTTCCAATGGAATCAAGGGCAAAATGGACCCCGGCGTATGCCGGGGTGACGAAAATTGTGGTTGATCAGAGTTTCCCCAAAGCAAGGCGCGATTGTCCGGATTGGACTTTCGGCCAATCAGCGCGGAGCCGGCCCCCAGTTTGCTTCGTTGCCCTTCCACATGCCGCGGAACCACTCGCGGAACATGGGAATCTCCTCGCCACGCGCATCGTCGGCCAGCACCTTCCACATCACTTCCGGCGCCACCTTGCCGGTGGCCACATCGAGCAGGCCGTCGAACATTTCCGTCCACAGTGGCGAGTAGGCAATGCGCGCGGCCACCGACTGCGTGCGTGCCCGCAAGGCAGCCACATCCACATCACCGCCGCGCCGCACGCCAACGGCCTGCACCCAGGGCGAATCGGACTGCATCAGCAGCAGATCAAAGCCGGCGCGGTCGAGGAACACGCGCACTTCCTCGGGTGAAGAGAACTGGTTGCGCGCCACGTCCTTGCGCTTGGAATGATCGGCATGACGATGCTGGTCGATTTCCAGCGCGTACCGACGCCAACCCACCGGACTGGCCATGTTCCAGGTATCGAAATAGACGAGGCCGCCCGGCTTGAGCACGCGCGCCATGTCTTCCAGATAGAGGAAGAAATCCTCCTTGTCCATGTGGATGAACACGGCCACGCAATAGGCCTTGTCGAAGCTGGCATCGGCCAGTGGTTGCAGGCTGGAACGGTTGAGTTCCGTGAAGCCGACGTTGGTGTGATCCTTCAGTCGCTCACGCGCCACCTCGATCATGTTCGAGGAAATGTCGGTGCCTTCCCAATGCGCCACGCGCGGCGCGATCTCGCGGCCGATGCGGCCCACGCCGCAGCCGAGTTCAAGCACGCGATCCGTGGCCTTGAGATCCAGTGCCGCGGAAACCTGGTGTCCGCTGTAGGTTCCGGTCAGGCGCGCGGTTTCTTCGTTGGTGCTGCCATCGACGGCCACGAACGCCGATGCCGGCGTCGACGCCTTGTCGTTCCAGAAACTCTTGTAGTTCTTCTGTGATTCCATGGCCGCACGCAAAGGATAAGGGGGGCGCGATGGTACACTGCACTTCTCCGTCCGAAAACCGAAACGTGCCCGCAGCGCCTTCCCCAGATCCGCGTGCAGGCGGGTCCGCTCACTTCATGGCCCTCATCGCCATCGAGTGCGAGCATCCCGGATTGCCACCACGAACCGTGGTCGATCGCGATACCAGCAGCGCACTGGCTGACGCCCTCGCGCATGACCTCGCAAGCCATTTGCCGGAGATCCGCGAACTGGATTTCGTCATGGTCGGGGCGGTCTACGACCAGGCCCAGCTGCTGCGTCCGGGCTGGCCCCTGCATGCCGCGCTCGGCGAGGCGCTGGAGCGCCTGCCATCTTCGTCCGCGACGGGCCATGTCGTTGCCCTGGGCGCACACGAGAATCAATTGCCGCTCAAGTCCCTGGAGCCGGAGACCGGATTGCTGGGCAGCCCCATGCTGGTCATGCCCTGGCTGCTGTCCGGGCCGGTCAACATCATCGACCGCGCAGCCCGACGCCTGGAACAGGAACTGCTCGATCAGGGCCTGATCTCTGCCGAACTTGCGCTCGCCATCGGTGAGGCGTTCGGGGTGAAGAGCGCGCACGCGCGCCACATGACGGTACTCGATCTGTGTGCACTCAGTTGCGCCCAGTACGAGCATGCGGGAATGGCAGGGCTGTGGCAGATTATCGAAGGCGCATTGCTGCGCATGGATCAGCCGGTGAGCGCGCTCCTCGAATCCGGCGGCACGCTGCACTATCAGGACGGTCATGTGCGCGCCGAGTCCCTGCCGGCGTCGCAAGCCGCGATGCATTCGGCCATCCTCGCGGCGCACGGCATCTCCTTTACGAACGACCCGCTGCACTGAACCCCATCGGGCAACCGATGCTTCTGCTTCTCCTGCAGTGCGGGAGAAGGTGTCGCCATGGCGACGAGTGAGGCGCTTGTGGATGGGTTGCTCGTCTTCGCCGACTCAGGAATTTCCGTCGCCTGTCTGCAGCTTGGCTTCCACCCAGCCCGCCTGCAGCAGCTTGTAACCGGAATCGCGCATGCCGAGCGAGACGTAGGTTCGCGTGGCGATGCGGTTTTCCTTTTCCACATACAGGCGCAAGCCGACCACGCCTTCGGTCTCCCGCGCGCTGCGCTCGGTGTCACGATACAGCGCGCGGAACACACCGCTGCGGCGCGCCGAGGGTATCACGTAGACGCTCTGCAACCACCACCAGTTGCCATTGCGCCAGTCGCTCCATTCGCAGGTGACCATCAGACAGCCAACGGCAACGCCATCGCGTTCGGCGATCCGGTAGAAGCCGAGGCCCGGTTCGGTCAGTACGCGCTCGACACCTTGCGTGAGTACCGCATGATCAAGTTTCTTGTATTCGGTCTCGAAGGCCATGGCGGCATTGGCATCGACGATGAAGTCGAGATCCGTCAGGGTGGCGGCGCGAATAATCGTGGGTGCAGTCATGGATGATGGCGAAGCGGGCAGACAGGGGTTTGCGCTTGCGCAGGCGTCAGCGTGGCTTGCGCCGTCGCGAACTGCCGAGCTTGCGGGTCAGGGTATTGCGGCCAAGGCCGAGCACGCGGGCTGCATTCTGGCGATGTCCGTCGCATCGCGCCAGAGCCGCTGCAAACAGCACGCGCTCCAGTTCCGCCTGCGCGCGCGCGTGCAGGTCATCCCTGTCCTGCGCCAGCTCCTGTTCGACCCAGGCAGCCAGCGCCTGGGTCCAACCCGATGCCGTCTCGGCGGGCTCCGTCTTCAGGTTGGGTGGCAGGTCGGCCACGCGGATTTCACGACCGCTGGCGATAAGTGCCAGGCGCCTGCATACATTCTCCAGTTGCCGAACATTGCCCGGCCAATCGTACGCCTGCAGCACGGCCATGGCCGCTGGCGCAAATCGCTTGGCTTCGGATTCGGCTTGCTCGGCAGCGACTTTCAGGAAGTGCGTGGCCAGCGGCGCGATGTCTTCGCGACGCTCGCGCAGCGCCGGGTTGTGCAGGCGCAGGACATCCAGTCGATGCAGCAGGTCGGCGCGAAACTCGCCACGTTCGACCTTGGCATCGAGATCCTGATGGGTTGCGGCCAGCACGCGCACGTTGCTGCGGATCAGTTCGCGTCCGCCAACCCGGTAGAATTCGCCGGCCGCAAGCACGCGCAGCAGGCGGGTCTGCAATGCCAGCGGCATGTCGCCGATTTCATCGAGAAACAAGGTCCCGCCATGGGCTTGCTCGAAGCGTCCGGCGTGGCGCCGCGTGGCGCCGGTGAAGGCACCGGCCTCGTGGCCGAACAATTCCGATTCCAGCAGGTCGGAGGGAATCGCCGCAGTATTGAGCGCCACGAACACTTCTCGCGCACGTCGGCTCTCGCGGTGCAGGGCGCGCGCCACCAGCTCCTTGCCGGTGCCGGTTTCCCCGGTGATGAGCACGGTCATGTCGCTGCTGGCCATGCGCCCCATGGCGCGGAACAACTCGCGCATGCGCATGGAGTTGCCGATCAGATCGATGGCTGCCAAGCGTTCGCTGCTTGCGCGCGGGGGCTCTGCGCCGTGCTGCGCCATCGCCCGCATCACCATGTCGAGGGCGACATCGAGATCGAAGGGTTTGGGCAAATAGTCGAATGCGCCGTGCCGATAGGCGGCTGACGTGGTGCTGACATCGGTGAATGCACTCATCACGATCACCGGCAGGGACGGCTGCAGCGTCGCCAGTTGCGCAAGCAGCTCCAGCCCGCTCTTGCCCGGCATGCGCACGTCGCTGAACAGCACATCCGGCGCGTCATCGGTCAGTGCATCGAGCACGCCCTTTGCATCGGCAAACTCGCGCACCTCCAGACCGGCATCACGCAAGGCGGCGCCCAACACCACGCGCACGCCGCGATCATCATCGGCAATCCAGACACGAATCGTGCTCATGGCGAGGCATCCAGTGGCAAGCGCAGGCAGAACACCGTGGCTCCGGGTCGACTGCTGTGGCTGAGCTCGGCCCCATGTTCGATGGCAATCTCGCGCGCCAGGGCGAGGCCAAGCCCGCTGCCGTCGGCGCGACCGGAAACCAGCGGCAGGAACATCGAGTCACGCAGGTGCGCGGGCACGCCGCGACCATCATCCACCACCTCCACACGCAACACCGCGCGGCGCAGGCGCTCGTTCAGGCGCGTTCCGAATTCCAGGCGCGTGCGCAGGGTGATCTGCCCGGCATCGGCTTCAATGGCATTGCGCAACAGGTTGAGCAAGAGTTGATGCAGGCGGTCGCGGTCGGCACGGATCGGCGGCAAGCTGGGATCGTAATCACGCAACACGGCCGGCGCTTGCGGCTCTGCCTGCACCAGCGCAGCCACCCGTTCCAGGGCTTCGTGCACATTGAGCCGTGTCAGGCGCGCCTTGGCTCCGGCGTGCAGCAGGCGATCCACCAGCGCCGTGAGGCGATCACTTTCATCAATGATCAGATCCGCCAGTTCGCGCAACGATGCGGCTTCGACGCGACGTGACAGCAGTTGCGCGGCGCCACGCACGCCGGCCAGCGGGTTCTTCACTTCGTGGGCGAGTCCGCGCAGGGATTCCGACAAGGCCGGCGAGGCCTGCCCGGCCGCGACCTGCGCTGGATGGGCTTCCAGCAACACGCCGCCATCGGCAAGCGGACTGAAACACAGATCCGCGCACCATGCGGCGTCATGACCGGTATCGATGCCGACCTCGCGCAGGATCACGGCACGCTGCTCGATGCGTGCCCGACCCGCAGCGGCAACAATGGCCGGGTTGGCTGGATCGAGTTGGTCGAGCTGCGTGCGCGCAGCGGCGAAACGCTCCTGCCAGGCCGCATTGACCCAGCCCAGCCGCAAATCCGCATCCAGCCGCGCCAGCGCGGAACGGCAGCGATCCAACATCTGGGCTGCATCTACCGGAGTTGTTTGCACCAGAATGTTGCGATGAATCCGCATCCATTTGGGGGGGGGGGGGGTCCGCGCGCAATTGCAAGACAAGTCGATCATCTTGGCCACGGCGCAACCCCGTGCTCCCAGAGCAATGGCTGTTCTGGCCCCGCAACATTTTCAACGAAGGACGCGCGTCCAGCGTCCGCACCAACTCAATTGGACAACTAGACAGATAGCGGTTTTATCGAGATTATCGAAATGGCGTTTGAGGTTTTGCCGCGTTGCGAACCCCGCTGTAGAATCGCATGAATGTACTGGGGGTGGGGGTGTGGTTGGGGGTGGGGGGGGGGGGGGGGGGGGGGGGCGCGCCAATCGACGCCAAGGGCTGGCCAATGCAGATTCCAGCGGTGCATGGCAAGCCGAAAGACAAATTCGCGGCAGTTACCAAGATTCGCTTCATCGCAAAGGGCGATGGCAAACAACCTTGGCTGGGTGTGGCCTTCATGGTGGATCGAAAGACCGAACGAATTCATCCCCTGATCCAGCAGGGCGATGAAACCAGTCGCCTCGATTTCACTTTTGGATTGAAGGAGAAAATTCCGGTCTCGGTGATCTGGCAATCCCCAGGCACGCTCGCACTGCGTGTTGCCGACTGAACGGGAAGATCGACATCAGCATGGTCGGCACCGCCGGCACGAACATCAGCAGCGAGAGATAGGTCTGCGCTTCGCGGAAGGATTTTGCAAACGCAGCGGCCAATGTTTGCAGCGCGGCGATCATGGCCACCAGCGGCAGCATGGTGAGCAGGGTCAGGCTGACAAAGTGCACGCCGATTGACAGGCTCATGCCGAGCTTTTCGGTGGGCATGAACTGGCCCGCCAGCGAAAACGCAACGATGCTGAGCAGCAGGGACGTCAGTGCAAACACGCTGGTTGCGCCGAGCTTGCCGATGAGGATCTTTGAGCGCTTCACCGGGTTGGCAAACAGCGGCTCCAGGGATTGCCGTTCACGTTCGCCAGCGGTGGTATCGATGGCCAGCGCCATGCCGCCGATGAAGGCACCGAGGATGAAAAAATAGGGCAACATCGAGAACATCATGCTGCCGCGTGATTGTGCGGTGGATTGATCGCGGGTGGCCACCACCAGGGGTTTGAGGATGGAGGGCGAAAGTCCTCGCGCCAGCACGCGCAAGGTTCCGCTGCGCTGGGCATAGGCATCGAGAATGCCCTGCAGGCGCGCTATCGATCCCTGGGCATCGCGCTGCGAGGCATCGTAGATCAGCTCCACCTGGGCCGGTTCGCCCTTGCTCCAGGATTTCGCGTAACTCTCGGGAATGCGCAGGACCAGATCGGCGTCCTGCTCGCGCACCGCGCGCTCGGGTTCGGCAATCGGTGCTTCGATGACGATGCCGTTTTGTTTCAGCATGTCGACCAGATTGGGCGCGTGTTCGGCGCCAATCACCGGCACGGGCAGTGGTTTCTCCGCCTTCTCCAGCTCGCGCGCAATCATGCCGTTGATCAGCAACACGAAGATGATCGGCGCCATCAGCGGCCCGGTCAGCAGGGTGTTGAGCACGGTGCGGCGGTCACGCAGGTTTTCGCGCACTTCCTTGAGGAAAACGATCCAGGCGGCGTTCATGCGGCAAGTCCTTCGGCAGAACCGATCACTTTGACAAAGGCATCTTCGAGGTTGTCGGTGGCGGCCTGCTCGCGCAGCTCATCCGGCGCCGCATCGGCAACCACCTTGCCGTGTGCAATGACCACGATGCGATCACACAAGGCACCGACCTCCTGCATGATGTGGCTGGAAAACAGCACGCAGCGGCCTTCGGATTTCAAATGCCGCAGGAACTCGCGCATGGCGCGGGTGGCCATGACGTCGAGGCCATTGGTCGGCTCGTCGAGAATGCAATTTTTCGGGTCGTGGACCAGGGCACGCGCGATCGCGGTCTTCACGCGCTGGCCTTGCGAGAATCCTTCGCTGCGTCGCTCCATGATTTCGCCCATGTCGAGCGCCTTGCACAGCGCTTCGCACCGCGTGGCGATGGTGGCCTCGTCCAGGCCCTGCAGGCGACCAAAGTAGTCGATGTTTTCACGCGCGCTGAGGCGCTTGTACAGGCCACGCGCATCCGGCAGCACGCCGAGGCGTTGGCGCACGGACAAGGGATCGGCGGCCGCGTCGATGCCGTCCACCAGCACCCGGCCACGATCCGGCTGCATCAGGGTGTAGAGCATGCGCAGGGTGGTGGTCTTGCCGGCGCCATTGGGGCCGAGCAGGCCGGTGATCTCGCCGTCACGCGCAGTGAAGGAAACGCCATCGACGGCCTTAACCGCGCCGAAGGCCTTGTGCAGGTCCTGTACCTCGATCATGGCGCGGCTCCGTTGAAGTCGATGAAATGCGGCACGGGTCCGAGGGCATCAACGCAGGTCGCATCGAGCGTGGTCGGGTTCAGTGCATCCATGAAGCCGGCAACCAGCTTCGGCAAGCAGCCGCGTCCGATCACGTTGTGACCCTGGCCCTTGGCGACAATCAGTTTGGCGTTGCCCAGATGCTTGATCACCGCTTCGCCGTAGCGCGGCGGCGTCACCGGATCAAGTTCACCTTCCAGCACGAGGGTGGGAATGTCGCCGCCCAACGGCGTGCGGAAGCCGGCAGGACGCTGCGCGTGCGGCCAGATGGCGCATTGTTCCTGGATGGCCTCCACCATCTGGTTGCCCAGCAGCATGTTCTGCGCCGCCGGGTCGGGCGCGATCAGATCTGCATCTTCGGCGCAGATCACCGAAAGCTGCATGGCATTGCCGATCAGGTCTTCCATGTTGCCGGTCAACAGATCGATCTGGCCGAGCAGTGGCGCATCGTTGCCACGCAGGGATTCGGCAACCACCAGCGGTATCAGGGATGCGGTTTCCGGCGAGTAGGCATACATCCTCACCAGGGCCGCCAGGCCAAACGCATCCAGACGCTGGTCGGAACGCTGGAAGCTGACCGGGTCGGCGACGCTCAGCGTGCGCGGCGTGGCTGTCAGTTCATCGCGCAGTTTCAAAATATCCGCATAGGGATCGGGGAATGCCTTGGTGCAGGCCGGTTGCTTTGCGCAGTAGGCAAACTGCGCCTTGAGCGCGTCATCGAGGTTGCGCGCAAACTCGCTGCCCAGCACGAGGTCATTCGGCGCAACGCTGTCGAGCACGATGCTGCGCACTCCTTCGGGATGGCGTTTGGCGTACTGCTGGGCCATGCGCGTGCCGTAGGAAACACCGACCAGATCGAAACGCGGCGCACCCAGCGCCTGGCGCAACTGCTCCAGATCCGCCACGGCATCGCTGCTGGTGTAGAAGCGCGGGTCGGCGCGTTCGCTCACTTCGCCAAGGCAGGCGCGCGTGGCGTCGCGCACACGCCCAAGATCGAACTCCATCGCGCTGCCCTGGTCGGCCAAGGCCTTGCATTCCAGTGGATTGGATTTGCCGGTGCCGCGCTGATCGAGCAGCAGCACATGGCGATGCTTGCCGGCGGCATCCAGTGCAGCGGCCATTTGCGGCCAGGTGTCGACCGCCGACTGGCCCGGGCCACCGGCGAGGAAGACGATGAAGTCGTCATCGGCGGCCTGGCTGGATGGAATCAGGGCAAGGCGCAAGTCCAGCGTGCGCGAATCCGGCTGGTCGCGGTTTTCCGGCACCTGGAACGGTGCGCAGTAGGCGGCAGTGGTGGCGGCGGAATGCTTGCGCTCGATTTCGCAACGCGTGAATTCAAGATCACCGAAGCGGAACGACTGTGCATGCGCGGCAATGCGATACGCGCCGCTGGAGGCGGAGTGTGTCTGTGTTGTCCTGGTTTCGCCTTGCCACAGGCGGTAGCCGAGCAGGCCTGCGACCACGACGGTCGCCAGAATGATTTGATGCTTGCGCTTCATGGATGTTGCCTTCTGGACACGTGCATTCAATTTACTGGGAATCCCCCATCGCATGACCCATCAACCGCTCGTGGTGAGATTCCATGTTGCCGGTCTACCTGCGCCGAGCAAGAAAATTCCGTTCGTGGTGAGATTCCATGTTGGCGGTCAACCAGCTCTGAGCAAAAAAATCCGTTCGTGGTGAGCCTTTCGAACCATGAGCGGCTCGTTCACTCTCCGTTCGTGGTGAGCCCAAGCCTGTCCTGAGCCTGTACCACGCACAGTCGAAGGGCGCACCACGAACGGGAAGGGAACGTCTCGCGACACGGGAAGGTCGATGGAATCATTCGTCGGGGCTGAAAATCGATTCAATGGAAAGTCCGAACAGCTTTGCGATGGCAAACGCCAGCGGCAGGCTGGGATCGTATTTGCCGGTCTCGATGGCATTGATGGTCTGCCGCGATACCGCCAGACGCTCGGCCAGGTCAGCCTGCGACCACTCGCGTTCGGCGCGCAGTTCGCGCAATCGGTTGTTCATCGGTAGCGCCGGTGCGCCCAGGCTTGGGCCGTGAGGTAGATCCCCATCAGTACAGGCACCGAAATCAAGAGTGGCACTTCAAGCAGGCCAGCGTCATCCAGCAAACCCAAGGCAGTCAGCACCGGCACGGCTACCGCAAGGGTGAGCATGCCGGCTTCCAGTTCCATGCGCTGGCGCAGTTCATCGGTGTTGCGCACGCGGCGGAATTCCAGCAGTACGAAGCCGATGATCAGCACTGCGGGAAGCAGCGCAGCCAGCACGCGAAACAGGGTGGAAGCACCGGAGTCCAGATGCACATCCAGCAGCATCGCCAGCACGTAGGCCAGCATCAGCGTGGTGCTCAGCACCCAGTAGCTGCGCGTGGCACCGGCGAACCAGTAGTCCTTCCACATGGCATTCTCGTGTCAAGCAAACTTGACACGAGAATAGGCTGGCGCCGCCCGTATGTCAAGCGTCCTTTACATGTCATCCGTTGCGGTTTCCTGCCGCGGCCTTGCCTCAGCGTGAGGAAATATACTTTTCCCGTCGCACCTGTGGCACCGGCAGGCCGATTTCCTTGAGCAGGTTGAAGGTCTCGTCGACCATGTCGGGATTGCCGCACAGGTAGGCGATGTCATTCGCGGGGTCCGGCTTCAGCGCCGCAAGCGCCACCTGCACGCGGCCGTGGATGTCACCTTCGCGCGGCACCGCCCGCGGCTGCCGACTGAAGCAGGGGTGGAAACGGAACCCAGGTGTGGTCCGCGCGAACTCGGCAAACTCATCGCCGTACAGCAACTCCGCCTCGGTGCGTGCACCGTAGATCAACTCGAAGGTGCAACCGCGCCCGGCATGCAGTTTTGGTATCAGCGGCAACATGGCCCGATACGGCGTCACGCCGGTGCCGGTGGCAACCAGCAGGTAGCGCGCGTTCTTGTCCGCGTCGAACAGGCAGAAGCGTCCGTAGGGCCCGCTGGCCTCGACCGTGCCGCCCACCGCGAGGCCACCGAGCAATTCCGTTGCCGCACCGCCATCGACATAGGAAACGGCAATCTCGATGGCATCAACAGGCGCACCATCCGCATTGCCCACGGTGCCGACCGAATAGCTACGCTTGGTCGGCTTGCCATCGGCATAGTGGAAATGGATCTGGATGAACTGGCCGGGTACGAATGAAAACGGCTGGCCATCGGCGCGACGGAACACCATGTGGCGCACGGCCGGGGCAATCATGTGTGCGGAAACGAGTTGCAGGCTGTAGTGGTCGGCCACGGCGAAGACAGTCGATAACGGTAGCCCGTTATACTAACGCAGCCCTCTGAAGGTTCAGCGACCTGATCGAAGGATTCTTCCTTCGGTTCGGGGGAGTCAGACCCTTGGACCAGCAATGTGGTGTGGCACAATCGGAACAGGTCTCGCGCGATGGAGTACGACGGAAAAGGCGTCATTCTGCGCGTAGCGAAGCGAAGTCGCAGAATCCAGGATTTGCACAGACCTGATGGCAATCGCCGCCTTCGTCTATATCCTTGCCAGCAAGAAGCGCGGCACCCTGTACACAGGCGTCACGAGCAATCTGGAGCGCCGCCTGTATCAACACCGCAATCATTTTTTTAAGGGATTCACCAGCAAGTATTCAGTTACCCGACTCGTCTGGTTCAGTCAGGGCGATGACATTGCCGGCGCGATCGAACTCGAGAAGAAGATCAAGAATCGCAACAGGCAATGGAAGATCGATCTGATTGAACGGGAGAATCCCGATTGGAATGATCTTGCCGCGAACTGGCTGGATTCTGCGACTGCGGACGCTGGCGCGTCCTTTGCGCAGAATGACGGACCAGGAGAATCATGAGAAGGGTTGCAAGCCTGTCGCTCGGCTCGAAGCGAAGCATCATGCTGCGTGAACGCAAGTGCAATCCATTCGATTGATGCTGACGGCGGCAAAGAGCACACATGCAGCACCTGGTATCCGTTCCTGGACTGATGACTTCCCCTGACACTGATCCCCATGACTACAGTTCCCGCCCTTGAAATCCGCGAGTTGCGCAAGGTCTATGCGACCGGAGTCGAGGCGCTGAAAGGCGTTTCGCTCAGCGTGCAACCCGGCGACTTTTTTGCACTGCTCGGCCCCAATGGCGCGGGCAAGTCCACCTTGATCGGCATCGTTTCCTCACTGGTCAACGCAAGTTCCGGCGCGGTCAAGGTGTTCGGTATCGACATCGGCACCCAGCGCGAGGCGGCCATGCGCCTGCTCGGCCTGGTGCCGCAGGAAGTCAATTTCAATTTCTTCGAGAAGCCCTTCGACATCCTGTGCAACTACGCCGGCTTCTACGGCGTGGCACGTACCGAGGCCAGGCGGCGCGCCGAGGAGGAGTTGCGCCGCGCGCAACTGTGGGAGAAGGCCTTCACCACCGCGCGCACGCTGTCCGGGGGCATGAAGCGCCGCCTGATGATTGCGCGGGCGATGATGACCAAGCCGCGCCTGCTGATCCTCGACGAACCCACTGCCGGCGTCGACATCGAAATCCGCCGCGGCATGTGGCGCATCCTGCGCGAAGTGAACGCTGCCGGTACCACGGTGATCCTGACCACGCACTATCTTGAAGAAGCCGAAAGCATGTGCCGCAACCTGGCCATCATCGATCGCGGCGAGATCATCGAGAACGGTCCGATGAAGACCCTGCTCTCGAAGCTCGATGTCGAGGGCTTTCTGCTCGACATCGATGGCGAGCTGCCGGCGGAGTTGCCGCACATCGAAGGCATCGCCCTGCATGCCGAAGATCGCCACACCCTGGATCTGGAAATGCCACGGGCGATGCATCTGAACCAGATCTTTGCCCGACTCGACGAGGCCGGCATCCGCGTGCGCTCCATGCGCACCAAGACCAATCGCCTGGAGGAACTGTTCGTGCGCCTGACCGGTTCAAAGGAGGCCGCATGAGCCACCCCAACCTGGTTGCGCTGGCCACCATCACGCGCCGCGAAGTCACCCGCATCCTGCGCATCTGGGCGCAAACCCTGGTGCCGCCGGCGATCACCATGACCCTGTACTTCCTCATTTTCGGCAATCTCATCGGCAGCCGCATCGGTGACATGGGTGGCTACACCTACATGGATTTCATCGTGCCGGGGCTGGTCATGATGGCGGTGATCCAGAACAGCTACGGCAACATCTCGTCCAGTTTCTTCGGCGCCAAGTTTGGCCGGCACATCGAGGAAATGCTGGTCAGCCCGATGCCGAACTGGGTGATCCTCGGCGGCTATGTGGCCGGCGCCGTGCTGCGCGGACTGATGGTTGGCGTGATCGTGCTCGGCATTGCCATGCTGTTCACCCGCGTGCGCGTGCCGCATCCGTTCATCACCCTGGCGACGGTGCTGCTGGGTGCCACCATTTTTTCGCTGGCCGGTTTCATCAACGCGGTGTTTGCCAAGAAGTTCGATGACGTCGCCATCGTGCCGACTTTCATCCTCACCCCGTTGACCTATCTCGGCGGCGTGTTCTATTCCGTCGATCTGCTGCCGCAATGGGCGAGCACCATGACCCACGCGAATCCGATCTTCTACATGGTCAACGCCTTCCGCTTCGGCCTGCTCAACGACAGCGACGTGTCGATGACCCTCGCATTCGGCCTCATGCTCGGCTTCGTCGTCGCGTTCAGCGCCTTCGGCTTGTGGCTGCTCAAACGCGGCATCGGATTGCGTAGCTAGCTTGAACCCGGATTGAGCATCACCGCGGCGCGGCCGCTGGCGATTTCATTGCCGGCATGTTCGATGCGGAATGCATATTGCCAACTCGACTCGCCACCGAGCAGGCGTTCGCCGAATACATCCAGCGATCCGTCGAGATCGTCGATGCGGGCCAGGCCGAGCTTGACTGCGCGCAGGGAAACCAGGAATCCCGGTGCGGCACGCTGCCCTTGCGCACGCGCCAGCAAGGCCCCGTGCACGGCCATGGACTGCGCGCCGTATTCACACAGGTGCACCGCACGCAGGATGCCGTCGCTGCGCAGGGGATTGTCCGTACTGCGGTGCGAGTCGGTGCGCGCATGGATGCGCTGATCGCTCCACTCGATCACGCAGTCCAGCAGGCACATGCCGCCTTGGTGCGGAATCAGATGAGCCCAATCGGATTTGGGCAGCGGTTTCATGCGCTTCTCGCGCGGCCCTTGCGCGCCATCAGGATCGACAGGCAGAAATGGAAGCCGACGCCGAGGCTCACGGTGAGGCCGATCGCGCGCAACACCGGGATCGACGACAGCGCGAGCAGGGCGAACACCAGCAGCGCCGAGATCACGCAGACCAGGGTGGCGTGCAGGGTGCGGCGCGCTTCGGCGGCATCCGGCGTGCTGCGTTCGAAGAACAGCGCGTAGTGCAGGCCCAGTCCAGCCGCCAGGGTCAGTGCCACCAGATGAAACAGCGACAAGGGCGTTCCGGCAAAACGCAGCACGGCCAGCACGAGGATCGTGGCGAGCGTCATCGGTGCCAGCACATGCCAGGCGCGATGGACATCACGGAACGCGATGAACACGGTGAGCACCAGCAGCACGATGGCGATGCCGAAGGCGTGCAGGATGCGTTCGCGATAGGCCGCCACCAGCGATTCGGATGCACCCTTGATGTCGAGAAGGCGCACCGCACCGTTGCTTTCACGAGTCAGTTCCGCAAAGGCCTGCGCATCGTGCATGCCGATGATGCTGCCAAGGCCCAGCCAGTGATCGCCGCGCTTCACCAGCATCGCATCCAGGCGCGCACCGAGCGGTGACTTTGCATACATCGCGGGCGTCAGCGCCTCGAGTGTGCGTGCCTTGGCCACATCGGCAAGGAACGGCTCGAACAGATCCTCGCGAAATGGCAGCCCGGCACTGGCGGCTTGCAGCATGGCGGGGAGTTCCGCCGGATCCGGCAGCCGCGCTTGCCGTTGCCGTTGTGTCTCCACGCTCGGCAAGTAGCGACTCGGCAACTCCGCGCCATCCAGTACGCCGCGCGCGATCAATTCATCGATGCGCGGCGAGACGCGTTCGGATTCACGCAGCACGCCCTCGGCATCCTTGCCCTCGATAATCAGCAGGTAGCGCACGTCCGGTGCACCCAGCGCGGCGCGCAAGCGGCCCTCGCGTTGCAGCAAGTCCTTCGGCACCGGGGTCAGCGCGGCGAGATCGTTCTGCCAGAACGGTGCCGGTGCCAGCCACAGCATGAGCGCGGCAAGCAGCAGCAACGCAGGCGGCAACCAGCGTGGTCGCGGCAATGCTTCCAGCCATTCCCACACCCGGCCAAGGCCCGGTGTCTGCGCAGCGTCCCTGAATTTCTCCGGCAGCACGCGCGGCAACAGATAGCGCGTGGAAAACCCCGCCACCAGCAATCCGCTGATGGTGAACACGGCAAGCTGCATGAGGCCGGTCACGCCCGAGGCAAAGAAGGCGAGATAGGCAATGCAGGCCGAGGCAATCGCCGTCAGCAGCAGCGACCAGAGACCGCGCACGCTTTGCAGGGCGGATTCACCGGCACGCCGATGACTGAGCAGGCGGATTGGATATTCCTGGGCCACGCCCAGCAAGGTGAAACCAAAGGCCAGCGTGATGCCATGCATCTCGCCGAACATCAAGGCGATGGCAGCGACACCGGTCAGCGCGCCGGAGGCAATCGGCAATGCCGCCAGTCCAAGCACGGCCACGCTTCGATAGGCCAGCAGCAGGAGCAGGATGAATCCGATGGTGCTGATGCGGCCCAGCCATTCCGATTCCGCGCGCGTGCTCGCATTCACCAGCACGGTGAAGTAGCCGGGACCGCTGATGGTGAGCTTGGCCTGGTCATTGGGCGTCGTGATCGAAGCAAACGCGGATTCCAGCGCGGCGATGGCCTCACCTTGCGCGGCGGGATCAAATCCGGCGGCGCGCGTCTGCACCAGCAGCAAGGCTTCATTCTCGGGAGAGAACCAGACGCCGTCGCGAACCTGCGGCGACTTCGGTGGTGACCATTGTTCGGCCAGGGCCAGCACTTCCAGGGTCGGATCCCGCGGCAGCAGCGGCTTGAGCAGGGTCGCTGCCGGTGAACCCAGGTCTTCCACCCGCTGCTGCAACTGGTCGGCCAGCACGGCTTCATCCAGCGGCTGCGCATCGAAGCTCGACGTCAGCAGATAGCGATAGGGCAGCCACTGCGAGTCAAGCATGTCGGCGTTGAACTCGCCGTTGATGACCTGGCTGAAATGCGCGTCGGCGCGCAACGTGCGCAGCAGCTCGCGGCTGAGTTGAGCGAGTCGATCCATCTCGCCGCCACCAATGGCAAGCATCAGCAGACGCGAACCCGGACCTTCGCCAATCTGCTCCATCAGCAACTGCTGATCGGCGGTTTGTGCGGGCGGCATGAAGCTGCGCAGGTCGGTGCTGATGCGGATGCCGGTAATGCAGTACCAGGCCAGCAGCACGAGCGCGGCCAGCCACGCAAGCAGCAAGCCCAGCCGTCGCGCGCGCGCCGTCACCGGCTTGCGCTTCCCTGCCGGCAGGCTCGCTCAAGGCGCGCCTGCGTCAGCGGTTGCGGCAGCGGCTGCGCGGCCTGTTGTTCAACCAGCATGATGCTGGCGTCGCCATCGGCTTCGATGATGCTGAAGCAACGCGCAGCGCTGGCCTGGCCATCGACGGCAATGGCTTTGATGCGCCTCGCCAGGCGCGCATCGCGTGGTGCGAACTCAAGTCGCCAGTGATTGGCATCTGCGCTGCCGGCGATGTGGAAATGTTCCTCCAGGGCGGCCACGTCACCGCCCAGCAAGGCGCTGAAGCCGCGCAGGAAGCCATCCAGTTCGGGGACGCGCTCCAGCTCGATCCGGCGCGGCTTGCGCGAGCCACGCTGCACGGTCACCTCGCCATCGGCAATCGTGGTGGTTTCCTGATACGGCTCATCCACGCGCTTGCCGAGTCGGCCCGCACCCAGGTATTCCAATTCCCCGCGCGTCACCATCGGCCGGGAAAACATCTGCGAGAAGCGCACCTCAACGTAAGGCGTGCGTGCCGGAACCTCGCGCTTGAGTCCGCTGACCACGGCGCGCGCATCGAACTCAGCCGGGCTCGCCAGACACATGCCCGGCAGGCAGGCCAGCAGCAGCCACATCGTTCGCTTGCGGATTCCAGAAATCATAGAAATTGAACCAGTTGTAGGGATGGGCACGCACGTGGTGTTCGAGGCGTTGCGCGTAGCGTTGCACGAATGCACGCAATTCCGCTTCCTTGCCGCGCCTGGGCAGGTCCAGTTGTTCAGCCAGCGTCTCGAAAACCAGGTCGTAGCCGCGCCCGCCGCGATAGAAACCAAGGCACAGCACCACCGGCACCTTGAGCATGCTGGCGATCAGGAAGGGTGCGACCGGAAAGGCTGCCGCTGCGCCGAGAAACTCCACGCTGACCGTGGCTTCTCCGGGCCGCGCACGATCACCGAGCAGGGTCGCCAGTGCACCTTCCTGCATGGCATCGTGCAGGGCAAACACCACTTCGTGGCCGGGCCGCGATGCATCAATCACATTGTTGGCAATGCCCGGATTCAAGGCATGCAGCAGCTCGGTCATGGCCGGCGTCTGCTGGGTGTCGAGCACCACGCGCACTTTCACATCCGGCCGCTGCACCGAGAGCGAGCGCAGCACTTCGAAGCTGCCCACATGGGCACCGAGCAGCAGCATGCCGCGATCCGGCCGCATCTGCGCGTGCAGCTCGTCGATGCCCGCAATGCGGATGTCGAACTCCGTGAGGTCGCGGGTCAAAAGGTAAATGCGATCAAGCAAGGTGGCGGCGAAGCAATGGATGTGGCGCATCACCATCCACGCACTGGCCGGGCGACCAAACATGCGCTTGAGGTAATCGCGCGAGGCTCGGCGCTCACGACCGCGACGCAGGTAGAAATACAAGGTGATGGGATACAACAACAATCGCGAACAGGTTCTTCCACACTTGAGGCCGATGCTGCGGATCAACCACAAGGCAAAACGGCCGCCTCCCTCGCGATGTTCGCTCCAATGGTCGCTCATGCGAGATTCGCCTCGCCGTCGGCCAGCAGCTCATCGCCGCGGGTGACGCGGAAGCGCAAGCGATCAGCATTGACGCTCACCTGCATGTTGGCCTGTTCACCCGGAAGCAGTGGCGCGCGGAACTTGACCGTAGTCAGCTGGCACAGGCGCCCCAGTTTCCTTGCTTCAACTCTCGCCGCCAAGCGGTCCAGCAGGATCACGCCAGCCACAACCGGTTGCTCGGGAAAGTGGCCGGGCAGGCTCGGATGAGCGGCGTCGATGCGCAACACCTCGCTCCATTCCTGGCTCGCGATGGTCATGCTCAGGATTTCCGCTCGCCAGGCAAAGCCGCATCACGCAAGAGCTGCGGCCAGTTGCGCACCAGCTGGCGCAGGAATCGCTGCGGTGATGCGTGCGGAAGTTTGCGGAAATGCCAGCGCCTGAATGTGTACTCGCAGATCATGAACACGATCGGCAGCAGGTATCCGCCGACATGCTGCCAGCCCACCGCCCATGCGCGCGCGGGTGATTCCGCGGGCAATGTCGGTAACCACCAGAATTGCAGGGCGATGAACAGCACCAGCTGGGCGCAGAAGATCAGCGTCCACGCCAGCGTGAGCCACCGCGCGTAGACCGCAATGCCGGGAAGGCGCAGGCGCTCGACGCCTTCGATGGCGATGATGGCGCGCGCGATCATCGGCGTATGCGGTGCGCGCAACGAATGTGCAAACAACGCGGCAAGCCCGAGATTGACCACGATCGGCACCAGATCCAGCACCAGATGGGCTTGCCCTGCGCGCGTGAGCACAGCGACCGCAACCACCAGCGCAATCCAGGTCAGCCACGCGGATGGGCGGCGTGCCTCAAGTCCGGGCAGCAGCACGACACTGATCAGCAATACCAGGCACACCGCCGCCAGCACGTCGCTGGCCGTGAGCCAGGTGATCAACAACAGGATGATGTAGCCCAGGATCGCCGCGCGTATGCGCAAACCGGCCGGCCAGGTGGATGCGTTGGGTTCGGCAGGTTCTTTCATCCGTCAGTGCAAGCCGCCATCCCCGAAAACGGGGCGGAAATGTACCATGCCCGCTTGCGCCCGCGCCTCGGGCCACACCGTGCGAGCGCCGCGTGCCTGCCCCCTTGTCCTTGCTTTGACGGATTTCCATGGATTCCACTCTTGATTGCGATGTTCTGGTTGTCGGCGGCGGTCCTGCCGGATCCTCAAGCGCGATTGCGCTGGCCGCACACGGCTGGCGCGTACTGCAACTGGAAAAGGATCGCCATCCGCGCTTCCACATCGGCGAATCCTTGCTGCCTTGCAACCTGCCGATCTTCGAGAAACTCGGCGTGCTGGAGAAGGTTCGCGCACTGGGCGTAACCAAGCACGGCGCCGATTTTCCCGGCGAGCAGGGCAACTACCAGACCTTCCATTTCCGTCGAGCACTTGGCAACTCGCCGCCACACGCATTCCAGGTCAAGCGCGAGGAGTTCGACCAGATGCTGTTCGATCATGCGCGCGAATGCGGGGTCGATGCGCGCGAGCAGGTCAAGGTCGAAGGCATCGAGGTTTCCGGCATCGATGCGGTGCACGCCACGGCACGCGCTGCCGATGGCAGCCCGATCACCATCCGCGCACGCTATCTCGTCGATGCCAGTGGCCGCGATACCCTGCTTGGCAACAAGCTCAAGATCAAGCGCAAGAACGACAAGCACCAGAGCGCGGCGATCTTTGCCCATTTCAACGGCGTCGAACGACGACCCGGCGAGGATGCAGGCAACATCAGCATCTACAACTTCGAGTTTGGCTGGTGCTGGTTCATCCCGCTGCGCGATGGCGTGATGAGCGTAGGCTGCGTGTGCTGGCCGGAATACCTCAAGCAGCGCAAGGGCGAAAACGAGGCGTTCCTGATGTCAACGCTCAAGCGCATGCCGGATGCCTGGCGACGCATGCAGGGCGCCAGCATGAGCGGTTCGGTTCGCGTCACCGGCAATTATTCCTATCAATGCTCGCGCATGACCGGACCCGGCTGGATCATGGCCGGTGATGCGTGGGCATTCGTGGACCCGGTTTTTTCCTCGGGCGTTTACCTGGCCATGCACAGTGGCCTGCGCTGTGCCGACGTGGTGGATTCCGCACTGCGCGAACCGGCCAGTGAGGCGCGCATGCAGCGCGCGTTCGACGCACGCATCCGCCGTGGCGTGCGCGCGTTCTCCTGGTTCATCTACCGCTTCAACTCACCGGTCATGCGCGGCCTGTTTGCCGCCCCGCGCAATGTGCTGCGCCTGGAGGATGGCGTGATCTCGATGCTGGCCGGCGACGTGTTCGACGATGCACGCGTGCGCCTGCGCCTGCGCATGTTCCAGGTGCTGTATGCCATCGCCAGCGTCTTTACGTTGCGCGGCTGGCTCGCCGAGTTGCGCGCACGACGCACACAGGCGCAGAGTCGGTTCAGCGGCGGCACCACGCCGGTCGACCCGGCCTGAGAACCCCGAGCGCAGCATGCCCAGTGCTATCCAGCGCCTGCACGTGGATGCCGTCGAGCCGGGATCATCATGGCCGCATTTGGCGGACGACGAGGTGCACCTGTGGCTGGAGCAACTTGCGCCGCCCGCTTCGGCACGCGAGGTTTCGGCGTTCGGTCGCCAGCGCCTGGGCCAGCTGCTCCGGCACTACTCGGGCATCGATGCCACACCGGACTTGATGCACAACGAACATGGCAAGCCGCAGCCCGGCATCGACTGCTACCCGCGATTCAACATCAGCCATGCCGGGCCGATGCTGGCCCTGGGCTTTGCCAGGAGCTTGGAGATCGGCGTCGACATCGAGAATGCGCAGCGATCCATGCGCAGCCACGAACTTGCCAGCCGCTTCTTCACCCGCGCCGAAGCCGACGCGCTGGCGGAATTCGCAGAACCCTTGCGCGCGCTGGGATTCATGCGCCTGTGGACGTGCAAGGAAGCCGTGCTCAAGGCGATTGGCCGGGGACTTTCGTTTGGCCTTGATCGGCTGGCCTTCGACTTCGACGCGGATGCATGGCCGCAATCGCTGCTGCACATTGCTGATGAGGCAGGCCCCGCAAGCGACTGGCAACTTCACCAGTTTGAAGTCGACGCCACGCATGTGGGCAGCCTGGCCTGGTGCGGCCCGCCACGGCGGATTCGCGTGCTAAGGAAACCCTGAACAAGTACGGAATTCAATCGTCGCGAGCAAGCTCGCTCCCACAAAATCAAGCAAGGGTGGGAGCGAGCTTGCTCGCGACAATACTTGTTCAGACCTTCCTTGAGGCAACGCTGATCAAGTGACGCAGCTGGTTTTCACGAGCTGTCAGCCGGGACGATGCTTTTCCACATGGGCCGACAACGCGCGCAGGCTGCCGAAGATCTGCCGGTTGTCCGGATTGTCTGAGCGCAGCTGGAAGCCGTAGTGCTTGGATATGGCCAGCGCCAACTCCAGGGCATCGATTGAATCCAGGCCCAGGTCACCTTCGCCGAACAAGGGTGCCTCTGGATTGATGGCCGCCGCCTCGATGCCTTCGATATTGAGACTGTTGACCAGCAATGCGGCCAACTCCTGTTCGGCGGGGGTCTGTGCACTATCGGTCACGGTGGATTCCATGGCTGCCTGGGTCGGTGCGGCAAGGCGGCGCAGTGTATCATCCGCGACCGCCCGACTATCCGCAGCGTACTGCTGCAAGCCATTTGCAAAACGTGTCGTCCACCGAATCGCTCCCGTCGCAGAGTTCCCAGATCCTTCCCCGACTGCAGGCGGAATACGTGCATGCCTCCGCCGAACAGGTGCTGGCCGCGGACGACGTGCTCGCCGTGATCGGATTCGCCGATGCGCCAGCGCAGTTGGATGATCCGCGCTATCTGCGGGTTGACCTGCAATCCGATGGCCCTACCCCTCTGGAGGTTTGGCGAACTGGAGCGGGTGTGCGCAGCGGACGCCACGGCGCACTGAACTGGAGTTGCGCGCAGGACTACCTTTTCTTTTCGATCGAAGTCGACGAGCAGCGTGCCGGCGGCGTGGCCGCAGCCGCCGAACAGGCCTATGCGGAAATCGGTGGCTGGCTGGAAACCCATCCGTTGCCGGATGCGCGCCCCGCGCATGTGCTGCGCCTGTGGAATTACCTGGATGCCATCAACGAAGGCGAGGGCGACGACGAACGTTACCGGCAATTCTGTCGCGGTCGTGCGCGCGGCATTGTCGGGGTCGCCCGCGCGGGATACTCGGCGGCAACCGCCATCGGTCGTCGCGATGGCCGGCGCGTGTTGCAGGTCTATGGCCTGGCCGCGGGAGTTGCCGGCACGGCCATCGAGAATCCCCGCCAGGTCAGCGCCTGGACATACCCGCGCCAGTACGGGCCGGTGGCCCCCACTTTTGCCAGGGCAACGCGAACCGGCGCCAATCAGCTGCTGATCTCGGGAACCGCTGCGGTGGTCGGCCACCAGTCGCAACATGTCGGCGATACCCTGGCCCAGCTCGACGAGACCTTGCGCAACCTGGACAGCCTGCATGCCGCCGCCGGTGCGGAAATCGCCGCGCGCGGCATGGCGGCGAGCCTGCTCAAGGTTTACCTGCGCGACCCGAACGACAAGATTGCGGTGGCCGACACCCTCGCGCGCCACCGCCCGGCCCTCAGCACGCCGTTGGTCCTGTTTGGCGACATCTGCCGCGACGATCTGTGCATCGAGATCGACGGCATCCAGGGCTAGGAGCCTCCGCGAGATCCACCTGGGTTGCCGCTGCTGGGTCAAGGCAACGCCAAACACCGGGTTTTGTGCGTGGCAGCATGCATGCGCGTTCCTGGACAGGCACGCTTCACCTGCAGGGATTATGCTATCGAGCGAATTGTGCGGCACGTCACACTTGCGGCGTGCCCAGTCCACCGTTTTCGATGTTCGGCGTTGTGCGAAATTGTCGTCACCGGCGGAGGGGGTTTTTGACCGCTGGCAACTTTACCACTGGCGCAAGGCGCCTCGGAGACACCATGAAAACGCGTTTGGGGCATTACGACATCGTTGCCGAGCTGGGTCGAGGCGGCATGGGTGTGGTTTACAAGGGCCACGAGTCCTCACTCAACCGCTATGTCGCAATCAAGGTGCTGGCAGAGTCGCTGGCCCACGATGAGGGCGTGAAAGAGCGCTTCCTGCGTGAAGCACGCAGCATGGCGGCCCTCAACGACCCGCACATCATCCAGATCTACTTCATCGGCGAGGATGAAGGCCAGACCTACTTCGTCATGGAATTCGTCGAGGGCGAATCGCTCGGCACCCTGCTCAAGCGCGAGAACAAGGTGGCGACGGGGCCGGCGGCGAAGATCATCTACCAGACCGCCCTCGGTCTTGCCACGGCCCATGACAAGGGCGTGATCCATCGCGACATCAAACCCGGCAACCTGATGGTTTCCAGTCGCGGCTCGATCAAGATCGCCGACTTCGGCATCGCCTTGTCCAACCAGGACCTGTCCAAGAAGCTGACCTCGACCGGCGAATTTGTCGGCACCCCCGGCTATTTGTCGCCGGAAGTCTGCCTTGGCCAGCCCGTCGACCAGCGTTCCGACATCTTCTCGCTCGGCATCGTGTTGTTCGAGATGCTGGCCGGCCGCATGCCGTTCACCGATGAATCGCCGCTCGGCCTCATGCTCGAGGTGGTGCGTGCGGAAATCCCGGACGTGCGCCAACTCAACAACGAGGTCGATGAACAGATCGCCTGGATCCTGTCCAAGATGATCGCCAAGGAACCGATCGACCGCTACCAGAGCTGCCACGAGCTGGCGGAAGATCTCGCCGCGCATCCGCTGGTGGCCAAGGGCGGTCCGATCACGCTGGTTCCCAAGGTCTCTGCGGCTGCGGCAACGATGGTGGGCCAGCGCACACCGGCACACGCACAGCGACCAACGCCCATCTCGGTTCCCGCAGGCATGGCCTCGGCGAATACGCGCATCACACCCTCGGCCCAGCCCATGCCGCCAACCGGGCTGCGCTCTGCACCGGCGAGCGCGGAGCCGGCATTCGAGCGCCGCTCGGTGCTTGAAAGCTCGGATCGCGCCGAAGCCAGGCGCAGCAGTCCGCTGGTGCCGGTGGCCATCGCTGCCATCCTGCTGCTTGGCCTGGTGGGATTGGGCTGGGCGTTCCGTGATCGCATCCCGGGCCTCGGCAACGCGCAGAACGCCGCGGTGGCGACCACGACCACTCCTACCGCGCAAGCCCCGGCACAACTGACCGCAGACGCTGCGCCGACCACGAATGCTTCCAGCACGACACCGGTAGCGGACAACAACCCGGCAACCGCGCAAGCTGACAGTCCGGCAAATGCAAATGGTGATGGCAGCGCATCCCTGCCAGCAGACAGCCAGGCCGTTGCCGCCACAACGGAGGAGGCCCCGGGTCCACGCGCCTCGCAGGCCGATGTCGATGCCCTGCAGAACCTGCCGGCCGCACGTGCCGCGCAGGATGCCCAGGTGCAGGCGCCGGAAGCGCGCGCCGATGACGCGACCCAGGTTGCCGTGGTCAGGAAACCGACCGTGCAGGAGCCGCGTGCACCACGCGTTCCCACCGTGGCCATCGCGGCCGTGGGTGACGACGTGATTTCGGATCCGGCGCGCGATGCCATTACCGATTTGCTGCAGCGTCGCGGCTTCCGCGTCATCGAGGCGGGCCAGGCACCGAACGGTCGCCCGAACTTCCGCGCCCTGGCTGGACGCGCGCACGCGGTCATCGTGATTGCGGCCAAACCGGTCGGGTCGCAGAACCTCAACTACTACGGTCAAAGCTCGACGCTGTACACCGTGCAGTTGGGTGTGAAGGCGTTCCGCACTTCGGACGGCAGTGTGTTGATGAGCAGCCCGCTGGAGCAGGTCAATTTCAGCACGCTCAATGCCACCGAGAAGGCCCAGGAAGCCATCGAGCCGCTGCTGGATTCGGTGGATCGCAATCTCGCCGAGTTCCGCGAATCGCGCCGCGGCTGATCGCTTTCTCTGCGTTGTTCGTGAAAAAGGGCGGACTCCGGTCCGCCCTTTTTTGTTCTTTTTCCTTTCGCCTTTGGCGTGGTCAAGCACAAAGCTTTCACGCGCCTCCGGCGCGCGAGTTGAAGCCTGTGGCCGAAGGTAAATACCAAAGCGTTTCGGACCGCCCTGCGGGCGTCCCAAGTCACCTTTCTTTGGTGGGCAAAGAAAGGTAACCCAAAGAAAGCCCACCCGGGTTTCGTGCATCGCTCGCATGGCGAGCGATGTGCCCTTCGTTCCTTGCCGTCCACGGGCCGGCGCCAACTCGGCCATCCATGGCCATCGGGGCCCCTGCCGGACGGCAATCGACCTGAGGAAACGCCCGCAGGGACGCGCGCTCGATGCGCGCGTGCCGAACGCCGGCACACGGATGTGCCGTCGAGAGGCCCCGAAGGTGGATTGCGAACTCGCAGGGCAGACGACGGCATGGATGCCGGAGGTAGAGCAACGCAAGGAGCAGTTGCCGGAAGCCCGCAGAGCGTCTGGCCGGGGTGGCCTTCTCTTTGGTTACATTTCTCTGACTCCGGGCATCCTGCCCTCCGCCCTCCGGGCCAGCTCCGCTGTTCGCGCCGCTCCTGCGGCGCAGTGGCCACTCAAGAGAAAGTAACTCGCGCGCCGGAGGCGTGTGAAAGCTCTGTTCTTACAATGGCCGAAGACGCGATAAAGCTGGCCCTGAAGGGCGGTCCGAAACGCCTTGGAACTTACCCTTGCCCAAGGGCGGGAACCGGTGCGCCGCAGACGTGTGAAAGCTTTGGGGCAAAATGACGGTTATGCGTATGAACGCATGCGCCCAAGGTTCAACCGGGCAACCTTGCCAAGCCCGCAAACACGGACAAGATGAGCAAAGACCTCAGATCGGACGCAATCCGGCAAACGCCGCCACCAGCCATTTCTGTCCGACGCGCTCGAAGTTGACCTGCACCCGAGCATGGTTGCCGCTGCCTTCGCAATCGACCACCACGCCTTCGCCGAAGCTGGCGTGGCGCACGCGCTGGCCGAGCTTGAGTCCCGGCGCCGCGGAATCCGCCAGGGATGAGCGGGCACCCGCATAAGGCCGGCTCACTTGCACGCGCGGGCGCACCTCATGCAGCAATCCGGATGGAATCTCGCCGAGGAATCGCGAAGGCCGTCCGAACATTTCCATGCCGTGCATGCGGCGGGATTCCGCATAGCACAGCACCAGGTGCTGGCGTGCGCGGGTAATGCCGACATAGGCCAGGCGGCGTTCTTCTTCAAGCCGTCCGGGTTCTTCGAGCGACTTGTGGCTGGGAAACAGGCCGTCTTCGAGACCAACCAGGAACACCAGCGGAAACTCCAGACCCTTGGCCGAATGCAAGGTCATCAACTGCACGCAATCCTGCCAGCTCTCGCCTTGTCCCTCGCCGGCTTCCAGCGCGGCATGCGAGAGAAACGCGGCCAGCTCGGACAGGCCCGCTTCGATGTCTTCGGCCGAACGCTCGAAGCGACTGGCCACATTGATCAGTTCGTCGAGATTCTCGGTACGGGTTTCCGCACTGGTCTTGTCCTTCTCGTGATACTCGCGCAAGCCGGAGCGGACGATGGCGTGATCCATCTGCTCGGCCAGCGGCAAAGGCTCGTCACTGTGCGCTTGATCCGTATCCGATGCCTCATCCGTTCGCGGCGCCAGGCAATCGCGGGCCAGTGCATCGACCAGGGCCAGGAACGCGCGCAGCGCATTCTTCGCCCGCGCCGCCAGAGTGGTGTCGGTCAATTCGGCCAGCGCCGCTTCCCACAACGAGGTGTCCATGCGCCGCGCGCGGGCGCGCACCAAGTCGATGCTGCGATCACCGATGCCGCGCGGTGGCGTGTTCACCACACGCTCGAACGCGGCATCGTCGTGGCGATTGGCGATCAGGCGCAGGTAGGCCAGGGCATCCTTGATTTCGGCACGATCAAAAAAGCGCTGCCCGCCGTACACGCGGTAGGCGATTGTGTGCTGGACCAGTTGCTCCTCGAAGTTGCGTGATTGCGCATTCGAGCGGTACAGGATCGCCACCTCACTGGGCACATGACCGGCGCGCAGGTACTCACGGATGCGTTCGATGACGAAGCGTGCTTCGTCCTGTTCGTTGTATGCCGCGTACACCGCAATCGGCTCACCGGCTTCATCGGCGGTCCACAACTGTTTGCCGAGCCGACTCGGGTTATGCGCAATCACCGCATTGGCGGCGCCCAGGATGTTGGCGGTGGATCGATAGTTCTGTTCGAGCCGAATGGTCTTCGCATTGGGAAAATCGCGCAGGAAATGCTGCACATTCTCGACCCGTGCGCCACGCCAGCCGTAGATGGCCTGGTCGTCATCGCCGACCACGAACACGCGCCCGCTCTGGCCGGCCAGCACGCGAATCCATGCGTATTGCAGGGTGTTGGTGTCCTGGAACTCGTCGATCAGGAGGTGGTTCCAGCGCTCGCGGTAGTGCGCAAGCAAGGCCTCATCGTGCAGCCACAACTCGTGTGCGCGCAGCAGCAGTTCGGCGAAATCCACCAGCCCGGCCCGCTGGCAGGCGCGCTCGTAGGCCTGGTAGATGTCGACCAGTGTGCGTGCCACCGGATTTCCCGCAACCTCAATCATCCCCGGGCGTTTGCCCTCGTCCTTGGCCGAGTTGATGAACCAGCAGGCCTGGCGCGGTGGGAAGCGGGCCTCGTCGATGCCCAAACCCTGGATGGTGCGCTTGACCATGCGCTGCTGGTCATCCGCGTCGAGAATCTGGAAGGTTTCCGGCAGCTTCGCTTCGCGCCAATGGCGACGCAGCAGGCGATGGGCAATGCCGTGGAAGGTGCCGATGGTCAGGCCGCGCAGTCCTTCCCCCACCAGGGCCTGGGTGCGCGCGCGCATTTCCGCCGCCGCCTTGTTGGTGAAGGTGACGGCAAGAATGGACCACGGCGAAGCCCGCTCGACCTCCAGCAACCAGCCGATGCGATGGGTGAGTACGCGCGTCTTGCCGGAACCTGCGCCGGCCAACACCAGATAGTCGCCCGGCGCCGCACTGACGGCTTCACGTTGCGCGGGGTTGAGTTGGTCCAGCAGGTGGGAGACATCTCCCGCCAATTCCCTGTTCCGTTCCGAACCCGCTGTCGGCTCGCGACTCACGCGTTCAATGCGCTTCGGCGTGTTTGCGCGGAATCGATTGCATGATGCGGTCGGTCACGGCAATGCCGATTGCGGAAAGGATGAACACGCAGTGGATGATGGTCTGCCAAAGCACGCCGGTGGGCGTCAGCATGGTGCAGGTCTGGACTGCGCCATTGGCGGCGGCGCTGACCGCAGCGGCAAGCTGGTCCTCATCACAGAACGGAAGGCCATTGAGCGGCCCGGCAGCAATGAAGGTCTTGAGCAAGTGGATCGAGGAAATGCCGATGATGGCCATGGCGAGCTTGACCTTGAGCACCGAGGCGTTGACGTGGCTCAACCATTCCGGCTGATCCGGATGGCCCTGCAGGCCAAGCCGTGAAACAAAAGTTTCGTAACCACCGACGATGACCATGATCAGCAGGTTCGAGATCATCACCACGTCGATCAGGCCGAGCACGATCAGCATGATCTGCTGTTCGCCAAACGAGGTCGCGTGCGAGATCAGGTGCAGCAGTTCCTTGACGAACAGCACCACGTACACGCCCTGCGCGACAATCAAGCCCAAGTACAGGGGCAGCTGCAGCCAGCGCGAGGAGAAGATCAGCGCGGGGAAGAACTTCATCGGATATTGATTGTTCGGCATGCGAGACTCGCGGGATTTCGGGAATCGCGCATTCTATCAAGAGGCCGCAACGGCTCCGGCATCCGGCAGCAATTTCACCCCCGGCAATCCGAGCACATAGTCCATGCCCATGAGTTTCGACGGTGTGTAATAGCCTCCGGCGACCGGTGTCGCCAGCAGGTGCTGGACGATGCCCAGGCTGGCGGTGACCGTCAGCTCGTAGCCATTCGGGGTGAGCATGGAAAGGCTTTCCCGCCGACCCGCCGCATTGCGCACCTCGCCCCAGATCTGGCAGCCGCTGCGCCGGCGGCGCGCGGCGTCGGGTCCGGCGGTCTGGCCGGCTCGGTTCTGCAGGAACTTCTGCACCACCTGCATGCGCAGCAACCAGCGCAGGTGATTGAGCCAGCGCAGGCGTGTGATCGTCTTGGGCGGTGCCGTCATGTAGGTTTCAATGTTGGCGATGCCGGTGGAGACGAATGCGGTGTACACATCACCCCACGGAATGCTCATCGCCACACGCCCGGTGCCGTCCGCGCGGGTGAACTCGCGCACCTTCCAGGCCAGGGGTACGCTGGCGAGTTCGCCATTGATGCGGGCTCGCCCACCCTTGGCCAAACCTTCCACGCTGGTGCGCGCGGTACCCGGGCTGGGTCCGCCGCCGGCATCGAAGGCGAGCATCAGATGGCTTGCGTCGGGCAGGCGTTGCTTGAGCATGGCTGCCAGGCAATCGGTGGGAACCACGTCGAAGCCGGTACCCGGCAACACCACCACGCCCTCGTGCTGCGCGCGCGGATGGCTGTGGTGGCAGCGTTCGAACACGTCAATCTCGCCGGTGATGTCGAGATAGTGCACCTTGTTGCGCAAGCAGGCTTCCAGCAGCGGTTCACAGGTCCGCGCGAAGGGGCCCGCGCAATTGAGCAGCAACTGCATGCCATCCATGTTGCGATCAATGACGTTGCCGTCGTGCAGTTCGAAAACACGTCGGGTCAGCTTGTGTGGCGCGGCCAGTTCATCCAGGGCATCGCGGTTGCGGCCCGCCAGCACCGGCCGCATGCCACGCTTGACCGCTTCGGCAACAATCAGCTTGCCGGTGTAGCCATTGGCACCGTAGATCATCAGCGGCATCATGGGTCAGCCCTCCGCGCCTGCACCGCGCGCATCAATTTGCGGAAATACAGATTGGGAAACCAGCGCTTGATGCGCCAGCGCTGGCGCACCTCGGCGCTTGGCAGGATGAGGAACTCGCCATGCGCGACTGCCTGGAAAATCTGCTCGGCAATATCCGCAGCCGATTCCTTGGCATCACGCATCAGGCTTGCAGCGATGTTGCGGGTTGTCGTATCCGGTCCGCGGAAGCTCTCCAACAGATTGGTCTGGAAGAAGCTCGGGCAGACCACGGAAACGCCGACGCCGCTGCCGTGAAGGTCGGCGCGCAAGCCTTCCGACACGGCCACCACACCGGCCTTTGCCGCCGCGTAGCAGGCCATGCCGGGAGCGCCGGCCAGCGCCGCGAACGATGCGATGTTGACGATGTGGCCCTTGCCCTGTTCGATCAACACCGGCCCGAACAGGCGACAACCGCGCGCCACGCCCAGCAGGTTGATGTTGAGCATCCAATGCCAGTCGGCAGTGGACGCATTGAGCACGGAGCCGCCGGCGGCAACACCGGCATTGTTGATGACCAGATCCACGCCATCCCAGGCAGCGAGCACGAGATCCCGCAGGGTCTCGAAGGAATCGTCATCGCCCACGTCCACCTGCAGGGCCATGGCGCCGATGCCAAAGCCGGTGATCAGGCTCACCGTTTCCTCGGCGCGATCCATGCGGATGTCCGCGCAGGCCACGCGCCAGCCGGCTTCGGCATAGCGGAAAGCCAATGCGCGGCCAAGACCGCTGCCGGCACCGGTAATGAGGACACGCTGTGCTTTGCTCATGGGCTGTTCCAAAGCGGATTCAGGCAGGCGGCGGGGTTTGCGCAAACAGGGTCTCGGCGCGCTGGAACAGGACCCAGGACGTTGCAATGTACTTGTCACCCCCGCTCGGCATGTTGCCGCGATGGGTGTGGGTAAACCCGGCAGGCGCCATCAGCAGGGAGCCGGTTTGCGGAACGATCTTGCGTTGCTGGTAAACGAACTCGGTTTCACCGGCAGCGAACCCCTCATTGAGGTAGACCGACCACAGCAAGATGCGATGCAGGGTTTCACCGTTGTGGTCGCCGATCTTCGGGTACAGCTCGCAATGCCAATACGGATAGCCGCCCTGGTTGGCAATGTATTTCTGGATGTTGATCGTGCCCGGTCGCAGCAACTTGACCAGCAGGCGCTGCAGGCGCTCATCAGACATGGTGGAAATGCTTTCGGCATCCAGTTCGCGCAACCCCTGGCCATCGGCATCCGGCACCTTCAGGAACAGGGGCGCAATGATGAGATGCGGATATTTGCGCACGTAGGGAATCAGGCAACGCATCATCACGGAATTGAGCATGTTCACGGCACCAGCCCATTCCGCATGATCGTCAATGCAGATGTCCCAGCTGTCCTTCAGACGCGTGTTCACGCCACCGCCGGTCTTGCCGCGCACCGCCTTGCCGCTGGCCTCGAAATGGCGGATCAAGGCCTGGCAATCGCCTTCCGCTACCGCATGTGCGTAGATCTCGATGAAATCGCTGCTCATGGCTCCGCTCTGCGCACACGTGTGTATTGGTTTCGATGAAGTCGCTGCTCATGGCTCCGCTCTGCGCATTCCGCCCGGACGCCACTGGCCCCTGCGGCATCCTGATCTGCGCGGTGCAGCAAGGCTTGCTGGCCGGCGCCGCCGGAATGCTACCACCCGGCATGCACGGCACGGCAGCTTGCGGTGCCCGGGTCACTGCGCGGCAGGTGCCAACAATGCGATCATGCCGGCGGTTCGGCATGTGGAGAGACGGTGATGAAGCAGTGGCTCGGCGGTTTGCTGGTATTCGCATTGATGGCGCAAGTGCCACTGCATGCGCAGGAGCCGGTTGCTTCGAGCGCCGACCTCAAGTTCAAGGCGATCTACGAGAAGGAATGGGCGTGGCGCAAGACCCAGTTCCCCAGCATGCAGGATGAAGGCGAAACCGGCATGCGGGTCGATCATCTGCCGCGCGTCGACGCAGAAAGCCAGCGTGAACGCCGACGTATCTGGGAAGACGTGCTCGCACAGCTGGACCAGTTGCCGGTTGCCGAGCTTTCCGCGGCCGAGCGCATCAACCTTGCGATCTATCGCCCGCAAGTTTCAGACCTCGCCGACAACGTGCGCTTCGGCAGTTACGAGATGCCGTTCAACTCCGATTCCTCGTTCTGGTCCGATCTGGGCTTCATCACGCGCAAACCCATGCGCAAGACCGAGGATGTCGAGGCCTACCTGAAACTGCTTGCAGATATCCCCCGCTATTTTGACGAGCAGACCGCCAACATGCGCGCCGGCCTCAAGCGCGGCTTCAGCGTGCCGCGGGAGGTGCTGGCCGGTCGCGACGTTTCCATCGCGGCCGTGGCGGATCTGACCGATGCGGAAAAGAGCGAGTTCTACAAGCCACTCGTCGAGCTGCCGTCGACGATTGCCGTCGAGCGCCAGGAGCAATTGCGTGCGCAGGCACGCAGCGTGATTGGCGATGAGGTCATCCCGGCGTTTTCCCGCCTGCTCACCTTCTTCCGCGACGAATACATGCACAAGGCGCGCAAAACCCTGGCGGCCAAGGCCATGCCCAACGGCAAGGCCTGGTACCGGCAGCAGATCCACGAGTACACCACGCTCGAGCTGGATGCCGAGGCAATCCATCGCATCGGCCTGGACGAAGTGGCGCGCATCCATGCGCAGATGCTTTCGACCATGCAGGCCAGCGGCTTCAAGGGCAGCTTTGCCGAGTTCCTCACGTTCCTGCGAAGCGATCCGCAGTTCTATGCGAAGACACCGGAAGAACTGCTGATGCGCGCGGCCTGGATCGCCAAGCGGGTTGATGCCAAGTTGTCGCGCTTTTTCGGCACCCTGCCGCGCGCCCGTTTCGGCATTGAACCGGTTCCCGCCGACATTGCCCCGTTCTGGACCGCGGGCCGAGGCGGCGCCACCACCTACTGGCTGAACACCTACAACCTGCCGTCGCGGCCGCTGTACAACCTGCCGGCGCTGACCCTTCATGAGTCGGCACCCGGACATTCCATGCAGCTGTCGCTGGCCGAGGAGCAGACCACGCAACCGGAGTTCCGTCGCAACAACTACATTTCAGCCTACGGTGAAGGATGGGGCCTGTACGCGGAAAAGCTCGGCACGGAGATGGGCATCTACACCACACCCTACGAGGATTTCGGACGCCTCACCTACGAAATGTGGCGCGCCTGCCGCCTGGTCATCGACACCGGCATCCACCACAAGGGCTGGAGCCGCGAACAGGCGCTTGCCTATCTTCGCGACCACACCGCGCTCAGCGAGCACGAGGTGGAAACGGAAGTGGACCGCTACATTTCCTGGCCTGCGCAGGCGCTCAGCTACAAGCTCGGCGAGATCCGCATCGTCGCCTTGCGCGCGGAAGCGGAGAAGGAACTCGGCAGCGACTTCGACATCCGCGCATTCCACGACGCACTGTTGGCGCAAGGCTCGGTTCCGTTACCGGTTCTCGACCAGCAGATTCGCCAGTTCATCGCCGATCGCAAGGCAGCGGCATCCCGCTCGGCAACCCCGGCGGATCAAGCGGTGCACTGATCCGCTTCGTGGATGTCGGCTGGCTTGGGGCAAGGCGGAAAAGCAGGCTCCGTTCGTGGTGAGCCCCCAAAATCCGTTCGTGGTGAGCCAGAGCCTGTCCTGAGCCCTTCGACTCTGCTCAGGACAGGCTTGTCGAAGGGAACCATGAACGGGCTCGTGCCAAGATCCGCGCATGCTTCGAGCGGCCAAGAGCGAAACCTAATCCGGATTGCGCTGCGCTTCATCCGGGCACGCCACTGGCTTGGGGCAAGGCGGAAATGCAGGCTCCGTTCGTGGTGAGGAGGCGACGTCGAGACCGAAGGTCGAGCGCCGCCGTCTCGAACCACGCGTCAACCCGCTCTGTCGACCATCAAGTCAGCGCTTATCAAGTCCTGCTTGTCCGGAGACCATCTACAAATGAGCGCATGGCGCCTTCGTTCCGTTCATGGTTCGACGAGCTCACCACGAACGGAAGGGGTGAGGGCCGTTCATGGATCGACAGGCCTGTCCTGAGATTCTATGTTGCCGGTCAACCAGCACTGAGCAAGAAAATTCCGTTCGTGGTGAGCCCCCACAATCCGTTCGTGGTGAGCTTGTCGAACCATGAACGGGCTCGCGCCGAAATCCGTTCATTTCCCGACTGGGTCGGAATGACATTTTCCCCGAATTCCGCCCGTGGTGAGCCCTTCGACTCTGCTCAGGGCAGGCCTGTCGAAGGGAACCATGAGCGGAGCCAGGGCATTGCCTACTCACCCCTCAACCCATTCGGAACGAGCGAGACCTGTCCCGCGTTGCCTTGGTCCTGCTGCTTGAGGCGAGTTGCACCAGCCATTCTCGTCACGCAGGGCGATCAGGACTTGGGCTTGGAGGGTGGTTTCCTGGTGGCGGCCTTTTCCGCTTCGCTTTGCGCCTTGGCCTGGCGTACCCATTCGGCAAAGATCTCGGCGCGCGCCTCGCGCTTGCTGGGTGCCTCCGCGCTGTCCTTTGCTTCCGCGTCCGCTTCGGCATCGGCATTTCCGGCGTCGATGAAGCGGAGCAGGCGATCCATTTGCCCGCTGAGAACCTGATCCACGCCACTGGCCCATTGCTCCAGCCCGCTTTCGGCTGCACCGCTGACCCGGTAGCTGAGCTTGAGCAGGGTGGTTTCCTCATCTTGCGGGGTCAGCTCAAATTCGAGCACGGCAGTCAGTGGCTGGGCCTGCAAAGGGCCAAGCGCCGCGTACAGGCGAAGCAATTCGTTCTTGCTGGCCATGATCACGCGACCGTGCTCGGCACTGCCACTTGCCCAGCGCTCGCAGAAGCAGCCGCCGGCGGAAGCGTTCAAGCTCAGGTTGGCCGATGCGCCCGACCAGGTGTGTGCGGGATCCCACCAACGTTCCACGGCAACGATCGCGCTGTACAGGCGCACCGCGCTGGCCTCGGCGCGCGCCGGAATCTCGATCTGGAACGAACCGGGTCTTGTCTGCGTGACCTCGGCGCGCGCCGTGCCGGCGACCGCCAGCAGAGCTGCAAAAAGCGTGAAAGCATGCGTCATGAGGTGCTCCGGTTTGCCTGTGATGTGCCCTTGTAATGAGCCAGCAGCTCAAGTTCAAGCACGCCTCAGGTATCGGCGTCCGTAGCCCAGCCTTCGCCGGTTCCGCGCTGGATGATGACGTCGGTGCTGCGCGCTTCGCCGGCGGGTATGGCCTCGCGCGTGGCGAGCTCGGCATAGATCGGCACGAAATCCGGCCGCGTCGCCTCCATCAATTGCTCGAAGCTGTCGATCACGAAATAGGTTTTCTGGTAGGTGTCGATGCGATAGCGCGTCTGCATGATGCGCTTCATGTCGAAACCGATGCGGTTGGGCGCCGCCGACTCCAGGCAGTGGATGGATTCGCCCTTGGAGGAAACGATGCCCGAGCCGTAGATGCGCAGTTCGCCATGCTGGCGGATCAGGCCAAACTCGACGGTGTACCAGTACAGCCGCGTCAGGTTGACCAGTGCTTGCGCACTGACGCCATGCGCCTTGACGCCGCCACGACCGTAGGCGGCCATGTAGTCGGCGAACACCGGATTGAGCAACAAGGGTACGTGGCCGAACAGGTCATGGAACATGTCCGGTTCGGAGATGTAATCGATCTGGTCGGGGCGACGGATCCACCAGGTCACCGGAAAGCGGCGGTTGGCCAGATGCTCGAAGAAATCGAGTTCCGGCAACAGGCCCTCGACGCCGATCAGCTTCCAGCCCGTGGCCGGTCCGAGCACGGCATTGAGATCTTCGAACTTCGGAATCCGCTCCGGGTTCATGCCGAAGCGCTGCTGGTTCTCGATGAACTCGCGGCAGGCGCGGCCTTGCAACACCTCGCGCTGGCGACGGAACAGGAAAGCCCAGGTCGCGTGGTCCTGCTCGGAATAGCTGTCCCAGGGCTGCTCGACGATGGTGGTGGTGTAGACCGGCACATTGCCCTTGTCGGTCACCAGACTTTCAACACGGCGCGGCGCACTGGACATGGTTCGAATCCGGTTGGAATCAGCCTTCCATCTTATTGCGTCCAGCTCGCAAGAGGTTTGCAATCTTGCGATCCTGTTCCATCATGGCGCATATTTCGTGCGTGAATCACGCATCTGGATCAAGAAATGAGCGCAGCTCCGATTGCCACCCTGGATCGAGTCGACCGCCAGTTGCTGGCCGTCCTGCAAAGAGAAGGCCGCGCCACCAACGCGGAACTCGCCGCCGCGGTGAATCTTTCGGCCTCGGCCTGCCTGCGCCGGGTGCAGAGGCTTGAGGCCGAAGGCGTCATCGCCGGCTATGCGGCGCTGGTCGATCCGCAGGCCGTGGGCCTGGGTCTGCAGGCTTTTGTCCGCATCCAGCTGGAAAAGCACGGCAACGAGGAAGTTCAGCATTTCGTCGAACGCGTGCAGGGCTGGAGCGAAGTGATTGCCTGCCACGCACTCACCGGCGAGATGGACTACCTGCTGCACATCGTGGTCAGCGACCTCGAACACTTCTCGCGCTTCCTGCTCGACAAGCTGCTCAACGCATCGGGCGTGGCCGACGTGAACTCCAGCTTCGTGTTGCGCACCGTCAAGCAAACCCGAGAGTTGCCCATTGCGGTGGCGTGATTTGCGCGCGCAATGAAGCATGATCAGTGTTGCCTTGGAGCTGCTCAGTGGCACTCATCGGCGCTGCGATTGCACAGGAACCTTGGAACGCGACGTCCTGCACGAACCTCGTCGCTGACATCAACGAAGTTGTCGTTCTGCCAGGCCAGGTAGTACGCAGGGGTGCCGATGTTGATCTTCGAATCGGACATCAGGTTCAGGCCAACAAAGTAACCGCGCCCGATGGCTGAAGAAGAATGCTTGAAGGTGTGCCCGTGCGCAAACTGCAAAGGTAGCCAGAAACCTGGATCGGGATCATCCACGCTGGTGATGTGATACCAGGGCGTATGCTCGGTCTGGATCAGGCAGCGCCCGATGGCATCCAGTTCCGGATAGGTGGCCTTGATAGCTTCGTCTGAAACCCAGGTGAATGCCCAGTTCTTCACATCCAGCAGGTAGATTTGACATCCGGGTTGCTTGAGCTGGAACGTCCGAATGTGTGCGTTGGCCGATTGCACCAGATCGCGTTGAAGCAGGGTTTCATTGCGGTATTGCCTGAGCAAATGTTGCGAAGCACCGAGCCAGGCCAGAACAAGCAGGCTGAACATCAGGGATGACATGCCGACAACAACCCGTCCGCGCTGGCCCAGCGGCTCCAGCACACCTGCCATGGCAATCAGGAAACCGGCAAGGGTGGTGTAGAAATAGCGTGAGTTGACCACCCTTTCGATCACTTTCGCATCGTCGGCGAACGGGATGGTGATGAAGCCGAGCAGGGGCCATTGCAGCAATGCCGTCGCGGCAACCACACTCATCCCCAACGCAATCATCAGCACGCGTCGGCGTGTCCATGGCTGGAAAAGTGCAACTATTACAAGAAAGGCAAGCAATGCAAGTCCGCTGGCCGTTGCGAATGCGCGCCAGCCATGCATTTGTTGCCAGTAGCTGGAATATTGGATCCAACCAGCGGCCCAGTGACTTACGCCATCACTCAGCAGCTGCAAGGGCGAATTGAGCGTCATCAATGCACCGCCAGTCGGACTCGACAACACCATGCTGCGTGCAAACCAATATCCCGCCAATAACAGCAGCAACACTGCAACGGCGCGCCAGCGCAGTGCAAGGCGCAGGTCTCGGGAGAAAACCAGCACATAGCCTGCTGTGGTCAGCACCAGCGCCAGGCCGATTTCCTTGGACAGCAAGGAAAGCCCGAGCAAGACGGTGCAAGCAGCGAGACTGCGCGAACTGGCCGTGTCACTGAAATCCAGCGCACAGCGCAAACCCAGCAAGCCAAACAGCAGGGACAGCAGATCAAAGCGATCGGACAGCCAGGCTGCCGTGCCCAGGCCAATTGGGTGGCTGGCAAAGGCGATGGCCGCGAGCAACGCCAGCCAACGATTTTCTGCCAGTTTGAGAATGACCGAATACAGCGCCGCGGCAACACAAAGGTGCAGGCCAAGGTTGAGCATGTAATGGAGTGATGCCGTGGTGCCGAACAGGCGCTCACTCAGCCACCACAGCAACATTCCGACCGGACGGTAGAACACGCCACCGGGAACATGCTGTTGGTAAAAAGGTTGCAACGGGCTTTCAAGGAATCGGGCAATGGACATCATGCCGAAATCATCCAGCATGAAGTAGCCGCCAAACGCCGCGCGAAAAGCAATCACCACGGCCAACGTTGCCATGAGCGCGGTGCTCAAAAGTAGCGTGTTTCTTTGGGGGGATTTCAAAGGCTCGAATCTGAAGCCGCGACAGCGCGCGATTCTACTTGCTCAGGTTGGCCACACACAGCTTTTGCCAGCAGGCAAACCGGACAGGTGTCGTCCGGTAATCAATGCAGCGTGCGAGGCTTGCCGGTTTCCGGACTGCGAGGGGGAAATTCCAGAATGCGCGAGGTCTCAACTCCCGGATCATCGCGCCGCCACAGCACGGGTACCTCATGCGGGCGTGGCAATTCCCATTCGTCATCCTCGACATGTTCCTCGTCTTCCTCGTCTTCCCATTGATAGCGCTTGGGTACGGGTTTCGGATCCAGGCGGAACAAGAGCAGCGAACACAGGGCACCGGCAATGGCTCCGGCCAGGTGATATTCGAACGACACATGTTCCTCGCGCGGCAACACCGTGAGCACCATGCTGCCGTAAAAGAAGAACACCACCAGTGAGATGGCGATGCCGAGCCGGTCACGCCGCCACAGCCCGCTCAGGAACAGGAAGAACATCAGGCCGTGGTTGACCCCGCTCATGCCGACGTGCACGGATTCGCGCGCAAACAGCCACACGCCCGCGCCCGAGAGCAGCCAGATCATTGGCAAGGCCGCGCGTGCCGCACGCGGATAGGCATACAGGGTCAGGGTGGACAGCAGCGCCAGCGGCAGGGTATTGGAAACCAGATGCTCGAACGAGGCATGCGCCAGTGGCGCGGTGAGGATGCCGATCATGCCGTGCAACTGGCGCGGTTCGATGCCGAGGTCGTCCAGCGACCAGCCCAGCAGCCAGCAACCCAGCCAGACCAGCCAGATTCCAAGCAGCAAGCTGGCCGCGCCGAGCACGGCATAGCGGATCCGGTCCCGATCAAGGCGGGCTGCAGAGCGACCGGGTTCGGGACTGGGTGGGGCAATGTCCATCATTGACAGGTTGGGACAGTGCAGGGCCAGCGCAAGGCTTGCCGGCGAGGCGCCGCCGCATTGTCAGGGCTTGGCTCGAATTTTGCTGAGGTCTGCGCACCAAGCAGTTGAATCGCAAAGAAATGAATTTTCACATTCCCACCGCCATGCTGTTGACGGCGATCACCACGTTGATCATGGGCCTGTCGCTGGCGTTCACGGTCACCGATTACCCGCGTGCCTTGCAGGTGCCCATTCGCCAATGGGTGCGCAGCCTGCTGGTCTCGCCGTTTGCCTTCCTGCTGTTTGCCCTGCGCGAGCGCATTCCGGATTGGGCCTCGATCGTACTGGCCAACGTGCTGCTGATCGTTTCCACGACGCTGCTGGTGCAGGCCCTGCGCAGCTACAACCGCCTCGGCAGCCTGCGCGCGTGGAGCGTCGCCAACATCGCCATCACCCTGGCAGCCGTCAGCGTCATGACCTATGTGTGGCCAAGCATCGCGGGGCGCACCCTTCTGGTGGCCGGACAACTCGCGGTTTTGTTTGTTTTCGGCATCGCGGCCATCTACCGGCCCGCCGACCAGGTCACCAATCCAGAGCGCATGGTGGCGTCGTTCCTGGTTGTCGGCGTGCTGGTGATGATCCTGCGCATGACCTATGCCTCCGATCCGCTGATGACCACCTTGCTCGATTCCACGCCGATGCAGAGCATCGTGTTCACCTACGGGGCGTTGATGCCGGTCATCGCAACCTCGGGTTTCCTGTTGATGTGCGGCCAGCGCCTGAACAAGGATCTGGCGCGATTGGCAACCCTTGATCCGCTGACCGAGGTGTTCAATCGCCGCACCATGACCGACCTTGCCAACAAGGCGGTGGCCGCCAGCAAGCGACACGGGCGTCCGTTGTCGCTGTTGATCCTCGACATCGACCATTTCAAGCGCATCAATGACGAGTTTGGCCATGAAGCCGGCGATTTGGCCTTGTGCCGATTCGTCGAGCTGGTTCGCGAAATGCTGCGCAGCAGTGATGTGGTTGCGCGCATCGGTGGCGAGGAGTTCGTGGTCCTGTTGCCGGATACCGACCAGGCCTCGGCCGCGGTATTGGCGGAGCGCATCCGCCAGCACCTGCATGCCACCGAATTCACGGTCAGTGGTTGGCCGGTACCCCTGCGCGTATCCATCGGCGTGGGGTCGATCGGCCCCGAGGTCAGCAACCTGGAAAGCCTGCTGCGTGAAGCGGACCATGCCATGTATGAAGCCAAGCGCACCGGGCGCGACCGCGTGGTGCTGGCCGCTGACCTGCGTGCGGCGAGCAAAAGCGAGTCCTGACAGGCTGTTGAACAATACCCGGGCTGCCCTTCCCCGGCGCTGGCGGGTAAATCAGCGATTTGCTTCGGCTGGAGGAATCAGGCGGCTGGCAACGAGCGAGCCACCGATGAGCACGGCCACCATGCCCAGCGACAGCCCGATCGGCACCTTCCAGACATCCACGATCAACATTTTCGTGCCGATGAAAACCAGCACGGCAGCCAGTCCGTAATTGAGCAGGTGGAAGCGCTCGGACATGCCGGCAATCAGGAAGTACAGGGCGCGCAAGCCAAGCACGGCGAACACATTGGACGACAGCACGATGAAAGGATCTTCGGTGATGGCGAAAATGGCGGGGATGGAATCCACCGCAAAGATCACGTCGGTCACCGCCAGCAGCATGATCACCAGGAACATCGGCGTGAAGTAGCGCACGCCCTCTTTCATCACCGACAACGATGTGCCGTGGTATTCGTTGGTCAGGCGCAGATGGCTGCGCATCCAGCGCAGCATCGGATTGCTGTCGAAATCGGTTTCGTCATTGGGCGCGCGCACCATCTGGATGCCGGTATAAACCAGGAATGCGCCGAACAGGTACAGGATCCAGTGGTAGCGCGAGATCAGTGCGGCACCGATGAAGATGAGGATGGCGCGCAGCACGATGGCGCCAAGAATGCCGACCATCAACGCGCGCTGTTGCAGCTCCGCACTGACCCCGAAGCGGGTGAAGATCAGCAGGAACACGAAGATGTTGTCGATGGCCAGGGCCTTTTCGACGACATAACCGGTAAGGAACTGCAAGGCCGTTTCATTGGCCAGCGCAGGATCGCCGCGTTGCCCGAGCCAGTACCAGAGGCCCAGGTTGAACAGCATGGCCAGCACGATCCAGGCGATGCTCCAGATCGCCGCTTCCTTGTAGGAAACCTTGTGCGCGCCACCGGCCCGCATCACCGCAAAGTCGATGACCAAGGCGATCACGACAAGCAGGCTGAATGCGAGCCAGAGCCCGGGCGTACCGATGGTGTGCATGTGACAGCTCCAGAAACAGGAAAGGCCCCGCGCCGGAGACGGCGCATGGGGCCTCGTCGGGATACGGGCACCCTTCACCGTCGTACGGCGAAGGTCTTGCCCGCAAGTTCCGCAGAATTCGGAACCTGCCTGCCGGACCGGGGCCGGCGGGGCGGCCCGTGTTGACGATCACGGCAACGGGAGAGCTACTCCCCTTCGTGCACGCACTTTACCAGCCTGTCGAACTTATGGAAATCGGCTGCGAATGCGAGGGGCTGGACCTCTCCCGCCAGCGGGAGAGGTCGCGCCGAAGGCGCGGGTGAGGGTGGGGCTGTGGTTTGCTCGAAGCCTGGCGCTTGCGTGTTGCACCACCCTCACCCCAACCCTCTCCCGCCAGCGGGAGAGGGAGACCTTCCCGAATCCCCAATCCCGGCTCCACGACTTATCATTCAAGGATGAACAAGCACCCCCCCGGCGCACTGCCCGTCGTCCAGCTCAAGATTGAACGGCGCTCCAACCATCCCTGGATTTTCCAGAAGATGGTGGAGCGCCCCGAACCGAAGCCGAAACCCGGCAGCATCGTTGAAATCGTCGACCGCAACGGTGAATTTGCCGGTCGCGGCTTCTACAACGGTCATTCGCGGATCAGCCTGCGCGTACTCAGCAGCGATATCGATGAAGCCATCGACGATGCTTTTTTTGCGCGCAAAATCAGTGCGGCGGTGAGCCTGCGCAAGGATGTGCTCAAGCTCGATGCGGTCACCGACGCCTATCGGCTGGTGCATTCGGAAGGCGATGGACTTTCCGGCCTGGTGGTTGACCGCTTTGCCGACACCCTGGTCATCGAGTTCTTCTCGGCCGGGGCTTTCCGCCAGCGCGAGCTGATCCGCAACTGCCTGCTCGAGCATTATCCGGGCAGCGCCATCTACGCATACGCCGAGGAACATGTGCAGAAGCAGGAGAGCTTCGACTGCGCCACGCCGGCACGGCCCAAGCCCACCGTCATCCACGAACACGGCGTCAGGTTCCACGCCGCACCGGGCAGCAAGCACAAGACCGGCTTCTTTGTCGATCAACGCGACAATCGCCTCACCCTCGCCGGATTCTGCGAAGGCAAACGCGTGCTCGACCTGTGCTGCAACTCCGGTGGATTCGGCATCGCCGCAAAGACAATCGGTGCGGCCAGTGCCGTGGTTGGCGTCGATCTCGACGAGGAAATCCTCGCCATTGCCGAACAGAATGCACACCTCAACAAGGCCAAGGTCCGCTTTGTCCAGGCCGACATCTTTCACTGGCTGCGTGACTATTCGGGCAATCGCGCCGAGAAATTCGACGTGGTGATTCTCGATCCGGCCAAGATGACGCGTGACCGCGAGCAGGTGATCCCTGCGCTCAAGAAGTACCTGGACATGAACAAGCTGGCGATGGGCGCGGTGAAGCCCGGCGGCATCCTGTTGACCTGTTCATGCACGGGCCTGGTGAGCGAGGCGGAGTTTCTCGACATGCTGCGGCGTGCGGCCTTCTATGCAGGGCGCAGCGTGCAGGTCCTCAAGGTGAGCGGTGCCGGCGCGGACCATCCCTGGCTCGCGCATGTGCCGGAGAGTCGCTACCTGAAGGCCGTGTTCTGTCGGGTCGAGTGAATCGGTCGAGCCGGTGGCTGCGACTGCTAAACTGTGCAGCCGTCCATTCGCGTGTACGTCGAACATGACTACCCAGCGCAAGCCATCCAGCCGCAACACGAAGGCACCCGCCGTCAGCCGCAGCCAGGCCGAAGACGCCGTGCGCGTGTTGTTGCGCTGGGCCGGCGAAGACCCTGCCCGCGAGGGTTTGCTGGATACGCCCAAGCGTGTGGTGGAGGCCTATTCCGACTGGTTTTCCGGTTACGCGATCGATCCGGCCGACTACCTCAGCCGAACCTTCGAGGAAGTGGCCGGCTACGACGAGATGATCGTGTTGCGCGACATCGAGTTCGAGTCGTACTGCGAGCATCACATGGCGCCGATCATTGGCCGAGCCCACATCGGCTACCTGCCCACCGACAAGGTGGTCGGCATCAGCAAGCTGGCGCGCGTGGTGGATGCGTATTCGCGGCGTTTCCAGGTGCAGGAAAAACTCACCGCACAAATTGCCCATTGCATCGAGAACGTGCTCAAGCCTCGTGGCGTGGGCGTGGTCATCGATGCCGTTCACCAATGCATGACCACGCGCGGCGTGCACAAGCGCGGGGTTTCCATGATCACCAGCCAGATGCTTGGGGAGTTCCGCGAGGATGCGCGAACGCGCAGCGAATTCCTGCGCTTCATCAACATCCACGCCAATGCGTGACCCGGTTCGCGCCGAGTACCCATGAGCAACGCAGCAAGCCACACGCCGGTGCGTCGCGCGGCCGTCATCTTCGTGTTCGTCACGGTGATGCTCGACATGCTGGCATTCGGCATCATCATTCCGGTGTTTCCGCACCTGGTTCAGCAGATGACGGGTGGCGACATTGCCAATGCCGTGCGCTGGACCGGCATCATGGGTGCCGTGTTCGGCCTGATGCAGTTTGTCTTCTCGCCCGTACAGGGCGCGCTTTCCGACCGCTTCGGCCGCCGCCCGGTGATCCTCGCCTCAAACCTGTCGCTGGGCCTTGATTTCATCCTCATGGCGCTGGCCCAGGTGTTGCCGGTGCTGTTCATCGGCCGCATGATTTCGGGAATCGCCAGCGCCAGCATCTCGACCGCGAATGCCTACATCGCGGATGTCACCCCGCACGACAAGCGCGCCGCCGCCTATGGCCTGCTCGGTGCCGCCTTTGGCATCGGTTTCATCATTGGACCGGCGCTGGGTGGATTCCTTGGCGGCATTTCCATCCGCGCGCCGTTTTGGGTAGCCGCAGGGCTTGCACTGGCCAATTTTCTCTACGGGTTTTTCGTGCTGCCGGAATCACTGCCTGTGGAAAGACGCAGTCGGGTGTTTTCGCTGCGCGACGCGAATCCACTCGGCGCCCTGCGCCTGCTTCGACGCTATCCGCAGGTGTTTGCACTGGCCACGGTATTTTTCCTGGTGGCGCTGGCGCAGTTTTCGCTGAACTCGACCTTCGTGCTCTACACCGATTACCGATTCCAGTGGGGCGCGCACGAAGTCGGTTATGCATTGGCCCTGGTCGGCGTGTGCAGCGCGCTGGTGCAGGCGGTGCTGGTGCGCCGCGTGGTGCCGGTTTTTGGTGAGCGGCGCGTGATGCTGGCGGCACTGCTTTTCGGCATGGGTGGATTCCTGACCCTGGGCTTTGCCACCAACCAGTGGCTGTTCCTGCTCGGCATTCCGCTGCTCGCCATGGCCGGACTCGGCGGGCCGACCACGCAATCCATCATCACCCGCCAGGTGGATCCGGGTGAGCAGGGCCGCTTGCAAGGCGCCATCACCAGCCTGGGCAGCGTGGCGACCATCATCGGCCCGTTCGTGTTCAGCCAGACCTTTGCTTGGTTCATCGGGAGCCGCGCACCCCTGCATCTGCCGGGTGCGGCATTCGTGCTCTCGGCCTGTCTGTTGTTCCTTGGTTTCATCCTCGGCTGGCAAGCCACCAAGGGACTGGCCATGCCCGGCTCCACACGTTCGCCGACGGACGCCGCGCCTGCCAGCCGCGCCATGACGCCACTGGGTGATGCCGAACCTGGCGCCTGATTAGCCCGGACAATTCATGAGGTCGTGCAAAATGGCATTGCAAGCCGGGCAACGCCAGCAATACGACCGATATGGGCGCAACGAAAAACTGTTTGCGGCCATTTTGCACTGGCATGGCCCTCGCGGGTCTTTTGCGGCAATCGCCGCGTTGCTTGTCGCCCCAATGGAACCACCATTGCGGCTCCGCGCGTCTAGCGCTTGCCGCAAAATCCTCCGCGATCATCCATACCCCCCACGAAAAATCCGGGCTAGCCATGGACAAACCCTTTTCCGCCGCCTGCGAACGCAATCGGGATCCCATTCTCGACATATTGCGCGAGGTCTTTCGCGACCGTCGCCGCGTGCTGGAGATCGGTAGCGGCACGGGCCAGCACGCTGTGCATTTCGCGGCTGCGCTTCCCCACCTGAGCTGGCAAGCAAGTGAGCGCGCGCAGAGTATTGCCGGCTTGAACTACTGGCTGGACGATGCCGCACTGCCCAATACGCCGCAGCCTCTGGTGCTGGATGTGGGTGCCGAGCCCTGGCCGGTTTGCGGGACTTTCGATGCAGCCTTCACGGCCAACACCCTGCACATCATGAGCTGGGCAGAGGTGGTGACCCTGTTTGCGCGCCTGCCCGCGGTCCTCGATGCCGACGCCCTGTTCATGGTTTACGGGCCCTTCAACATCGACGGCGAGTTCACCTCCCAAAGCAATGCCGCGTTCGACGCCAGCCTGCGCCAACGCGACCCGCTGATGGGTATACGCGATCTGGCCGAAGTCGATGCGCTGGCACGTGCCCAAGGCATGCAACTCATCGCCCACCATGCCATGCCGGCCAACAATCGTTGCGTGGTCTGGCGGCTGGGCTGAGCTACGCGTCGGTTCCGCGGCTGCGCCGCTTGAACCGACCTACATGGCTTTTTCGCCATCCCCCGTCGGGCTGAAGCCCGAGCTACATCCGCTCGAACCACGACTGCACGGATTGGTGTGCTTGCGCCGTTTCGTGGTGGCGGGCGGAGGGGGGGGGGGGGGGGGGGGCCGCGCTTTGTCGATGGTCGAGTTTCAACCCGACGCCTTGGCCTGGAAGTCAGAGGTTGTGCATCGCGCAGCGAATGATCATGGCCGCCAGCACCAGGCTGGACAGCAGGTAGGCGACGAAGCGCCAGATCACGATGTTTGCCGTGCACTGGATCAGGCTGTGCAGCGCACGCAAGCCGACATAGGCCCAGGCCAGTTGGACATACAGCGCGTCGACCTGATTGCCCACCATCAGCAACAGGCACAATGCATAGAACAACACCGGCATCTCGAACAGGTTGACGAGGTTGTTCGACGGGCGATTGACCGCCTCCGGCAGCAGGCTGCGCTTGTCGGGCGTGCTGAGGGCCTGTGCGGGAATGCGCAGCGCGCGCATGGCGCCGATGCGACGCACGTACATGACCAGCCAGACCAGCAGGGTCAAGACCATCAGGGCGAGTACCGGTTGCACAAGGGTGTTCGACATCAGCGGCTTCCTTCTGGCGTGGGGAGAACGAACATCTCATTTCAATGCTGGGTTCTGGTCAGTTCGACACCATCCACGGTCATCCGCCACGTGCCGTCCTTCTCGTGTGGCGTGGCACTGACCTTGAATGTGGTCGCCATGGAGCCGATGCCGACTTCGAAATCATCGCCCTTGAAGGCCTTGAGCGGACCGTTGATCTTGGTCGTTGCGCCGCCGCGGATGCGCTCGTAGACGATGCTGCCATCGGCAAGGATCAGCAGCGACATGCCCGGCGCCTTCCATTCACCCACATAGGCGGCCTTCTCCGGCGGAACCGGAATGGCGCAGGCGGCCAGCAGCAGGATCGGCACGAGCATCAACGCGCGGAATCTGTGCAGCATGACAAGTCTCCCCTTCGAGCCCTGGTGAATCACAAGCCTGTTCCAGCGCGAGGCGAAATTCAAGCGCGCCGCAGTGGACATGCCGCACAATGTGCGCATGCTCAATGTCGTCCTGTTTCGTCCCGAGATCCCGCCGAATACCGGCAACGTGATTCGACTGTGCGCCAATACCGGCGCACGCCTGCATCTGGTGGGTCCACTGGGGTTTGCGCTGGACGACACGCGCCTGCGCCGTGCGGGGCTCGATTATCACGAGTACGCAAACCTGAGCGTGCATGAAGATCTCGACGCGTTTATCGACGCCGTGAAACCCGCGCGCCTGTATGCGCTTTCCACGCGCGGCAGGCAGCGCTACGACCAGGTCGCGTTCAATGCAGACGACGCAGTGATGTTCGGTTCGGAAACCTCGGGTTTGCCGGCCGAGGTGCTGGAGTCGCTGCCGCCGGAGCAGCGCCTGCGCCTGCCGATGCGTCCGCACAACCGCAGCCTCAACCTCTCCAATGCAGTGGCGGTGGTGGTGTTCGAAGCGTGGCGTCAGCAGGGTTTTGCTGGCGGCAGTTGAAGCTTATTCCGGATACTCGGGTTTCTGTTCGCGCGCAAGCAGGGAGCTCAAGCCCTGTGCCGGCGTCATTTCCTCGTGCAACACGTATTGCACGTGTTCGGCGATGGGCAGTTCGATGCCGACGCGCTTGGCCAGGCGCATCACTTCATCCACGGTGACGATGCTTTCCACGACCTGGCCAATCTCGGCCAATGCCTCGCGCAAGCCCACGCCGCGACCCAGAGCCATGCCGAGGCGACGGTTGCGGGAAAGATCACCCGTGCAGGTCAGCACAAGGTCGCCAAGTCCGGCCAGGCCCATCAGGGTTTCCGCCTTGGCCCCGAGTGCCGCGCCGAGGCGCAACATTTCATTCATGCCGCGGGTGATCAGGCCAGCTCGCGCATTGAGGCCAAGCTGCATGCCGTCCGCAACGCCGGTAGCCACGGCCAGCACGTTTTTCATCGCGCCACCCAGTTCGGCACCGAGAATGTCGTTGCCGGTGTAGGCGCGAAACGTGGGCGCGTGCAGCAGGCGCGCCACGGTCGTGGCGAAGTCGTCATCGGCCGAATGCACGGTCAGCGCAGTCGGCATGCCGAGTGCGACTTCGCGCGCGAATGACGGACCGGTGACCACGGCGGCCGGATGCGTGGGCAGGTGCTGGTGCACCAGTTCGTGCAGGAAGCGGCCGGAGCCGGGATCAAACCCCTTGGTGGCCCAGGCAATGCCCGCATCCGCGCGCACCCAGGGCGTAATCGTCTCCAGGGTGTCGCGGAAGGCGTGACTGGGAACGGCAATGAGCACGATGCCGGCATCACGCACGCAGGTTTCCAGTACACCGGAGACCGCGAGCGCATCCGGAAAACGCATTTCCGGCAGATAGCGCAGGTTGGCGCGCGCCGTGGCCATGTTCACCACGGACTGCGCCGAGTGACCCCACAGCGTGGTGGTCACCCCGTTGCGCGCCAGCAGCACGGCAAGCGCCGTGCCCCAGGAGCCGGCGCCGAGTACTGCGACCGGCGGCTTCATTCTCAGGAGTTGAGGGCCTGGCCTTCAGCCGACGCTTCGGCGCGACGGCGTTGCTGCTCGGCGTAGATCGCATCGAAATTGATCGGCTGCAGGAACAGCGGCGGGAAGCCGCCACCCTGGACCAGGTCGGAAACGATCTGGCGCACGTAGGGGAACAGCACGTTCGGGCAGTAGGTGCCGAGCACGCCATCACGCGAGACGTCATCGAAATTGGTGATGCCGAAGATGCCGGCCTGGTGCACTTCGGCCAGGTAGGCGGTGTTGTCCTCGATCTTGCAGGTGACCGTCACGCTGAGCACCACTTCGTACACATCCGTGCCGAGGGTGTTGACGCGCTGGCTCAGGTTGAGCTCGACGCCTGGCTGGCCCTGCAACTGGAACACCTTGGGCGAGTTGGGGACTTCGAAGGAAACGTCCTTGGTGTAGACCTTCTGCAGGTTGAGCTGGGCTTGATTGGCGACTGCGGCGGGGTTGGCCGCGCCGTTGGCGGGTGAGTTCTCTGCCATGGTGTTGCTGCTCCGGAAAGCGTGGAAAAAAGGGGTGGAATTATCCCATGCCGGGCTGGCCGACGCACGCCGCAAGGCTCGCTGCAGCTGCCCGCGGCGGGGTTCTAGACGAAAATCAGCCCGCGCCGCGGCCCTTTGCCACGGGCAATTGCGCTTCGCGCCAGGCACGCAAGCCACCGTCCAGGGTGTAGACGGCACTGAATCCGGCCTTCTTGAGTCGCTTGGCCGCGCCCGAGGATGCCTGCCCATTCTTGCAGTAGACGGCAACCGGCAGCGCCTTGGCTTTGGCCAGATCCTTGCTCTCCGGATCGAACTGGCTCATGCCCACGTGCCGCGCGCCCGGGATATGGCCCTGGTCGTAGTCCTGGATGCTGGAAACATCGATCAGCAGCGCATTGTCGCGATTGATCAACTGGGTCAGGCCTGCTGGGGTCAGGGCCTTGAAGCCGCGCGTCAGGCGACCAACTTCGCTGGCGATGATCGCGGCGAGCACACCGATGAAGCCGAAGGAGAGGAAAGGATGATTGCCGATGAACTCGGGCAGGCGCTGGATGAATTCGGACACGGTGGGATCAAACCTGATGCGGCGCACAGCTTGCGCGCCGGTTGAAGTGGGCGCCGATTGTCGATTAGCAAGGGTCGGCATGCAAATGCGCATCTTGCGAATGCACTGCCGCGGGCCCGGCCGGGCAATGGCAGAATGCGGCTTCCGGCCGCTTCGGTCCTCCTCATCGCGCAGATGCCAATGACGCAATCCAGCCGCCGCGCCCTGGTGACCGGCGCCAGCGGGGCCATCGGCACCGCCATTGCCCTGGCCCTGGCCGATGCCGGTCACGAGCTGATCGTGCATGCGCATGGCCACAGCGAGCGCGCCGAAGCAGTGGCGTCGCGGATTCGCGACAGCGGCGGCCAGGCGCGCGCGATCGTCTTCGACGTGGCCGATGCGGCCGCCAGTCGGCAGGCGGTCGAGACCCTGATCGCGGAACAACCGATCCAGATCATCGTCAACAACGCGGGCATCCACGATGACGCGCCCATGGCCGGCATGAGCGAAGCGCAGTGGCGGCGGGTGATCGATGTTTCCCTGCACGGCTTCTTCAATGTGACCCAGCCGGCCTTGCTGGCGATGGCGCGCACGCGCTTCGGGCGCATCGTCAGTGTTTCCTCGGTGGCCGCCGTGCTCGGCAATCGCGGGCAGACCAATTACGCGGCGGCCAAGGCCGGCCTGCACGGCGCCTCGAAATCGCTCGCCCGCGAAATGGCCTCGCGCGGGATTGCCGTGAATGTGGTGGCGCCCGGTTTGATCGAGACGCCCATGCTTGGCGAGAGTTTCGATGCGGCGACGATCAAGGCACTGGTGCCGGCCGGCCGTGTCGGCAAGCCCGAGGAGGTCGCCGCGCTGGTGGCGTTCCTGTGCAGCGATGCCGCCGGCTACATCAACGGCCAGGTGATCGGCATCAACGGCGGCATGGGATAACGCAGCAGCGGCGACCTTGCGCACTCGCAACGCGTCGGGTTGAAACCCGGCCTACACAGGCTCGAACCGCGATTGCTCAAGTTGGCATGCTTGCGCCGTTTCAGCGTTGTTATTGGTCCGAAAACGGCGAGTATCGGGGCCGGGTTCAAGGCAAGCTGGCGTCTTCCGATTCCACCGGTGAACTGCATGCACAACTTTGTTTTCCGTGCTCTGTCCGACACGGACTTTGCTGCGCTGTTTGAGCTTGACGACAACCAACTGGCCGCGCGTGGCATCGAGCGCGTGCGTGCCGATGCCAAGCCGGGCTTTCCCTGCCGGGTGAGCCTGTGCGACGCTGAAATCGGCGACGAATTGCTGCTGCTGCCGTTTGAACACCAGCCCGAAGCCTCGCCGTACCGGGCCAGCGGACCCATATTCGTCAGTCGCGGTGCGAAGCAAGGCCTGTTTGCGGCAGGCGAGATCCCCGCCAGCGTCTCCTCACGCATGATCTCGCTGCGTGCCTACGACTCCAGGCACCGCATCGTGCACGCGGACGTGTGCGACGGCGCGCGCATCGGTGCCGGTATCGAGGTGGCGTTCTCCAATTCCGCCGTCGCCTACCTGCACCTGCACAATGCGAAGCGCGGCTGTTTTGCCTGTCGCGTGGATCGTGCGTGAGTGCTTCGGGCTTTCCCCGGATTGCGGCGCATTGCGCCTGCATCCGGGCTACCTGGGGCGTGGCGCAAGACGCGTAGCGGCCGCAAGACGGCTCGCAGCATCCGCGAACCGTTTCAGGCGACGAACGTGAACAAGGGCGTCGATGCATCGGCTTGACTGGGCAGCCCACTGCAATCCAGTTGCGGGCAGGCGGCGTTGGCGCGCGCCACCGTGGTTGCGGCGAGACTGCGCATCTGCGCCAGGCCCTGGCGCAGGCGTTCGCGCACACCGGCATCATCCAGGGTGTCGTGCAGGCGCGCGTTGAGTTCGACAAACCAGTCCAGCTCGCGCTGATCGAACATGATCCGGGCGTTGGGTCGGGGACTGACCGCGTACCAGCGCAGCAGGAATGCCTGCATGTCGCGATTGAGCTGGCTGGCTTCGGCCAGTTCCGCCTGCATCTCGCCGAGCAAGGCGGTATCGGTGAGCCGGTTCTGGAACACCAGTTGGCACAGCACAGCCCAGTAATAGGTGTAGTCCCAGATCACCTTCATCGACATCACTTCGGCATCGCCAAAGATCGGGTACTGGCCGCGGAACAGGCTCATGGTGTTTTCGTAGAACGAGCGGTACAGCTGCTCGAACAGGCGCGCGTAAGGCCCCAACGGTTTGTCGGCGCGATCCAGGGCGATCAATTCGGTGACATAGGTGTTGGACATGGCGATGAAGTCGCTGCCCGGCGAATAGAACGGATCAAGGAACACGCCCGCCTCGCCGGTGAGTGCCCAGCGGTCACCCGAGTACAACTGCTTGCAACCGTGCGAGAAGCCGCGCAGGAAACGGAAGTCGAGCAGCTTGTCGCGATGCCTCTCGCAGGCATCGGCCACCAGAGGCTGGAATTCACGCAGCCAGTCCAGCGCGCGCTCGAAGGTGTTCATCCTGTCCAATGGATGGATGGCCGGATCGCAGACGATGCCAACCGAATGTGCGCCGGAACCCAGTGGAATCAGCCACACCCAGTAGCCCTCGCCGCACAGGTGATTGGTCGAGCGCCAACGTTCCGGTGGCGAGCAGCGCTGCTGCCATCGCGCATCCGTGATCCATTCGTCCATGGATAGACAGGTATTGATGCGGAACCAGACGGCGTTGCAATCGTGGCCATTGGCTTCGGCCAGACCCAGCTTGCGCTTGATGATGGAGGACCTGGAACTGGCATCGACCACCCAGCGCGCAGCGAACACGCGATCCTCGCCTTCCATGCTGGCGCGCACTTCGTGGTGGGCATCGCCCGTGCCGAAGTCGACGCCGCGCGCGACCGCACCGGCATGCAGGGTGATGCCTGCCGCGCGCACGCGCTCGGCCAGATGGTTCTCGAAGATGCCGCGATCCAGTTGCCAGGTTGGCGTGGGCAGCACCACGCTGACGCCAAGCTCGGTGACGTTCTCCACGTCCCTGCGCCCCTCGCTCCAGAAGAAGCGGAAGCCGAACTTGCGGATGTGCGCGCCATCGAGATGCTCACGCAAACCCAGGGTCTTCTCGAAATAGTTCGCGCCGATTTCCACGGTGGACTCGCCCACCTTGTGCGCGGCAACCGGCAAGGGAAAGGTATTGCGTTCCAGCACCACGATGTCGAGATCGGCAAAACGCTGGCGCAATTGCAGCGCCAGGCATAGACCCGCCAGGCCGCCGCCGAGGATCACCACGTCATGGGCAGTCGCTGGGTTCATGGAAGACTCCGCGGGTTGCGCACGGCTTGCGCATGGGGTTGGGTGGTTCGGCCAAGGCGGCCGAACAGGGCGAGCAGGGGCGTTGTCATCAGCGTAGTGGCTACAGCCATGATCATCAGCATGGTGAAGATCGCGCCATCGATCACGCCCAGGTCGAGGCCGATCTTCATGATGATCAATTCCATCAATCCGCGCGCATTCATCAGTGCGCCGACCGACAAGGCCTGCGGCCAGGCAAGTCCGGCGTGGCGCGCGCCAAGCGCACCACCGACAACCTTTCCGGCCATGGCCGCTACGAGTACCAGGCCCAGCGCCAGCCACCCGGTCCCGGAAAACGCATCCGCGCTCATGTGCAGGCCGGCGAGCGCGAAGAACACCGGCATCAGCACGATCACCGCCAGATGCTCGATACGCTCCACCAGGCAGGCCAGCAGGCGGTTGTCGCGCGGCAGGATCGCGCCAATCAGGAATGCACCAAACACCTCGTGCAAGCCGAGTGCGCGGGTGGCGGCGGCAGCGGCGAACACCAGGATCAACAACAGGCACAACATCGCCGGCGTTGGCCGTCCATTGTCCGCATACCGTTCAAAGCCGCGTGCCAGCGCAGGTCGAAGTATCCAGATCGCGAAGCCAACGAGGACCAGGCTGCCGCCCAGAGTGAAGGCAAATCGCTCCCAATCGGTGCGGGAGGAAATCAGTGCCAACGCAATTACAAAGCCAGCGAACACATTGTCGAAAGCAGCGGAGGTGAGCGCAAGCCGGCCTTCCGCGGATTCGGTCATGCCGCGTTCCTTGAGGATGCGCGCCATCACCGGAAACGCGGTGATCGACAGCGAAGCGGCCATGAACAATGCGAAGGGCCAGAAGGCCACGCCCTGCGGTGCAAACCGGGAATGCAGGAACGGTGCGATGGCAAGGCCCAATGCACAGGGCAGCAGCACGCAGGCAAGGCCGATTGCACCGGAAGCGCCCAGGTGTCGGCGTGCGCCACCCGGCAGGCGCAGTTCGGCGCCCACCACAAACATGAACAGCACCAGGCCAAGCTCGCTCAAGCCTTCCAGCGCAGCCAGGCTGTCAAGCGGAAACAGGGCCGCCTGCCAGTGCGGCGACAGGCAACCAAACACCAGCGGACCAAGCACGATGCCGGCCAGCATCTCGCCGATCACCGGTGGTTGGTGGACATGACGCAGCACGGCGGAAAGCAGGCGCGCCACGCCGAGAATGGCGATCAACTGCAGGAACAGGATCGGCACCGCGCTCATGCACCACCAGCCGTCGCGGCCACGTCCGGGTCGTACACCAACGGCGCATGCGAATGCGAACTTCGATAGCTGCCGACCACGCTGCCGTAGTGGATCACGCGCAGGATGGTGTACCAGGTGATGCGGGTAACATCCAGCACGGGGCGAAAATGGCTGCGCCGGAACTCACCCTTGTAACGCGCATCGATCGGCACCGAAACCACACCCATGCCCAGTTCGCGCACTGCCGCGATCAGGATGGCCGCCTCGAACACGAAACCGCGTGCCGACAGGTCGATGAGCTGCATCACTTCACGCGGATAGTAGCGTTGTCCACTTTGTGTGTCCGCCACCGGGATGCCGCAACCCCAGGAGATGCCCCAGTCGGCCACCGCATTGGCGCGTCTTCTGGATGCCGGCTGGCTCTCCTTCGCACGGATGCGCGCGGCGATGACCAGGTGGTCGGGATAGCGTTCGGCCGCAGCGAACATGCGCGGGATGTCTGCGGCGTCGTGCTGGCCGTCGCCGTCCATGGTCACCACGGCATCGAAACCGCGATCCAGGATTTCGCGGAATCCGTCGCGCAGGCTGCAACCCTTGCCCTGTGCGGATGCATGACGGATCAGCTGGATCGGCAGGCCTGCCAATTGATCGAGGGTGGCGTCGGTGGAGCCATCATCGACCACGAACACATCCGGCAACACCGCAAGCGCTGATTCCACCACGCGACGGATGGCGCGTTCCTCGTTGTAGGCCGGAATGAGAATGGCGACCCGCCCCAGGCTTTCCAAACTCACGGCAGAACCTCGATTTGCAAGCCACTCGCGGCGCCGCTGGGCAACTGCATGCGGCTTGGTACACCCGCAGCGAGTGCAGCCAGCAGGGGCATGGCTTGTGCGGCCATCGGATTTTCACGCGCAAGTTTCTGGAACGATTGCGGGATCGGCGCGGCGTCGGGTTCGGCGGCGGCACGCATGCCCGGCTGCAGGCGCAGGCGCGGCAAACCGGATCGCGGTGCAGCGATCACCATGGCCACGCCAAACAGACAATCCGATGGCGAAACCGCAGACAGGATTTCTGTCGACTGCGCATCGTAGGCCGCCAGCAACACGGGGGATTTCTCGCCCAGCACCTGCACTGCCGCCTCCAGCAAGGCATTGGCAAGACTGCAATGCCAACTGCTGATCGAGGTGGATGCCTGATGACACTGCGCGGCTATGGTCCAGTAACCTGCGGGCGCGTTGTGCACGGAATTGTGGAAGCGGATCGGGGAAAGTTCCCGTGGCGCGCCGGCCAGGGTGCTGCACATGTAGTCGGTGATTTGCAGATCACCGTGGGTCGATACGAACACACTGGGCAAGGAATCCAGCGCTCGTCCCGCGTGCGCACAGGCTTGGCTGGCGACATCGCAGGCAAGCAGCACGGGCATCGGTGCCCGGCGTCGTTCGGCGGGCGGCAGCAGGTCCGCGCTTGGCCGGGTCACGCCTGCGTCCGCTTCGGCCTCGCCCAGCAATCCGCTGCGCGCCGTGGTCCAGTCGCGCCAACCCGGTGCCCACAGGCCCATGCCTTCGATGGCGACTTCGAGCGCACTCATGCGCGTGCTCCGCGGGCGAAAGCCAGGGTGCAGTTGCTGCCACCGAAACCAAAGGAGTTGCTGAGCGCGACGCGCACATCGGCGCTTTCGTTTCCAAGCGCCAGTTGCGGGCCGCACAGCGGATCCGGTTGCTCGCAATTGAGCGTGCCGGGAACGAAACCGTGCTGCAGCGCGATCAGGCAGATGACCGCTTCCAGGATTCCGGCGGCGCCCAGGGTGTGCCCGGTCCAGCCCTTGCTCGAACTTGCGCGCGTACGCGCCGCGAACGAATCGGCAACCACCGCGGCTTCCACTTCATCGTTCTTTGGCGTCGCCGTGCCGTGCAGGTTGATGTAGTCAACCGCATCCGCAGCAAGACCCGCGCGCTCCAATGCACCCTGCAAGGCAAGCCGCGCACCGAGGCCCTGCGGGTGCGGCGTCGACATGTGATGCGCGTCGCTGGATTCGCCCCAACCGATCAGTTGCGGCGCCGAAGGACTTGCGTCGCGTTCAAGCAGGGCGAAGCCGGCCGCCTCTCCAATGGATATTCCACAGCGGCGCACATCGAAGGGGCGACAGGCCTGCGGTGCAACCAGCTCCAGCGCATTGAATCCAAACAGCACGCTGCCACACAGGCTATCCACACCGACCAGCACGGCGGCATCCACCACGCCGAGGCGGATCATGCGCTCGGCCTTGGCAAAGATCTTGGCACTCGATGAGCACGCCGTTGCCGTGGTCAGGCACGGCCCACGCGTACCCAGGGCCTGCTCCAGAAAGATGCCCAGCGAATGCGGCGTGTGCACCGGCGGTCGTCGCAGGTCGTGTGCGATGCGTCCGCCATCCAGTCGCGCATAGGCTTCTTCGGTGGCGCCAATGCTCGAAGTGGACGTCGCCGCCAGCAGGGCCACGCGATCCGCGCCGTGGCGCGCAATCGCCGCACGCACCTGCGCCAGAAAATCATCCTGCTGGATGCCGAGCCAGGCCAGGCGGTTGTTGCGGCACTCGAACAGGGCGTGTTCATCGGGCAGGGCGGCCTGTTCCAAACCATCGACGCGGCCGATGGCACATTCCAGCGCAACCGCGGTGAAGTCATTGGCCCGCAGTCCGCTGTGTCGCGCGCGCAAGGCTTCGAGGTGGGCACGCAGGCCGCGGCCTAGCGCCGAGGTTGCCGTATGGGCGGTGATGGATACCGGTCGAATGGGGGCAGGCACGCAGCATCCGCAGTTCTTGGTTGCCGCGAGTATAGCGAGAGGTGCTCATGCGTCGAAACGTGCAAACACCTCGATGCTGCGCTCGATGGCATCGTCGTCGATGTCCAGGTGGGTGACCAGGCGCACGCTGGGCAGATAGCCGATGCTGGCGCGGATGCCGGCTGCTGCAAGATGCCGACGCAGGGCATCCAGCCGCGCAAGCGGCACGTCGATGAACACCATGTTGGTGTGGCAAGCGCGCACTTCGATGGCACGCGCCCTGCCCAAACCCTTTGCCAAACGCGCGGCGCGCGCATGGTCTTCGGCCAGCCTGTCCACATGGTGATCGAGCGCATGCAATGCCGCAGCGGCCAGCACGCCGGATTGACGCATGCCGCCGCCCAGCATCTTGCGCCAGCGCCGCGCGCAGGCAATCACCTGCGCAGTACCGACCAGCACGGACCCGACCGGTGCGCCGAGACCCTTGGACAGACAGATGGAAACCGTATCGAAACCCTCTACGAGTGCGGCCGGCGTGCGCCCGCTGGCAATCGCCGCATTGAAGATGCGCGCTCCATCCAGATGCGTGGCCAGTCCCTGCGCACGCGCCCATGACGTTGCAGCGGACACATACTCCGGATCGAGCACACGCCCATGCCAGGTGTTTTCCAGGGTCAGCAGGCGCGTGCGCGCAAAGTGCACGTCATCCGGCTTCACCGCTTTCACAAGCGCTGCCAGCGGCAGGCTGCCGTCCTCGGCGTTGGCAATCGGCTGTGGCTGGATCGAGCCGAGTACCGCAGCGCCTCCGGCTTCGTACTTGTAGGTGTGCGCTTCCATGCCGACCAGATATTCATCGCCGCGCTGGCAATGGGCGAGCAAGGCACACAGGTTGGATTGGGTGCCACTGGGCACGAACATGCCTTTCTCGAAACCAAACGCCTGCGCCAGGCGTGACTCGAGTTGTTTGACGGTCGGATCCTCTCCATACACGTCATCACCAACGTCGGCGCGTGCCATGGCCTCGCGCATGGCGAGGGTCGGCCGGGTCACGGTATCGCTGCGCAGGTCGACCAGCACGGGTGTGCTCATGATGACGAGCGCTTCAAAGCATTCTGCGCAAGGTGTCGTCGCGGCGGACGAGGTGGTGGTAGACCGCGGCCAGCACATGCAAGCCGATCACCCAGTAGAAGATTTCGCCGATCGTTCCGTGCAGGTCTTCCAGTTGATGGGCGAGTTCCTTGTCCGGCGCAATCGGCGCAGGCAAGGCAATGTCGGTGAACGGCAGGTACAGGATCTTTCCATCGGTCCAGGCCGTGGCCAGACCCAGCACCGGCATGATCAGGAAGAAGGCATACAAGGCGACATGCCCCAACTTTGAAAAGCCCGCCTGCCATGCCGGCAACGCGGGCGTAACCGGGGGTGCGCCGTGGCGCATGCGGAAGGCCAACCGCCAGCCGACCAGGAAAAACACGGTGAGACCCAGCCAGAAGTGGGATTGCATCATGGCAAAGCGTGCTGTCGAACCACGTTCGAACAAACCGCGCTGCTCGATGGCGACATACACGACCAGGATGAGCAAGGCCATCAACCAGTGCAATCGACGCAGGACAGGCGCATAGCGGGGGGATGCATTCACGACAACGATCTCCACGGATCTCTGGCTGGTGCGAACAGTGTCGCGTGCGCATCGACACGCGTCCAGAGACCATTCGTCACACCCGGCGGCAATCCAGCGACCTGAATACGCATCACGCGAACGTCACTGGCTCGCCGTCGCCGGTAGGCTAAACTTGGCGCATGAAACTCGCCAGCTGGAATGTGAACTCGCTCAATGTGCGGCTGCCGCATGTGGAGCAGTGGTGTGCGCTGGCGCAGCCGGATGTGCTCGGCATTCAGGAAACCAAGCTGGAAGATACAAAGTTTCCGCGTGCGGCGATCGAGGCGATGGGCTATCAGGTCGCCTTCTGCGGGCAGAAGACCTACAACGGTGTGGCCTTGCTGGCCAGGCAGCCGATTCATGATGTGGTGACAGACATTGCAGGCCTGGATGACCCGCAACGCCGCATTCTGGTTGCGACCGTCGGAAGCATGCGCATCGCCAATCTCTATGTGGTCAACGGCCAGGCCGTGGGCAGCGAAAAGTTCGCCTACAAACTGGATTGGCTGGACAAGGTCACGCGCCATCTTGAGAGCGAGCTGCGCAATGATCCGCGCTTGCTGGTGATGGGTGATTTCAACATTGCGCCGGAGGATCGCGACGTCTACGATCCGGTTGCCTGGCATGAACAGATTCTTTGCTCGACTCCCGAACGCCAGGCGCTCAAGCGCATTCTTGATCTCGGCCTGCGTGACAGTTTCCGCGCCTTCAATGACGCGGCGGGCATGTACAGCTGGTGGGACTATCGCCAGGCCGGTTTCCGTCGCAACCTTGGCTTGCGCATTGACCTGATATTGGCCAGTGAGGCGATCATGCAGAATGCTTGTGCGGCTTCCATCGACCGCGAACCACGGACCTGGGAGCGTCCTTCCGACCATACGCCGGTGATGCTGGAACTTGCCGATGACTGAATCCGATTGGCCCGCTTCGCTGGCTGACTTCGAACTGGAAGAGCTCGACCAGTACCTGCGCGCGCATCCCGGCGATGCGCGCTTGCTGCTGGATGGGGTACACGGTTTGCTGACATCCCTGGCCATTGGCCCGTCGCCAGCGATGCCGGACGAATGGTTGCCGGAAATCCTGCACGAGCCGTTTGCCGATGCCGAGGAGGGCGAGCGCATCCTGACCTTGCTCGCACGCCTCAATGATTCCGTGCTGCTGGAAATCGAGACCGGATCCTATGAGCCGATTCTGGGCGAGATCGACACCGATGATGGCTCGACCGCATTCACATCGCGCGGCTGGTGTGAAGGATTCAGTCGTGGCATCGACCTGCGTGCGGCGACCTGGGAATCACGCCTGGGCCAGGATTCCGATCTCATGCAATACCTCGGCCCGATCATCGCGCTCTCGATCGAGGATGAAGTCTTCGACAGCGATGCGGAGTTCGCCGCCTTGACCGACGAGGAATATGGCGAATGCCTGGCCCGGATTCCGGATTCCATTGGCGCCGTGGCCAACTACTGGCGCGAGAACCCGGCCAGCGCCGATGAGCAAGTCGCCCGCGATCCCGGCGACGCACCTACGCCGCCGCGCCGCCGTGGCGGGCGCTGGGTGCATTAAGTCAAAGCTGATCACGTTCTGCGTGTCCAATGCGCATCAAGCAATGAGCGCATGGCGCCTGGATTCCGTTCATGGTTCGACGAGCTCACCACGAACGGAATTATTTGCTCAGAGCTCGTTGACCGGCAACATAGAATCTCTCCACGAACGGAAGCGACTTGATCAGCCTTGCCTTAACGGCTGTCGTGCTAGGGAAACCCTGAACAAGTACGGAACTCATTCGTCGCGAGCAAGCTCGCTCCCACAAGATCAAGCAATGGTGGGAGCGAGCTTGCTCGCGACAATATTTGTTCAGAGCTTCCCTAACGGCCGTCGTGCTAGCGCGGCGTGCGCAAACCATCGCCGCCACGGCCCTTCACTTCGTACAGCAGGCAATCGGTCTCGCTGTACCAGACGGCCCAATCCGTGGTTTCGGCACACAGTTGGGAGCCGATGCTGACCGTCACGGCCTGGCCTTCGCAGGTCGGGAAACGCATGGAACGCACCGCATTGATGATCTGTTGCGCGCGTGAATGCAGTTCCTCGGCACCGGTTACCTGGACCAGCAGCGCAAACTCGTCGCCACCCAGGCGGCAGGGTAGGTCGCAGGGTGATGCGGCGTTCTTCACTTCCTCGGCAATGGCTCGCAGCACCTGGTCGCCGATCAGATGCCCGCAGCGGTCATTGATCTGCTTGAAGCGGTCGATGTCGATCAGCAACAGGCCCAGTTCGGTGCCGTGCAAGCGGGTCTCGGACAGATGCTCCAGGTACATGTACAGGCCGCGTCGATTGCACAGTCCGGTCAGTTCGTCGGTCTGCACCAGGCGTTGCGCGGTGCTGAGCTGGGTCTGGGTCTGGCGCAGCGAATCCAGGGTGACCATGAGGTCTTCATTGCGCCGCTTCAGGCTGGCGATGAGTTGCTGCTCGCTGGCAACGAGATAGGAAAACGAGCGACGCATGAATTGTGCCAGCAGACGCGGTTGGGCATTCAACAAGTCGTCGAAAGCGCGCTGCTCGATGACATGCAGTCCTGTCGTGGCCGTTGCCACCGCGTTGGCCACGCGGGTGTGGTCGCCGATGAACAGGGTGAGCTCACCAAAGAATTCACGTGGGCCGATCAGCTTGTCCGGCATGCCATCGCCAAACTCGAGGCGGATCTGTCCGGATTCGACGACAAACATGCTGCGGCCGAGTTCGCCACGCTTGAAGATGACTTCGCCTTGGTGAATCTCGCGGCGTTCGCTGACGCTGGCAAACAAGGCGAGTTCCTGCTCGGACAGCTCACGCGGCAACAAGGGCGCACGCAGTCGCGCGGCCGCTCCGCCTATGGGCGTGACATTACTTCCCGTTTGCTTGCTCGACACGGCGACCCTTGGCATCCCCTGCACCCTTTCGAATAGTAGCGCAATGCCGAGGCTGGTTTGCAGATGGTTCGGGTTCGCATTCGCTGCGCGGATTGGCCCCGCCCCGGTCGAATCGGCCGGGTTGCCCGCGTGGACGATGACTTTCGCCACGGGCAGCCGGGGCTTGGGCCTGCCAGACTGGCTTGCCGGTCAGCCCCTCTGGCCAGGCACCGGGTTCCGGTTCACGCCGGTACCCGCGCAGCGCCGACATCGGAACACCTCCCGGCCTCCCACCGGGCAGACCCCCATCCCCACAGTTCCGGTGTCGGCGCGTTGCGCGCCGACACCTGACTCATGTCGTTCAGGATGCCTTGCGTGCACGCTCGAACTGCGCTTCTTCGGTGGAACCGCGCAATGCCGTAGTCGATGACTGCCCTTGCTGGATGGCCTGGGTGACCTGATCAAAGTAGCCCGTGCCCACCTCGCGCTGGTGCTTGACCGCGGTGAAGCCGCGTTCGGCGGCGGCGAATTCGGCTTCCTGAAGCTCGACGAATGCACTCATCTGCCGGCGGGCATAGCCGTGCGCCAGATTGAACATCGAGTAATTGAGGGCGTGGAAGCCGGCGAGGGTGATGAACTGGAACTTGTATCCGTAACCGGCCAGTTCCTGCTGGAAGCGGGCAATGGTCAGGTCGTCGAGATTGCGCTTCCAGTTGAACGAGGGCGAACAGTTGTAAGCCAACAGCTTGCCCGGATATTTTGCATGGATCGCCTCGGCGAAGCGGCGCGCAAATTCAAGATCGGGCTTGCCGGTTTCGCACCAGACCAGATCGGCGTACGGGGCATAGGCCAGGCCGCGGCTGATGGCCTGGTCGAGCCCATTGCGTGTCTTGAAGAAACCCTCGACGGTGCGCTCGCCACTGACGAAGGGGCGATCGTTTTCATCGATGTCACTGGTCAACAGGTCCGCCGCTTCGGCATCGGTTCGCGCCACCAGCAGGGTCGGCACGCCGAGGACATCGGCAGCCAGCCGCGCCGCGTTGAGTTTTTCGACGGCCTCGCGGGTTGGTACCAGCACCTTGCCGCCCATGTGCCCGCACTTCTTGACCGATGCCAGCTGGTCCTCGAAATGCACGCCCGCGGCGCCGGCCTCGATCATGGCCTTCATCAGTTCGAAGGCATTGAGCACGCCACCGAACCCGGCTTCGGCATCGGCCACGATGGGTTGCAAATAGTCGACCTGGTCATTGCCTTCGGCATGGTTGAGTTGGTCGGCGCGCAGCAGGGCGTTGTTGATGCGCTTGACCACGGCCGGTACCGAGTCGGCCGGATACAGCGACTGATCCGGATACATCTGACCGGCGAGGTTTGCATCTGCGGCGACCTGCCAGCCCGAGAGGTAAATGGCCTTGAGCCCGGCCTTGACCTGCTGCATGGCCTGATTGCCTGTCAACGCACCCAGGGCATTGACGAATGGCTCGTTGTGGAGGCTGTACCAGAGTTTTTCCGCACCCAGGCGCGCAAGGGAGTGCTCGATGTGCACGGTTCCGCGCAAGCGCACCACGTCGTCGGCCGAATAGTTGCGCTGGATGCCTGACCAGCGTGGGTTGCTGGCCCAGTCGCGGGTGATCTCGTCTGCGCTTGGCATCGATACTCGATTCATTGCGAACTCCTGGTTTTGCGTTGCGGATGGGTCGGGAATGTCGGCACGGGATTTGCCGGCACCGGGTTGATGGTTCAGGGAAGGCGCTGGTAGGCCTTGAGGGTGAGGAAGTCGGCAAGCTCGCTTGCTCGGGTGAACTCGCCGAGCATGGCGATGGCCTCGTCGATGCGATCTTGCCCAGGCAAGCCGCTGCGTGGCAGGCGTGAGGTCGTTTCCGCCAGCAGGCCATCAAACAGTTCACGGTTGATGGGCGTTCCGTCATCCAGGCACAGGTCGCCCCGGTGCAACCATTGCCACAGCTGGGCGCGGGAAATTTCCGCAGTCGCCGCGTCTTCCATCAGGTGATGGATCGGCACGCAGCCGAGGCCATCGAGCCAGGCCGCGAGATAGCGCACACAGACATCGATGTTGTTGATGAAGCCGGCGCGGGTGATGCCACCTGCGGGTGGCGCCAGCAGATCGGCCGCCGTCACGCGCACGTCCTCGCGCAAACGATCAAGCTGGTTGGCGCGCGGCATGATGCGATCGAATTCGGCACGCGCCACGGGGATCAGCGCGGGGTGTGCCACCCAGGTCCCGTCATGGCCGGCTTCGGCTTCGCGCTGCTTGTCGGCGCGCACCCGCGCCAGTGCCGTGGCATTGGCTTCGGCGTCGGTGTTGATCGGGATCTGCGCCGCCATTCCGCCCATGGCAAACGCGCCGCGGCGGTGGCAGGTTTGGATCAGCAACTCGCTGTAGGCTTTGAGGAACGGCACCGTCATGCCAACCTGGCCACGCTCGGGCAGGACAAAGTCGCGGTGGCCGCGAAGCGTCTTGATGCAGGAAAAGATGTAATCCCAGCGCCCGCAATTGAGGCCTACGATGCGCTGGCGCAACTCCCACAGGATCTCATCCATCTCGAACGCGGCGGGCAGGGTCTCGATGAGGACGGTGACCTTGATCGAGCCCGGCACCAGGCCGAGCACATTTTCGGCGTGGGCGAGCACCGATTCCCACAAGGCCGCTTCCGCGTGGCCCTGCAGTTTCGGCAGATACAGGAACGGCCCGCGTTGCTGCTGCGCAAGTACGCCTGCGTTGTGCAAGACGAACAATCCGAAGTCGAACAGGGACGCGCTGATCGCCTGGCCATCCACGCGCAGATGCTTTTCGTCCAGATGCCAGCCGCGCGGCCGCACCATGAGGACAGCCGGGTCGGGATTGAGCCGGTATTGGCGCCCATCGGCCGACTGGTAGTCAATGCGTCCGGCCACCGCATCGATCAGGTTGGCCTGCCCGTCGATGAGGTTGTCCCAGGTCGGCGAGGTTGAGTCCTCGAAATCCGCCATGAACACACAGGCACCCGAATTCAAGGCGTTGATGATCATCTTGCGGTCGACCGGGCCGGTAATTTCCACGCGGCGATCGGCAAGCACCGCGGGAATGGGGGCCACTCTCCAGTCTGCGGCGCGGATCGCCGCGGTCGGGACGAGGAAGTCCGGTTTCTCTCCGGCGTCGAATCGCGCTTGGCGCATGCGCCGCGCTGCCAGCAGGTCCTGCCGCTGCTTTTCAAATTGCTGGTGGAGCTTGGCGAGAAAATCCAGGGCCGCCGGTGAAAGCACCTCGGCATGACGGGCCCCGATCAGCTCGACGGCGGGTGAGGGGGTTTTTGCAACTGCGGAAACCGGTGAAGCCATGGACTTGCCTGAGCCGCGGACGAGGTGGGGCAGCCTACGCCGCTGGATGAATGTTTGACAAAGCGAATGTTTCAATGCATGTCATTCGGTTTGTTAATATGTCTCTCTGATTCGGGATTCCGCAGCCTTCCCAAGTTCCGGGGGTGTCTCCATGCCGCGAGGGGCAAACCGCCGTGCAGCATCTGGCCGGACCACAACCGGTGCCGCGCCGCGTTTCTACTACAAAGGCAATCGCCTCAAGCAGTTGCGCGCGTTCTGCTACACGGTCAAGTTCGGCACCCTGACCCGGGCTGCCGAAGCGCTGTACCTCTCTCAACCTTCGGTAAGTCTCCTGCTTGCCGCCCTGGAGTCCGAACTGCGCTGCGCCCTCCTCGAGCGACGGCGGCGGCGCGTGACCCTGACCGTCGAAGGACAGATCCTCTACGAGTTGGCACGCCCGCTGGTCGAGGGCCTTGAAGGTTTGGATGCGGCGTTCCTGGCACGCAGCGGCAGTGCGCAGAAGTTGCAACTCGACATTGCCTGCGGCAACTCGACCATCCAGTACCTGTTGCCCGACATGGTGGCCGCATTCCGCCGCGAGCATCCCGATGTGCATCTGAACCTGCACAACGTCACCGGTACCGACGGTCTGGCCCTGCTGCGCTCGGACGAAGTCGATTTTGCGGTGGGCTCGATGTTGGACGTGCCGACGGACCTGCGTTACGAGGCGCTGCATCATTTCGACCCCATGTTGATTGCCCCCCTGGATCACCCGCTGGCTGCGAAGGCGGAAATCGCCCTCGAAGACCTGTCGCCCTATGGCCTCATTCTTCCGCCCAAGCGCCTGACCACCTATCGCCTGGTGGACCTGGTGTTCCAGAAACGCAAGGCGCCCTATCACGTCGCCATCGAGGTTGGCGGCTGGGAAGTGATCAAGCAGTACGTTGCCATGGGCCTTGGCATTTCCATCGTCACCGGCATGTGCATTCGCGAGGCGGATATGGACCGTCTGGCCGTGCGCAATCTGCGCGCCTACTTTCCGCAGCGCAGCTACGGCATTGTCGTGCGCAAGGGCAAGATGCTCAGCGCCAATGCGCGAGCCTTCATCGATCTCTTCCGTCCCGGCTTGTTCCTGCGCTCGGGCGGCTTCGATTCGGATCATTCCGAGCGTTGACCCAGATCAGACGGCGGATGTCGCCATGGCTTGCCGCGGGCAGGTTGTTGAAAAACCAGCCACCTGACCGGCCACGAATGTCCGATCAAAGGGCTGCCGATCCGGGCCCCGGTTCTGCTAGCGTGGCCACTTGTCTGGTCGACGTGTGTTTCAACGGTTCTACCCGGGGGAGATATGGTGCGCTGGCTGATGATCGTGCTTTCCCTGCTCGGCTTGTTCCTGGCACTCACCACGCGCAGTCCGGGCGTGATGGGGCTGTCCCTGGTCATGCTCGTGGTGGGTCTATTCGGAATCGTCTTGTCCGTCGCCGCCGGTCGCATTTCCGCCAACGCGCGACCGGATATAACGATGTTGCCACCGGAAGCCTTGGTCGCCGTGCGCGCCAAGGCGCGCGAACGTGCCGCCGCCGAGAGTACCGCAGCGGCCGCGACAACCACCAACCCTCAGGAACAGTCGCCCGGCTGATTCGGGTCATGCGGCATGAAGCGTGCGCCGCGTCGCCCGGCCGTTCACACTCCGAATGCCGCACTGCGCGGCATTCAGCTCTGGAGAAGCGCGTGCGCATTGAATCCCTGCTTGCATTCCTTGTTGTCGGCGTCGTTGCCGGATGGTTGGCCGGTCAGATTGTGCGCGGTCGTGGCTATGGCTTGCTCGTCAATCTCGTCGTGGGTGTATTGGGCGCATTCATAGCCGGTTGGCTGCTGCCGAAACTGGGTGTCAGCGTGGGTGGCGGCCTGTTGGCGGACATCATCCAGGCGATGATTGGCGCCATTCTTCTGCTGGTGCTGATCATGCTGGTCCGCAAGCGCTGAGTCCGCCGGATGCATCGACATGGGTGCCTTGTTGCCAATCGCCGCCCGTTCACACTGCACGCCATGGGCGAGCTTGCCTCGCGCTCGGCTGCCCACCGGACGACACAAGGGAGACCTCGCGCATCGGATAGTGCGTACTGAATCCATGCGAAAACCGAAATGCGCGTTGCCGCATTCGCGCAATCCCGTTATCGTCCACGCACAGGGGCAATATCCGCGGTTTGAACCGTTGGTTACTGGGATGCGTTTGCGATGAAACTGCGCAACCTGACGCTGCTGTCGGCAGTGATCCTGGCCGGGGGCGCGTTCGCGCTCAATCTGGCCGCGCGTTCCGCTGCCCAACGCATCAGTGCCGTGGTTGCGCCGCTGGCCAAGCTCGATTTCGACGGTGCCGGCATTTCCTTGAACGGCAGCATCCGCCTGGATTCGCCACAGCTGACCATCGGCAATGAACCTGATCAGACCCGCTTGCGTGCCGATACGGCCTACCTGAAGGGCTCCGGCCTGGGGTGGTTGGTCGGCTACCTGATGGATGATGCCGGTACATTGCCGGAATCGCTGTCGATTACGATGCGCGGTTTCAAGCTTGCCGATGACTCGTCAAGAACTTCGCTATCCCGCTGGATGGGGCTGTCGAGTCGGGCACTGTTCGAGAATGCGGGCTGCGGCAGCGACGCCTTGGGAGCCAAGGACTACGTGAAGATGGGTTTGAGTCCCGAGCCCAGCAGGGACCGCATCAGCTACCGATACGATCTCGCCGGCAATCGGCTGGAAATCGCATTCGACCTGGACAGCCCCGACATGGCGCGCTGGCAGGGGGCCACGGAGTTGAAAGGCTTCGATCCTTCACGATGGTCGGATGAGCGGGCACGCCAGGCCGTGCGTATCGTGCGCGCCAACCTGAGTTACAACGACCCGGGTTTCCTCAGCCGTCGCAATCGGTTTTGCGCCAACTGGCTGGGCATTGATGCCGACCAGTTCGTCACTCAGCATGTAGATGCGGTCAAGTCGATACTCGCTAGCCATGGCATCAAACCCAGCAACGACCTGGTCGCCTTGTATCACCGCATCGTTTCCCGCGGTGGCACCTTGAACGTGTCCAGCCTGCCGAAATCCGACTGGATTCCAGCCGAGTGGACGGCGTATCCGCGCCAGGATCTGTTGCGCCAGCTCAATGTCACGGCGCGACTGGAAGACGCGCCACCGATCATGCTGGACCTGACCTTTTCCCAACCGGAGGTTCCGCTGTATCGCGTAACTCCGGATCCTGAGGTGTTGCCCACGGCCGAAGCAACAACAGAAACGGTGGCCCAGGATGCAACCGTCGAAAGCGGGATTGCAACGCCATCGCCAGCGGTCGTGACAACACTCGAGAAGCCCATTGCGGCGGTGGATGCCCAGTCCGCTCCAACGATCGTCTCGACCGAGCCTTCGGAGCCCGCCTCGCCTCCCGTTCAACCCGGCAAGCCGGCTCTTGACGACGGGAAGGCAACTGCGGCCGTGGTGAGTTCAGGACAGGAGCCGGCAAAGGCGCCCGTGGCGAGTTCAGAGCCGCCCCCACCGGGATCGACCATGGCCCTGGTGTGGAAGCCGGGTGAAATCCAGCGTCTGCCGCCTGCTGAATCGCCCAAACCAACCCATGCGGTCATTCCCACGGCGCAGATCGCAGCGCATGTCGGCCAACGCATCCAGCTGCTCACGGAAGGCGGCCGTCGGGTGGATGGGGAGCTGAAGTCCGTGGATGCAACAACCGTGATCCTGCTGGTGGAGGCGAGCAGCGGTCGTGCGGAGCTGTCGGTCCCCTTGGCCCAGATTCGTGAAGCCAGGCTGCGGATCAGGAACCACGACGGTAGCTGAGGCGCGGCTGCAGCTGCGACGAAACTCCATCGCACATCGTCTTGGCAGGCATGGGTGCTGACGGATTGCCAAACGATATCGCCAGCGGCTTTGCACAGATCCTTGATCCGGAGATCCTCAGCCGTGCGCGTCGCGGTGACCGAAAAGCACATGATGCAATCTATCAACGCTACGGGCGTGCCTGTTATACCCTCGCCATGCGCATCCTCGGCCAGCCTGCCGCTGCCGAAGATGTTGTGCAGGAGGTTTTCCTGCGGGTCCTGGACCGCCTCGCCGGCTTTCGAGGCGATGCTCCTTTTGGTGCATGGCTCAAACGCATGACCGCCAACGCAACCATCGATGTCTTGCGCAGTGCACGCCACCTGCAGCCGCTGGAAGACGAGGTATGGCTCGACAGCCTGGGCCACTCGCAACCGGCAGTCGAGCAGTCGGTGGATGCATGGTCCTTGCTGATGCGCTTGACGCCGCGTGCGCGCGCGGTTGTCTTGCTGCATGAGCTGGAGGGTTACACCCACCTCGAACTGGCGCAGATGTTCGGTCAGAGCGAGAGCTATTCGAAGTCGCTACTCGCGCGTTCCCTGCAGAAATTGCAGGATGCAAGGCCCGGACGCGATGCGGCTGTGGAGGTTGAGAATGAACACTGATCCCGGACCACGGCCCGCCGCATGGGCCATCGGCATGCGGCTGCCGGAATTCGAGCCCGATCCGGCTCTCTGGCCGCGCATCCAGGTGGCACGACATCGACAGGTTGTGCGTCGCCGCTGGCGACATGCCGGCGGATTGTTTGCGCTGGTTGCTGCGCTGGGTCTGTCGTTCACGATGCTGCCGCAAGGTGAAAGTGTCGATTCAGCCGGTGAAGAAATGGCGAAATTGCAGCAGCGTTCCTCGACGCTGGAGCGGGACTGGTTGGCATCGATGGCGGAATCCACGAGCGCCCGCGTGGATCCGAGGCTGGAGCTGATAGACCACAACCTGCAACAGGCCTACGACGACATGGCATCTCCCAGCGAGTTGATTCCGCTATGGCGGAAGCGCAGCCAAGCCATGCAGGAAGTCATTGACCGGGGCTCCGTGCGCTCGATTACCCGTATTTGAACCCTACCGAGAGATTCAAATGATCATCCAGACAAATTGCCTCCGCCGCTATGCATCGCTTGTTGGTTCATTGGCCCTGATCGTGGCCAGTACCGCCCATGGCGCTACGTCTGCCGATTTGGTTGGACAGGTCGCCCCGCTTGCCAAGGCAACACAACAAGGCATGGTGCCAAGCGCCGATGAGCGCTTGCGCGAGGAGCTCAAGGTCCTGCTCCTCGACATGATCGAGTCGGGTGCGTTCGGCTCTCCCTCACCCGCCAACATTGATCTTGCCATTGATGCGCCCCGGCAACGGATTTCCAGTCTTGGCGTTCTTGTCGACAGCAGTGGTTCGGAAGCTGCCAGGAACGGGCTGCGGGTGCTTGGCACCACGCCTGGTGGCAGCGCACAGCGCATGGGTTTGCAGTCTGGCGACCTGATCACGGCCGTCAACGGAAGCGGGCTCAGCGGCTTGGGAGAATCCGAAGCGGGGATGGCGCAAGCAGCCGTGATCTTGCGTGAGAAGGTGGATGGCGCGGGCAATGATCCCCTGCGCTTCGACGTGGTTCGCAATGGCAAGGCCATGGTCGTCTCGGGCGTCGTAGCCTCAACCTGGATTCCGGCCGTGCATTTGCGCCTCGGTGACGGTTTTGCGGTGGCCTCGGCGGACAACAGGGTTGCAGGGTCTGCTGAAGCGCAGGACGGTTGCGGTCGCGTCAGCATTTTCGACGTCGCTCCGCGCCAACAGAGCCTCCATGCCGCTACGCTGATCAGCATCGATGGGCGACGTTCTCCTTTTGGCGGGCAGACTTCGTTCCGGCTTTCCGCCGGGACCCACGTGCTGACGGTTGCCGAGCGCATCGAAAGTCGTTACTTGCCTTTCAATGATCGCTTGCGCAACAGCAATACGTCGGAGCCGTACAAGACCCTGACCATCCATGTTGCTGCGAACACGACCTATCTGCTGGCGGCCAAACTCAACCAGGACAGGCGCAATGAGTGGCGGGACGGTGCCTATTGGGAGCCGGTAATCTGGAAGGAAACCAGCGAATCCTGCACGCCCTGAGTCTGCGCTTGCCTTGAACCCACCCGGAATTTGCCGGGTCGGCTGAGCCGTTTCGCAAGATCATCCGTAATTCACGCCTGGTGCTTGGGCTGTGCTTCACCCCATGAAGCCGATCGACGCCCGCGGCAATCCACTACACTGATCATTTCCCGGGATCCGTGTCGTGACTCGACTCAGCGTCAACATCAACAAGGTGGCTGTGCTGCGGAACTCCCGTGGCGGTTTGCTTCCCGATCCGTTGCAGGCTGCCCGCATTGCGCTTGCTTCGGGCTGTCACGGCATAACCGTTCATCCGCGCCCGGACCAACGCCACATTCGTGCCATTGATGTCTTGCGCCTGCCGGATGTGCTGGCGGGTGCCGAGCTGAATATCGAGGGAAATCCCTTCGCCCCCGCGCGCGATGGCTACCCGGGTCTTCTGGAATTGGTGCGCCAGACGCAACCTGCACAGGTGACCCTGGTTCCTGACGGCGATGGGCAGCTCACCTCCGATCATGGTTTCGATTTGGAAGGGGATTGTTCTGAACTGGCCGAACTCATCGACCGGTTCAAGCAGCATGATTGTCGAGTCAGTCTCTTTGTTGACGCCGGTGTCAGGCATGTTGCCCGCGCCGCGCAACTCGGCGCCGACCGCATCGAGATCTATACAGGTCCATTTGCCGCGGCGCATGCGCGTGGAGATCCTGCACGCGAGTTGGCGGCGTGCGCGGCGACCGCCAGCGAAGCCGTGGCTGCGGGTTTGGCTGTCAATGCCGGGCACGATTTGGATCAGCAGAATCTGGCGCACTTGCTGGATGCGGTCCCTGCCATTTCCGAAGTTTCAATCGGCCACGCGCTGTTCGGTGAATCGCTATACGACGGCCTGGCTACGACGGTCATTCGCTATCTGCGGATTCTTGATAGCGCCCAAAAGTGATTGCGTTCCCATGCTTTGCGATGCACGGCAATGGGGCATTTGCGGTGCTTGCCGCCGAATCGAGTATGCCAATGGACGTCCGATTGGCGTAGGAGCTGAAATGAAAAAAGGCGTCACTTGCGTGACGCCTTTTCCTCAAGCAAGAACTTGTTCGCTTGGTTCGATCAGCGCCCTTCCTGAGCGGTGATGAAACCAATCTTGACCATGCCAGCGCTCTTTGCATTGGCAAGTACCGTGGCAATCAGTTGGTATTCGGTCTTCTTTTCGGCGCGGATCTGCAATTCCGGTTGCGGTTGCTTCTGTGCCGCAACCCGAAGCTGGGCCGAGAGCATGGCTTCGGTGATCAGTTCATCATTCCAATACAGGTCACCGGCTGCCTTTACAGCCAGATCAATGGGATCCGGCTGCGGTGTATCAATGACATTGGGATTTGCCTGCGGCAGGTCGATGCGGATCTTGTGCGTCATCAACGGTGCCGTGATCATGAAGATGATCAGCAGCACCAGCATCACGTCAACCAGCGGGGTGACGTTGATATCCGCCATCGGGCCGCCGCCCGAATTGGATGAAAAGGCCATGGCTTACTTCCTCGCGGCTGCGGGTGCCGGGGCTGCTGCGCCGCCTTCAACGCGTGAACCGATGGCGAAGAAGTCGTGCAGGTCGTGGGCAAACTCGTCAAAGCGGGCATAGATCAGGCGGTTGCTGCGCACATAGAAGTTGTAGGCAAGCACCGCTGGAATGGCGACGAACAGACCGACCGCGGTCATGATCAGGGCTTCACCGACGGGCCCCGCCACCGCTTCCATCGATGCCGAACCACTCGAGGCGATCTTGATGAGGGCGTGGTAGATGCCCCAGACGGTACCGAGCAGGCCGACGAAGGGCGCGGTGGATCCCACCGTTGCCAACAGGGTCAGGCCACCTTCGAGGCGCATGCTCTCGCGCGCCACACCTTGGCGCAGGGCACGATCGATGAATTCCGAACGGTTCAGTGCCTCGACCAGGCGGCTGCCTTCGTGGCGCGAATGATGTTGGGCAGCAGTTGCCGCTTCGAGCGCGATCTTCGAGAACGGCTCAGACTTCGGCTGATCCTCGAGGAAGCGAATCGCATCCTGGGCAGAGGAGGTTTCCCAGAAAGTGTGGATAACCCGATCCATGCGCGAACGCACCATCGAATTGCGAATGAAATTCGCAATGATGAAGTAGATCGACAGGATCGACATGGTGATAAGGGTGATGAATACCACCCAGCCAACCATGTCGAAGTTGTGGATCAGGTGGTCGAAGCCCATCTGCGACATGGCTTGGGCATTGCTGCCGCCGCCTGGCAGGGGTGGGGGCATGGCACCTGACTGGTCCGCAGGCGGGGTCGAAGAGGCATCTTGCTGCATGGCGCTACCTTAGATGATTGCTACTGGTTGCTGAGATTGAATTCAATTGGGACCAACGCATAGCCGCGACTCGCGGCACCGTTCTTCTGACCTGCATTGAAGACCCATGTCTTCACTGCCGCGATGGCCGCCTGATCGAGAACGCGATAACCACTGGTTTTCTCGACCGTGATTTCTTCGGGCTTGCCATCAAGACCCACCAACACCTTCAGCACGACCTTGCCTTCCATTCGCTGGCGCACAGCCTGCGGCGGATACTTCGGCGGACGCAGCCTACGGTAACTGATATTTTCGCTCGGTGCGATATCCACGGGCGGCGCCGGTGGTGCAGGCGGTGCCGGAGGCGGTGCAGCCACGGCCATCGGCGAGGCTTCCTCGATGACGACAGGCGGTGGCTCCGGCGGCGGCGGCTCCGGTGGCGGCTTGATCTTCTCGATGACCTTCGGTGGCGGCTTCTTCGGCGGCTCTGGCGGCGGTGGCGGCGGCGGCGGTGGTGGTGGCGGTGGTTCAATGAACTCCACCGTCACCTTGTTCTCGACCTTCTTCTCGGGCGCTTCTGGGGGCGAGGCCGGGGTGGCCAGCAGGGCCAAGGCAAACACGTGCACCGTAAATGCCCCGGACAAGGCCGTGACACGGTTCCAGCTGAAGGCGTTGTTTTCGCTTTCTTGTGCGTAGACGTCAGTCATTGATGTTGACCAAACCGTGATTGTTCTTTTTCATGATCCGCCCGTTTCCGGGCGAAGTTGACAGACGCCGTTCCCGCAAAGCGTAGCCCTGCAAGGTACAACACCCGTGGGCGTTCAGACAAGGGTAGCTCATGCCTGAGGGATACGCGTCGCGAGGTGTGCCTTCATCCTTGCCCAGGTGAATTACTTGTTGCCGGAGCGTTTCAGCTTGACCCCGGCCTTGATCGCCTTGATCCGTTGGGCGGCCATGGCCTTGGTGCTGGGAAAGCCTTCGGCCTTGGTCCACGCCACGAGGGCAGCCGCATCGTTGCCGGCATAGCTCTCGATGTCACCTAGAAGTACAAATGCCTCGCCTTCCTGCTTCAGGCCCCCTCTCTGGATGGCGCGCTGCAGGGCGGCTTTTGCTTCGGCTCCCCGGTCCGAATAAAACAGCATGTAGCCGAGTTGATAGTCGACATTGCCATCGGTGGCCAATGCAGAGGCTTTTGTATACGCGTCGATCGCACACGCATCGTCCTCGGCCTGGGTGCAAACATCGCCCAAAAGCCGGTTTACTTCCAGGCTTTCCTGGAGCGCGCCCTTGGCGATGCCGTCCTTGAGGGTGCTTGCGGCATCGGCGGGTTTGTCAGCGTTCGCGTAAAGCTTGGCCAGCTGCAGGTAGTCCTCCGAGCTCGTGATAAGGCCTTGGCTCTTGGCGCCGCTGAGTACCTCGATGGCTTGTGGATACTTGTCGCCGTTGATGTAAATGGTGGCAAGCTGCTTGATCAGCTTGAGGTCTGCCGGATGCTTGGCCAATTGCGCCTTGACGATGGTTGCGGCTTCGTCGTACTGGTCGAGCTCGAACAGGCTCGCCATCAGGATCTGGTTCCAGTTTTCCTTGGGTTCGTTGCTCGCTGCCAAGGCTTTTTTCATCGTGTCGATGGCGTCCTGGAATCGGTCCAGGCGGTAGTAGATGTTGCCGCGCAACGCCCACTGTTCTGCATCCGTCTTGCCGGTTTCCTTCTCGAAACGGTCCAGCGTGACCAGCGCATCATCGTATTTTTCGGCTTGCACCTGCATTTGTGCGAGCTGGTACATGAGAGCGAAGTGTGCGTTGTTGGGTAGGGCATCCAGGGCGATTGCCTTGCTCGTTTCCTCGACGGCCTCAAGATCCTTTTCGGTATCCCAGTAAATGCGACCCAGCAATTGCTCGGCAAAGGCTGCGGCGTAGGGTTTGATCTTCTCGTTGGCTAGGATCTTCTGGACCAGCGGCAATGCTTCTTCGTTCTTTCCGTCATTGACCAGGTCGGTGGCTTTGCCCAGATCGCGCTGTTCGCGCGAGGACATTTCCACGCTGCGTTCCTTCCGGGTCGCATTGGGGTAGTCGTCCTTCTGTTCTTTCTCCCGCGCAGCCAAGACGGTTCCGGTAGAAAACATCAGGATGGCTGCGCCAAGCATGACGCGCGCAAGCATGGAAACTTTCATGGTTACTCCTCAGCGGATGCTCAAGGGTTCATCAACCCAAAGTGCTCGAATATCAACAATCGGAGCGTAGCGCCGGTCGCTTGCGGTGTACAGGCATGCGATCGAAAACATTTCTGGTGGGTCAGTCGCATGTTCCGGTGCAACGCTGTGGCAGGCCAATCGGGGTTTGTTACCCTCCGGCAAACCACGGAATGATGCAAAGTACACTTGTGTGTACGGTTCTCCCTGAAAACCCTCCCTCAGACGTCCAGGTTACTGACCCTGAGCGCATTGCTTTCAATGAACTCGCGCCGCGGCTCCACGACATCCCCCATCAGGGTGGAGAAGATCTGGTCGGCAGCAATCGCATCCTCGATGCTGACCTGAAGCAGGCGTCGCGTCTCCGGGTTCACCGTGGTTTCCCAGAGCTGGTCCGGGTTCATTTCCCCGAGGCCCTTGAAACGCTGGATGGTGCGTCCTCGCTTGGCTTCTTCCATGAGCCAGGCCTGCGCCTGCGCAAAGCCCTGGGTTATGGCCAGATGCTTGCCGCCCCGACTGACCCTGGCGCCGGGCTGAATCAGGCCGGCGATGCGGGAAACGGCATCGGCAATGGGCCGAAACTCCGATCCCTGGAAGAAATTCGCCGGCAGGATCTGGGTGCTTTCCGTCCCGTGCTGCTCGCGCCGCACCACCAGGGCTGCGGGGTGCTCGCTGCTGGCGTCGCGCACGCTCAAGCGATAGCGCGGGAGCCCGGATCCACGGCGATTGAGTTGCCCTTCCAGGGAGGCGATCCAGGCGTCCACAAACGCCGGCTCCTGCCATTGCTCGGGCGCCGGCGGCGGTGCATCGAAAAACGCCCTAAGCAATGCCGCGTCATGGCGAGCGCCCAATCGTTCAATCTGGTCGCCGGCAGCCTGATAGCTGACCAGCAGACTTTCCAGACCCGCCCCGTGCAGGGGTGGCGCATCCGGATCGTAGGTCAGTTCCGCGTTGTCCAGCGCATTGCCGATCAGGTAAGCGTTGAGCGCCGCGTCATCCTTGAGGTAGATCTCCTGCTTGCCCTGCTTCAGCTTGTACAGCGGCGGTTGGCCGATGTAGATGTGGCCCCGTTCGATCAACTCCGGCAATTGGCGATAAAAGAAGGTCAGCAGCAAGGTTCGGATGTGTGAGCCATCCACGTCCGCGTCGGTCATGATGATGATGCGGTGATAGCGCAATTTGTCGATGTTGTACTCGTCCTTGCCGATGCCGGTGCCCAGCGCGGTAATCAGGGTGCCGATCTCGGCTGAGCCGAGCATGCGGTCAAAACGCGCCCGCTCGACATTGAGGATCTTGCCCTTGAGCGGAAGAATCGCCTGGGTCTTGCGGTTGCGCCCCTGCTTTGCCGAGCCGCCTGCCGAATCGCCCTCGACGATGAACAGTTCGCTGAGCGCCGGATCCTTCTCTTGGCAATCCGCCAGTTTTCCGGGCAATCCGGCAATGTCCAGCGCACCCTTGCGCCGGGTCATTTCGCGCGCCTTGCGCGCGGCCTCGCGCGCGCGCGCCGCATCCACCACTTTGGCGGCAATGGCACGGGCTTCGTTGGGGTTTTCCAGCAGGAATTCCTCGAGCTTCTCGTTGACGGCGGACTCGACGATGCCCTTGATCTCGCTGGAAACCAGCTTGTCCTTGGTCTGCGAGGAGAATTTCGGGTCCGGCATCTTCACCGAAAGCACGACGATCAGCCCTTCACGCATGTCGTCGCCGGAAAAGCCGACTTTGGCCGTCTTCTGCACCCCGGCCTTCTCGATGTAGTTGGACAACGTGCGGGTCAGGCCGCCGCGCAGGCCAGCCAGGTGGGTGCCACCGTCCTTCTGCGGAATGTTGTTTGTGTAGCAGAAACAGGTTTCCTGATAAGAATCAGTCCATTGCAGCGCTGCTTCGACCGTGACGGCGTCGTTATTGATGGAAAAATAAACAACCTTGGGATGCAAGGGCGTCTTCAAATGCGCCAGATGCTCGACGAATGAACGGATGCCACCGGCGTACTCGAACACGTCCTGGCGGCCATTGCGTTCGTCGCTGAGCTCGATGCGCACGCCGGAATTGAGGAATGAAAGCTCCCGCAGTCGCTTGGCCAGAATGTCGTAATGGAACTCGACATCGGAAAATATGGCGGTGCTGGGAAGGAAACGCACCGTCGTGCCACGGCGGGTCGACGGCCCCACCACCTTGAGCGGGAATTGCGGTTCACCCAGGTGATATTCCTGATGGTGCTCGTGGCCATCACGGTAAATGGTCAACCAGAGCTTTTCCGACAGCGCATTGACCACTGAGACGCCGACGCCGTGCAGGCCGCCGGAGACCTTGTAGCTGTTGTCGTCGAACTTTCCGCCAGCGTGGAGAACGGTCATCACCACTTCGGCCGAAGAGCGCCCTTCTTCGTGCATTCCAACCGGTATGCCGCGCCCGTTGTCGACGACACTGACCGAGCCATCGGCATGGATGGTGACCGACACCTGGTTTGCATAGCCGGCCAGCGCCTCGTCGATCGAGTTGTCGACGACTTCGAACACCATGTGGTGCAAGCCGGAGCCATCATCGGTGTCGCCGATATACATGCCCGGACGCTTGCGTACTGCGTCAAGACCCTTCAGGACCTTGATTTTGCTTGAATCGTATTGATCGCTCATGGGGCTCCGCTGGTTTCGGGCGCGTCTGGTCAACCGCCGATGATCAAGTGGTCGATTATACCAGTCAGGCGCTGATCCGACCTTGTTCCACGTGGAACACGCGCATGTCCGGCACAGGCCAAAAGGGGGCACTGGTGCCGGTCAGAAGAACCTGCGCCCCGCTGGCCAAGGCAAGCCCAAGCACCGCCTCCTGATGGGCTTGATCCAGCTCCGACGCAAGATCGTCGAGACAAAGGATTGGCCATTCCCCCAGGAGCTCGGAATGCAGCCTGGCCTGCGCCAGGACCAGGGCCAGGGCGCACAGCTTTTCCTGACCCCGCGACAGATGTTCGCGTCGGGGCGCCTTGGCAAAGCGGATGCTCCAGTCTGCGCGGTGCGGCCCACGGGTGCTGTGGCCCCGATCCTGATCGCGGCCACGATTGGCGAGCAATACGTCGGCCAGACCCTGCTCTGCCTTCCAGCCCTGATCAAAGTCGAGTTGGCCATGGCCGAGTTCGCCCAGCAGTGTGTGCAGCATGTCGCCCAAAACGGGTTGCAGCTTTTCGACATACGCTCTGCGCATGGCACTCAGCAGGGTCCCGCTATCCGCCATCTCCTGCTCCCAGGGGGCCAATGCCTCCACTGGACCGGCGGCTCTCAAGGCGCTGTTGCGCTGGCGCAGCGCTCGCTGGAACCAGCGCCAGTGCGAAAGAAAGGTCGGTTCCACGTGGAACACGCCCCAGTCGAGGTAGTGCCTACGCTCATCCGCTTTGCCGGATATCAGCTCGTGTGATCCGGGCTCGAAGCAGACCACGGCACAGTTGCGCACCAATTCACCGAGACTCACCGCCTCGCCATCAACGCGGGCTTCCGTTCGAGCCTCGTTCCGCCCGATGGCGACACTGCGCGTATTCCCGCCGGCTGTGTGCAGGCGACCAAACACGGAGAAGCCCGGGCTGTCAAAGCGGGTCAGGGTGTCGCGCGCACCGCGACGAAACGACTGCCCGTGCGAAAGCAGGTAGGCCGCTTCCAGCACGCTGGATTTGCCGGCGCCGTTGGGCCCGAGAAACAGGTTCCAGCCCGGATCCAGGGTCAACTCCAGTTCGCCGAAGATGCGCAGGTTCCTCACGCGAAGTTCGGTCAGATACATGGCAAGCCCGCCGCCGGACATGAAAAAGCCCGCGCAAGAATGCCTGCGCGGGCCTTGCCTGGGTCGAACACGAGCGCTGTCAGAGTCGCAGCGGCATGACCACATGCCGGGTATCGTCGGAATCCACCTTGCGCAACAGGCAGCTGGATTGGGCGTCGCGCAGGCTGAGCGTGATTTCATCCCCGCTGAGCGCCGCCAGGGCGTCCATCAGGTAATTGACGTTGAAACCGACACTCAACTCGGCAACGCTGCAGGTGACTTCAAGCTCCTCGACCGCTTCTTCCTGCTCCGGGTTGTGGGCCACGATGCGCAGCCGGTTCGGGCTGACATCGAGCTTGACCCCGCGATACTTCTCGTTGGAAAGAATGGCTGCGCGCTGCAAGGCAAAACGCAGCTCCTCGCGGCCAACCCGAACGTCCTTGTCCGCACCAATCGGAATCACGGCCTCGTAGTCCGGGAAGCGACCATCAATGAGTTTCGAGGTGAAGGTCACCCCTCCGCGCGTCAACCGGAGGTGGTTGCGACCGAGCTCCAGATCGACCAACCCTTCGCCGGATTCAAACAGACCCTGCAATTCCAGCACACCCTTGCGCGGGATGATGATCTGGCGGCGCGTTGAAATGCGGGTTTCCAGACGCGTTTCCGCCAGCGCCAGGCGGTGGCCGTCGGTGGCAACGCAGCGCAGCACATTGTCGCGCACGTCCAACAGCAAACCGTTGAGGTAATACCGCACGTCCTGGTTGGCCATGGCAAACGCCGTGCGTGCGATCAGGTCCTTGAGGGTTGCCTCCGGCAAGCTGATGCGTTCCACCAGTTCGATCGACTCGATGACCGGGAATTCGCTTGCCGGCAAGGTGGACAGGGTGAAGCGGCTGCGACCGGCACTTACCGAGACCCTTTCCCCGCTTTGCTCGACCTTGACCTTCACGCCGTCGGGCAAGGCTCGGCAGATATCGAACAGCTTTCGCGCCGGGATCGTTATCTCGCCAGCTTCCAGATTTTCGGCCGCGGTCCTTGCAACCATCTCAACCTCAAGGTCCGTGCCGGTGAAGGACACGCCCTCGGCTCCCACGTTGACCAGCAGATTGGACAGGACGGGCAGGGTCTGCCGACGCTCGACGACACCAACAACCTGCTGCAACGGCTTGAGCAATGCTTCGCGAGGAAGACTGAAACGCATGGTTGGGCCCCTTCCTGATACTGGTTTTGGTTTATTGAACCTGTGTTGGTAGTGGGTCTTGGGGATAAACGGTATATCGACCAATTCCCTTTTACAATCAACTGTTTACTTCTTGATTCGTGCTTGGAAAAGCGGTGCTTCTGCTTGTGGACGGATTGTGGATTGTTTTTGCGTTGCAGGTAATCCCCGGGTTGTCCACAACTTGCTCAACCCGTCAACGAGCGCACCAGGGTGTCCCAATCCTGACGCAACTTGCCGTCGGTTTCACGCATTGTGCGGATCGTACGGCAGGCGTGCAGCACCGTGGTGTGGTCGCGCCCACCGAACGCATCACCAATCTCGGGGAGACTGTGTTCGGTCAGTTCCTTGGCCAGGAACATGGCCACCTGGCGAGGCCGCGCAACCGAGCGGCTGCGGCGCTTCGAGAGCATATCGGCCACGCGCAACTGGAAGTACTCGGCGACCACCTTCTGGATGTTGGAGATGGTGATGGCCTGCGCATGCACGGTCAGCAAGTCGCGCAGGGTTTCCTGGGCAAAGGCCACGTCCACCTTGCGGCCGCCGAAATTCGAGCGCGCGATCAGGGTGTTGAGGGCGCCCTCGAGGTCGCGCACGTTGGAACGCATGCGCTTTGCCACGAGAAAAGCGACATCCTCCGGCAACTCGATGCCCTTGTTGGCCGCCTTGCTGAGCAGGATGGCCGCGCGCGTCTCGAAGTCGGGCGGTTCTATGGCAACCGACAAGCCCCAACCCAGGCGCGACTTCAGGCGCGGCTCCAGATTCTCCACTTCCTTGGGAAAGCGGTCGCAGGTCAGGATGATCTGCTGCTTGCCATCGAACAGCGCATTGAAGGTATGGAAGAACTCTTCCTGGGTGGTGTTCTTGCCGGCGAAAAACTGGATGTCATCGATCAACAGCGCATCGACCGTGCGGAAGCGACGCTTGAACTCATCCATGTTCTTGGTGCGCAAGGCATCGATCATGCTGCCGACAAATTGCTCGGAGCGCAGGTAAAGCACCTTGCAGGCGGGATTGTTCTTGCGCATCAGGTTGCCGGCGGCGTGCATCAGGTGGGTCTTGCCCAGGCCGGTGCCGCCATACAGCAGCAAGGGGTTGAAGGCACGCCCCGGATTGGTGGCGACCTGGATGGCGGCGGCCTTGCCCAATTCGTTGGTCTTGCCCTCGACGAAACTCTCGAAGGTGTAGTTGGGGTCCAGATTGTGCGGCTCATCCTCGCGCGGCGCCGGCTTGCCGCGCGCTGGCGCGGGACTGCGTTTTGCGTTCGAGGCGCGGCCAGCCAAGGCACCCACTTCGAGCGCAACCGGCAGCGGAGCGCCGTGCAAGTGCTCGACAACCGCGCGGATACGAGGCAGGAAGCGCTCGCTCACGGCTTCCAGCGTGTATCCGTTGGGAGCGAACAACCTGAGCCCTGCGTCGTCATCGTGAGCCTGCAGCGGCTTCAGATAGGTTTGAACGTCCTCGGCGTCGAATTCCGTTTCCAGACGCTCCAGACAGCGCCGCCAGAGCTCGCTCATGGTTTCCCGATCATGTTGGGGGTCGATGTCGCGGATCCGGCAAGCGACCCGTCGTGAACCATGCAGTCTACTCGCCACACGCGGGCCAGTGCCAGCCCAACGGCTTGACGATGAATGCCCACACCCCTATCATTCGCGCCCTTTTTCCCGAACCTGGCGCCGACTCATGGCCACCAAACGCACCTATCAGCCGAGCAACATCAAGCGCGCTCGCACCCACGGTTTCCTGGTCCGCATGAAGACCCGCGGCGGTCGCGCCGTGATCAATGCCCGTCGCGCCAAGGGTCGCAAGCGTCTCGCTGTCTGACCCACCAGCGGGCCGTGTCATGCGGCAGTGCACCCTGCCCCGCACGGCCCGCCTGCTCAAGCCCGGCGACTTCGCCGCGCTGCGCACTGCTTCCCGGCGCCTGAATGCGCGCCACTTCATCGCCGAATTCGCACCCAACAACCGGGCCGGCTGTCGCCTCGGCCAGGCGGTCTCGCGACGCGTCTCCAAACGCGCGGTCGATCGCAATCGCATCAAGCGCCTGGTCCGCGACAGCTACCGGCATATGCGGCTGCAGCTGCCCGCAATCGATATCCTCCTGATCGCCCGAACCAGCGCCGTGCAGACGCCCGCGGCGACCTTGCGCGAAGACCTGTCCATACTCTGGGCAAAACTCGCGGCATTGAAGGCGAGTGCGGCGAACGGCACAATGCGCGGCTGATCGCACTTCGCGAATCCATCCATCGTCGCGCCCTGCGCGCCAACCCACAACGCTTGCCGGATGCCGGCGTTTCCGGCCACGAATTTCCTTGCCCATGAACAATCCCCGCACCCTACTGCTGGTCGCCCTGTTTGCCCTGAGCTACCTGATCTGGTCGCAATGGCAACTGGACTACAACCCCCAGGCACAGGCAACCACCGTCGAGGACAGTGCGACCCCGCAGCCGGCGAAGCCTGCCGCAAGCCCGCCCGTGGATGACGTTCCCGAGATTGGCAAGCTCCAGTCGGGCAATGCCGTTGAGGCTCCGCCGCTGGCTGAAGCCACGCCGCCGACCAGTCAGCCGATTCTGGTCACCACCGATGTCCTGCGAGTGGAAATCGATCCGCGTGGTGGCAGTCTGGTGAGCGCCGAGCTGTTGGCCTACCCACAACAGCAGGGATCGAGCGAACCCGTGCGTCTGCTGGATGACGAGGCTGCACGCTACTTTGTTGCGCAGAGCGGTTTGCTCAGCAGCGATGGCGCCGCGCCCAACCACCAGGCCGAATTCACCACCAGCAGCCGCAACTGGACCCTGGCGAATGGGCAGAACCGCATCGAGGTTCCACTGACCTGGCAGGACGCCTCCGGCATCCAGGTGCGCAAGACCCTGGTGTTCGAGCGAGGCAGCTATGTCATCGGCATGCAGCAGCAGGTTCGCAACGCCAGTGCCAAGCCGTGGACGGGCCAGGCCTATCGCCAATTGCAACGCATCCCACTGGTGCTCGACAGTTCCGGCATCAAGGGATACACAAATACAGAACGGTACAGTTTCATGGGAGCTGCTTGGTACAGCCCCGAGGAGAAGTTCCAGAAACTTGCCTTCGACAAATTCCAGAGCGAGCCACTCAAGCAGACGGTCAGTGGCGGCTGGGTGGCCATGCTGCAGCACTATTTCTTCGCAGCGTGGATTCCACCGGCAAACGAAGTGGATGAATTCAGCAGCGCGCAGGTCGCCGCGGCCGATGGAACGCGCTACGTGATGCGCAGCTTCTCGCCGGCCTTGAGCATCCAGCCGGGCACCGAGCAAACCTTCTCCGCGCGGCTGTACGTTGGACCGAAACTGCAAAGCACGCTCGACGACCTCGCCCCGGGCCTTTCCAAGACGGCCGATTACGGCGTGTTCACGGTGATTTCCGAGCCGCTGCACTGGCTGCTTTCCATGTTCCACAAGCTCACCGGCAACTGGGGCTTTGCCATCATCCTTCTGGTGCTCCTGATCAAGGCCGTGTTCTTCAAGCTCTCCGAAGCGCAGTACCGCTCGATGGCGAAGATGCGCAAGATGCAACCACGCGTGGCCGCGCTCAAGGAGCGCTACGGCGATGACCGCGCCAAGATGAACCAGGCCATGCTGGAGTTGTACCAGAAAGAAAAAATCAACCCGCTCGGCGGCTGCCTGCCGATGCTGGTGCAGATCCCGGTGTTCCTCGGTCTGTATTGGGTGCTGCTGGAAAGCGTCGAGTTGCGCCAGGCGCCGTTCATCCTGTGGATCAAGAACCTCACCGCTCCGGATCCCTACTACATCCTGCCGATACTCAACGCGCTGACCATGCTGGCCACGCAAATGTTGACGCCGATGACGGGAATGGATCCCCTGCAGCAGAAGATGATGAAGATCATGCCGCTGATCTTCTCCGTGCTGTTCGCGTTCTTCCCTGCCGGCCTCGTGCTGTACTGGACCGTCAACGGTGCGCTGGGCCTGCTGCAGCAATGGATCATCACCCGACGCATCGAGGCCGGCAACAAGCCACAGGGCGCGGCCGCGAGTTAGGGAAACTCTGAACAAGTATGGAACTCATTCGTCGCGAGCGAGCTCGCTCCCACAAAATCAAGCAATGGTGGGAGCGAGCTTGCTCACGACAATACGTGTTCAGACCTTCCTCAGGAAACTGTTGAAGAGCAACCGGTTGGAGACCCCGGACTTCGCGGTGACAATCATGGCTGGTGAACAACGGGGCAGCATGAGCCAGGGCGAAACCATTGCCGCCATCGCCACCGCATCCGGAGCCGGCGGCATCGGCATCGTGCGCGTTTCGGGCGCCAGGGCGCATGCGATGGCACGGACCCTGCTGGCACGCGCACCGCGCGCGCGCCATGCACACTACTGCGCATTCAGGGACGCCGCAGGCGACCTGCTTGACCAAGGATTGCTGATCTACTTTCCCGCAAGCGGATCGTTCACCGGCGAAGATGTGCTCGAACTGCAGGCCCACGGCAGTCCGGTCATGTTGCACTGCCTGCTCAAGCGCATGCTTGAACTGGGTGCGCGCCAGGCTCGCGCCGGTGAATTTGCCGAACGCGCATTTCTCAACGGCCGCATCGACCTTGCCCAAGCCGAAGCCATTGCCGACCTCATCGCCAGCGGATCCGAAGCCGCGGCACGCGCCGCCGTGCGCAGTCTGGATGGCGAGTTCTCCCGCCGCATCGATCACCTGGTCGAGTCCGTGACCCGCCTGCGCATGTGGATCGAAGCGGCCATCGACTTTCCGGAAGAGGAAATCAACTTCCTGGCCACGCCAAGCCTTGTCGCGGATCTCGACGCCGCGCGTGCCGAGCTTGATGCGCTGCTCGCAGCCAGCCGACGGGGCGTGCGCCTGGCCAAGGGCCTGCACGTGGTGATCCTTGGTCGACCCAATGCCGGCAAGTCCAGCTTGCTCAATGCATTGGCCGCGAGCGACCGCGCCATTGTTACCGAGCAGCCCGGAACCACGCGTGACCTGCTGCGCGAAACCATCCATCTGGACGGCATCGAGATCACCCTGGTCGACACCGCCGGGCTTCGCGAATCAAGCGACCTCATCGAGAGGGAAGGCATGCGCCGCGCGCGCGCCGAGCTCAGCCATGCTGACCTTGTCGTATTGGTCACCAGCGATGAGCATCTCGTTGAAGATCTTGCCCTGCTGGCAGATGCACCCGCCACGCTGATGCGCGTGATCGTGCACAACAAGATCGACCTTTGCGCAGGCGAGGCTCGCCGCGAACAACGCGATACCGCGACGCACCTCTGGCTGTCCGCACGCAGCGGACAGGGTTTGGACTTGCTGGTCAGCGAATTGCAGCATGCCGCTGGCCGCGATCCCGAGCATGCTGGCGCCTTCAGCGCGCGCAGTCGGCACGTGCATGCACTCGAGCACGCCGTTGCGCACCTGGACGCCGCGCATCACGCGCTGACCGCCCTGCACGCCGGCGAGCTGGCCGCCGAAGAACTGCGGCAGACGCAAACCCACCTGGGTGAAATCACCGGCGAGCTTCAGCAGCGACGACCTGCTCGGCCGCATCTTTGCCGATTTCTGCATCGGCAAATAGGCAGGTTTTCAACACGCATGTCCGCGCGGATAATCGCGAAACCCTGCGGAGAGACCAATGCAATTCCTTGCGCTCATTCTGTTGCTGATGGCGGTGCCTGCCGTGCATGCGGAAAACCTGACCATTGAACGCATTCTTGGCGGTGGTGGACTCGATGGGCCGACACCCCAGGAGTTGGAAATTTCGCCGGATGGCGCGCGGGTCAGCTTCATTCGTGCGCGTGCCAACGATCAAAACCGCTTCGACCTCTGGCAATACCGCATGGACGATGGCATCACCAGCCGTCTGGTGGACGCCGACACCCTGGACACCGGGGCCGAGCTGAGTGACGCAGAAAAGGCCAGGCGTGAACGCACCCGCCAATCCGGCCTCAGCGGCATCATCCAGTACCAATGGTCGCCGGATGGCAAGGCGCTGCTGTTTCCACTGGGCGGCAAACTGTTCCTCTACACGCTCGATGCACCCGCGAACGAAGCGGTTCGCGAATTGCCGGTTTCCGGTGAATTCATCGATGCGCGCATTTCTCCGCAAGGCCGCTATGTTGCCTATGTGCAGGGCCAGAACCTGCACGTGATCGACTTGCGCAGCGGCAAGAGCCGTGCGCTGACCGAAGACGGTGGCGGCGTGATCCACAACGGCGAGGCGGAGTTCGTTGCCCAGGAGGAAATGGATCGGGAGCGCGGCTACTGGTGGGCGCCGGATGATTCGTACATCGCCTTCGAGCGTTATGACGAGACCCATGTCCCCGTCATCAAGCGCATGGAGGTCTACCCGGATCGCACCGAAGTGATCGAACAACGCTATCCGGCGGCGGGCAAGAACAATGTCGCAATCAAGCTGGGGTTGGTCTCACCGGCCGATGGCAATATGCGCTGGATCGACTTGGGTGAGGAGACCGACGTCTACCTGGCCCGCGTCGACTGGCTGCCGGACAGCAAGCACCTGAGCTATCAGCTTGAGCAGCGCAACCAGCAGCAGTTGGACCTGAAAAGAGTGGACGTGGCATCGCTCGAACAGCAAACCCTGCTCACCGAGCGCAGCGACACCTGGATCAATCTCAACAGCGACCTGCGCTTTCTTGATGATGGCAGCTTCATCTGGGCCAGCGAGCGCAGCGGCTATCTGCATCTGTATCGATACGATCGCGACGGCACGCTCACGCATCCGATCAGCAAGGGCAACTGGAATATCGACAAGCTGCTTGGCGTGGATGCAACGAACGGCCGGGTCTACGTGCAGTCCAATCACGACTACGTGCCGGACACCCAGGTCTACGCGCTCGCGCTGGATGGCAGCAGCGCCAGTGCGCCACAACGAATCAGCAAGGAAGACGGCACCCACACGGCCACCTTTGCCGAGGACGCCAGTTTCTATCTGGATACCTTCAGCCATCCGGAAACCCCGCCACAGGTCAGCCTGCGCAAGGCAGACGGCAGCCTGATCCAATGGATCGAGCGCAACAGCCTGGACGCGAAGCATCCGTATGCGCCCTATCGCGACCAGCAACCCAAACCCGAGTTCGGCACGCTCACGGCGGCGGATGGCCAGGAGCTCCACTACCGCTTGTTCAAACCGGCGGGCTTCGATGCGGCCAGGCGCTATCCGGTTTTCATCTTCTACTACGGCGGCCCGACCGTGCAGAAAGTGGTGCGCGCCTGGGCCGGCGGAACCGGCAGCGCAGCCCAGCAAACCCACTTTCTCGAATACATGGCGCAACAAGGCTATGTGGTTTTCACCCTCGACAATCGCGGCACATCCCGCCGAGGGCGCCGCTTCTCCGACGTGATCCACGGCCAGCTGGGCAATGCGGAAGTGCAGGACCAGCTGACGGGAATCGACTGGCTGCAGCAACAACCCTGGGTTGATGCCGCACGCATCGGCGTGTTCGGCTGGAGCTATGGCGGTTACCTCACCACCATGATGCTGGCCAAGGCGTCCGATCGCATCGCCGCAGGTGTCGCGGTGGCGCCCGTCACCGACTGGACCTTGTACGACACCCACTACACCGAGCGTTACCTCGGCCAGCCGACAACCAATGCATCCGGCTACATCCGCAGCGCACCGGGCGCCTGGCTGGATGGCATGCGCTCACGCTTGTTCCTGATTCACGGCATGGCCGATGACAACGTGCTGTTCTCCAACTCGACCGCGCTGATGAGCGCACTGCAACAGCGCGAAATCCAGTTCGACCTGATGACGTACCCGGGCGGCAAGCATCGTCTCTCCGGCGATTCGGAACACGTTTATCATGCAATTGCCGATTGGGTGGATCGGCAGTTGAAACCGGGTGCAGATTTGGGGACACGCTGACCCACGGGTTTCGGTTCATGGTTCGACCAGCTCACCACGAACGGAATTTGTTTGTTCGGACGGAGTTTGTTTGTTCGGATTGCCCAGGGCTTCATGTCAAGTGTTGCGCATTGCCGCGCGGGGGAAAACACATGGTGTTGGCAGTACTGGCACTGATTGCAATTGTCGTTCTCTGGGCCGTCTGGACCTTCAACCGCCTGATTGCCGACCGCAACCAGATGCGTGCGGCGTGGAGCGACATCGACGTGCAACTGCTGCGTCGGCATGACCTTACGCCGCAATTGGTGACCGCGGTGAAGGCCTATGCCGATCACGAACGCACAACCCTGGCGACGATCACCGAGCTGCGCACACGCACACGCGAAGCCTCGGCGCTGGCCGATCGTGCGCACCTGGAAGATCAACTCGGTACGCAAATCGAGCGCCTGCTGGCCCTGCAGGAAAGCTATCCGGACCTGAAGTCCAACCAGAACTTCCTGCAACTGCAACGCGATCTGGTGGCGATCGAGGACCATCTGCAGTACGCACGCCGCTTCTACAACGGTGCGGTGCGCCAGCTCAACACCCGCATCGAACACTTTCCCGAACTGATCGTGGCCCGTCTCGCCGGTTTTCAACGTGGAGAGTTCTTCGAGGCCGAAGCCCAGCAGAGGAGTGCGCCATGACGCGCTTTTTCATCGTGTTGTTGATTGCCTGCATCGGCCTGCAAGCGCATGCCGACGAGAAGATCCTGTCGTTCCACAGCGACATCCAGGTGGCCGCCGACGGCAGCATGCAAGTCAGCGAGACCATCACCGTCAATGCCGAGGGCGACCGCATCCAGCGCGGTATCTACCGGGACTTCCCCACCGACTATGCCGACCGCTACGGCAACCGGGTCAAGGTCGCCTTTGAACCCCAAGAGGTCAGCCGCGATGGGCGGCCGGAGCCCTGGCACAGTGAACGCCTGAGCAACGGTACGCGCGTGTATTTCGGTTCCGCCGATGTGTACCTGGACAGCGGCGAGCACACCTATGTTTTCCGCTACCGCACGACGCGGCAATTGGGCTTCTTCGAGGATCACGACGAGCTGTACTGGAACGTCACCGGCAATGGCTGGGAATTCACCATCGACCAGGCCAGTGCAAGTGTCAGTTTGCCGGCCACGGTGCCGCCGGAGCAGATCAAGCTCGAAGCCTATACGGGCCTGCAGGGCGGCAAGGGCCGCAACTATGAATCGAAGCTCGACAGCGACGGTCGCGGCCAGTTCGTGACGACGCGTGCGCTGGGCCCAGCCCAGGGCTTGACCATTGTCGAGAGTTTTCCGAAAGGCGTGGTGCAGCCACCGGATTCAGGCCAGAAACTGCGCTGGTTTGTCGAGGACAACCGGCGCGAAGGTGTACTCGGTGCGGGCCTGTTGGTGATGCTCGGTTTTCTGTATCTGCAATGGCGGCGGGTCGGTCGCGATCCGCAGGGTAGCGTGGTGATTCCCGAATACGATCCACCGGCGGGCATCTCGCCGGCGGCGGCGCGCTATGTCCGCAACATGGGTTATGACGACCGCTGCTTTGCCGCCGACCTGGTCGAGCTGGGTGTGGAAGGCCGCCTGCGTATCGAGAAGACGGCAAAAGCCTATTCCATTCGCGAAGTCACGGGAGCGCGGGCACAGACACCGGATTCCGCGCGCGTGTTGTTCGATGAATTGCTGTCCGGTTATCGCCAGGAATTGCAGTTCAGTCAAAGCAATCACGGCATCATCGGCAAGGCGCGTAGCAGCCACGAGTCGCACCTGAAGACAAACTACGCAAATGCCAATTTCAGCCTCAACACAGGCGTCGGCTGCCTTGCAGGATTGTGGGCCATCGCGGCCATCGTGCTGGCGTTCGTGCTTGACCCGCCGGAAGTCGTGCCCTTTGCAATTTTCGCAACGGTGGCGGTGTTTATCCTTGCGTCCATTTTCGGCACCGTCCTGCTCGGTTGGATCAAGGACATTCGCGAAGGCAAACGACCGATAGCCAGCAGTATCGGCCTGATCGTTCTTGGCGCCATGCTGGTGGGCGCCGTGTTCGTGCTCGGCATGCTGACCAGCATCGTCTGCGGCGTGCTGGTGGCGCTCATGGTCTCCGTGCAGATTCCGTTTGCCCAGTGGATGAAGGCACCCACCGTGGAAGGCAAGAAATTGCTGGACCGCATCGAGGGCCTGCGACTTTACCTCGGCGTCGCCGAGCGCGATGAGCTGGCGCGAGCCAAGGCGCCGCCGATGGATGCCGCGGAGTACCAGCGACTGTTTCCCTACGCGCTGGCCCTGGACGTGGAGAAAACCTGGGGCGACAAGTTGGCTGAAGCCATTGGTCCGGCCGCCGCCGCCGCTGCCGCAGCGGGCATGGCCTGGTACAGCCACAACCAGTCGAGCCAGGGATTTGATCCTGGCAGTTTCGGCAGTTCCTTGAGTTCCAGCCTGAGCAGCGCCATCAGTTCGTCCGCGAGCCCGCCCGGCTCTTCATCCGGCAGCAGCAGCGGTGGCGGTGGTGGCGGATCATCCGGTGGCGGCGGCGGTGGTGGCGGCGGCGGGGGATGGTGATAAAAGCTGGGAGTGGGGAATAGAGAATCGGGAATCGGGAATCGGGAATCGATTTCGCCTGAAGCAGTCCAATGACCCCGGGACCCCGCAAGTCCAACCCCTGGACTACGACCTGCGCTGCTTGCCTGCCGCATCGAGCGCAGCAAGATAGGCTGCCCAGTTGGATGGTTGATTGCTGCCGAGTTCGTACAGCACATCCCAGGAATAAATGCCGGTCTGGTGGCCGTCGCTGAACTTGAGCAGCACGGCGTAGTTGCCGACCGGCACGATCTCGTCGATGTTGACATCGGCCTTGCCGTCGACCAGCACCTTCTGGCCGGGGCCGTGTCCCTGCACCTCCGCGCTCGGTGAATTCACCCGCAGGTATTCGGCAGGCAAGCGAAAGCTCTCGCCATCCTCGAAGCGGACTTCAAGCACATGGGATGCGCGCAGCAGGGTGATCTGGATGGGGGTGGGCATTTGGTGAGGCCGGGAATGGGGAATAGGGAATCGAGAATCGAAAAGGCCGGATTTGGCGAGGGTGCGGCTTTTCGCTTTTGCCATTCTCGATTCTCGATTCCCCATTCCCGGCTTTCGGTCAATGCACCGAATCGCTGCGCGGCAGACGCGGTGACATCGGGTCGGACGGCGAGCCGGCCACGTGCCACAGGGCATCGAGGTAGCCGGTACCGAAACCGATCGAGGCGATTTCCTCGAAGCCGTAGTCGCCCACGTCGGCATGCCAGTGCGCGTTCGGATCGATCTCGCGCAACAGCAACGCATCGTTCTCCAGCCCCACCAACTGGCCGATGTAACTGACCTCGCCTTCTTCATCCTCGACCACGTTGATGGAAAGCAGGGGCGCCATGCGCATGGCGGCATCGGCAATCGTGGCCCAGTTGTCGAGCGGAAAATCACGCGGGATGGTGAGTGCTTCGTTGCGCAAGGCCAGTGCCTTCTCGACGAACTCGCGCGAAGGGTCTTCCTCGATCTGGCTGAGGTCGGCAATGGCGATGACCACGTAACCATCGAACCGCATGGTGTCGCCGACTTCGGCGATCAGGCAGAAATCCCGCGACAGACCGACCACGAAACCGTGGATCCAGCCCGGTTGAATGCGCTCACGCGCGAAACGCATGGGGATGTGTGCATCGAATGCCTCGCGCAATGCGATGCGTACACCCTTGGCCTTGAAAGGAACGACAGTACTCATGGCGCTATGTTCGGACGAAAGTCGGACAGGTGCAACCGTGTTGAAGCCGGGAACGGAGAATCGTGAATCGGGAATCGCAAGAGCGAAGAACCGCATTTTCGCCAGAATCTGCTTATCCGATTCCCCATTCCCCATTCTCGATTCCCAAGCTACAGGATGTAGCGCGACAGATCCTCGTCCTGCACCAGGCCGGACAAGTGCGCATCGACATACTCGGCATCGATGCGAAAGGCGCTGCCCGGATGATCGGATGCGCCGAACGAGATTTCATCGAGCAAGCGCTCCAGCACGGTGTGCAGGCGGCGCGCGCCGATGTTTTCGGTGCGTTCATTGACCTGATAGGCCACCTCGGCCAGGCGGCGAATGCCGTCGGTCGTGAATTCAAGGCTCACGCCTTCGGTGGCGAGCAGGGCGGTGTACTGCTTGGTCAGCGCATGCTTGGGTTCGCTCAGGATGCGCGCGAAGTCGTCGGCATTGAGCGCGCTGAGTTCGACACGAATCGGAAAGCGGCCCTGCAATTCCGGGATGAGATCCGATGGCTTGGCCAGCGAGAAAGCACCCGAGGCAATGAACAGGATGTGGTCGGTCTTGATCATGCCGTGCTTGGTCGACACCGTGCTGCCTTCCACCAGGGGCAAGAGGTCGCGCTGCACGCCTTCGCGACTGACGCCGGCACCGCTGAATTCGCCGCGCTGGGCGACCTTGTCGATCTCGTCGATGAAAACAATGCCGTTCTGTTCGCAGTTGTTCAAGGCGTGGCTCTTGATCTCCTCGTCGTTGACCAGCTTGCCGGCCTCCTCCTCGATCAGCAGCGGGCGCGCCTGGGCGATGCGCAGCTTGCGCTTCTGCGTGCGCGAACCGGACAGCGACTGGAACATGCCGTGCAACTGGTTGGTCATTTCCTCCATGCCCGGTGGTGCCATGATCTCGACGCCGATGTTGACCGCCAGATCCAGCTCGATCTCGCGATCGTCCAGTTGGCCTTCCCGATATTGCTTGAGCAGTTTCTGCCGCGTATCGGCGGCGCGCTCGTCGATGGGCGCCGGCTCGTTGGCAAACCCCACCGTCTGCCGACGCGGCAGCAGCGCGTCAAGAATGCGGTCTTCGGCGCGATCCTCGGCCTGGCTGCGCACGCGCGCCTTGGCCTGCTCGCGTTCCATCTTCACCGCGGCTTCGGCCAGATCGCGAATGATCTGCTCGACATCCTTGCCCACGTAACCCACTTCGGTGAACTTGGTGGCTTCCACCTTGATGAACGGTGCATTGGCGAGGGCGGCAAGGCGTCGCGCGATCTCGGTCTTGCCGACCCCGGTCGGGCCGATCATGAGGATGTTCTTCGGCGTCACCTCGTCGCGCAGGGCGGGATCCAGCTGCATGCGCCGCCAGCGGTTGCGCAGGGCAATGGACACCGCGCGCTTGGCCGCATTCTGGCCAATGATGTAGCGGTCAAGTTCGGAAACGATTTCGCGTGGGGTCATTGAAAGGCCGGGATTGGGGATTGGGGATTCGGGACTGATGCTTCGCATGGAGATTCAACTGTTCTCCCTCTCCCGGGGGGGGGGGGGGGGGGGGGGGGGGGGGGGGGGGGGCGGGGCGGGCCCCCCCCCCCCCCCCCCCCCCCCCCCCCCCCCCCCCCCCGGCGGGGGCGGCCTCTCCCGCCAGCGGTAGAGGCGGAGAGCGTGGCGCGATCTAGCCCATGTCGGCGGATTGCATCCTGGGTCGACTCGCTGCTGCCGCTTCACAATTCCTCAATAGAGATGTTGTCGTTGGTGTAGATGCAGATGTCGCCGGCGATCTTGAGCGCCTGCTCGACAATGCGACGCGCATCCAGCTCGGTGTTTTCGATCAAGGCCTTGGCCGCAGCCTGTGCATAGGGACCGCCGGAGCCGATGGCAATCAAGCCGTTCTCCGGTTCGACCACGTCGCCGTTGCCGGAAATGAGCAGGGAGGTTTCCTTGTCGGCCACCGCCAACATCGCCTCCAGGCGTCCCAGGCGGCGATCCGTGCGCCACTCCTTGGCCAGCTCCACGGCGGCGCGGGTGAGGTTGCCGCTGAAGCGCTCCAGTTTCTGTTCAAACAACTCGAACAGGGTGAAGGCATCGGCGGTGGCACCGGCAAAACCGGCCAGCACATCGCCCTTGCCGAGGCGGCGCAACTTGCGCGCATTGGACTTCATCACCGTGTTGCCAAGGGTGACCTGGCCATCGCCGCCGATCACGACCTTGCCGTGGCGACGGACCGAAACAATGGTGGTGGCGTGAAAGGATTCCATCGGCATTCCGCAAACGGGTGGACCCTTTCATCTGGGGGTGCGGCGGCGCATTCCAAGTGCTGCATCGACGTCTGGGCAAGGACTCAGGGCTTGCGCTTGGCGCGCGGATGCGCGGCATCGTAGACCCGGGCCAGGTGCTGGAAATCAAGGTGGGTATAGATCTGCGTGGTGCCGATGTCGGCATGGCCCAGCAGCTCCTGCACGGCGCGCAGGTCACCGGAGGATTCCAGCAGGTGGCTGGCGCAGGAATGACGCAGCAAATGCGGATACACGCGCTTCCACACGCCCTGGTCACGCGCGCGTCGCTTGAGGCGGGTGCGTACGCCGTGCGTACTCAAGGGGCGACCGTGGCGTCCACGCAGGATCAGCGCGTCATCGCCGGCCTGTTCCTGCTTGCGCAGGGCGGCAAGGGCTTGCAGGGCGTGGCTGCCGACCGGAACGATGCGGGTCTTGGAACCCTTGCCGGTGACGCGCAGCAAGCCGGCGTCGGCATCGAGATCGCACCAGCGCAGGCTGACAATCTCGGCGACGCGAAGCCCGCTCGAATAGAGCAGCTCCAGCATGGCGCGATCATGCACGGCTTCGGCATCATCAACCGGAAATTCCAGCAGCGCACCCATCTCGTCGGCATCCAGCACGTTCGGCAGCTTGCGCGGAATCTTCGGCGAACGCACGCCGACGGCAGGGTTCACGCTGACCTCACCCTCGCGCGCAAGAAAGCGGAAGAAACTGCGGCAAGTCGATAGAAACAAGCCAAGACTGGCCGGCGCCAGTCCGCTTCGATGTTGCTCGGCCAGCAAGGCCTGCAACTGGACACTGCGCAGTTCACGCCAGCGCTGCAAGCCCAGGCGCTCGGCGTATGCGTGCAGCCTGGTCAATGCGCGTGCGTAGTTTTCCAGGGTGGAGGGCGAGTAACGCCGCTCGACGCGCAGATGTTCGAGAAACCGGGTGGTTGCGCTGGCCAGCGCGCCGCTCATTTCACCGCTTGCCCGAATAGCGGGTCACCGCCGTGGACACGGCCTCGGCGATCAGGCGCAGGAACACGGTGCCCATGCCCGGATGAAAGCGGTTGGCATCGAGGCTGCCGATGGCGAGCATGCCGAGATCGCCGATGGGCAGCAGCACGGCCGATTGCACGGTGCTGGCCTTGTCCGCGAACAGCGCATCCAGCTTGTCCTGCAGCAGGCGGCCGCACAGTGGCTCGCCGCGCTTGAGGAATTCCGCAAACGCGGGCATGGCGGCAGGACCATCTGCTTCCACCAGCAACCAGTCCGCCACCGGCAATTGCGGGTCGCTGTGAAACAGCACCATGCGAACCAGGTCGGTGTGGAAATCCTCGGTCAGGCTGGCAACCACGCGGGTCACCGTATCGGCGAGGTCGCGGGCGCGCATGAGGGCCAGGGTCAGGGTGTGCACGCGCACCATCAAGGTTTCATTTTCGTGCGCGATCTCGACCAGGTCATGCAGGCGCCGCGACAGCTCGTTGTTCTTGTCGCGCATCATTTCCAGCTGGTAGCTGGCCAGGGATGCCGCCGGACCCTGCTCGCGCGGCAGGCGCAGCAGCATGGCGAGGTCAGGAAACTCCTTGAGGAAATCCGAGTGCCGTCGCAGGTAGCTGGCGACTTCCATCGCCGATAAACCGTCTTTCACGCTCAACTCACTCATGCCAGGTGCCCTCGAATGAAAAGCTTGCCGGGCCGGTCATCCACAACGGATGACCGGGACCTTGCCAATGAATTTCCAGGCTGCCGCCGGGAAGCTGCACATCCACGGTGTCGTCAACCGCACCGCGCTTGCGCTGCACCGCCATCGCCGCACAGGCTCCGGTGCCGCAGGCCAGGGTTTCGCCCACGCCGCGTTCCCATACGCGCAAGGCCAGCGAAGTTCGCGAGCGTCGCTCGACAAAGCCGACGTTGCAGCCCTGCGGAAAGATCGCCGCCGAGGAAAGCCGTGCGCCGATCTGTGTCACGTGAGCCTGCGCGATCCCATCCACGGCAATGACGGCATGCGGATTGCCCATGGAAACCGCAGCGAAAGTGATGGTGCCGTCGTCGATGCGGGTACGGTAAGTGTCTGCTTCACCATCGACCGCGAGCGGTATCGTCGCCGGTGAGAAATCCGGTTCGCCCATGTTCACGCGCACGCGACCATCCGCCAGGCAGGCCACGCGCACCGGCCCGGATGGACTCATCAGGCTGACCTCTGCCGCATCCAGTGCGCCTTCACGCGCCAGCCAAGCCGCCACGCAGCGCACGCCGTTGCCGCATTGGCCCGAGGGCGAACCGTCGCGATTCCAGATGCCGTAGGCAAAGGCATGCGCGGGATCGCTGGATGCATGAATGCTCAACAACTGGTCGAAGCCGACACCGCGATGGCGGTCGGCCAGACGACGGATGTCCTCGATCGTCAGGGCAAGCGGATGCTCGCGGCAATCCAGGATCACGAAGTCATTGCCCAGGCCATGCATCTTGCTGAAGGCGAGCGCCATCGCGGATCCTGCTCAGTGCGATGACGATTGCGCGGCATTTGCCGCGGCGGGTGTGCCCGGTTTGACCAGTTCGCCCTTGTTGCCGCAAGCGGCGAGCAGCGCGAGCAGGCACAGGAGCGCAGGCAATCGAATGGAACTCAGCATGGGGTTGGCTCACGATGACGACCGGCCGCGAGTATAACGCCGCACAATGCGCTCGCCCGCAGGCGGGAACGGGTATGCTCGGCGCATGCCGCTGACGCCGTTCCTCATCGTTTTCTTCGTGTTCGCCGGATTGTGCGTCCTGCTTGCCCTGTCCCAGGGTTTTGCCATGCGTCGCCGCTGGCGTGAACGGCGACGCTTCGCGGCCAGTCATCGACTGGTCTGGCTGCTGGTGTTCCTGTTGCTCGGCACCCTCTCCGGCCTGCTCGGCTCCGCCTTGCTTGGTTATCGCCGCTTGACCAGCGAAACCGTGTTGGCCGATCTCTCCGCGCGGCAACTGGAACCACGGCGTTTTGCCGTGCGCATTGATTATCCGGACGGCAGCCGGCGCAGCGTGGAAGTGTTTGGCGAGCAATGGCAGCTTGATGCACGGGTGATCAAGTGGAAGCCATCCGCCGTGGCCTTCGGCCTGCCTGCGCTCTATCGCATCGAGCGCATCAGTGGCCGCTACATCGATACCGCCGATGAAACCACGCAGGTGCGCAGCGCCATTGCGCTCGAAACGTCGGGCCGCATCGATCTGTTCGAGCTGAAACAGAAGTTTCCGCGCTGGATGGACTGGCTGGATGCGGACTACGGCAGCGCGGCCTACCTGCCCCTGGTCGATGGCGGCAATTACCGGGTGAGCCTGAGCCCACTGGGTGGCCTGATCGCACGCCCGGCGGATTCTGCAACCGAAGCCTTGTTGCGCGAAGCGGGCTGGTAAGTGCAGAAAGGGTAGAGATCGTGATGCACGATCGCGCGTGAGTGGGCCTGCTCCACCCTATGGAAATGCGCACGGCAAACGGACAGAATCCGCCAATTGCTCGGGAGGCAGATGTCAAATGGCAGGGAAAGCGAAGAAGGAAGAAAAGCAGGGTACGTCGATCCTGCGCATTCTTGGCGTGGTCCTCTTTATCGTCGTCGGTGCGGTTCTCATCTTTTGGCACGCCAACTTCGTGACCGGTCGCTCGCTGTTGCTGGCTTTTCCCGGCTGGGAAGTTACCTACAAGGGCTGCTGGCCCAATCCGTTCGGCGGCGCCTGGGTCAGTGACGTCACCTTGATGCCGTACGAGGAGTATCCGGACGAGGTATTCCATTTCGACAGCTTGTACGTCGATGTGCCCTTCATGCAGTTTTATTCCACGTTCTTCCCGAAAAAACTCAAGTGGCTGCGCAGCGAGATCAAGGACATCAGCCTGGAGTTTTCCGGCGGCCGCGGCACCTTGGCCGAGCCATTCACCTGGGAGATGGCTGCATTCGGCAATGTCAGCGCATCTCCTTTTGAGGCCGATGGCTGCATGGAAGATGCCATCTGGGTTTCCGAAGAAATGGCGGAGATGGGGCTGCAAGCCGGCGAAACCGAACTGGTCATGTCCTGGCACCGCGAGGAAGGCAGCCTGGTCAGGGAGCAGTCCATCCACACCGAGGGCGTCGGTCGCGTGGACTTCCGCGGCGAGCAGGCCCGTGATGACGATTTCGACTTGTTTGACATGGTCGAAGGAGATTTCTCCACCGTGAGATCCCGCGAATGGCACGTGCGCGACGAAGGTTTCATCGCGGCACGAAATGCCCATTGCGCGAAGAAGGATGGCATCACTCCACAGCAGTTCGTCCAGCGCCACCTGGATACCGTGGAACGCCTGCTGGAGGCGGACGGCATTGCACCCAGCGAATCGGTGCGCAATGCCTATCGGCATTACGCGGAACGCGGTGCCCCGCTGGATCTTGCACTGAACTTCAGCGCACTGCCGGACAACCTGTCGTATGAGGAATTCGAGTTGTCCGACTGGCTCAATTTCACGAGCGGCACGTTCAACATTGATGGCCGCGACCTCAATCTCGGCATGCGTGAAGTAACGCCGCGGCCCTTGCCGGAAACCGACGACGAGGAAGCCACCACCTTTGCCCTGCTGGAATCCGAGCGCGCGACGATGCGTGCCCAGGCCGCCGTTGCCGAGGCGCAAGCGGCACCAGCGCCAACTCTCGCCGTGGCCACCCTGCCCGCGAGCACGCCACCACCAACGGAGCTCCCCTTCGTCGTGCCAGCGGAACCTGAAGTCGCCGCCGACGCGATCACCGACTATGCCAAGTTGCGCGCGGAAATCGGCAAGCGGTTCAAGTTCTACCTCAAGGAGCAATCACCGATTCGTGGGCAGATCGTTGGCAGCGAAGACGGCCAGATCCGTGTGCGTCGCCAGATGACGAGTGGATTCATGGAGCAATTCATCGCGCGCGCCAACTTCATCCGCGCCGAGCCGATGCGTTAAGGCAACACTGATCAAGTGGCGCAGCCGAGCAAGCTCGGCTCTACCAAAGCAGCACGATTCCGGTAGAGCGGAGCTTGCTCCGCTTGCCTCTTTCTACGTGTCCGCAGCCGAGCAAGCTCGGCTCTACCGAAGCAGCACGACCGACGAGATTTCTGAACGCCGTGACGGTTGCGCCAATTGACCAGCGTTGCCTTGATTCCATCAGCGGGACCTGAGCGATTTTTCCAGGCGCAATGCAGGGGCGCCATCTTCGTAGTAGTCCGAAAGCTCGCCGATGGAGCGGTAGCCGCGCTTGAGATAGAGCTGCTGCGCGGCTGTGTTGTCCGTGCGCACTTCCAGACGCAAGCCCAGGCACTTGCGCGCCAGGGCCTGGGCCTCGCAAGCAGCCAGCAACAACTCGCCGATGCCGAGGCCGCGCAGCCCGGTATCGACGGCCAGCGAATACAGCCTGGCAATCGTGCTGTTCTTGCGAAAGAACACGATTGCAGCGCCGGCCATTGGCTGATCCGCCTGCGCAACCAGCACACAGGCCGATGCACTGGCCAGGTGGCGACGCCACTGGCGCCTGCTCATGCGATCGCTTGTGAAGCTGCGATTCTCCAGCTCGACCAGCGCGTCGAGATCCGACATGCGTGCCGCGCGGATGCGAACCGTGGGGTTTCCAGGCATGCGGGCCTTGAGCGTGGACATGCCGCGAGATTAGGCAGCCGGCGCGGAGCGCGCAATGGCTCGGGTCCAGCGCATGATCGTGGACTGAATGGACGAAGGCTTGCGCCTCCCGCCGAGCGGGGCGCTGTGGCAGACTCCCGCCGCGCCAGCGGAGCGCTTCGCTGCGCCATCCCCAACCGGCAGAACCTGCATGAGTCGCCTTGTCATCGTTGTCGAAAAAACCTCGGACTGGGGTTCCTACTATCCATCCGACAACGTCGTTTCTGCCCAGGATTACCTGAAGCAACCGCTCAACGACGACGATGAGCGGACCCAGGTCATCAACCTGTGCCGCAGCTACAAGTATCTGGGCACTGGCTACTACGTCTCCCTGTTGGCCGAGGCGCGCGGTCACAAGGTGATTCCCTCGGTGCGCACCATCAACGACCTGCGCCGGCGCTCGCTGTACGGCCTCGACATCGAGGACCTGAGCAGCAAGCTCGGCAAGTTCCTGCCTGCCGGCGGCCGCGACACCACCGATCTGGGCGTGCTGGTGTACTTCGGCGAGACGTCGTATCCGGCGCTGGAAGATCTCGCCCGCCAGGTGTTCGAAACCTTTCCCTGCCCGATCCTGCGCATCGAATTCGAACGCGATCGCGTCTGGCAGATCAGCGCGATCAAGCCGACCGGCCTGCATTCGCTGTCCGATGAGCAGGAAGATGCCTTCGCGCAGACCCTGGATCGATTTTCGCGCAAGTTGTGGCGCAAGCCGCGCGCGCGCCGCAAGTTCCGCTTCGACCTGGCCATGCTGGTGGATCCGGCCGAAGCCATGCCGCCCTCCAACAAGCGCGCGCTGCGCCAGTTCATCGATGCTGGCGAGGAGCTGGGTATCGAGGTCGACCCGATCGGGCGCAACGATTACCAGCGCCTGGCCGAGTACGACGGCCTGTTCATCCGCGAGACCACCGCGCTCGACAACCACACCTACCGCTTCGCCAACAAGGCGGAGAAGGAAGACATGGTGGTCATCGATGCACCGGATTCCATCCTCAAGTGCACCAACAAGATCTATCTGCACGACCTGATGATTTCAAAGCGCCTGCCGATTCCGCGCACGGAGATCCTCTATCGCGACGATCCGAAGAAGATGGAGGAAAGCAGCGCGCGACTGGGCTTCCCGTTGGTGCTGAAGATTCCGGATGGATCGTTCTCGCGCGGCATCGTCAAGGTCGAGAGCGCGGAAAAACTGAAGGCCGCGGCGGATGCCCTGTTCCAGCACACGGCGCTGATCCTCGCCCAGGAATTCATGTTCACCGAGTTCGACTGGCGCATCGGCGTGCTCAATCGCGAACCGCTGTACGCCTGCAAGTACTACATGTCGCGCGGGCACTGGCAAATCTACAACCACGGCGCCAAGGGGCGGGCCAAGTCGGGCGGCTTCGAGACGCTGCCGGTGCGCGAAGCGCCGCCGGATGTGGTCAAGCTGGCGCTGAAGGCAACCTCACCGATCGGTGATGGCCTCTACGGCGTAGACATCAAGAAGGACGGCGAGCGCCTGGCCATGATCGAGGTCAACGACAACCCGTCCATCGATGCCGGAGTCGAGGATGCCTACCTTGGTGCCGATCTGTATCGGCGCATCATGCATGAGTTCCTGCGCCGCATGGAGCGCAAGCGCCTGGGCTCACACGGCTGAAGAGCAGCGGTCGAAGCGCCAAGCCGGGTCGATCATCCCTCCCGCAGGTTGCGCAGGCGGCGGGAATTCCCGCCGGCTGTGGTCTTCCCTCTCCCGCTGCGCAGGAGAAGGAAGAGAGGCGTGGATTGCTCTGACTCGCCCCTGAAGGGGCTCCTGCAACAAGCCTTGTTCGCGTAGGAGCCCCTTTAGGGAAACTCTGAACACGTACGGAACTCATTCGTCGCGAGCAAGCTCGCTCCCACCATTGCTTGATTTTGTGGGAGCGAGCTTGCTCGCGACAATACTTGATCAGACCTTTTTTTGGGGGCGACTACAAGTCACCATCGTGCTACTGCCAACGATCACCCCACTTGCCCAGGTCCCAGATCAAGTCAGGTGTGGCGGCGCAGCTCACATCCACGTTGTCGATGTTGCTGTCGCCCATGCTGCCGCTGGCATTGGCCAGGCCGCAGCTTTGGCTGTTGGGTTGGCTGTTGAAGTTGACCCTGTCGATGGAACCGGTTCGCCCCTGAAGGGGCTCCTACAGCAAGCCTTGCTCGCGTAGGAGCCCCAGCGAACGTACTTAGCGGATACGCGATGGCAGCGGAGGACGATTCCGTGAGCGGGATCCTCGTGCGACGAATTGCGAGTGACCAATCCGCGGCAGCCAACGGCGACGTGTCAGCCACAGCACGTCAAGCAAGGGCGCGCCGAGCAACCAGAACGGCAGGCTGTATCCACCCACATCGCCGCCACGCGTGGCGGGAATCAGAACCAGGGCGAGGGTTCCGAGTGCGACCCAGGCCAGCAGCCATGCGGGTACTTGCATAGGCATGCGGGCCGCGGATCGACGCTGCGGGGTGGATGAGTCGGTCAAACTGAACGGTGCAAGCAACATGGGTCACCTCCGTGGGTGTGAGGAGCCTGTCTGCGCCTGGTCTCAAGAGCTGCGACATGCTGCACGCAGGCGAGTGGCTCATGGCAACGCTGATCACACCCTCTTTCCGGCGAAGGCCGGGTTTCAACGTGGAGCCCGTGGCTTGTTTTGATGGGCCAAATGGGCCCCGGCTTGACCAGCCATTCGGCTGTTGTAAAGCGCCTCGCCGGAACGACGGCAAGAGAAAATGATTCAGCGCTGTCCCGCGGCGACGAACCGGTGGCATGCAGGCCGCGTGCGATAATCCGCAAGTCCCGCATGGAGTGACCCTTGGAAACCAGCAGCTTCCTTCAGTATTCCCTGGTGTTGCTGCTGGCCGCCGTGATTGCCGTGCCGCTGGCCAAGCGTGCGCGGCTCGGTGCGGTGCTTGGCTATCTCGCGGCCGGTGCCTTGATCGGCCCGTCCCTGCTCAACCTGATCGGCAATGCCGACGAAATCGCGCAGATTTCCGAACTCGGCGTGATCCTGATGCTGTTCGTGATCGGACTGGAGCTGTCCCCGCAACGGCTCTGGCTGATGCGCCGACAGGTATTCGGCTGGGGCACGGCACAGGTGGTGAGCAGCGCATTGGCGCTTGCCGCGGCTTCCCTGTTGCTCGGCATCGGCTGGAAAACCGCCATCGTGGTGGGCCTGGCCTTGGCCTTGTCTTCGACGGCCATCGGCTTGCAGATCCTTTCCGAACGCAAGGAGTTGCACAGCGGACATGGCCGGCTCGCATTCGCCATCCTGCTGCTGCAGGACGTGGCCGCGATTCCCATCCTGGCCCTGGTGCCATTGCTTGCCGCCAGGCACGCAACGGCCGGCGCACTGCCGGACGTGTTGTACGTGCTGCGCGAGGTGCTTGTTATCGCTGCCGTCATCGTCGGTGGGCGGCTGTTGCTGCGCCCGCTGTTCCGCAGTGCTGCACGCACGCAGATTCCGGAAGTGTTCACGGCAAGCACCCTGCTGGTGGTGCTGGGCACGGCATGGCTGTTGCACCAGGTGGGCGTTTCCATGTCGCTGGGCGCTTTCCTTGCCGGCGTCCTGCTGGCCGATTCGGAATACCGGCATGAAATCGAAGCGCGCGTTGACCCGTTCAAGGGCCTGCTGCTGGGATTGTTCTTCATCAGCGTTGGCATGTCGGTCAACCTGTCCCTGTTGCGTGAACAGCCATTCCTGATCGCGACCATCCTGGCCGTGCTGCTTGTCATCAAGGGCATTGTCCTGGTGGCCATTGCGCGGCTTGCCGGGGAGAGCGCGGCCACGGCACTGAAGCTTGCTGCCGTGCTTTCGCAGGGCGGCGAGTTCGCCTTCGTGATCCTCACCCTGGCGGTGCAGAACACGCTGATCGATCCCCAGTTGCACCAGCTCATCGTGGTCGCGATCACCCTGTCCATGGCCATGACCCCGATCCTGATTTCGGCGTGCGTGAAGTTGCTGCCCGCGCAATCCAAGGCGCCCCGCAGTTACGACCAGATCGACGATACGGAGACGCCGCAGGTCATCATTGCCGGCTTTGGCCGCTTCGGCCAGATCGTCGCGCGCGTGCTGCGTGCCAACAAGATCCGTTTCACCGCCATCGAGAATTCCATCGAGCAGGTCGAGATCTCGCGCCGCTTCGGCAATCGCATCTACTATGGCGATCCCACGCGCAGTGATTTGCTGCGGGCAGCCCACATCGACAAGGTGGAGTTGTTCATCGTCGCCACCGACGATCCGGAAGCCAACATCCGCACCGCGCGCCTGGTGCGCCGCATGTATCCGCAACTCAAGGTGTTCGCGCGCGCGCGCAATCGCCAGCATGCCTTCCGGCTGATGGACCTCGGCGCCTTGATCGAGCGCGAAACCTTCCACTCGAGCCTGGTGTTGTCGCGACGTGTGCTGGAGGCGCTGGGGATGTCCTCGGAGCTGGCCGCACAGCGGGTCGCGGCGTTCCGCGAGTTCGACGAGAAGCTGCTTGCCGAGCAGCACCTCATTTACGATGACGAAGCGGCCATCATGCAGAATTCGCGCGAGGCGCAGCGCGACCTGGACAATTTGTTCGAGGCCGACATTGCCGGCGAAAAGGAATCGCAGACGTGAGCAGGAAGCGTGGCTTTGCCCTGGCCGAAACGCAGCTGGCCAGCTTTGATCGCAGCACGACGGCGCGCTGCCATGTGCAGCGACCGGATCGCTATCGTCTGCTGGAAGCGCTGCCTGCGGATGCACGTCGCATCACCCGTGGCGGCGGTGTCTCCTTTGTCGGCGCGAGCTTCGCCCACGACAGCGTGGTGCAGGAGATGGGCGCGTTCGACCGCTTGCTTGAATTCGATCCCGAACAGGGGCGACTCACCGTCGAGGCCGGTGCGCGCATCGGCGACGTGACCCGCTTCGCCTTGTCGCGGGGCTGGATGTTGCCGGTGGTTCCGGGCCATCCACGCGCCAGCATCGGCGGCTGCATCGCCGCCGACGTGCACGGCAAGAATCCGGCGCGTGACGGCACCTTTCGCCAGCATGTCGAGGGCATCGAGCTGTTCGATGCGCAGGCAGGCTGGGTGCAGTTGGGACCGAACCAGGATGCCGATCACTTTGCCGCCTGCTTCGCCGGTTTCGGCATACCCGGCTTGATGGTGCGTGCACGATTGCGATTGGTCCCAGCGGCGCAGGCGTACTCCTTGCGTTCGATCGCAGTGGCCAATCTCGTCGAGGCCGCCGAGGTCCTGCGCAGCCACGCCAATGCACCGCTGCTGTACGGCTGGCACGATGGACGCGCCGGGCGATTCGGCCGCGGAGCGATCCGCTTTGGCCTTGAAGCCAAGGATGGGACGACAGGCAAGCATCGGACATACCCTGATCTTCCCGAGACGATAGCGCCGTGGCCGATCACCGCCTGGAACCGGATCGGCATCGCCGCGATGAACCGTTGGGTCAGGCACCGCCAGTTTGTCGCCGGGCAAGTGCCCACAGCCGCGGCACTGTTTCCGCTCAACGAGGCGCGCCGTTACTTTGCCGGTTTCGGCAAGCACGGAATGAATGAGGCTCAGTGGTTGCTTCCGCATGCCAGCTACGCCGAGTTCGTGGCGGCACTGGAAGCGGAAGTGCGACGTTTGCGGCCGCGCATCAGCCTGATCGCCAGCAAGCTGTTCGAGGGCAAACCGACAGGTTTCAGTTTCGATGGCAGCGGCATCGCCCTGGCCATCCAGATGCCGCAGCCGCGCCAGCGCGAGCAGGCCGCTTTCATCGAGAGCTTGACCGAGTTGGCCATCATCCACGGGGGTCGACCGAACCTGATCAAGGATTCCAGCTTGCAGGCCGCAACCTTGCCGCGCTGCTTTGCGGATTTCGACAATGCACGCAATGCACTGCGGCGCTTCGATCCCGCGCATGTGCAGGAATCGGCCATGACGCGCAGGCTCGGGTTGTGACCACGGTCGTCGTCGGTGCATCGAGCGGACTGGGCCGCGCCTTGGCCGAGGAACTGGCGCGCGCGAGCCATGAGTTGTTGCTGGTCGCCTCCGATCCGCGCGACCTTTCCGCAATTGCGGCCGACCTGGGCTTGCGCCACGCGGCAAAGGTGCACACCTTGGCCCTGGATCTCGCAGCGACCGCCGATCCGGGTGCGCGCGTGCTTGCGGCGCTGGCCGAATTGCCAGCGCCATCGGCCTTGCTGCTGCCGGTTGGGCAGTCGCGAGTCGATGACGATGGCAGCCTCGGTGCAGCGGCGACGGGCCAATTGCTGGCTATCAATCTGCATGCGCCGATCACCATCGTGCAGGCCTTGCTGCCGGCCCTGCTGGAGGCGCGCGGCGTGGTGGTCGGTTTCGGCAGCGTGGCGGCCGTGCGCGGGCGCAGCCGCAACATGGTCTATGCCGCGGCAAAAAGAGGCCTGCAGGGATTCTTCGAGAGCCTGCGCCATCGCCATTCAGGGCAGGGCCTGCGCGTGCAATTCCATCGCCTGGGCTTCCTGCGCAGCAACCTGACCCACGGCATGCGCCTGCCATTGCCGGCTGCCGAACCGGCGCAGGTGGCCAGTCAGGTTGTTGCCAATCTGGAAAAGGCATCTTTCGATCGCCATGCACCGCGCTGGTGGGCCCTGGTTGCGTTCATCATTGCCCACCTGCCGTGGTTCGTGTTCAGGCGCATGGACGCCTGACAGGTTGTTGAAAAACCAGCTGCGTTGCCATTGCTGCGTTACTCATAAGTCAGCAATCAAGGAAGGTCTGAACAAGTATTGTCGCGAGCAAGCTCGCTCCCACCATTGCTTGATTTTGTGGGAGCGAGCTTGCTCGCGACGAATGAGTTCCGTACTTGTTCAGACCTTCCTTGATTCCTGACTTATCAGCAAAAGCAGGCTCAAAATGCTCATTTGCACCACCGTAAACTGCGCTTTTTCGCCTGCTTTTGCCTTGCCCTGGCTGTCTCGTCAACGTTTTTCAACAGCCTGCCAAGCCGGAATCCGGCCCGCCGGTTGCACCCGGCGCGATTCCTGCGCCTGCCATCAAGTGCACATTGCTGGAAATTGCGCACCGCGCGGCGCAGAATGCAGGGCCCGAACGCAGTGAATGGAATTTCCCGTGACCGCCGGAGCGGCAGCCAGCACGCACGCATCGACAGAAGCCCATGCCAGCTCGATGCTGCGGACACTGTTGCTTTGTGACCTGGTTGATTCCACGGCATTGGTCGAAAGCCTCGGGGATCTGCTGGCGGCGGAACTGATCCGCAAGCACGATCGCCTGGCGCGCACCCTGGCAGATCGCCACGCTGGCCGCGAGATCGACAAGACCGACGGCTTCATGATGATGTTCGAGCGGCCGGTGCAGGCGGTTGCCTTCGCGCTGGACTACCAGCGCGGCCTGCGTCAACTGAACGCGGCGGAATCGACTTCGCTCTCCGCCCGCGTCGGCATCCACGTGGGTGATGTGGTTGTGTGGGACAACAATGCCGAGGACGTGGCCAAGGGCGCCAAGCCGACCGAGGTCGAAGGCCTGGTCAAGCCGATCACCTCGCGCCTGATGAACCTGGCCCTGCCGGGCCAGATCCTGCTGTCGAACATTGCCTATGCGCTGGCGCATCGCGCCCAGGGCGAACTCGGCGAGCAACTCGACAAATTGCGCTGGCGTACGCACGGACGCTATCGCTTTCGCGGCGTGCCCGACCCGGTGCCGGTGTTCGAAGTGGGCGAGGAGGGCCTGGCGCCGCTGAAGGCGCCACCATGGTCAAGCAAGGCGCACCGGGAAGTTCCGTTCTGGCGGCGACCGGCCACCATGGTGATCGAGCTGGTCGTACTGGCGGCGTTGATCGGCGTGCCCATCTTCATGTTCCTGCGACCGGATCCGGCCATCGCATTTGCCAAGCGCGACTGGGTGGTGATGGGCAGCCTCAACAACCTGACCGGGGAGACGGTGTTCGATGACGCGCTGGAAAGCGCACTGCGCATTGGTCTTGAGCAGTCGCAATACGTCAACGTGTTGCCGGATCTCAAGGTGCGCGAATCGGTCAAGCGCATGCAACTGGATCCGGCCACCACGGAGGTCAGTCGCGAGATCGGGTCCGAGATTGCCATCCGTGATGGCGCGCGCGCTTTGATATTGCCCACCATTGCCGAAATCGGTGGGCGCGTGCGCATCACCGCTGAAGTCATTGATCCACAGACGCAGACCACGGTGTATTCGGAAACCGCCGATGGCGTAGGCAAGGAATCCATCCTGCCGTCGCTGGATGCGATCAACAAACGCCTGCGTGTGCGCCTTGGTGAAGCACTGGCCACGGTGACGGAAGAATCCCAACCGCTGGAGAAGGTGGCCACGGCCAATCTGGATGCCCTGCGTGCTTATTCGCTGGGCTACAAGGAAACGTCACTGGGCGATTTCGACCAGGCAGGAATCCTCTATCAACACGCGATCACGCTGGATCCGGATTTTGCCCGGGCGAGAATCGAGCTGGGCATGCTGTACTTGAATCTTGATCGCAATCGGGAGGCGCAGCAGCAACTCACTCGTGCGCTTGAATTGGGCGAACGCCTGACGCCTACCGACAAGCTGCTTGCGGAAGCCAGCATGAGCAGGCTCAAGTCGCCGCGCGTCGCGCTGGAAAAGTGGCGGGCGTTGGCTACGCTGGAGCCGGATCTGTTCACTGCCCAAGGCAACTATGCCTTTCTGCTTTGGACGCAGTCGAATGATTTTGCTGCTGCCATCGAAGTCACCAAGCGCAATACCGTCGAGCAGAATCCGTATCGCGGCACCGGCCACTATCTGCTCGGTACCTTGTACCTCGGATCGGAGGATTATGCCCAGGCCGAGCAACAGTTCGAGAAATCCGCCGCATTGGGTACCCGCTTCCAGAATCACATGTATGCGTCGGTGTTTGCAGCAAGGCGTAATTTCAAGCGTGCGCACGAATTGCTCGAGGCTGGCCGTGTTTCAACGAATTCGAGTGACAAGTTCCAGGATCAACTTCTGGCCATGGGCATGGCCGCGGACGAGGGCAATTGGACAGCAGCCCTGTCGCCCGCGGAACAATCGCATCCCGGGAATTCGAGTCTCGACGAATCGGACGCAAGCATGCTTGCCGATGCTGGCATGGCGCTGAAGTTGGCCGTGGGCACGCGCGACGGACGCAAGGATTTGCTTGGGCAACTGGGCACTGGCGCGGCGCCATCCGAATCAAGCCAGCCGTCTGCACGGGAGGCCCAGATACTCTTCCGCGCCTGGTTGTTGGCGTACTACGGTGATGTCAAGGCCGCCAAGCAGCGGTTGGAGCAGCTGGCAGAACCCGCGCGCGGTGGTGACTACCCGGCATTATCCAAATTGCGCGCGCTTGTCGAAGCCACGGTTGCGGCGCGTCAGGGCCAGACCGACAAAGCCGCGCAAAACCTCAAGAGCATGCTGGATGGAACGGAATACTTCGGGACGCACCTGTTGCTGATGGAAATGCACGCCGAGCGCAAGGACTTTGCTGCTGCGCTCAATGAGGCTCGTTGGATTGCCGCACATCGCGGTCGTGCCTACGCCTCGACGGCGGCGGGCGATTCGTTCATGCCATTCAACGTGCTGCAGACGAACCTTGCCCAGCTGCATATAGCGGAAAATGCGTTGGCGCTGGGCAAGGCAGATATCGCCCGCGACGCGTTGGGCGTAGTGCGGGCGAACTGGAAAGAAAAGGACTTGCCGGATTCGCTTTCGGCCTGGATGAAGCGTCTTGACGCAGCTTCAGGCGAAAAAGCGGCCGAGCCCTCAGCGCGGAACTGAAATCTTTGGCGGCACCATTTTGGACGTGGCCGTCAATGTCTGTGCATCCATGGTGTCCACCGCGCGCTGGAACGTGGCCTTGTCCGCCAGTTTGGATGCGCACAGGCAGGCTGCATTGAGGTCGACCACGGTCTCATGGGGAACACCCATCTCGACCAGGGCCTTGGCCGGCTTCGACTCAAACAAGGCGCGGAACGCATCGTCCGTGGCCAGGCGGCGCAACAACTCGGTTGCCTGCTTGTCGCTCAATGTGGAGTCGCTCATCGATCTGTTCCCCTGAATTCAAGCCTGCTGCGGTCTTGTTGGTGGGCGTCCACCCGGCCTGGTGCCGCAGAAACCAAACCCCGGCGAGTCTAGCAAGCCTCGCGTTGCTGGTGGCATCGGTCGGCATGGCCATGCAGAATGGGTGATCGACCATCGCCAATCCGGGTTGCCGCACGTTTGTGAACACCAGCATGGCCAAGGACACGGAGTCGGGCACCCCGGTTGGTGCGCAGCTGCGTACCCTGCTGATTTGTGATCTGGTGGAATCCACCGCACTGGTGGAACGACTGGGCGATCTGGCGGCGGCGGAATTGATCCGTAAGCATGATCGCCTGGCGCGCACCCTGGTGGACCGCCACGCAGGCCGCGAGATCGACAAGACCGACGGTTTCCTCCTGATGTTCGAGCGGCCGGTGCAGGCGGCTGCCTTTGCGCTGGACTATCAGCGTGCCCTGCGCCAGTTCAATGCCGCCGAATCGGTGAATCTGGCGGCGCGGGTCGGGATCCATGTCGGCGACGTGGTGGTGTGGGAAAACAGCGCCGAAGATGTCGCCCGCGGAGCCAAGCCGGTCGAGGTCGAGGGACTGGTCAAACCGGTCGCCTCGCGCCTGATGACCCTGGCCTTTCCGGGTCAGGTCCTGTTGTCCAACATTGCCTATGCATTGGCGCATCGCGCGCAGGGCGAGTTGGGCGAGCGGCTCGAAAAAGTGCGTTGGCGCACCCATGGCCGCTACCGCTTCCGCGGCGTGCCGGACCCGGTGCCGGTGTTCGAGGTGGGCGAAGAAGGCCTGGCGCCCCTCAAGGCGCCGCCGTGGTCGAGCAAGGCGCACCGCGAAGTGCCGTTCTGGCGACGGCCGGCAACGGTGGTGATCGAGGCCCTGGTGGTGTTGGCGTTGCTGACCATACCGCTCTACATGTTCTTGCGGCCGCAGGCGGCCATTGCCTTTGCCGAGCGTGATTGGGTGGTGGTGGGCAGCCTGCACAACCTGACCGGTGAGACGGTGTTCGACGATTCGCTGGAAAGCGCCTTGCGCATTGGCCTGGAGCAATCGCATTTCGTCAATGTGCTGTCGGATCTGAAAGTGCGCGACACGCTGACGCGCATGCAACTGGATCCGGCCACGGCGGAAGTCAGTCGCGCGGTGGGTTCGGAAGTGGCGATCCGCGACGGTGCGCGCGCCTTGATCCTGCCGACCATCGCGGAGATCGGCGGTCGGGTGCGCATCACGGCGGAAGTGATCGATCCACAGACGCAGACCACGGTGTACTCGGAAACCGCCGATGGCATCGGCAAGGAATCGATCCTGCCGTCACTGGATGTGATCAACCAGCGGCTGCGCGTGCGCCTGGGCGAAGCACTGGCCACGGTGTCGGCGGAATCCAAGCCGCTGGAAAAGGTGGCGACCGAAAATCTGGAGGCCTTGCGTGCCTACTCGCTGGGGGTGAACAAGTATGCCAGCGGCCAGTTTCCCGAAGCGCTCGAGCTGTTTCGCCAGGCCTTGCAGCTCGACGCCGGGTTTGCTTCGGTGCAGGTACGCATCGGCGCCATCCGCGCCAGCGCCGGGCAACAGGAACAGGCCGTGGAGTCTTTCTCCAGGGCCCTGGAGCAGAGCGCGCGCCTGACCACTCGCGACGCCCTGTATGCGGAGGCGATGCGTGCGAGTGCCCAGCAGGCACCGGATGCATTGGTCAAATGGGCCACCCTGACCGAGCGTTTTCCCGATTACTTCACGGGTTTGGGCAGTTTCGCCTACCTGAACTGGCGTGACGCCAACCGCTTTGACGCGAAGGCGATGGCGATGGTGGAAGCCTCGGCGTCATCGAAGAATCCCAACCGCATGCCGTCCCTGCAACTGATGGGAATACTCGAGCTTGGCAACGGGCGCTTTGCGCAGGCACTCGCCCACTTCGCCGACGCCGAAGCGCAAGGTTTGCAGTTCACCGAGTACCATGCCGCCACGCAGGCGGCCATGCGCAAGTTCGACGAAGCGAAGGCAACCCTGGCACGCAGCCCGGCGGGCGCCGCCAAGGGAAATCCGGCGATGGCGATCACGCGCGCCAGCTTGAACGCGGCCCTGTTGGTTGACCAGGGCAAGCTGGAACAGGCATCCACATTGTTGGACGACGCAGCACGCGCTGAAACCGATGGCAAGGTCCTGGCGCAGGCTTTCTCGATCATGCGCCTGACCCTGATATCCGCCGACCCGCCGCTTTCTGGCGACGATCTGCGTTCCGCAAAACAGCAGCTGGAGGATGTCCTGGCGCAGCGCAAGTCGGCGCAGACGGCTCGACGCCAGACCCTGGATGCGCAGGCCTTGATCCTGGCTTACGTGCTTGCCCGCGCCAATGAGCGCGACTCGGCGCGCCGGGTTCTGGCAGCCATTCCCCTGGCCGACACGCCCAGCGGTTCAAGCAACGCCAAACTGCATGCCATCGTCGAAGCCGAGCTTGATCGCATCGAAGGCCGTCATGGCGCCGGCATCCAGCGCATCGAAACCCTGCTGGATGGCAGCGAACTGTTCATCACCCATGTGGCCCTGCTCGATGCCTACGCCGCTGCGGGACAGGCAGGCAAGGCGCTGCAGCAGGCGCGCTGGTTGAGCGGCCACCGTGGAAGGGCGTATGCCGAAGTTGCGCCGGACAACCGGCTGACGGCATTCAATGTCCAGCACACGACCCTCGCCCTGCTGCAAGCTGCGGAATTGGCCGTGGCGCAAAAGGACAAGGACTCCGCGCGCGCCATGCTGAAACAGTTCCTGGAGGCATGGCCGGAGGCGAGCGCCCGGCCCGCCCTGGCAAAACGCATTCGCGCCCTTCAGGGTGTCTTGTCGGAACCCGGATCCCCGTAGTTCAGGCGCAACACCGGGAAGATCAGGCAAACGTGATCGCTCAAGCCTTGCTCGGTCAATTGCTTGAGCGTCTGTGCGATGACGGCCTTGTCGGCCAGCTTGCCGGGCGCCAGTCCGGCCGGATCCAGCGATGCCAGGGTGCTGTCGGTGACGCCCATCTCCTTCAATGCAGCGCGCGGATCCGTCTCGTAGCGCGTGCGGAACGCATCATCGCTGGACAATTTTCCGAGCAGCGAAAGTTCCTGTTCCCTCGGCAGGCGATTCTTGTTCATGTCTGGTTTCCCCTGGTGTGGTTTGGCTGGCGCAGCGACAGCGGTATCGGGTCGTCATCCGATGATCGACCGGCAATTGGCGTTTGCGATTCGGCTCAAGCGGCGTGCACTTGTCGATCGCCGGATCGCTCCGTAGGCTAGCAGAACTCTCCTTCCCGGAAACATGCCATGCAGGCACGCCGCTGCGCGGTGCTGGTCATCGAGCCGCGCGAACGTCTGGATTTTGATCTGGCCCGCTTGACCCAGGGAGGATCCGGGATCGAGATGCTGCTCGACTCGTTTGCACTGGCCGCGCACCTCGACGAGGAGCAGACCCTCGATGACGACGAAGTGCGGATACTCGGCAAGTTGTCGCCGGAAAACTGGGTAGATTTCGATGCGCTGGCCGCTGAGCATCCGCAGGAGGTCCTGCAAAGCCTGGTCAGCAAGGGGCTGCTGCTGTGCGACAGTCCAGCGCACGCCAAGCTGCGGCACGCAGACGAAATCGTGCGCGCAGGCCACTGGAAGGGTCTGTCCGCCATCGTGCAACGCCATACCCGCTGGGGCGGTGTGGATACCCTGGAAGCCGAGCGCCGATTCGGCGAGGAAACCGATCGACCGTTCCTGGATCGCCTGGGGACACCGGAGCCGCCGGTGCGCGAACGGGTGGAGGCAAGCCGGCGCATGGCCCTGGGCAAACCCGCCGACAGCGCACTGGAAAGCCTCATCCGCCAGCGCGTGACCTGTCGCAACTGGGATACCTCGCGCCCGGTTTCAGCGCAAGACTTTGCCCACACCCTGTACCGCACATTCGCTGCGCGTGCGGTCAGCGATCAACCGGGTATCGAGGTGATGAAGCGTGCGGTGCCTTCGGCCGGCGGCCTGCATCCGACCGAAGCCTATCTGTTGGTGCAGAACGTCGAGGGCGTGGCGCCGGGCTTGTATCACTACCACCCGATTGATCATGCGTTGGAACCGCTGGGTGAGGTGGCGGCGGCGGAGAGTCAGGCGCTGGCCTTGCGCCTTGTGGCCGGACAGCGCCACTTCATGAAGGCGCATGTGCTGGTGGTGCTGGCCAGTCGCTTTCGCCGCACGTTCTGGAAATACCGCAACCACGCCAAGGCCTATCGCGCGGTGATCCTGGATGCCGGACACCTGTCGCAGACCCTGTATCTGGCTGCCGCCGAGCGCGGGCTTGCCGCATTCATCACCGCCGCCGTCAACGAGCGCGACATCGAGCAGTTGTTCGGACTGGATCCCATGCAGGAAGGCGTGCTCGCGGTCAGCGGATTCGGCTGGCGTGGTGCCGAGCAAGTCGATGAAGCCGAGTTCGATCCCTTGGGCAGCGTGTGGCCAAAATCTGGCTGAGGCTCAGGCGTTCACATCGTGGGCAAGGAAGCGCTGCAACTGGGCGACGATGGCCAAGGCCATGATTTCCGGTCCCTCGCCGCCCAAGTGCAAACCGGCCGGTGCGTAGAGGCGGGGTTCGAGTTGGGTTGCGATGATGTCGCCCATGCGCGTAAGCATGGCGTCGCGGCGCAGCGGGGAGCCGAGCAAGGCCACGTAACCGATGCCGGTATCGCCCAGCTGGCGCAGGTGGCTGGCATCCAGTTCAAAGTCATGGCTGCCGACGATGGCAGCATCGAAATGGCGTGTATCCAGCAATTGCGCGAGTGCATCCGGGGCAATGGCGTGAATGCGGTCAACATGAAAGCTGTCGATGAAGCGACGCATTTCGACACGCTGATCAACCAGCTCGACAATCCAGCCGAGCTGGCGCGCCAGGGTTGCCAGCGGACGTGACTCCGGACCCGCACCGAGCAGGGCCAGGCGCGGAGGTGGTGCGTAGCCGAGTCGCACCTGATAGCTGAACTCGTTGGCGGCATCCGTGGGCAATCCCTGCGGATCGAAGGTGAAGATGCGCTGTCCTGCGCGCGCTTCGCCAAAGCCGACCACGGGATCTGCACTGGGTGGCAGGCCAAGTTCCAGGCGCAGTCTCAGCCAGGCGCCTTCGGCACAGGCGGCAGCGATCGCTTCGCGCAAGGGGGATACCTGCACCGGCAAGGGCAGCATCAGGATACGCAGGCTGCCCTGGTTCTCGGCGGCAATGACGGAAGCATGGCTGCTGTCGTCTGCGGCATCCACGTCTATGCAGCGCGCCCTGCCCTCGCCAACGACGAGAGCGCTTTCCTGGCAAAGACGATCTTCCAGGGTGCCGCCGCGCAGCCAGCCGGCCACCACTTCATCGCCATCCAGCAAGGCCAAGGCACCGCGCTCGCGGTGCACCCCTGCGGACACCTGGGCAAGCACTGCCAGTGCGCCAACGCGACCGGTGGCGACGAGGCTTTCGGCCATGCCAAGCAAACCGCGGATGCCTGCGCAGGGTAGATGCGATTGGATGGGCTGGAGCAAGGTGGCGGGGTACAGGTCAGGGTACAAGTGACCCAAGTGTACCCGGTTCGCCCCTTCGTTCCGTGCGAAATCCGCCAAATCGTCACGCGAATCGACGCGATGCCGCCGTCACCGGCCAGTGTGTTTCAATGGGCCGGTTCGAAACGCCGGAACTGGATGGCTTCGGACAGGTGATTGCGTTCGATGCGCGGGCTTGCGGCCAGATCGGCAATGCTGCGTGCCACCCGCAACACGCGATGGAAGGCGCGCGCCGACAAGCCCAGGCGCTCGACCGCGCGATCCAGCAGCGCCAGGCCCGCCGGATCCAGTGCGCAGTCGCGCTCGGTTTCGCGGTTGTTGAGCCAGCCGTTCGGCTTTCCCGCGCGCGCCAGTTGCACATTGCGGGCGGCGACCACGCGCTGGCGCACCTCGGCGGACGTTTCCGCGGGCTCGGCGCTGCGCAGTTCCGCATGCGGAACCCGCGGCATTTCCAACTTCAGGTCGATGCGATCCAGCAGCGGACCGGAAATGCGCGAACGGTAGCGCTGGATCTGGTCCGGCGTGCAGCGACAGTTTGCGGAGGGATCACCGGCATGTCCGCAGGGGCAAGGATTCATGGCGGCGACCAACTGGAAACGGGCGGGGAAATCCGCCTGCCGCGCCGCGCGCGAGATGGTGATCTGGCCGGATTCGATCGGCTCGCGCAGCACCTCCAGCACGCGCCGGTCGTACTCCGGCAATTCATCCAGGAACAGCACGCCATGATGGGCCAGCGAGACTTCGCCCGGTCGCGGGACCGAGCCTCCACCGACCAGGGCAACCGCCGATGCGGTGTGATGCGGCGAGCGGAAGGCGCGGCGCATCCAGTCCTGCACGTCGGCGCCCAGTCCGGCCACCGAGCGCACGGCGGCAAGTTCCAGTGCTTCGTGTTCGGCCAGTGGCGGCAGAATACCGGAGAGCCGACAGGCCAGCATGGTCTTGCCGGTGCCGGGCGGCCCGACCAGCAGCAGGTTGTGGGCGCCGGCAGCGGCAATCTCCAGCGCACGGCGCGCGTGCGGCTGGCCACGCACCTCGGCGAGGTCCGGTTGGTCCGCCGGCAACGCGGGCCCGGTGCCGCGTTCGGCGCGGGGCAATTCCAGCTTGCCACACAGGTGGGCACAGACTTCCAGCAGGTTGTCCGCGCAACGCACGTCGGCATCGCTGACCAGCGCCGCTTCGGCGGCATTCGCGCGTGGCACGATCACGCTGCGGCCGGCACGTGCCGCGCGCAATACGGCAGGCAATACGCCGTGAACCGCGCGCAGCTCGCCGGACAGGGCCAGTTCGCCAAGGAATTCATGGCGCTCCAGCAAGGTGCGCGGAATGCTGTCGTTGGCAGCCAGGATGCCCAGCGCAATCGGCAAGTCGAAACGACCACCATCCTTGGGCAGGTCAGCCGGAGCGAGCCCGACCGTCACCTTGCGCTGCGGATACTCAAGCTGGCAATTGAGTATGGCGGCGCGTACCCGGTCGCGTGCTTCGCGAACGGCGGTTTCCGGCAGGCCGACAATCGAGGTGCCCGGCAGGCCGCCGGACAGATGCACTTCGCAGATCACCAGTGGCGCATTCACGCCTTCCTGGGCACGACTGTAGACGACGGCAAGACTCATGGAACGCAGGTCCTCGGCGGTTCGATCGATTCAAGCGCGCCGCTGCCTGCGTAGCTGCCGGCAGTCAGTGACGCGGCTTGGCCGACAATTCGGTTTCCAGCGCGGCGAGCTGGCGTTCCAGCAGCTCGATCTTCTCGCGCGTGCGCAACAGCACCAGGCGTTGCACGTCGAACTCCTCGCGGGTCACCAGATCCAGCTTGCCGAGGCCCGACTGCAGGATGGCGCGGAAATTGCGACCCAGATCCTCGCTCGCGTCCTTCATTCCCGGTGGCACGATAGCGGCCAGGCGCTGGGCCAACTCATCGAGGGTGGTGGCATTGATCATGGCGAACCTCATGGCAAACGGATGCATCAATCTTACCGGGTGCAGTGTCGGTTGCGCCGATGACAGGCATCGGCGCGACCGACTGCGAATCCCTGCGTGCGTCCTTGCCTGCTTCCCTGCTCGCGTCCCTGCGCCTGCGTCAGCGGTGTTGCCGACGGGCCATCCCTTGGCATGAAAGTCTAGGCAGCGGCCGCCTCGAACGCAGTGGCGGATTTCGGATTGGCGTGTAGGAAATTTCCTACACGCAGGCCGGAGATCCGATTCCGGTTTATATTCATGGCCAGCCCATCCACACGGAACCCGCGCAATGAAAATGGTCATGGCGATCATCAAGCCATTCAAACTCGATGACGTGCGTGAGGCCCTGGCCGGCATCGGCGTGCAGGGCATCACGGTCAGCGAAGTGAAGGGCTTTGGGCGCCAGAAGGGGCACACCGAGCTCTACCGGGGTGCCGAATACGTGGTCGACTTCCTGCCCAAGATCAAGATCGAGATTGCCGTGCCGGACGATCAGCTCGAACGCGTGGTGGAAACCCTGCGCGAGAGTGCCAACACCGACAAGATCGGCGACGGCAAGATTTTCGTCTGGCAGCTCGACCAGGTCATGCGCATCCGCACCGGCGAGCTCGACAACGACGCGCTGTAGCCCGTCATGGCCCTTGCAGGCCGGGCGTCAGCCCGACTCGGCATTGCGCAGAAGCGTCCGCTTGAAACTCTACCTGCAACGAAGCGGAAACGGCGCAAACAAGGGAATCGTCGGCTCCGGCCTTTGGCCTTGAGCCGACCTACGCCAGCACGCTTGCCGTTCGCTCACATGTAGGTCGGTTCAAGCAGCGCAGCGGCGGAACCGACGCAAGAAACGCATGCTTGCCGTTTGCTCACATGCAGGTCGGTTCAAGCAGCGCAGCTGCGGAACCGACACACGCACTCAGCGCAGCGCGATCCATGCCGCCAGCGCGATGAACAGCAGTGCCGCGGTGATGCGCGCCGCGCGCAGCGGCAGGCGATCGGCAAAGCGCGCGCCCAGCCAGACCACCGGCACATTGGCCAGCAGCATGCCCAGCGTGGTGCCGACGATGACCTGCCACAGCGGCGAATACTGCGCGGCCAGCACCACCGTGGCGACCTGGGTCTTGTCGCCCATTTCGGCGAGAAAGAAAGCGCTGATGGTCACCAGCAGCACGCCCGCATCGCGCTTTGCGGGCAGCGCCTCGTCGTCGATCGTGTCCGGGATCAGGGTCCACAGACCGATGGCGAGGAACGAGATGGCGACAATCCACTTGAGGATTCCCGGTGTCAGCCAGGCCGCCAGCACGGCACCCAGACCGGCCGCCAGGGCGTGGTTGAGCAGGGTCGCGATGAGGATGCCAAGGCAGATCGGCAGTGGCCGCCGATACTTTGCCGCCAGGATCAGGGACAGCAATTGGGTCTTGTCGCCAATCTCGGCGATGGCCACCGCCGTGGTCGAAATCAACAGGCTTTGCACGCGGGGTTCCTTCGAAGCTGCCGATCACGTTAGTTTGCAGCAAGCCGCGCAGCTTAGCGGCAAACGCATTCCGATCAGTACCACTCGATCAGGGACAGCCCGACACCCGCATACCAGGCGCGATGGTTGTAGTCGATCAGGCTTTCGCCATAGCCGTTGAACAGTTGCACGTGCATGCGCAGCGGTGGTGCCAGCGGGATCGCCCAGTCGAACTGCACGGCGCCGCGGCTGCGATCGCCTGCGCGCAACGAGTGGCGCAGGTTCAGCGCGAACTGCATGTCGTCGCGCACATGCACGATTTCCATTTCGCCGCGACCCATGTAGTCGCTGATGTCGGCGTTGTTGTCCTCGCCGAATTCCAGCACGCGCCACCATGGGCGCAGGGTCACCGTCCAGTTTTCACGCTCCAGCGCGAGGGTCGCGGTGGCGCGGTTCCAGCTGCGTGACAGCGGGTTGCTGCGTCCGTTGGACTGGTGCACGAGGCCAACGCCGAGCATGCGTGCATTCCAGCCCCATAGCGGAAAGTTGGTGCTGAACATGAGGTTGGCATCGGGCGCGTAGTTGGTTTCGCGAAACGGCCTCGACTGCTGCGAATTGAGGATCTGCCAGTGCGAAATCTGCGTGTAGCCCAGCCACAGGTCGCCGTTGTTGCCGAAGATGTCGTTGAGCAGGCGCGTCTTCAGGCTGATCTGGTATTTGAGTTCGCCGTTGTCGACGTCAAGCGGCGTGCTGACGGAGTTGTCCGGGTTGGGTGAGCGCGGCGTGCGGTTGGGGCGCGAGCTGTAGAACGGCATCAGGTAGACCGGCTGGTAGGCACGGATGCAGAAGGTCGGCGCAAGCGGCTGCTGTTCATTCTGCGCGTAGAGCTCCCAACGGGAATCCAGCAGTGAATCCGGTGGCGGTCGCTCGCAACGGTCACCCTCGGCGGCGGCATGACGTGGGAATACATCGCCAGAGCGGGTTTCCGGCGCCTTGGCGGGAGCCTGGCTGTGACGACCGGCCGCGCGGTCATAGCAGGCAAGCCGCGCCGTGGGATCGGCTTCGTCGACGCAGGTCTGCAGCACGGCGTCGGCCGTCTGCGCACGCGCCACGGGTACGCCGGTTGCGGGCAGGCCAACAAGCAGCAACGACATCGCAAGACAGCGCATGGTTCGGATCGCCAAGGTGGAGGTTTGCAATTCTATCCCTTAAACCGCGGCCAACGCAGGAACACCGCAACGCGGGGCGACGCCCATCATGCGGTCATCCCGGCGAGGCGCTTTACAACAGCCGAATGGCTGGTCAAGCCGGGATCCATCCTGGCTTCATTGACCGGCACACGAAGGCCAAAGGGATTGCGGCTTTCGCCGAAATGTCGGCAAGAGCTGCGTATCCAGCGTTGCCTCAGCGGCGCTGGCGACGCGAGCCGCGCAACTGGTCGATGGAGAAACTGGCGATCTCGGTGCTGCCGCGTCGGCGCGGCTGGCCTGCCTCGGGCGCCCAGGCCATGGCGTAAACCACTTCCCAGGTGGCCGGCAAGGTACCGTCGCGGCGATGCACCTCGTAAGCCTCGATCACCTGCCGCAGATGCTGCTTGCCGGTGAGTCCGCGCGCCCGCCCGGTGTCGGCATTGGTTGCGCCCAGCGCACGCAGTTCGCGCATCAGGCCAAGCACGTCGGCATGGTGCAGGGTGAACACATCACGCTCCAGCACCGGATCACGAAATCCGGCCGCGAGCATGGCATCGCCGATTTGGTGGATGTCGAGAAAGCGGCTGACATGGGGCGCCTGATCAACGCGGGCGAACGCCTCGCGCAGCTCGATCAGCGTTTGAGGCCCGAAGGTGCTGAACAGCAGCAAGCCGCGCGGACGCAGCATGCGGCGGAACTCATCGAGCACCGTTTCCAGTTGTCCGCACCATTGCAGGCAGAGGTTGGAGTGCACGAGGTCGAAGCCAGCATCCTGGAACGGCAGCACCTCGGCATCCGCGCACACGCGCGCGAACGGTCGCCGCCAGCTTTGCTGGCGCCTGGCTGCCTGCAGCATCGGCAGGGCCAGATCGAGGGCAACGGTGTGTGCCTTGCGGTAGCGCTGGCGCAGCTTTGCGGTTCCGTGCGCCGTGCCGCAGCCCACGTCGAGCACGCGCGCGGGATCCAGCGGCAAGTCATCGAGCCGTTCCTGCAGGCGCTGCTGCACTTCCTTCTGCAGGGCAGCGTGTTCATCGTAGCTTGCGGCTGCGCGGCCGAACGACCTGCGCACCTGGGTCAGATCAAAGATGCCGCTCACGCCGAGCCACCTGCGGCAACGAACTCCCGGATCGCTGTCGCCACTTCGTCGGCATGGCTCAAGAAGGGTGCGTGCCCCGCGGAAATCTGCAGGAAGCGCCCATGCGGCGCCTGCATGGCTGCCCATTGCATGGCGCTGGCCGGAACCAGACGGTCGCGCCGACCGGCAATCCACAAACTGGGAACGCAAAGCCCAGCGAGGGCGGCGCGTGCGTCAATCTCCTCCAGCAGGGCAAGGCCGTCCTGCAAGGCGCGCAGGTCGGGCTGACCGTGGGCAAACACCTGTGCCTTGAGTTGGCGCAACTCATCCTGCGCGTTGGCCGAGCCCAGGGTTTCCAGTGCAAGAAACCGCTCGATGGCGGCGACGAAATCCTGCATCAAGGCGTTGCCGAAATCGGCAAACACCTGCGCGGCAACCCCATGTGGCCAATCCGGGGCGCTGACAAAACAGGGATTGGCGGCAAGCGCGACCAGACCACGAACCTGTTCGGGATGATCAAGCGCAGCATGCAAGGCGACGAGTCCGCCCAGCGACCAGCCAATCCAGTGCGCCGGCGGCGTGAGCTCGGCGATGCGAAGGGCCAGTTGCGCGGGTTGCAGCGATCCGGGCTGATACGGCTGGTGGTGGCCGTGACCGGGCATGTCCACCAGATGCAGGCAAAAGTGCGCCGCGAGCCGATCCACCAGCGGCGCAAAGATTCCGCCGTGCATGGCCCAGCCATGGATCAGCACCAGGTCCGGTCCTGCGCCGACGCGCGTGATCCATGGGCTCATTGCGATGCCATGCCGGGATGGTAGATGCGCAGCTTCCGGGTGATCCCGGCCATTGCATCCAGCAGCGCGGCGACGTCGGCTTCCTCGTGACTGGCGGAAAGCGTGATGCGCAAGCGCGCGGAATCCGCAGGTACCGTGGGCGGGCGGATGGCAGGCACGAAGAATCCTGCCGCTTCGAGCTCCTGCGCCAGGGCCAGCGCCTGTTCGCTGTCGCCCACCAACAAGGGTTGGATGGGCGTGCGCGAGGCAATCAGCGTCAAGCCGAGTTGCTCAGCGCCGGCGCGGAACTGCGCCACGCGTGCATGCAGGCGGGCACGGCGCTCATGGTCATCGCGCGCCAGTCGCAGCGCTGCCCGGATTGCCGCCGCCAGCGCCGGTGGCATGGCCGTGGTGTAGATCTGGGTGCGCGCAAACTGGCGCAAACCGTCAACCAGTGCCTTCGGTCCGGCGACAAAGGCGGCGCAGACGCCGAGCGCCTTGCCCAGAGTGGCCATCAGGATCGGTACCTGTTGTTCGTCGAGCCCCGCTTCGCGGAGGCTGCCCGCGCCATCGGCACCGAGTACGCCGATGCCGTGCGCGTCATCGATCATCAGGCTCGCGTGCTGCTGCGCGGCCAAGTCGGAGAGCTCGCGCAAGGGTGCGATGTCGCCATCCATGCTGAACACGCCATCGCTGGCGATGAGGGCGGGCAGTTCCGCATCGCCTTCAAGCTGGCGACGCGCGCTGTCCACGTCCAGGTGCCGGTAGCGCTTCAGGCGCGCCCCGGAAAGATGCGCACCATCCAGCAGGCAGACATGGTTGAGCTTGTCCTGCACGCAGATCGCGCGCGGTTCCAGCACGGTCTGCATCACCCCAAGGTTGGCCATGTAGCCGCTGGAAAACAGCAGCGCATCGCTGCGACCCGTCCACTGCGCAAGCTCGTGTTCGAGTTGTTCGTGTTCGTCGCGATGACCGCCGAGCAGGTGCGCAGCCGTGGCGCCCACACCCCAGCGCGCGGCGGCGCGGGTCATTGCTTCGCGCACGAGCGGATGCGCGGCCAGTCCAAGGTAATCGTTGCTGGCGAAATTGCGCAGGCGACGTCCGTCGATGACGACGTGCGCGCCATCGATTGCCGTGATCGTGCGCATGCGACGCAACAAGCCATTGCGCGCACGCTCCTCGCTGGCCAGCGCCAGGCGGGCAAGCAGGTCAGGACGGCTCATGCCCGTCAGCCGCACACGTTTGACGGTGGCATCAGCATGTCTCAGGCCGCTACGGAATCGCCCGCATGGGTGACTTCGACGATCTCGAAATGCGCGGTGCCCGAGGTTTCGGTGATCTGCATGGCATGGATGCCGAGGCGCGCGAACAACTGCTGATCGGCGAGCACATCGGGGTTTCCGGTGGTCAGCAATTTCTCGCCGTAGAAGATCGAATTGGCCCCGGCCAGGAAACACAGGGCCTGCAACTCATCGCTCATTTCCGCGCGACCTGCGGACAGGCGCACCATCGAGGCCGGCATGAGAATGCGCGCCGCGGCAATGGTGCGCACGAACTCGAAGGGATCGAGCAGGGCGGTTCCGGCCAGCGGCGTGCCTTCGACCTGCACCAGGCGATTGATCGGCACCGACTGCGGATGCTCGGGCAGGTTGGCCAGGGTCTGCAGCAGTCCGGCGCGTTGCGCGCGCGTCTCGCCCATGCCGACGATGCCACCGCAGCAGGTCTTGAGTCCGGCGTGACGAACATGACCCAGGGTATCGAGGCGATCCTGGTACTCGCGGGTGTGGATGATTTCCGAATAAAACTCAGGCGCGCTGTCCAGATTGTGGTTGTAGTAGTCGAGGCCGGCGCTGCGCAGGGTTTGCGCCTGCTCCGCGGACAACATGCCGAGCGTCGCGCAGGTTTCCATACCCAGTTCACGCACGCCCTGGATCATGGCGGCGACTTTCGGCAGGTCGCGGTCCTTGGGCGAGCGCCACGCCGCACCCATGCAGAATCGCGTGGCACCGGCCGCCTTGGCTTCGCGCGCGCGTTCGAGCACGCGTTCCAGCGGCATGAGTTTCTCCGCGTCCACGCCGGTCGCGTAACGCGCCGCCTGCGGACAGTAGGCGCAGTCTTCCGGACAGCCGCCGGTCTTGATCGAAAGCAGGGTGGACACCTGCACGGCATTGGCATCGTGATGGGCGCGGTGCACGGCGTGGGCGCGCTGCATCAGGTCGGCAAAGGGCAGGCCGAGCAGGTCGAGCACCTGCTGGCGGGTCCAATCGTGGCGAATCTCGGACATCGCAGCCATCCGGTTTTGGGTAAAGTCCGGGGAGTCTGGGATGGCGACCGGGAGCTGTCAACGTGGCGTGGCGGGGAAAAGTTGACAGCCTGCTGGATATCGCCCTGCCCGCGCGTTGCCTGCTGTGCGCGGCACCGGCCCTTGGGACCCTGGACCTGTGCGCCGCCTGCCTCGCCGACCTTCCCCGCAACCACGCGTGCTGCCGGCGTTGCGCGCTGCCCTTGGTCCATGCCGCCGAACTCTGCGGTGAGTGCCTGCGCCGCGAACCGCCGTTTGCTTCGGCCTGGGCACCCTTCTGCTATGCGCATCCGCTGGACCTGCTCGAAGCCCGCTTCAAGTTCCAGCGTGACCTCGCGGCCGGTCGATTGCTGGCCAGCCTGATGGTGGATGCCGCCAGCCGATTTCTGCCGCCGCTGCCGGCTGCCTTGCTCTGCGTGCCCCTGCATGAAAGCCGCCTGCGCGAGCGCGGCTACAACCAGGCCCTGGAACTGGCCAAGCCGCTGGCGCGGGCCCTGCACTTGCCACTGCATCCCCATGCCTTGCGCCGGATTCGCAGCACCCAGGCCCAGAGCGGCCTCGATGCGCGCGCACGTCGACGCAATCTGCGCGGCGCGTTCGAGATCGACCCTGCGCAAACGCTGCCCACGCATGTCGCCTTGCTCGATGACGTGATGACCACCGGCTCCACCCTGCGCGAATGCGCGCGCGTACTGCGCAAGGCCGGCGTGCAGCGGGTGGATGTGTGGGCACTGGCGCGCGCGCCTGCGCGGCGGTAAGCGGGCCCTGGTCAAACCCGATTTGTAGTGATGCTGTCCTGTGACGCGAATGAAAGCAGCGGAGCAAGCTCCGCTCTACCAGGCCCGAGCCGGTCGTGTAGAGCGGAGCTTGCTCCGCTGGTTGTTCTGAATCCCTTGCATTCATTTTCCCGCGCCCGTTGCCATGCCCCGGAACACACCGGCGGGAAAAAGTTGCAATGACCAATGCCAGTGGCGGCAGAAACTTCCCACGGCATCATTGGCAGGCCAACGGTGGGCATGGCGGGTGGGGTCTATGCGGGCAGCGTACAACTTGGGTCTGTGTTTCGCCGGTCTAACGGGCGCGGCGCAGGCGATCGAAATCGATGGCCGCATCGATCCGGTTGAATGGCAGGGCGCGCGACACGTTACTGATTTCCGCAAGGTCCAACCCTTGAGCCTGGAACCGGGCTCGCAGCCGACCGAGGCCTGGGTGCTGGCGACGCCGGAAGGGTTGGCCATTGCCTTCCGCAATGTGCAAGCGGACAGCGTGCCGCGCACGCGCCAGCGCGTGCAGCGCGATTTCGACCAGCAGGTCGACCGAGTCAATGTGATGGTCGATTTCGACGGCAGCGGACGTACCGGCTACAACTTCACGGTGTCCTCCACGGATGGCATCGCCGATGCGATCATCACCAACGAATCGCAGTTCAACGATGACTGGGACGGCAACTGGCGCCACGCTGTCAGCGAGGACGCAGAAAGCTGGTCGGCCGAGATTCTGATTCCCTGGTACATCGCGCCGATGGCGAAAGCCGAAGGCGACACGCGCACCGTCAACCTCTATCTCGACCGGGTGATCGGCTCAACCGGCGAACGCACGGCCTGGCCGACCGCGAGTTTTGAGCGGCCCCGCTTCCTGTCCGATTTCAAGGCCCTGGAGATTGCGGCCTACAGCCAGTCGCTGTTCGCGGTCACGCCGTATGTGTCGGGGCTGTACGACAACATCCAGGGCACCAGCACCTTCGACGCTGGCGCCGACCTTTTCTGGAAACCCAACGGGCAATTCCAGCTGACTGCGACGGTGAATCCGGATTTTGGCCAGGTGGAAAGTGATGACCTGGTGGTGAACTTCGATGCCACGGAAACCTTCATCAGCGACAAGCGACCGTTCTTCACCGAGAACCAGGGTTTGTTCGAGTACACCACGCCCTCGGATTTCAGCCAGTTGCTCTACACCCGTCGCATCGGCGCGCCGGCCGACGATGGTCATGGCGCAGGCGACATCACGGCGGCGATCAAGGTCAACGGCAGTTTCGGCGCGACTCAATATGGTCTGTTCGCCGCCGACGAGGCGGATGCGGTCGGGCGCACATTCAGCGCTGTGCGCCTGGTTCACGACTTCGACACCCAGAACCTCGGCATGATGCTGACCCAGGTCGATCGCCCGTGGATTGATCGCGAAGCCAGCGTGCTCGGCATTGACCACAACTGGCGACCCAGTCCACGCTGGAACGTGCAGACACGGGTGTTCGGCAGCCAGATCGACCAGGCCGGTACCAGCAAAAGCGATCTCGGTGCCACGGTCCGGGCCGACTACGAAATGGATGATGGCTGGCGCCAGCAATGGATCGCCATGCATTTCGGCAACGACCTGCAGATCAACGACGCCGGCTATTTGTCGCGCAACAGCATGAACTACCTGCATTGGGAAGCACGCCGCCGCTTCACCGACCTTGCGCAGTCTTCACGCTATGTCTCAAAGGACTGGCGCGGCCGCATCACCCGCAACGAGAACAACCACGGCGAGAAGCTCAACGACCAGTTTCGCTTGAGTCGCGATGGACAATTGCGCAACGGCAGCTACGAGTACGCGCAGATCAATTTCAACAGTGCCGGCGTGAATGACCTGCTGACCCGCGGCAACGGCTCGGTCAAGCGCCCCGCAAGCTTCAACGCGTTCTATCGTTTCGAGCGGCCGCGCAAGGGCGATTGGGCGCACGAGGTGGAAGCCGAAGCCTTCAGCGGCGGTCTGTCCGGCAATTCCAAAATCGGTTATGGCCTGCGCTACGACGCCGTGTATTTCATCAGCGATGCCTTCAACCTCCATGCCGGGTTTTACACCGACCACTCACCGGACTGGCTGGTCTGGCAGCGTGACAACCTGATCGGCAGTTTCGAGCGGCGCGAGCTGGACCTGAATGCCGGCCTCGACTGGACCATCGACTCCCGCCAGGAACTGCGTGTGAAACTGCAGGCCATTGCCCTGGATGCCGGTTTGCGCCAGGCCTGGCGCGTCAATGCCCAGGGCGATGCCATCGCCAGCGACGAACCCGTAGACGACTTCAGCCTCGGCAATCTCGGCTTCCAGATCCGCTATCGCTATGAACTCGCACCGCTGTCCTACCTCTATCTCGTCTATGGTCGGGGCGGTTTTCAGCAGGATCCCTTCTCGGATGCTACCGGCAACCTGCTGCGCGAGAGTTTTTCATTGCGCGACGACGAGCAGCTGCTGGTGAAACTCAGCTACCGTTTCGAGATGTAGAGGATGGATGGCATCAGCTGGCAACGCCGCTGATCCAATCCCCGTCGCAACGAAGCGTTCAAGCGAAGCCAAGCCCGCCGTGGACTCCCACCACCGCGCCAAGCACGGTGACCAGCGGCCCCGAGTGCGCCACGCTTGATTGCCCACGCATCACAACCGGCGTCTTGTACCGAGTTAGCGCATTTGCTAACATGGCGCATGCCGTACCAGATCGAGTACTTTCATTCTCGCGTGTTGGCAGATTGAGTCTTGGCAAGTCGACGTGCTCGCTGACTACGCCCGACTTGTCGAGCTCTTGGCGGAGTACGGGCCAAACCTTCGTCTACCGCACTCGCGCGCGCTGGGCGAAGGCCTGTTCGAGTTGAGGCCGCGTGGCCGCTCTGGTATCGGCCGGGGCTTTTACTGCTTCACGCTCGGGCAGCGCGTTATCGTCGTTCACGCGTTCATCAAGAAGACGCAACAAACACCCGAGAGGGATCTCACGTTGGCCCGGAAGCGGGTCAAGGAGTTGCAACATGGCTGACCTGAAGTATCAACCCGTCGTGCACGATCATCAGGCATTTCTGGCTCGCGCATCCAGGCGCAAGGGCTTTGCCAAGGCGTATGACGCACTGGAGTTGGAGTATCAACTTGCCAAGCAGATGCTCAAGGCCCGTGCACGGGCTGGCCTGACGCAAGATGTCGTCGCCCAGCGCATGGGAACGACAAAAAGCGCAATTTCCCGACTTGAATCGGCGGGCAAGAAACACGCACCATCCATCGCTACGATTCAGCGTTACGCGCAAGCCGTTGGTTGCGATCTGCAGGTGAAGCTGGTTCCACAGAAATGACGCATGACAACTACTGCTTGGGTCTGCTTTGGCAGTAGTTCGGCCTTGCGATCTGCATTGGCCGCCGGCATGGATTCCTTCCGGAAGGCCATTCAGACAACCACAGTGCTATCGTTGTTCAAGCTGACCACCGAGCGCCTTCCAAAACAGGAATCTATGAGCGATGGCCAAAGCTGAAGCGTCCGTTGAAGAACTTGTCGCCATGATTGAGCGGGGCGAGCTGCGCTTGCCGGAGATGCAGCGCCGGTACGTTTGGAGATCGCCCCGCGTTCGCGATCTTCTCGATTCGCTTTATCGCGGCTACCCGTCCGGTGCCATTCTGTTGTGGGAGACCGATGAGGCCGTACCGCTGCAAGATTTCGCAATCGAACAGCAGAAAAGCCCGTATCAGAGCGCACGGCTTCTGCTCGATGGGCAGCAGCGGCTGACGTCGCTCTCGGCAGTGATTCGCGGAGAGAAAGTGAATGTTCGCGGTCGCAAAAAACCCATCGAGCTGCTTTTCAATCTTGATCATCCGGATCAAGTTTCCCTCGTCACCGAAGTCAACGAGGACGGCGATGACGAAGACGAAGACCTGATTGACGACGAAGTGGATTCGAGCGAAGACGAGCTGCAACAACGTTTCAACCGCATGACCTTCGTGGTGAGCACTCGAAAGCTCGAACAGCTGCCTCGCTGGGTGAAAGTCACCGAGGTATTCAAATCCGACAGTGACGCGCCCTTCCTGAAGCAAGCCGGGGTTACCGGCTTCGAGGATCCGCGATACGAAAAATACAGCCAACGCCTTGCGCGATTGCGCGGAATACGAAAGTACGTTTACCGCATGGATGTGCTCGAGCGTCGGCTTTCCTACGACGAGGTGACGGAGATTTTCGTCCGCGTGAATTCGCTCGGTGCCAAACTGCGAAGTTCTGATTTGGCGCTGGCTCAGATCACAGCCAAGTGGCGCGGTGCTCTAAAGACATTTCAGTCATTCCAAACACAATGTGGCAAAGCGGGGTTTGACCTTGATCTTGGATTGCATCTCAAGAACCTTGTCTCTTTTGCTACCGGTCAGTCTCGCTTTCTCACCGTGGGTGGCCTCTCCCTTGAGGCTCTACAAGCAGCATGGAGGGAATGTGTGCCGGGCATGGAGTTCGCGCTAAACTTCCTCAGGAGCAATGTCGGCATTGATAGTCCGGCGCTACTGTCGTCACCATTTCTGCTGGTGACCCTGGCCAACTACGGACATAGGCGCAACTACCAGATTTCGGCCGAGGAATCTCACCGTTTGCGCTATTGGGCGCTCGTCGCGAATGCCAAAGGTCGCTATTCACGCGGTTCTAGCGAGACGTTGCTTGATCAAGACCTCGCCACGTTTCGCGATGGTGGCGGTGCAAACGAGCTGATTGACCGACTTCGGCTGCAGATGGGGCGCCTTGATATCACTGCGGAGGAACTGGAAGGTCGCAATCAACGCAGCGCGCTTTTCAAGACCATGTTTCTCGCGTTTCGCGCTGCCGGGGCAAAAGATTGGCGTTCCAACTTGGCCATCGCCCTTGATCACTCCGGCGCAAGCCACCGTTTGCAGTTTCATCACATCTTTCCCAAGGCCGTATTGAAGAACGCCTACACATCGCGTGAAGCTGATGACATCGCGAATCTTGCATTTATTGGGGGAAAGACAAATCGTCAGATCAGCGACAAGCCTCCTGCTCAATACTTTCCGCCGTTACTTGAGAAGTCCGGTTCCGCGCCTTTCACCGCCCAATGCATTCCAACCGAGCCGACGCTTCTCGTAGTTGAACGTTACAAGGACTTCCTGACGAAACGACGAAATGCGGTGGCGCGCAGGGTGAATGAGTTTCTCGATGGGGGCTAATCATCGATTTGAGTACATGCCCCTCCTCCAAGTAGCGCAGTGATGCGAGCCAAGCAATGAGTTCGAAGTCTGCTTCTGCAAGAGTCCATGCAGGCAGCAGGTGTGATGAATCCACAGGCTTCTGGACTAACCAGCAAACCACAGCGCACCGTGCGCGCCGGCGACGGAGGCGGCAACCGTGACCAGGGTCAGCAGCAGCAGGAACACATGCGCCCATTGCATGAACGCCAAGGCACGTTGCGGATCGCGCGCGGCCCAGGCGGGAAACCAGCGATGCAGGACCAGGGGTTCGAGGACAAACAGCAACAGCGCAAACACGGCCCAGGTTGCCAGCATCAGGTGCATCCACCAGAAACCGGCAAGTGCAAATCGCGGCCACATGTCCAGCGCCTCGATCAGCCACAGTCCGCTGGCACCCACCAGCAGCACGCAGGCGCGGGCAATCCACACGAAGCGGCCTTCGATGCTGCGGAATGCTCGCAGCTGATCGGCGCCCAGTTCGCCGCATCGCAGTGCCGGCAGCAGCACCGCGGTGACCATGAACACGCCACCGATCCAGATCACTACGCCCAGCACATGCACGGCGCGCAGCAAGGCAAGCGTGTTCATGAGGGATGTCCTCGCCGCGGCATTCAGCGAATCGCCAGCGACATCAACAGGCCGACCCAGATCAGGCAGCCGACCCAGTTGTTGTTGCGGAAGGCCGCGAAGCAATCGGCGGGTGCGCGTGAGCGCATGCGCCATTGCTGCCAGATGAACATGCCTGCGGCGATGGCAAGGCTGGCGAAGTACGGCCAGGTCAGTTCGCTGCGAGTACCGGCCAACAGCATGGCCAGCAGGAAGGTCACCATCAGCACGCCGATGATGGGCCGGTCGGCATCGCCGAACAGGATGGCAGTGGATTTTGCGCCGACGCGAATGTCCTCTTCGCGATCGACCATGGCGTACTCGGTGTCGTAGATCGTCGAGAACAGCACATTGGCAAGGAACAACAACCAGCCCAGCTCGGGCACCGATCCGGTGACGGCGGCGAAGGCCATCGGGATCGACCAGCCAAACGCGGCACCCAGCACGACCTGGGCAAGATGGGTGAAGCGCTTGCAGAAGGGATAGATCGCCGCCAGCGCCGCGCCGGCAAAGGACAACTGGATGGTCAGCGTGTTGGTGAACAACACCAGCACGAAAGCCAGAGCCAGCAGGCCCGCGAACAACAGCAGGGCTTCGCGCCTGGACACGCGACCGGCGGCCATCGGTCGGCCGCGCGTGCGTTCGACATGGGCATCCAGCCAGGAGTGATCGGCATAGTCGTTGATCACGCAACCGGCGGCGCGCATCACCACCACGCCCAGGGTGAAGATGATGAGAATGCCAATCGGCGGAAAATCGCCTGCGGCAAACCACAGGCCCCACCAGGTCGGCCACAGCAGCAGCAATGCGCCGACCGGGCGATCCATGCGCATCAGTACGAAATACTCGCGCACGCGTTCGCGCCTGGCTTTCGGCAAGCGCGAGGTCAACCACTCGATCACGCGCATGGCGCGGGTGGAGGCATCGGCCGGTCGCACCGGCGTACGCTTGTGCGCGGGTTGGGCAGGCGCAGTGGATGCCGGCTGCTCCGGGATCGCCCAAGGCGGCGCATTGTCCGTTGCGACAGGGGATGCGCTCCGCGCGGCCTTGGCCGCAGGCGGCGGCGTCACCTTTTGCGTCGGGACGGGTGACGCAGCGACGGGCTGTTTGCTGACAGTGCTTCGCGGTTTGCGTGCGGCGGCGGGCGTGGCGCGCGGCCGCGTGGTTTCCGTCGGCGTGGCCTTGCTCGTCGTTGCCGACTTGCCCGCTGCGGTCTTGCGGGGTGTGCTGCCCGCTGGTGAGGGCGGGCGCGGCGCGCGGCGTGGCGGCGACTTCGGCGGTTGTTCGCTCATTCGGCAATTTTAGCCCGGATGCACGGGCGACCCGCGAAAAACAAAATCAGTTTCGCGCGCGACGCGCGAGCGCGGGGCGCCAGGCCAGCGCAATGACGATGCCAAGCAGGAACCCGGCGATGTGAGTCCACCAGGCCACCGCGCCAAAGGTGGGGCCGACGAATGCAAACAGCACCTGCAGCATGGCCCAGAAGCCGATCAGCAACGGAGCGGGCACGCGCACGAATTCGAGGAATACGCCGAGCGGCAACACCAATCCCAGGCGTGCACGTGGATACAGGGCCAGGTAAGCACCGACCACGCTGGATACTGCACCGCTGGAGCCGATGATCGGCGAACTGACCGCGGCCAGGGTCCATGCACCCACGAGGTTGGCCAACGCGCCCCCGACGATGAACAGAAAGAGGAAACGACCCGCGCCGAGTGCGCGTTCCGCCGGTACGCCGAAGATGACCAGGAACAGCAGGTTGGTGGTCAGATGGATCCAGTCCGCGTGGATGAACAGTGCGGTCACCAGTCGTGCAAAGCGCAGCTCCAGCAATTGGGTCAGCCACGGAACGCTCGAATCGAACAAGGTGGCGGGAACGGTTCCCCAGTAACTGAGCAGCACGCCGCGCCCGGCAAGCGGCTCGGCGACCAGCCACAGGAACAGGGCGACACAGGTGGCCACGAGCAGCACGGTGGCCCAGGGCGGTCGTGGCTTGCGACGACTTTGCAGCTGGACAAACATGGGCGGCGAGCGCGCGTCAGCGCCCGCCGCGCGGGTAGAGGAAACGTTGTCCGGAAAATTCGAAGACGGCGCCGTCCTTGCGGATCTCGACCAGCTTCAGGCCACCGATGTCATCGCCTTGAACCTGGCGTTGGCCATTGAGGATGATGAAGCGCTGCGCTGGATTCTCGGCAAACACGTGCATGGAAATGGCAATGGCCGGCAATTCGCGTCGCGTTGCCAACGGCAATTCCCAGACCATGGCCAGGCTTTCGACTGGCTGCGTGGGTGCGGTGGCAGCCGCATCGCGTGGCGTCGGCGTGGCCGGTGCATCCGCTGCGGGCTGCTGCGCAACGACGGCAGTCGAAGTGGCTGGTGCAGGCTCGATTTGTACAGGCATGCGACCCGTTCCACTGCGCGCAGTGGCCGGTGCAACGCTGGCCGGTGTTGTTGCGGCCACATCCGGATTCGCGGCAACCGCTGCAGGCGGTGTGGCCGGAGTTGTGGGTGCGGCCTGGGCCGGTGGGTTGGGACGGGTTTCAATGCGCCGATTGGTCTGGATCGGTTGCGTGCCCTGCGCGGGCAGGGCTTCGAACTCGGCCGGATTGCGTGCCGCCGGTGCTGCACCCGGTTTTGCCGTCGCCATGGGATTGGGCGGAACCGGCGGCGCTTGCGGCTTGCGTTGCAGCCACCACAGCGCCAGCAATCCCAGGCTGATCAGCACCACCAGCAGCGGCAGCCAGTTGCGACGTCGACGTACAGACATGACCGGCGAGCCGATCGATGGCGCGCTGCCGAGGCGCCGTTCGCGCTCGGATTTTCTCAAGGCTTCAAGAATGAGGGACATGTGTTACTTGCTTACTCGACATTGCGCGACAGGTGGGGGCCGGATTCATCCAGGGCAGACAAGGCAAACAGGGTTTCCGGACCAATGATGCCATCGGCCTGTATTCCATAGGACAACTGGAGCTTGCGCACGCGTTCCTGCATGGCCAAATCGAAATAGGCCGGTCCCGTGTCACCCCCGGCGCCGCCATCCAGCGCGTTGAGGCGCTGCTTGGCCCAGCCGATGGCCGGTCCGGCGTCGCCTACGATCAGTGAGCCGCTGATTTTTTGCGGCACGCGCCAGATGGCGATGAAATCGCCGGACCAGAACTCCGCCAGCCGCTGGCGAGGCAATTCGATGGCGTCGCCGGCCATGCCGATGCGCACGAGCTTTGTGCCGGCGCCCTCCAGCACGACAAAGGCGGGTGTCTTGCTCGTGTTGAGCACGAGGATCAGCGGGCGATCAAAGCGCAACAACTGTTCAAGGCTGGCGTTTCCACGCAGGCAATAAAGTCCACTGGCGATCGAGGTTGGGCAACGCGTGGCTGCAAGCACCGAGGTTTCCCCCGATTCGACCTGCCAGCGCGACATCAGTTGCGTGAAGGCAAACAGTTCGGTTTCCGGGGGCCGGGCGATCAGGCTCTCAAGCTTCTGCACGCCATCGGTTTGCGGTTTCGTGGCGGGCTGCCCCGCAGTCGCCGCAGGCGGCGGAACAGGCCCGGCATTGCGATTCAGCAACCACCCTCCGGCGAGCACCAGCAACACCGCCAAGGCCGCAGCGATCAGCCAGCGACCGGCGCGACGCAGCCAGTAGCGCGCGTGCCCGGGCAAGGTTTCATCGGCGGAACGATCAACCAGGCGCTCACCGATGCTCTGTTGTTCGCGCGCGTAGCCGGCCATCAGCGCGCGATCGGCGACCACATTGATCAGGCGTGGAATACCGCCCGAACGCTGGTACAGGGCGCGCAACCCAAGGCGCGAAAACGGCACCCGCTGGCAACCGGCCACCGCCATGCGGTGTTTGACGTAGGCCTCGCATTCGGCGGCGTCCAGCGGCGTCAGGTGGTAACGCGCCGTGATGCGCTGGGCCAACTGGCGCAGCTCCGGCCGATTGAGCATGTCGCGCAATTCCGGCTGGCCGAGCAGGATGATCTGCAACAGCTTCTGGGTCGGGGTTTCCAGATTGGTCAGCAGGCGGATCTGCTCCATCGCGTCCAGCGACAGGTTCTGTGCCTCGTCGACGATCAGCACCACGCGCAGGCCCTGGGCGTAGGCATCCAGCAGGTAGGTGTTGAGCGCGTCGGTCAGGGCCTTGAGGCTGCCGCGCTTGCCGCTGACATCGAGTTTCAATTCCTCGCAGACGGTTTCGATCATCTCCACCGGCGAGAGCCGCGGATTGAGCAGCAAGGCAACCTGGGTGTTCTCCGGCAACTGTTCCAGCAGCAGGCGGCTCAAGGTGGTTTTGCCGGTGCCAACCTCGCCGGTCAACTGCACGAAACCGCCGCTGCCGCCCTTGCCGACGCCATACAGCAGGTGCGCCAGCGCATCGCGGTGGCGATCGGAAAGGAACACATAGCGCGGGTCCGGCGTTATCGAAAACGGGGCCTCGCGCAGGCCGTAATACTCAAGATACATGTGACTACTTTACCCGACAGCGCAGGGTCCAGTTTGGACCCGGCCCCGGCGCAGGCGTTCCATTCGGGCCTTGTGGACCCTGCTGAACCCGCTTGGCGCCGGCTTCTAGCCTGCCGTTCGCGCGGCCTGGCGACTGTCCTGGCGCAACTGCCGGATCCACTCCCGGTTCAGTTCGCGCGCGCTGGCCGGCATGTGGGAAACATGGCGCAGGGAATCCTCGACCAACGCATCTGCGGCGGCATCATCGCCCCAGCCGCGCAGGATCGCGACATAACGCGCGCGCGGTTCGATGCCGGCAAAATAGCCGATCAGGCTGCGGAATTCCTCGTCGGCGCGTGCCTTTTCGCCACAGGCGGCGACGGCGCGGGCGTAGATCAGGTGACCCGCGGGTGATTTGAAGTCCGGACGGTTCGCGATCAACGCATCGAGCACGTCGCACGCAGCGGCGGCTTGGCCGTCTTCAAGCAGGGCACTGGCCAACTTGACCTGCACATCGGCGTCGTCGCTGTTCACTCCATGCAGGCATTCGCGGTAGGCGGCAATCGCCTGCGCGTGCTGTCCCGCGCCCTGCAGGGCATCGGCCAGGCGAACCCGGTTGGCGATCGTGACCGAATGCTCGACCGCCGCGCGCGCTTCGCGCAATTCACGACCGGGATCGATGCTGGCGCGCAGGCTGCGCACCACGCGCCGCGTGCTGCGTGTGCTGGTCACCTCGGGCAGCAGCACCAGCAGCGTGTAGACGAAGCTGCCGAGCAGCGGAAACAGGAACAGGACAAACAGCCACCAGCGCTCCTGCCCGCTGCGCCAGGCATGCACGGCAAGCAGAATCGCCACGATCATGTGCAAGCCCAAACCCAGAACAGGCATGTGTGTTTGTCCCTGGAATTTCCTCAGGCGAGTGTCAACGGCGGCCCCGGATTTGTCCAACCCGGCCCGATGAGCGACCGGGCGGGTGCCGCTGGCGCGGAGAGCCTAATCGCAGGCAGATCAGGCGGCAATGCCGTAACTGCGCAGCAATGCATCCGGCTTGGGTTCGCGGCCGCGAAAGGCGACGAAGGATTCCAGCGCCGGTCGTGAGCTGCCGATCTCCAGCACTTCGCGGCGCCAGGCGGCCCCGGTGTCCGCGTTGAACACACCCTCCTCCTCGAAGCGTTCAAACGCATCGGCGGACAGCACCTCGGCCCACAGGTAGCTGTAGTAGCCCGCGCCGTAGCCGCCGGAAAAGACATGGGTGAAGGCGTGCGGCAGGCGTTGCCAGTCCGGGGGCGGCAACACCGACACCATGTGCCGTACCTCGCCAAGGATCTGCATGGCACGCGCACCGAGCGCGGGGTCGAATTCATGGTGCAGGCGAAAATCGAACAGGCCGAACTCGAGTTGGCGCACAAGGAACATGCCGGACTGGAAATTTCGTGCCGCCTGCATGCGGTCGAACAAGGCCTGCGGCAGGCGTTCGCCGGTTTGCCAATGGCGTGCGATGAGATCCAGGCCCTCGCGCTTCCAGGCAAAGTTCTCCATGAACTGGCTGGGCAGTTCCACCGCATCCCATTCCACGCCATTGATGCCGGAGACACCGGCCAGCTCCATCGCCGTCAGCATGTGATGCAGGCCGTGGCCAAATTCGTGGAACAGGGTGAGCACGTCATCGTGGGTCAGCAGCGAGGGCATGCCTGCGCTGGGCGGGGCGAAATTGCAGGTGAGGAAGGCCACCGGCAATTGCAGATCAGTGGCGTGGCGCACGCGCGTGGTGCACACATCCATCCAGGCGCCGCCGCGCTTGCCGGTGCGTGCGTACAGATCGACATACGCACCGGCGATCACTGCACCGCTGGCATCGAGAAGATCGTAGTAGCGGGCATCGGGGTGCCACACATCCACGCCGTCACGCAGGCGGGCGCGAATGCCGAGCACGCGCTCGATCACCGCGAACAGCCCTTCAAGCACGGATTCCAGCGGAAAGTAGGGCTTCAGTTCCTCCTCGCTCAGCGCGTATTTGCGCTCGCGCAGCTTCTCCGAGGCATAGCCGACATCCCAGGGTTGCAGATCATCGATACCCAGCTCGGTGCGGGCGAAGCCGCGCAGCTCGTCGAGATCGCGCAAGGCCATGGGTCGCGCCTTGGCCACGAAGTCGTGCAGGAAGTCGAGCACCTGCTGCGGCGTGGTCGCCATCTTGGTAGCCAGCGATTCCTCGGCGCTGCTGGAGAATCCCAGCAGGCGCGCCGCTTCGTGGCGCAGCGCCATGATCTGCTCGATGCGCGCACTGTTGTCGAAGCGGCCCTCATCCGACAGTTCCGAGGCGCGCGTCTGGTAGGCGCGATACACGCGCGCACGCAGCGCGCGGTCATTGGCAAAGTTCAACACGGCCTGCACGCTGGGTTGCTTGAGGGTCACCAGCCAGCCGTCCAGATCGCGTTCCGCAGCGCCGCCGCGCAGCACGGCCATGCCCGATTCCGGAATGCCGGCCAATGCGTCCCCTTCGGTCAGATGCTCGCTCCAGGCATCGGTGGCATCCAGCACGGCTTCTTCGAACGCGGTGGAAAGCCGCGCCAGTTCCGCGGAAATCTCGCGAAAGCGCGAGCGTGCCGGTTCCTCAAGGGCGACCCCGGCCAGTTCGAAATCGCGCAGCTCATGTTCAACCAGGGTGCGTGCCGCCCGTGGCAAGGCGGGGAAATCCTTGCCCTCGCGCACTGCCTTGACCGCCGCGTACAAATCACGGTTCTGGCCGAGTGCCGTCTGGAAGGCGACGATCTTTTCCTGCGCAGCCGAGTACGCCTCGCGCAGGGCTTCGGAGTCCTTCACCCCATGCAGGTGGCTGACCGGCGCCCAGGCGCGGGAAAGGTCGTCATCCAGTTTTTCGCAGGCACGCAGGACGGAATCGAAGCTGGGTGGCGCCGAGTTCGCCAGAAGCGCGTCGATGCCGGCCTGGTAGCGTTGCAGCAGGGTGTCGATGGCCGGTTCGACATGCTCTGCGGTGATGGCAGAGAACGCGGGCAGGGCGGGACCATCAATCAGGGGGTTGCTCATGCGTCAATCCGGTATGCGGTAGGGAACAACCCGTGAACTTGGCGCGCGGATGGCGCAAAATCAAGCGCAGCTCCGCATCGGTGAAGATCGAAGGGCATGGAAAGCGAGGATTCCCGCCAAACCCGAGACATCCTGCGCGCCTTGCCGCTGTTTCGTCATTTCGACGACGCGGCCCTGGCCGAACTCGGTGAAGGCCTGCAATGGTTTGCCATGCCCGGTGGGGCGTCGCTGTTCGAGCAGGGCGATCCCAGCGATGCCTTCTATGTGCTGAAAAGCGGCAGTCTGGGTGCGTTCCGCACGGATTCCGATGGCGCAACCCATCTGGCCGGCATCGTCGCGGCCGGCGAAACCGTGGGCGAAGTCGGCATGATCGTCGACATGCCGCGCAATGCCAGCGTGCGTGCCCTGCGTGATTCGGAACTGCTGCGCCTGACCCGCAGCAATTTCGAGAAGCTCGCCGCCCACCATCCGGAAGCCGTACTGGCCATGGCGCGCCTGGCCGTGCGACGCATGTCCACGCGGGATGCGGAAGGCGCCAACTCGGCATTGCGCACGTTTGCCGTGCTGCGCCATGACGCGGGCGTCGACGCGCGCGGTTTTGCCCGGGATCTGGTCGAGATGCTTGGCCGCCTTGGCAACACTGTTCTCGTCGATCAGGAAACGGCCAAGGGCAAGCTGAGCAGTTGGTTCAACGAGCTGGAAGTGCATTCTCGGTTCGTCGTTTATCTGGCCGATGCCGATGACGACTGGCAGGCGCAATGCGTGCGCCAGGCCGATTGCCTGCTGCTGCTGGCCAACGCGCAGGAGGAACCGGGCACCTGGCCGGCCAGTGCCTGTGCGGATGCATCCAGCGCGCTGTCGCGTCCGCGCCATCTGGTCCTCCTGCATCCGCACAACCTGGTGACAGGCGCGGCGCGGCGCTGGCTGCGGATGACGCCGGATATTCCGCACCATCATGTGCGTGGATCCGCGGATGTACGCCGCGTGGCGCGTTTGCTCACCGGTCGCAGCCTCGGCCTGGTGCTTTCGGGTGGCGGCGCGCGCGGATTCACCCAGATCGGGGTGGTGCGCGCCTTGCGTGAGGCCGGCCTGGAAATCGATTGCGTCGGCGGCACCAGCATCGGCGCCATCATCGGCGCCGGGGTTGCGCTGGAATGGTCGGACGAGGAAATGTTCGACAACTACTACCGCAGCTTCGTCAGTGGTCGACCCTTGCGCGACTACACGCTGCCGATGGTGGCACTGACCCGTGGCCGGCGCGTGGCCATGCTGCTTCGCGAGCAGTTCGGCGCACGCGACATCACCGATCTTCCGCTGCCGTATTTTTGCTGCTCCTCGAACCTGAGCTCGGGCCAGCTGGTCACCCACCGCGATGGACCCCTGTGGCTGTGGCTGCGTGCCAGCTGCGCCATTCCCGGTGTCTTGCCGCCGGTTTGCCACCACGGCCAGGTGTATGTGGACGGCGCGGTGATGAACAACCTGCCGACCGACATCATGCACGCGCAGCAGCCCGGCGACATTGCCGCCGTGGACATCGGTGCCGACGATGCCCTGCGCACCACGCTGGAGGAGTACTACACGCCGCCTTGGTGGAAGCTGATATTCGACTTCAAGCGCAACGCGCGACCCGGCATCTTCGACATCCTGATTCGATCCGGCATGGTCAACGCGGAAATTGCCAGCGCGGACCGTCATCACCTGGCCAAACTGTTGCTCAAGCCGCCGGTGACCGATATCGGCCTGTTGGACTGGAAATCCTACGAACGCGCCGTGGAAGTCGGCTACCACTACGCATTGCGCGTCATCGGCGGGCAGCGTGACCGCCTGCACGAGCAGGTGCCGCTGAGGGTGTGACACTAGGGAAACTCTGAACAAGTACGGAACTCATTCGTCGCGAGCAAGCTCGCTCCCACAAAATCAAGCAATGGTGGGAGCGAGCTTGCTCGCGACAATACTTGTTCAGACCTTCCCTATGGAAACTCTGATTTTGCCCGTCATCCCGGAATCGCGAAGCGATATCCGGAGCTGCGGTTGATACAGGCCAAGTGCTAGCCAGAGTCACGATTGCGCACGATTAGGGCGATATGAAACACGGCGCGGCACAAGAGCCCAAACGCAAGCATCAACAATCCCAAGACCAACAAGGGCAGAAGGCGAGTACTCGCACCCTGAAAAATTGCCGCCTGAATGGGATTTGCAGGCGCAGCGACCATCAGCATCAAGAACAGAGAAGCCAGGGTGGTCAATGCACCAAGAACGGACACCAGGCCCGCGATGATCAGAGAGAAGCGGTATGGCTTTGCGCTGGGGAATTTCATCGGACTAAATGCGAGTAGATGCCAAGAATGGATGCAACAGAGGAACCATTCAACAGGCAGCAGAGGCCCGAACGCTCAGGCCAGCGGCATCACCCAACCGGGTTGACTGGAAGTCGCTCTGGAATGGTAAGGGGAACTCTGATTAATCCCAATCTTCGTCGTTCCCGCGAAGGCGGGAACCCAGTGACTATTTCACAACTCGTTGAAATGCAATGGCACTGGATCCCGGATATCGCTTCGCGATTCCGGGATGACGAGCAAAATCAGAGTTTCCCTAGAAATCCGGCAGAACCTTGTGCACCCATGCCTCAGCTACCCGGCGATACTCCGTTTGCAGAGCTGCCGCGCTTGGCAAACTACGCGCCTTCTGCTCGAGGACTCGTGTGCTCAGGGAGATGAACAGCGAAGGCAGAGTGATCGCGAGCACGATGAACGTGCCCAATAGTCCTTGTTGTCTGGTGAGCAGGACACCCCAAAGGATGCCGGCACCGCCACAAACAAGGAAAGCAAGCGCCCCGTACATGTTCCAGCGAGCGATGCGCTTGAATTCATCAAGAATCGCTGCATCCGCAATCGAATCGTAAGTCTGCAGAAAGCGAGATAGAACGGCGCGTGCCCAGAGAAGCAGAATGTCCAAACCTATGCTCAGAACAATGTATCCGAGAATCATGTTTACTCCTTTACCCATAAGCTACTCCTAGATCCGGAGATCCGAGCATTTCAAGCATGTTCGGTCACTCGTGCATTTTGCGTCAAGACGTATTCGTCCACGAAATCATGGGGACTTTGTCGGGCTTGTGAATGACGAAATCGGAAAGTGACCGCGTTGATCCGCTTGAGCGCGCGACGAAAGCCATGTTCATGTGGAGCGCGCGGCCCGGGGGGGGGGGGGGGGGGGGGGGGGGGGGGGGCGGGGGGGGGGGGGGCATTGAGTAGAGCGGAGCTTGCTCCGCTTGGCGCGGCGCCGGTGATCAGCCGAGCAAGCTCGGCTCTACAAGGGCCGGGCGGATTCCACCATTGATGTAGAGCGGAGCTTGCTCCGCTCAGGCCTGCGTGCGCAGCGCAGAGAAGTCGACGCGTTTGATCAGCCGCGCCTGCCCCAGACGGCCGCCCTGCAGGTAATCGACGCCTGCGCCGCGCAAGGCCAGCAGGGTGGCATCGTTGTCGACCTCTCCCGCCACCACACGCATCTGCAAGGAGGTGGCGAGCTGGGCGATGGCAGTGATCTTGTCCAGATTGCGTTCGTCGTTGACGATGTCCTGAACGATGCTGCGATCCACGCGCACCATGTTGCCGGGCTGGTGCTGCGCATGCAGGAAGGGCAGCAGGCCGGCTTCGGCATCCGAGCCGTTGATGATGAAGCGGCAGCCCATCGCGCGCAGGCGGGCGATGAAATGCAAGGCGGCGGGCAGGTTGGAAAGCTCGGGGCTGTCGTTGATCTCGAACAGCAGGCAGGACGCCGCAACCCCGGTGTCCACGATGGCCTTCTCGATTTCCGCAAGCACTTCGGGGTCGGCCACGGTGGCCGGGGACAGCCGCGCGATCAGTCCAACGCGCGCGCGCGCTGCGCCGCTTGTGGCCAGGTGATTGAGCAGGCCATGGATCACCCACAGGTCGATGCGCTGAACCATGCCGACGCGCTCGGCCAGTGGAATGAAGGCACGCGGCTGGATCAGTTGGCCATCCTTGCCGACCATGCGCAGTTGCACCGCAAACAAGGGATCGTGGCGCAATTGGTCGAACCGCCAGCCAAAATCCTCGGCCACCGGAGCGGACCCTTCAGGCAGGTTGGCAAGCGCAACCACGGGTTGCACCAGCATGACAAAGCGCGCCTGCTCCAAGGCAAGCCGCAGGCGTTCGCTGGGATTGTTTATCGGTGTCACCAGCGTCTGTTCGCCCACCGGGCCGGCGTCGCCCGGCTCGTCCGGATTCTTGCCGCGTGCAGCCGCGCGTGCACGCTCCAGCACTTCATCCGCAGTCAGCGCGCCCGGCGTCAGCAGTTCCGCGCCGATGCGTGCCTTGACCGTGCGCGAATTGCCGCCGACCGTGTATTCGCGTCCATCCAGCAACTGCTGGAAGCTGCTGCGCAACACATCGATGTTGTCGACCTGTACCTGGGTCAGCAGCAGCAGGAAGGCATCGCCCTCGCCGCGCGCAAGCACGTCACCTTCGCGCAGGCGGTGGGCAAGCGCATGTGCCACGGTGCGCAGCAATTCATCACCGCGTGGCGGATCCTGATCTTCCTCACGATCCAGCTCGACCTGCAGCAGGGCCGAATAACCTCCGCGCTCGCGCAGGCGGGTCAGCTCGGCAATCAGGCGTTGGCGCAGGTGACGCGTGTTCGGCAAACCGGTCAGCGGGTCGTGGCTGAGTTCCCAGCGCAAGCGCTCGGCGGTGCGACGTTCGGCGATATCGCGGAACACCACCACCGCGCCTTGTGTCTGGCGGTGCGAGGACAGCGGCAGCACGGCATATTCAACCGGCACCCCGCTGCCATCACGACGACGGAACATGGTTTCCACGCGGTGCATGGGGATGCCATCGCGATAGGCACGCACCAACGGTGAACTGCGCGGATTTTCCTGCGGATGCACGGTGGCCTGCGCCAGCAGGCCGAGGAGATCGTCTTCGTCGGCGTAGCCGAGCATGCGCAAGCCGGTGGGATTGATGAAGCTGATGCGACCTTCGCCATCGACGCCCAGCACGCCATCACCGACCGAGCCGAGGATGCCGTCGAGCTGTTCGCGACCGAGGTCTGCCGTCTTGCGCATCTCGATGGTTCGGGCCAGAGTGCGCACGCGGGTGAGAAACAGGTCGCGCGCTTCGTTCTTGAACATGCATTCGCTGGCCCCGGCTTGCAGGCAACGGCGGATGATGTCCTCGCGGTAAGTGCCGGTGATGACGGCCACCAGCGGTGCCGGATTGCGCTGGCACAACTTGCGGCACAACTCATCACCACTGCCATCCGGCAGGAAGTAGTCGACGATGGCCATGTCGTAGTCGCAGGATTCAACCAGCCGTTCGGCTTCTTCGATGGACGCGGCGACATCCACCCGATAGCCCTGGCGCTCCAGCATGTCGCTGTAGGCCTGGCACACGCTCTTGGAATCATCGACAAACAGGATGCGGATACGGTCGGCGGCATCGGCGGGCGCGGCATCGAGGCCGATTTCCTCGGGTGCCAACTCGCGTACGCTGGCCGGGATGCGACTGAACTGCGACCACAGCAGCACCTGGCCACGCAGGGTTGCCGCATTCCAGGCGCGGATTTCAGCCGTTTCCTCGTGCGCCATGAGCAAGGTTGCCGGCGCATCGGCGGCATCGCGGGTGTATTCGAGCAGGGCGCGGAACTCACGTGTCATGCGGGCCGGCGCTCCGATCACGGCGAGGGCGTACGGCAAGGCATTGGACGCCGGGTTGCCCAGGCGACGCAGGTGGTCGCAGGCTTCCAGGTAATTGCCGATCTCGGCGCGCACCGGAAGCTCCGCCGCCGCCAGCGTGCGTCGCAGCAGATGGTTCAAGGTGGTCGAGCGCTCGACGATCAGGATTCCGCTCAAGGCAGCCTCGGCTTTCAATCTGCAAACAGGATATCGCCCCTACACTTCCGTCACGGCGCGGCAGCCGCAATACGGCGCGCTTGCCCCAGGCAACGGAACCCGAGGGCAATCAGAACAGCACGCGATTCGCAATGCAAGGCTGCAAGGGCCGTGCACTGCGCTTGCAGGGGTGAGGCAGGTCCGTCGTGGCTGCGGGGTGAATGCCGGATTCATTACAATGGCGGTGTTTCCAAGTCGAGAATGTCATGACCTATCCGCATATCCGGCCGCGTCGCATGCGCAAGGATGCCTTCTCGCGCGAATTGATGCGCGAAACCCGCCTGCATGCCGGGGATCTGATCATGGTGGCCTTCGTCATCGATGGCGAGGATCGCGCGCAGGACGTGGCGTCCATGCCGGGCGTGCAGCGCCTGAGCATCGATCGCCTGCTCGGCGTGGCCGACCGGTGCGTCGAGCTTGGCATTCCGGCGCTCGCGCTTTTTCCTGCCATCGAAGGCGACCTGAAAAGCCTGGACGCGCGCGAGGCCTGGAATCCCCAGGGCCTGTTCCAGCGTGCCGCACGTGCGCTCAAGGCACGCCATCCCGGGCTTGGCCTGATCGGCGACGTGGCCCTGGATCCCTACACCACGCATGGGCAGGACGGCATCATCGATGACACCGGCTATGTGCTCAACGACGTGACCATCGAGGCGCTGGTGAAGATGGCGCTGGCCCAGGCCGAGGCCGGTTACGACATCGTGGCACCTTCGGACATGATGGACGGACGCGTCGGTGCCATCCGCAGCGCGCTTGAAGCCGCCGGTCACGTGAACACCCGCATCCTGGCCTACTCCGCCAAGTACGCATCGGCGTTCTACGGCCCGTTCCGCGACGCCGTTGGCTCGTCGAGCAATCTCGGCAAGGGCGACAAGCACACCTACCAGATGGATGTCGGCAACAGCAACGAGGCGCTGCGCGAAGTCGAACTCGATATCGCCGAGGGCGCGGACATGGTGATGGTCAAGCCCGGCCTGCCGTATCTCGACGTGGTGCAGCGCGTGAAGGAACATTTCGGCATGCCCACGTTTGTCTATCAGGTCAGCGGCGAGTACGCCATGCTCAAGGCCGCCGCGCAGAACGGCTGGCTGGACGAGCGTGCGGTGGTGCTGGAAGCCCTGCTCGGCATGAAGCGCGCCGGCGCGGATGCCATCCTGAGTTACTACGCGATTGATGCCGCGCGCTGGTTGCGCGCAGACTAGAAAGATCCCGCAACATCAGACTTGGAGAACCGCCATGCAGATGGTCGAATCGGAAACCCGCGTGCCCTACATGACTGCCAGCGAGCCAGCGCAGTACGCGGTGTTCGGCCAGCCGGTGGCGCATTCGTTGTCGCCAAGAATCCACAACGCGTTTGCGCGGCAGTTGGGCATTGCCCTCGAATACCGACCCATTGAAACATCCGCCGAAGGCTTTGCCGCAGCGCTGAAGAAGTTTGCCGACCTCGGTGGCGCCGGTGCCAATGTCACCTTGCCGCTCAAACAGGTGGCGGCAAAAGCCTGTGCCAGCCTGAGCGATCGTGCGCGCCGCGCCGACAGCGTCAACACCCTGTCGCGCAGTGGCGATGGCTGGCATGGAGACAGCACCGATGGCGTCGGCTTGATCCGTGACATCACCAGTCGTCATCGCCTGTTCGTGCGCGGTCGGCGCACCTTGCTGCTCGGCGCCGGCGGTGCGGCACGCGCGGTGGCGTTTGCCCTGCTCGATGCCGGCGTGCCGGAATTGACCATTGCCAACCGCACGCCCGAGCGCGCCGACGCGCTGGCCGATGCCATTGGCCAACCCAAGCGCGTGCACACGCGCTATTGGGATGATCTCGGCAACTGGGGCGCGTTCGATTTGCTCATCAATGCGACATCGGCCGGTCACGGCGGAGCGGCGCTCAGCCTGCCGTCCTCGCTGTTGGCGCCGCGCGCGGTTTGCTATGACCTCTCCTATGGCAAGGCGGCGTTCGGGTTTCTCGCCTGGGCACGCAGCGTGGGTGCCGAACATGCGCTGGATGGACTGGGCATGTTGATCGAACAGGCGGCCGAAGCCTTCGAGTTGTGGCATGGCCAGCGACCGGACACCGATGCGCTGTACGCCGAGTTGCGTGCCTACGTACCGGGCAATGCCGAAGACTGACGATGCGATGAGTTGTCGCAGCGGTTGCGGCGCCTGCTGCATCGCGCCGTCGATTTCTTCGCCGATTCCCGGCATGCCCAACGGCAAACCCGCAGGCGTGCGCTGCGCGCAACTCACCGCCGACAACGCCTGTGCGATTTTCGGCAGACCCGAGCGCCCCGAGGTCTGCGTTCGCTTGCGCCCAAACGCCGCGATGTGCGGCACAAATCGCGAGCATGCGCTGAGGTTTCTTGCCAATCTGGAACAACTCACCCGCGTGGCATGACACTCTGATGAATAGCGGCCGCGCAGTCAGCTCGCCGCATCACGAAACGCTTTCAATACAGCGTTCATGCGTGTCTGCCAGCCGGTGCCTTGGCGGCGGTACCACTCCAGCACGTCTCTATCCACGCGCAGTGCAATCTGCTCTTTGCGCTCTTCCGGTGGCTTGGCAGGTCGACCGCGCTTTGCCCGTAGCTCCGCAACACCTTGATGCGCAGTCGCGCCTTTCCAGTATTTCAGCGTCGTTGCCTTGTTCTTCGGATCGTACGGCACGTCAGATTTGGGGGTACGCTTGGTAGTACGCTTCACGTTCATAAGGCTCTGCCTCGCGGCACGAAATCAATCGGGGCCCGTCCTCGCGGTCGGTCCATACAAGTACAACCACACGACCAAGCGCCCAGCCCAGGCTGATCAATCGCTGCTCGCCGTAGTCTTCCCGCTCATCCTCGCGGGTGAGCATCGGGCCATCAAACGCATCCATGCAGCCAGGCAGGTCAACACCGTGCTTGCGCAAGTTCTTGCGGCGTTTCGCGGGATCGTGGCTCATGCATAATTAGCGTATATGCAATAATGTCGGCATGCAACTCCCTCGAACGCGTGAGCGGACTTCTCGGTAGAGGCCGCGCTGATCAGGCCCCGCGCGTCCCGAACGATCTGCAAGGCTCGGGACAAAACCGTGAAAGCAATCGAGAGCAGGGACAATTTTCCGTTCGTGGTGAGCCAGTCGAACCATGAACGGAATCCCGAACATTACACGCATCCTTCGATCGGACTTGGTGGCTCGATACCAAGGACTCGTGCGGGAATCAATGGCCCTGGCCTGCTTGTTCGCCTTTCGACGAATTCGCGCATGGTTCCGGTCGCAGCCACAGCCAGATTCCGGTCAGCAACATCACGGAAATTCCGGTCGCTGCCATCCACAGGCGCGGTGCGGTGAGCAGCAGGATCACGGCACAGGCCAGCATGGTGATGGTCGCCAGCCATTTGTTGCTGCGCCTGACAGCACCCTGGGCTTGCCAGTCGCGAATCAGCGGTCCGAAGGTGCGGTGTTCGATCAGCCATCGATGCAGGCGCGTTGATCCGCGCGCTGCGGCCCACGCGGCAAGCAGAATGAACGGCGTGGTCGGCAGGCCCGGCAGCACGATGCCGATGATGCCGAGCGCCAGCATCACGCAAGCGAATGCGAGATACAGCCAGCGTGGTACGAGGGATGATCGGTTCATTGCCTGGAAAGTCGGATTGCGGTACGTGCCAGACGGCCCGCGTCAGCCCGTTTCGGCGAGATAGCGATCCTTCAGCCGCACATAGTGCTGGGCCGAGTAGTACAGGCGCTCGATTTCCGCTTCGCTCAACTTGCGCACGCAGCGCGCCGGATTGCCGAGCCACAATTCGCCCTCGCCGACGACCTTGCCCGGGCTGACCACGGCACCGGCACCGATCATGCTGTGCTTGCCGATCACCGCGCCATCCAGAATCGTGGATTGCATGCCGATCAGGCAGGCATCGTGCACGGTGCAGGCATGCACCACGGCGGCGTGGCCGATGGTGACGTCGGCACCGATAATCAGTGGGAAACCCTCGCCGGTGTACGGGCCGGCATGGGTGACGTGCAGCACGGCGCCATCCTGCACGTTGGTACGCGCACCGATGCGCACGTGGTGGACATCACCGCGTGCCACCGCAAACGGCCAGATCGAAGCATCCTCGCCCAGATGCACGTCGCCGATCACGCTGGCCTGCTCATCCACGTAGGCGCGGGGTCCAAGGGTGGGCAGCATGCCCTGGTAGCTGCGTACGCTCATGGTCGTTCCGGGAAAGGAGAAGGGAAAACTAGCACGGCGCGTGTGGTGGCGCAGCGTCCATGCAATAGACTGCGCGCATGGAAACGAAACCAACCATCGACTTGAGCGCGTTGCTGGAACGGCAACGCAAGGCCTGGAGCGCCAACCCGCCGGATCGTGCCCAGCGCATGGCCGACATGGCCGCCCTGCGTGAAGCCGTGGTGCGGCGCATGCCGGCTCTGGTGGCGGCGATGCAGGCGGATTTTGGCCATCGCTCGCGCCACGAAAGCCTGATCAGCGACGGCGTGATCGTGTTGCAGGAAATCGATCACGTGCGCAAGCATCTGCGACGCTGGATGCGACCCAAGCGCCGCTTTGCCGATTGGCTGTTCTGGCCTGCGCGCACGGAGCTGCAATACCGCGCGGTGGGCGTGGTCGGCATCATTTCACCGTGGAATTATCCGGTGAACCTTGGCTTGGTGCCGCTGGTGACGGCGATAGCCGCCGGCAACCATGTGATGCTCAAACCCTCCGAGTACACGCCACACACTTCGCGCGCACTGACCGAATTGTTTGCCGAGGTGTTTCCCCCCGAACGCGTGAGCGTGGTGGAAGGCGGCGCCGAACTGGCCGCACGTTTTGCCGCGCTGCCGTTCGATCACCTGTTCTTCACCGGCTCCACCGCAGTCGGGCGCAAGGTGATGGCTGCCGCCGCGCCCAACCTGACGCCGCTGACCCTGGAACTCGGTGGCAAGTCGCCGGCCATCATTGCCGCGGATTACCCGATTGAAACCGCTGCCGCGCGCATTGCCGCTGGAAAATTCTTCAATGCCGGGCAAACCTGCATTGCCCCGGACTATGTGCTGGTACCCCGCGCAAAGCGCGATGCGCTGGTGGATGCGTTGCGCCAATGCGTGGAACGCAGTTATCCGGATTTTTCACAGAATCAGGACTTCACCAGCATCATCAACGAGGGTCATTTCAATCGACTGCGTGGACTGGTTGACGAAGCACGCGCAGCCGGCGCACGCATCATCAGTTTGCCGAACGATGCCGCGCACGATCCGGCGCGACGGCGCTTCGCACCCACCCTGGTGCTGGACGCGCCGCTGGATTCGCGCCTGATGCAGGAGGAGATCTTTGGCCCGGTACTGCCCTTGGTTCCCTATGACACTCTCGATCAGGCGCTGCAGTTGATTGCGGCCCTGCCAAGGCCGCTCGCCCTGTATCACTTTGACCATGACCGCAAACGCACGCGCCGGGTGATTGCCGCGCAACTGGCCGGTGGCGTCAATGTCAACGATTGCCTGTTGCAGTTCGGCCAGACCCATTTGCCGTTTGGCGGCATCGGCCCATCCGGCATGGGCCAGTACCACGGCCACGCGGGATTCCTCGCCATGTCCAAGCAGTTGCCGATCATGTACCAGTCGCGTTGGCCAAGCTGGGCCTTGATGCGGCCGCCCTATGGAAAGCTGGCGGAGCGCTTGATTGGCTGGCTGGTACGCTGACGCCCTGTTGATTCAACATGGCGTCAAGCTTGCATGTGCGCTGCGAGCGCAAACGCCGACAACCGATCATGACCCGCAAATCCGAATACATTCCCGCCCGCCGCAATGCGCGGGAAACCGAATCCGAACTGGCGCAGCGCATCAGTCGCCAGTTGCTGGATCTGGTCAGCAAGATTCCTCCGACGCGTGAAGCCGCGGGTGCAGACGCCGACGCGCGCGCGCGGGCGCTGACCCAGATCGCGGCCAACAAGGCCGCCCTCGCCGCCGGCACCCTGGCCTTGCCACCCGGTCCGCTTGGTTGGTTGACCCTGGTCCCCGAGCTGCTGGCAATCTGGCGCATCCAGGCGCAACTGGTTGCCGATCTGTCGGGCGTGTTTGGCGTCAATGCACGGCTCAATCGTGAGCAGATGTTGTACTGCCTGTTCCGGCATACCGCGGCACAAGCGGTGCGCGATCTGGTGGTGAGGGTGGGTGGTCGCCTGCTCGCCCAGGATGTTTCGGTGCGGGTCATCGAGCGCGTGGCCACGGCCATCGGCATCAAGGTGACCCGGCGCATCATCGGCGGTGGCATCGCGCGCTGGTTGCCGGTGGTGGGTGCGGTCGGCGTGGGTGCCTATGCCTGGTACGACACGCGCCAGGTGGCGCGCACTGCCATCCGTCTGTTTGGCAAGGGTCCGAGCAATGTGGACAAGGTACTTGCCGCGCTGGATGCCGAAGAAGCCGCGCTGGCCGCGCAGGAAGACGCGCCGTCCCGATCCCGCGAGCGTGCGTGAACAGCAGCAGTTCGAGTCAGTCTGCAATTCGCTGGCGACGCAGGCGCATGCGATAGACCGCATAGGCGATCGCTGCACATGCGGTCAACGCGGCCGGGAAATACAGGGAGGCAAAACCGAGGCGATCAAAGGCGATGGCACCGGCAAAGCTGCCGCAAAGAAATCCACCAATCACCGAAATGCAGAGTTTCAGACGACGCCTGTCCACCGGCAGGCCGCGCAGTGCGTGACCCAGGAAAATGCCGAGGTCGGTGAACATGCCGGTCAGATGCGTGGTGCGCACCACGGCACCGCTGTAGGCGCTGACCATGGCGTTCTGCAAGCCGCAGGCACCTGCCGCCAGCACCATGCCGAGGTTGCTGCGTGATTGCAGCAGCGGAACGGCGCTGGCGAGCAGAACCGCCGCCAACAGCAGTGCCACGCTGTAGCGTCGTCCCAGTTGCAGGGTGCTGTCCTGCACCAGATAGCCGCTCAGCGCGCAGCCCACCACGAAGGCCGCGATGATTGCGGCAACCTGGCCCATCTCGGCAAGATTGCCGCGTGCCAGGGCTTCGGCAAGCAGGCTGGTGTTGCCGGTGTGGTGGGTGATCGAATGGCGATCAAACCCGAGCAGGCCGGCAACGTTGACCATGCCGGCGACAAAGGCGAGCAGCCAGGCACCGGTCCAAACCCAGGAAGGCAACTTCGAGATCATGGAAAGCTATCGGGTCCGCACCGGATGCTAGGGATTCGCAGCGACGCACGCATCTTGCATCAAACGCAGGCACAGCGCGTCCACGCGGGCTTCCGCATGGCGTGAAAGCCCCGCCGATTCATGGTTATCCCCCATTGGTCATGGGCTGGATGGCTTGCCTTGCGGTGCTGCGGCCCCTATTATTGTACCGATTGGTTTTGTATTCATGGATGTGACCATGCGCGTCAACATGCCGCAGTCGCGGCGCTTTACTGCGTCGGCAAGGAAATCCTCGCTCGCCACCCTCAAACCCCTGCTGCTCGCCCTGGTGGTGACGGCGAGCTTGGGCGCGTGTGCGGTCGGTCCGGAGTTCCGCTCACCTTCCTTGCAGGCCGAGGCCGGCTATCGTGCCGATGCGCTGCCCGGGCAGACGGCTGCCGCGGACGGTCCCACCGGAGATGCCCAGGCCTTCTTGCAGGATTCGGAAGTCCCACGCCAGTGGTGGATGCTGTTCGGCAACGATGAACTGAACCGGCGCGTCGAGCAGGCGCTGGCCAACAGTCCGACCATTGCGTCCGCGCAGGCGGCCTTGCGCCAGGCGCAGGCCCAGGCCGGTGCAGCCCGTGGTGGCTTGTGGCCCAGCCTCGATGCATCGCTCGGTGCCAACCGACGTTCGGATTCGGTCGCCGCCGGTGCGGTGTCGGATTCGCCCTACACCCTGCACAACGCGTCCGTGGAAATCGGCTACAACCTGGACCTGTTCGGTGGCGTGCGCCGTGGCATCGAGGCCGAGAATGCCGTTGCGCAATGGCGAGAGCACCAACTGGATGGCACCTACCTCAGCCTGGCCGCCAATGTCGTCACCACCAGCATTCGCGAAGCATCCCTGCGTGCGCAGATCCACGCCACGGAAGAAATCGTGGGTGTTTACGCGATGCAGTTCGACATGATCAGCCGCGACTTTGATGCCGGCGCGCGAGCCATTGGCGATGTGCAAACCGCGCAAAGCCAGGTGGCTACGGCGAACGCGCAACTGCCGACCCTGCGCAAGGCCCTGCACGCAACCCAGACCCAGCTCGCCACCTACCTTGGCCGCTTTCCCTCCGAGGCGGAACTGGAAGCGCTTGAACTGGATGCACTCAAATTGCCGACCGACATTCCGGTCAGCCTGCCATCGAACCTGGTGCGCCAGCGACCGGATGTGCGTGCCGCGGAAGCCCAACTCCACGAAGCCACCGCACGACTGGGTGTTGCCACCGCCAACCGCTTTCCCAACATCAGCCTGAGCGCATCGCTGGGATCGCAATCCCTGCAAGCGGGTGACCTGTTCGGCAATTCCGCAGCGGCATGGGGCCTTGGCCTCAATCTCCTGCAGCCAATCTTCCGCGGCGGCAGCCTGCGCGCACAACAGAAGGCGGCCGAAGCCGGCATGGACAAGGCCGCTGCCGACTATCGCAGCACCGTGCTCGGCGCGTTCCAGGATGTGGCCGACAGCCTGCGCGCACTGGAGCTGGACGCGCAAAGCCTGGCTGCGCAGTCGAATGCGCAAGAGGCCACGTCCAGCAGCCTGGAACTGACACGCAAGCAGTTTGACGATGGATCGGTGGCCTTGCTGCAGGTCCTGGATGCCACCCGCCAGTACCAGCAGGCCCGCCTTGGCGTGATCGAGGCACGCGCCACCCGCCTCGCGGATACCGCGGCCCTGTTCACGGCATTGGGCGGAGGATTCGGCGAGGCCGACGCGCGCGCGCAGGCCAATCCGGATCCGGCTTCGCCGTAAGCGCAATTGTTCAATTCGAAATCCGCCAGGCGGCGGGTCAACGAACCCACCGCCGGCGCCACTTCAAACAAAGAACCATGAGGAATGCGCATGTATACGCGCAATGAACGCAAACCCAGCACCTCCCGCCGCATGACTTTCATGATCCTGGGAGTCGGCGGATTTCTGGCATTGCTGATCGGCTGGAACATGATGGGCAAGTATTTCGCCGGCCAAGCGGCTGCCAACATGAGCATTCCGCCGCAGACGGTGACTGCGACGCAGGTGGTCAGCGAACCCTGGCAGGGCGAGCAGAAGAGCGTCGGCACCTTGCGTGCGGCGAAGGGTGCCGATCTGGCCTTCGATGTCAGCGGCATCGTCACCGAGGTCAAGGTGAAGTCCGGGGCCGAGGTCAGTGAAGGCCAAACCCTGGTCGAGCTGAATGCCGATGACCTCATTGCCGAGCGCCGCCGCCTGGAAGCCAACGCCGCCTTGCTCAAGGTCGATCTCGAACGTGCACGCCAGCAGCTGGCCTACAAGGGCATCAGCCAGGCTGAATACGATCGCGCCAAGGCCAGCCTCACGGCGGCCGAAGCCGGTGTCAGCCAGCAGCAGGCCCTGATCGACAAGCGCCGCTTGCGCGCGCCGTTCAGTGGACGCGTCGGCATCGTCAGCCTGACGCCGGGCAGTTACGTGAACGCCGGAACGGCCGTGCTCACCTTGCAGCAACTCGATCCGATCATGGTCGACATCAACGTGCCGCAGGTGCAACTCGGCGAGATCAAGCCGGGCCAGACCGTGGTGCTGAACCTTGAGGCCTATCCGGACAAGCCTTTCATCGGCGCGGTCACCGCGATCAGCCCGAAGATCGATCCGGCCACGCGCAACGTTGCCGTTGAGGCGAGCATGCCGAATGCCGAAGACCTGCTGCGCGCGGGCATGTTTGCCAGTGTCGCCATCCAGGTCGGCGAACCGCAGACCTACATGACCTTGCCGCAGACCGCAATCACCTTCAATCCGTACGGCGAAACCGTTTTCCTGGTCAAGCATTCGGGCAAGAAGGACGCCAAGGGCAAGCCGGAAATGCCGACCGCCCAATCGGTGTTTGTCACCACCGGAGCAACCCGTGGCGACCAGATTGTCGTCATCAGCGGCATCAAGGAGGGCGATGAGGTGGTCACCAGCGGCCAACTCAAGCTCAAGAACGGCACGCCCTTGATCATCGACAACCGCATCCAGCCGCCAAACAATCCGGCACCCACGCCGCAGGAACACTGAACAACCCGAACCATGCCTGCGCTTCCAGCTTTCGCTTCCCCTGCCCAGCGGGGGAAGCTGCCCGCAGGGCTGAAGGGGGCGCTTCTTGAGCAACAACCAAGCGAACCGTCATGAAATTCACTGATGCATTCATCCACAAGCCGGTCTGGGCCATCGTGGTCAGCCTGATCATTCTCGTGCTCGGCTTGCGCGCGACGCTCGACATGACCGTGCGCCAGTTTCCGAAAACCGAGAATGCCGTGGTCACGGTCAGCACCGTCTACTACGGTGCCGACGCGCAAACCGTGGCCGGCTTCATCACCCAGCCGCTGGAGTCCGCCGTCGCCCAGGCCCAGGGCATCGACTACCTGTCTTCCTCCAGTGTCGCTGGTGTATCGACGATCACCGCCACCCTGGAACTCAATTACGACTCCAACCGCGCGCTCACCGAGATCCAGACCCAGCTCAGCTCGGTCGGCAATCGCCTGCCGCCGCAGGCGCAAGATCCGGTGGTTTCGGTGCAGGTGGGTGAAACCACGGCATCGATGTACCTCGGCTTCTACAGCGAGACCTTGCCGACCAACAACATCACGGACTACATGATCCGCGTGGTCAAGCCGCAGCTGGATGCACTGGAAGGCGTGCAGGAAGCCGAAATCCTCGGTGGTCGCCAGTTTGCCTTGCGCGCCTGGCTTGATCCGGTGCGCATGGCGGCGCATGGCGTCACCGCGGCCGACGTGTCCAATGCATTGGCTGCCAACAACTACCTGGCGGCCATCGGCGCCACCAAGGGCGATGCGGTCACCGTTTCGCTGACCGCTGCAACCGACCTGCACACGGTCGGTGAATTCCGCAAGCTGGCGGTGAAATCCGAAGGCAGCGCGATCGTGCGCCTGGAAGATGTCGCCAACGTCGTGCTCGGCTCGGAGGATTACGATTCCTTCGTCGCCTTCGATGGCAAGCAGTCCGTGTTCGTCGGCATCAAGACCTCGCCGGACGCCAACGTGCTGGATGTCGCCAAGCGCGTGCGCGATGCGTTTCCGGAAATCCAGGCGCAGTTGCCGACCGGCCTTACCGCCAATATCGCCTATGACGCCACCGAGTTCATCACCACGTCGATTCAGGAAGTGATCAAGACCCTGATCGAGGCCTTGCTCATCGTCACCGTGGTGATCTTCCTGTTCATGGGCAGCGTGCGCGCGGTGATGATTCCGGTCATTGCCATGCCCCTGTCGCTGATCGGCGCGTTCTTCGTGATGTTGCTGCTCGGCTACACCATCAACCTCATCACCCTGCTGGCGCTGGTGCTGGCCATCGGCCTGGTGGTGGATGACGCCATCATCGTCGTGGAAAACGTCGACCGCCACATCACCGAGGAAGGCAAGACGCCGCTACAGGCGGCGCTGGTCGCCGCGCGCGAACTGGCCGGTCCGATCCTGGCCATGACCGTCGTGCTGATCGCCGTCTACATTCCAATCGGATTCCAGGGTGGACTGACCGGCGCGCTGTTCACCGAGTTTGCTTTCACCCTGGCCGGTGCCGTCACCGTGTCGGCAATCATTGCGCTGTGCCTGAGTCCGATGATGTGTTCGCGATTCCTCAAGGCCAGCCACGGCAGCAGCCGCTTCGTGCAGTTCATCGACCGTCAGTTCGAACGCCTGCACGCAAGCTATGAGCGACGCCTGCACGGTGCGCTGGAAACCTGGATCGTGCTGATCGTGATGGGCGCGATGATCTTCGGCGGCACCGTGTTCCTGTTCATGAACTCGCAGTCGGAACTGGCACCGCAGGAAGACCAGGGTTTCGTGGTGGGCATTGCCACCGGTGCGCCCAACGCTGCCCCGGCCCAGGTCAAGGGCTACATGGAACAAATGCAGGCGATCACCACGTCGATTCCCGAGGTCAAGGACACGTTCCAGATCAGCGGCATTGCCGGTGCAAACTCGGTGTTGACCGGTGCCAAGCTGGTGCCGTGGGGAGAGCGTGCCCGCAACGCCACGGAAATCCAGAACGAATTGCAGATGAAATGGGGCAGCATGGCGGCAACCAACGCGTTTGCCTTCCAGTTCCCCTCGCTGCCCGGTGCCCAGGGCCAACCGGTTGAAGTGGTGATGTCCACCACCGAGCCGTTCGAGAACCTCTACGAGGTGTCGAAGAACGTGCTCGACAAGCTGCAGGCCAGCGGCAAGTTCTGGTTCATCGATACCAACCTCAAGATCGACCAGCCGCAAAGCACGCTGAAAGTCGACCGCGACCTGATCACCACGCTCGGCATCACCCAGCAGGACGTGGGTGGAACCCTGGGCGCGGCGCTGGGCGGCGGCTACGTCAACTATTTCTCGATTGCCGGACGTTCGTATCGGGTCATCCCGCAGGTGCTGCAAAAGGATCGACTGAACCCGGACCAGGTGCTGGACTACTACGTGCGTGCCGGCGATGGCTCGCTGGTCCAGGCATCGACGGTCGCCAGCATCACCGATTCGGTGGTGCCGCAATCGCTGACCCGCTTCCAGCAGCTCAACTCGGTGACGTTCTCGGGCGTACCCAGCGTCACCCAGGGCGAAGGCATCGAACTGGTCAGGAACACCATCCGCGAGGTGGCCCCGACCGGTTACCAGATCGACTATGCCGGACAGGCGCGTCAATTCATGGACGAATCCGGCGGCTTCCTGCTCACCCTGTTGTTTGCCGTGATCATCGTTTACCTGGCGCTCGCCGCGCAGTTCAACAGCCTGCGTGATCCGATCGTGATCCTGGTGTCGGTGCCGATGGCCATGTTCGGCGCGATGATCTTCATCAACCTGCTGCCCGGCTTCGTCGGCATGGGTGCCCTTTCAACGCGCTGGTCGACCTCGCTCAACATCTACACCCAGGTTGGGCTGGTTACCCTGATGGGCTTGATCTCCAAGCACGGCATCCTGATCGTCGAATTTGCCAACGAACTGCAACGCGCAGGAAAGACCAAGCGCGAAGCCATCGAACAGGCTGCTGCCACCCGTTTGCGCCCGATCCTGATGACCACCGCGGCCATGGTGCTGGGCGTCATGCCGCTGGTGATCGCCAGCGGTGCCGGTGCCGCAGGTCGCTTCAACATGGGCCTGGTCATCACCACCGGCCTCACCATCGGCACCTTGTTCACCCTGTTCGTGGTGCCGGCCTTCTACCTGCTGCTGGCACAGGACCATCACGCCGAAGCCGCCAAGAAACTGGAAGACGACACCACCCTGGCGCCGGCAGGTCATCACGCCCATTGATCTTGCTCGCCATCAGGCGCGCGCCTGATGGTGTAGCAAGCAGCGTGTTCCGCTCATCACCTCGAGCGGAGCGCGCTGCGCTCCTCGGGTCTGCGCTTTGCGTGCCGGATGAATAGCAGGTCTTGAAATCGTGCCGGTGATGCCATTGCTGCGGTGAGACAGCGCGCATCCATGCGTGCAATCCGTCACGGAGTTGCGAGTAGATCCGGACATCGCGGCACCGATGGCGCGGTATCGAACCCTTCGTTGAACACGGCATCGAAAACGAGGCCCGTCTGGCAGGTACCCGCGTTGCCGGCCAGTTGATTGCGCACAATCTGCACAATGTGTTCCAGTGCCACGCGACTGACGTAGCCCGACGGCAATTGACCAACGCCATTTCCGGCATTGGGAGCAAACACCATGATGATGCCGAAGGTCTGGTTGGAGAAATCCACCCACGGCGCATAGCCGAACGCACCGATGCTGTGGATCACCGGGGCGTCTGTCGAAACGCTGGTCGGCAGCGGTTCGATCCAGGCGCCAAAACTGTAGTCGTCGAGGCCAATTGCGCCGGGCGGCACGTAGGCGATAGCCGCATTGCCGATCTGTGACTGCCGCAAGGTGTCGATGGCAGATGGACTCAAGATGCGCGTGCCATTGCCCACCCCATCGGCGACGATCATGGACAGTACTCGCGCATAGTCTTCCAGGGAGGATTGCGCGCCGCCACCAATGTGATAGTTGAGGGTTGGTCCAAGACCTTGCCAGTCGATGCTGTCAATGCACATCGGCTCACCAATGTCTTCCTTCCAGCCACGCTGCCAGTCCATGGCGCTGGCGGCCTGTGCCACGGCACCACCGATCTGCATGGAGATGCCGCCATAGGCAAACTTCGAACCTGCCGGCGTGAAGTTCTGCGGAATGCTGTTCTGCGCGTTCGTGGCAATGCGCTGTGCACTTTCAAGCAGAGTGATGCCGCGATCCGACAGGGCGGGATTTGCGGAATCATCACCGTATCCGGCCGTGTGCGAGAACATCTGGCGCAGCGTGATGCCCTGGGCATCCACGCTCCACGGATAGTCGGGACCCGAAAGATGATCGGTGACTGCTGCATCGAGGTTCACGACACCCTGGTCGGCAAGTTGCAAGACACGAATTCCAGCCAGCAGCTTGCTGGCCGAGGCCAGCGGAATCACCGTCGCATCGCCAAATCCGCCGTTGTACTGCTTGAACCAGATGCCCTGTGCGGAACCGATCAGCACTGCGCTGTCGCTGATGCCATCGGCAGCCATCAGTTGCTGCATCTCGGTTGTCACGGCGGTGAAATCGCATTCGGCCTTGGCGTTCGAGGAGGCGGCCATCGACATGGCAAGCAAAATGGCGGCGCTTCGCGCGGGTTTCATCGACATGAGCATCCAGTCCTTCTTTCGCGACGTGCGAGCGGCGATCACCTCCCTGAAAACGTGTCTGCGCGCATTTGGTTGACCTTAAGGCAACGCTGATCAAGCGGCAGGCCCCATGCAAGTCGACGACCGCTATAATGGCGCCCAGCCATGCGGCTTCGCCGCTTGCTCAAAGCTGCCATCCATTGCCGTGGTTGGCCACACCTTTCGTTGTCGTTGTTGGACTCGCCGCCAGTCCCGGGCACCGGGCCGGCGCGAACCGCGTGCGCTTGGCAAAGATCGATGAATCGTCATTTCGAAGAACGCGTCACCCACGTGCATCACTGGAACGACAGCCTGTTCTCGTTCCGCACCACCCGCGATCCAGGGTTGCGCTTCGAGAGCGGCCAGTTCCTGATGATTGGCCTGCAGCTGGAGGATCGCCCCTTGATGCGCGCCTACAGCATCGTCAGCCCGAGTTGGGAAGAGCACCTCGAGTTCTTCAGCATCAAGGTTGCCGATGGCCAACTGACCTCGCGGCTCCAGCATCTCAAAGTCGGCGATCGCATCCTGGTCAGCCGCAAACCCACTGGCACCTTGCTGGTGCACGACCTGCATCCGGGCCGGCATCTCTACCTGCTCGCCACCGGCACCGGCCTCGCGCCCTTCATCAGCCTCATCCAGGATCCGCAAACCCTGGAGCGTTTCGAGAAGATCGTTCTCGTCCACGGCGTGCGCAACATCAATGACCTGGCGTATGCCGATCTCATCGAACAGGAATTGCCGCGGCATGAGTATCTCGGACAGATGATTCGCGACACGCTGATCTATCACCCGTGCGTCACGCGCGAGGCATTTCGCAATCGCGGTCGCATCACCGACCTTATCGCTGATGGCCGACTGGCCGAGAGCGTGGGCTTGCCGCCCCTGCACCCGGCACGCGATCGCTTCATGTTGTGTGGCAGTCCGGCCATGCTGGCCGATACCCGCAAACTGCTCGATGGCCTGGGTTTCCATGCATCCCCGCGCACCGGCCAGCCCGGCGACTACGTGTTCGAGCGCGCTTTCGTCGACAAATGACGTGGCTCGTGTAGAACCGGGCTTGCTCGGTTTGGAGCCTTTGTGGAGCCCAGCTTCCTCGCCTTGAAGCTTTTGTAGAGCCCAGCTTCCTCACCTTGAAGCTTTTGTAGAGCCGAGCTTGCTCGGCTGTGGACATGCGCAGACGGCCAAGCGGAGCAAGCTCCGCTCTACGACAGCCAAAAGCGTGCGAGTTTGCGGGCCGAGGCAATAGTGGACATGCGGAGACTTCCTCACCTTGAAGCTTTTGTAGAGCCGGCCTGGGGGGGGGGGGGGGGGGGGCGGAGCAAGCTCCGCTCTACGACAGCCAAAAGCGTGCGAGTTTACGGGCCGAGGCAATAGTGGACATGCGGAGACTTCCTCACCTTGAAGCTTTTGTAGAGCCGAGCTTGCTCGGCTGTGGACATGCGGAGACGGCCAAGCGGAGCAAGCTCCGCTCTACGACAGCCAAAAGCGTGCGAGTTTACGGGCCGAAGCAATAGTGGACAGCGGAGACTCCGTTTGGGGGGGGGGGGGGGGGGGGGGGGGGGCTGCGGGGCGGCCAAGCGGAGCAAGCTCCGCTCCACGACAGCCAAAAGCGTGCGAGTTTACGGGCCGAAGCAATAGAATCGGCCGTGATGCGAATTCGCCGGGAGAGCATCGATGCGGGCGTGGTTGTGGCTGATCCTGCTGGTTTCCACGTCGTCGGCGCAGGCGACTTCGGTTGAACTTGCGCGTTTTGATGGCGGCGAGACGGGCATTGAAAGCCTGCGCGAAGCGCCCGAGTCGAGCTGGAAAGCGGCCCCCGCCTTGCAACGCGGAGCGGCAGAGCAATCCTGGTGGCGACTGCGCGTAAAGCAGCCGCAAGCAGGCAGCGACATCGTGCTGTCACTGAAGGAAACCTACGACGCCAGCGTGACCGTCTGGATGCCGCCGGACTATCGTCCCCAGCACGCCGGCATCTTCGATCCGGCATGGAAACAGGTGGGTTCCCGGCACCGCCTGGCATTCATCCTGCCTGCGGATTTTGCTGATCAACCCGTCTATGTGCGCCACGAGGGAGGGCGCTATCAGCCCATGGCGGTAGCCGCCATGCCACTGGAAACCTATGTGGCGCTGGATCTGCAGCGCGTGCGCTTCACCAGCGCAATCCTGGCCTCGCTGCTGTTGCTGGGCATCGTTGCCACGGTCTATGCGATTGCCCTGTGGCGCTGGATGTTGCTGATGTTCTGCGGCTGGGTCGCCAGTTGCGTGCTGTACGTTGCCGCGATGAGCGGCGAAATCGTCGCCCTCTTGCCCTGGCCAAGCCTGTTGCCACATGCCATGCGCATGTCGGGCGTGGCCATCAACTTCGGCCTCGTCATGGTGTATGGATTCACCATTGGATTCCTGGAGCTGGACCGCTGCTACCCACGCGCGGCCAGGTTGATGAAGGTACTCGTCGCCATTGCCGCGGTGCTGGCGATCGTGATCGTGATCTGGCCACGTTCACCGCTGGCCAACCAGGCAATCAATATCGTGGCCCTGGCATTGGCGGTGCTTGCGCTGGGTACGGCCGCCGCGCGCGCGCGCTCCGGTTCGCCGCAGGGTTGGTTCTACCTGATTGGTTGGGGTGGCGTGACCGTCGCTGGCGTGGCACGGGTATGGTTTTTCCTCAACCATCAGGGCACGCCGCCCATGCTGGAGTGGTTGCATCCGCTGGCCTACGCGGTCGGCGCGCTGGTGCTGGTGCTGGCCACGGCGCGCGCAGCCCGTTATGCGGAACGCGAGCTGCACGTCGCCCGCCATGAGGCCCGCACCGACCTCCTGACCGGATTGCCCAACCGGGCGGAATTCGATGCAGCCCTTGCAGCGCGTCTGCACGCGGCACGGGAATCCGGCGCACCGCTTTGGTTGATGTTCCTCGATCTCGATCACTTCAAATCGATCAATGATCGCCACGGTCATGCCGTGGGCGACGCCTGCCTGAAGGCGGTTGGTGACATCCTGCGCAAGCATGTGCGCGCGGGTGACCTGATTGCCCGCTACGGTGGCGAGGAGTTCGTGCTGATGATTGAAGGTGCGGGTGCGCGGCGCGCGCTCGATGCCGCCGAGTCCCTGCGCGCGGCGGTGAACGCAGAAGCCATCCGCGTCAAGCCGCACCGTATCGTGCTCAGCGTGTCAATCGGCCTGAGTGAACTGCGCGGTGAAGACAAAGCCGCCGACCTGCTGGCACGCGCCGATGCCGCCTTGTATCGGGCCAAGCAGAATGGACGCAATCGGATCGAGGCGGATTTTGCCGACAAGCCCGGCGTCAGCGCGCCTTGAAATCCAGCACCGTGGCATTGATGCAGTAACGGGGCTGGCCGTTGGGCCCGTCGTTGAACACGTGGCCCAGGTGAATGCCCGAGCTGCGTGAAATCACCTCCGTGCGCGCCATGCCGTAGCTGTTGTCGGCGCGTTCGATGGTTTCCCCTTCAACCGGCCGCGTGAACGACAGCCAACCGGTTCCGGAATTGAAGCGATAGCGGGTGTCGAACAAGGGTGCGCCGCTCAGCTTGTCGGTGAATACGCCTTCCGGCGTGTGCTTGAACAATTCGTATTGCCGGCAGAAGCGGTTGTCCGTGCCCTGGTTGAAGGCAACATGGAAGGCTTCGCTGTCGCCCAGCTTGAAAAGCCCGAGCGCCTTGTAGAACTCCTCGGTGTTCATGTACCCCTGGTGGCCGGCCACTTCCTTGCCGTCCTGCAAGAAAAAGATGGTGGGCGTGGCCCAGGTCGGTGTTTTCAGCTCAAGCCCATTGAGGCCACTGGCCATGCGGAAACTCATCGGGATGTCGCCGCGATAGACATCGGCCACGTCCTTGCGGAACGCCTTGCAATAGGGGCAGAACTCCGCTTCCAGAACCAGGATCTGCTGGCCCTTCATGAGCGCGCTGTTGTCCACGACGGGCGCATCGACCTTGGCAAAGGTCACCCCGGTTGAATGATCCGGGCAATACCCGTTCGGATTCTTGGCCAGGTAATCCTGATGATAGGTTTCGGCAGGATGAAACTGCTCCAGCGGCTTGATCACGGTCTTGATCTCGCCGTAACCGGCCTCGCTCAGCAGCACCTGGTACTGGGCCTGCAAGCGCCGCGCAACTTCCGCCTGCTCGTCGTTGGCAGTGAGGATGATCGAGCGGTACTGGGTGCCGATATCGTTGCCCTGGCGGTTGGCCTGGGTTGGGTCATGGTGTTCAAAAAAGTGCTTGAGCAATGCCTCGGTGCTTGTCTTGCCGGTGTCGTAGGTCACCTTCACCACTTCGGCAAAATTGTCGGGATCCATGCGATGCTCGGGTCGCGTGATGGCCTTGTAGGTGGGCTCCAGTCCGCGTCCATCGGCATAGCCGGAAACCGCATCGATCACCCCCGGCAACGCTTCATAGCCTTTCTCGGCACCCCAGAAACAGCCCGAGCCGAGCACGATGGTTTGCGTGTGCCGGGTGGCCTTGGCCGGTGCACTCGGCTCGTCTGCTTGCAGGTTGAGGGCGACCAACAGGGCCGCGGCCGCGGCCAGGACGATGGTCAACAGAATGGATTTCATGGAAAGCCTCCTCGCGGGTTCGCCTTCTGCAGTGTGTTCAGCAATCCGGCAGTCTCATCAACGACGATTTTGTGGCAATGGCCGGGTGCGGCCGTGTCGTGGATATGTGTGAACTGCACGCGTGCACGCGCAGACTGCCACACAGACCGGGGTTTGGCGCAGAACATTTCACAAGGCCTGTGCCAGGCCGCATCACCACCGGACGCATGGCTTGCGCGCGGCGGGAATCTTCCGTCCATTGCCCGCAATGCAGTGGAGGGACCGCTTCACCAGCGTTGCCCCCAGGGAAACTCTGAACAAGCATTGTTGCGAGCAAGCTCGCTCCCACCATTGCTCGATTTTGTGGGAGCGAGCTTGCTCGCGACGAATGAGTTCCGTACTTGTTCAGAGTTTCCTTAGAATGTCGGCATGAGCGTCCATCTTGATGATTCCCTGCTCGGCAAATCCGTTGCCGGCAGCAGCCACTACGATCCGGGCCTGTTGTTTCCGATTCCGCGCAGCCAGGGGCGAAACGCCATCGGCCTGTCCGCAGTGCTGCCATTCCATGGCGTCGATATCTGGAATGCCTGGGAGTTGTCGTGGCTGGACGAGCTGGGCAAGCCGCAGGTTGCCGTCGCTGAAATCCGCGTGCCGGCGGATTCACCCAACCTGATCGAATCCAAATCGCTCAAGCTGTATCTCAACAGCCTCAACGCCATGCGCTATCCCGATGCGCATCATGTCGAGCGACTGCTGCGGGATGACCTCGGTGCTGCTGCCGGTGGCGCGGTCGAAGTGCGCGTAATGGGTCTGGATCGAGTCAGTGAGGCGGCAATCCATGATGCCGAAGGCACCTGCATCGACGATTTGCCGATCACGATTGAGCACTACGGACCGCCCGAACCCGCATTCCTGTGCACCAACCCGGGCACACGCGTGTCGGAGACCCTGGTTTCGCATTTGCTCAAATCCAATTGCCCGGTGACCGCGCAGCCGGACTGGGCCAGTGTGGTGATCTCCTACCAGGGCGCGGCCATCGAGCGTGCCGGCCTGTTGCGTTACATCGTTTCCTATCGCAACCACGACGAGTTCCACGAGCAATGCGTGGAACGCATGTTCCGTGACTTGCTTGCACGCTGCGCGCCGGATCAATTGAGTGTCAGTGCGCGCTACACCCGCCGTGGTGGCCTCGACATCAACCCGTGGCGAGGAAATGCCGCGCAGCTTGCCGTACCCAATCGGCGACTCCTGCGCCAATAGCGCGGTGTTGCGATTGCGGTGAATGCGGCGTAACCAGAATTGACATTCCCGCGCACTACGAATGGTTTATTAACGCAACATCCGTGTACCTTGGCTGCTTGGCTCGATTGGAGATACGCAAATGGCAAACCCACCCGGCAAACCGGATTTTTCCGACGTCAAAAGCGGCAGCACCACGACGGCTCCAGCGCCGGCCAAAGTGGATTTCAGCGATGTGCAAAGCGGCGTCGCTTCAACCGCACCGACTGCGCCCGAAGCAGCGGCCACTGTGCAGACCTATACGGTCGCCAAGGGCGACACCTTGTCGAAGATCGCCAAGAAGTTCTACGGCAAATCCAGCCAGTGGCGCGCGATCTTCGAAGCCAACACCGATCGCATCAGCAATCCCGACCTGATCCAGATCGGTTGGGTACTCAAGATTCCGCCTGCAAAAGACTGACCCTCAGGAGATTCCCCATGAAACGCAATCATCTTGGTTCGCTAACCCTCACCGTGGCCGCGGCACTGGTTCTGTCCGCCTGCGGCAAGAAGGAGGAAGCCCCGGCACCCGTGGTGGCTCCGGCACCACCGCCCGTCGCCGCTCCGGCACCCGCGCCGACGCCGCCCCCGGCAGCCGTTCCGGTGTCCTTCTCCGCCCTGACCCTGGGCAATGCGGTCGATGCGGGCAACAAGGTCACGGCGGCAATGGCCACCTTCGCCACCACCGACACGATTTACGCATCGGTGGATACCAACGGCGTTGCCGCCAGTGCCACGCTGGCCGCGCGCTGGACCTTCGGCGACGGCCAATTGGTCGACGAAAGCAGCCAGTCGATCGCACCGAACGGGCCGGCCACCACCACCTTCCACATCAGCAAGCCCAGCGGCTGGCCTGCCGGCAGCTACAAGGTGGATATCAGCCTCGATGGCGCACCCGTCGCCAGCCAGGGCTTCGAGGTCAAGTAAACAGGCTCCCGCATTCGGGGCGGAAACAAGGCGCGGTACAAGCCGCGCCTTCGGGAAACTCTGAACAAGTACGGAACTCATTCGTCGCGAGCAAGCTCGCTCCCACAAAATCAAGCAATGGTGGGAGCGAGCTTGCTCGCGACAATACTTGTTCAGACCTTCCTTGGGGAAACTCTGAGTTTGCTCGTCATTCCGGCGAAGCGCTTTACAACAGCCGAATGGCTGGTCAAGCCGGAATCCATCTCGATCTTGTTCCAATGGAATCAAGGGCAAAATGGACCCCGGCGTATGCCGGGGTGACGAAAACTGTGGTTGGTCAGAGTTTCCTCAGGGATGGCCGGTATGCCTGCAATGCAGGAGCAATTGCCGGCGATGGCCAGGGATGGCCGGTGTGCCAGCCATGCAGGAGCAATTGCAGGCAACGGCGCAGGCCGGATTGACCGCGCCCGGGTCCCTTCATTGCGTGCCGCGCTTGCGCGACAATAGGGATTCGCTTGCGCATCTTCTCGTGCCTCGCGCCGTCCCCACGCACACCCGGAGCACTCCATGTCGGATTCCACCCCCAAGCCGCCCGCCGGCAGCGCCGCCATCAGCATCAGCAATGGCATCCTCAAGGTTCCGGATCATCCGGTCATCCCCTTCATCGAAGGCGACGGCACCGGTCCGGACATCTGGCGCGCCTCGGTGCGCGTGCTCGACGCCGCAGTAGCAAAGGCCTACGGCGGCAAGCGCAAGATCCATTGGCTTGAAGTGCTGGCCGGCGAAAAGGCCTTCAATGAAACCGGCAACTGGTTGCCCGATGCCACCGTCGAGGCCTGCCGCGAATACCTGGTTTCCATCAAGGGTCCGCTGACCACGCCGGTCGGTGGCGGCATCCGCTCACTCAACGTGGCGCTGCGCCAGATGCTCGATCTCTACGCCTGCGTGCGCCCGGTGCGTTGGTTCAATGGGGTGCCCTCGCCGGTGAAGGATCCGTCCAAGGTGGACATGACCATCTATCGCGAGAACACCGAGGACATCTACGCCGGCATCGAATTCCAGCAAGGCAGCGACGACGCGAAGAAGTTTGCCGCGCTGCTCAAGGAAAACTTCCCGGATCGCTACAAGAAGATCCGTTTTCCGGACAGCTCGGGTTTCGGCATCAAGCCGGTGTCCATCGAAGGCACCGAACGCCTGGTGCGCGCAGCCATCAAGTACGCCATCGACAATGACCGCAGCTCGCTCACCCTGGTGCACAAGGGCAACATCATGAAGTTCACCGAAGGTGGCTTCCGTGACTGGGGCTATGCGCTGGCCCAGCGCGAGTTTGGCGCAGTCGAGATCGACGGCGGTCCGTGGTGCAAATTCAAGAACCCGAAGACCGGCAAGGACATCATCGTCAAGGACGCCATCGCCGACGCCTTCCTGCAGCAGATCCTGCTGCGTCCGGCCGAGTACGACGTGGTCGCCACGCTCAACCTCAATGGTGATTACCTGTCCGACGCGCTCGCCGCGCAGGTCGGCGGTATCGGCATCGCTCCCGGCGGCAACATCAACTACGTCACCGGCCACGCCGTGTTCGAAGCCACCCACGGCACCGCGCCCAAGTACGCCGGCCTCGACAAGGTCAACCCCGGCTCGGTGATCCTCTCCGGCGAAATGATGCTGCGTTACATGGGCTGGAACGAAGCGGCCGACGCCATCATCGCCGCCATGGACAAGGCCATCGGCAACAAGCAGGTCACCTACGACTTCGCCCGCCTGATGGACGGTGCCACCGAAGTGAAGTGCTCGGAATTTGCCGATCGTTTGATTGCGGCGCTCTAAGGAAGGTCTGAACAAGTATTGTCGCGAGCAAGCTCGCTCCCACCATTGCTTGATTTTGTGGGAGCGAGCTTGCTCGCGACGAATGAGTTCCGTACTTGTTCAGGGTTTCCCCAAGGCAGGGATTCGGGAATTGGGATTGTGACAAGCCGGGAGTGGAGAATCGGGAATAGGGAATCGTTAACGCCAATTGTCGGCAAGCCGACGTCTTTCGCTCAATCGAAATCCGACTTCCATTCTCCGGCTCCCGTTCCCCGGCTTGTCCAACTCTCGATTCCCTACTCCCGATTCCCGGTCGTCACTCCGTGACGACCAGCCTGCACGAGCGCGCGGCGGCATTGATCCTGGATGCATTCCTCGATTACAACGCACGCTTTTCCGACATCACCCGCCGTGCCAAGCGGCGATTCGAACGACGTGACTGGAAGTACGTGCAGGTCGACGCCAATGCGCGAGGCGATCTCTACGACGTTTGCCTGAAAGAAACCCTCGGTCGCCTGGAACTGCTGGCCGAGGAACGCCTGCGTTCACGCGCCTTCTGGGCGGCGACCCGCGACGCGCTGGCGCAGCGGGTCGAGCCGATGCTCGATCGCGAGTTTCCCAAGACCTTCTTCAATTCGCTTTCGCGCCGCCGGTTCCATACGGCCGGCGTGGCTGCCGACATCGAATTCGTGGACCTGCACAGCGAGCCAACGACCGGCATTGTCGATGCCGTTGATCTTCACCGGTATGAGGTGGCCGACGGCATGCGTCGGGTGTGCGCACGAATCCTCGCCGACTATCCCTTCGCCAACGGCTACGCGGATATCAAGGCTTGCGTAGGTGCAATTGCGCGCAGCCTGCGTGATCGACTGCAGCATCGCCATGCGTCCGGCCTGCAATCGATAGAACTGATACCGGTACCGTTCTTCCGCGAGCGTCGCGCCTACCTGGTGGGTCGCGCAGTCAGCGAACGTGGCCATTTGCCGGTGGTGATTGCATTGGTCAGCACGCCCCAGGGCGTCATGGCTGACGCCGTGCTCACCGAAGTGGAGCAGCTCTCGCAATTGTTCAGCTATGCGCGCAGCTATTTCCATGCCGACCTGCCAACGGTCGCCGACATCGTGGTGTTTCTTTCTGCGCTGATGCCGCACAAGCCAATCGACGAGTTGTTTACCCTGCTCGGTCGCGTCAAGCAGGGCAAGACGGAGCGCTATCGCCACTTGTTCAGGCATCTGCAGCGGCATGCCGATGAACGCCTGGTTCGCGCCGATGGTGCGCGCGGCATGGTGATGGCCGTGTTCACGCCACGTGATTACCCGCTGGTGTTCAAGGTGATCCGTGATCGCTTTGCCTACCCCAAGGACATCGGGCGTCGCCAGGTCGAGGAGAAGTACCGCCTGGTGTTCCGCCACGACCGCATCGGTCGCCTGCTTGATGCCCAGGAGTTTCGCCATCTGCACTTTCGTCGCGATCAGTTCGATGCGGACATGCTCGAGGAGCTGCTCGGCGAGTGTGCGGAAGCCGTGTCAGTGCAAGACGATCAGGTGCTGGTCAGGCACTGCTATGTGCAGCGTCGCTTGCGGCCGATGAATCTGTTCGTGCGCGAGGCGTCCGCCGCCGATGCGTTGCGGGCCATGCTCGACTACGGCCAGTCGATCAAGGACCTGGCCCGCAGCAACGTGTTCCCGGGAGACTTGCTGCTGAAGAACTTCGGCATCAGCCGCGGTGGACGCGCGATCTTCTACGACTACGACGAGTTGTGCCTGCTCGATGATTGTCGATTCCGCAGTTTGCCGGAGGCACGAGAAGAGGATGAAACCCGGCCGCTGGAAGAATGGCTGACGGTGCGCGAAGGCGACGTGTTTCCGGAAATGTTTCCGCGCTTCCTCGGCGTGCCTGCCCATTTGCGTGATGCACTGGTTGAAGCGCACGGTGAGATTTTCGATGCTGTGTGGTGGCGCAGGACGCAGGCGGAACTGGCCGAGGGCAGGTACCTCGATGTGGCACCGTATACCGATCTCGCCAGACTCATGCACACGCACAAACCGGATTGAGCGCCAAGACGAACCCCGGATTGCCTCGCTGCATCGGTCTTGGCAGCCATTGCATGGGTCAAGCGGGCCGGGGTGCTGTGCTAGGCTAAATGACCCCCCCGCAAACGTGGTTACCCCCTGGAGATCTCCATGAAAATCCTCCCGCTCGCCGCAAGCCTCGCCCTCATCCTGACGGCCTGTGGCCAGAAAACCGAAGCACCGGCTGCGCCGGAATCCGCCTCTGACCAACCCGCTGAAGTGGTCGCACCAGCGCCTGCCGTCGAAGCCGTGGCCAATCCGCTGGATGCCGCCATCGCCGGTGATTGGCGCTCGGCCGACAACAAGGCACGCGACCAGTATCGGCATCCCAAGCAGACCCTGGAATTCTTCGGCCTGCAGCCAACGGACACGGTGATCGAAATCACCCCGGGCGGCGGCTGGTACACCGAGATCCTTTCGCCCTATCTGTGGAGCAAGGGCAGCTACATCGCGGCGATCGCCAACAGCGAAAGCTCCGAGTACAACAAGAAGAACAACGAGCGATTCCGCGCAAAGCTTGCGGCGGATCCGGCCCACTACGAGTCCGCGAAGATCGTCGAGTTCGATCCGAAGACACCCAACTTCGGTGCCGACGGTTCCGCCGATGTCGTGCTGACCTTCCGCAATGTGCACAACTGGGTGGGCGCGGGCACCGCCGAGGCCATGTTCAAGGCCTTCAACGCCGTGCTCAAGCCCGGCGGCACCCTGGGCGTTGCCGACCATCGTGCAGCCGATGATGCGACCCCGGAGTCACTCAAGGACTCCGGCTACCTGACCACGGCTTCCGTGGTCAAGTTGGCCACCGATGCCGGCTTCACCCTGGTCGAATCGAGCGAGATCAATGCCAACCCCAAGGACACGCGCAATCATCCCGAAGGCGTGTGGACCCTGCCGCCAAGCCTCGCACTCAAGGATGTGGACCGCGACAAGTATCTGGCCATTGGCGAGTCGGACCGCATGACCCTCAAGTTCAAGAAGCCGAAAGCCGACGCCATCTTCGAGCAGGGCACCGATGCCAAGCCGGAAGCGCCGGCGCAGCAGTAATGCTTGATCGCAGCCGGTGGCGCAAGCCGCCGGCTGCACCCTTGCGATGTTGATCCTGTTCAACAAGCCCTACGGCGTGCTGTGCCAGTTCACCGACGCCGAGGGGCGTCCGACCCTGGCCGACTACATCCGGGAAAAAGACGTCTATGCGGCCGGACGCCTGGACATGGATTCCGAAGGCCTGCTGCTGCTGACCGACGATGGTGCACTCGCCCATCGCATCACCGATCCGCGCCATCACCAGGTCAAGACCTATCTCGCCGAAGTCGAAGGCGTGGCGGGTGATGATGCACTCGCCGCCTTGCGCCGGAGCGTACAGCTCAAGGATGGACCCACGCGGCCGGCCGAGGTGCGCGCCCTCGAAGCGGCACCCGATTGGTTGTGGCCACGTGACCCGCCGGTACGGTTCCGCAAGAGCATTCCAACCGCCTGGCTGGAGTTGAGTATTTCGGAAGGCCGCAACCGCCAGGTGCGCCGCATGACCGCAGCGGTCGGATTGCCGACCTTGCGCCTGATCCGCACGCGCATTGGCGAACACGAACTGGGTGCCCCCACAATCAGTTCGACTCCGCGCGTAGAGCTTGATCCGCTTTGTGTGGTGTAGAGCGGACTTGCTCCGCTTAAAGCAGCCAGCCGAGCAAGCTCGGCTCTACCGTCGAAGCAAGCACCTCGACACGATGGTAAACGCACGCACCCTTGCGGAGCGGCCCCACAATCATTTCGACTCTGAGCGCAGCGCTCGATCCGCTTTGTGTAGAGCGGAGCTTGCTCCGCTTTGTGTGGTGTAGAGCGGACTTGCTCCGCTCAAAGCAGCCAGCCGAGCAAGCTCGGCTCTACCGTAGAGGTGCGCTATGGTCGCGCGTCGCGCTTCACCCGCTCGGCAACCAGGGCCACGATGGGAATGCCCGCGTACATGTCGGCTGGCGGATCCTGGTTGGACAACACGACCACCGTATACGGCGATCCGAGCACGAGATGGAGATGCGTGCTCACGCCGGGAAATCCGCCGTTGTGGCCGACCACGGTTTGGCCGTAGAAGTCCACGATCTCGGTGGCATAGCCGTAGCCGCGGCCGTCCTGGACGGGTCCCTGCGCCGTTGTCATCTGCTTGAACCAGGACTTGCTGACCAGGCTGCCGCTGCGCAGCGCTTCGGCAAAGCGCACGAGGTCGCCGGCAGTGGAAATTGCGCCTCCGGCCGGACTGCCGATGTCGGCCTCGGCGATCTTCCAGTCCGGCGAGCCTTCACGGGTGTACGGCGTGACCAGTCCTGCACCGGCGTGCGGAACATTGTTCGGCGAGCTGCGGGTCATGCCGGCCGGCGCAAACACGTGCTTGCGCAGATAGTCCGGATAGCTCTCGCCGGAAACCTTCTCGACGATTGCGCCAGCCAATGCCAGGCCGGCGTTGCTGTAAGCCCTGGCGCTGCCCGGCGCGAACTGCGGTTCGTCCTTGTCGAACAGCGGCAGGAATTCGGCTGCGCGCTGCACGCCGTCCTTCATCATCGAAGGCGTGCGCTTGTCGAGGAAGTCGCCGAGCCCGGAGGTGTGCGCCAACAGCATCGACACGGTCACCTGATCGCGAACGGTCTTGTTCGGATATTCCGGAAAGAACTTGCCGACCGTATCGGACGGCGCAAGCTTGCTCTGGTCGACGAGTTGGCCGATTGCCACCGCCGTGAACATCTTGCCCAGCGAGCCCAGCGTGAACCCGCTCGATGTGTCGAACGGCGTCTTCTCGGCACGATTGGCATACCCGCCGCTGGCCTGGGCCATGATGCGCTCGCCGCGGGCGACCACGACGATGCCGGAGAACAGTCCGCTGCTGGACAGGCGCGCCACCGACTGTTCCAGCTCGCGCGCAATGACGGCATCGTCGATCCGGGCAGGCAGCGCCGATTCGACGGGTACGGTCGGCATCATGCCGCCGCGATCGAATTCACCGGCTTCGTTCGCCATCAGGATGATTTCAAACCACGCACCGCTTTTGCGACCGCGTGTCGTCAGCGTGATCGACAGTGGATCGGACTTGGCTACCGCCACCGTGTCGAGGCCGCCGTTTTCGGAGCACAGCTCGAACATGTCGGCAGCACGCGCGGCCGGCGTCATGCGTCCACGGCCACCGCTGGAGAGTTGCGCATCAAACCAGGATGTCATGCGCGCACGGTCGGGTTGGTCGCACAGCGTCATCCAGTCACTCATCAGCCGGGCCGCCGGCGTATCCGGCAAGGCAGGGCGCGTGCTGGCCGCGGACTCCGCATCGACGGGACTGGCTGCCATGCTCAAGGCCAGCGCGATCGAGGAAAGAATGCGTGGAAGGGGATGATTTGGCGTCATGACAAGCGGATTCCTGGAAGAATGGGAGCGTTGGGGATGCAGGCTCGCGCACGCGGCAGCTGCGGGTTCGCACGAGAAGATGCGCGGAGCACGCATTCGGTTGCAGCCGCAGGGAAACAGGCGTCCCCACGCACCGCCCAGAGCCAGAAGAGGCCAGACCGTGGCGGCACCCACTCCGACCACTCAGCGGTTGGTCAACTGCAACTCGATGCGTCGATTGCGTGCAAGCGCGGCAGGGCTGTCGCCATTGTCGATTGGCTGAAACTGGCCGAAGCCATTCGCCGACAGGCGATGTGCGGGAATGCCCTGCACCACCAGGTATTTGACGATGGCCATGGCGCGCGCGCTGGACAGTTCCCAGTTCGAGGGAAAACGTTCGGTGTGGATCGCACGCTTGTCAGTGTGGCCATCCACGCGCAGCACCCAGTCGATGCTGGATGGAATCTCCGCAGACACCTCGCGCACGGTGGCGGCCAGCGACTCCAGGCCCTGCATCGCCGACGGCGTGAGTTCGGCGGAAGCGGAATCAAACAGGATGTCGGTAGGCAACACGAAACGGTCACCGACGATCTGCACGTCGCTGCGCGTGCCAAGCGCCTCGCGCAGGCGACCGAAGAATTCCGAACGGTAGCGCTCGAGTTCGCCGACACGATTGGCCAGCGCGATGTTGAGCTCCGTGCCCAGATCGGCGATGCGTGCATCCTTGGCGGCAATGTCCTTGTTGGCGATGCCCAGTGCGCTCTCCACCTTGGCCAATTGTTCGCGCAGTGCGGAAAGCTGGCGATTGAGCAGTTCAACCTGCGCCGTGGCGGCGTTGCCCAACTCGGTCTGCTTCACGAGATCGGATTTCGTGCTGTCGAGCTGACTGGACAGGCGCGCGGCCTCGGCTTCGAGCTGACGCTTGAGCTCCTGCAAGGCGGCGATGTCATTGCCGAGCAGGCGCGCCTGATCCGTGGCCGCCGACAATTCGCCGCCGAGTCGTTCGCGCTCCGCCTGGCTGCTGCCGAGGCTCGCGCTCAATTCGGCAACGCGCTGATCCAGCGCGCGCTTGTCGCTTTCGCTCAGGCTCAGGTTGCGCGCGAGTTCGGCGACGCGGGCGTTCAATGCATCCAGCGCCTGGTTCTTGCCGGCCAGCGTATCGGACAGGGCAAACTGGCCGATGGCAAATATCAGCAGGACGAAGATCATCACCATGATCAGTGAGGTCAGCGCATCGACGAAGCCCGGCCAGATATCCGCACTGCGCCGTTGCCTGCGCGCCAGCGTGCTCATGGGCGAGGCTCGCGACGTTCACCGACGGCGGCGGCAATGGTGCGCGAGAGCAGGCGCAATTCGCTGCGCAGATCATCGGATAGGCGCGACTCCGCCGGTGCCTGGCTGGCGATCTGGCGCAGTACGGTCTTCAGTTCATCCTGCACCTGTGCCGCCGCCTGGCGCTCGCGGGCATCGCGCGAGAGCAGATCGTTGAGGCGGGTCAGCTGGTTGGAAACCTCGGCAAACTGCTCGTGGCTGCCGCGACGCTCGCGCTCGTTCTCGACGATGGCGCGCTGCATGCGCTCAAGGCCATCCGCGGTCTGCTCAAGCAGGGCCTGCACATAGGCCGGAACCGAGGCATCGCCCTCGAGGGCATTGCCCGAGGAAAGATGCGTCATGCCCGAGAGCCATTCTTCCAGCGCATTGTAGAAACGGTTCTGCGCATGTCCGGCCTGCAGATCGAGAAAGCCGATCACCAGCGAACTGGCAAGGCCGAACAGGGAGGTGGAGAAGCTCGTCGACATGCCGGCCAGCGGATGCTTCAGGTTTTCCTTGAGCGCGCCGAACATGCTGGCCGCGTCATTGCCGACATTGAGCGAGCCGATGATGTCGGACACCGAACGAATGGTGACCAGCAGGCCCCAGAACGTGCCGAGCAAGCCGAGGAAGATCGCCAAGCCGATCAGGTAACGCGAAACATCGCGCGACTCATCCAGCCGCGACTGCACGCCATCGAGCAGGGCGCGCATCGAATGTGCGGAAAGCGCCGCGCGATCTCGCGTGCGATTGCCGAGCATGCGTGCCATCGGCGCCAGCAGGCGTGCCTGGCCCTGGACCGGGCGCTCCGGGTTGGAGCGACGGAAGGATTCCATCCAGCGCGCTTCGCCGGAAAGCATGGCCACCTGGCGCAGGTTGGCGATGATGCCGGCGACCAGCACGCTGAGTATCACGCCATTGAAGAACGGATTGGCATTGAACATCTCGAGCAGGCGCGCGTGCACCAGCACAACGAGGATGCCGACCAGAACAAGGAAGGCCGTCATCCAGGCCAGGGTACGGTTGAAGCGGATCATGAATGCCTCGCGAAACTCGGGGGTTCTCATCAGGGATGCAGGATCGCGAACAGGCGTTGCCTGCCACGCAGATGCCGCGCCCTACCTTGCCACGTCGGAATCAGCTGCTGGGTCATCGACCGTGAATTCGACCCCTGCGGTTGCCTTTGGTTCAGGCAGGTCGGATGGGCGATTCAAGCCAACGCCAAATTGCTGATCCGGTCCGTAAAGTCTGCTTCGTCTGTAGAGCCGAGCTTGCTCGGCTATCGTCGCTACCCGCGCGGCTTGGCCCGATGCGTTGCGGTGGCGCTCCACGGATCATCGGGCCACGGATGTTTTGGATAGCGGCCCTTGAGTTCCTTCTTCACCTCCGGATAGGTGCGCTCCCAGAACCCACGCAGGTCGCGGGTCACCTGGATCGGCCGTCCGGCCGGTGAAAGCAGATGCAGGGTGAGCGGGGTGCGACCCCGCGCGATGCGTGGTGTCTCGCCGAGGCCGAACAGCTCCTGCAATTTCACCGCGAGCACCGGAGATTCCTCGTTCGTGTAGTCGATGCGCCGCTGCATGCCGCTGGGAACCTGGATGGCCAGCGGCGCTTCCGCATCGAGCAGGCGACGCTGTGCGTAGTCGAGCTGATCCGCCAGTGCCTGCGAGATTTCCTCCGCGCGCACGGCATCCAGGCGGCGCTTGTCGCGCAGCAGGGGCGCAAGCCATGTTTCCAATGAGCCAAGCAGGGCCGCATCGGAAAAGTCCGGCAAGCCCGCGTCCGCAAGTTGTGCGCGCAGGAAGCACACGCGCTGGCGCAGCGCGCTGGCGGAATCGCTCCATGGCAGGGTTTGCAGTCCCGACTCGCGCACGGCGGCCAGCAGGGCCGGGACGGTTTCCTCCTCGCGCGCAGGCACGCTGCGACGTTGCAGCACGATGGCGGCGAAATGGCGTTCCTCGAAGCATTCCACGGCGCGGGTCTCGCGGTTCCAGCGCACGACGCGACGCTCGCCAAAGGCGTGGGCAAAATCACCGGCGAGGCGGGCTTCATCAAACGGCGCGGCGCCGAGAATCAGGCTGTCGCTGGTTTCGTGGCGCAAATCGACGATGACCAGCCAAGGCTCGCCAAACAACACGCTGTCCTCAAGCAGGCGCGCACCGCGGCCATTGGCCAACTGGTAGCGGCGCGGGTTTCCCGGATCCTGGCGTGCAATGCGATCCGGAAACGCGTGCATCAGCACATTGCCCACGGCCAGTGCATCGTCGGAGGCGGGATCATCACGGGCGAGGCCAAACCGACGCCGCCAGGCATCCGCACTCTGGCGGATTGCCGCCAGTGCCGAGCGATCGACCTGGAACGCGGAGCCATCGCGCGCATGCAAGGCAGCAACGCGCAGGCGGAAATCGTCGCGCCGTGCATCATCGCCGCGCAGCGGATTGCGCGCTTCCACCAGGGCCAGCAGATCACAGGCCAGCGCGCGCTCGCCGCCTTCGGCACGCACCAGCGCAGCAGCGAGGCGTGGATGGGTAGCGGCTGCGAGCAGGTGCCGACCCAGAGCCGTGATGGAATCGTGCGCATCCAGCGCACCTAGGGAACGCAGCAGATCACGCGCCTGCGCCAAGGCACCCGCAGGCGGTGCGTCCAGCCAATTCAAGTCTGCACCCCACTGGGCGAGTTCCAGGGCCAGCGCAGCCAGTTCAACTTGTGCAATCTCGGGTGTGCGGGAGACTTCCAAGCGCTGGCTCTGCGGCCACAGGCGATAGCAGATGCCCGCCGCGATACGGCCGGCGCGGCCGGCACGCTGGTCGGCGGAAGCCTGCGAGATGCTCACGGATTCAAGGCGCGAAAATCCCGAGTTCGGATCAAAGCGCGGTTCGCGCGCCAGCCCGCTGTCAATGACCACGCGCACGCCGGGCAGGGTCAGGCTTGATTCGGCGACATTGGTGGCCAGCACCACGCGACGCTGGCCTGGCGTGCCGGCCGCCAGTGCCGCCTGTTGCTCAGCCAGGTTCAACTCGCCGTGCAGTTTCAAGAGTTCAAGGTCAAGGCCGGACAAGGCGGCGAATGCGAGATCAATCTCGCGGCGACCCGGCAGGAATACCAGCACGTCACCATCCGATTCCTTCAGCGCCTGCGTGAGCGTGCGACGCAGATGGTTGGCCCAAGCCCGCTGCGGCCAGCGCTCGTCGTTGCGCGCCGGCGGATGCTCGATGCGCACCGGATGGCTACGGCCGGCGCTGGTCAGGCGCGGCGCGTCGAACCAACGCGCGATGCGCTCGCCATCGAGGGTGGCCGACATGATGACGAGGCGCAGGTCCGGGCGCAGGCTGGCCTGCACATCCAGGGCCAGCGCGGCACCGAGATCGCCGTGCAGGTGACGCTCATGGAACTCGTCGAACAGGATGGCGCCGACCGTGGGCAATTCCGGATCATCCTGCAACATGCGCGTGAGGATGCCCTCGGTGATGACTTCGATGCGGGTTGCCGCAGACACCTTCGACTCATGGCGAATGCGATAACCGACCGTTGCTCCCACGCTCTCGGTGCGTGCCGACGCCATGAACTCGGCCGCCGCGCGCGCGGCGATGCGTCGCGGCTCCAGCATCAGGATGCGGCGACCCGCAAGCCAGGGCTGATCGAGCAGGGCCGGCGGAACCCGCGTGGTCTTGCCCGCACCGGGCGGCGCTTCCAGCACCAGGCGTGGATGCACCGCGAGTGACGCCAGCACGTCGGGCATGATTTCGTCGATGGGGAACGCAGAGGGCGGCAAGGGCATCGGCTTCCGAACGGATGCCGCATTGTCGTCCATGCGCGAATGAAGCGGTATCCGCGAATCGCAGGGATCCGTGCGCTTGTTCGCGTGCGCCGTTTTGAGCCGGCTCACAAGCACGCAAACGTTTACCGTTGCAGCGCCGAGCTTGCTCCGATGGTAGAGCCGAGCTTGCTCGGCTGTGGGCAGGCGGCAATCGGCAAGCGGAGCAAGTTCCGCTCTATGAAAAGCGTGAGGCATGCAGAGCAAACTTCGCTCCGCGCGTTTGACTGTTTAGGAAACTCTGAACAAGTACGGAACTCATTCGTCGCGAGCAAGCTCGCTCCCACAAAATCAAGCAATGGTGGGAGCGAGCTTGCTCGCGACAATACTTGTTCAGACCTTCCTTTACCATTCAACCAATGCATGTGCGATCACACCAACAAAAACGGCGCGAATTGCTCGCGCCGTTCTTGCTGTTTTGGTGAAACTTCAGATCATTCGCAGGCCATCGCATTGACGTTGGCAAGGCGCAACCAGGTGCGCGTGCCATTGCCGGTGGGAATGCCGGCCGGCAGGCCCGGGTTCGAGGCGTAGGTGAGGGTCATTGTGTTGCAGTCCGGGAAGCTGACCGTGGCCGTACCCCAAATGATGGGAGCGCTGGCCGCGCCGGAGTTGCCACCCAGTCCACCGTCGGTGCGATAGAACATGGTTGCGCTGGCGGACTTTGCTCCGCGCACGATGGTGGCCTGTCCCGACAACCAGAATGGAATGCCCGCCGGGTCGTAGGCAACCCAGGTGAAGGAAACGATCAGGTTCTGCGCATCGCCAACCGGCTCGAAGATCTGCATGGCCAGACCCTCGCCACTGGCAGCCGGATCATAGAAGTTGCTGGTCATGTAGCCGGAGATCGGCAGGTTCTGGAACGCCGCGGGATACGTGCCCGAGTTCGGGCTGTACGTGGGTACATCGAGGAAATACAAATCGCTGGCTCCGCCGGTGAGCAGGTTGTCGAAGCGCAGGCCGAAGGCGAGGTTGAAATCGAAGAATCCGGCGGCGGACGAATCATAGTTCTCCAGCACGAATGTTGTGCTGAAGATGATCGGTGTATCCGTCAGGGTGTCGCTGATTACCGTATTGGGTTCGGTCGGCGAGCGGATCAGGTTGAGCACGTAGTTGGGATCATCGCTGAACACGATGTTGCCCTGCTTGGCCTGCAATGCCGGGAACAGCGGATAGATCACGGCATCGCCTTCAAACTGGCTCTGGCGCTGTATGCGCATCAGGGTGGCCGAGGTGAAGAAGGTGGAACTGCTGCAGGCCACGCGCCAGACGATGATGGTGACGCCTTCCGAAACGAACTGACCGGAATTGCGATCAAATGCCGCCAGATTGACCGACTTGGAGTAGGTTGGGCCGAGGGTCTGGTCCGGCAAGGGATCGGCGAGGCAGCTGGGCGGATAGGCGCGTACCGCATTGGCACGCGGCAGCCCGGGCGTCGAAACATTGACGGCATTGCCGGCTTTTGGCGTCAGCGCCGGATTCAGCACCTGGCGATGCGCTGCCTGCTTGGCGCCGACGCGTTCGGCGCGGCCGCTGGCATCGATCGGGGCACTGCGTGGATCGGCAATTGCCGCTTGGGCAATGAAGAAACAAGCCGCTGCAAACAGGATGCGTGTCATCGTGAACATGGAAGTCTCCTTACAAAGGCGAGCGAGTCGAAGGATACTCGCAGCGACCGGGTGAACGCGCTGTTAACCCCGGACGAACCAGGGTGCTGTGCCGTTGCCGGGCAACAGATCATAATTCAAGCTTTTGTTCAACGGACTTCCAATGCAATTGGTTGACATCGGCGCCAACCTCACCCACGAATCGTTTCGGCCCGATTTCGATCGGGTGCTGGCGCGGGCGCGCGAGGCGGGCGTTGCGCAGATGGTGGTGACCGGGGCCAGCGCCGCCGGCAGCCGCATGGCCCTGTCGCTGGCGCAAAACCATCCGGGCGAGTTGTATGCCACTGCGGGCGTGCATCCACATCATGCGGTTGACTACGACCCTGCCACGGACGCCCTGATTCGCGAACTGCTCAGCCACGACGAAGTGAAGGCAGTCGGCGAGACCGGGCTCGACTATCACCGCAACTATTCGCCGCAGGCCGCGCAGATTTCCGCATTCGAGCAGCAGTTGCAGATTGCCGTGGATTGCGGCAAGCCCTTGTTCCTGCATCAACGCGACGCCCACGCCGACTTCATGGCGGTGCTCAGGCATTTCCAGGGGCGCATCAGCCGCGCGGTGGTGCATTGCTTCACCGGCAGCCGCGAGGAAATGCACGACTACCTGGATGCCGGCTGGTACATCGGCATCACCGGCTGGCTGTGCGACGAACGCCGCGGCACGCACCTGCGCGACATGGTGCGCGACATTCCAGCCGAGCGCCTGATGATCGAGACCGATTCACCCTACCTGCTGCCGCGCACGGTCACCCCCAAGCCTTCGCACCGGCGCAACGAGCCCATGTACTTGCGCCATATCGCCTTCGAACTGGCGCGTGATCGCGGTGAATCGGTGGAACACACGGCGCGGGTCACCACCGCAAACAGCCGCGCATTTTTCGATCTGGAAGTGGCGTAATGTCTCAAGATCAACAGTGCGGCAGGCTTCCGGGCAACGCATTTTGCAATTGTGCTTGCCCCCTGAAGAGATGGCTGCAGATCACAGCGCCTCGTGGTTGTCGATGGCAGCGCATTTGTTTAGCCAAACCCGGGGGGGCATGCCGAGCTTCGCGGTGAATGCGCGCGACAGGGCCGAGGGACTGGCGTAGCCGAGTTCGTCCGCCAGGACCTTGATCGCCTGACCTTCGCGCAAACGGCTTTGTGCCAGCGACATTCGCCAGTCGCTCAGATAGTCCGCAGGAGTTTGACCGACCACTTCTCGAAAGGTGTTGGCAAAGGCAGTGCGTGACATGCCGGCACGTTCGGCCATGCGATGCAGTGGCCAGGAAGCGCCGGGTGCATCGTGCATGGCGACCAGGGCACGCGCAAGGCGCGGGTCGGAAAGGCCGGTAAGGAAACTGGGGCGCGTGCCCGCTTCCTGTGGATGATCCAGCAGCCAACGCAGCACCTGGATAACCACTACTTCGAACAATCGATCAGCAAGCAGGCGCTGGCCGCAACGCACACGATCAATTTCCGCGAACAGGAGTTCAAGCGCCTGGTCCAGGCCCGGCACGCGGGACAGCGGCAGGCAAATCAAGGGCGGCAGCGCACGCGCGAAGGGATTGTTCGCACCACCCTCGAAGTCCAGGCGCGCGCAGGTGAAATCCGAACCTTCGCTGGGTGGGTTGTGAAACCGGTGCGTGAGAGGACGCGGATACAACAACAGGGTCGGTTCGTTGAAATGCATCGATCGCGGCATGTCTCGCGCGCCCGGATGGCTCACACGCAAACGGCCGCGCCGTAACACATGCAAGAAGCCGTGCCCCGCGCCGGCGTCGAACTGGCTGGTGCCACACAAGGCGCCGGAATGATGCAGCCGGGCCTGCACGCGAAATCTTTCGAGGATGCCGGAAAGGCGATCAATGGCCACGGGGAATTGCATTGGAACGAATTGGTATGTTTTATGGACGTAATGATCCCTATCATACGCACAGCCCGACCATACTGCTCGCCCCGGACACATTCAGGCAGGCAGATCATGAAATCACTGAAGCCAACCTTTTTCCTTGTGGCTCTGTTGGCAGGCCCCGCTGGCGGCGTGCTTGCACACGAAAGCGGCCACCTTGAGGGCATTGCAAGCCAAGCCAGCAAGGCCGTCAACGCGTCTTTCGACATCGTTCATACGCGAATTTCCACCGAGGGCAATCTGGCCATTTTCCATATGGCCGTTTCCGGCAAGGCCGGTGCCAGCCGCCCATCCAAATCAGGCAAGCTTGCAGGCAGTTCGGTTTTTTCCTATGTGTGGCCGACCAGCCTGGACTCCTCTGTCGCTGGTTTCGAGCAGAAGGCGGGCATCCTGGCCTTTGCCGTCACTTCGCACGGCGACTTCGACGACACCCCGCTGTTCGACGAAAACGGCGATGGCAAGCTGGACAATGACGGTGATCTCTGGCACTCGCACTGGGTAGTCTTGCAGCCGGATCCATCTTGCGGGAAGGACGCGCTGAAAGTGGTGGACATTCCCGAAGGAAGCAAGCCACGACTTCCCAAGACCTGGCCTGGCCTGCCCATTCTTATCGACAGCCCGGGCTGGACGCCGACGTTCAAGAACGAGATGGTCGAAGTGCGCGTCCCGTTTGATGATATTGGCGTCGTCAAGACCACCCGTTTCGATGGCGTGACGGCCGCCCTTCGCGTCAATGCCAGCGTACACAATCCTCTGCTATGCGTCGTCGACGTGTTCAAGATCGCCTCGAGCGATCTGTCGCTGCCCGGCAAGGTCGGGCAGTAGGATTCGGACAGTCCATCTTCCGCTTGCAAACGTTCGGCAACGAATATCCGCGTCGCCCCTGAGCACTCGGACGCAAGCAAGCGGCTGGCAGATTGGATGCGATGTGGCGCGATCCCGTTGCTGGTTCGACAGGTCTGCCTCGAATGCAGGCCATCGATCAGGGCGCCTTGGGAAACTCCGATCAACTGCAGCTTTCGTCGTTGAGGAGAAAGCACACGAGCAAAATCAGGGTTTCCCCTGGTCCCAGCGGTTGGAGTTGGAAGCGAAGCCGGGGTCCTGCGGACGAACCACGCAGAAACGCTGGCCGGTCGGTGCCTGCATCACCCACCAGGAATGCACCTGCTTGATGCGTTTGGCGCCGAGGGCTTCCAGGCGTTTGACTTCCGCTTCGATGTCGTCACTTTCGATATCCAGGTGCACGCGGCTTTCGTGGGTGACCGCCTGCACTTCGACATGCAGGTTGCGTTGTGCGTCGTGCAGCTGGATGTAGTTGTTGCTGGCGCCGGATACCTCGCCAAGCGGCATGCCGAGTGCCGCGGACCAGAAGCGCGCCGCCTCGGCGAGGTCGCCGGTTTCGCAATCGATGATGAAACCGGAGAGCCGGCTCTTGTGCATGGTGTCCCGTCCGAAGGATGCAGCGCGCGGGGAGTCCGCTTCAGTTGCCGCGGGTAATGTCCGGCAAGCCGGTGGTCAGCAGCCAGACCTTGTTTTCCTTGTCGTACTTCCAGACCTGGCGGTCGATGATGCTGCGCGCCTGTTGCGAGTTCACGTTGACCAGACCGATTTCCACGGTCTGCCGAACTTCGAAATCGCCGACCGGGGTCGGTGCCGTCTCCGTGTACGAGGTGACGCGAACCTGCTTGTAACGCTCCCAGTCCAGCGCGCTCATCGGGTGTGCCGCGCGATAGGCGGGATCGACGAAGGATTCTGCCTGTTCAAACGAGCCCCAGCGGATGGTGGCGGCATACGTGCGCAGGGTGTCCTCGAGAATCTTCTTGCGTGACTTGGCAAGTGCGGGCGTGGCCAGGGCAAGCAACAACATCGACAGGGTTGCCACGAGACATGCGCCAACGGCGCGGCGGGACGGTTTCATCAGACGTCTCCTTTGGGGCACCCGGTCTTCAGCGTCGTGCCGGATCTGGTGCAGGCGTGGATTGTGCCGGATCGGCGGCGAGCTTGCTGCGCAGGGCAACAAAGCGGGCCTCCAGCGTGCAGGCAGCAGTCCCGTCGGCCAGCGCAATCGAGCAGCGCGTGGCGATGCGCGCCTTGCCGCGCAGCGCCAGGGTGTCGAGGAAGTCGTCAAGCGACTGGCCATCGGCCACCTGCGCGAAGGCGCGAAAATCATCCCAGACCGGGGCCAGATAGCGCACCGTGCTGTCCTGCACATAGATCTCGCATGCGAAACCCCGCTGATCCGCGGCCAACTTGATCAACGACCAGCAGGCCAGGGTCATCACGCTGACCAGGCTGCCACCAAAGGCGCATCCCTTGTCATTGACATTGGGTGCCAGCGGCGCATGCAGTTCCACCCGTTCGCCATCCCATTGCGCAATGGCCAATTGCATCGCCGCCGCCATGGGAATCTGCTCCAGCAGTTCCTTTTGCAGGTTGAGGCGCAGGGCATCGCGTTGGATATAGTCGAAATCGGCGACAGGTGCAGTCGAAGACATGGAGGGAAGCATCCACGGGAAACAACCGGGGAGTGTGCGCAGGGCCCGCTATCGATTCAAGTGCGGGCGTCCCCCTGCGCGGGGATGAGGGCAATAATCCCGCGTGGCCTTGAGTATCATCCACGGCAGTCGCAGCGGAATCTTGCATGGCCGATGATCCCAAGCCAGTGCGTCGGGCCCTCGATGGCGCAAGCCTCATCATCACGCGGCCCTCGGCGAGTGCGCGCAGCCTGGCCGTACAGGCCAGGGCGCTGGGCGCGTGCGTGGTTCGCTTGCCCGCAACACGACTGTGCGCAGCGGCCAATCCGCACGTGGCGCGGGCCGGGTTGGAGCAAATGCAGGACGCCGATGCCTGGATCTTCACCAGTCCGGCGGCCGTCGCCTTTTGCTTCGAGCTGCTCGGGGCCGGCAACCCGCCGCGCGCCGCGCGACTGCTTGCGGTGGGCGCAGGTACGGCGCGCGCCCTGCACGAGCAGGGCGTTGACGCCGACTTTCCAAGTGCAGCGCAGAGCAGTGCAGGTTTGCTGGATGAACCCGTGCTGGAAGCGCCGCAAGGCTGGACCATCGCCCTGATCGAGGCGCCGGGTGGCAGCGATCTGCTGGCAGACACCCTGCGCGGGCGGGGCGCCACGGTCGTGCGCGTGGACGTGTATCAACGTCTCCGGCCTTGGCTGAGCGTTCGCCGCATGCAGTATCTCAAGCGGGCCCCGCGCCCGTGGATCAGTCTCCTCAGCAGTTCGGCCAGTCTCGACAACCTGCTCGCGATCCTGCCTTCGGACGTGATCGCGCAATGGCAAAAAGAACCGCTGATCGCCAGCAGCGCACGCATCCAGGCGCATGCCCGCGCCTGCGGATTCGAGGACATCCATCCTGCGGCATCGGCACTGGATGCCGATCTTCTCGCCGCCGCCCGTGCGCTGCTGGCGCGCCACCGCATGTAGCAATTTTCACTGCCGCCAAACGACGTCTTCGGCTAGCATGTGCAACATGGAAACCGAAACTCCGGCAACGCGGTCCACTCCAGCCACGCGCGAACCCGGCGGGCAGGGAAAAACGGGCACGCGTTCGCGTCGAACCGGCATGATCTGGCTGCTTGTGCTGCTGGCCGTTCTCATTGCCCTGGGCTGGTGGCTGCAACGGCAACTGCGCGAGCAGGGATCCGAGCAGACGCGCGTTCTGGAAACCCGGCTGGATCAGCTCGCGCGCAGCAACGAGCAGTTGCGCCGGGATCTTGAAAGCCTGCGCAGCCGCGATGCCGATGCCAAAGCCATCAACCAGGGCATCCGCGAGGAACTGCTGGCCTACAACGAGCGTTCGCGCGCGCTGGAAGACGCCGTTGCCAATCTCGCTGAACAACATCTCGGACATCGCGATGCGATGGCCCTCGATGAAGCCGAGTTCATCCTGCAATTGGCGGGCGAGCGGCTTGCGCTGTTTCGTGATGCCAATGGTGCGCTGGCGGCGTATCGCCTGGCCGACAGTGCGCTGGCTGCGGCAGAGGATCCGCTGTTTGCCAATGTGCGGCAAACCATTGCCGCGGAGATGCGCGCACTGGAAGAAGCCAAGCCGGTGCAGGTGCGCGCCAGCCTGGATGCGCTGGTCGAACTCGGAGCCGGCCTGCATGGCTTGCCGCTGAAGAAGACAATCGCCACGCCCGATGCCGGCAAGCGACCGCTTTCGCGTTGGCGCGAGATCCTCGGCCGCTTCGTGCGTATCAACGACGACAGCACGGCACCCCAGCTGTCCACCCGCAACGACGAGTTGAATCGCAGCCTGATTGCGGTGGATGTGCACATCGCCGAAACCATGTTGCTGGCACGCGATGAGCCGGGATTCAAGGCGGCACTCGCGCGCGTGCGCGGCGGCGTGGCCAATGCCTTCGATCCCGACGATGCGCGCGTGCAGGCGACCATGGCGACGCTTGATCGCCTGGCCGCCATGCCCATGGCGCCGGCGCTGCCGCAGCTTGGCAGCGCACTCGGCGAATTGCGCAACCTGCGCACCACGCGCGCCCTTTCACGACCGATACCGGCACCGATCCCGAACCAGGGAGCCACGCCATGAAGACCTGGATACTCGTCCTCGTACTGTTGCTTGTTGCCGCCGCCGCCGCGTTGGGTTGGCAGTGGGTGGCCGATGACCCGGGCTATGTGTTGATCCGCGTGCGCGGAACTTCCATCGAGACAAGCCTGGTGGTCGCGCTCGCCGCGCTCCTTCTCGTTTGGGCTGTCATCAGTCTCGGCTGGCGCCTGCTGCGCTGGCCCTTGCGTGCATGGAACCGCGTGCAGGACAAACGCGCGCGCGAAAACCTGGCCAATGGCCTGGCTGCGTTTGCGGAAGGGCGCAACGCGCATGCCGAACGCCTGCTGATGAAGGCAAGCAAGCGTTCCGGCATCCGCGGACCGGCGTTTCTGGCCATGGCACGCGCCGCGCATGCGCGTGGCGAAGATGCACGTGCTTGCGAATTCCTCGACCAGGCCGCGCTTGATGTGGAATCGGCAGCGCTTGCGCTGCGCGCGCGCTTCCTGCTTGATCGCGGGCGACCGGCGGATGTGCTGGCCTTGCTCAAGCCGCGCATGGCCGATGCCAACTTCGCGCCGGTGGCGCGCGTATGCCTGATCGAAGCGGCGTTGGTCGGCAACGATGCGCAACTGGCCCTGGATGCCTTGCCGGGCCTTGGCAAGTCGCAATCCCTTTCAAGCGTCAATCAGGCAGCGCTGGAAACGCGCGTGTATGTGCTGGCCATGCAGAGTGCGGCATCGCAGTCGCGCCTGAATGGCTTGTGGAGCGCCGCACCACGCAACCTGCGCAAGCAGCCGCAGATGATTGCCGCCTTCGCCCGGCGTGCCGCCGCATTCGGGCAGGTGCTGGCAGCCATGGATGAAATCGAATCGGCGCAGCGTCGCGAATGGGATGAATCATTGGCCCTGGTCTACGGTGAACTGGGTCCGGCGGAGCTCGCCACGCGCATGCGCAATGCCGAGGCCTGGCTTTCCATCGCACCCAACAGCAGCAACCTGCTGTGCACCCTGGGCCGCCTGTGCCGCGACCAGAAACTGTGGGGCAAGGGCATCCAGTTCCTCGAACGCGCGGTCGAAATCGAGAACTCCCTCAACGCCTGGGAAGCACTGGGCGATTGCTATGCAGGCAGCGGCGACGAGGCACGCGCGCTGCGTTGCTACAACAATGCGTTGCTGGTCCAGCGCGGCAAGCCGGCGCTTGCGTTGCAGGGCAAGTCATCCACGCGCGTCGACACCCACGCCATGATCGTCGAGGAACGCGACCAGCACGGCGTACCGCGCCTGCCGAGAACCGGCTGAGCTATTGATCCAACCACGCAAGCAGCTGAATTCGCGGGGCTAACCCAACGCTGATCAAATCCTGCGTGTTCATGGCGCATCGAAGGATGAGCGCATGGTGTCCTGATTCCGTTCATGGTTCGACGGGCTCACCACGAACGGAATTGGGGCCCGGGAAGCGCTCTTGGCCGCTCGAAGAATGTGCGGATCTTGGCGCGAGTTCGTTCATGGTTCGACAGGCTCACCACGAACGGATTTTGGGGGTTCACCACGAACGGAATCCACATGACCAGCGTTGCCTTAAGGAAACTCTGATCAGCCTTAGGGAAGGTCTCAACAAGCATTGTCGCGAGCAAGCTCGCTCCCACCATTGCTTGATTTTGTGGGAGCGAGCTTGCTCGCGACGAATGAGTTCCGTACTTGTTCAGAGTTTCCTTAGCGCGGCGACGCCTCGGCCTGGCTCACCTTGCCATCGATCAGCAACAGGATTCGATTGAGCTGGTTATTGCCGAAGTCGTAGACCCATTCCTGCACGTTGCGTTCGCGCCATTCCTCGATGCCACGTGCCGGGCGAAACACGGTGCTCTCGCGTGCGTCGCGGCGCGAGCTGGGTGTCCCGCAGCGGGCCACCAGTTCACCACTGCTCAGGCCGATGAAATTCATGTTCGGCCGGCACTTTTCGCCAAGCGCGCGCACGCCATGGCCCAGTGACTCCACGGCATAAAGCACGCCATCGCGAAAGCGCAGACGCTGCATCAGCGCATTCGGCCCGAAGTTGTAGTACCAGTCGATCCATTCGATTTCGCGATGACGTTCCAGCGGCGAATGCCGACCGATGATGTCGACGCCGAACCAGGATTCGGTCCAGAACGGCTCACCACAGCGCTCGCGCACCTGGAAATCGCGATCACCCTCGTCCACCACGCGATTGCCGCAACGCAGGGCATGGGCGGATGTGCAGGCCATCAGCAGGACCAGCGCAAGGATCGGGCGATATCGGGTCATGGATGATCTCCGCAGACAAACAGGCACATTGTGGCGGATTCGCCCAGCCATGCGCTTGCTATCATCCGCGCGTATTCAGCGGAGGTTTGTCGTGGCCATCTGGAAGCAGTCGGTCGATCTGGATCGCATCAATGGCTGGAATGTCGGCAGCATGGTCGAGCATCTGGGCATGCGCGTCACCGAAGTCGGCGATGACTGGGTGCGCGGCACCATGCCGGTGGATGCGCGCACGCGCCAGCCCTTTGGCCTGCTGCACGGCGGGGCTTCGGTGGCACTGGCCGAGTCGCTGGGCAGCCTGGGTGCAAATCTCGTGCTGGAGGTGGACAAGGAAATGGCCGTGGGGCTCGATATCAACGCCAACCATGTGCGCGCGGTGACCGGTGGCCTGGTCACCGGAACGGCCCGACCAATTCACCTGGGTCGCTCGACCCAGGTCTGGGAAATCCGCATCGAGGATGAGCAGCAGCAATTGACCTGCATCTCGCGCCTGACCATGGCGGTGGTGCCACGGCGCTCGCCCAAGGCCGTGTGAGTTGGAACGTGATACGCCGTATGCGGGGCTCGATCCGGACCTGATCCTGGATGCGGTGGCCGAGGCCGGCTTCGAACCGGATGGGCGCATGCTGGCGCTGGGCAGTTACGAGAACCGCGTCTATCAGGTGGGTATCGAAGGTGCGCCCGCGCTGGTCGTGAAGTTTTATCGGCCGGGACGTTGGAGCGACGCCGCGATTGCCGAGGAGCATGCCTTTGCCCTCGAGCTTGCAACAGCCGAATTGCCGGTGGTGGCGCCGCTGTTGATCGAGGGCCGCAGCCTGTTTGCGCTCGATGGATTTCGTTACAGCCTGTATCCGCGCCAGGGTGGGCGCGAGCCGGAGCTGGAGTCGAAGCAGAACCTGGAATGGATGGGTCGTCTGCTCGCGCGCATCCATGGCGTCGGATCACGCGCCACCTTCACCCAGCGTGGGCGCATCGATGTGCAGACCTTCCTGCGGGATCCGTCACGCGAGGTGCTGGACTCGACGCTGCTGCCGACACACCTGCATTCGCGCTACCGCAAGCTGGTCGATGGGCTGGCGCAGCGGATCGACAGGCGGTTTGCCGATTGCGCGCCCCTGCGGCAGATCCGACTGCACGGTGACTGTCATCGCGGCAATGTGCTGTGGACGGACGCCGGCCCGCATTTCGTGGATCTGGATGATGCGCGCATGGGCCCGGCGGTCCAGGACCTGTGGATGCTGGCGCCTTCAGCGCAAGCACTCGACAGCGTGCTCGAAGGCTATGCCGAATTCCGCGATTTTGATCATGGCGAGCTGGCCCTGATCGAACCCTTGCGCATCATGCGCCAGGTGCACTGGGCGGGCTGGGTTGCGCGGCGCTGGAGCGATCCCGCATTTCCGCGCGCATTTGCCCAGGTTGGCGAGCCGCGTTGGTGGGAGGAACACTGCAGCGATCTCGCCGAAGCGCTGAATCGCTTGGACTGAACGCGGAGTTGGCCGTGTGGTTGTGGGTCGGGCTTCAGCCCGACACCGTCACGCATTGCGAACGCGTCGAGTAAAACCCGAACGTCGGGATTGCGCCATACCTCATCGGCTCCGACCCTACGCGCCTTGAGCCGACCTGCGTGCCGCGAAACTGCGGGCTTTCGTTCGATATGGAGACAGGCGCTGGAAATGCATCAGGGTTGGCAGCCGGGGGGCCCGGGGGGGGGGGGGGGGGGGCCGGGGGGGGGGGCCCCTTTTCCCCCCCCGCTGGCCGGAGAGACACCCCGGGGGGGGGGGGGGGGGGAAAAGTTTGTTCGGGGCGGGGTCATTCCCGCCCACCCATCCCAAAATCCGACAGGCTGCTAGTGCAATCAGTCCATTGGTTCGTTTGATCATGCAGGCCCCTGTCCAGTTGCCCGATCCATTTCCGGTACGATAATGCGCCGATGAATTCCACCGCTGACAGCCCCGAGACGATGCCGCGCAAGGACGCCTGGCGACCGCTGCGCTACCTCGTGCGCACGCCCTTCGTGTTGCTCCATGTTTTCGTCGGACTGCCGATGACCGTGCTTGCCCTGTCGCCGCCCTTGGCCGGGATTCCAATCGGCCGCAAGCGCCTTGGGCACGCCATGACCAGTTGGTGGTCGGGCACCTTCGTGCGCCTGTTCGGTTTCCGCATCCGCGTGTTCGGCAAGGCGCAAGCGGGCGCTGTCATGTATGTGGCCAATCACCTCTCGTGGCTGGACATCGAGCTCATGCACAGCCAGCGCGCGATCTCGTTCGTAGCCAAGAGCGAAATCGAACGCTGGCCCGTGGTTGGCTGGCTGGCTACCCGGGGCGGCACCATCTATCACCGGCGCGGAAGCAACGATTCGATGGCCAATGTCGTTGCCCAGGCCACGGATCGACTGCGCGACGGCCTTGCCGTTGGCATATTTCCGGAAGGTGGCACGGGCCGCGGCGACGTGGTGCGCACCTTCCACGCGCGCATCTTCCAGGCTGCGCTGGATGCCGAGGTGCCGGTGCAGCCGGTGGCCTTGCGCTATGGGCGCAACGGACGCCAGGATCTTTCCATGCCCTTTGCCGCGAAGGAGCCGTTCTTCGTCAACCTGCTGCGCGTGCTCGGCAATCCGTCGATGGATGCCGAAGTGCATTTCCTCGACGTGGTGGAACCCGCGCCCGACGCACGTCGGCGCATGGCCGAACAAAGCCGCGCGCGCATCGTGGACACCCTCGGCTACGGCGATCCATGAGTCGCCGGCTTGCATCGAACGTGGCGGCATCGACGTCCGCTGCGCACGCACGAGCTTCCCTGAGGGCGGGCGATTTCGAGCCGCCTCGCTGGCTGCGCAATCCGCATGTGCAATCGGTGCTGGCATCCAGTGGCGTGCGGCGTCTGTTGCATGGTTCGCGGCTGGCGGCATTGGAGCGTTGCGCGAGCGAACATCTGCTCGATTGTGGCCAGGGCGTGCGCCTGCTCGGCGTGCACACGCCACAGCAACGCCTGCCGCGCGCCCGCGGCCTGGTGGTGTTGTTGCACGGCTGGGAAGGCAGCGTGCAATCGAGCTATCTCCTGCACACCGGATCGCGCCTGCTGGCCGAAGGCTTCGATGTGTTTCGCCTGAACTTCCGCGATCACGGCGAAACCCATCATCTCAACGCACAACTGTTCCATTCCTGTCGCATCGATGAAGTCGTCGGTGCCGTGCGCGCCATCTCGCGAAAGCACGAACGCCTGCCCTTGGCCATTGCCGGATTCTCGCTGGGCGGCAACTTTGCCTTGCGCGTTGCCCTGCGTGCCGAGGCGGCGGGCATTCCCCTGCGCTACGCGCTGGCGGTGTGTCCGGCCATCAGTCCGGCCGATGCCATGAACGCGATCGAACGCGCGCCGTGGTTCTACGAGGCGTATTTCCTGCGCAAGTGGCGACGTTCACTGGCCCGCAAGCAGCGTGCATTCCCACAGCCGGAATTGTTTTCCGCCGAGGACTTGCGCGGAAACCTGCGCGAAATGACCCGCGCCATGGTGCTCAGGCACACGGACTTCGCCTCGCTGGATGCCTACTTCGACGGCTACTGCGTTGCCGGTGATCGGCTGGCCAGCTTGCGCGTGCCGACCACCATCCTCACCGCAGAAGATGATCCGGTGATCCCGGTTGCGCAATTCCGCGCGCTGCAGCTGCCGGACTGCGTCGAACTGGACATCGCCCCGACCGGCGGCCACTGCGGCTTCATCCGCGATCTTTCACTGCGCAGCTGGACCGAGGATTACATTGCCGAGCGCATGCGGCAGTGGCTTGCGCAGGACGATGACCGCCTGCGGTCCGAGTGAGCCTGCGCCACGTCGCTTGGCCAGGAGCCTGCGCGGCAGAATGAATTCGAAGCGAAACGGCGCTGGCGCGATTCAGCGGATCAATCGGAAGGTGCGCATGGCGGGCTCCATGAAGGCCTGACGATTGATCCGATCAGCCGATGACAGCGTCGTTGCAGCCGGATGGCTTCTGCCGCGCAGGCTCCCAGGGAAGGTCTGAACACGTATTGTCGCGAGCAAGCTCGCTCCCACCATTGCTTGATTTTGTGGGAGCGAGCTTGCTCGCGACGAATGAGTTCCGTACTTGTTCAGAGTTTTCCTAGGGGTCGAACCCATCCGCAAACAGCAGGTCGTTGTTCTCATACGCGCCGATGTCGACGTGTGCGCCGGAAAAGCGCGGGCGAAACAGCAGATCCAGTTCGCCGGGGTTGAAGTCGGCCCAGGCTTCGTCATTGCCGGCGTCGACCAGGGGTGAGGCGGGATCCAGATCCCAATCCGTGCAGAAAAAGGGACATTCGGCAAACTCCGGATCGACAGAAAGCTCATCCAGGACATAGTCGGGCGGAGTCGAGTTGGCGACGAACCCGATATCGTTGCTGCGCCGACCATGTGCCGCATCACCGCGGAAATCGGCGCCACCCGCAGATGCATTGCCCCAGATGATGTTGTTGGCCACGTCGAAGCTGCCGCTGCCCTGCACGAGCACGCCAGCGGGTGAGCTGGGTGAATCGGTAACGTTGGAAAAAATGGTGTTGTTGAGGACCAGGCTGTCGCCGCCTGCGCCAAGATTCAGGCCGCCGACGGCACCACCCCGGTTTTGCACCACCAGATTGCCGACGGCAAACAAGCGACCCGTTCCGGTGGAAACCTGCGCTGCACCGCCGCTGCTTGTGCTGCGGTTGCCGCTGAAGCGGTTCTTGTCCAGGATGATGTTGGCGCTGGTGGCAACCAATTGCAGGCCACCCCCCGCACCATTGGCAAATCCGTCGGCAAAGTACATGCGTCGGATGCTGACGCTGCCGCCGGTCACGAAAATCGATAGCGGCCTGACCGCGTCGTTGCCGTCGAGCAGGGAATTGCCAATGACTGAATTGCAGCCGTCGTCGTATCCGCCCACGATACTGAGGATGCGATTCTCGCTTGAGCTGTGCAGCAATTCGCTGCTCAACGAGTAGACACCCCAGTGCACATTGATGTAGTCATCATCAGCATTGTTTTCCGCCGCGCTCAGTGCGGCCTGCAGGGTCGCCACCGAATCGACGCAGGTGATCGTTGCCGCTACGGCTTGCTGGACCGTTCCGAGGCCGAGCAGCACGGCCAGCAGTCTTGAAGTTTGCATGTCGATCTCCCGTGGTCCTGATCAGGGAAACGGGGTTTGGCGGGATTTCGGACAGGCCCGTTCCACGCTGGCGAAAGCGCCGCAGCATGGCTCTGCGCTATGCTGCCGTCCGGGCAATCGCGGCAAGGCAAGGTACTGCCGGGGAGGGGGTCTTGATCGATCAGGTTCCACTCACCGCCTGGTTGCGTGCCGCAGGCGGCGGCGACCGCGACGCCGCGGAGCGCGCCTATGCGAGCATCCACGCGGAGTTGCGCCGCTTGGCGGCGCGCCAGCTGGGACGCAACGCAGGCCCGGCCACGCTGACTCCGACCGCGCTGGTCAACGAGGCCTACCTGAAGCTGGCCAATGGCCGACTCGAGGCCATCAGCGATCGCCGCCACTTTTTCAACCTTGCCGCGCGCGCCATGCGCCAGACCGTGATCGACCACGCACGCGAGCGCCTGGCCGAGAAGCGCGGCGGCCAACTGGTGCGTACCGAACTGGACGAGCAACTGCCCGGATCAGGCATGGATGCGCAGCAATCCCTGGCCCTGCAGCAGGCGCTCGATGTGCTGGAAAAACAGGACGCCGAACTTGCCGAGTGCCTGATCCTGCGCGCATTCGGTGGCCTGAGCGCCAGCGAAATTGCCGAGCTGCGTGGAGTCAACGAGCGCACCGTCAACCGTGACCTGGTGCTGGCACGCAACTACCTGCGCATGGTGCTGGAGCCCCCCGGCTGACCCGCTGACGGTGCAATCATCGGACTCGTATAGCAGCGCCTGTTCCGCTTGTAGAGCCAGGCTTGCTCGGCTGTCGCGTCAGGCAATGCAATCAGCGGAGCAAGCTCCGCTCTACCAAAGCGCGATGTAATTCGTAGAGCCGAGCTTGCTCGGCTGTCGCGTCAGGCAATGCAATCAGCGGAGCAAGCTCCGCTCTACAAAAGCGCGATGTAATTCGTAGAGCCGAGCTTGCTCGGCTGTCGCGTTAGGCAATGCAATCAGCGGAGCAAGCTCCGCTCTACCAAAGCGCGATGTGTCTCGTAGAGCCAAGCTTGCTCGGCTGTCGCGTCAGGCAATGCAATCAGCGGAGCAAGCTCCGCTCTACCAAAGCGCGATGTATCTCGTAGAGCCGAGCTTGCTCGGCTGTCGTCTCGGGCGCCGCAATGAGCGGAGCAAGCTCCGCTCTACAAAAGCGCGATGTATCTGGTAGAGCCGAGCTTGCTCGGCTGTCGCGTCAGGCAATGCAATCAGCGGAGCAAGCTCCGCTCTACAAAAGCGCGATGTATCTCGTAGAGCCAAGCTTGCTCGGCTGTCGCGTCAGGCAGTGCAATCAGCGGAGCAAGCTCCGCTCTACGAACAAATATCGGGGCGCCGGTGCTTTTGTAGAGCCGAGCTTGCTCGGCTGTCGCGTCAGGCAATGCAATCAGCGGAGCAAGCTCCGCTCTACAATGGCAAGAGTGTGCGTACGCAGAGTCTGTCAACTGCCGCCGTGCTTGGTGGATTCCTTGGCCAATTTCCATGCGCCACCCTCGCGCTGCATGGTGACGACGGAGGTCACAGCGCCGCCATCGGCATCCGTTCCGCTGTATTCCAGCGTTGCGGTGTCACCCTTGCTGTTGCCATTCACGTACTTCGGATTCTTCAGCGCCATGCCCTGGATGAAGGAGAACATCTCCTTGAAATCGGCATCGTTGCGGTGGGCAAGCAGTTCATCCGCGCGCGATTGGGTCATGGTCTTGGCCAGCGCATCGATATCGCCCTTGGCCAGGGCCTTGCTGTAGGCCAGGTAGGCCTTGCCGGCGTCGCCGCCGCCAGCCGGCAAGGCGGCACCGAGGTCGGCCGCGCCGGGCAAATCGAGGGCGAAGCCGAGGTCGTAGTAGCGCCCCTGAGGTCTTGTCTTCCTCGTCGTTGCTGCGGAAACTGCCTTCGATGCGCGCATCGTCGTTTTGCTTGAGGTCCAGCGTGTACCAGCCACTACCGCTGGTGGAACCGCTGTAGCCATCCATCTGGATGTTGAGGTTCTGCACATTGCCGTCAGCTTCGATGTTGAGTTCGACCCGGGTTGCGCCACGCAGCTGGTCATCCAGGACGTCGCCGCGATCCGTGGCATCGGCCAAAGCCGCCGCGTCGATGGCCTTGTCGCTGAACACCACGCTGGTGATCTGCTGGCCCTTGTTGAATCGATCAGCGGTTCGGTAGGCGTAGGCGTAAGGCAAGGCAATGGCCTTGCCATCGTTGTACATGGTGCCGGAACCATCGGCGTACGCCGCACTGCTCACGCAACCGAGCATCACGGCCAAGATCAGTGGAATGCGTTTCATGGACATGCTCCTGAATGGAAGATGCCGCTTCACCCCGGGAATCTCCCGGCCGGCATCACGCCAGGAGGATTCGAGCGCGCATCTTGCTCGCTGCGGATTGCCCGCGTCAAAACCTGGTGAGCATGGCTGATGTCACGCCGGCCACAGCAGTGGCGCAATGCAGGCAACCGCGATGCCCAGCATCACCGTAAGTGGCGTGCCGACGCGTACAAAATCGACAAAACGATAATTGCCCGGTTCGTACACCAGCAGGTTGCCGTGATGGCCGATGGGGGTGATGAAGGCGGCCACCGAACCCATGGCAACGCTGATCACCGTGGCGGCGGCGGAAATGTCGAGCGGGTCCGACATGCCGATGGCAATGGGTGCCAGCAGGATCGTGGTTGCCGTATCCGAAAGGATCTGGGTCAGCAGCGCGGCGGCAGCGAACAAGGCGAGCAGAACCCAGGTCACCTCCCAGTGGGCAACCAGTGGCGACAGCCAGTCGGCAAACAGGTTGGCCGTTCCGGAACGTTGCATGGCAAGACCCAGCGGAATCGCGCCGGCAATGAACACGAACAGCCTCGCCTCGATGGATTCGTAGGCCTGCTTCAAGCTCAGGCATCCACTCAGGACCATGGTCGACGCGCCGGCCAGAAAGGCAATGGACACCGGCAGCAGCTCGGTCGCTGCGCTGGCGACGCTGGCGCCCATGATGAGCGCAGCGAGCCACGCCTTGCCCGGCTTGGCGCGCGCGCGACCCTCGAATGGCAGCAGCAACAGGAACGAGCCGTGGTCGGCGAGGCGTTGCGCCGCATCCTGACCGCCCCACATCACCACCACGTCACCGGGTCGCAGTTCCAGTTTGGACAGCTCGCGATACATGAATCCGTGCTTGCGCCACAGGCCGACAACGACCAGTCCGTAGCGGCCGAGGAAATCGATCTCGCTGATGCTGCGCCCGGCAAATTCGGAATCGGGTGCGATCACGGCCTGCACCAAACGCTCATTGCGTTGCGCCGTCCTTCCGTCTTCCTCGGCCAGTTCATCGCCGTACTGGACCACGGCATGCAAAGCCAGACCCTGTTCGCGATCCAGGGCGGCCAGCTCATCCGGAGCGGCGTGCACCAGCAACAGGTCGCCACTGGCCAAAGGCTTGTCCGCCCATGGCCTTGCAAGCGAGCGTCCGTCGCGCAGCCAATCCACCACCGTGAATCGCTCGCTGTGCTCCTTGCAGAACGCAGTCATGGCCTTGCCCGCCTGCGCCGACTGCTCAAGCACCAGCAATTCGGTGAAATAGCGATTCAGCTGGAATCGGTCCTCCTCGGCCTTCGCGCCTTCACGTTGCGGCAGCAACCAGCGTCCGCACACGAGGACATAGAGCGTGCCGATCAGGCACAGGGCGATGCCGAGCGGGGCAATGGAAAAGATGCCAAGCGTCGCCGCACCGGCGCGCTCAGGTTGGTCGCGCGCAACGAGAAAGGCCGGAGCGGCAATCACGGTTACCGTGGTGCCCAGCGATGCGGCCAGGGCCATTGGCATCAGCAGACGAGGCGCCGGCAGCTTGTGGCTGCGGCTCAACGTGAGCAACACCGGCAACATCAGTGCGGAAACCATCAGGTGGTGGCTAAATGCCGCCATCAGGGCAACGCTTGGCATGATCACCAGCACCGCGCGCCACACCCGGTCTCCGGACAAGCGCCCGATCCACCCGCCCAGGCGACCGGCCAGCCCGGTGTGATTCAAGCCGCCGGAAAGCACGAACATCGAAACCAGCAGGATCGCCGGCTCGCTGGAGAATCCCGACAAGGCCTCGGTTGGCGACAGCAAGCCGCTGGCGGCCAGCGCGATGACGATCAGCATCGCGGTCAGGTCGAGGCGGATCCACTCGCTCACCAGCAGCACCAGGGCGCTGCCGAGAATCAGCAAGAACACGATCTGTTGCGGGTCCATGCAGCGGCACGATGTCATTTGGGCCTGTCATGGTAATCGCAATGCGGCGCGGCGCGCGCCCGTGCGGCAATCGATACAGCCTGACCCGCAGGCATATGCTGATGCCGGATCAGCCGAATCCTTGCCCTTGATCGACAGCCTCGAGCTGGATGGTCTGCACCTGCACGAATTCGTGGCGCGTTGCTTCAATCCGCCGGCACGGTGCGTTCACGTGCCCATTCACGCAGGGCCGCCACGCGGTCGGCCATCATCACCGACAGGGGTTTGGTGTTGGCCGCCTCGTCGAGCAGGTGCTGCGTGTTCAGGGCCTTGTTTTCGGCGGCAGCGGTGTACTGCGCGGCAACGATCAACTGTTCGATCTCGGCACCGGAGAATCCGTCACTGGCCTGGGCAATGGCGGGCAGGTCGAAGTCGGTCACCTTCAGTTCGCGCTTGAGGAGGTGGATGCGCAGGATCTCCATGCGAGCCTCCGTATCCGGTAGGTCAACAAAGAAGGTTTCGTCGAAGCGACCCTTGCGCAACAGTTCGGCGGGCAAGACGGAAACATCATTGGCCGTGGCCACCAGGAATACCTGGCCCTTGCGTTCGGCCATCCAGGTGAGCAAATAGCCGAGCACGCGGCGTGAGACGCCATCGTCGCTGCCTTCGGTGGACAAAGCCTTCTCGATCTCGTCCAGCCACAGCACGCAGGGCGAGAGCATCTCGGCGTTCTTGAGTGCCGCACGCAGGTTGCGCTCGGTTTCGCCGTGGTACTTGTTGTACAGGGTGCCGATATCGAGCCGCAGCAGCGGCACGCCGAAACCACCGGCAACCGCCTTGGCCGCAAGGCTCTTGCCGCAACCCTGGACACCCAGCAGCAGGATGCCCTTGGGCGGATCGAGCTTGGCCGCCTGCTTCTTGCCGATGAACGCGGGCACGCGTTTCTGTACCCACTGCTTGAGCCGATTCAGGCCGGCGACATCGGCAAAACTGGCGGTTTCATATTCGTAGTGCAGCAGGTTCTCACGGTCGAGCAGCTCGCACTTGGCCTTGCCAAGGCCGGGCAGGTCGGCCGGACCCAGCGCGCCATCCGCGTGGATCAGTTTGCGCACGATGCGTCGGGCGTCGATCAGGGTCAGCCCGACCAGATTGCGCACGATGGTGCGCGCGGCATCGGCATCCACCTCGACACGGCGCCCGGTTTCCCGCGAGTAGTTGAATGCTTCTTCGCGCACCAGCGCGGCCATGGCCTGGATATCCGGCAGCGCCAGTTGAAAGGGCGTAGCCAGCGGCACCAGGTCATCGGGCAGCTCGTAACGCGCACCGACCAGCGCAAGGGTATGTTCCGGACTTGGCCTGGCGCAGCACGATCTCGCGCATCAGGCGCAAGGCCATCGGGTAACGCAGGTAAGGCTGGAAATCGAGCAGCAGGAAAACCGCCGATTCGCCGTGTTGCTTGATGAAACCCAGCATTTGCGACGCGTCGCCGTACGAGCCTTCCTCGGACTCGGCATCGGCATCCATATCAAGGCGCTTCAAGCCCTGGGTGATGCTCCAACTGAACAGGGGTCGCAGCGACTGCGCGATGGCATGCCGGAAACTCTCGATGACGCGCCCTTCCTCGGCTGATTCGATAACCAGCAAGGGAGTGCGCGCACGCAGCAGGGTGACCAGATCCTGATTGGCACTCATGGGGCCCCGGACTCCATGCGGCAAAGCGCGCAAGCCTACCATGGCGCCTTGCGGCATAATGGCGGACTGACTCGCTCCGGCCGGACCCCATGCCTGTCGCCGCGGGAGCTCCCCCCAAATTCAAGTCGCACCGGCACCCGCTGCCCAAAGAGCCAATTCACCATGCTTAGAGAAGCCATCGAACTCCATCGCCAGGGTCGCCTGGAAGAAGCCGAAACTGCTTACCGCGCGGCGCTGCAAGGCAATCCGAACGACGGCGAAGCCTTGCGTGGCCTCGGCGCCGTGCGACGCATGCGCGGTGATCTGGCCGAAAGCGCAGCGTTGATTTCGCGTGCCCATGTGCTGGCTCCCGAACAGCCCAAGCTGCTCATGATGCTCGGTGCCGTGCAGTTCGAGTTGGGCAACGCGGACGCCTCGCGCGATGCTTATGAGCGCGTGCTTGCCCTGGACCCCAACACCGCGGGAGCGCACACGGCGCTCGGTCACATTGCCATGATGCAAGGCAATCCGACCTTGGCCGAACAGTATTTCCGCACCGCGATGCGGGTCAACGAAGATCCGCAGGCGCTGGCCGGACTCGGCACGCTTGCGCTGGACCGTGATGATCCGGAAACCGCCATCAAGTACCTGACACGCGCCTCCGATCTGGCGCCGAAGGATGCCGGCATCGCCTATGCGTTGGGTCGTGGATTTGCCAAGCGCGGCATGATTGCCTTTGCCGAGCAGGCCTTCCGCAATGCACTGCGCCTGCGGCCCGGGCAGCCGAATGCAACCAGTGCACTCGGCCAGTTGCTGGTCCAGGAAAAGCGCCCGGGTGAAGCCGAACCCTACTTCCGCTCGCTGCTCGGCAAGCGCGGCTTCGATCTGGTCGCCGAACTCGGCATGGGCGATGTCGCGCGCCAGCAGGAGCGTTTCGAAGAAGCCGTTGAATCCTACAAGCGCGCCCTGGCTCTCAAGCCGGATCATGCGCTTGCCTTTGAAACCCTGATCGCCTGCCTCGGCAAACTCGGTCGCGGTTCCGACATTCTTCAATTGCTCAACCAGCGTCTCGGCGAGCATCCCGAACAGGATCGCTGGCGCGTCATGCGTGCGCGCGTGTTTGAAGCCGGTGGTCGCATCGGCGAGGCCATTGCGGACTGGAAGTGGCTGCACGACAAACATCCGCAGAACGGCGAGGCCGTGGCGGAACTGGCCCGCGCGCACGAGCTCAATGGCGATCTCGACCTTGCCGCCAGCCTGGCGGAAAGCGCCGCCACCCTGAATCCGGACAATCCCGCGCTCACGGTCGTGCGCGTGCGCGCCCTCATGCGCAAGGGCGAAAACGAGCGTGCGCGTGAATTGCTTGCGGGCATCAGCCTGAGCCAGGTCGAACAGAACCTGTCTCGTACCTGCATGAACCTCTATGGTCACTTGCATGATCGCGCCGGGCAGATGGTCGAGGCATGCGACTACTTCCGCGAATCGCAGAATGCACTGCCGCTGGTGCTGCCATCGCTCGATCCGCTGCCGGAAAACTTCGAGGCCGAACTGGCAAGGGTTGACGGCCAAGCCTGGTCGCAGGCGCCGATCCTGCTGGTCGGTGCGCCGGGCAGCGGCGTCGAACGCATCGCCGCGTTGCTGGCCGAGCAACCCGGGTTTAACGTGTTGCGTGATCGCGTGCAAGGCGTGCGCAACGACTGCTTCGATGGTGCGGCCGTGGACCTCAGTGCCGACAGCATGCCGGAAGCGGATGCCGCAGCGCATCGCGAAACCTACCAGGCCAGCCTGCGCGCGCGCGGCCTCGATCTCGACAAACCGCTGATCGACTGGATCCCGCGTTTCGATGCACGCTACCTGCTGGTGGCACGCCACGTGATGCCCGGCACCCGCATCATCATCGTCGATGCCGACCCGCGCGAAGCCATGCTCAACTGGCTGGCGTTCGGTTGGCTGCCCTTTGCCGGCATGAGCGATTTCGACAATTGCGTGGACTGGCTGGCGCGCGCCACCGCGCACCTGCGTTTCGCCGCAAACCAGAACGTGGTGCCGGGCATTGTCGTGGATGCGGAAAAGGTGATGGCGGATCCCGCCAAGGCCGGTGCCGATCTCGCCCGTTTCCTCGGCCTGGAAACCCTCAAGGCCGGATCGCTCAGCAAGAGTTTCGAAAGCGGCCTCGGCGGAATGCCGGCACGCTTCGCCAAGGGTCATTGGCAGGCCTATGCCGAAGCCCTGGCGGAACCCTTCGCCAAGCTGCCTGTTTGACGGGCATCACGCACTGCGGAATCTCCCGATGGCTGAGCGTTGCACGCAGTGTGGGGAACGGACCGCAGTGCGAGGTGCGCTCAAGTGGTACGGTCGCTTGTTTGTGGGATCGTGGTTCGATTCGAGAATGTGGTGCGCGGACTGCGCGGGCGGATTGAATTTCATCGGTTTGCTGGCTCTTTCAGCCATTGCGCTTGCCGCGTTCGTGTTGATCGTGATCAGCGGTTAGACAACTGATTTCAAGATCCACCACTCACGCAGGGATCCGAGAGGAAGATTCCCCGCCCGCGTGGACCACAGGACACGTAATGAGACCCTACCCTCAATTCGGGAATTCGAAAGCAGGGTCTGTCGAGCGGCGACGAGCCTCCGGGTTTCCGCGATACACAACGCTCGGCCGCCTGTGCATTGAGAATCCCGGGGGAAATCGAGCGCGGCCATCGCCATTCAATGAATTGACCAGAGTTGCGCAACAGGCTCATCATTGATCCGAAATATTGATCTTGCGGTCAATTCAAAAATGGGCCAAGTTGCAATGGAACTATTCGAGCTGGTTCTTAGCAGATGTCTTCACAAGTGACGTGATGGCGTGAGCCGCATCAATGGGATGGGGACAATCAGGCATGCAACGGCGGGATCTGCTGAGGTGGGTCGTCACAGTCATGGGCTTGCTTGGCATTGGCTTGGCCACAATACCCTTCTTCCGCTCTATGTCGCCCTCCTCTTCCATCAAAGCCAATGCCAAGTTTGTCGTTGACCTGTCCGATCTTCGACCCGGCGTGCTCAAGATCGTGGAAACTCCAGTTGGACCGGTGTTCATCCTGCGCCCAAATGCCGAACAACTCCGCTCTATCGCAAGCCTTGATGCGCATGTCTGGCATCCCGAGCAGATTGCCTATTCGAAAGAGGTGGATGCGTTCATCTACTGGGGCATAAGCACCCGGTTCGGTTGTGAGCTTCTGGAGAAGAAGGCACCACGATCAATCCTAACTGAGTTTTATGACAGTGGAACATGGCTGGGCGGATACTGGGATCCGGCTTGCGAAGTCAGTTACGACTATGCCGGACGGGCCATCAAGAACGGCGAATTCACCTTCAACGGATACAACATGGAGTATCCGAATCTCGACGTGCCGAGATTCAAGCGGCATGGTGACAAACTGATTATCTTCAGGTTGTGAGCAAGTCGTGGGAATGACAGCGATATTCAAAAAGGAATCACGATGAGACAAATTGCCAAAGGAGCCTTTGATGTCCATCTGCGACCCTTGCCATTCGAGGGCGCGGAGCCGGAATGGAAGCTCGGGCGCATGTCCATCGACAAGCAGTTCAGCGGCGATCTGGTCGCAACGAGCCAGGGCCAGATGCTCAGCGCGATGACCGATACCGCTGGATCCGCGGGCTATGTGGCGATTGAGCGGGTTTCCGGTGTGCTGAATGGAAAACAGGGCACGTTTGTTCTCCAGCACAACGGGTTCATGAATCGCGGAGTGCCGGCACTCTCGGTTGCGGTCATTCCGGATTCGGGGACCGGGGAGCTTGAAGGACTGGAAGGTGATTTCAAGATCATCATCGAGGGCGGTAAGCATCGCTACGAGTTCAGCTATGGTCTGCCGCATGGCAAGGCTCCGCGGTGAAGCGTATCGAACCCACGTTGGGTGACATCGACGAAGTTCTCCAAGCCGACGCTTCTGGCGGGCGCTCGCTCACGCGGACCCCGGAAAGCGCTTCAGATCGAGTCTGGATCACTTTTGCGAGCCTGCTCACATTGCTCAGTGTCATCACGCCGTATGCGCTGCTGCATAGCGGAAGAATCGGTAACGCGGTTGGCGAAAGTGCTTCGATTCTGGTTCCGAAATCCCTGGTGCTCGGAGGAATCGCCATATTGTGGTCGATCTATCTTTTGGGCATCGTCGCTTTGTTCAGCCGCAGCTTCACAAGGGGTGTCCTGTCCTTGCTGCTGCCCGGACACTGGTTCTTTGCCTTGCCCAGGGAGGGACTGTGGCTGTCCTTCGTCGGATTTACCTATCTTGGGTTTGCCTTTTGTGTGCTTGGTGCGCTGCATCTTGCCTGATATTTCCGCATTGGGACTGCTCCAATGCCGACTGGTCTAGCCCGCATTATTCATGAACGTCGCAGGAAAACGCCCGTGAGCTTGATGACGCAATGCAATCTGGCAATTCGCAAATTCAATAAGGTGTTCGATGCGTTTTCCTGCTGGCACGGCCCTCGCGGGTCTTTTGTCCCAAGCGCTGCGTTGCTTGTCGCCCCAATGGAACCACCATTGCGGCTCCGCGCGCCTTGCGCTTGGGGCAAAATCCTCCGCGATCTTCCGCGCCCGTTCATGAATAATGCGGGCTAGGCAGACTCTGCAGGTGCATAGATTCGCATCTTCGGCCGGAAACGCAGTTCACACGGCAGCACGATGCACCTTACAGTGCGCATGCGGCGCGTTTGCCGTCATTGGCCAACGTTGAAGGTGAACCGCTTCAGGAGGGGGAACAGCTATGTACATCCGCAGCAAAAGCTTTCACGACATGCAACCGATCCCGGCCGAGTTTGCCTTCGGCAAGCCGGGGCCGAATGGCGAGCCCTGCGTGTTTTCCGACAACCGCAATCCGCACCTGATCTGGGGCGACGTGCCGGAGGGTACCCGTTCCTTCGTGCTGACCTGCATCGATTCCGATGTGCCGACGGTTGGCGATGACGTCAACCAACCCGGTCGTCGCGTGCGCGCAGACCTGCCGCGCGGCGAGTTCGTGCACTGGTTGATGATCGACATTCCCGCCGAGTTCCGTGAGCTGGGCGAAGGCGCCTGTGCGGAAGGTGTAGTGGCGCGCGGCAAGCAGTCGCCGCACGGTCCACCGGGATCCCGCCAGGGCGTGAACGACTACACGGGATGGTTTGCCGGTGATGCCGACATGAAGGGCGAATACCTTGGCTACGATGGCCCGTGTCAACCCTGGAATGATGATCGCCTGCATCACTACCACTTTCGTGTGCATGCGCTGGATTGCGCATCGCTCGGGCTGGAGGGTCGCATCGACATCACCGCCGTGCGCAAGGCGATGCAGGGCCACGAGCTCGGCTCGGCGGAAGTGGTCGGCACCTACACATTGAATGCCGCGCTGCGGCGATAGGACTTGTTTCCCCAAGGGAAACTCTGAACAAGTACGGAACTCATTCGTCGCGAGCAAGCTCGCTCCCACAAAATCAAGCAATGGTGGGAGCGAGCTTGCTCGAGACAACACTTGTTAAGGCCTTCCTCAAGGCAACACGGATCAAATCGTCTTTCCGGCAAACGCCGGGATCCATCTTGATTTCAACGGCAAGTTTGTAAAGCCCAAATGAATTCCGTCTTGCGCCGGAATGACGGCAGCAGCAAATTGTTGGGCGTTGCCTTGGACAGGCTCCTAGCCCGCATTATTCATGAACGTCGCGGGAAAACGGTCGAAGCCCAGGTGTGACAACGTATTACGACGATCAATGGATTCAACAGTGTGTACGCCTGAGTGTCCCGAGTGACCCCGAAAATCATCATTCCGAGAAGGCAAGCGTCTGGTGAGAAATGTCTGCCGCGAACATCCACGCCCGCTCATGAATAGTGCCGGTTGAAGCCTGGTGGATGCGCTGCGCTTATCCACCCTACAACGGTGGAAAGGGCTTTCGTAGGGTGGATAAGCGCAGCGCATCCACCGGTTATGGAGTGTGGAACAGAAGAATTCCTCCGCGATCATCCGCGCCCGCTCATGAATAAAGCGGGCTAGGAGCCTGCGCGGCAGAAGCCATCCGGCTGCAACGCCGCTGCCATCGATTGATTGGGTCAATCGTCAGGGTTGCATAGTGCCCGCTATGCGCACCTTCCGATTGATCCACTGAATCGCGTCAGCGTCGTTTCGCTTCGAATTCATTCTGCCGCGCAGGCTCCTAGCGCGGCATCAGCAGCAGCAAGGCCAGCCCGAACACGATGCGGTACCAGGCAAACGCATTGAAGGTGTGCGTACGGATATAGCCGAGCAGCCATTTCACGACGACGAAGGCGGTGACGGTCGAGGCAGCAAATCCGATCGCAATGGCCAGCCAATCCTCATGCACGCCCGGCTGGTTCAACTGCTTGAGGATCTCGTAACCGCTGGCCGCAAACATGGTCGGAATGCCGACCAGGAAGGCAAACTCGGTCGCTGCCGGACGATCATTGGTGCCGGCCAGCATGGCGGTGAAAATGGTGGCAGCCGAGCGCGAAGTGCCGGGAAAGATGGCGGCCACGATCTGCGCAAGCCCGACCAGGATGGCCACGGTCCAGGTGATGCGCGTGCTCGGCGGACGCTTCGCGCTCCAGTGCTCGGCGGCGAAGATCCAGAAGCCGCCGACCACCAGGGCAATGGCGATCGGCCACACTTGGTCCGGCAGGGAAAAGCCCAGTTTGGCCACCAGCAGGCCCAGCACGGCAGTGATCAGGAACGACAGCAGCAGCTTCAGCAGGTAATCCCGGTTGTCCGCGTCACGCCAACCGGTGGCCAGTTGCCAAAGCCGCTTCCAGTAAATGAGCGTCACCGCGAGGATGGCGCCGGCCTGGATCACGATGTTGAAGGCATCCGAGCGCGCGCCCAGCCAGTGTTGGGCAATCAGGAGATGCCCGGTGCTGGAAATCGGCAGGAATTCGGTGATGCCCTCGATGATGCCGAGCAGGATGACGTTGACGAGATCGGGCATGCGCGGTTCCGGGCGGGCAAAGATGCAAGCATAATGAAAAGCACACGAGGAATGCGTCACGGATCAACTGGGACTTCTTCTGTGCAGTTCGCCCCTGATTGTCGAAAGCGATGGAGCACCCTCAGCGGTTGAAAGATCCTGTCCCGTGGGCCGACTGCCTCTGGCCAGGAATGTTCACCGATGCATTGCCGCGGTGGGGATGTCGGGATGTCATGTCATCCTGCGCGAAGTCGCAGGATCCACTCGCGCTTCGGCGGTTGCTTGGCATGGATGCTGCGACTGCGCTTTGCTGCGCGCAGCATGACAATTTCGAGGCGCCGAAATTTGTCGGGGTGTTAGCGCCAGCGGGGGCATGTGTGATGCAAACGAAAACCGCAAGGCATTGTCTTCCTGAGCAGGCATGAGAGTGAGTCCGTCATTGTTCCCCACCGCGCTTGCCCGACTCGCCCAGGACGCCACCCTTCCTGTCGAACAGGTAGAGCGCCTGCGCGCCGGGACAGCAACGGTGGAGGAGTGGTGCAACGCGGGCGAAAAGCTGCTGGGCATCGACCCGCGCCTGGCGCGTGCCCTGCTCGAGCGCGCCGCACAGCTGCAGCCGAACATCCCCAATGTGCACTACCTGCTCGGCAACGCGCTGCGCATGCTGGGCCAGGCGCAGGTGGCGGAAGCCTCGTTGCGCAAGGCTATTGCATTGCGTCCCGCGCATGCGGACGCCAGCCTGTCGCTGGCCTTCCTGTTGCGTGAGCAGGGTCGCATGCAGGCGCTGGCCGACGTCATGCTGGACTTGTGGCGAAACGAACCGCGCAGCCTGGATTCCGACCGGCGCACGCTGGCCTTTCTTTGCGAGTGCGGACGATTCGGCGAGGCGCGGCAGATCCTGCCAGCCATGCTGGAGGCGCATCCGCACGAGGCCGAGTTGTTGCGCAGGGCCGGTGAAATCGCGTTGGTGCTGGGACACTTCGATGCGGCACGCGATCATCTGAACGCAAGCCTGGACCGTGATCCGCGCCAGGCCTCGGCGTGGTTGCGCTTGGCCCACACGCATCGTTTTGCGTCGGAGCAGGAGCCCGACCTGATCCGCCTGCGCCAAGCGGCGACGCGTGTCGATCTGGGCGCCGACGCGCAATCCGCCGTCGGCTTTGCGCTGGGCAAGGCACTGGATGATCTTGATCAGATCGAGGAAGCCAGCCGCGTGCTGGGCGAAGCCAACGCACGCTGGCGCGCAAGCCATCCGTGGAACGCGGCGCCATTTCTTGCGCAGGTGGATCAGCCGCCGCAACCGTCACGAGCAGAAAGCGCGGAGCCGGCACACTCCGCGAGCGCGCTGTTCATCGTCGGCTTGCCGCGCGCGGGCACCACGCTGCTGGAAACCTTGCTGTGCCGCGATCCTGCGCTGCGCAGTCGCGGCGAACTGAACTGGATCGACGCACTGGCGCGCAAGCTGGGGCCACAGCCGAGCACGGCCATGCTGCGATCCGCGGGCGAGTTCTATCTGGCCCAACTGCGCCAGGATGATGCCCCGGCTTCGATCTACATCGACAAGAATCCGCTCAACTTCCGTTACCTCGGACTGGTTGCGGCGATGTTGCCGCGCGCCCGCGTCATCCATTGTCGTCGCGACATTCGCGCCACCGCGCTTTCCCTGTGGAGCCAGCACTTCGCCCATGAATCCATGGCCTGGAGCTATTCCTTCGAGGACATCGCAAGGTTTGCGCATGGCTACCAACAGTTGATGGCGCATTGGTTGGCAACCGCGCCGCTGCCCATCCATGAGCTGGACTACGAATCGCTGGCGCGCGAACCCGAATCGGTGATTGCTGGCGTGCGCAACTTTCTCGATCTTGGGGCAGACGAGAGTCCGTCAACTTCGAAGTCCGCTGCTGCGATTGCCACGGCCAGTGTCTGGCAGGCGCGCCAGCAGGTACACACGCGCTCGATCGAACGCTGGCGACGTTATGAGCCGTTCCTGCCGCAACTCGCCGACATGCAGGCTGTCGTGTCACCTTCTCCCGCTGGCGTACCCAAAAGGGCATGAAGGAGAGGGCTGGGGTGAGGGTGGTAGCGCAGTCATCTCAAGCCATCGTGTGTCGCGATTTTCTCCGGATGATTCTCCAAAAGTAGTGGCGTAGCCCGAATGAGGCGCTGCGCAATCGGGGATGGGTTTCGCTCTTGGCCGCTCGAAGAATGCGCGGAAGTTGGCATGTGTCCGTTCATGGTTCCCTTCGACAAGCTCAGGACAGGCTCTGGCTCACCTCGAACGGAGCCGTAGGTCGGTTCAAGCAGCGCAGCTGCGGAACCGACATGCGCAAGGCTCCTGGCGTGATCGATTCAAAACAACTCGCCTTGTGCCGTTGGCTTGCGCGGGGCAACGAATCGCGTGCAATCCAGATCCAGTTGCCGCGAGCGGCCCAGCCCATGCTTGCGGCAGGCCAAGGCAAATCGCTGGGCGATGATTTCTGCATAAGCGCCTTCACCGCGCATGCGTGAACCAAAGCGAGCATCGTTTTCCTTGCCGCCACGCATTTGCCGGATCAGGCTCATCACGTGTTCGGCACGTTGCGGCACGTGGATTTCCAGCCATTCGCGGAACAGGTCCTTCAATTCATGTGGCAGGCGCAACATCGCGTAACCGGCGATGTTGGCACCGGACTCGGCCGCCTGCTTCAGCACTTCTTCGATGTGCATGTCGGTGACCGCCGGAATCACCGGCGCGACCAGCACGCCGCAAGGCACGCCGGCGGCATTGAGCGTGGCAATTGCCTGCATGCGCCGATGCGGTGCACTGGCGCGCGGTTCCAGTGAGCTGGCCAAATGGTTGTCCAGCGCATTGATGGAAACGAACACCTGCACCAGACGCTGTTCGGCCATCGGCGCAAGCAGGTCGATGTCGCGCTCGACCAGCGCGTTTTTGGTCAGGATGGTCAGCGGATGCCTGCACTCGGCCAGCACCTCGATGATCGATCGGGTGATGCGGTACTCGCGTTCGATCGGCTGATAGCAATCCGTGTTGGCACCCAGGGTGATCGGGCTCACCACGTGTCCGGGCTTGCGCAGTTCCTCGCGCAGCAGTTCGGCGGCATTGGTCTTGGCAAACAGGCGTGTCTCGAAATCCAGTCCCGGCGACAGGTTCAGGTACGAATGACTCGGCCGCGCATAGCAGTAGTTGCAACCGTGTTCGCAGCCGCGATACGGATTGATCGAAAGACTGAAGGGAAGATCCGGCGACTCGTTGTGGCTGAGGATGGAGCGCCCCTGCTCAACGCGCACCTGGGTGGCTGGCCGATGAACGCCTTCATCATCGCGATGCCAGCCATCGTCCTCGATGGATTTTGCCAACGCCTCGAAGCGGCCTTCGCGATTGCTGGCCGCACCGCGCCCCTTGATGCGTTGCGGGCGATTGAGATCGGTTGGATCCTGATCGTGCATGCGCCGAGTATGCGCCGAAGCGGGCGATTTGCCCTTCGTAGGGTGGATAAGCGCAGCGCATCCACCATGAATCCACCGGCGAGCGCACGCCTGGGCAATTCAGGCCGAAAGCGGCTCACCCGCCCACCAGCCATTGCTGGCCAAAGTCTCCAGGAGTTGCCGCACCTCGTCCTTGGCCTTGCGCGCATGCACCGGTAAAACCAGCACGTCGCCGGATCGTGCCCAATCGAGCGCGTGGCGTGCGGCGTCGAGATCGGTGCTGCGCATGGGTAGCCGCGAATCCGCGAGTCCGTGCTCGCGCAAGACGTCACGCAGCAGGCTGGCCACTTCGTTCTGTTCGCGCCCGCGCAGATAGCCTTCCATGTCCTTGAGCACGATCAGCTCGGGCGAAAAGGAAGCGGCAACGGCGGCCAGTTCGCGGATCTGCGCATCGCCGCGATTGCCGGCCTGACCGAGCATCAAGCCCAGCCGGCCCGTGCCGCGCAAGGCCTGTGCGATGTCGAGCAGTCCGTGCAGACCGTCGGGATTGTGTGCGTAATCCATGATCACGCGGATGCCGCCGAAGCGCCAGGTTTCCAGCCGCCCCGGGTTGTCGAGGCCCGTGCTGCCAAAGCGCGCCAGCACCTGGGCGATGGTGGCGGCGGAGATGCCCAGCGCTGCGGCCAGCAGGCTGGCACCAGCCATGTTGGCGATGTTGTAGCGGGCGAGGCCATTCAAGCTGAGCGGCATGTCCGTGATGACACCGAGCGCATGACGCTGATTCGCAAGAGTCAGTACAAGCTCACCCGCATCGACCGCGCAGGTAGCCTCACCGCGACTGCGTGCGTTGATCAGCTGTGGATGCGCATCATCCAGCGCAAACCAGGCCTTCGTGTGGTTCAAGCCTTGTGCGTGGCGCAGCAGTTGCGCGTCGTCGGCATTGAGCACCAGCACGCCGTGATCCTTCAGCGCATGCGCAACCACGGCTTTCGCTGCGGTCAGTCCATCAAGATCGTCGATGCCGTATTCGCCGAAATGATCGGCGCTGATGTTGGTGATGATGGCGGCACCCGCGTGATCCACGGCAAGGCCCCGGCGCAGGATGCCGCCGCGCGCGGTTTCCAGTACGGCAGCCTCGGCATCGGCCATGCGCAGCACCGTGCGTGCACCCGCCGGGCCGGAATAGTCGCCGCTGTCGAACACCTCGCCATCGCGGAACACGCCATCCGTGCAACTGAAAGCCGTGCGCAGGCCGTGGGCATGCAGCATCGCGGCGAGCAGACGCACCGTGGTGGTTTTGCCGTTGGAGCCGGTGACCAATGCGGTTGGTATGCCGCGCAGATCGTTCCAAGGCACCTGCTCCACGGCAGGCAGTGCATCCAGCGGCCAACTGCGCCCAGCGCAGCCACTGCCCAGGGTCAGCAGATCGTCATCCAGCACGGTTGGAATGTGGCGTGCGTGCGCGGCGTCGAGCAGGGCCAGCAGTTCGGGCCGGCGTTCGGCGCGCGCAAACAGGCGCAGGGTATGGCGGGCGGAATCCGCATCGGTGGCCAGTGCGTGACCGGGCGCAAACATCTCGGCCTCGCCGCGTGCACACTGCCATGCCCACTCATTGACTTCGGTTGCGCTGAACAATTGATCGACGGGTGCCGTCAGCGCCAGTGAATGGCCGCTGGCATGCGCACGCACGTGCAACTCGACATCCGCCCAGCCAAGTTCCGCACTCATGGCGCGCACATTGATCCGCCATTGCTCGATCACGTCCTTGGGCACGGCATCGACGCCCAGTGCCTCCAGCACCGCGCCAGGTCGGGCGAAGAACAGGTTGGGTCCGGTCAGGCGGCGCGAGTCCTCGAAGGAAGCCGTCTCTTCCACGCTCAGTCGTCCTGCTCCCGGGTCAGGTGGATGCCGCGCTCATCGCGCACCACGCCGTCCCAGGCGCTTGCCTCGAATACGGGCTCGACCTGAACAGGAATGGCTTGAGGTGCAGGGGCTTTCTCGACCACCCTGGTGTCCTGCACTCCATTTGGCTTGAACTTGATCACCTGTTTCCACGAACGCACCAGCGCATCGGCAAACACCAGCAACAAGTCGCCCGCCTGGCTCATGGCAAGGCCCGCCTCGATGGCTTCCTGCTCATCCGGGATGATCGAGATCGCCGAATCGGCGATCCCCAGTTCGCGCAAGCGCGCGGCCTGGATCTTCGGCACCTCGTCGGAGTCGCGACCGCGCAGCGAATCATCGCGACGGCAGATGTAGTGATCGAAGCGGCCGGCCACCGCATCGGCAATCTCGCGCAGATCCTGGTCGCGGCGGTCACCGGGTCCGGCCAGCACCACGATGCGCCGCCCGACCACATCCAGGCGTTGCGCCAGATCGGCCATCACGCCGACCGCATGGGCATTGTGGCCGTAGTCGAACAGCACCTTGAACGGATGCTCGTTGAACACGTTCATGCGACCCGGCGCCTGGAAGAAGGTGGTGTCGAAGGTGCGCAGGCCCTGGCGGATGGCATCCAGCTTGATGCCCATGGAGAAAGCCATGGCGGCGGCCACCATGGCATTTTGCACATTGTGCATGGCTCGACCTTCCAGCGTGGCCGGAATCAGGTGCGTCCACAGCAACGGAATATGCCCGCCCTTGTCGTACAGGGTAATCATCTGGCCATTGACGCCGGCTTCCAGTGCGCAGGCGCGGCCGCCGGCACGGATGTGCTCGCGCACCAGGCCGTGTTGCGGATTCATGGTGACGTAGCAGATCACCTTGGCATCGGTGTAACCGGACATCTTCAGCACCAGCGGATCATCGGCATTGAGCACCGCGCAATCCTCGGCCACCTCGACGATGATGCGCTTGATCTCGGCGAGTTGTTCGAGGGTATCGATGCCTTTCATGCCCAGATGATCGGACTGCACGTTGAGCACCGCGCCGACATTCACCGAAGGCACGCCCATGCCGGCACGCAGCAGGCCACCGCGCGCAATTTCGAGTACCGCAAGATCAATCTGCGGATCGGCCAACACCATGCGCGTGGAGACCGGCCCGGTCATGTCGCCTTCCACGGTGCGCTGGCCGTCGATGTAGACGCCATCAGTGGTGGTGAGGCCGGGCGTGTAGCCGGCCATCTTGGCGATGTGGGCGAGCATGCGCGCCGTGGTGGTCTTGCCGTTGGTGCCGGTAACCGCGGCAATCGGCACGCGCGAAGGCGTGCCCGCGGGGAACAGCATGTCGATCACCGGGCCAGCCACATCGCGCGACTTGCCTTCGCTCGGCGCCACGTGCATGCGGAATCCGGGTGCCGCATTGCACTCGCAGATGCCGCCGCCGATCGACTTGTAGCTCTCGGCAATGTTGGTGGAAAGAAAATCCACGCCGCCGACATCCAGGCCAATGGCGCGGATGGCACGGATCGCCATGTCGCGATTGTCCGGGTGGATGATGTCGGTCACATCCGTTGCCGTACCGCCGGTGGACAGGTTGGCGGTGGAACGCAGGTAGACGATGCGGTCCTTCTCCGGCACGCTTGCCGCCGTCATCTCCATGCGTGCCATCATCATGTCGGCCTGCGCATCGAGTTCGAGTTTGGTCAGCACTTTTTCATGGCCGACACCGCGGCGTGGATCGGTGTTCACTTCCTCGACCAGTTGCGCGATGGTGTGCTCGCCATCACCCACCACATGACCCGGCGTGCGTCGGGTTGCTGCAACCAGTTCACCATTGACCACCAGCAGGCGGTGGTCATCACCTTCGAGGAAGGTTTCCACGATCACGGAGCGTGAATGCTCGCGCGCCTTGGCAAAGCCCTCGGCCACTTCCTCAGGGCTGGTCAGGCGAATGGAAATGCCGCGCCCGTGGTTGCCGTTGTACGGCTTGGTGACTACTGGAAACCCGAGTCGGCGCGCGGCGGATTGCGCGCCTTCCACGCTCTGCACCAGTTCCTGGCGCGGCACCGGCAGGCCGAGCGAGCCCAGGATCTTGTTGGTTTCTTCCTTGTCGCTGGCCAGTTCCACGGCAATGTGCGAGGTCTTGCCGGTCACCGTAGCCTGGATGCGTTGCTGGAAGCGGCCATGCCCGAGTTGCACCAGTGACTGGTCATTCAAACGCAGCCACGGAATGTTGCGTTCCTCGGCGGCCTTGACCAGCGAAGCCGTCGAAGGCCCGAGCGCACGGCGCTGCGCGTAGCGGATGAAGGCGTCGCGCGCTTCCGGCCAGTTCCAGTCTTCCGGCACGCTGTCGGCAGGGCGGATTGCGGGCGGCAGCAGCGAACACAACAGGCGCATGGCCAGTTCACCGGCAGCAATGCCTTCCTCACGCTGTGCATACTCATAAACCACCGAATACACGCCGGGGCGCTCATCGATGCTGCGCGTCTTGCCGAAAGTGACGTCTTCACCGGCCACGTTCTGCAGCTCGATGGCGACATGTTCGAGCACATGCCCGAGCCAGGTGCCCTCGTCCTCCAGCATGCGCCGGATGAAGCCGCCCGGTTCGCGGTACGAGCACCCGTGTTCGCGCAATCCCGGCAGGGCTTCGACCAGGGCATCGACAAACCCCTTGCCGAGTTTCGCCGTTGGCCAGCTCTCCAGTTCGCCCAGATCAAGGATCAGGCGGATCACCGGAAAGTGGGCAAAGGTCGAAGGACCCACGTACACCGAACGATCGAGAATGCGCATCGCATCTACTCCTTGGAGGTGTTCAGGCTACCGGCACTGGCGCGTCGTGTGTGCAGGTTGAAGGTGGCCCCGCGCACCAGGATATGGATGTTGAGACCGAGCAGGCACACCGGTTCGCCATCATCGATGCGATCCAGTGAGGAAAATTGCAATTGCGAGGCATCGACCACGGTGATGGCGCCGCTGCCTTCGACTTCCAGGGTGTTGTCCGGGCCGATGAAAGCCGCGGTGTCTTCGTCGAGGCCAATGCCCACCGCAAACGGATTGAAGGCAAGCGCCGTGGTCAGGCGGCCGAGGCGATCACGCTGGCGGAAATGCTGGTCGATGATGAAGCGGTTGGTCAGGCCGAGCCCGGGCGACAGGCCAACGCTGCCGGCCCTGGGTGATCCGCCTTCCTCGCCGAAGGCGATCATGTGTTCGCTGAGCACCGCGGCACCGGCACTGGTACCGGCCACGTGCATGCCGTGGGCATTGCGTTCGCGGATCAGTTTCGCAACCGGTGTGCCGCCAATCAGGGTGGTGATGCGCAGCTGGTTTCCGCCGGTGAAGAACACGCCACTGGCGCGCGCGATGCGATCCAGGCGATTGCTCTCCGCGCAGTCGCGGCGCGTATCGAAATCCACCGCGCTGACGTCGGCGGCACCGAGTTCGCGGAAGATCCTCTCGTAACGCGCGCCGGTGTCTTGCAGGCGACTGGCCGTTGGCAGCACCACGATGTCGGCGTTTTCTCCACCACACAATTCAACGAATCGTTGCAGGATCAGCGGATCGTTCTGTTTTTCCTCGGCACCGCCAATGGGAATGATGAAACCGCGCACCGCGCCGTCGGGGACCCTGCTTGGACACATCAGTTGTTACCGTTTCCTGGATCAAATGGAGGGGGACTTGAATCAAGGGGACCACGCGCCACGGACTGGCCTTCGCGTACCTGCCAGCGACCGCCGAGCATCACGTCGCAGATGCGCGATTGCTCATCGAGCACCAGCAGATCGGCATCGGCACCGGCAGCCAGTACGCCCTTGCGCGGCAGGCGCAGCAGTTCGGCCACATTGCGGGTGAAGGCGGGCAGGATCTGCTGCAAAGGCAGTCCGCGACCGAGCAGTTCCCGAATCGTCGCGAGCAGCGCGCCGGGGCTGCCGATATCCATGTGGCTCATGCGGCCTTGCGCATCGAAGCAGGGCAGGCAGCCGCCGGCATCGGAACTCACGCTGACGCGCTCTGCCGGTGCGCCACTTTCAAGATAGCCTTGCAGGGCATCGGCCGCCGACCAGGCATCTTCACCTTCATCCACCGGAAATGCCGTGATGTCGACATGGCAGCCGTGCCGGGCCAGTTCGATGGATTCCGCAAACAACGCACGGCGACGATTGACGTGGGTCGGGTTGAACACGCGCGCGGGCAGTTCGCTTTGCGCAAGCGCACGGCGCACCAGGTCCAGGCCGCGCACGCCATCGCCGAGGTGCAGGTGCACGATGCCGGCCTTGCCGCTCATCAATCCGCCGACATGCGCTTCGGAGGCCACGCGCAGGAGTTCATCGAGGGTCGGTTGGCTGCTGCGATGGTCACTGATCGCCAGTTCGCCGACACCGAGTATCGGGTCGATGAAGGCGATGTCGCTGCGCACATCGCCGCTGAGCGTGGCCGGCGGCAGGTGATAGCCGCCGCACCAGGCCCAGGCCCCCAGGCCCTGTTCGCGCAGGCCCAGCACGGTCGCCACCAGTTCGCGCACCGTGCGTGCGCAATCATCGGTGCCGAGCAGTCCGACCACCGAGGTGACGCCGTTGTGGGTGTAGCGATGCAGCGGCAGCGGCGGTATGCGCGTGGCGAAACCACCCTCGCCACCGCCGCCGGTGACATGCACATGGCCGTCGATAAATCCGGGTACGACGCGCCGACCGTGCAAATCAATGATCTCGACCGCGATGCCACGCGGGGACTCGGCCCCTTGTTCGCGGATTTCCAGCACACGCCCGGCACCGATCAACACCTGGCATTTGCCCTGTGCGTCGGGCGCAAACAGCTCGGCGTTCTTGAGCAGAATCAGTGGTGCGGAATCGGCGGACGACATATCCGCCGACTCTATCAGGTCGCGGTTTTCAGGTGGGAATCGAACAATACGCCTCAAACACGGATGACAGAACGCAGAGAAGCGGGTGGTGCGGTCAGCGGCCTCCGCAGTTTCGATTGGAACCGGACTCCACCCTCACCCGCCGCTGCGCGTCGGCCTCTCCTTCATGCCCTTTTGGGTACGCGAGCGGGAGAGGCAAAATACCCCGAATCCCGGTGTTCAACGGCCGAACGGCCGGCTATCCGTCAGGCGCGACAAAGAGTTTCCCTCTCCCGCTGGCGGGAGAGGGTCAGGGTGAGGGTGGTGCAACACGCAAGCACAAGACTTCGAGCAAACCCGGACTCCACCCTCACCCGCCGCTGCGCGTCGGCCGCTCCCTTGTGTCTTCTTCGGTACGCCCGCGGGAGAGGCTATAAAAATCGCATCTCACGCCCTACATCCCCAATCTCGCCTCGACTTAGCGCGGGATCTGGCCGAAGCGCCCCGAGTTGAAGTCGAGGATCGCCTGCTGGATCTCGGCTTGGGTGTTCATCACGAACGGGCCATAGCCGGCAATCGGTTCGTTGATCGGCTCTCCACTGAGCAACAGCACGCTGGCGTCGGTGCCGGCCTCCAGGGCCACCGAATGGCCTTCGATGCCCAGCACCGCCATTTGCGACTCGGCAACCACGCGCTCGGCGTTGACCCGGATCGAACCCTTGAGCACGACCAGGGCCAGGCTGCGACCCTCCGGCACGCCCAGTGTGGTCGGCACGTTCGCGTTCAGGCGCAGGTCCCACACATCCATGGGCGTGAAGGTCAGCGCCGGTCCGTGTCGGCCCGCGAACTCGCCGGCAATCACGCGCAGGCTGCCGGCCGCGTTGTCCAGTTCGATCACCGGAATGTCGCTGGCGAGCAGGGTCTGGTAGCGCGGTGCGGTCATCTTGTCGCGCGCAGGCAGGTTGACCCACAGCTGCACCATTTCCAGGGTGCCGCCGGTGCGGGTGAAATTATGCGAGTGGAATTCCTCGTGAATGATTCCGGAAGCCGCCGTCATCCACTGCACATCGCCCGGGCCGATCTTGCCGCCGGCACCGGTGGAATCCTTGTGCTCGACTTCGCCCTGGTAAACGATGGTGACGGTTTCAAATCCGCGATGCGGATGCTGGCCCACGCCGCGCGGACGCACGGCCGGATCGAAGTGCGCGGGGCCTGCGTGGTCAAGCAGCAGGAACGGGCTCAGGAAGCGGTCCGGGTTGTGGTAGGAAAACATCGAGCGCACCGGGAATCCGTCGCCTACCCAGTGCGGCGCGGGTGCGTCCTTGATCTTGAGGATCTTCTTCATGGCAATCTCCCTGGATGACGGACACCGGCCCGTCTGCGATTGCCCCTACATGGGGGCGGCAATCAGCGCTATTACCCCACAGCCAGCGACAGATTGTTCACGCAACTCGTACTTTGCGAGGCGGATCAAGTCCAGCTCACCACGAACGGGAACTGAGCATTCAGCGTTGCCCTATGCATCCCCGGTTGCGCCCACGCCGCGGTACTTGCCCTGCCAGGGCGCATAAAACGCCCGCAGCTTTGCAAGGTCGGCAGCGCAATCCTCACCCGGATGAAACAAGGAACCGATGCCGATGCGACGCTCCGGATAGTGGAAGTACACCGGCAGGATCGGCACCCCGGCGGCGCGCGCGATATGCCAGAAACCCGAGCGCCACTTCTTCACCGGCTTGCGCGTGCCCTCTGGCGCCACGCCCACCCACAGGCAGGAGGACTGTTGAAGGCGCGCCGCCATCTGCTCGACCACGCCATGCGTGCTGGAGCGTTCGATGGGAATGCCGCCCAGTTTGCGCAGCATCCAGCCCAGCGGACCGACGAACAATTCGCGCTTGGCCATGAAGGAAATGTCGATGCCGATGGCCACCTTGATCAGCAAACCCCATACGCCATCCCACCAGGAAGAATGCGGCGCCGCGATCAGGACCAGGCGCGGCACGTCGGGAAACTCACCGCCGAGGCTCCAGCCGCAGCGGGTCACGATCCAGCGCGCGAGGCGACGACCTGCGTGATTGCCGAGTTTCGGTACCAAGGCCGGCAAGGCATCGGGCAAGGTGCCGCGCTTCAATCGCCGCTCCAGGTCTGCCTGCCACGGCCGGACTTGATACCGGCGCGGTTCTTCTTTTCGCTGATGCGGCGTTCCTTGGAGGCGCGCGTCGGTTTGGTTGCCACCCGCTTCTTCGGCACGCGCTGCGCGGCACGGATCAACTCGACCAGGCGCGCCCGCGCATCCTCGCGGTTTTTGGCCTGGTCGCGAAAGCGACTGGCCTGGATCACCAGCACGCCTTCTGCCGTCAAGCGCCGGTCACGCCGCGCCAGCAGGCGTGCGCGCAGCGCATCCGGCAAGGCCGCCGAATTCACCACGTCGAAGCGCAACTCGACCGCGCTGGCCACCTTGTTGACGTTCTGCCCACCCGGCCCCGACGCGCGCACGAAACGCTCGATGAGCTCCGCATCGTCAATTTGCAACTGGTCGTCGATTTCAAGCATGCCGCCATTCTAGCCAGATGGCGCTGCGTGCATGCGGCCGTTCGCGTTTGCCGCCGTGATGTTGCTGGTCCATCCCTTTCCGCTCATGGTTCCCTTCGACAGGCGTGTCCTGAGATTCCATGTTGCCCGTCACGCAGCATTGAGCAAAAAATTCCGTTCGTGGTGAGCCTGTCGAACCATGAGCGGAACGAAGGCGCCATGCGCTCATGTGTAGATGCGCTCCAGACAGGCAGGATCTGATCAGCGTTGCCTTGATGGTCGACAGAGCGGGTTGACGCGTGGTTCGAGACGGCGGTGCTCGACCTCCGGTCTCGACGTCGCCTCCTCACCACGAACGGTCTACTTGGTTCATGGTTCGACGGGCTCACCACGAACGGAACTGACGGGCTCACCACGAACGGAATTGACGGGCTCACCACGAACGGAACTGACGGGCGCACCATGAACGGATTCAGGGCAATGCTGATCAAGTGGCTACCGTTCGTGGTGAGCCTGTCGAACCATGAACGGACTCGTGCCGAAATCCGTTCATTTCCCGAGAGGGTCGCAATGATATTTCCCCGAATTGCGCTGCGCTTCATCCATGCTACGCCACTGATTGCGGTCGGGGTGCGCTCCCAAGCCCCGTTCGTGGTGAGCGCAGTCGAAGGGTTCAGGACAGGCTCGTTGAAGGACTTGCCACGCACAGAGCCTGCAGGCAAACCACGAGCGAAGTATCCGATCGGGTGGTTTCTGCGGTAGCACAATATCTGTCATCTGCCTAGCTGTCAGAACTGACAGGTAGTCAAAACTGAAAAACATCATTAACGTGCGCGGCTCGCGAGACTGGCATTGTCAGCAATTTGCCGATCCTCCCGGCATGCACATGTTCCGTTGTCCGTCAATTCCGACTTTCCCTGGAGTCGTTTCCGTGATGAGTGCAATTCAATTCCAAGTGAGCCCCCCCCCGCGAGGCTCGCTGATCGTCGTTGGAGCCTGATTCAATTCAGGGCTCTGGTCCTGGTCGCCATGCTTGGCGTTTTGATCGCGCCTTTGGCTCATGCCGGCAAGAACGACGAAGACCTTCCGACAACTCCGATGGAGTCAGTTCTGGTAACGGCCGACCCGGTACCGGAGCCGTCCCCATTCACTCACGGCGTAGCCACCTCATTCGCGATGGGAGTTCAGCGAAACCCTAACAGTGACCGCCGCGACTTTCGTGAGAACGACGGTGAAGATGAGGAGGTCACCGACGCAAGCTATTCCGGCCCGTGTCCTGAATCAGCGGACGGCACTGACGGCGCCGCTTCCAACCCGGCCACCGGCAACCCCATCGTGCTGGCCACAGGCAACAAGGTGGAGACCGAGCTGGATTTCGCGTCCGCTGGTGAAATGCCGCTGACCCTCTCGCGCACCTACAACCACTACTGGCGATATCGGGGCCTGTTCGGCAAGCACTGGGTGAGCAGCTTTGACTACTCCCTTGTCTGGCTGCCGGGTGAAGGCACTGTCTACGCGCAGCGTCCGGACGGCCGCCGCATCAAATTCGTCAGGCCACCGCCCGACAAAAATGAGCGCAGCAAGAAATGGTTCGAAGACAAGCCCGATCCCGTGGCCTATATCCAGAGGGCGCCGCGAATCGGCGGTGGCGCGTCCAACTGGATCCTGTACTCCGAATCCGGATCGGTGGAGACCTACGAAGGCAGCGGCCGCGCGCTTTCCATCAAGAACGAACACGGCATCGGCTGGACCTACAGCTACGCGGGCAACTACCTGTACCGCATCACGCACACCAATGGACGCTATGTCGAGTTCACCTGGAGTCAGATACTCGACCAGACCAATCAGCTGCTCACGGTCCGCGCACCGGATGGCAGCGTGTTCAATTACACCTATCTGGCGCACATGTTCGGAATCAATGATCCGGCATTGAAAGAAAGCATCCGCCCGGCCGCCGCGGGTAACCCGGCTTTGACCATTCGCTATCACTACGACAGCGACCTCCCGGGTGCCCTGACTGGCAAGAGCTTCAACGGCGTGCGCTATTCCACGTTTACCTACGATACCGAATGCCGGGCCACCTCAAGCGAGCATGCCGGCGGAGTCGAGCACTACGGTTACGCCTATACCGTCACTGTGCCCGGGCCGGGGCCCACCAATCCGCCACCGGACCCGCCGCCACCGGGAGCAAGCTGCGATCCCGCGACGCACGTGTGCGTGCCGCCGCAGGCGGTGGACGGTGCGGCGATCTCCCCTGAAATCGCATTGAACGCTCTGCGCGCCGCCGAGGAAGACGCCATCATCGACGGCATCCGCGTGGCACAAGGTTCGACCGAAGAAACCAACCCGCTCGGCATGGTGACCACCTACACCTTCGTCGATGGCCAACTCACCGACGTCGCGGGCATTGGCACGGCCAATTGCGCGGCGCGTTCGCGTTCTCGCCGCTACGACCTCAACGGCAACGAGGACTACACGGACGACTTCGACGGCAACCGCACCAACTACACGATCAACGGTTCCGGTCAAACCAGCCAGATCATCACGGGCCAGGGCAGCGCCACGCCGGTCACCAGCCAATACCTTTGGGATGGCGCGTCCAGTCGCGTTTCCAGGGTCACGGTGCTGGGCGACAGCGAAACCAGCTACGCTTATTGGACTGACTACCGCCTGAAATCGATCACGGTCAAGAACCTGTCGGCCAACGGCGTTGCCAATCAGACCCATGCGTGGACCTACACCTACACCAAGTACCCCAATGGCCTTGTCCAGCAGATGGTTGCCAAGGGTCCGGACAACGTGGCGGTTACCTACAACTACAACACCCTGGGTGACCTCACCAGCGTGAGCAATGCGCTCGGCCATACCACCAGCTATTCCAACTACAACGACTTGGGCCAACCGGGGCGTGTGACCGGCCCGAATGGGGACATCGTCGACTATGCCTACTACCCCGGTGGTGAGCTCAAGTCGGCAACCACTTACGTCAACGGCGCGGCAACCACCAGCTACACCTACCTCAATGGTTTGCTGAACACTACTACCTCGGGCGATGGCATCGTCACCACCTTCGAATACGACGATGCGCGACGCCTGGAAAGTGTCTCCCGACCCGAGCTGAACGGTACGGCCAAGCAGGAGTTCGGCTACAACAACAACAGCAACCAGACCTCGGTCAAGACATACCGCGACGCCACCCTGCGTTTCAGTGCCTTTACCGATTACGATGAACTCGGTCGGCCCATCAAGCGCTATGGCAACAACAATCAGAACGTCCGCTACGCCTACACTGCAGGGGGAAACCTCGACTACACGCTGGATTCGCAAAGCAAGAAAACCGACTACAGCTACGACGCTCTGGGTCGGGTGACCTCGGTCACCGATCCGTTGCTGGGCGTGACCGCGTATCAATACGATGCTGCCGACCGCGTGATTCAGGTCACCGACCCGCGCAATCTGGCCACCGTTTACACGTACGACGGCTTTGGCCAGCTCTGGTCGCAGTCCAGCCCGGATACCGGCACCACGATCTTCAGCTACCTCTCCAATGGTCGCCTGAACACCATGACGCGCGCCGATAGCGCGGTGACAAGCTATGGGTATGACAGCCTGGGCCGGGTTTCCAGTGTTTCTGCCGGTGGCGAAATGCAAACGTTCACGTACGACGCCTGCAGCAATGGCAAGGGCCGCCTGTGCATGGTCACCGACGATTCGGGTAGCTCGAGTTACCAGTACACCGACTACGGACAGACAAGCCAGATCCACGTGGACTTCAACACCAAGCTGGGCGGTTTTCTCGGCACGGGAACCATGAACTACGAGTACGACAAGATGGGGCGACTGACCGGCATTCATGGCAACGGCGCACCCACCGAACTGGTCTACAGCTACAGCTCCGGCCAACTCTCCGGGGTCAGCTTCACCAGTGGCAGCGGCACGCAACCCCTGGCCAGCGCGTTCAGCTATGAGCCGATGGGCCCGGTTACCGGCTACACCTACGGCAACGGCCTCAAGCGCGTCATCAGCTACGATTCGGATGGTCGCCGCACCAGTACCCAGGTCAAGAACGGCGCCGCGTTCGTGCAAAACCTGGGGTATGGTTGGAACAGCAACAACCTGATGACCTCGCTCACCGATGCCCTGTATCCCAGCCAGACCCAGAACTACGGTTACGATGACCTGGGTCGCTTGACCAGTGCCACCTCATCTTCCGGCAACCGCAGTTTCAGCTACGATGCCACCGGCAATCGATTGACCCACAAACTCAACAACGTGACCACGAACTACGCCACCGCCATCGGCAGCAACCGCCTCATGAGCTTGAGCGGTGGCAACACGCGCAGCTACCAATACACGGCCAATGGCAATGTCAGCAGCTATTCCGGTGCCGGTGCCGCCAGCTTCACCTACGATCCCTTCAACCGCCTGAAGTACGCGACCAGCGCGGGCCACACCGCGGCCTATCAGGTCAACGCCCTCGGCCAGCGCAAGGTCAAGTTCATCGATGGCGTACCGGTGTCGCTGTACACCCACGATCCGGCCGGCAATGTGCTGCTGGAATATGAAACCGGCACCGTCAACAACTGGACCTGGACCATCCGCCTGTTCGGTGAACCGCTGGTGCTGCGCAGAAGCAACCAGAACTATTTCATCCACACCGATCACCTGGGCCGCCCGGAACTGATGAGCAATGCATCCAAAGCCATCGTCTGGCGGGCGAACAACTACGCGTTCGACCGCAGCGTGGCCTATGACAGCATTGGCGGCATGAAATCCGGCTACCCCGGCCAATCGAAAGACGACGAAACCGGCCTGTGGCACAACTACATGCGCGACTACGATGGGCTGACTGGGCGATACATCCAATCCGACCCGATCGGCTTGCAGGGTGGGTTGAACACGTATGCCTATGTGGGCGGGAATCCGGTTAGCAACATTGATCCGTTGGGATTGCGTGCGTTGACGGAATGCGAGCAATCACTGCTTGAGCCTTACATTCCGAAGGAAGATCTCGACAACGCGGATATTCACGATGGAAGTGTCCCGTGGTACACGCCCGACGACATGGCTGGGATTACCCGAGGGAACAATATCTATTTCAGGCCCGGCGTGTATGCACAAGGAACCGCTGCGGGTACTGCGCTACTGGGTCACGAGCTTGTGCATGTTGGGCAATACCGAAATGGTATGAATTGGATCAAATACCTTTGGTCAGTCCGCGGAGGGTACTCCAGAGACAGCAAATATGAGAAGCCTGCGTATGATCTAGAAGATCAGGTGTTGGGCGATCTCAACCGTGCTGGGACAGATTGCACGTGCGGACAAGGACAATGAATGCCCGCAGCCTTTTCTTGTTGTTAATCTCCTTCTTGGCGGGGTGTGCCAGTTCGCGCATAGAAGGTGTCGATGTATCTGCCGCGCGGGCGTTCTACAAGCAGCCCACTGCACAACAGTTGAAGACCTTTCGTCAGAACACCGTAAGCGATCAGCTCAATTTATATTTCTTTGGCAACCAAGTTCGCCATCCGCCGGCGATCTACCTTGCACGCTGCTTTGCGCTCAATGGCAAGTCTGCTGTAGTACTTCTCCGTTCAAAGTTGGTTGAGGCCAGCGGCGATCTTACAGTGCGCGATATAACCATGCTTTTTGCAACAATCGACGCAATGGGGACATATGACGTTGCAGGAGACGTGCAACTGATGCGTGCCCTTAGTGCTCGAGTTGCCAAGATGCAGGATGAGGGTTGGCGTGACACAGCCGAGAAGAAAATTGCCAGCATTGGCCATGAAAGAAACGAGCGTTATGGCAACGCACCTGAGTGTAGTTAACGGAACGGTGTTGGGTCAGGTTCACTTACTGCAATACGATCATTGGCGATCATTGGGGTCAGAGTCATTGATCCCGATTCCGTGTTTCCCAGCCAGTCGCAAAGCTACGGTTACGATGACTGGATCATTGGGGTCAGAGTCATTGATCCCGGATCATTGGGGTCAGGATCATTGGGGTCAGAGTCATTGATTCCCGGATCATTGGGGTCAGAGTCATTGATCCCGATTCCGTGTTTCCCAGCCAGTCGCAAAGCTACGTCTACGATGACCTGGGCCGCCTGACCAGTGCCACCTCATCCTCGGGGAACCGCGGGTTTACCTATGACGCGACGGGCAACCGCAAGACGCATACACTGGGCGGCGTGACCACGACCTACGCCACCGCCATCGGCAGCAACCGCTTGAACACCTTGAGCGGCGGCAACACGCGTGGTTACCAGTACACGCTCAATGGCAATGTCAGCAGCTATTCCGGTGCCGGTGCCGCCAGCTTCACTTACGATCCCTTCAACCGCCTCAAGTACGCCACCAGCGCGGGTCATACCGCGGCCTATCAGGTCAACGCCCTCGGCCAGCGCAAGGTCAAGTTCATCGATGGCGTACCGGTGTCGCTGTACACCCACGATCCGGCCGGCAATGTGCTGCTGGAATATGAAGCCGGCACCGTCAACAACTGGACCTGGACCATCCGCCTGTTTGGTGAACCGCTGGTGCTGCGCCGGAGCAACCAGAACTATTACATCCACACCGATCACCTGGGCCGCCCGGAACTGATGACCAATGCCTCAAAGGCCATCGTCTGGCGCGCGAACAACTACGCGTTCGATCGCAGCGTGGCCTATGACAGCATTGGCGGCATGAAATCCGGCTACCCCGGCCAATCAAAGGACAACGAAACCGGCCTGTGGCACAACACCATGCGCGACTATGACGGCCTCACCGGACGCTACATCCAGAGTGACCCGATTGGCTTGCAGGGCGGGTTGAACACCTATGCCTATGTGGGCGGGAATCCGGTGAGAAATTCAGATCCCTCTGGACTCACTCCTCAAGCAGCGGGTGTGGGTGTAGGCAGTTGCGTAATCGGACTAGCATCGGGTTACATGGCAGTTGATGGCGTAAAGGCTGCAGTCCAGGATTTCAATGAGCTGCAAGATGCGCGCAATGAAAACAGTGAAGGACCCAACTGCCCTCGTGAAGACGGCATTGAAACATCCACTTCCAACGAAAACCCCACCCAACCCCTACTGGATGGAGTTGGCAAAGTCACCGATGGATTCTCAGCTTTTGCAAACCAAGGCGCCTCTTTGGCACGAATTGCAGCCTTCGGAGGGCTTTCCGTCACGTTGGGTGCATTGCCTTGCTCGGTGATCGGAGGTGGAGCCGCAGGTTTGTTTGGCAATGGCGGCGCAACACGTGCGTTGGATACCTGGATGGGAGATGCGGCCGCGTGGCTTGGGAGCCATTGATGAACATTTTCAAATCAGTGTGGGTCAATCTGTGCTCGGCCGTCGGACTCATCATTCTCATCAGTTTTCCAATCTCAGAGTTGTTTGGCACTTTCATTGTTGCCTTGGCCGGAGACGCGCGCCTAGCACAAGCCCCTTGGATTGATGTTGTTGGTCGCGCCTTCGGAGTCTCCATACTCGTTCTGCTCGGGATTGGGGCGGTCTTGGTTCCCTTGGAGTTGCTCAACTACGGCCGCTTTTATGAAAAGAATATGGATGACACCAAGTACTGGAGAGGTGTGACACGCCAGTTCCTGCTGATCGCGATCAGCGTATTTTCCGTTGCGTCTATCATTTTGTTCTGTGTGATCTTTTCTCGGTTTACGTGAACATCCGCGATGTAAACGACCTCATCCTCGGGGAACCGCGCGTTCACCTACGACGCCACCGGCAATCGACTGACGCACACGCTCAACAACGTGACCACGAACTACGCCATGCGCCGGCCATGATTTCCGCGCAAGACACAGTCGCATGCATGATTCAGCGCAAGTCGCCCCGCCAGCGGCGGGCAACGTGCTGCTCGAATACGAAACCGGCACCGTCAACAAACTGACCCTGCGCGGCACGCGAGGCTGGCAGAAAACGGATGCCCGCGTGATTCAGGTGTGCGGGCGTCCGGATCCGATGCGCGGCCGCAAGACATTGAGTGCCACGCGCAGGTGGCGTGCGATGGAGGCCGGGCGCGGCCCGTCGTCAACGAGGTTGGCTGCCAGGGCGCGGCGCAGTGCCGGTACGCGTGAGCCGGCGGACATGACCATGCGGCGCAATGAACGCAAGAATGCGTGTGGACCGGTGAACACGCCAAGCAGCAACTGGGTGCCGGCAAACATCGGCGCACTGCTCATACGATGGCGGCGCTGGTAGCGTGCCAGCAGTGCCGCATCGCCGGGATCGCCGTGCCGTCGCCATCCATCGCCGGCGGCCTGGGCCAGGTGTTCGACGCTGGCAAGCCCGAGATTGAAGCCATGCGCGGTCACCGGATGCATGCCGACCGCGGCATCACCGGCGAGCGCAAAGCGTGGCCCGACGAAGCGCCGCGACCAGGTCGCGACCAGCGGATAGCGGTGGATGGTGCTGGCCAGCGACATGCTGCCCAGCCGACCTTCGTAATGCGTCGTCACTTCGCGCGATCATTGGGGTCAGAGTCATTGATCCCGATTCCGTGTTTCCCAGCCAGTCGCAAAGCTACGGTTACGATGACTTGGGCCGCTTGACCAGTGCCACCTCATCCTCGGGCAACCGCGGGTTTACCTATGACGCGACGGGCAACCGCAAGACGCATACACTGGGCGGCGTGACCACGACCTACGCCACCGCCATCGGCAGCAACCGCTTGAACACCTTGAGCGGCGGCAACACGCGTGGTTACCAGTACACGCTCAATGGCAATGTCAGCAGCTATTCCGGTGCCGGTGCCTCCAGCTTCACTTACGATCCCTTCAACCGCCTGAAGTACGCCACCAGCGCGGGTCATACCGCGGCCTATCAGGTCAACGCCCTCGGCCAGCGCAAGGTCAAGTTCATCGATGGCGTACCGGTGTCGCTGTACACCCACGATCCGGCCGGCAATGTGCTGCTGGAATATGAAGCCGGCACCGTCAACAACTGGACCTGGACCATCCGCCTGTTTGGTGAACCGCTGGTGCTGCGCCGGAGCAACCAGAACTATTACATCCACACCGATCACCTGGGCCGCCCGGAACTGATGACCAATGCCTCAAAGGCCATCGTCTGGCGCGCGAACAACTACGCGTTCGATCGCAGCGTGGCCTATGACGCCGTTGGCGGCATGAAATCCGGCTACCCCGGCCAATCGAAAGACGACGAAACCGGCCTGTGGCACAACCTCATGCGCGACTACGACGGACTGACCGGGCGATACATCCAATCCGACCCGATTGGCTTGCAGGGTGGGTTGAACACGTATGGGTATGTCGGGGGGAATCCGGTTAGCAACATCGATCCGTTGGGGTTGGCACCTGCGTCAGGTGCGATGGCTGACTGCTTGTCGCAGATATTCGGTCAGTCTGTTTCTGGCGTGAATGTCAGGAATAAGACTGTCGTCAATAACGATTTCGTGACGACGCGGAGAAACTCAATCCGTCTCCCTCGCAGCTTGTCGGTAGATGAGTTTTTTGCCGATCACAGCTTGGTTTTGCATGAGTACTATCATGTGCTGCAACAATGGAATACAGGAGAGTTATCGCGCGGGGCTTATGCGGCAGAATTCATGCGAAATGGATCAGGCGAAGGAAATCGTTTCGAGGATCCCGCAAATGAGTTTGCCAAGAGCCATGCCGAGGCGCTCAAGAAATGCCTTGAGGAGGGATGCGACAAATGAAAACTATGTTGCCAATTCTCTTGGGAACATTGATGACTGCTGGGTGCACCGCTTTCGGCGGTGACCTGATTGTTCGGGTATCGGGATCAGTGCCAATATCAGGGTTGACGGAGAAGTCGGAAGACCAATGCGAGCTTGGAATGGTCTCCGCAGAGACTGGCGAGCAGTCGTCAACCCGGGATATACATCCTGATTTTTCTACAACCATGATGGTGGTTGCTGGCCCGAAACCGAAGCTCTACTACTTTGTTGCTGCATGCGGTGACGGTCGCGAGTTTCGCTCAGATAAGGTTGCCGTCAGTAGTCGCAATTCGTACAGCAGGAATTTTTATTTGGGAACGCTTGTCGAGCACGTTCCGTAATCCAGCGTCAGGAACGGGGCTCGGGGTCACACGCGCGCTCCACGGGCTCGGGACTCGGGGTCAAGTCTGTTTTGCCACATGGACCAGCGGCCATACAGCTCGAGCCAGCTCTCCGGAGTCACTTTCACCAGCAATCAATGGGGTCAGAGTCATTTGATCCCGATTCCGTGTTTCCCAGCCAGTCGCAAAGCTACGTCTACGACGACCTGGGCCGCTTGACCAGCGCGACTTCATCCTCGGGGAACCGCGCGTTCACCTACGACGCCACCGGCAATCGACTGACGCACACGCTCAACAACGTGACCATGAACTACGCCATGCGCCGGCCATGATTTCCGCGCAAGACACAGTCGCATGCATGATTCAGCGCAAGTCGCCCGCCAGCGGCGGGCAACGTGCTGCTCGAATACGAAACCGGCACCGTCAACAAACTGACCCTGCGCGGCACGCGAGGCTGGCAGAAAACGGATGCCCGCGTGATTCAGGTGTGCGGGCGTCCGGATCCGATGCGCGGCCGCAAGACATTGAGTGCCACGCGCAGGTGGCGTGCGAGGGAAGCCGGGCGCGGCCCGTCGTCAACGAGGTTGGCTGCCAGGGCGCGGCGCAGTGCCGGTACGCGTGAGCCGGCGGACATGACCACGCGGCGCAATGGACGCAAGAATGCGTGTGGACCGGTGAACACGCCAAGCAGCAACTGGGTGCCGGCAAACATCGGCGCACTGCTCATACGATGGCGGCGCTGGTAGCGTGCCAGCAGTGCCGCATCGCCGGGATCGCCGTGCCGTCGCCATCCATCGCCGGCGGCCTGGGCCAGGTGTTCGACGCTGGCAAGCCCGAGATTGAAGCCATGCGCCGTCACCGGATGCATGCCGACGGCGGCATCACCGGCGAGCGCAAAGCGTGGCCCGACGAAGCGCCGCGACCAGGTCGCGACCAGCGGATAGCGGTGGATGGTGCTGGCCAGCGACATGCTGCCCAGCCGACCTTCGTAATGCGTCGTCACTTCGCGCGCGAAATCCTCGGCGGAAAGACGCATCAATGCCTGTGCTTCGGCATCCGGCAAGGTCAGCACCACCGATGAGAGGTGTTCGCCCAGTGGCAGCAATGCACGCGTCATTCCGTTGCCGAACCATTCCCATGCGGTACCGGCAGTGGACGCATCATGCTGCATGCGGCATACCAGCATGCTCTTGCCGAAATCGTGCATGTGGGCAGGAATGCCCATGCCGCGGCGCGCTTCGGAAAAGCGACTGTCTGCCGCGACCAGCAAGGGCGCGCGCAATTCCTTTCCGTCGCCCAGATGGGCGCTGGCGAAATCGCCCTGGCAACTCACCGACTCGACCCGGGCATCGGCATGCACGCGGATGCGCGCTTGTGCCGTCACGGCTTTCCACGCGGCCGCACGAATGATGTGATTGGAAACCAGCGTGCCCAGGTGATCGTGGCCCAAGGCCGTGCCATCGACTTTGAAGTGCGCGCGTGCGCCATCCATGATGCATGCGCGGCGGATCGGGGAAATCTCGTCTTCCGCGATGTGTTGCCAGACTCCAAGCGTGCGCAGCAGGCGCATCGAGGCATGCGTCAGCGCAATCTCGCGGCCGTCGAAGCCGGGTTCGGCCAGCGCATCGGCGCCCTGGCGTTCGATCACATCGACCTGCATGCCCTGTTGGGCCAGGGCCAGGGACAGACACAGGCCGGCGGGACCAGCACCGATGATGACGACATGACGAGTTTGCATGATTTCCTCCGCGGGCCGCATGCGCGGCCAAAGCACGCCTTGGGCGAGTCTATGCGGGCGCCAGAAGCCGTCTTTGATCTGGATCAAGACGGATGAAAGTCCATGCGGCGTAACGGCTTGCGACCGGGTTTTGCGCACGAGGCCAGAAATCACCCACCGCTTGGCCCCTGAGTGGCGCCTTTTCCGTTCTTTGGGAAAGCAAAGCGGAGATCGAACATGCTGATCATGTCCTGGGTACGTATTGCCTTGGTTACCGGAACACTGGCCCTGGCCACGGCTGCGCATGCCGATACAGTCACCATTCCCAACGTCTTCAGCGCCAACACGCCGGCGCGTGCGGCCGAGGTCAATGACAACTTCAGCGCGGTCGCCAGCGCGGTCAACGACAACGCCGCAGACATCGGCGTGAGCAGCGGCCTAATCGCGGACCAGGCTGCGCAGATCCTTGCCCTGCAGAGCGCACTTGCCGACCAGCAGGCAGCCATCGATGTGCTGACCGCCAGCGTGGCCACGCTGGCCACGCAACTGTCCGCAATCCAGAACAGTTCGGTGATGGCGCTGGCGAGCAATCTGGAACTCATCCAGGTTCCCGATCCCAACCAGGCTGGCGTGGAGTACCTGACGGCCGAGTTTCACGGCATCAACATCCGCATCGTCAACGGCCAAGGCAGCACGGCAAGCGCGAATGGCCTTGGCAACCTGACCGTGGGTTACAACGAGACCGATGCCAACGCGGCGGAAGTGTGTTCCGACGGCGCCCAGGAAACCCAGCCCAACTGCGTGAACTTCGGTGGCAGCTGGGCGCGCAACCACCGCAGCGGCTCGCATAACCTGATCGTCGGCAGCGGCAATGCCTACTCGCAATACGGCGGCCTGCTGGCGGGCAACCGCAATGCCGTGACGCGCGCCTATGCAACCGTCAGCGGTGGACGCGACAACCTGGCGCGGGGTGAAAACGCCATCGTGGCGGGCGGCAATTCCAACACCGCAGCAGCCGCTACACCACGGTGGCTGGCGGCGGCTACAACAGGGCCATTGTGGTCGGCGCATCGGTCGCCGGCGGATACACGAATTCCTCGGCGGCCAACTATGCCAACGTCAGCGGCGGCTTTGGCAATACCGCGACCGGCAACTACGCAACCGTCGGTGGTGGCAGGGAGCGCAGTGCCAGCGGCGACTACGACTGGCGCGCCGGCACCTTGTTCGAGAACCAGTGATGTCGATGCTGGCACGGTTGCTGTGCACACTCGGCCTGCTCGTTCTGGCCTGGTCGACACCCGCCAGCGCAGGTGCGGGCGATACGCTGTTCGCCGATGGCTTTGATCCGTGCTGCCGACTGGTGGTGGCGTGCTCGGCCTTGAGGGCAACGGCTTGTCGCTGCGCCCTGGTCGCTGGCGCGATCAACGAGGTGAAATCGATCACGCCGCAGGCGGGTCAGCCACGTCGCTACGCTTTCAGCAGCAGCGTGCCGGGCGGGACGAACTACAGCGTCTCGGTGGCCAATCCGCCAAGCGGTCAAACCTGCACGCTGCAGAATTCCGGCGGCACCGTTGGCAGTGCGGCAATCGAGAACATTGACGTGAGCTGCGTGGCGCGCCCCGGCTTGATCTGGGATCAGGGCAACTGGGACGCGGCGGATTGGCAGTAAAGACTCCCGGGTCAGCACAATCGGCAGCAGAACTGGGATGCAGCGCATTGCGGCGGTGCACGGGACGGGGTATTTTCCCGCTTTTGAGTCAGGGGAATTCCATGCGCCAAGCACTGCTCGCGATCAGCATCGCGCTGGCCGCAACTGCCGCAAGCACGGCCCACGCCGAGTCCACGGAGTGGGTGGTCGAGGCGAAGTATGCGGATGCCTCGCGCTGGCGCGTGCCGCCTCGCACTTCCAGCATGTGCGCGTGAATCGCAAGCAGCAGACCTTGCGCGTGGAAACCGACGAGGGCGGCATCGAGCTGCTGCGTTCGGAAGGTTTGGACGTGACGGTCGATTTGGTCGCCAGTGCAGAACTGCATCAGGCGATGGCGCGAGCCGAGGGTGCACGGCGCGCGGGTGTGGTCGAGTTTGGCTCCAGCGGCTATCCGGGCATTCCCGGCTTTGCCTGCTATCGCACTGTCGAGGGTACCTACCAGACCATGGATGACCTGGTGGCCGCGCATCCGGGTCTGGTCGAGATCGACGCCATCGGTCCAAGCTGGAAGAAAAACCCAGAACGCCGCGCAAGGCTACGAGATGCGCGCGCTGCGCATCACCAACCTGGCCACCGCGGCCGCTGACCCGGACCGCCCCAAGCTGGTCGCGTTCAGCTCCATCCACGCGCGCGAGTACGCACCGGCCGAATTGATGACGCGCTTCGCCGAATGGCTGGTCAATGGCTATGGTATCGATCCGGAAGCCACCTGGCTGGTCGATCACAATGATTTCCGCCTGATCCTGCAGGCCAACCCGGACGGACGCAAGCAGGCGGAAACCGGATTATCCTGGCGCAAGAACACCAACAACATCGACGGTGCCTGCGGCAGCGGCAACAGCATAGGCATCGACCTCAACCGCAATTTTCCGTTTCACTGGAACATCACCGGCGGCGTAGGTTCCAGCGGCAACACGTGCAGCGAAACCTTTCGCGGTCCGTTGCGCCAGTCCGAGCCGGAAACCGACAACCTGATGGGCTATGTGGCGGGCACCTGCAATCTTGCAGGTGAATGCAGTGGCGGCGTATTCGCCGACCGCCGCAGCGGATCGATCGATCCGGCCAGCGGCAATGACGATGGCGGTGCCGCGCCGGATGACACCCGCGGCATCTTCTTCGACATGCACAGCTATTCGGATCTCGTGTTGTGGTCCTGGGGCGACACCGCCGCGCTGGCGCCCAATGGCACTCAACTGCGCACGCTGGGCCGACGCATGGCCTGGTTCAACCAGTACGACCCACAGCCCGCCGTGGAGTTGTATCCCACCGATGGCACCACCGACGACAGCATGTATGGCTTGCTCGGCGTCCCTGCCTACACCTTTGAACTCGACGATGCGTTCTTTCAGTCCTGCGGCAGCTTCGAAGGCGACACCTTGCCGAAAACATCAATGCCCTGCGCTACTCCGCCCGCGCATTGCATGCGCCCTACTTGCTGCCGAAAGGGCCGGACACAGTGGTCGTCGACGCCAACGGCGCCGATCTGGTTGAAATCGGTACTGCGGTGGACATCAGCGCGCAGATCGACAGCAGCCGCTTCCGCCAGGCAACCCCGCGGAACCGGTGTATCCCATCGCCAGCGTGAATGCCTACCTCGACCAGTTGCCGTGGGAGGCAAGTGCGAGCGCCATGGCAATGACTGCCGCCGATGGCGCCTTCGACTCAAACAGCGAGACCGCCACGCTCAGTCTCGAGCACCACGGGTTGGAGTTCCGGTCGTCACTTTGTCCATGTGCAGGGCGTTGCCGCCAGCACCGGACAGGCCGGTACGCCGAATGCGGCCTACGTCGATGTCGCGGCTGCCGGCGACATCGCGACCCTCGGCGGGCACTGTCACCGCGCAGGGCCAGCGGCGCGCCGCTTGCGGCGACTGTCACCGTATCGAATGCGGCAACGGGCGAGATCCGCAGTGCTGACACCAATCCGGCAGATGGTGCCTACACCCGCCGCATGCTGGCCGGCAATGTTGCCGTGCACGTCAGCGCGCCGGGCTATCTGGACGAAGATCTTCCCGCCGTGGCTCTTGTCGGTACGCAAACCACGGTGCGCAATTTTGCGATGGTGTCGCGCTGCACCGTGTTCGAGGACGCCATGGAAAACGGCAGCGCGGACTGGGTTGCACAGGCGCCCTGGTCCATCGTCGGCAACGTGCCGGGCAACACCACCCAGGTCTGGAGCACCGGCACCTATGCCAACAACTCCGACACCCGCCTGACCACCAGTGCCACGATGGACCTGACGGGCTTCGATGCGATTGCCCTGGAATTCGATGACCGCTGCGACACCGAGAACAGCTACGATTTTGGCTATGCCGAGTACAGCATTGATGGCGGCAGCCAGTGGACGAGCGTCTACGCATGCGACGGCCGGCCCAGTTGGCAGACCCAGCATGTCGCGCTTCCCGCCAGCGTGGATGGCAGCAGCGGTTTCAAGCTGCGTTTCCGCCTGGAGAGTGACAGCAATGTCACTCGCCCCGGCTGGTCCATCGACAATGTGCGCGTGACGGCAGGCGGCGAAGCCTGTCGTGCCCAGCAACTGGATGACGCCATTTTCGTCGATGGCTTCGACAACCCTGAGTGCAGCGCCTGCAACACGCCTCCGATGCAGAGCCGAGCTTGTTCGGCTCGGACCACGACGCTGAATGCGGGGTAGAGCCGAGCTTGCTCGGCTGGTTGCATGCGGCAGCACCGCTGGGCGGCAAGCTGCTGCCGACTCGCACAGCGCAGCAAGCTGCGCTCTACAGCTGCGGGTGGGGGTAGAGCCGAGCTTGCTCGGCTGGTTGCATGCGGCAGTACCGCCGGGCGGCAAGCTGCTGTCGATCGCACAAGACGCCGCACGCCTGCGCTCTACAGCTGCGGGTGGGGTAGAGCCGAGCTTGCTCGGCTGCGGCGGCCCCGGGCGCGGCCGCCCCGCGCGCCCCGCCGGGCGCTCTGCATGCGAGCGTGCTCGGCTGGTTGCATGCGGGCGCCGGGGCCGGGCGCGGCGCTGCGCGCCGCGGCGCGGCGCGCGCCGCGGCCGGGGGGGGGAGGCCGGCGCCCGGCCGGGCAGCGGCGGCGGCGGGGGGGGGGCGCGGCTGGCGGGGGGGGCTGCCCGCGGGTGGGGTGCGGGTGCGTCGGTACCGCTGGGCAGCAAGCCGCTGCCGATCGCCACAAGCGCAGCACGCTGCCGCGGGGGCCGCGTGAAGCGCTGGTTGCATGTGGCAGCTGCCGGGCGGCGAGCTGCTGTAGATCGCACGCGCATGAGGCTGCGCTCTCAGCTGCGGGGTGGGGTGGGGGACGCTCGGCTGGTTGCATGCGACGGTACCGCCGGGCGGCAAGCCGCTGTCGATCGCTACAAGCGCAGCAAGCTGCGCTCTACAGCTGCGGGTGGGGTAGAGCCGAGCGCTCGGCTGGTTGCCTCGCGAGGCCGGTACCCCGGGCGGCGACTGCTGTCGCCCACGCACAAGCCGCGGCGCCTGCTGCGCACCGCGGGTGGGGTGGAGCGAACTTGCTCGGCTGGTTGCATGCGGCAGCAACCAGCCAAAGGCATGCAACACGCGGGTGAACTCCGCATCCAGCGGCGCTTCGATGCACAGGCGCTGGCCCGGTCAGCCGGATGATCGAAGCTCAGGCTGTGCGCGTGCAGCAGCAGGCGGTGTGAACCGAAGTACCGCTTTGAACAGGCGGTTGTGTTCGGTGTGGCCGTGGCTGGTATCGCCGATCAGCGGATGGCGAAGGTGCGCGAAGTGGCGACGGATCTGCCGGTAGCGACCGGTTTCCGGCGTGATCTCCACCAGCGAATAGCGTTGCTGCGGATAGCGGTTGACGGCAACGGATACTTCCGTGGTTTGCAGTCGTCGCCAATGCGTGATGGCCGCCTTGCGTTCGCTGTTTTCACGCACGCCGGGCAAGGGATAGTCGAGCGTGCCACGCGCATTGCGCTGGCTGTTGTCGGCCAGTGTGCGCAGATCCGCGGAGGCGATGCGCACCTCCAGCTCGCCATTGGCAACCTGTTCGCGGTAACGATGCATCAATTGCGGCATGTCGGTGCCGCGGCCAGCCATTCCGGCACGCGCCTCAAGCGCTTGAACATCGCGCGGCCCCCGCGACGCTGGCGCCAGATCTTCTCAGCACCGGTTTGGCCACGGCCCAGATGTCGATCTGCGGATGCAAGAGACGACCGACGCCTTCGATGTTGAGCAGGGTTTTCTGCAGCAGGATCAATTGCGGTTGCAGGGGGAGCTCGTGGCGGCGCGCCACCTGGAACAACAGTCACCACTTCGGCCAGCGAGATCTCGCTCCAGGGCCGTGAAGTAGGGTTCGCACACGGCGCGGATGGCGGATTCGAGCTCGTCCATGCGCGTGCGCCGCGGCACCCAGCCGGCTTCCACGTGAAGTTCGGCGATGCGCTGGTATTCCTGGCGGAAGAGCGCAAGGGAAATTCTCGGCGAGCCAGTATTGGTCGCGCTCCGGCAAAGGTGCCCCCTGATGCCGAAGTTGAGCGCAATGAAGCTGGGTTGTCCGCGTGCGCCGCATCCACCCAAATGTTGCCGGCGTGCGCATCGGCGTGAAGAAAGTTGTCGCGAAACACCTGGGTGTAAAACAACTGCACCCCTTCTCGGCCAGGCGCACGCGGTCGATGCCGGCGCTGCGTCCAGCGCGGCGAGATCGTCCACCGGAATGCCATGCACGCGCGCCAGAGTGAAAGTACCTCGGCCGTCGAATGCGACCGGATCACTTCCGGAACCATGAGGTCATCGGAATCGCGGAAATTGCGCCGCAACAGGCTGGCGTTGGCACCCCGCGCGCTGCAAGTCGAGCTCGTTGCGCAGGGTCAGTTCCAGTTCCGCCACCACGTCCAGCGGTCGGATCTTGTCGGCATTCGGATGCACGCGATCGACCAGCTCGCCGATGCCGCGCAACAAAGCGATGTCGCGTGCGCTGCGCACGCGGATATCCGGACGCAGCCCCTTGACCACCACGGAACGGCCATCGGCGAGGCTCGCCGCGTGCACCTGCGCGATAGATGCCGATGCCAGGGTGTCTCGTCGAAACCGGCAAAGCTCTGGCGACCGGCTTGCTGAGTGCGCGCTCGACAGCCTGGCGCGCCCTGCGCACCAGGGAACGGGGCAACCTTGTCCCTGGCGCGGTGAGTGCATCGGCGATGTCATCGGGCAGGAGATCCCGCCGTGTCGATAACCCTTGGCCGAACTTGACGAAGATCGGACCCAGTTCGGTGAGTGCGAGTACCACCGTTCGCCGCGTGGAAGCTGGTCGATCTGTGCACTCGCGCGCGGAACTACCCAGCGTGCCCAGCGCAACACGCAGAAGGCGATGCGCGTCATCGACCACTTCATCCAGGCGGTAGCGCACCAGCACGACGGCGATGCGCAGCAGTGAAGCCACCGGCAAGCTCATGCGCGCGCGGCCGGGTCGATGCGGCGAACGCGCGCCGCCAGCCGATCGGCGCGCTCACGCAGGGCATCGACCTCGTCGAAAAACTGTTCAAGCTCCGGTCTTGCCACCAGATCCCGGCTTTCCTCGACCAGGTATTCGAAGCTGGTGCGCAGGAGGCGAGAAGTCGATTTTCTGACGCCGGCGAGGCTCCGTGGAAACCGCGCGCAAGCTGGAATCCGATCACATCAACAAATGCACGGGCGAAGGCTTCGTCGAAATCCGGCCCAAAGCGCGAGGCCAGGCGTTCTGCGCCGCGCCAAATCGGCGTCGCCGGAAATCCACCTGGCCCGGTGGCAAAGCGGCATCGGCATCCCGCACGCAATCGCGCCGCCGCCATTGCCAGCAGGCTACCGGGGTGGCGCTGACGCAGCTGACTGGCGCCGGCCAACGCCGGCCCCACACGCAGTTGGCCGGAGTCAACCGCAATGCGTATGGCCAACGCGCTGCCGCCCGAACGCAATCGTGACCGAGCGATCATCCAAGGCACGCGGGCATCGAGGGTTTCCGGATCCGTGCTCAACACCCGGTTGAGGGGTGGCCTCAAGGCCGCGACCCAGCATGCCTAGGATCGGGTTGGGTGCGCGTCGGTGGTCGCAGTGGACGGATTCATGCGCGCATTCTAGCCCGATGCGCAACCAGGATCGGTCTTGCCTTGACTGGACCGCTTCCTCACCATTGCGTCGCCCGCACCCACCGCACCTTGGAGAATGACATGGCCAGCACCAGCGCGGCACAAGCCGGCACACAGGCAGGCACGGCGCTGAGCCAGGGCCACAGGGAAAGTGATCTTCGCCTCCAGCCTCGGCACGGTTTTCGAGTGGTGCGACTTCTATCTTCACGGCTCGCTCGCAGCCATCATCGCCAGGCAGTTATTTTTCAGCACTCAACCCACCAGCGGATCCATCTTCGCTCTGCTTGCCTTTGCCGCAGGTTTTTGCGGTGCGCCCGTTCGGCGCGCTGGTATTCGGTCGCCTCGGTGACTGATCAGGGAAATGCACCTTCTCGCCACCATCGTGCTGATGGGATTGTCGGCGACATTCCCGGTCGGCGTGCTGCCGGCTTACACCAGCATCGGCATCGCCGCACCCATCATCTCATCAGCTTGCGCCTGCTGCAGGAATCGCGCTCGGCGGCGAGTACGGCGGCGCGGCAACGTATGTGGCGGAACATGCACCGAACGGGAAACGGGGCCTCTACACCAGCTTCATCCAGACCACGGCCACGCTGGACTTTTCCTGTCGCTGCTGGTGATTCTCGGCGTGCGTACCTGGCTGGGTGCCGAGGCATTCGAGGGGCCTGGGGCTGGCGCATTCCCTTCCTGTTGTCGGCGATCCTGCTCGGCATCTCGGTGTGGATTCGCCTGCAGTTGAACGAATCACCCCTGTTCCAGCAGATGAAGGCGGAAGGC
>JADJQH010000005.1 GCA_016712865.1 Dokdonella sp.
GTGGGTGGGGAGGGGTACCGTTTACCAGGCAATCAGCGGAATTCAGGAGAAATAAGAATAAAGCAGGCAAAATAAAGGGGGCGGTGATTGCGGCCGTCAGCGCCCGTTATACGCGAGACCTCAGCGCGTATAGCCCGTTGCAATTTTCATCTCCTCCGACGTCCGGACGCAGAAAACCCCCGCGCTTGCGCGCGAGGGCTCCTAGGCCGGCAGTGGACTCAGGCCAGGGCGTCGAGGTTTGTATCCTCTGCACCCTTGGCCTTTTCGGCGGCTTCGGCCAGCTTGGCTTGCGCCCGCTCGGACCGAATGGCTGCAACAACCGCCTGGATCTTCACATCCGCCTCGACGGCGGTGCGATATGCTTCATCTGAAGCAAGGCAAGCCTTCCAAGACGCAACCTGCGCCTCATCGGGTGCCGACCATAGCCGTGAAGACGCGAATGAGCGCCTCCACATAATCGGAGGTTCGAGCCCCGACCTTGGACTCCGAACTCCACAGTCCACCCGGATGACTTCCAGCCGCGCCTCAGCGTTGTCGACCATCTCCTGAACGGAGAGCCCTTTCGCCCCGACGGTGTTCGTGACCGAGGTCATGATACCGTACAGAGCAACCGCTCTCTGCACCTCAGCAGAGAGGCTCGTCGAAAGCGAGGCCAACGGTGGCTCCGTTTTCAACAAAGGTTACGTCGAAACGCACGGAGTCCAACTTTGCGCGCGCGGATTTCTCCCCATCTGCATTACTGAACACGCGGACAGTCTTCTCTGCCCGCTTCGAGCTGGTGCTCGCATCGTTGTCGATGTGTGCCATTTATGTCACCCTGGTTGTCAAAAAGCAGCCGAACGGATTACCCGATCGACTCAGTGAATGTAACACCACCGGCTCCCAAAGTCAAGGGGGTCCGGTGCGGCAGAACGTCGCAGGGGAGCCAGGGCGGCGCCCGCGCGGGGGATGTGACAACCCAGCCACACTGTCTCGTCCCTGCGACTGTGGCAAGCTGGTGACTGTGACTTATTTGTAGCTGTTGCATGAAAGCTGCTCTGTCTCTTTTTTCTCACGACCTTGCGGGCACCGGGCTGCCACCCCCTGGGGGGTCCCATCGGCTTTTTTCTGCCTCTTGAGCCGGAACTTTTTGGGGAAAAGGTAAAACGGGCGTTATTCACTTCAGCCTTGACTCCCTCGCCGCCCGCGACTATTCTCCACCCACGGACATCCCGCGAGGTCAAATGGCTGAAGAAACTCTTCCACCCGAATCTCCGCCCCCGCCGAAAAAATTCAACCCGCGCACCGTCGCGTGGTGGCACGAGGCGTTGGCTGATTGGCTGATTCAAAACCCCGACAAGCACGCAAAAGATGCGGCGGTCGTGTTCGACACCAGCCCGAGCTACATCTACATGCTGAAGAATTCTGACACCTTTAAGGCGTACTTCGCCGGGAGGCGAAAACAGCTGTCGGCCGGAGTCGAAGACAAAGCTGCGTCGATGTTTGGAACCCTTTCCGATAAGCTGGCCGCTCTCGCTGAAGCCTCGCTCGACGTGCTCAACGCGAGGATGGAACAGGTGGCGCTGGCCGGAAGTAATTCCTCGATGCCGAATGAGCAGCTGCTTCAGACGGCCGATATGGCATTGAAGAAGCTCGGCTACGGGCTTCCCGTTCCGGGACAGAGCTCGGCGCATATGACGCAGGTTAACGTGAACGTTTCCGCCGACCTCCTTGCGGCCGCGCGGGAAAAGATGGCGAAGCTCTACCGTACGCAGGTGGCAGAGCCGGTGTTGCTTGAGGGTGAAGGAAAGGTACTCTGATGCAGTACACGGGAGGTGTAAGCTATGTACCAAAAACAAAAAATTCCGGTCGTAGAGAAGTTTACGGACTCACCTCCGCCAACGCAATGTTCGGTCAGTATGACTACGCGAAAAGGTTTCCGGTTCCGAAGAAGGGTGCGAAAGGATCGGGGATCCGCTTTGAGACGAAAGTACATTCAACGTTGGCTGCACGTTATCCTGGTTATATTTCTGCTCTTCCTTTTAGGTATTCTGACGTCCGTGGGAGTCGGGTTTGTATCCCCGACGGGATCTTCATCCATGCCGGGCGGGTGGTAGTTGTTGAAATTAAACTCCGGCATTGTATTGAAGCCTGGATGCAACTACGTAAGCTGTACTTTCCTGTCGTAACATCCGCCTTCGGACAGAGTCCGCGGCTGCTTGAAGTTGTTCAGTTTTATGTGCCGGAAGTGGTCTTCCCCGAGCCCACAGTTGTTCTACCTTCTTTCGAACAGTTTCTATGTTCTGGAGCTGAAATGGGTGTGGTATTATGGGGAAGATAAATGGAAGAGGCACTGTCGATCGTTAAGTTTCTCTTCGGACAACTCGGAGTCGTAGGTGGTGTATGTTTCCTAATGGCAGGATATCTAGCATGGCTGCATCGCGAGGAGAAGGAAGACCACAAACGAACGCGGACAATGTTGAACGAGGATCTCGAGAAGCGGCTGATCGCGCACGGAGAATATGTGAAAGTGCTGGCGGAGATCCGGACCCTGCTCTCGGTCATGGTGGAGAGAGACCAGTGACGGAGCTCGCAGACAAGATCGTGGCTCTGGAATCTTCACGCGAGATCTCGGCGGAGCTGTTTTCGGAAATACGACGCTTGGCTGAACGCTACCGGACAAAGGTGAGCCGTGACTGTGGACGCGGAAAGTAGCTTCGAAGCGGCGTATACGCGGCTGAGCCGCTACAATCAGATGCCGGAAGAAGAAGGAGTTCTTCCGGTGTTACAGTTTGGAATGGAGGAGAAGTACTTTGTCCAAACATTTTGGGACGTGGAGAGAGGTCTTGCAGCTTGGCGTGGACTATCTCCGGTTTCGGCGCGAGAGGCTTTGCGGGGGAATGTCTGGCTTCCGCTGCGCCTTGATCTTGTATCTCCTGGGCTTGCTGGGTATATTCTTGATCTTGGTTACCGGGCTGGTCCCTCTACCGTTAGGGTCTGGCTAAAGCTGCTCGCTAATGAGCTTCCTTCGCATCCGGTTGGAGATGATACGTGGAACAGAATAAAGGCGAAACAAACGGAGCCGGAAGTGGTGACAGCCTTGTCGACGTACTACATACGCCGGATGCAGAACAGCTATCTGTGGCAGGAACGGAAGCAACGGTGGGTGAACCGCAACACGCAGGCGGTAAGAGCGGCATTGAAACAGTTGGTCTCGATGAGCTGATTGAACTTTGCGCCGTCGATACTGCGCTGTATGAGAAGACCTTCTTTCCCGACACCGCACGTATGGAGCCGGCACTGTTTCACGGAGAGATGATGCAGTTGCTTGATTCGCTTGAGCGGTACTGCAACTTGCAGGTCTTTCGTGGTGGTGCGAAGACGACGAAGGTGAGAGTATATACCTCGAAGCGCATCGCGTATGGTATCTCGCGTACGATCGTGATTGTGGGTAAGAATCAGGATCATGCGATACGTTCGGTGGCTTGGATTAAGAAACAGGTTGAGGAGAATAAACTCTGGAGGGAAACCTTTGGACTTGAAAAAGGTGAAAAGTGGACCGACTCCGAAATCCACATTAGGAACCGTCGTGCGGGGACTGCTACTTGGGTTGTGGCTTTTGGTATTACTGGTAGTGTTCGTGGTGTCAACTTCGACGATTATCGTCCTGACCTTATTCTAATCGACGACGTGGTGGCGGAGGAGAACTCGCTGACCGAAGAACAGCGGGACAAGACGATGAAGTTGGTTTTCGGCGCGCTGAAGGAGTCACTGACGCCCGCGACGGAAAGCGAATTTGCAAAGATGGTGATTCTGCAAACGCCGCAGGCTTTTGAAGACGTTAGTCAGCGTGCGATGAAAGATCTGCAATTTAAGAGCGTACAGTATGGGTGCTGGACTAAAGAGACAGAAGACTTTCCGCTAGAGCAGAGGGAAAGCAGCTGGCCTGCACGATACCCATCAGAAACGCTTAGAGCTGAAAAACGTGCAGCAATTGCGCGGAACGAGCTTTCTATCTTCTCGCGGGAGATGGAATGTAAGCTGATCAACGCGGAGCTGAGTAGATTTAAAGAAGACTGGTTACAGTATTATGGCCCGATGGAAAAGGAGCCGGAACCGGATTGGTCGGAGATGTGGGTAGAGATGGCAATTGATCCTGTTCCACCTCCAAGTGAGAGTGCGATTGCGAAGGGGTTGAAGGGAAAGGACTACGAGGTGTTTGCGGTTGTCGGAAGGAAGGCGGGAAAATACTATCTGCTTGAAACGAGTATGAATCGTGGACACGAGCCATCGTGGACGATAGCTGAATTCTTCCGTCTCGCGAACAAGTGGAGGCCGAAAAAGACACTGATCGAAACAGTCTCGTATCAGAAGACGCTAGAGTGGCTGCTTCGACAAGCGATGAAACAAGTAGGGAGGTATTGGGTTGTTGAAGGCTTTGATGACAAACGGCAGAAGTACCATCGAATTGTGGACGGTATTAGCGGGGTTAGTAGCAATCGTCAGCTTTTTATTCATCGTGAACGTCACATTGAATTTTGTTCTCAGTTCGTGGCTTATCCGAACGTTCCACATGATGATGTGATCGAGGCGGTGGCGGTGGCACTAACTTCTCTTTCCCGCGGGGGAATGCCGGGTGGGAAGGAAGAGTATGATGTGAAGGCTATGGAAGAACATATACCTGATTTGGACTATCAGCGAGGAGCACCTTGATGCCGAGTATAACGCAGAACATTCCGAATAACTCGTCTCTGGCAAGGTTGATTCGTCAAGAGGTGAAGTCACGGGTGAAAGCTACACAAAGAATGATGAGTGAAAAAGAGAAGGTGTGGCGCTCGGCGGAAGAGACGGTGCTGGCTTATTTGCCTGAACGAGATGTTGACGCACTGCGGCGAGAGTCGCGCGAGGGAGGGCTGCCGCAATATACGACGATCCAGATTCCGTATACCTATGCGGTTTTGATGTCGGCGCATACGTATTTCACCTCGGTTTTTATGGGGCGGAGTCCGGTCTTTCAGTTTTCCGCGCGGCACGGTGAGCCAGCGCAAGCGGTGCAAGCAATCGAAGCCTTGCACGATTATCAGACGCTTTGCGGACAGTTGCTCGGTCCGCTCTACACTTGGCTCTATGATGTGGGGAAGTTTGGGGTTGGTATTGTTGGGAATTATTGGGAAGATCGGTTTGAGAACATTACCCAGATTACACAGATACCTGAAATAGACATTCTGGGTACACCGACGGGAAAGATGCTGAAGGAGCGGACGACGCAACGTGCGAAGACGTACTCGGGAAATAAGCTGTACAATATTCAACCCTGGGACTTTATCTTCGATGTGCGCTTTCCAATTCGGGATATGCAGAAGGGTGAGTATGCGGGAGTAAGACGGAAGCTGAGTTGGAACGAGATTAAGCGGAGGGAAAGTCAAGGGTACTATATGAACCTTGAGTTTCTCAATCGATCGAACTCGTTCGATTCGCAGAGGATTGATGCGGGAAGCGATCAGCTACTTCGTCCAGAAGACTCGACGGCGTATATGGCGACCGAGCCGACAGGGCTCGAGCTGGAGCATCCGCAAGAAGTTGAAATGTACGAGCTCTGTGTTGAGCTCATTCCGAAAGAGTGGAAGCTCGGAAAGTCGGACTATCCGGAGAAGTGGATCTTTACGGTTACGTCGGACTACTCGGTGTTAATGGGTGCGCAGCCGCATGGAGCCTATCATTGTAAGTTCCCGTATCAGGTCATTACAATGGAGCCGGAAGGCTACGGGCTGATTCCACGCGGGATTCCGCAGACCCTTGAACCGATCCAGCAAACGATTGACTGGTTGGTGAACTCGCACTTCTACAATGTGCGTGCGGCGTTGAATAATAAGGTGCTTGTCGACCCGTCTCGTGTGGTGATGAAAGATGTACTGAATCCCCTGCCGGGTGGGGTGATTCGACTCAAGCCGGAAGCGTACGGAACAGATCCGCAGTTGGCGGTTCGTCAGCTCAACGTCATGGACGTCACTCGTACACATTTGGCTGATCTGCAGATGATGTATGGAATGGGTGAACGAACGGTCGGCGTGAACGACCAGATCATGGGAATGCTTGCGACGGGTGGACGGAAGACCGCGACAGAAGTGCGGACGTCGACGAGCTTCGGTGTGAATCGCCTAAAGACGGTAAGTGAGTATTTTTCTGCAACGGCTTTCGACCCGTTATCGCAGATGCTACTACAGAACACACAGCAGTACTATGACGGTGAACAGAAGTATAAGATTGCGGGAGATTTGACTAATACGGCTGGACAACAGTTCATGATGGTTAATCCGGAAACGATTATCGGCTTTTATGATTTCGTTCCAATTGACGGGTCGCTTCCGATTGACCGGTTCGCGCAAGCGAGCTTGTGGAAAGAGTTGATGATGCAGGTGCGACAAATGCCTGATGTCGCTCTTCAGTATGACTTTGCGCGGATGTTTGAATGGGTGGCGCAACTCGCGGGGATGAAGAATATTACACAATTTAAGGTACAGGTTGCACCGGATCAGGCGTTGTTGCAGCAAGCGAAATTGGGTAATATGGTTCCACTCGGAGGCGGACGTCCGTCGCGCAGTGCGGGACCGAGTGGAGGTTCTCCAGGTGGTGCGGTTAATCCGAAACAGACTTCAGGAATGGGACCGGTGCTATGAGTGGAAGTGAAGAGACGGAAGACCGGAAAGAGCAGTATCAAGCGGCCGTTGTACAGAAGGAAGCTATCTCCGCCTTGCTACGTAGTCAGGGGTGGGATATACTCCGGGCCGTGGCGAAAGGTCAGATCGAATTGCTTCAACAGCAAGTGATGCTAGTTCCGCTCAAAGACCTCGATCACGCGTTGGAGCAAGAATTCAATAAAGGTCATGCAATGGGAGTCGCAGCGTTCCTGAAGATTCCTGAGAGTATGCTGGAAGAAGCTGAAGCGATAATCGCCAGCCTTAGCGGAAGTGAAGAGGATAACGAATGAGCACGCAAGCGGAAGCCCCGACCGCTACGCCCGAGACGCCGGCTGCTGCTGCGGCTGAGCCGTCTGTAGGTAATGGTCTCGCGACTGGCGAGACAGCTCCTCTTGGGAGCGTAGTGAAAGAATCTGATCGTCCGAGCGAAGATGAGTTCTCGGACGATAGCGATGAGCTTGCTCTCGCAGATATGTTTTCAACGTCGGTAGAAGGGCCGAAGGCTCCTGTTCCGGCGGCGAAAGAGGGAGAAGCGGAAGCTTCTCCTCCGGTGACGGCAGAAGGCTCTACTCCTCCGGTAGCGGCACCTGCAGCAACTGTTCCTACACCACCTCCGGTAGCAGCGCCACAGGCGACTACTCCGCAAGGCGTGGAAGGTCAACAGCCAGCGCAGACCTCCACTACACCGCAGGCTCCGAGTCAGCAGGCGCCACAGGCGACAGAAGAAGGCGACGGCTTTACTCAGCTCGACACGTTGATTGAACAGCAACGGCCGAAGGTGATCGAGGCGCTCGCACAGCAGTCGTATCAGTTGACGGAAGATGAACTGAACGGGCTACAGGAAGATCCGGGACGGACGGTTCCGAAGCTTCTTGCTCGCGCGCATGTCAATGCGGTTCAGGGTGTCCTCCGGCATGTTGCACAACAGCTTCCAGGCATGATGTCTGGAATGCTTCAACTACGTGAACAGAACAAACAACGTGAAGATTCGTTCTGGAACGCATGGCCGCAACTGGATCGGCAGAAGCACGCAACGCAGGTTACACAAGTGGCGCGAGTGTTTCGACAGATTAATCCGACAGCGGACATGAACACGTTCGTGCAGCATGTAGGTGCTCAAGTAATGTTGATGAATGGTCTGCATAGAGCAGCAGCTCCCGTGCAACCTCAGGTAACACAGCCGCGTTCGGCCCCGTTTGTACCAGCTGGTGCTGGTCACGGGGGTGTTCCGAATCCTGCGGCGTTGAAACAGCCTGAAGGTTGGGAGGTGATTGCCTCTATGATGCAACAAGAGGACTAAGAAATGACTGCAATTGGTGGTTTGAGGGGTAGTGGTAACTTCGGAACTGACGAGCGTCCGAAGAATTTTCGTGAGATGATTCTCTGGATGAATCCGAACGGCACGGCTCCGCTGTTCGCGCTCACGGCGAAGGCGAAGAAGAAGACGGTTGACGATGCGGAGTATGCGTGGTGGGATGAGCCCAACACGATTTTCCGTCTTCAGGCCGCAGGCGCGGCGGCTTCGACTGATACGACGATTGTGGTCGATTCGGTCGATCCAGCGGCGGCGACCCTGTCGGCTGCTTATGGTACGGCGAGTCACTTGAAAGCGGGCGACCTGCTTATGGTCGAACCGAGTGCAGATGCTGCGGCATTCACGCCGGAGATCATCGAAGTGGTGTCGGTTGCTTCCGACACGACCTTCACGGCTAAGCGTGGTGTTGCGGGTACGACAGCTGCGACGATCGCGAACGACGCCTATCTGCTTCTGATCGGTTCGGCGTACGCGGAAGGTACTGCGGCTCCGCGCGCGGTCAGCCGGAATCCTGTGAAGTACAACAACTATGTGCAGATCTTCAAGGATGCCTACGAGCTGTCGGGTACGACGGAAGAGACGAAGCTGCGGACGGGTTCGGCTTGGTCGAACGATAAGAAGCGCAAGATGTTTGATCACGCGCTGAAGATCGAGATGTCGATGCTCTTCGGGCAGAAGAACGAGAGCACCGGCGACAACGGCAAGCCGATCCGGTATATGGGTGGACTTCGTCAGCAGATCCCGACGGAGACCACGACGGTGTTCAGCGCGGCCACGACGACGACCTCGTTCCTCGATGCGGTGTATAAGGTCTTCAACTGGGATAGCCCGGCGGGAGATGAGCGCATTGCGTTCGCGGGTAACGTTGCGTTGAATGAGCTGAACAAGGTGATCAAGGCTGACAGCTCTTCGCGCGTGACGTGGGGTGGAACGATCACCCAGTACGGCATGAACTTCCGTGAGTTCGTGATGCCGCAAGGACGGCTGCTGATCCGGACGCATCCGCTGCTGAATCGTCACCCGACGCTGTATGGTAAGTCGATGTGGATTGTCGACTTCTCTTCGGTGAACTATGTCACGATGAAGAATCGTGATACGAAAGTGAAGGATGACGTGCAGAACAAGGATGAAGACGTTCGTCGCGGCTTCATCCAGACGGACTGCAGCCTGATGGTCGATCGCGGTGGTCTGACTTGCGGCTATCTCGGCAACATCAGCGCGACCTAAGGGTAAGCGGAAAGAAAGGAAGAGATCATGTCTCGTAGTATGATCGAAGATGCAGACGTGCGTAATCCGCTTATTCATCGTGAGCGGCATACGTGGGGTGCGAAAACGTTGACGGGTACGTTGACGTTGACGGAAGAAGAGGCGGATGTGCTCGACCTTGATCCGGGTGGTGCCAGCCGTAACGTGGTGCTGCCGGCCGACGCGGTCGGACTGCGCGGTCGGGTGTTTTACATCTACAATTCGGCCGACGCAGCGGAAAACCTGGTGATGAAACAGTCGGACGGAAGTACGACGGTAATCACGATTGGACAAGGTAAGGCGGGCATTGTTTGGCTCAGCGGAAACGTATCTGGTACGTTTCTCTGGCGCGGACTGCTCGGCTCGTAATAGAGGGTAGGTCGCAGCTAATCTTCGGGGACGGGCTGCGATCGTGTAACGGGCGTTGTTGGCCGCCGACAGCGCCCGTTACTAACCGTAGGTGAAATGCGTGTACAATACAAAAGAGGTTCCGCAGATGATCGAAGGCAATCGAAAGTTGTGCGCGCGCATCGATCTCGAAAAGTTCGCCGATGCGGCAGAGCTTGAGCTTGGACAAGAAGTTGAGATCGTTGTAAAAGGCAAGATTGCAAGTCTGCGCGGGCCTGAAGAGCGGATGGAGCGAGATTATTCGAGCAAGAGTGAAAAGAAGGTTAAGAAGACATATCCCGGCTCAATTGAAGTTGAGATGGGTTCGTTTAAGTTGCTTTCCTCAACTGAGTTCTCCGGGATGGAGGATGATGAATGAGTGAAGAGCTAGCGTTAACGGGAAAGGTAATTGCATTACGTTACCTCCTCGGTGATCTCGCAACAACAGAAGAATTACGTATCAAGCTTTACAAAAACGATATAACTCCTGACGACGATTCTGTTACAGGTGATTTTACAGAGGCAACCTTTACCGGTTATGCTTCTATTTTGTTGGACGACTGGACACGGACTGATGCGAGTGCGGTGCATTCGATGCTAGAGTTTATCTGTACAACGGATCAAACAGCAGAAAATATTTACGGATACTACATTGTTCGTACTACTTCGAATGAGTTGATTGCAGCGAAGCGGTTCACCGGCGCACCTTATTCGATCTCGCTTAACGGTGATGCGATCGCGGTGACGCCAACACTGGAGCTGTAAACGTGGTCGATACATGGGATACAATTTCGACTACTTGGACGACAGAGACGCGGACGTGGCGTGAGCTGTTAAATTTTGTAGCTGAACAAGAAGATACCTTTTCTCTCACGTTTCTACTTTCAGATGTGGTACAACCAAAAGTCTGGACACCACAAACAGCTGTGAGTAATAGCTGGACACCGCAAACGGAGCTGTAAGATGACGCGCAATGAAGCCGTAGCGATGATACAACAACAGCTGTCGTTTCGAACGGATCAGACAGATAATATTATTGCATACATGAAGCTGGCACAACAGAGTCTTGAAAAAGGTAAGACGCTGCCGTGGTGGTTGAAGAGCGAACGGAGCTTTATCTACACCGTTGCAGACGAGCAGCGAATTCCGCTTCCAACGGATTTTTTGCGCGAGGTCGATGATAGTCAACTCGTGTATGTTCCGACGGATACGACAGAGAAGTTGGTTTTTCTGGACAAGGATACGACAGATCAGCTCGAAGCGCACTACGGAACGGATACGGGAGAACCAGAAGCTTATTCTCTCGATGGAAAGTATTTTCGCATCTTTCCGACACCTGACGATGTTTACCAGATCCGTATGGTGTACATGAAAAAGGATACGGTTTTGACGACTAACATTGAAAATAAATGGCTGGAACATTTACCATACCTCATTATGGGTGTGACGGGGACGTTGATCGCATCTGCTCTACGTGACCAGACTGCGCAGGCGGTGTTTCAAGGCTGGGCGAAAGACGGGCTCGCGATGATGTACGCGGAAAACGAAGCTCGTGAACACACGAATATGGACTACCAAATCGGAGGGCCGCACTGATGGGACTTGAAGCCGCAACCTATATTGATGACTTGGTGAGCACGAATCCGGTTGTTGGAGATAACGTCTTTGAAGGCGACGATCATCTGCGTCTAATCAAGGCTACGTTGCAGGCCACTTTTCCATCTTTCGATCGTCCGTTTTACCACGATACGGTGACGACAGGTGCAGCAGACGTTACCCTAGACGCGACAGATGATCGATCTGTACAAGATATTGATGCATCTGGAGGTGTACGTACGATTACTCTTCCGACGAGTCCAAGTGCGGGCTATGAAGTTACGATAAGTAAAAGTGATTCATCTTCGAATGCGGTGACGGTTGCACGAGGTGGCACAAACACTATCAATGGCACGACGACATATAGTCTGCCGCGACAATATTCAGCTGCAAAATTTAAGTACATTGGAGCGGGTTTGTGGCTCGTTATTGCCGCGACATATATGCGCGGACCGACGACGAGTGTAGATGATGAGTTGGTGCTATTTTCCGGGACGTCTGGTGATCTACTTAAGCGTGCGTCGACGACGGGGATACTGAAAGCTGCGAGTGGTGTACTATCTGCGGCGGTTGAAGGAACGGATTACTATGCGCCGGGTGGAACAGAGGTCGCGCTAGCGGATGGTGGCACAGGTGCGAGTCTTGTTGATCCGGGGGCAGACCGTATTCTGTTCTGGGACGATAGTGCAGGAGGTGTTACTTGGCTAGAAGTCGGCAGTGGCTTGAGTCTTGCAGGTACTGTTCTTTCTGCGTCCGGTGGAGGTAGCGGTGATGTAGTCGGACCGGCTAGCGCTACCGACAACGCTCTAGCTCGTTTCGATACTACGACAGGAAAACTGTTGCAAGATAGTGGAGTTACGTTAAGTGACACTGCTGTATTTGCTGGGGTGTTAACAGTTGGGTTTTCGTCTGGTGGAAGTCTAAATTTCGATTCGGGTGATGTAACGGTAACACATTCTGCAAATGCGTTGACGTTTGCAGGTGCTACAAACGGTTATCTTTTTTCAAATGCTTTGCTTCCGGAAACCACAGATGGCGCCGCGCTTGGCTCAACTGCGAATATGTGGTCAGATATTTTTATCGCTGCGGGTGGTGTAATCAATTTTGACAACGGAGATCTTACACTTACGCATGCGGCAAATAGTTTAACTATTACTGGGGGTATTCTTGTTCTAGATGCGGGAGCCACAGTAGGTGGTTCGTTAGTTAAAACAGCCGGCAAAGAGACAATCTTTGTTCCTGCTGCAGCAATGGTAACACGTACAACGAATGGTGCGGCTAGCGGTACGACAGAACTCACCACCAATGATGTGATGCTAGCTAGTTATGATTTCGACCAGACAACAGAAGAAGGAGTTGGTTTCTGGATCGCCATGCCGAAGTCGTGGGACGAGAGTACGGTGACATTTAAGCCGTTTTGGACGGCGGCGAGTGGTTCGGGTGGTGTGGTGTGGGGACTTGCAGCCTACGCCTTCTCCGACGACGACGCGCTCGACACGGCGGTCTCCGGCCAGCAGACGAGCACGGACACACTGATCGCCACCAATGACATGCACATTGGTCCGGAAAGCTCGGCTATCACGATCGGCGGCACGCCGGCAGAAGGCGACATGGTTTACTTCGAGATCACGCGCGAAGTTGCCAACGGATCGGATACTCTGAGCGCTGATGCCAAGCTGCTCGGTGTTCACGTCTACTTCACCACCAACGCTGCAACGGATGCTTAAAAATGAAAATAGCGCGAGTTGTCAACAATGCAGTAGTTGAAACTAGAGAAGGAGATCTTTCTCTTGTTCCGATACACAAAAGAATGTATTGGCGTCTTGTTGTAGAACAGCCGCCAGTATATAGTGCTACAATAGAAAACGTGTATGCAACTGGATGGCAAATTACGGATACGGAAGCGATACGTCAATATACAGTAACACCCATTCCACGTGAACGTTTAATACAAAGAATTAAAGATGAAGCACAACGACGTATAATTATACTTTGTGGTGCTGTAGATTTCAACTCTTGTATTGTACGTCAACTGAATATGCTAAAACGCGTTGGACAGCTGAACAATAAACTAGCTAAAAGACAAACGTTAACACAAGACGAAGAAACAGAAGCTGCAAAATTGGAAGCTTTGGCGCAGAGTATAGACCATCTACGTGCAAGGTCAAATGAACTCGAAGCATTAGATCCGATCCCGGCCGACTATGCCGACGATGTGAGGTGGGCATGAGTTTCGCCGTCACGCATCTGATTGGGTTTGGTGGGAAGCGTGCGGCTGCGGTCGGCGGCAACGACAGCTACACCGAGCTGCTACTGCACTGTGACGGCACGGACGCGAGCACGACGTTCACCGATTCCTCGTCAAATGCCAGGAGCGTGACCGCGGTCGGCAACGCCCAAATCGACACGTCGGATAGTAAGTTCGGCGGCGCTGCGGGACTGTTTGACGGGACGGGAGACTACTTGCAGCTTTCTAATCATGCCGATTGGGACATCACGGGCGACTTCACAATTGATATGTGGGTCAAGACCGATACCCTTTCTGGCACGATGGGGCTAATAGGTCACGGCGGCTACAGCTCAGGCTCGGGCGGCTGGGACCTGCGACTGGTAAACCAGACGCTGGGGTTTAATTGCTACGAGACGACAGGGTTGGTGCGCGACGGAATAGCCACTGGCAACGTCATCACGTCCACGAGCGCGTGGTATCACGTTGCTGCGGTACGGAACGGGTCAAGCGTGGTGATCTACGTGGATGGTGTCGCCGCTGTCACAGACGCTAGCTTTGCCACGATACTAGCGAACACGAATACCCTTGAGGTTGCCGCGATCAGGCACAGCTCGAACGGCGGCAACCCCGCTTTCGGGTTCGATGGATGGATCGACGAACTTCGGCTTAGCAAAGGCATTGCTCGGTGGACATCAGCCTTCACACCACCGTCAGCCGCATACTCGTGAGCGAGCCAGCGTCAGTGAGTTTCAGGAGGTCTCGCGTCGTCGCGGAGGCCCGCCAAGAAACCACTCGATGCCAACCAACAGCAAGAATTGTGCTGCCATCGCAAAGGCCAGAAGCCAGCCGATCAGCGCGAACCACGTCCCGTGGCCGTCGTTCTGCGGTGACAATGAAGGTGAAAAGGTAAATAACTATGAAGCTGTATCCTGCTTATGTTTTGTTAAGTCCGCAACGTAAACCGTTGATGGATGGAAAAACAGAGGTAACTGTACGCGCGCTTGTCGCACAGTTATTAGATGTACAAGAAGGTAAACCTCTTTCAGGTGAAGCCAAAATGGAACGTTTCAAACTCCAACAACGTTTGTATGAACCTAACGCTATGGAAGAAGGAATTACACTTACAGCGACGGAAGTTACATTGTTAATGCAAGTGTTGGAAAAAACACCACTTGTTACACCTAACATCTATGGACAGATCGTAACTATGCTTGAGCAAAAGTGAGGAAAAACAAATGGGGCTAGAAGCAGCGACATACATTTCTGATCTGAGTGCAAGTAATCCAGTGGCTAGTGATCTACAGTCACAAGGAGATGATCATCTGCGCCTAATTAAGGCTGTGTTGCAAACGACGTTCCCAAACGCGAGTCGTGCATTTCGGATGCAAAGCGTAGTTGCAGTTACAGCTGGCGATATCACTGTAGTCGCCCCGACGGACGACACGAAGGTGTTTCCAGTCAATGCGACTGCAGCAGCGCGCACAGTTACAATGCCGAGCTCATCGTTGTTTTCAGGCTATTCGAACGTCGTCGTTAAGACGGATAGTTCGGCGAATGCAGTTACAGTAGCGGCCGCGGCACTGATTAATGGTGCGGCGTCGATTAAGCTGTATAATCAGTACGATGCAGCAATCCTTTGGTATTCGTCGGCAGACACTACTTGGTATGCGTTCATTGTGACGAGAAGCTGGATTCCTCCCGCGAGTGCGAGCGGGAACGTCACACTGGATAATACGTATCAGGACAAGCTGCTGACTGTTTCGGCAAGTGGAGCTAGTCGTACTATCACGTTACCGAGTACGTTGCCGGCTGGTTTTAAATGTAAGGTAAAGAAAACCGACTCGACTGCGAATACGGTTACGTTGGATGCGACGTCAGGTGGAAGCATCAACGGCGCGAACACGGTGGTGCTGAGGTTTCAGTACGAAGAGGTGGAAATTGTCTTCGACGGAACAACCTGGCACGCACCAGTCTATGACCCGTTTCCACCCGGTTCTTCTATGCTTTGGTGGACGGACACCGCACCGACAGGATGGGTGTTTCTCGAAGGACAAGCCATTTCACGCACTACCTATCCACGACTGTTCGCGCTCTTTAGTACGACCTTCGGTGTAGGTGACGGCTCGACAACATTCAATCTACCCGACGTACGTGGCAGGTTTCCGCGGTTTTGGGACCACGGTAAAGGGCTTGATCCTGACGCAGCTACACGTACCGCGCCGGCGGGAAGTTCGGTGACTGCAGGTGACCATGTCGCAACGCTGCAAGATGATCAATTTGAAGCACATACACATTCCTATGATAGATCAGCTCCGAATGCCATTAATGCGGGACAAGGTAGTGGCTTCGCGGGTAATGGTGCAGCAAGCACAGCGAGCGGATCGGCTGGAAGTGGTACAGAAACCCGTCCGACGAACATGAACGTGGGTGTGATTATTAAACTGGGGTAAGCTGTGGCTGACGCGAAACCTATCGAAATTCACAATATCGGCATGTTCGGGATCAACCGCGACGTGCCGACACACCTGCTTCCACCAGAAGCTTGGAGTGACGCGAATAACTTCCGTTTTTACAACAAGAATGCGGTGAAGAGTAAGGGCTATTCACAAGCTCTTGGCACGCCGTCAGTTGCGCCCGGATTCGGTATTAACATTCCGAGCCCGACACAGAATTACTGGATTTACTGCAGCAAGACGAAAGCGTATGTGTATGAAGGAGGTGTACATACGAACATTACCCGACAAACAGCTAGTGTTGACGTTGACTACACTGCGGCTGAATATCGGGAGTGGCAAGGAGGTATTCTAGGAGGAATACCTATCATCAATAACGGGGTGGATATTCCACAGTTTTGGGGAACTTTGTCGTCGGCGACGAAGCTGGCAAATCTTACTAACTGGCCCAGCACGCTGCGCGCGAAGATTGTGCGTCCGTTTGGCACCTTTCTCGTCGCGCTGAACATCAACGACAATAATACGCTCTATCCGCATATGTTTTGGTGGAGTCATCCGGCAGACCCCGGCAGTATTCCGTCCAGCTGGGATTACACGGACGCGAGTAAAGATGCGGGAAGGAAAGAACTGACTGACGTCGAGGGCGGACAGATCCTCGATGCGTTGATGTTGCGGAACCAGCTGATCGTGTATAAAGAGTCGTCGACGCACTATATCCGGTTTATTGGCGGACAGGAGAAGATGGCGAATGATTTGCTCTTCCTTTCTTCAGGTATTCTTGCTCCGCGTTGTGTGACCTTGATTGATAAAGGTCGGAAGCATTTCGTCGCGACGGCAGACGATCTGGTTTGGCATAACGGACAAGAGATACAATCTGTGCTTGATATGAAGATGCGCGATTTTCTCCGTAACGATATCGATCAGACAAATTACCTGAATGCGTTCTGTTTTCATAACCCGGCATATCAAGAAGCTTGGTTCTGTTACCCATCTGCAGGTGAAACTATGCCGGATAAAGCTATTATTTGGAACTATAGCCAAAATACACTTCAGGTGCGCGATTTCGTAGGAATCTTTGCTAATCCCGGTACGTTGCAAACGACCTCCGGTGCAGCGTGGTCAGCGTTGACAACTACCTGGTCAACAGTGACGGCGCCATGGGCTTCGGAAGGAAAACGACAGGTGCTGGTGTTTAGCCCCGACAATACGAAGATCTTTAAAAACGACGATACAGAGACCTTTGATGGAACTAACCCTATTTGTTTCCTCGAACGAACAGGACTGGCGGTTATCGGAAAAGATCGCCAAGGACAGCCGAAAGTAAACTTCAGTAACCGTAAGCTGTGTAAACGTATCTGGCCGAAAATATCTGGCACGGCGCAATGGTCAATCCGCGTGGGGGCGCAAGAAGATAGAAACGGAACCGTCACATGGGAAGCAGCGCAGACGTTCGATCCGGCTACACAAAAGTACCTGGACTTTACAGCGAATGGGAGACTTTTGTGCGTGCGCTTCGAATCTTCGGATGGCTTGCCCGGGCAGTTGGAAGGATACGATCTGGAAATACAAGTGCTGGGGGACCATTGAAACGTTTCAGCTTCTCACAGCGTTCGCAACGGGCGTTAAGTGGTGTTCATCCTGACCTGATAAAGGTGGCGTATCGGGCGTTAGAACTAACCACCATTGACTTCGTTATAGTCGAAGGAGTAAGGTCGTTAGAAACGCAAAAACGTTATGTTGCGGAGGGAAAGAGCCGAACACTTTACAGCCGACATCTTTCCGGCCACGCCATTGACTATATTGCGTTTGTGGATGGAAAGGGGACCTACGATGTAACAGCGATGAAAACAGTAGCAGTTGCGTTTAAGCGGGCAGGAAAAGAGCTGGGAGTAGCGATTGAATGGGGCGGAGATTGGAAAAGCTTCGTAGATACTCCGCACATTGAACTGAGCGCGAAGCAATACCCGAAACCGTGAAAGGGAAAGACGATGTTTGATCTTCTTAAGGTTCTCCCGCAAGCCTTTCAAACGTGGAAAGCGATCGAAGCTTGTATTAAAGGTGGAGCGACTCCGACTGAACTGCGCACCGCAGTGACGGAGTTTACTGAATTGCTTGAGACGATTCCGCCTCTGCGCGGAGTGCTCGCGATCTTTCAGACTGTCGTCTCGGTCGTGGAAAAGTTTATCCCCGGACTACTGGACGATCCGGACAAGATGCAAGAGCTCGGTCTTGATCCCGATGTGGTACAGCAGGCAGCTTCAGTTGCGACGCTGTATAATGAGGTGATGAAGAAAGCCGGACAGACCGATGGGCTGAAGCAAGACATGCTCGGCTACTCTGCCGATGATGTCAATGGGATGGTGTAAGATGGTGAAAACTATCATTCTCGCTACAGTCGCATTGCTTTTGTCCGGCTGTAGTTGGATTCTCGAGCAGGAGCAAAAAGCGGTAGATTGGAAAGTGAATTTGGTACGTGCGGAAAAGCCGCTTTCTCCGCCGCAACGACTCGTGGATCAGCAAACGCGGACGGGGGTTACACCTTCGAAAATTGAAGGTAATCCGCTTCCGCCGCCGATCAGTTCTCCGCAACCGATGTCGAGCGAGGAGGTGCAGCAAACCTATTGTGACTGGGCACGTACGCAGTTCGGTCTACCTATTCTGTTCAACAAGGAGCGGAAAAATGCTGCAAATGCTCGCCTGGGCAAAGAAGAAGCCGCGCAGCTGTTCTGGCCGGTCGCGAAGGCAAATAATACATTCAGGTGCCTTTGCGGGACACCGAGTGAAAAGAAACTAGCCAAATGCGTGTGAGTGGATGAAGTATATTCCATCACCAGTGCCGATGCTTTCAGAGGGACAAGGTTCCTCTGAAGGCGGTTCTGCACTGAGTGAGTTCATTAATGGGTATTTGCGACAAGAGCTTGAAGCGATCGCGCAAACTATTCCTGCGCCGGACTTTCTTCAGCTGACGAAACTTACCGTAGAGCCGACAAAACCCCGTGACGGATTGACGGTGTATGCGGATGGGACTGAATGGGACCCTGGTAGCGGCGAAGGAGTATATACCTATTATGGAAGCGCTTGGCACAAGCTCGGTTAGAGTTGGAAAAATTGAAGGTTCGTCGCTTGCGGTATTGTTCGATACAATCCGTGCGATGGTTGAGGATCATCCGAGAGGTATTCTCGACTTCGCGACAATTGACGAGGTGATGGAAAGTATCGCGAACGGCAGTCTACAGGTGTGGGGAGCAGGAAATGCGATAGAGTTGAAGCTGCTCGCTCTCACGACTATTTCAATGTTTAAGAAAAAATCGGCGCTGTTCGTCACTTGGATTGGTGGTTCGGAATTTGCAACTTACGGACCACAGCTGCTCGATGTTGCTGAGAAGTGGTGCGCGATGAATGGGGTGCACGAGATTCAAGCTTCTGCGACACCGGGATGGGGAAAACGTCTCGGGAAACTTGGTTTCGTCGCACCGAGAATTGAGCTGATTAAAGCAATCTCGTATGTGAAGACGGACGATGGGCAACTTGCGAGGAAAAACTGATGGGAAGTAAATCACCTCCGCAACAGACTCAAACGAGTCAGGTGCAGTTGAGTCCGGAACAGCAGAAGCTGTTTCAGCTCGCACTACCCTATGCACAGCAGTATGCGAGTCAGCCGTTGACGAGTTACGGTGGACAGACTATTGCTGGGTTTAATCCGACTGAACAGACTGCGCAAGGACTGTACAAGTCGAACGCAGCGCCGGTGGGGATGGAGCTGGGAGATCTCGCGGCGGGTTCACAGAAATTTATGCTCAGCACGGATCAGCTGAATCCGGAAAGCAACCCATATCTGAGCGCGACAGCAGATCAGATTACAGGAAAGATCTCTGACCGGCTGACGCAAAACATCCTTCCGAATATTCGAGCGGAAGGGGTGCAAGCGGGAGGCATGTACAGTGGTGGCAGCTCGCGTCAACAAATGGCTGAAAACCTCGCTGGTGTGGGCGCGGTACGTGAAATGGGTGACGCTCTTAATAACCTTTACGGCAATGCTTACACTGCTGGCCTTGGTAATATTTCTCGAGCCATTGGGCAAAACCCTACTGCACAAGCTCAACAACTGTTTGGTGCGGATGTACTGGGAGCCGTCGGTGGGCAAGAGCGAGCCATGGAGCAGGCGGGACTTGATGAAGCTTTGAAGAAGTGGGCACTAGAGCAGCAGCTGCCGTATATGAGGTCGAGTGAGATTCTCGGATTGCTGGGTGGTATGCCGGGTGCGACTGCGACGACGACAATGACAGGTGCGGCGCCGAAAGGCAATGCTTTCGCGGGTGCTGGCGGCGGTGCACTAGCCGGCGCACAGCTCGGCTCAATGGTCATGCCGGGTATCGGAACGGGTATTGGTGCTGTTCTAGGTGGCCTCGGTGGCTACTTCATGAGCTAACGGAGAAAAGATATGGATCAGTTCTTGATGCAGCAACTATTACTAGCCGCGCAACAACAGCCGGGTGTGTTGGCTAAGATGTTAGCACAGACGGGAGCTGTTCCTCCTCCGATGGAGGGGATGGAAGGAATGGGCGGTATGCCGGGTGGGATGGTGCCGGGTGCTCCAGAGGTTCCCGCAATGGACCCCGGTACGGTTCCGGGTATTCCAGCCAGTATGCCTACAGTTGCGATGCCTGAAATGGCTGCGCCGATGCCGGGCGTCGGACAGGCCCCGATGGGGAATCCAGGTGGACAACCGCCGGGAATGGCGAACCTGATGCAAATGCTCGGAACGGCGGGAAAAGCTGCTCCAGCTTCTGCCGACACGAAACCGATTATGTCAGGTGGAATCGGTAGCGCGCAGCGGCTTGAGCCGACTAAAGTGCAAGCTGGACAATCCGCAATGTCGGCGGATATGATTGTAAAACTGTTGACTGGTGCGAGTCAAAATCCGCTTCGTGTTCCGCAGCTGGGACAATTAATGCGAGGTTAACATGAACGACCTGCTCGGACTAGGTGGCGAAATGCTTCCGCAGGCGCCGGGGAAAGATGACCCCGGCAATGCTACGCGTGAAGCGCAGTGGATGCAGTACTTTAAGAATCCGACGATCTCGGCTGCACTGTTCAATATGGGGACAGCCATGATGCAGCCGAAATGGAATCAAGCTTCGATTCTGCCGGACGCGCTGAACGCGGGTGCGCGAACGGTTGCGGTTAACGAAGAAGAAGAGTATAAACGCGATCAGACGGATGAACAGAACAGACTGCGTCAGCAGGAAGGTACTGCTGGTCGTGCGAATCAGATGGCGATTGCAAAGCTTCAAGCGGATAGTCGTCTCGAGGTTGCACAAGAACGTATAGCTGGAATGTTGGCCGGGCAGCGGATAAAAGCGGAGCTGAAAGGTCCGCCCGGTTCGACTCAAGAAGCACAGCTATTTAACAATATGTACCGAGATGCGTTCAAGCAGCTGCAGAAAGAGAACAGTGAGGCGTGGCTGACGAAGGCTCCGCTGAAGACAGAAGACCAGATGAAACAGATTGCGCAGCAGCGAGCGCAGGAGGCATTGCAGAATTATAGGCTGCAATTTGGTGCACCTCAGCCTAGAGTTCCGGGGACGACAGTCGTGCCGGGAGTGGCCCCGGATACGGCGATTCCCGGGGAAAAAACCAGGCAAAATCCCGCGCCGGCCGGGCCGCCCGTAGGGACGCCGGGGGCTCCCGGATTACCAAATTCTACCAGACAAAATACTCCGCCCGATAATCCCGGTTACCTCGCCAAACCGAAGCGACCTGACCAAGGTGTCCCGACGAGTGAGGCGATTAAGAAGTTAGGTGGTGCACAAGACCCACGAATTAAGCAGATTATGGAAGATGATACGTATTACAACCATCTCCGTAGTCGTGTGGCCGATCCAGAAGAACTTGATCGTTTCCGTAGAACCTATCGTATGGTGCGTTAATGGCTGATGAACTGAAGCAAGAGATTGATTCATTGTTGGGTCCGGGCGTTCCGGACCCTTCAATCGTTCCGGACAAAGCACCGGGTGTTCCGGAAGATCCGTTGAAACTGTGGATTGATCAAGCGGTGCCGGCGCCGAAACAAGCTACACCTGCGCCCGCGCCGAAGCAGATAGCGCCGACGGAAAAAGTTCCGAAAGCTCCGGATAATCTGTTTTCTGAAATAGATACCGTTACTGGCAGTCCAGAACGGTTCGCAAGTCCGGAAAAGCTGACGCCGCCTGATAGTGGTATGGTTCCGGTTCTAGATGAAGGTGAGCCGAAAACACCCGAGACACGTCCGGGATACATTGAAGCTCCTTTGAGAGGTATGAGCCGTGGCGTCGATATGCTACGGAGTGCGGTGCCGACGTTGCAAGGTGTGTATAGTGAGTGGACGGGAGATATAGAAGCTGCGGCACAATATGCGGCTGAAGCGAAGGCTATTGACGACGCGGCTTATAAACCGATTGTAGGCGGGTTTTCGAATATTAAGAATGCTGAAGATGCGTTGTACTGGATGCTCGAGACGCAAGGTGAAATGACACCAATACTCGCGGCGGTGATGATAGGTGGGTATGTGGGAGGACGAGCCGGATCGTCGATGATGGCACCCGCGCTGTTGTATACCGCGGTGCGTGCGGGGCTTATGAGTCCGCAAGCTGCGACAGCTTGGGGTTCTACGATAGGAAGTGTACTAGGTGGAGCGCTAGTTTCGGTTCCGCTTGAAACGGCTGATACAGCGGGAGAACTGCGTGAAGTGACGGGAAGCTTTCACCCGGAACTGTCACTTGGCTCGGGCTTGGTGAAAGGTGTGTTGGAGCTGTATACCCCGCTCGGAATCCTTAACCGTATTACGGGTAAAGCGGCAGGAAAGAGTATCACCGGTGCGGTGGTGGGTACGGCGTTGAAAGAAGGTGTGACAGAGGCGCTGCAGGAAGAGGTGAATATTGCCGCGCGGAAATACGTCGATCCGAAATATAGCTATTTCGGAGAAGAGGCGCTGTATCGACGGCTTGATTCGTTTGCCGCAGGCGCATTGATGGGTGGGGTTGTCGGCGGGCCGACGGAGGAGCTTGGACGAAGGGTTGCACCGAAACAGGATACAGAACAATCTGTAGATGATGCTTTTGCTCCACAGTCGCCAGTGAGTGCGTTGAAGCGGGTGCTGCCGTTTTTGCAGACACAACGAGACCAGGAGCTGCTTACAGTGTTTCGGGCAAATCCGAAGCTGGATCCGCTTGAGGTGAATGTACTTCTTGACACCTTTGGAAAAGATTGGGCCGGAAGCGGAATACGGCTGAATAATGAAGAAGCATTTTATGATTGGATGGAAGGACAAACGACACGATATGCGGTGGTCGATGAAATGGGGAAGACGACAGAGCTGTTAAATCCGACAGATCTCGAGCGTGCGTTGACGAAGTTTCCGGCGCGAGAAAGTCTGGCAGGACGGGTAGTTGAGGTCGATCAGAAGCTGCTAACCCCGGCCGGCATCACTGCGTCGATAACGGATTTGATTCAAGCGGATGTGATGAAGCGGGTGTATTTTCTTCCGTCGGTTGACGCGGGGACGAAAAAACAGCTAATGACGGAATTTCAGGCTTTGGTCAACAGTACAGAATTTAAGCATGATGTACTGGATCATATGTTCGCGCCGAATGAAAGGGTGAAAGCGGCGTACGGTGCGTTTCTGGATAAAGGAATGCGGGTACTTCCGACCGCGGGAGCGAGCTATACCTATTCGGGAGAGTTTACTGGAAAGCTAGTTGCGAAGGTGCCGAAAACTGGAAGGTCAATAGCGGCAATTCGTCCGAACAAAACGTTGGGTAGTACGGTGCTGCATCCGGTTTCGGGTACGTTGAAACAACTGCGTGCATTTGGCATAGATACGAATAAGCTACAACCGGGTGATGCTATTTCAGACAGACCATCGGAGTGGATTTGGCCGGCTTCACTTGATGCAAAAGATAGACAAGAACAATCAGCAGAATTTTCAGCTCTGTTGAAACAATACGGTAAAGATTCTAGTGCAGTTATTGAGCGTCTGCAAGAACTTATGGATATGGGTGTCCACGTCGACGCAACTAATGAAGTCGAGACGTTGGTGTTGAATCAAAAGGTTCTTGTTGAACAGAAGATGGTACCGACGTCGCAGACAAACGCGGAAGGGCTTGCACAAGCTAATGTATTTGCACGTGTTTTCGGTCAACGACAGTTTGTGAACAAAGTTGCTAAAGTAGAGGTGGCAGTACAACTATCACCTGAACTAAAACGTGCTGTGCACGACATGGAAAAGATTCTTGAAGCAGTTCATCCCGTATTTAAAAAACATGCTTTGCCTGGAGTAGAAAGGGTAGCATTACACATTAAGCCAGAAATAAACGCACATGTCAACCCGTCCGGACAGATTATGCTTGTTTATCCTGCAGACATGCCTTACGAACAAGCTATGTATGTTTTCATACATGAGCTGGGACATGCGGTGACCTTGGCGGCTTTTAGTAAATTGCCAACTGAACAAATTGAACGCGTATATCAAGCCTATCGACGGAACGTTCTTGCGGACTCGTTGACGAACGCGACGTTGGCGCCGAATATGGAAAATACGGCTTGGCGTCAACAGCGATTCGAAAAACAAGATAATATATATGCCTATTCTTTTGTTGAATATCTCGCTGAACAGTTCGGGCGCTGGATGTTCTCGCGCGGGCTCCCGACGAATTCGACAGATGGTGTGTTTAAAGAGATCAGCAGTATTTTGCGCGAAGTCACGGAAGGGATTATAACCTGGAATATGTCTCTCGGAGACACGGTTGATGCGCGGCAGAGGTTGATGCCGGACTACACGTTCGGGCGGATGATGGATATTCTGTTTGAGCTGGAAGAAGAAACGACGATGGCGCAAAGGTCGTTTCTGGGTGGGAACATACAAAAGATAGAAGAGCTGGCGCGAGCTGCGAATGATAATCCGGAACGTGGAAAAGGTTATGGCATTCCGCAGTTCCTTGCGACGTATATGAAACCGGATGAAGGACAGTCGGTCGTACTTGAACGGGCGTATGAGATATATCGCGCGGAACAGGAAGACCCGGCAAACAGCATCCCGTATCCGCAGTTCCGGAACGAGATCGGAAATACTGGAGTCCTTATTCAGCGCATTGCTGGCTTCGATCGTTTGATCGGGTGGCGTAAAGCTACCTATGCTGAACGTGAAGAGGCGAAAGCAGCGCAAAGTGCGGGCTCGAGCTTGCGACAGAATACACTCGAGGTAGCAGCAGCGGTCCGTCAAGGTTTCTCGATCCGTGATGCAATTCGGGTAGTGATTGACCGCGTAAAAGGGATGCTCAATTCGTCGCCGGCGGACGGAGATGTGCTAGCGTTGCGCCTCGGACAGCTGCAGCAGATGGAACTGCAGAGTGTTAATGATAACTTGACGGAAAGCCCTGTTTACGATAACGTTGTTTCGATGCGGGATGAAGCGGAGTTTAAGGCACAACGGCTAGAGGTACCGAGCCCGTTTCGGAACGAAGCGAGGCAAAGGAGTTTGCTGGACGAGTTCTACGACCTGTATCAAGAGAATCCAGTTTTCGACGACTTTGAAGATGCGTTTGCGGAAGCGAAACAAGCTATTGCGCCGATGTTGCCGAAAGGGTGGACGATTGAAGCAGGTGCGCCCGGTAGCGGTAACGACGCGGTGGCGAATACGAAGACTAAGACGATTGTGCTTGGGCTTGGCGCGTTGCGGCTAGGTGTGGGCGCGACGTTGGTGCACGAAACGATTCATGCGTTGCGCGCGGAAGGGCTGTTCACGCCCGAAGAGTGGAAAGCTCTCGTGCGGGAGATACGGCAAGATGCGGCGCTGTGGGGTGCAGTGCGGGCGCAATACGCGGCTGAATTGACGCGGAAGGCAGAAAAGCTCGCGCGTACGATCGAGAATCCGGGTGAGAATTTCGTCCGAGATTGGGTGCAGGATAAGCTCGAAGAAGAAGCTGTTGCATTCGCGACAAGCATCCGTTTCGCGGGAGGAAATATAGGTCCGGTTTCGAACGGGCTGATCGACCGCATCATTGCCTTCCTTCGCGCGGTGAAAGAGAGGTTGATCGGAAAGGGGTATATCTCTCCGGGTGATGTTCGTCGCCGCATCTTTTCGGGACAAGTGGCGGGAAGGCTAGAACAAGATGCGAAGTTCGCGAGGTGGACGAAGCGCGAGCAGGAGTTTGCGGCGCTGACTATGCCGACGAGTGAGCGAACGGAACGGGTGGCGATTATGCCAAATCCGGAGATCGTTCAACTTGATTCTGATCTGTTCATTGCGATTAAAGAGATGGGGAACAGTGCGTACGTGCGGATGTACTTTCCACCGGAGCAGCCGTTTTCTGCGAATATGTCGAACAATGCGAAGCTGATGGCACTCGGTGACTTGATCGGAGTTGTCGATCTGCAGAAGAATAAGAAAGGTTGGGAGGTTGACTGGGTTAAGGTGAATAAGAAAAGCTATGAACGTTATTCGGATAGACGTCGTCATGCAAAGTTTTCAGATCAGGTTTACGGCTATCTGTCAGAGCGTTTGGGCTTCCAGTTCCAGCCAAGTGCGACGTTGACGAAAAAGGGATACGATGCGTGGAAGTTCCGCGATCCGCAATCGGTGCGATATCATGTGTGGGTAGATGCGGAAGGGTATTATCACAGTCCGAACTATATTCGCGAAAAGGTACTTTACTGGAAGAGTCAGCTTTCTTCCCCGTACGAGGAGACGGCTGCGAAGGCGAAAGACGAACTACGTCAGTGGCAGGCGGCGTATCGTAAGGTGCCGAGAGAAGCGTGGAGTGATCCCGAGCTCGACCGTATGTTCGCGCGGACACTGACGACTGGAATGTTCGAGGCTATGCGGTTGCAGGAACAGGCGAATGCGGAGAGGTTCGTCACCGGCGTTCCGTCTCCACCGAGTGGGTTCGACCAGGTGCGGATGCAGAAGATAGAAGAATCGAAGCTGGAGAATGCACGAAGCCTCGGCATAGATCCCGCGTTGGCGATGCCGGAACAACCAGAGCTGATGGCTATGCGTGGGCTGACGCGGTGGAAGGGATTGACGCCGCAAGAACGACGAGCTCTGACAGGACTTACGCACGAGGCGGACCGCATCACTGGATGGAGTAAACGGTGGTGGGGAATCCAGCAACTGATGTGGGCTAACAAGCACTTCACTGCGGGGCAGAAGTACGTCCAGACGATTGAGATGTGGACAGCATTGCGTGCACGTTGGGTGGAGAAAGCGGACACGGTTGCGCGGAAGTGGGATAGATTGAAGCCGAACGGACAGAAAGAAGCTCTGGCAAAAACACTATTCTATATGACTGAAATGCAGTATCTGACGCCGCAGGAGCGGAGACAGAAGGTTATACGTCAGCCGACGCAACAAGAAACAGCTGCGGCGTTTACACAGTTCGGGCTGAACGCTGACGGACAGGCGCTATTTGCGGAGGTGAATGCGACCTTCTCTGACTTCTTGACGGAATTCGAACAGATTGCGCAGAAGTCGCTGCGGCGAGAGTTTGTAGGTAATCCGGCCGGGCTGCAGAAAGCGCAGGTAGAACTGGCTTCGGATATTGCGGCTATGCGCGCGAAGCCCTACTTCCCGTTGTCTCGTTTCGGGCAGTGGACACTGACGGTGAGGGATAGTAACAATCAGAAGGTGGAAGCATTCTACACCTTCGCCAGTGAAGCAGAACGAAATAGGTATATTCTTATCGCGCGGCAGCAGTACCCGATGTCGGATTTGCGGGTGAGTAAGCTGCCGACGGCGATGCAAGATTACGTACAGTTGCCGGGTCCGGTGCTGAAACGGATTAAGGCGACGATGCCGGGTATTTCTCCACAGCAGAAGACGTGGCTAGATCAGCTCGAACACCAGACGGCGCCAGAGCGGAGCTTCCGTAAACATTGGATGACACGAGAAGGAACACCTGGCTACTCGCTCGATGCAATGCGTGCTTTCAGTACGTATTTGAATACAGGTGCAGGATATCTTGCACGTCTTGCCTATAAGGACGAAGCACAAGATGTTATTACTGCGGCGACGGCTGACGCGAAGCTGAATTTCGGTGAGTCACAAAAACGCTTCAATATGATTTCGGAGATGCAAGAGCATCTTAACTATATGCTTGAGCCGGGAAGAGACGGAAGTAAGTTGCGGTCGTTTGCCGCGATGTGGTTTCTGGGCTTCTCTCCTGCCGCGGCGGCGATGAACCTGACACAGATTCCGGTCTTTACGGTGCCGTATTTGAGCTCGTTGTTTGAAGGTAGTGCAGTAAAACGGGCGTTGACGGCAGCGCACACCGCCCTAAAAGGAACTATAGCTGCACAGATGCATAACCCGCCATCACCGGGGTATGAGAAAGCGAGACAAGAATTGATCGCGATGGGTAAGATCGATGCAGGACAAGCACCAGAACTAGGTGTCTATGCATCGACCGATAACCTTGCACGATCGGCTGCGGGAGAGAAGGCGCAACGACATTGGAGAAACTTCACCAAAGCTTCAATGTGGATGTTCGGTAAGACTGAACGCTTCAATCGTGAGCTGACATTCGCGATGACTTTTCAACTCGCAATGGACGCGCAAAACAGTGGAAAACAGAATAAGTATCTGGCGGAATTGTTTACGAACAATTCGCTCGAGATCCTCGATCTGATGTCGCGTACTGGTATGACGCAAGAAGAAGCTGTTGCGACGATCGCGGCGAAAGAAGCCATTGACCGTACACAGTTTACTTTCGCCCCCTGGGCACGGCCGAAGTTCATGCGAGGTAATCCAGTCGCAAGCGACCTGCTTGTCTTCTTCGGGTACATTCAATCTTCGCTCTACGCGATGAGACATAACCCGGGAAGAATTAAAACCCTCCTCACCATGTTCGCCTTATATGGCATGATGGGGCTACCATTTGCGGCAGACATAGATAAGGTGGTGGAAGCCCTCGCACGTCAACTGTTCGGAAAAGACTGGAGTCCGCAGCAGGAAGCACGAGAGCTGATCGTCATGCTGACGAAAGAATCAGCTTTTGAAAAGGTCGGCGCAGATCTATTTCTTCATGGTATCTCTCGTTTCGGTTTCGGTCCGGGGCTGTTGCCGGAAGGTTGGGGAGCTCCACGCTTCGACGCTAGCGCAAATGGCTCGATGGGGAACATCATCCCAGTCGTGCCGGACATGATTAAATCTTGGGGACATTATGGTAAGTGGAAAGAAATGGTCGGTGATGCGGCGCAAAAAGGAGCCGGTGCCGGTTATGGCTATATGTTCTCGCTACTACAGTTCCTTTCTTCTGATCCGCATACTGCGAACTGGAAAAAATGGGAAGCTATCATGCCTCGCGCGATGAAGGCGGCAAGTAAAGGAACAAGATACGCTGCGTATGGTGAAGAGAAATCGAGAAGTGGTGCGGTGATTGCGCAATTCGACCCGCGCGATCCTGACGATCTTTCGACAATCGTTACACAGGTTCTAGGCTTCTCGCCGCAGAAGCTTACTGTTCATTACGAAGCATTGCAGCAAAAGAAAGAAAGCGAGATGTTTTACAAAGGCTGGAGAATGTCATTGTACGTTCAATTGAATGAAGCTATTCAAGGTGGAGAACAGCCGGTCATAAATGACGTACTCGCTGGTATTGCGAAGTACAATGCTGAGGTCGTGCGTCAAGATCTGTCTCCGATGCAAATCAACACCCGTCAAGCGATCAGCTCTTTGAAGGGCCGAGCGCGTGGACGGGTGTTGGAAGAGCAGGGGCTGCCGGTGACGAAGGGAGCTATTCCGCTTTACCGTCGCATTGACGAGAGCTATCCGTTGCTGGAACGGAAGATTGTGAAGTAAGGTTGTTTACCTCTCGTTGCAAGTACCAGAGGGCCTTCTGCAAATCCTGCAGTCGGTCCTCTTTTTTACCTGCGCGGGAAATATACTTCACCGTGTTGCCGAGAAGGAAGCCGAGCTCCCATGCTTCGATAACCTTAATCGCTTCATACGGATTGTCTTTTCCTCCGTAGTGCGCAGGATGGTGGACGGGGTCGAATTTATTCATCTTTCGGTCCTGTGTAGACCAAGGTCTTTCGGTTTCCTTCGCGGGTATCCAATCGAAGGTACCCGGCGGAAAGTCCTGCTTGTATTGCATCGGTAAAGTCCTTTCCTGTCATTGAGGTGAAGAAGTGCCGCCACAGTGTCTGGTAATCTATTTCATGATTAACCTTCACCATATCGACAACTTCAGAGTTCTTCTTCGCTTCGGGTGTTCCGCCGATAGTGAAGAATACCTTGACCATATTTTCTTCGAGTGAAGAGACGAGTGCTTCAGCTTCGACTAAATCTTCCTCCTCGATCATACGGGTGGTTCTTTTCGCCGCCGCGATGACGATAGCGAGCTTGTGAATGTGTGTCTGCTTACGTGAATAATAGCCGGAAAAGCGTTCGGATTGAAGATGTTTCGGCTTCTCTCTTGTCCAGTGCATTTCGTACCACGCCTCGCCCCAGGCTTTCGCTTGCGGAGTGAGGAAATATGGACCTGCAATGTTTGCGATGATAGTGAGGTCACGAACGAGCTTTTTTGCCTCTTCGGCATATGCGGCTTCGGGTATATGATCTCCTGGATACGCGACCAGCTGGCGCTTCTTGTCCGCGTAGACGAAAAGGATGCGAGAGGCTAGGCCGCCTGAGATGAAGATTTCAGGAAGGTTTTCTTTCAACCACGCGGGTGTTGTACATCCGATGATGTTCAGCCATGCGTTGTGAATGACTGTTGTACCTTGTGTTTTCGTCTGGCGTTTCCATACCTCTTTCTTTCCGTCCCACATATCGACGAGAACGTCGACGAGCTCGCCGTTGTCGGCGCGGAAGAATGTGCCGAGCTCGGAAATGCCAACGGTGACGCAAGACATAATTTCTGGTTCGATCTGTCCTTTGATAACGACTGTTTCTTGAGCGGATTGAAGTACCTCCATCAGCGCTTGCCAAGTGACAGATTGTGGACCGAAGCAGATTTCAGGTATCTGTTCGAGAAGAGAAAGACCCCCACGGATAGATGTTGACTTAGCGGCAACGCCGGGAGGACCGACTAGGATGATGTAGAAGTTAGGTGTCCACTGGAACTGACGTTGATCGATCCAGACACGTCGGCGAAGGGCTCCGGCAACGGTTGAGACCCCGGTCCAGAAGTGGAAACAGTCCGGAGACTCCGAGTACCGCATATGGTGAACGTAGGCTTTCAGCCAGTTTTCGTGTATGCGGTCCAATGATATCCCTCCTGGTCGTACATGATAGCAAGCGATTCAGGGTTGAGTTCGAGCCAGTAATCAATTTCTTGACGGACCCCCTTCGCCTTTTCCCAATCTTTCAGGTGAAGTACCCACAACTCACTTGCACGGTCGAGAAAGACTTGATTGAATTCCCACCAATAATTGGCATCAGTTGGGAGATGATGTACAGTTGCGAGATCGTGACAATAGACGATCGGAGAGAAAATAGGTTTTCGTTGCTTCAGATGACGTAAAAGAAACTTCGCCGTATGCGTCACGCGGGCTTCGACAACTTCGGGCCAAGGATGCGTATAAGGTGAAGCAAGGTAGATCATAGCCAGTTCCTCTTTTCTACATCTCCCCAAGACTTTTCCGACACGGCTAGCCCCCAAGGGATAGTTAGCGGGTCGTCATAGGGTACGGCTACTTCTAGTGCTTTTCGGATTTCAGACATTCCGCTCGGGCTGACTTTCGCGAAGGGTATCTGAAAGACGAGAGCGTCGTGGACTTGGAGTAGGACTTCCGCCCACGGGACTTGCTTTGCGAGTTGAACACCTCCCTGCGCGCAGACTATTCCGACGGTGCTTTGTGGTCCCCAGGCGAGTGCTTGGGTGAAACAATTTTCCGGCCGGTCGAAATAGACAATACGGTAGCCGAATTTGTTCCGGATCGTTCGTGAGGTTGAAAGCTCGAAGTTGATTCTTTGGTGCCAGTCGCGGATTGCGGAATGAAGGTCGAACCAACGAAGTTGGAAAGTAGTAGCGAATGATATAGTCCAGCCAAGTGTAACTGCCAGAGTACGCGGTGTTGCTCCATAGTTAGTACCATGAACTGCGCGCTTAAGTTCATCACGCATGGTGTTGTGTCGAAGCTTTTTTTCCGGGACATAATCTTCACCCCACATTGCGGTTCCATTATGGTTGTGTACGTTCAGTCCGGCTTTGAATGCCGACTTAAGATCTTCGTCTCCTGCTTCCCAGGCGACTACTTGCGCGTCCGCGCCGGACAGGTCGCAATCGCAAATCACCATACCTGGATCGGGTACGAACAGCTTTCGGATGTTGGGTAGTACTATTCCCATTTCAGTCCTCGTCATTGTCGCTGTTAAAGAGAAGGTGAAAGAGCACCATCACGCAAGTAATGATAAGTGAAAGTGCGAAGAGTTCCGGTCGCCAGAGCCAAGAGAGTGCGTCGAGCATGAGGTTATAACTCCTGGTCGAAGAAAAGGAAGTACAGGGCGGTGAGGCCCCCGGCACCCGCGTAGGTGCCGAGGATAATGAGAACCCAGAGCCAATCATTCACAGCTACGGATTCCGGTTACAGGATCGACTTCACAAGAGGTACCGTCAATGGCCGGCGGCGCCGAGTCGACGTCGACGAGAACAGCTTCACGCTTGCCCCCTTTCCGGTACGTCGTGCAGCCTTTACATCCGGCTTCCCACGCATCCATGTAGAGGTTCTTGAACTGGTCCCAGTCAATGTCAGTGGGTACGTTGCAGGTCTTGCTCACTGCGGAGTCAACATGCGTTGCAGCGACTGTGAGTACATCGAGATGCTGCTTAACAGAAACTTCTTCAGTCGTACGTCCGCGAGTTGAAAGGAAGGCGACACCGTAGTCAACAAGGTCGTAGACGACGGGTCCGTCAAACTCGATAAGAGTTCGGCGAGTGTTGTGAGCAAAAACAGGTTCAATACCGGAAGAGACGTTATCGGCACAAAGGCTGATCGTGCCTGTTGGGGCGATAGAGAGTAGATGGGAATTGCGTATGCCGTGGCGATATAGGTACTCTTGGACTCCTTCACTAAGGGTCGAAACGAAGCGTCCCGAAGTGTAGGCGTCTCGTCGGTAGAGCGGAAAAGCCCCTTTTTCCCGTGCCAGATCAATTGATGCCCGGTAGGCAGTATCTCGCATATTTCCCATGATAATTCGTAGAAGCTCGATGAAGTAGGTACTGCCATACGGGGCTCCCATAGCTTCAAGTGCGTTGGCTACGCCGGTGAGGCCAAGCCCCATACGACGTTTCATCTTCGCCTCTTCCTCCTGCTCGTGAAGCGGATATTTGGCCTTGTCGATCACATTATCCATGGCGCGGACAACATGTGGGATGTCAGAGTAGAACTGTTCCCAGTTGATCACGTAGGGTCCGAAACGTTCGGGGCGAGAGAGGTACTTGACAAGGTTGAACGAGCCTAGAAGACAGGCGCCGTAGGGTGGAAGAGGTTGCTCTCCGCACGGGTTGGTCGCCGTAATGGACTCACAATAGTAGAGGTTGTTCCGATCATTAATCGTGTCGATGAAGAGGACGCCCGGCTCGGCCCAATCGTAGGTGCTACGCATGAGCGTGTTCCACAAAGTTCTTGCGTCTACCGAGCGGTAGATTTCACCTTGGAACTGTAACGGGAAGTCCGCGCCAGCTTGTACGGCTTCCATAAATTTGTCTGTAACAGCCACGGAGATGTTGAAGCCGGTGAGCGAATGCGTATTCTGCTTCGCGCGGATGAACTCCTCAATGTCGGGATGATCGATGCGGAGAACTCCCATCTGTGCTCCGCGGCGATGCCCCGAAGAGCTAGTCGCGCGGCAGACGGCGTCAAAGATTTCCATGAACGGAAGAGGGCCACCCGAACGCGAGGAAAGCTTCTTAATAAGTGCGCCACGTGGACGGAGGGTAGAGAAGTCGTAACCAATTCCACCACCCTGGCGCATTGTCGCGGCTGCTTCGCGAGCTCGCGCCATGATAGACCCGGCGCCTTCAATGTAGGAGTCAGAGATTGTACCCGAAACGTAGCAGTTGTACGGGGTGATAGCCTTAGTGGAGCCAATGGCGGCCTGAATCCTTCCGGCCGGCAGAAACCTCTGATCCAGAAGGATATCTCGAAGTGCGTCGAAATGTTCTTTATTATCTGCCAAGGCGGAGGCAACACGTAACTGTGACTCACGGAAGGTTTCTCCTTTTGCGCGGTATTTTTCCGCGTGTAGCTTGTCAGAGAATGCTAGGCTAGGTCCCGTCATGTTACTCGTCCCCTTTGGGTATGTTTTGAAAGTTAGTGCCTTCCCCGAAGGCATTTGCAGAAGAACTCCAGCGGAACGTTTCAGTCCCGCCAACGTTAAAGTTACATCTTAGTCTTCCGTCGGGTGAGAGGGAGATGTCGAGGAAATGAGAGTTGAAAACTCCAATCGAGCGGTATTCTTCGAGACGGAGAAGGATGGGAGAGAGCCACGGGTGACGTTTGCGGAGGGTGTCGAAGGCTTCGTAGTTGAATGTCGGTTGCTTCGTTTTCTTGTGAAGGACGGGTTGTAGGCCGAGAACGGAATAGAAGATGTACATGGAATGAATCGGAGAGGTGAACCAATGCCCGCCAGCTTTCGTATAGCGTAGGTCTTCTGGCATTATTGCGGAGAGCCAAGCTTCGAGGTCGTAAGCGGCAGCGGTGACTTCTTTTCGTATTACGTCTCGACGATGGCGGTCGATTGCGATACCTTTTCGCATCATCGCCGCAGCCAGTTTCCACTGTTCGCGCTGGAACGTGTATTGGGTGTCTAGTCCGAGGGTTGTGATGAGACGTTTCAATTCAAGGTGTATATCATAAGTCTCGCGCACATCTTTGCAGTTGTATTTCCACAGCTGCTCGTGTCCGCCGGTTCCGTCCCAATCTTGTGACTCGTCTTTCCAATAGACATAGTGGTCGGAATAGAGAGAGGCGAGATAGTCGAGACCTTTTGGCGTGCCGGGCCAGCAAAGGTGGTGCATGAGCATGGTGTCGTAGGTGACGGGAGTATGTACGTGCCACTTGCGTCCGATGAACTGAAAGTCGTAGATGTAGTTTTGACCGACGATTTGTAGCTTCGGAGACGAAAGCAGCTGACGTACCAGCATCACGAGGCGGAGTTCTTGCTCGGGCTTGTACACCTCACGATAGACTCCGTTCTCGAAAAAGAAAAACGGGATGCAGAGCTCGGAAAGGTCGTCAGCGAAACCAATACAAACGATGTCTTTCTTTCGCCAGGTTTCAATGTCGACGGCAAGAGCAAGAGGTGTGTCTTGCGCCGCGCTAATCCACTTTAAGAGTTTAGCTTCCGCTTCGTGGAAGGTTGGGTTCCAGTAGGCGGTTGTTTTTCTTCCGCGTTCCCACGCGGTTTCTCCTCGCAGATATCGTCCAGCGCGAGTGTTGAGGTCGTGTACTGTAACGTGCTTCCAAGAATATTCCCGGAGGATAGCTGCGGGATGGATAACCGGCAGAAATGGCCGGCTACCCATGTCGCTTGTGGTACGGAGCTGACTTCCCCTCCATTTGGTAACTCCACCTGGAAGTCGGTAACCTCTAATAGTTGACACTGCAGCTTTGTCTGTGAGTGCCCAGAGGGGGATGTTACCACAACCGATAATAAGGTCAGGTTTAACACTTTCAATTTGAGCTCGAAGGATGTCGACCCCGTGACGTAATGCGTCTCGAGGACGAAGACCCCGCAGATCAGGCGACTTCTCTGCGGTGGGGTGGAGGAAGTGGGTGAAGTCATTGTTCGGCGGCCTCGCTGAGATGACGTTAGTTAGAAGGCACTTGTCGCGGTCGATACCAGCAGCGAGAAGGAGCTGCTTTAACTCGTATCCGGTGCTGCCGGAAAAGGGACGTAGAGCGGCTTCTTCCTCTCGTCCCCATGCTTCACCCACAATCATTACACGAGCATCGCGTGGGCCGGAGGTAAAAGCATAGATATCGGGGGTGAAAGCTTCAGGCGAGGGTGTCAAGATCGGAGTCTTCGTCGTTGTCATCGAGAGAATCCTCTGGAGAAGTAAGAGCTGAGATACGTGACGCGGCTACGTTATAGTAGTGTTCGTCGAGCTCAATGCCCGTGACGGTCATGCGGTGACGGTGAGCGGCAGGGAAGATCGGACCAGAGCCGCAGCAAGGATCGAGAACAAGATGGGTTTCAAGGCCGAGCATTTGAAGGAAAGAGGAGAGGAGCCAAATCGGCTTTTCCGCTGCGTGGAACTTTTTCTTTTCTTGTCTCTCGGCGCGGATAGAATGGAACATCTTCACATCGGCTCCGCCTGGAGAATAGAGTTCGCGCGCACCTTTGACTGCGAAGAGAAGGACTTCGTAGGTGCGAACGAAGCCGGATCTTCCCCACGGTGCGTGACCAGATTCACCTTTATAGTAGATAATAGGTGTCCGCCATGTTGTCCAGCCTTGCTGCGCGGCGTAGACACGTAGGTTGAAGAAGTGTTCGATATCACACCAAAGAAGCAGTGCGGCTTTCGGTTTCGTTAAACGGAAACCTTCGGATATAATCGCGTGGTAGATAGAGAAAGCGTTGTCCGGGCTGTCGTCGTAAAAGTGCTTCGAATCGCCCTTTGCGCTATCTGCATTGATACCGTAGGGTGGGTCGGAGAAGATGATGTCGAACTTTCCGTCCGGTAGCTTTTTCATCTCGTCGCGACAGTCGCCACGAATGAGGGTGTGAACGGTGTTGAGGGTCTTTGTTGCCGTTGCGAGCTTCGCACGCATCGAAGCTTCCATCTTGTCGAGAATGACCTTCTGCGCAGCGGATGCGTCTTTCGCCTTCTGCACCGCTGGATCATCACGGTGACGGTTAATCAACACCGCGCGTTGAATATCACGAGTCTCGGGTGAATGCGACGTTACGGTCGCGGGGTCTTTTCCTTTTTTCACCGCGATCTCTTTTGCGGTCTGGACGAAAGTTTGCGTTGGGTTCTGTCCGGTACGAAGCTCATGAATACGCGCTTTGGCTCCGCATTCTTCGAGAAAAGAAAGATCGGCGCGGAGGATATTTTCTTCGAGCTCGGCCTCCATTAAGTCAGCGAGAGAAAGATCGGAAAGGGTAGCATAAGGGATGGAAAAGGAAGGTACAGCTTTACCGTTATACGTGAAAGATAATCCTTCCTCGTGCAGCTCGGTCATTGCACGGATGCGTCGCTCGCCGGCGACGAGCTTGTATCCGTCTTCGGAAAGAGAAAGGACGGGTGGGTGCATCAGTCCTTTACTAAGGATCGAGCGCTTGAGCTCGAGGAGCTCTTTTGGACTGAATTCTTTTCGTTGCCGGTCGGAGATAGTGACGGCAGAGATTTCGATGTAGTCGGCCATATGTCATATCCTATAGCGTAGGCTGCGAGACAGTGGAGATTGCGACGTTCAGTGGAGGAGAGCTGAAGCAGTCGACTAATGTCGTCGAGGACGACAGAACCGGGAATGGCCCGGTGACGTTTTTCAAACAAATAGCCGTAACAGTTTTCCGAACGTTGAGCCATCTTATTTAAAGTCCAGACGGTGATGTTACGGCTCGCGAGCAGGGAACGAAGATAGGTGCGGAAAATGATGACCCGTTCGGGACAGTGAAAGGTCTTACGCCGTGGCATGAAGAAGCTCCGAAAAAGAAATGGCCAGAACACAGCGCGGGGCTATGTCCTGGCCAGATCGTTTACGCCATCTTGGCGACACCCTTCACGTCGTTGTAGATGGTGTCGTCGTCGCCGGCGCGCGAGGTGACGCGGATCTTCGCCGGACCGGCACCGCGGAGGTTGAGCGGCGACCACGGACGGGAAGGATCGTTCTGGCCCAAGGCGTCGCGGAGACGGCCAAGCTGAACGTTCTTGCCCTTCGCGCGATCGAGGGTACCTTGCGGGGTTAGGTCGAGGAAAACAGACTGACGGATAGTAATGCGGTCCTTGCCGAGACGGGAGGCGAGATCGGGGTCGTTGATTTCCCAAGTGACGTCAAGGATCGCGCGGCCCGATGCGGTAGTGCGGGCTTTGACAGAGTTCTCATCCGCGCCGATCATTGCGGGGTACTCACCGTCCGGAACGGGTTCGAACTTGGTCGAGAGCGCGCCGGTTTCCTGTTGGGTAAGGAAGGCTTCGGGATTGAAGACTGACATAGAGGTTTTCCTGATTGTTAGGTTGAAAGAGTTACGGTGAAAGTGTTAGACGGGGTTTTTCTGTTTCGTGGCCTCCTCTATTGCTATCAGTCGTGCGCGATATGCGTCGACAATGGGGATGAAGGAAGGTGCGATCTTGTCCGCAAGTGGCAAGGTCCGTACCTTGGTGTCGACGCCGGGAGAGATCGTGGACCAGTAGAAGTTGGGTCCATCTCGGTAGGCGTGAACGACTTCGGAGAAGAAGCGGGGGAGCTTCGGCGCGAGCTTGCGGCCGAGGGCAGAAGCCATAATGCGTGTGCCGCCGGTAATCTCGTCGACCTCGCGGTCGAGATGCGCGGTGAGAACGAAGGTGCAGCGTAGGCCGGAGGAAAGCGAATTGAGTAGCTTCTCCAATGCGCTCATCGCGATCCCCCACTCACCCTGATGCGCTGTAGGTTTATCGCCGACAGCAAGGTCCATTGCCATGAGGTTAAGCCCGGATAGACTGTCGATAACAAGAACTCGCGATGGACCGAAGCTATCGACGGCACCGTAATTAACGCCATCGCGGTCACAGGTGAAAGAGCTGAGTGTCGCCAGTAGCTGAATAAAACGTGCTTGGCTACGATTTCCTTGAGGGGGGAGCTTGGTGAGGGACTCATAGGTCATGTTTCCGATCTTCTGCGCCATCGCCATCATGTCGGCGAAGCCGGTACGGGTGGGGGTGATCTGCTTCCAGTGAAGGCGAGAGATATCGAGCTTCTTCTTTTGCCACGTATCGACGAGAGATTCGACGCCGGTAGGTTCGGTGACGATGGCGAAGACTTCGAGTCCGGCTTCGGCGAGAGTAGACAGCGCGTAGGTCTTGCCAACGCCGGCGGAGCCCATGAGAAGTACGGCAGGTGGTTGGAGTGTGGGTGCAGGCGCGGGAGCGGGAGTAGTCGGGGACGAAGTGGTGGTCATTTGATCAGGTCCTCTAGCGAATTGATCGCGTCGATGATAGGGTTGAACTTGTTGCGGTAGATTTGCTTGAAGGTGACGTCAGCCCAGCCTATTTCTGTTCCGTATTGGTAGAGAGAGATACGGAAAACAGAAGGTGAATAGAGCTGGAGTATCCAGGTGTAAGCACCGGCAGTGTGGCGGTCGAGCTTTTCCTTTCCTGCGTTGATACGACGGGTGAAACGAATGTGAGGCTTCTCACGCATGGCCGTTATTCCTTGACGGGAGCGACGGCAGGCGGAACAGGCTCGGCAGAAACAGGCGCAGAAACGGGAAGGTCTGGCGGCGTCTCGACAGGGAGCGGAGGCATCGGGAGCTTGCGGGTGGGAGCGGAAAGGGGCTGTCCGACGTTGACAGAAGAATAAATGACTTCTTGAATGGTAAAGTCGAGAGGGGAAAGTTCGAACATGGGCGCAATGAGCTCGAGGTGCGTTAGCGCGTCTTGCTTGTTGAAAAAGAGGTTAGGCAGCATTCGGCTCGTTTTTTGGTTAACGATTGCGAAGCCGATATAGGTTTGCTGCGCGCGACGGATATAGGTTTCGAGGTTTCGGAGAACGGACTGTAGATGTGCGATGATATTGAGGGTAGTAGTAACAGGGTAAGTAGGAGCTGCAGTGTAGCCCAACAAATCAGTAGAGGCAGTAATGAGCGCAATGAGATCATTGCTGTACTCGCGAGCAAGATGGTTCGAGCTGACGAGCTTCAACGCGGCACGGATGTCCGCGATGAGCTTTTCCTCGTCGACGGACTTCGGCTCGTCGGTAGCCGAGCGGAGAAGAGAAGAAAATGAGGACGAAGGGTTCATAGTTCTGTTCCTTTGAGCGAGATGGGGTTCCAAACGCGGGTGACGTAGTTCCCGACCCACTCTTCGGGATCTTTCGCCGAACAGAGCATAGAGTAACTGCAGCCGCCGTAAGCGGTGCAGCCGTCAGCGAAATCGTAAACGAAATGGTCATATTTCCATGCCGAGATCATTGTCTCGACGGTGTTAACCATGGCGACGTACCAGCGGTCGATCAGGTGTTGCGGGAAGATGACCGGAACGGTCATGAAGTTGACTTTAGTCTTCAGGATGGCCGTTCCGCGCGCGACTGCAGCATGGACGGGGTGTCCGAGCTGTTGACAGGCCCAGCAGTAGCCGAGGAATTGTCCGCGGAGATCCCACTGCTTCCGCCAAGAGTCACCTAATGCGCTTGTTGTCTTTTCATCGAGGACGACGAGAAGGTCGTCCCACTTGGCCAGCATGTCGAAACGGCCAGAATAGAGCAGTGGGTCGCCCGTTTCGGGGTGGGGAATCGGCAGAGGTATAGCGAAAGAAAACTCGATCCGCGGAATGCGGTCTTCAGTAAAGGTGGGCTGAATGAAATCGGTGAGGGGGTGGTAGTCGGTGAGATAGGTCTGGAGAGCGTACCAGGTGTTGATAAAGGACTTGCCGTGGTCGAGGGCAAGGTCGAAGTTGCCCCACTCGCGCGAGAATGCGCGGAAGGCGGAGATGAAGAGTCCGTTCTCTTCAAGCGGAGGAATGGCGCGGAGCCATTCGAGCTGGTGCTCGCGAGGGGTGAAGCATTTCATTCGAGCTGCTTCCAGCCCTGCGGCGAAGGCCCCGCCGGCGACGAGGTGTATGGATTTCTCCGAAACATGGAGGTTGCGGAGGAACGAGTACTCGAACTTCTTGTGACAGGACTTGAAGGTCGAGAGCATGGTCGAATCGATTGCGGTAGGGAAGGGGGGACGAGAAGAGGTCATTCAGGTGATCCTTCGGTTCGGAGGTAGGTGCCTGGGTCGAGGAGACAGATGAGACGGGTGAAGAGGTCGTGCGTTGAACGGGACTGTGTGTTGTCTCGGGCCTCGTGTAGTGCGGCGATTAGTTGAGGTCGGCGCGAGTAGGGGATATGAAGAGATACTTGCGAGTAACCGTGGTCGTCGGTAAGACGGAAGCCGGACATAGGCATTTCCCCCAGGAGATGTTTCTATGCAAGATCGTCGAGCGAGAGGTCATGCGAGCCTTTCTTCCCCTTCGGTTTGGCGGTTTGTTTCGGTCCCGTGTTCGTGCGGCGGATCAGGCGGACAATAGAGATGGCTTCTTCGATCTCCGGAACGGAGATGTTGTCGCCGCGAGATTGGAGCTCGAGGAGGCGTCGCTGTGCGGAGAGGTAGTCAAGCGCGCCGTCGGGTGCGCGGAAACGATCTTCAATCGTGACCGGGGCGGAGGGAACTTCGTGAGAGGATTCGATTACAGATTTCTCGTTCATGCGGGAGTCTCCAGGTTATTTGATGTTTCGGGGTTCTGTTCTAGCCACCGGATGATTAGTGCGGTGATTAGTTGGCTTCGGATGCCGTATTCGGGTTTGTTTCGGAAGTCGTTGGTTAGTCGTCGTTCGAAGGCGTAATATGTTTCTTCAGGTATGTTTATTTTCACCTCGACGCTTTTCATCTTCCTTCGTCGGCCCATGATAGAGGTTCCTTTTTAGAAACAGGTGTCGCAAGAACAGTGAGCTTTCTTGCCGCTCTCGCAATTAGGTGAGGCATCGTGCGGAGGGTGAAACTCTACCTCTGCCAAACTGTCACAGTACGAACATTCACCGCGAGGTACTTTATGTCGACGGGCAGGCTTGTTTACCTTTTCCGGCTTTTTCTCTGTCGTAGACATTCTGGGGTTCCTTTGTTATCGGGAGCTTTGAGCGCTAAACGCAAAAAGCCCCAGGAAACAGAGAAAGGTTCTCTGTCGCCTGGGGCTTAGGTCCGTCGGGTGATGCGGGAGGACAGCCCGACGGAAGTGGCGTAGGTAGAATACAAGACCTGGAAGGGGGAGGCAAACAGGTCTTGCATGAGGGGCACCTACCTACGCAACGGAAAAGGTCGGAGTGAAGATGCGGCAGGGTGGCCGACTACTAACCAGGGGAGCTGGAACGCAAAAGGTACCCTGCCGCATCTCAGGTGGGGTTGCGGTCCCCGCCTACCGGATGGAGGTTTATCGAGCCTCTCTCTTGCTCTAGTTGCGGACGAGAGGTGCGCGTGGGAGGACGCAACACGATCTCGAACTAACGGCCTATTGTCGCACGGATAGGGGGCGCTGTCGATGCGACAAATTGTCGCAGGGAACATTTGTTCTCACTCTAGCTTCTGCTTCCGCTCGATCTCCGAGCCGTGGTAGAGGCCGGAAAGGTAGACGGCAAGGATCGCCGCCTCGAGTGAGTGTTCGCGGACATAGGCTTGGCGGAAGATACCCTGTGCGATCCGGTTGACGCCGGACTCGAGTTGACGCCAAGCCTTTAGTTTTTCTTTGTCTCCGCTTTGTATGGCTTCCATGCGAAAGGTGGAAGGATACTTGGCATAGTCGAGGTCAGTTTTCATCCTTTTCCTTTTTGAGGTAGTCGTTGGTCAGCGTTCGCGGGATGTCGACGCGGTAGAAGTAGAAAGAAGGTGGGACCGCAGGTGGAGATGAATGAACATTAGGGGTGTCGCGTAAATGTGGGTTTTGGACGTCTTCAGCGAATAAAATAGCTATAGCGGGAGATTGTTTGTTGGCGTAGGCTACCAGTTCAAAAAGGTGTATATGGTTGATGTTTTTTACGGTATATGCAAGAGCTTCGAAGTTTCTTCCGTCGAAGAAGTTCATAATATTTAAGCTATGCGCACGGTAATACGGATGGCTGTTTGGCCAAACTAAATTTACGTAATCTGCGATTCTGGGTTGTGGTGTATTTGCTATGAGAGCAATGTCACCTTCATGATAAACAGCAGTGTCGCAGATGGCGCGGACGAAGAGGCCAGGTGTGCGGGGAAATGTGAGAGCCATTATTTCGTTCCTTTCTTAACGAGTTGGAATTCGAGTCCGGCAACGGCGGCGACTGCGGCGAGGGTTGAGTGTTGAGGGTGACGGGTGCCGCCGTTCTCGTATCCGCGCCGCCATGCGCGGATGGTAGAGGGACTAACCCAGGTCTGCTTCGCTATTGCATCTGCGCTTTGTCCAGTGAGGGAATGAAGGACCTCGAAGACGGTTCGGTCGTAGGCGGGGCGCTCAGGTCGGGTCCATTTGCGGCGGGCACGTCGTGCTGCCATTGTCTGTTTCCTTATAGTAGGTGTGTGCTACCCAGAGGTCGATATAGTGGTGACCGAGGAAGGCGGTTATTCGGAACTGTCGACAGGCTTTTCTGAAGGCGTAGTCGGGTTCGAGGAAGACCTCGTTCCAGTTGAGGGTACTGACGAAAGAGGTTGCAGCTTCGAGAGTTGATCGAAAAGGGGTGCGAGATATGCGTGGAGAGCTGTATCGGCGCGGCATTGATCACCTATGAAACAGAGGAAAGATGCGAGGACAAGGGGCTCGAGACAGATCCAATCGGGTTCGGATCGACCACGATCGGTGTAGAGGATGAAGTCATGGTTGCGGTAGCGGGCGTAGAGCCCGTCGCCGAGGTAGGTTTCGAGTGAGAGAGGACGTGACATGGGGAGCTCCGTGTGTACAGGGGGCGGTGATGGCAGCGGACAGCGGCCGATATACGGCTGACTGCTATTCTTTCTCACCTAGAATATTTTTATCTAGGTCTGGTGCTTCGGGCACGGTGATGCCGTTGGCGGAGAGAAGCTGTTCAAAGCTTTCATCTGCGATGGATGCGATCAAAGCCCAATTGGTGTCGCCGATATTACGGAGGTGGAGTGAAACGCGGTCGGCGGCTTTGCCGAGCTCATTCCCCTCTGCTTCGAGCGCTCGCCGTAGTTGATAGAGTCGATGACGTAGGGCGACTCCTTTCTTCCGGGCTTCCGGTCCCTTGCCCAGCTGCACGTGCACCGTCTCGGTTAGTGCTCGTCGCCAGACCTCGTGCATCGCCGGGCCAAATTGCGTACTTTTCATTCAGTTGCCTTTCCTGTTCCATCTTGTGGTGCAGTACTGTCTCTTCAAGGTTGCGTAGTAGCACGGGCAGTGCTGCGGGCTTGAAAAGGAGAAGTTGCGTGATCTGCTTCATCGAGGGTTCGTCGAGTGCGACTTCGAGCTCGCGGCGAGCGGCTTGCAAGGATGGCTGTGTATGCGGCAGTTTGCGCCTGGGGGTTCTCGATAGGGGCGTCGATGTTCCAGTAACTCGGCCTCTCTCGCTCAATAGTTCCGGTGCGGACTATGGACACCGAGCGCATCCCTGATCGACTTGCGTGCTTCGTCGGCGCCGATTTCTTTCCCGATTTCAATGCCGCGCTTGAATGCCTCGACGGCCGCCACGGCTTCCGCGTGCGTGGCGAACTCGTGCCATAACCCGCCGAGATTGTCGTAGACCTTGCCGCCTTGAATGCTGTGCCCGCGCATCAGAGCCATGGTGTAGACGGCACCGTTAGGTGCAGGAAGCAATTTCATCTTCAGTCTCCGTAACGAAAGAAGCCGGACGAGCGCTCGCGGCGCCGGTCCGGCTGAAGGTTATTTCCGTGTGGCTTTCCACCAAGTGAACTTCTGCTGGTCATCGAAATATTCGACCTTCCACTTCGTGCTCCAGCTCGGAATACGCAAGGCGATGGTGAGCGTATACTGACGAGCCGTCTCTTTGTCCGAGTAGAGGACATAGAGGCGCCAAGCCGGCTCTGCGTCGGAGCCGAAGAAAGAGATGGTGGAGTCGGCGGGGGGACGACGCACGATCTCGAAGTTGTAGCACTTGAATGCTTCGAGAAAAGCCTCGACGGTTTCGTTCAACATGATGGGGTCGACGGAATCGTCGAAGAAGCCGTAGAAGCCGAGGCTAGAAGACGTGACCTCAACTTCGGTGGAGTAGCAGATGTCACAGGCGGAGCCGAAGAAAGAGTTGACCGTTTCCACCACCTTCTTCATGTCTTCAAGTGCGAGCTGGGTTGTGGTGTGGTGGGTTTCGAGTGCGGTGGTGATGTTCTGGTGTTTCCACGAGATCGGAGCTAGTTTGGTCATGTGGGGACGGGTCCTTAGGTTAGAGTAGGTGGTCGAGGTCGTCAGTAGCGGTTGGCTCCGCTTGTTTAGGCTTTAAAGGGACAAAGCTAATTAACGGTGTGCTGGGTGGAATACATTTGGTACAATATTGGTGCTGGCTCGTGTGTCTCGGGAGCCGTACGGAGTTGAGCCGAAGGTTCTTTTCTTCTGCGGGAAGGGGAGTTGCGCCGTAAAAGTCCATTTCGGCGCTGGTTAATGCGAGGTGAGAATGCTCCCACCTATGTCCACATGCGCAAGAATGTGAGGTGACGACGAGTTGAAGGAAGAGATGCGTACGGGACATAGGGGGAGAGCTCCAGGGCAGGTTAGTCGGCGATCCGACGAGAGGCTTTGCGGTTCTCGACGAGCTGGCGGAAGTAGCCGAGCGCGAAAGCGAGAGCCTCGATGGTGTTCTGGTCGACGTCCTCGAAGGCTTCGTCTTCGGAGAGATCGGCCAGATAGTCCACCAATCGCACGTTGTTCTTGTCGTGCTCGGTCGAGGTGTTCGCAAAGACCTCAAGGATCGGGTCGAGGTCGTGGTAGCGGTATTCTTTGGACATTGGAGGTTCCTTGGTTTAGTGGCTGGAGTGCCCGGCGGGCGCCGGGCAGCGGGAAGTGTGGCATAGAATTGTGGCGAAATTATGGCGTTTAACAGATTTTGCCTGGCTTCTGCTCGGGGCGCCTGGAGATGGCTGGTTGGCTGGTTTAGTGGGGGGCCTGTGGCCGGGTGGATAGGGGGCGGACTATTTATGATGTGTGAGTCATGGTATGTATTTTTTTTTTTTTTTTTTTTTTTTAACTGAAATAGAAGGACCACCTCCTTTATATATTCTAGCCAGTGGGTGGGGAGGGGGGTACCGTTTACCAGGCAATCAGCGGAATTCAGGAGAAATAAGAATAAAGCAGGCAAAATAAAGGGGGCGGTGATTGCGGCCGTCAGCGCCCGTTATACGCGAGACCTCAGCGCGTATAGCCCGTTGCAATTTTCATCTCCTCCGACGTCCGGACGCAGAAAACCCCCGCGCTTGCGCGCGAGGGCTCCTGTAGGCCGGCAGTGGACTCAGGCCAGGGCGTCGAGGTTTGTATCCTCTGCACCCTTGGCCTTTTCGGCGGCTTCGGCCAGCTTGGCTTGCGCCCGCTCGGACCGAATGGCTGCAACAGCCGCCTGGATCTTCACATCCGCCTCGACGGCGGTGCGATATGCTTCATCTGAAGCAAGGCGAGCCTTCCAAGACGCAACCTGCGCCTCATCGGGTGCCCGACCCTTAGCCGTGAAGACGCGAATGAGCGCCTCCACATAATCGGAGGTTCGAGCCCCGACCTTGGACTCCGAACTCCACAGTCCACCCCGGATGACTTCCAGCCGCGCCTCAGCGTTGTCGACCATCTCCTGAACGGAGAGCCCTTTCGCCCCGACGGTGTTCGTGACCGAGGTCATGATACCGTACAGAGCAGCCGCTCTCTGCACCTCAGCAGAGAGCTCGTCGAAAGCGAGGCCAACGGTGGCTCCGTTTTCAACAAAGGTTACGTCGAAACGCACGGAGTCCAGCTTTGCGCGCGCGGATTTCTCCCCATCTGCATTACTGAACACGCGGACAGTCTTCTCTGCCCGCTTCGAGCTGGTGCTCGCATCGTTGTCGATGTGTGCCATTTATGTCACCCTGGTTGTCAAAAAGCAGCCGAACGGATTACCCGATCGACTCAGTGAATGTAACACCACCGGCTCCCAAAGTCAAGGGGGTCCGGTGCGGCAGAACGTCGCAGGGGAGCCAGGGCGGCGCCCGCGCGGGGGATGTGACAACCCAGCCACACTGTCTCGTCCCTGCGACTGTGGCAAGCTGGTGACTGTGACTTATTTGTAGCTGTTGCATGAAAGCTGCTCTGTCTCTTTTTTCTCACGACCTTGCGGGCAAATGGCTGAAGAAACTCTTCCACCCGAATCTCCGCCCCCGCCGAAAAAATTCAACCCGCGCACCGTCGCGTGGTGGCACGAGGCGTTGGCTGATTGGCTGATTCAAAACCCCGACAAGCACGCAAAAGATGCGGCGGTCGTGTTCGACACCAGCCTGAGCTATATCCACATGCTGAAGAATTCTGACACCTTTAAGGCGTACTTCGCCGGGAGGCGAAACAGTTGTCGGCCGGAGTCGAAGACAAAGTTGCGTCGATGTTTGGAACCCTTCCGATAAGCTGGCCGCTCTCGCTGAAGCCTCGCTCGACGTGCTCAACGCGAGGATGGAACAGGTGGCGCTGGCCGGAAGTAATTCCTCGATGCCGAATGAGCAGCTGCTTCAGACGGCCGATATGGCATTGAAGAAGCTCGACGGGTTTCTCGTTCCGGGACAGAGCTCGGCGCATATGACGCAGGTTAACGTGAACGTTTCCGCGGACCCTCCTTGCGGCCGCGCGGGAAAAGATGGCGAAGCTCCTACCGTACGCAGGCAGAGCCGGTGTTGTTTGAGGAAGAAGGAAAGGTATTTGATGCAGTACACGGGAGGTGAAAAGTTTATGTACCAAAAACAAAAATTCCGGTCGTAGAGAAGTTTACGGACTCACCTCCGCCAACGCAATGTTCGGTCAGTATGACTATGCGAAAAGGTTCTTCGGTTCCGAAGAAGGGGAGCGAAAGTGGTCGGGGATCCGCTTTGAGACGAAAGTACATTCAACGTTGGCTGCACGTTATCCCTGGTTATATTTCTGCTCTGCCTTTTGGGTATTCTGACGTCCGTGGAGTCGGGTTTGTATCCCCGACGGGATCTTCATCCATGCCGGGCGGGTAGAAGTTGCTGAAATTAAACTCCGGCATTGTATTGAAGCCTGGATGCAACTACGTAAGTTGTACTTTCTTGTCGTAACATCCGCCTTCGGACAGAGTCCGCGGTTGCTTGAAGTTGTTCAGTTTAGTGCCGGAAGTGGTCTTCCCCCGAGCCCACAGTTGTTCTACCTTCTTTCGAACAGTTCCATGTTCTGGAGCTGAAATGGTGAAGTATTATGGGGAAGATAAATGGAAGAGGCACTGTCGATCGTTAAGTTCTCTTCGGACAACCTGGAGTCGTAGGTAGGCGTTTCCGAATGGCAGGATATCTAGCATGGTTGCATCGCGAGGAGAAGGAAGACCACAAACGAACGCGGACAATGTTGAACGAGGATCTCGAGAAGCGGTTGATCGCGCACGGAGAATATAGAAAGTGCTGGCGGAGATCCGGACCCTGCTCTCGGTCAGCGGAGAGAGACCAGTGACGGAGCCCGCAGACAAGATCGTGGCTCTGGAATCTTCACGCGAGATCTCGGCGGAGCTGTTTTCGGAAACACGACGCTTGGCTGAACGCTACCGGACAGCAGAGCCGTGACTGTGGACGCGGAAAGCAGCTTCTGGAAGTGGCGTATACGCGGTTGAGCCGCTACAATCAGATGCCGGAAGAAGAAGGAGTTCTTCCGGTGTTACAGTTCGAATGGAGGAGAAGCATTTTGTCCAAACATTTTGGGATCGTGGAGAGAGGTCCTGCAGTTTGGCGTGGACTATCTCCGGTTTCGGCGCGAGAGGCTTGGCGGGGAATGTCTGGCTTCCGCTGCGCCTTGATCTTGTATCTCCTGGGCTTGGCAAAATATTCTTGATCTTGGTTACCGGGCTGGTCCCTCTACCGTTAGGTCTGGCTAAAGTTGCTCGCCAATGAGCTTCCTTCGCATCCGAGCTGGAGATGAGGCACGGAACAGAATAAAGGCGAAACAAACGGAGCCGGAAGTGGTGACAGCCTTGTCGACGTATTACATACGCCGGATGCAGAACAGCTTATCTGTGGCAGGAACGGAAGCAACGGTGGGAGAACCGCAACACGCAGGCGGTAAGAGCGGCATTGAAACAGTTGGTCTCGATGAGCTGATTGAACTTTGCGCCGTCGATACTGCGCTGTACGAGAAGACCTTCTTTCCCGACACCGACCTGCATGGAGCCGGAACTGTTTCACGGAGAGATGATGCAGTTGTTTGATCTGCTTGAGCGGTACTGCAACTTGCAGGTCTTTCGTGAGGGTGCGAAGACGACGAAGCAGAGAGATATACCGAAGCGCATCGCGTATGGCATCCCGCGTACGATCTTGATTGTGGGTAAGAATCGCGGATCATGCGATACGTTCGGTGGTTTGGATTAAGAAACAGGTTGAGGAGAATAAACCTGAGGGAAACCTTTGGACTTGAAAAAAGGTGAAAAGTGGACCGACCTGAAATCCACATTAGGAACCGTCGTGCGGGGACCATACTTGGTTGTGGTTTTTGGTATTACTGGTAGGTGTTCGTGGAGTCAACTCTGACGATTATCGTCCTGACCTTATTCTAATCGACGACGTGGTGGCGGAGGAGAACTCGCTGGACCGAAGAACAGCGGGACAAGACGATGAAGTTGGTTTTCGGGCGCTGAAGGAGTCACTGACGCCCGCGACGGAAAGCGAATTTGCAAAGATGAGATTCTGCAAACGCCGCAGGCTTTGAAGACGTTAGTCAGCGTGCGATGAAAGATCCGGAATCTAAGAGCGTACAGTATGGGTGTGGACTAAAGAGACAGAAGATTTTCCGCGGAGCAGAGGGAAAGCAGTTGGCCTGCACGATACCCATCAGAAACGCTTAGAGCTGAAAACGTGCAGCAATTGCGCGGAACGAGCTTTCTATCTTCTCGCGGGAGATGGAACGTAAGCTGATCAACGCGGAGCTGAGTAGATTTAAAGAAGACTGGTTACAGTATTATGGCCTGATGGAAAAGGAGCCGGAACCGGATTGGTCGGAGATGTGGGGGAGATGGCACTGATCCCTGTTCCACCTCCAAGTGAGAGTGCGATTGCGAAGGGGTTGAAGGGAAAGGATTATGGAGGTGTTTGCGGTTGTCGGAAGGAAGGCGGGAAAATACTATCTGTTTGAAACGAGTATGAATCGTGGACACGAGCCATCGTGGACGATAGCTGAAATTCTTCCGTCCGCGAACAAGTGGAGGCCGAAAAAGACACTGATCGAAACAGTCTCGTATCAGAAGACGCTGGAGTGGTTGCTTCTGACAAGCGATGAAACAAGTAGGGAGGAGCAGTTGTTGGAAGGCTTCGATGACAAACGGCAGAAGTACCATCGAATTGTGGACGGTATTAGCGGGTTAGTAGCAACCGTCAGCTTTTATTCATCGTGAACGTCACATTGAATTTTGTTCTCAGTTCAGGTTTATCCGAACGTTCCAAGATGATGATGTGATCGAGGCGGCGGCGGTGGCACTAATTTTCTTTCCCGCGGGGAATGCCGGGGGGGAAGGAAGAGTATGATGAAGGCCAGGAAGAACATATACCTGATTTGGACTATCAGCGAGGAGCACCTTGATGCCGAGTATAACGCAGAACATTCCGAATAACTCTGTCTCTGGCAAGTGTTGATTCGTCAAGAGCAGGAAGTCACGGGAGAAAGCTATAACAAAGAATGATGAGTGAAAAGAGAAGAAAAGGTGCGCGGCTGAAGAGACGATGCTGGTTTATTTGCCCGAACGAGATGTTGACGCACTGCGGCGAGAGTCGCGCGAGGGAGGGTTGCCGCAATATACGACGATCCAGATTCCGTATACCGAGTGTGCGGTTTTGATGTCGGCGCATACGTATTTCACCTCGGTTTTGCGGGGGCGGAGTCCGTTTTTTCAGTTTTCCGCGCGGCACGGGGAGCCAGCGCAAGCGGTGCAAGCAATCGAAGCCTTGCACGATTATCAGACGCTTTGCGTAGACAGTTGCTCGGTCCGCTCTACACTTGGCCT
>JADJQH010000006.1 GCA_016712865.1 Dokdonella sp.
GATGACCACTGATGAACTACTCGAACAAAAGCGGCAAATCGAATCCGAGCTTGTTGGGCGGATCGATGAAGAACTGGCGAAGATCGATGCCCGACGTGCTGAACTGCTGGCGATGAAGCCGGCTGAGAAGCCGAAAGAACCGGAGAAGAAAAAGCGCGTGAAGTCTGCGCGGCCGGCTAAGTACCGCAACCCCAGCAATCCAGAACAGACCTGGACCGGTCTCGGCAAGCCGCCGGCTTGGGTTGACGTGGTGGGTCGTGAAGCCTGCTTGATTACGGCGGAGGGCTAAGCAATGCTGAAATTTGAAAACGAAATCATCAGGATTTTCCGCGAGAGACCCCTTCCTTTAGGGAGGGGATGGATAGCGGGCCGTCCGCAAGGGCGGCTGCTTTTCGGGCGATAACCCAACCCTTGACAGCCTTTACAGTATACATTATATTTTCTCCACAAGCTAAAGTAATTAAAGGATACTTTAATGGCATACGAAAAAACCCAACAAGCAAGGATTAACTTAGGGTTGTGCAAAGACTGTGGAGCAGATCGTGGAAAAGATGGAACTACAGTCTTTTGCCGACCATGTGCAAAAATCCATGCAGTCAGGTCTGCGGATAGAGTTAAAAGGCTTCGTTCTTTATACAAAGATAAGAACTGTTGCAACCAATGCGGCAAACAAAAAGAGCAAAGCAATACAAAACTGTGTGATTCATGCAAAGAGTTAGGAAGACGTAGCTCAAATAAACGAAGGTCAGAAAGAAGGCGTGAACATCCAATTTTAGGTCTGTGCTTGGATTGCACAAGTAAGGTTTTCGGTGAAAGTAAATACTGCAAAAAACACTGGCTAGAATCATTTTCATTAAAATATAAAATAAACGCAGACGATCTCTTTTTAAAGCTAGAGCAGCAAGAATACAAATGCGCGTTTACAGGAAAAACTTTAATCCCAGGAAATAACGCTTGTATTGACCACTTAACCCCACGCTCTATTGATCCTGAAAAAGAATCTGACATTGACAACATTGTCTGGTGCGACAAACGTATTAACCTTATGAAAGGAAATATGACGTACAAAGAATTTATTGATACGTGCGCTCTTGTGGCGGTGTTAGCCTGTGGAGAGACGGTAAATCCGGTTGTTGCGAAAGCAGCCATCGGTTCGACTCGGTGAAGCAGGAAACCCTGATTGTGAAGTCAGGAATCCCCGTCCTTCAGGGCGGGGAGGATGTCAAGTCGATATAGCGTCTGAGCATGTCCTTCCAGTCGTGATTCACACCTCAATCTCCGTCCCCGGCAAATTCGGCGCCGGCCCCTCGACAACCCCGCCGCGCACGTAAACCCAATCCCCCAGCGTCGCCGTCCCGCGCGCCCGGATAAGCGCCCCGGACACCAGTCCCACGATTACCCCATCGCCATCGCCGTCCAGCACCTCGCCCACGTCGGTGGGTGGGCCGGCGGTCAGGGCGACCAGGCGCTTATACGGATTCCAGCTCATGCGTCTCGATCCTCACGGTTTGCCGGCATTTCGGAAACTCCCAACGTAGGGAAACGGACCGGCTCAGCCCGATATGCGTCTGCCCCTGCTCGCTGTACTCGATCAGATTCCCCGGCAAGATGATCCCGGTCTCTTCCAGCACCGGCAGCTTGATCCCGATCAGCGCCTGCCGGCCGGTATCCGCCAGGACCCGCAACCCCCGTTGCCGAGTCATGATCGGGTCGGTGGCCAGCGAATCGACCACGGTCGGCGCATGCCGATCCGCCGCCGACCCCGCGCGCTTGATATGTTCGCGCCGCCCACCGGCCCCGCCGACGATCCACGCTGCATTATAAGCCGCCTTGTCACTCCACTCGATGTCCTCGGTGGTGCAGACATCCTCCGGCAGCACGATGTCCGGCGTGGCGGTGGCCCACTCCCAGGGCGCAATGGGGTAGTACGGAAGAATGTGCAGGATTTCCTCGCTCTTGTCGGCCTGCACGTACCCGCCCCCGGCCTCGGCGATCCGGGTGGCCGCGCCGATATAGGTCCCGGTGTAACTCCACGCACCGGCCGGCACCGGCCAATCCTCCAATTGCCAATCCACGGTCCAGCCCAGCGGCACCCCGTTGAGCGTCAGCGCGTCATCGAGGAGTTGCTGAGCGGTGCGGGACTCCGTGTTCATCACCGAGATCGTCGGGCTGCTCGGGTCCGCCAGCGCCGCCGCCCGGCCACGCCCACTGATCTTGATGGCCGATTTGCCGAACTGCCGCGAGCGCCCCAGCCGCTCTACGACGCAGCGAATCGCCGTCCCGTTCAGCGTGGCGATCAGCTCCACGAACTCCCCCAGCGCCGGCGACCGCACCAAGTCCATCTGCGAACCGGGCACGGTCGCCGACCAGGTCCAGGTCCAGGAGTCCGCGTCGATGGCGGCGTCGAAATCGATGGCAATGACCGGTTCGGCGGTATCCGCCCGCACCAGCGAAAAGGTATTGAGCACGACGTAAACCTCCCGAACCGGCACCACGATGCCGGGTTGCGGCTCTTCGCCCCCGCCGCATGGCGGCTGAGCGACGTTGTTCCAACTCAGGACAATCGGGCAAGCCAGCGGGCGCGGCGTGTAGCCGGGGATCAGCACCACCGGCGCGGTCAGTGGTGGGACAACGTAACGCGGCCACCAGCGGCCCGGATCGGGCCACTTCGCTTGCTGCCAGCGGATCGACAGCCGGTTGGCGGTGACTTGCGCCTGGTGCTGGCCGAGGGTTAGGGGCAACGCCGTCGGCAGCGCCGCTTGTTGCCCCATCGCCAGCGGGTTGCGGGTGCGGATCGTGTCCGTATGCGGCGCCCGCGTCCCAGCATCGAGCGGCAACCCGTGGGCCTGCGGCAGCTCCACGCCCCGCCGGACGCGGATCGCCTCGGCGTGATCGATCCCCGCGCCGCCCCAGCGCGGCAACCCGTGGGCCTGCGGCAGCCCCACACCCTGCCGCACCCGCAATCCATGGGCCGCCAGCAGTTCGGCGCCGACCTGGATCGGCGCGGCGGGCTGCTCCGCAATCCCTACTCCACGGCGGGCCGGTTGCATCTGCTGCTGCGCCATCGTCAACCCGGTCGTGGTCTTCGCGGCCGGCTGGCTCTCGATGCTCACTCCCGTACCGTCGGCATCGGGCAGGGCAATATCCAGCGTGATCGACGCCGACCACGATACCAACAGCGACGGCGGCGGGATCGTCATCGTCACCGCCACGGGCTGAATGGTCTCGACCTGAGCCGCCAACGAGACCTGCAGGGTCGGCGGCTGGATTGTGACCGCAATGCTGACAGCGTTGATCCGCTCTCGCGCCCGGAATGTAGCCGGTAGGATCGGCGGTAAAACGGTGAGAGCCAGGGTTGCGGGCTGAACCTTCGTCCCGGTCGCCGCAAAGTCGGGCGGCGCGGGCCGATAGAGCCGCTCGACATACAGGCTGTTCGCGCCGAGATTCGGGCGCTGCCGAGCCGAGAAAGAGACCGGTGGCGTCGGCGGTGGGATCGTGACCGCCAGCGTCCCATCGACGACCACCACGGTCGCGCCCAGCACCACCGGATCGGTCAGCGCCGGCGGCGTGTATCCCGGCGAGAGGACAACCGGGTCAGTCAGCGCCGGCGGGGTGTAGGCCATGGATTACGTTGCGGTGATCGTGTACGGTCCGTGCGTAATCGGCTGACAACCATCGGCGAAATACGTCAGGTAGTATTCGCCCTCAGGTATATCATCCGACCAGTTTGCAACCCCTCCAAGAGCCACCAGCTTTACCAGCTCTTTCGTCGTCGCGTCGATGATCACAACGTAATCGCCCGCGCCGTTGCCTGATACCGTGACGTTGTTTCCGACGGCAATGAGCGGTGGGCTATAGTCTGGAAAATGCGGAACGACAAGTGGACCAGGCATATCAGAAAATGAATCAGGATAGCGGCCATCATCTCTCGTGATTCGAACTCCGCACATATACCCCGGCCCAAAATCACGATCCGAGGCTGTAGCGTCGTGTCCGATATAGAAAACGGACGTTGGCATTGGCTTGCTAACTGTTCTAGAGAATTGCAATACGCCGTTTAGTATTACCTTGAATACTCCCGCCACGCGTTTCAGAACGATGTGATTCCACGCCGATAATGCCAGTGTATTTACGCTTACATCGTAGGTCGTTGTTCCGCCATGCAAAAACAGCCCTAGCTTGTTATCGGTTCGCCACTCGAAATTAAATCCGTACGTTGCCAAAATATGAAATAGCATATCGACCGACCCAGATGGAGCACTACTTTTCCACGCGTAGCACTCGATAGCAAAATCACCGAGACCGGCAAATAAATCAATTGAATCTGTAGTGCGTAGATATCCGGTTGGGCCTGGGAAGTTGACGCTACGTCCGTAATATCTGCTTTGATTGCTGCTGATTGCTACTGACCCAACAACCGATATATTTTTTGGCGACGAAGAGAAATCTCCAAAAGCTTGGCTGCCGCCTCCGCCAAAACACATGGGCAGCAATAAAGTAACGCTATCGTAAAGCGGGTCTTTCTCGCTCATCCCTGCACCACCGCGCTCACCAGTCGCGCATATTCGCCGTTCAGTAACAGCGTCTCGACCAACTTGATCTCGCCGCTCCCCAGCTCCTCAGACACGGTCAAATCCGCCCACCAATCGCCATCGCCGTCCAGCACTCGCGCCAATGCCACCTCGGTTCCGGTGCCTGGGTCAGCTCCATCGACTTGTGCTTCAATGGGGACGACCAGTTGGATTTGAAACAGGTCGGTATCGACGGTACCCGCCGTGGATGCCAGCGGGATCGAGGCCACCACGGATTCGCTGGGCGTATCGCCCGGCGTGCTCCATGCCCCCGCTGGGTAAAAATCGATTTGGGCGTTGACGGTGTTGGCATTGAGCAGTGCCAACCGCGCTTGCAAGGCCGGGATGCGGCAAGCGGCAATGACGGCGTTGGCGTGTTTCGTGCTGATGTCCATGGGTCACCTCACGGCCGGTCGATGTTGCCGAGCGCGTAAATTTCGCAGCCGTCAGCACCATCGTCGTCGGGTTCGTCGGACTGCTGAATCGAGCGTGCGACCCAGAAATCAGCAATCGCGCCGACGGTGGGAATGAAAATCACGTTGCCCGTGGCCCAGCCGCCGCCGTTGGCGCGCTGCGGAATCGTCAGGTACGGCGTGCCGTTCTGGCCGTTTTCGTCGCGCGTGCGGGGGTTGATTGGAGCAACGTCAACCGGCGTGCCGCTGATGTAGGGCGCGTAGGTACCGCTCCACACTAGGCCCCGATGCTCCCCAATCAGCTCCCAGAGGTTCGAGGCGGCATTGGTACAGCGGAATACCCAGCGCTCGGTATCCGCGCCCTCGTTGGTGACGTTGATCGGATAGTCGATCAGGTTAAGGGTGGCGGTGGCGGCGCTGCCGTAAATCGCATCCCGCCACACGCCATCCCAGCTCGCTTGGTCCCAGGCCGTTTTGACCCGCGCCCGGCGGTCGCCGTGAATCAGACACGAGGCGATGATGGATTCGTCGGCGGGGAAATCATGCGAGAGCGAGCGCGCCAGAGTCAGCCAGCCGCTGATTTGTGCATCGGTGATCATGCGCAGATCGGCGACGGTGTGCTTGACGGTCAGCGGGGTGGCCAGGCCGGATATGTCGTCCCAGTAGACGATCCCCAGCTTGCGGTCCAGACCCGATAAGCGCACGCCGTTGCCGTCAACCGTGGTTTGGAGCATCACGGTGTCGCCGTTGTCGTCGTCGATCTTGACCCAGCCGATGCGCGTGCGGCCGCATGACAGCATATAGCGCTGCACGGTGACTTCGGCGCCCTCGGAATCCGTGTAGGTGTAATCGCCCAGCGCGGGCGTCGCCGGCGCGTTGGTCTGCGGGTGCAGGATCACCACCACATCCCCGGCGCGATAGATCGGCACCCGGCCATCGGGAGGCAGCCGCACCGGATCAATACCTAGAATGTCGGCATTGAGGGGCAAATAGGAGTAGGCTACGGCGCTGTAGCGGATCGTGCTCGGATCGACCGCGCGCGGCACCCAGGTTTCGCCATCGAGCTGCCCGAATTCGACGGCGGCGACGCCGAATTGATAGTTCGCATTGCCCCGCATCCACGTCCCGACGATCACGCCGTCCGCGTCCGCCGATCCGGTGATTTGCTCGCCATCGTCGGTGACCGCGACGATACTGAGCGCCTCCGGCTTGAGCGGAGCCAGCGCGGCCCGGAAACTGGCCTCAATGGCCGTCCAGTCGCCGAACCGAGTGAGCAGCGCGCTGATCGTCACCGCTCCCGATCCGGTCACGTAATCAGTCAGGGTAGCCACGCCGTCCAGATAGTTCATCGTGCCGGCTGGGGTCCCGGCGCCGGTGGCCGGCGACACGTCGCGGTAAATGACACCGTTGCGCTCGATGTAGACGTGTCCGTTCCACGAAAATCGCAGTCCGCCCGGCACCAAGGTTTCGTCCAACAGCCGGGGGATGACCTTGATTTGCAGCGGCGGCAGATCGATTTCAATGGAGACGGCCGTTTGTGCCGCGCCGGCCGGGGTGTACCACACGTTGACGACGCCGGACGTAAACGCCAGATCACTGCTGCGGCTATTGTTTGCCCAGGTGTTCGATGAGCGCTCCCAGGTTGATTGAGTCACCGCCGGCAACAGCGGCAGCGTCAGCTCGCCGGTTGCGTACGTTACTACGCCGCCATCGTCAATGATCCCGCCGATGCCGTCGTCGGTCGCCCAATTATCGTAGCGCCGTGTTTTTTCGCTCGTCGTGCCCGATGTGATTTCGTAATAACCCTCGCCCTCCGGCTTGTGCAGCCAGCCGATGGTTTTATAGGAGCTGTCGAATTTGGTGGTGCTGACCGTGCTCCAGAACAGCGTAATGCTGCCCGGCTCCACGGCCTCGCCCAGATCGACGACCGCAATCCCGCCCGGCGCCGAGACGCCGGTGAGGGTCTGCTGGGTCTGCGTGACCCGCTGATAGTCCAGACCGATCTTGCTGTTCGCGTCCGGCGGCACGGTAAATTCGAGGCGTAGATCGCCGATCACGGCGCTCGCATAGCCCCCACAGTCACCGCTGATGGTGCCATCGACCGCGACCGTGGCGGTTTTCTCGATTCCGCCGACCAGCCAACTGATCGTCATCGTGCCCGGCTTGAACGCCTCGCCCAGCGAATGCGTGACCGTGATCGTGGTGTCGATGGCGGGGTTGCCGACCCGAATGCTGGTATGCACCGGGGTTGCCCAGGCCAGCATGATCTGACTGCCGACATCCGGCAGCGCGCCCAGCGTGACCGGTGCGGCCCCGGTGATATAGCTGACCGTGCCCGCGCCGAACGATGGGTCCGAGCCGCTGACCGTGCTCGCGCTGTTGTCGCTCAGCACGTACCAATTGCCTTGCGCCATGTACGCCAGCGAGAAAGTGCCCGGCAGCGGGATCGGCGCCAGGGTTTCGATCCAGTTGAGCCGCCGATTTTCGGCCGTGACCGTCAATGCCATGTTGTGCGATTGCATCGCGACGGCGGCGGCCGGGATGTAGTTGACAGTGGCCGTGCCGCTGGCGGACGGCGCCGATGAGCCTAACGCGCATTCGCCAGTAGCGTAGGCCCACACGCCAACGGTTACCCCGTTGTATTGAGCGTTCCCTGCGCCATCGTCGGTGATCGTGACGCCGCCGACGGTGACGCTGATCGAGCCTTGGTAGGCTCCAGTGTCGAGCACGATCTTGCCGTTGGGGGCAATGACCGCGCCGGCGACGGTGTAGCTGAGCGCCGTGGCGCGGCTGGCGATCATCGGCGTCTGGCCGCTGGTCATCGGCTGATTGACCAGCGGCGTTTCGGTTTGGGCGCTGGGTACGAGCTGGGCGAACATCGACGCCGCGCGGATCTTCAGCTCAGTGGCTTGCGCGGCCTCGGCGACGCGCGTACTGCCGTAAAACCGGGTGGCGTCGGCGACCGTGGTATCGCGAATGCGAGTCTTGCCGGTGTAGCTGTAGGCATCAGTCCGGTTGACGGTGTGGCCGTTAAAGTCATAGAGCAGGTCTCCAGACAGGCTCATGGTGACGATCCAGCGCGTGTAGTCGCCGTTGCTGTCAGTGAAAGTCGTCTCGACCGCATCCACACCAACGACCCGGACGTACTGTTCCTTCTCGGTCGACAGCCCTTCATTTTGCACGAGGCAAAGGGTTTTTCCAGATACCGGGAGCGCGGTGCCGACTCGTTGAATGACGCTGATCGCCCGCATGCCTTTGATATGATTCTCGTTCAGCGCGCCGGGCCACAGGGGGCCTTTGTAGAGATAGGACTCGACGCGGTTGGCGGCGTCAGAGCGCATGTCGAACGGATCGTCAGTGGTGAACAGCGCGTAACCCAGCGCGAGGTCGGTCGGCAGCCCAGTAATGACGGTTTTCGCGCCGCCATACAGATCCGTGTCGAGCGACCGAACGGCCAGCGCCAGCTTGCGCAAGTTGAAGCGGCCGTAGGCGCGGTCTAGGTCCGAAATATCTTCGAACACGTTGTTCATCACGCCATCGGCGACGACTTCGCCGGTCGCGGCACCTCCGCCTTCGTCAACGTCGTCCATCACTTGGGTTTTGAGGAAGACTATGTTTTGTTCTTGGATGGCCATCTATGCGGCACTCCGTTGGGCGCGTTCGAGTTCGTCCAGGAAACTGGTGGGGTCTGTCGTCGTCGTGGCCGGCAGTGTGCGGCCGTTGACGCCCGTCAGGTTGAGGTTGTAGGTGCGGGCGCTGGTGCCGGAACTGCTGGGCAATGCCGCCGCGCCGGCGCCGCCAGGGAGTGCGGCGGTGCTGGTGGTGTTGCTGGCTGACTGCTGGCGAGCGCTTTCGGCATCGGCCTTGATGTTCTTTTCCTTCAGCGCGTTCAACTCAGTGAGCTTGCGGGCTTGCTCTTCGTATAGCGCTACCAACTCGCGGTTGCCTTCGAGTTCGGCTTGGCTGCGCTTGGCTTCGATGTCCGCCAAGGCTTGCTGGTAGTCGAGCTGCTGCTTGAGCAGCGCGGCTTTTTCGGTGTCGCCTTGTTCCGCGGCTATTTCTGCATTGAGGCGGGCGATGTTGGCGCGAGTATCCTCGGCCTCTTGCTGCATTTGTTGGAGCTTTGCGTTGGCGGCGTCGATAGCGGATTGCAGATTGTCCAGCCGTTGCTGATCGAGCAGGTCGAACTCACCCGACACGCCGCGCGTCGCTTCCGCCATGGCGGCCATATTGACGCGCCCGTCGTCGGCCATGGCTTGAAGCTGCTCCGTCAGACGCTGGGCGGCCTCTTTTTGGCCGTTGAAGCGCTGCTCGATTTCCAGAGCGCGGATCGCGACTTTGTTCGCCCACTCGACATAGCCACCGGTGGCCAATCCAGCAATCGCGTCCGCCAATTCTTGCGAGCTGTCGGCGGCTTTCTGAGCACTTCCGTCGTAACCGTCAAAGGCTTGCCGGGCTTTGTCGGACAGCGCGCCCAGCCGGTCGCTCCAGCCTTGCAGCGCGCTACTGGCAAAATTGCTGGCGGCTTGGGTTTGATCGGCGGCGACTTTCGCGGCATCGGCGGCCTGTTCGGCGGCGGCCACGGCGGCGCGCAAGGCGTCAGCGGCGCCGGTGTCAGCATCTTTCTGTTTCTCGGCGGCATCGGCGACCTTTTTCCGTTGCTCTTCTTCGAGTTTCAGCGCGGCCGTGTACTGACCGGAGGCCAGTAGGGCCAGCTTCTTGGCCTCAATTTCGTCGTAACCGGCGGCGACGAACGCTTGCGTCTTGGCGGTCAGTTCGGCGGTGGCCTTGGCGGTCTCGGTTTTAGCGGTCGCGGCTCCGGCTTCGATGGCGGCGATTTGCACCGCAATCTGCTGTTGCTGCCGTTTGAGCTCCAGGTCTTTCCCGACCTCTTCGTTCGCCGCTTTCCGTCTCGCGATTTCGGCATCGATGACGTTCAGCACATCAATCGCGGCGGCCGCTTCCAAGCGCTTCTGTTCGGCGATCAACTCCTGCATCCGTGCCTGTTCCCTGAGCTTCTCGATGGTCAGCGCCCGCGCGTCACGTTCCCGACCCTCGGCCTGCGCTTGCTCGATGAGGGCATCGTAGTAGGCGGCGCTCGCGGATTGCAGGCGCGTGTAGCCATCGACAACTTGCCCAATCTGCTCGACCCGCGCCTTCTCGGACGTGGTCAGCAGTTCAACGGAATGCGCTTCGTTCGCCAGCTTATCCGCCAAGGCTTGCGCCGCTTCGGCCTCGGCATGCTTGGCCACCGCGCCTTCTTGAGCCAGCGCCAGGCTTTTTTGCTGTCCAGGCGTCAACTGGTCCTGAACATCCCGCAGCTTCTCCAGCGTGGCGATCTTAGCCTCTTCGGCGTTGGCCTCGGCTTGCGCGAGCCCGGCGGCCTGCTGAGCGGCCTTGGCGCTCTGCTGGGCAATCTCGATAGTCAGCCGCTCAACTTCGTTTGTATCGCCAAGGGCTTTCGCTTTGTCGATCAGCGCTTGCGTTTCAGCGATTTCCGCGTCCGAAACCTGTTTGAGATACTTTTCCCGAGCCTGCAAGATCCCGCCCACTTTATCGAGGGCGGTGATGAGCTGGTTGTAGGCCGTGACTTGCTTCAGATCGGCGTTGGCCGCCTCCTGCTGCGCTTCGTTCACGCGCTTTAGAATATCGGCCCGCTTTTCTTCGAGTCCTTGCAGCTTGCCGTTGGCATCCGCCAGCTTGCCGTTGGCCTCGGTCAGTGCGCGCACCGTCAGATCGGTCTTGGTCCCGGTCTGCTGGTAATACGCCATGATGCCGTTCAGGCGATCCACCTCGCCTTGCAGATCGCTCACGACGCGGCGCTGATCCGCCAGCGCATCGTTCACTTTCAGCAAGGCAGCCGACGCTTGGGCGGCATTCATGCGCTTCAGGGCGTCGGCATAGCGATCCGTGGAGCCCGTCAAGTCATCGACGGTTTGCTTGTTGTCCGAAAATAGCGAGAACAGCAGCCCGAACGCTGAAATCGCTGCCAGCACCAATCCGCCCGGACCGGCCAGAAACGCCAGCGCCCGCGAGAACAGCCCGACGCTGGCAGCGGCCGGGCCTTGCGCGGCATTCAACGCGGCTTGCGCGGCGGCATAGCGCTGGGTGGCGGCTGCGGCGGCATTGGCGGCGGCGGTGGCTTGCCCTCGGGCAATGGCCAGGGCTTCCTCGCTGGCAAACAGGCCGGCCAGAGCTTCCAGAGAGGCCAGTTGCGCTTGAGTGGCCCGCTGCTCCGCCAGCGCCCGGTTGTAGGCAGCCTGCGCGGCGGCGACATGGCTTTGCGCGGCCGCGATATTGGCGGCCTGCTGCTGTTCAGCGGCGATGGCTTGCTGACGGGCAGCATCCCGCGCGGCAATCGACGCCGTGACAAACTGCCAGGTGCTTTGTACAGCCTTGGCGGCGGCGGTGGCGAAAGCCGCGCCCATCAGGGCGGCCACCGCATCCATGTTGTTGGCCAGGAACTTCAGGCCGTCGGTCAGTGAGTGAGTCGCGCCCAGTTGCTCGTTCAGACGGCCGACAAAGAGCGTGGCGGCGTTATCGAGCTGCTGCGTAGCCTGCGCTACGGTCTGCGGCAGCTTGGCGTAGGTTTCGTCAATCGCGGCCTTTTGCGAGAGCAGCGCTTGTACGACGCGATCCGACGTGAGTTGCCCGGCTTCGGCTAGGCCGCGCATTTCGCCGACCGTGACACCCAATCCGTCGGCGATGGCCTTGATCAGCGCCGGGCTGGCCTCCAGAATGCTGTTGAATTCCTCGCCCCGCAGCACGCCCGAACCCAGCGCTTGCGTGAATTGCAGCGTCGCGCCGGCCGCCGCCCCCGCTTCCGCGCCGGAGAGCTGCATGCCCTTGGCGACCACACTAGTGACATCGGCGACTTGCTGCTGACTGATGCCTAGACTGTCCGCGTTCTGCTTGACCTTACCGTACAGCCGGGCCGTGCTGTCGAGGTTGGCGTTGGCGTCCTTGGCGACGTCCGCCACCGACTGCATCGACGCCTGATAGTCGGCTTCATCGTTCGTGGCGACTTTGACTTGATTGGAGAGGTTGGTGTAGGCGTCGGCGCGGTCGGTCAATTCCTTGGCGCCACCGACGCTGACGGCCGCGCCAATCAACGCCCAAAACGATTGCAGCGGTTCCAATGCAGCGCTGGCGGCATTGCCAATCCCAGCCAGCCCGGCTCGCGTCCGCTCGATAACGACGGCGCCTTCGTCTCGGACCCGCAGGACCAGTTCAGCCAGCAGGGAGCGCGTTGCCATTATCCGGTTCGCCGATCCACGGCCGTTTCCAGCCGTTTCAAGAAGTCGTTTTGCAGCGCTTGCGCCGACTTTCCAAGATCGGCATCGCTGAACAAAATGCTCAGCAGCGCGGCGGCCGACGGCCCCAGAGCTACTGCTAAGTCGTGCCCTTTGAGCCGGGTGGTCAGCGGCGCCTGGTACTGACCGAACGGATTGACGAACCCGGCCGCGACCTTTTTCCCGCCCGGCCAATCGATCAAGATGCGATGGCGGGCCGGGTGACCGGTGGGCTGATGCGTCCAGCGGTAATCTGGAACCGGAATCCCTTTTTGCGAGGGCCGGATTTGCGCTCGGTAATCACCCGGGCGGTTGGATCGCCGAATCGGCGTTCGAGAATTCAGCAGCGCGCGCCGCAATCCGGTTTGTGCCATGGCCAGCACCACCAAGCGCCGCCGGGTCGCGGTCGCGGTGGTGCCCACCGATCCGCGCGCTGCCCGCACGATTTCCCCTTTGAGCGCGCCGATTGCTTGGATGGCCTCGGCCAGCCCGCGCTGTTCGATCAGGTCACTGGCGGCCATGGTTATGCAGGCTCATGTCACTACAATCAATCGCAATTCGTCCAGCGCGTAAGTCCACCCGGCAGGTGGGCTAGCCGGCGGCAATGTGGCAAATCCCGCCAACGGCATCACGCGAATCGGCCCCTCCCCGTCATGGCGCGGCATCACGGTAAACATCCGGCCATCATGCAGGGTCAGCGTGAAGGTCGCCTCGGCCACCAAGAGCGCCGCCCGCAAATCGGTCAGGCTGGAAAATCCCATAAAGGGCTGATTCAGCAAGACCCATGCGGTATAGCGGCTGCCATCCTTGGCGCCGGCCAGCGTAATCGGCCGGCCGGCCTGCTTGACCGCCTCATCAACGATCAGCGAGCCGGTCAGGCCATATTCGGTGCTCTGAGCGATAGGCGACCAGGCGTGCTCATCCGACCACACCAAGCCGTCAGGCAGCGTCAGGGCGCCCAGAGTGATGGACATATCGCGCGGCGTCGGTTACGCGGCGGCAAGATCGGTAAACTCAGCCTGCCACGGCGAGGACTCGTTGGCGGGCGTGATCAGGCCGCCGGCAAAGGTGCCTTTGAGATACCCGCCAGCCACCACGTCGAACGTGCCGCTGGCGGCCAGCGATGCCTTGTGGACGATAATCAGGCATCGAGTCTGGCTGACCTTTTCGGTCCCTGTCCCGACAAATTTCAGATAGGCCGACTTAGCCTTGCCAGCTTTATGCGTCTCGATTGTGCGCGCGGTGACGGTATAGCTGACCTTGGCCACGGTCGCCCCGGTAGAATTCAGCGCCTTGAATAGCCCGCTGACCAGGTCTACCGAATAATTGGCCGGGTCCACCGTGACATCGCCCGACGTTTTGGCGCTGAAAGTGGAAATGTACTTGTTGGCAAGGGGAACCCAAAGCCCAACCGCCGGGACGATCGCTTCGTCGGTTACCGTGCTACTGCCTTGCGCCACTTCGGACAGATCGGCGCCCAACAGCAGGGCAAGCATCTGCGGCGACATGTAGTCGGCCTCGGCTGACAGCGCGGCCGCTTCGGTGGGCTTTTGAACTTGCGCCAAGTTTTCGCCGAAATCGCCATCTCGGTTCGAAATCAGGCTATCGGCCTCCTGGGTTTGCGCCGTGATCTCAAATTTGGTGAAGTTCACCGCGTCATAAAACTGGGTCGGCGGCGTATCTCCAGACCAGAATCCAGGGCGAAAGGCGCAATTCAGATACGTGGCGCGCGCGGCAACGGCTAGAGTCATGATCAATTCCTCCAAATAACGGGCCGCCGTCTCGGCGGTCAAAAACCAATGAAATTACACTCGTACCCAATCCACAGAAACATCGCAAACGTCGCGACCGGCCGTCCTTCGCTGGGTTCATCAAAGACCGCCGGCTCCACTGTCAACGGACGCTCATATCGCGTCAAAGCCAAGCGCAGATCATCCAGTAGCTCATCGCGAGCCGTTTCCCAGTCCCCGCTTTCCTTGACCCCGCCGGTCAACAAAATCCGCCGCTCCCAAAGCTGAACCTTGGTCCAGGCGTTCGTCTCGCTCGCTTCGTTATTGACCGCGCGCTCGTCAAGGGCGGCCAACAGCAGTATTGGTAAGTTGTCCGCCAGGGTGACATCTATTTCCGGCCGCCCGGAGTGCACGATGACGTTCTGCCGATACCCATTGGCCATCGTGATGGTTTGCAAGTGAGCCTTGAGCGCCTGAAAGGCCACCGCCGAATTCGGCGCGCTCATGCCGGGGTCCCCCACAACAAGCGGACCACTCCATCATCGCCGCCCGCCACCAGCCCCAGCACCTCATAATCGACGCCGCGCGTCATGACCCGGTCCCCTTTCTTCGCTCGCCCGACTTCGATCAGCGGCAGCTCCAGCCGGGCGCGATAAACGACCGTCTGGCTTTGCTCGCCGATAAACGGCGCGTCATGGATCACGAAACACCGGGTATCGACGGGATTGCCGCCGGCCGGGGTATAGACAGCCGGATCGCCCACCAGCTCGGTACAGGATGCCAGCCAGTCGCGTCCCTTGCCGTCTGGATTCCGCACATGGTTGACGTGAAAAAGCTGCAAGCCATCCACCAGAAACCAGCCGGCCAGCAGATCGGGATACCGCATGCGGCATTGAATCGCCGCCGGCGAACGCAGCCCTCCAGAGACGGGCACGCTACCGGTGGCCGACGCGGAAAACCCGCCCCACACCGTCGTTACGGTCATGGCGGCCGGCGGATCGCCGGACAGCTTCTTGACGGTCACCCGTCGCCTCAACGCGCCTGCTCGCATTGCCGCCAGCCGTAGTCAGGGATGATCCAAGGCGCCAGTAGGCTATCGACGAAGGCATGTGAGGCCGCCGGCGCCGGGCCGCTTCGCTCGCGATATTCGTACAGCTCGCCCACGCGGGCGACAATCCACTGCCGAATGCCCAGGGGCACAACGGCGAGAGTTTCCCAGGAGCAGGATTGAAACGTCACCCGCACCGAATCGGGATAATGACCGACCGTTGGCCAGGTCACGCCATGCGTGGGCACCACGATGGACGGCGGCCCCGAGACCAAAAACACATCATTCGCATTCAAGGCAACCCAATCGCCCGCATCTTGGCAATATTCGACCGTCACGCTTTGCGCCGTGGGCCACGGCAGCCGTATCTGTCGCGGCAGAGAGTCCAGAAACAACATCCAGGTTTGCGGCAGGATGGCCCGATGGAGCCGATGTTCAGCTTCATCGGAGGCGGCTCCAATCAGAGCGGCCAGCAACGTATCGTCGTCACTCAGATCGATCCGCAGGGCGGATTTGACCGTCGCCACATCAACGGGCAAATCCGCTGGGGCGACAGTCCGAATCAAACCGGCCATTACTTGATGACCTGCACCACGCTGGCCAAGTCGTTGGCAATGCCGGGGCCATAACGACCTTCCCCAAGCACCACGCACGCCGCCGGCCCGCCGACCGCGTCGCCGGTCGCCATGGTGGCTCGAACATACTGTTTGCCATTGGCGATCAGGTCGGTGCTCTTAACGGCAATGATGATTTGCTTGTTGTCGTTGGCGCTGGCGTCGGCCGCAAGCTGGGTGGCTTGCTTGCCAGTGATGTCAACGGCATTGCTGGTGCCGTCGGAATCGCAGGTTTCCACGCCGCAGTCGATAGTCTCGGCCGCCATGTTGCCCAACTGAAACACGAACAGCAGTTGATCCCATTTTGAAACGTCGATGGCGCCGGACACTACCGGCGTGCTCGCCACGGTTTGCGGCGGAATGACGCCCACCACCGCCAACTGTTCGGCAAGAGAAACGTTCGGGTACATACACACCTCCAGAATTTCGGCCCGGAGGCCGTTCGAAATTATCGGTCCTCAAGGGTCACGAAATGCGACAGGGTATTGCTGCCCTTGGCGCGCGCGATCGGCGCCGACAACCACGGCTGACCGCCGATTCGGAACGACCAGCGGAACGCGGTGATCCCCTGATCGAACCAAAGATGCATGGACATGGCTTCCTTGATGCCGCCGGCCTTGTAGGGCGCGAAGTAGCCCGGCAGGTAAGCCAGAATGATGTCGCCTTTGTCGCCGAGAGTGGCGCAGGCTTCTGTGGACAGAATAGGCCGGCCCTGCAAGGTCCCGTTGGTCTGGTCGTAACGCAGCCCGCCTTCGGGGATTATCGCGCTAGCCCCCGCCGCGATACCCGCGCCGGCGCTGGACTTGAACTCAAGGCTCAAGCTCAACAATTGCGCCTCGATGTCCTGATTGATAACCCATACCGCGTTACGACGAACCCGGTCCGGCATCCGCGAAAACATCTTGAGCACATTGGCAGCCACCACGGTATTAGCGGCCTGACTGTTTTCCTTGCTGACAGTGACCAAGCACGGCGCATTCAAAATGCCCAGGTTTTGACCTTGAGAACCGGTGCCGTTGATGATTTCGTCCGTGATCCGGTAGTCGATCTTTTCGCCGGCTTTCGTGGTCAGGAAGCGGCCCAACATGGGGGCGTCTTCCAAAAGCTGGTCGGTGACGGGCACGAGGGCATAAAGCTCTTCGACCCGAACCGATACCTCCTTGAGATTGATCGCGCTTTGCGTCATCGTCGCTGCCTCGGCGCGTCGATACACCCGCACGCCGCCGCTGGTCCCCCAGGCGGTGTCCTCGTCGGTGGGCACGATGACCGTGCTACGCGAGGTGGGCACAGCGTCGCATCGGCTCAAAAACGAATCCTCGCCGGTCACTAGGCTAGTGATCTGCTCGCGATATTCGGGAGGCACGGCGAATCCGCCGTCCGTACCGACGCCCTCGTTACCGTAGGTCGCCAAAGCGGCGTCGCGAATATCTCTATGGTGAGGATTTTCCTTGACCGCCAGGGCGAACTCGCCCAGATTGTTGAACCCCCAGCGCGGATCTTTGGACCGACGCGAATCCCCCACCGATACCCGCGCCCCATCTCGCGCTTGCATGGGTGTTCCCGCTGGATCGGCGCGGCGCCCTTGGCTTTGCGTTAAGCCCGCCTCCATATCCGCAAATCGTTGATCGCGAGCAATCTGAGCGGACAGCTTGCTCATTTCCTCGACATACCCTTCAAGCAGGTTGTTTTCCTCGTCGGTCATGTCGCGGTTTTCATCATGGCCCTTGGCGCGCAGCTCTTTGTACAACTTGGCTAGCTCCGCTTGGCGCGCTTTCATTTCGGCGATGTCAGGCATCAGTCTTGTCCTCTTAGGTGAAACGCGCCGCCTCCCGGCGGTGCTTCTTAGGTTGAACTCAAATCAACGCGCCGCCTCCCGGCGGTGCCTATTTCAGCTCCGTGGCCAGTTGAAACAGATGCCCATGCTTGGCATGGAAAGCCTCCATCCTCGGCTTGGCGCACTCACGCCCCCACCAGGAGGGAACGCGGTGATAACCATACAGCCGCGCCAAATCCTCGTTGGTCATGCCCCGAGTATTCAAGGCGGCCAGTTTTTGTCCCGGCGTGATGTCCGTTACCATGCCCGCCTCCAGCGCCTCCATCGCCGTAAACCAAGTCTCGTCCCGCATCCAATCCGAAATCTTGCTGTCCTTGTTCCCGGTTCGCTGAGCGTAAATCCTCACCAGATTCTCGCGCGCCTTATCGACGGTATCCGCCATCTTGCGCATGTCGGCCGCCGTGCCGGCCACCGAACTAGCGGGCTCATGGATCATCATCAAGGCATTGTCGGCCATGTGAATCTCCGCGCCGGCCATGGCGATGATGCTGGCGATGCTGGCCGCCAGTGCATCAATATGCACAACGATGTTGGCCGTGTTCCGCACCAGGGCGTTGTAAATATTCGTCCCTTCGAACACGTTCCCGCCAGGCGAGTCAATCCGAACGATGATGTCCTTTCTCTTGCCCAGCGCGTTCAGATCCTTGACCACTTTGGCGGCCGTAATCCCTTCGTCTAACCAATCCGCACCGATCTGCCCATACAGATAAATTTCGGGCGCGGCCGATGCGGCATTCTCAATCCGGTACTGATTGCGCTGGGTCATTGATCTGTTCTCCAACCTGTAAGACGACATCCGGCGCGGGCGGCGCCTCAACGTGAATGTTCGGGCGCACCTCGATAGACGGCGTTGCCTGTAAATTCTGAATCGTCACCTCGGCGGGTTGCGGCACCGGTGCCTCAACGTTGATCGCCACCGGTGTTTCGACGTGAATCTCAGGTGTGGGTGAAGCCTCGACATTGACGGTCACCTCCGGCGCGGGCGGTGCCTCGACGTTGATCGCCACCGGAGCATCGATCCGCACCTCAGGCGTGGACGTGGCCACATTGACCACCACCTCGGCCGGCTGTGGCGCTGGTGCTTCCACGGTCACCGCCACCGGGGCCTCAATGCGCACGTCAGGCGCGGGTGTCGCGGGCGGCGCCTCGATATGAATATTTGGTTTGACCTCGATGGACGGCGGCGCCTGGAGGTTATGAATCGTCACCTCGGCCGGCTGCGGCACCGGTGCCTCAACGTTGATCGCCACCGGGGTCTCGACTCGAATCTCAGGGCGAATCTCAGCAGCAACCGGCGCGGGCCAATGATGATCAACCTGCACGGTGGTCCCGCCTTGGGCCAGATTTAGATTCACTGGTTGTTGGCGCTGTTCATGGGCCAAGGCCAACAGACGCTGCAAGCGTTCTTCCAAGGCCGCAAGCTGCGCCTGTGGCTCCGGCGGCTGCAACTGGCCACCAGCTTCGCGCATGTTGAGCGGGGTCAGGTACTCATCGCCGCCGGCGGGAATCGGGTCCATGTCCTCCAGCCCACGCACGTCGTTGATGCTGAGCCAACCCCATTGCCGGCCCAAGGCATAGGCTTCGTAGCGGGTCTTGATGTCACCGCGCAGCAGCGCCTCTGGCTTGATCTTGGTGTAAAGCCGACTACGCTGGTACGGCCCGAGTAGCTTGGCGTCGGCCTCCTGCTCCAGCCGCACGATCCACGGCACCAGGGTTTCAGTGAGGAATTCGATTTGGTGCTGTTCGACGTTGTTGTAGGTCGCGCGAGTCAGCTCGTAAATCTTGTGGGGCGGAACCTTATACCAGCGAGCAATTTCCAGCACCTGATGCTGCCGAGTTTCGAGAAATTGCGCGGAATTGGGAGCGATGCTGATCGGCTTGTACGTCATCCCGCCGTCCAGATAGGTCACCTTGCCGTATTTTCCAGGGCCGCGATGAACCTTGTTCCACTCGTCCAGTAGGATGCGCTTCGCTTCGGGAGACAATTCCAACGTGCTTGGAGCCTCGATCACGCCGCCAGGGGTCGCGCCATTCCCGAAGAATGCCCCTCCAAATTTCTGGCAAGCCAACCCCAGCCCGATGCTTTCCCGCGCTAGATCGATCGGCGAATACCCTTTGAGCCCGTTCCAGCCGGGACCTCGCAGATGGAACATGTCGCGAGCGGGAATAAAAGCACGACCCGTTCCGCTGTTCCTCGCTTCGTAGACCAACGCGCCGGTTGCGTCACGTTGCGGCTCGACCCTGTCCGGCTCGATCGGCCATAAGGCAACAGGCCGCAAGGACCCATCGCGTTCAATCTCGGCGTACCCGTTCCCCCAGGTCAACGCCCAGAACAGCATGGTTTCGCGAAACGTGTATGCGGAAAGTTCGGAATTGGGCGCGACATGCAGCAGCCAATCAGCGGGATGTCCCTGGATGCGACTGCGCTTATTGCCATCGCGCTGCATGACGTTCCAGGGCATGGCCGAAATCGCTTCGGCGATGACCCGGCAACAAATCCAGACCGCCGCGTAACGAAGGGCAACATCCTCGTCAACATGGACGCCAGCGGATGAAGTCGGTGACCATCCACGACGACTCTCCGGCACGGCCGGCGCGGTCAATCGCGCAATCAAGAAGTCGCGAACGGCGGGAATGATGGCGGAGATGATCGACATGCCACCGTCTAGCTGTGCATCGAAAAAAAGTCAAGCTCTTCCAGCGCTTTCAATATTCGCCAGGATACCGCCACGGTGATCTCTTGGCTCCGATTCGCCCGGCCGCCTGCTTTGAACAGATCGGCTGACTGACGGCCTGATCCAAGTTGCCGCCATTCTGAGCCAGGCGCTTACGCAAAGTGGAGGCGGACACGCCGGACATCCGAGCCAACGTGGGCAGATGCACACTAGGCTTTTTCCCTTTGTCGCTCATAAACGCTCACCTTTTTTTGGGGTTGGTCTGGTCGTTCTTGCTCTTGTCGGCTTTCTGGCTCCTGTTCTTCCGCGCCTTGCTCTTCCTGCTCGCGGGCTTGCCGTTCCCGTGCCTCGCGAGCCTGCTTTTCATAAACGCTTTCCCCTTTCGGTTCGTCGACCTGCGGCGCCATGGCTCGACCCACGGCCATAATCAACGCCACCGGAGAATCGATCTTGTTCTCCGCGCTTTCTTTGCGCGGGTAAATTCGTTCCTTGGCGTCCAGGTGCGCCACGACATTGCTCATCTGCCAGGCCATAACCGGGCAACCGTTATGCACCAGGGTCCGGGTCTTCACCCATGCCTGAAGCTGCTTCATGGGCTCGTTGAGATTCTGCAAGGTCTGGCTCACTTCCACCATCGGCAGATTCTTGGCGAGCAGCTCGGTCGCCAGTTGCGTGGCTTGGAACGGATCGTAGGCAATCGCCTCCACGCGCAGTAACCGACAAACCCGCTCAATATCCTCGCGAATGCGTGAGTAGTCGGTGATGTTGCCCGGCGTCAGGGTTACCAATCCGTCGAGGTGCCAAGCGTAATAGTGCGCATGGGTGGACGACGCCCCCAACATGACCGGGTCTTCCGGTAGGTAATAAAACCCAAACCGAACCTTGCGCTCTCCATCCTCGATGAGGATTTCCAGGCCGCACAAATCAATCTTGCTCGCCAGGTCTAGCCCCAGCCAGGCCCGCCGTCCGGCAAACTGATCGAGCATCAACGCCGGATCGGCGCAGGCATCCCACTCGCGGGCATCCATCCATTGCGTGCCCGCATTGACCCAGATGTTCATGCGCTTGGTCAGGAAATTGACCTGCTTGACACTGTTGTGCTGGGCCTCGAAACACGCCTCTTCCAGGTTCTCCCGCGATACCGAGACGCCAATATTCGGATTGCTCTTGAGCCACACCTTGGGATCGTCCCAGCGGTCATCAGGGTCCAGCGTGTAGATCGCGGCGAACAGCGAGGGGTCATCCACCCGCCCCTCCAGCACGCGATGACAATACGCCTCCATCGCGTAACACGGCCCGGCCCGGTTGTAGCCGGCCGTGGTGGTGACCAGCATCAGAGGTTGCCGGCGTGAGCCCATGCCGGAATACATCGCGTCATAGGCCCTGGGGGACTGATGTTCGTGGTACTCGTCCACGATAGCGCAATGCGGATTCTGTCCGTCACCAGGGTCGCCCGGCAGGGGCTTAAACGTCGAATTCGCCTCGGCGCGACTGATGGCCATAACGCCAGGGTCCAGGCCGTAATGGGCCATCAAATCCGGCGATCGCTTCACCATGGCGCGGGCGTCAGAGTACACGATCCCCGCCTGATCCTTCGTGGTGGCCAGCGCGTAGATTTCCGCGCCCGGCTCCCCGTCACCGCAGAGCATGTACAGCCCGACGGCGCTGGCGGTGGTCGATTTGGCGTTTTTCCGGCTGACGGATAAATAAGCCCGTCGAAACCGCCGAGTTTCATCGGATCGGCGCACGAATCCGAACAAATTGACCAGAACAAAGATTTGGTGCGGCTCCATCCGCAGCGTCTCTCGGCGCCGTGCCCATTCGCCTTTGACATGCGGTAACAACTCAATGAACCGAATGGCTGACTCCGCATGATCCTTGCTGTACACGAACACGCTATTCCGCGTTCTGGCTGCTTTGAGATCGTCCAGAAATCGTTCGGCCGCCCGCTTAATCCAGCGGCAAGCGGGAATCCCGCGAGCAGCCAAAACTGACTTGGCGTAGGCGCGGGCAATGGTCAGAGAGTCGCTCATTACGGAAATTAAAAAAAGATGCCCAGTTTGTAGGTCGCGTTATTTTAAGCCGAGCGGGTTAAAATGTGAATTCTTAAGTCCTTGAAAAAACCCACGCATAGAATAGCGGATCAACGAGATCCGCGCTACGCCCCACGTAACCGATCGATTGCAGCAAATGGATTCTCGACTTCTTTTGGCTTGGTACTTTTGACGCGCGCGCGGCTGGACGGCGTCATGCCGAATTCCGCCAACATCGCCTTCATGGCGTCAAATGTGATTGCCGAAATCTTGAAATACGGGGATTGCACCGGCGCCCCGCTCGGGCTTTTGATGACCAGACCATATTCACGAATTTTTTCGTTAGCCTCCACCCAGCGTGCATGCAGTTCGCAATAGGCCGCCAGCGCATCGGCATCCAAAGCCGTCAAAATACCGGCCTCGTGCAGCATACCCCCCACCTCGGCCCAGTGCTGTCGCGCCGCCTCGCTCAAATGGCTAGGCGGATCGGGAAAGCAGGACTCCAACTTCGGCTCATCCGCCGGCAGCGGTCGCCGGCCTGGATTGCCCTGCAAGATTTTCAGGTGAGTGGGCTTAGGCTTTCTCCCCTTCACGGCTATCATCCTCAAGCGCGCGCATCGCCAGATCACATAGCGATCGCAACGCCAATGCGCTGTTTTTGATGTTGCGGTGTTTTTTGACGGCGTTGACATCCTCCCCGCCCTGAACGGCGGGGCTTGTCGCGCACCGGGTCATGGACGGCAAGGTACTGTTTGCCATTCAAAACACCTGCCTGACGCCAGCCGCGGCGGCGGCCATCGCGCAAATCATCCAGCGGGATACCGCTAACGCCACAACCGCCTAAATCCGTATGAAATCAGCCCGCTCCGGCGGGCTTTTTGCTGCCCAGGGCTCGAACCCGCGCAAAATCGCCAATTTCGCGCCCAAAAAAATTTAACTCCCGTCCATCTTCCAATGGTTGTGAGGGTGAAAATTTGGAGCCCCCCCCTCCCCCTCTGGCCGGCGGTGGTCGGTGGCCGTGACGCGCTGACCGATCCTGCCGTGGCAGAAATGACAGAGCGGCCGAAGGTTGGATTGATCCAGCCCGAGGTCAGGACGCTCGCGATACGGGATGATGTGATCGACGAGAGTAGCGGCCGTGACGCGCCCAAGCCGCTCGCACTCGACGCAAAGCGGTCGCCGGCTCAGGATCGCGACCCGCACCCGTTGCCATGCGGCCGTCTTGTAGAACCGGTTGGACTCCGGTTGATCGCGATTGTACGCTCGCCGCTGTTCAGGCCCGCGCAGCTCGGCAAACGGCTGACGTGGATGCCGAGGGCATCGACCATCTTGTGATGATGTGAGCGCGGAACAGCCGGGGTGCGAGCAAATTCTGGGTGGCCGTCGCATGAGTATTCAGATCACCATTCCGTGCGGTTACCACCAAGGTCGCGTAGCGGCGCTTGCCGGTTTTGGGGTCGATTCGGGCCATGTCATTTCGAAAGCAGATGATTGATCAGCGCCGCCGCACCGAAGCCGAGCACGGAGAGCAGGGTAGCGATGACCCACATCAACACTTGGTTTTTCTGCTTTTCTTCGTTCTGGATATGCCCTTGCAGACAACCCAACACGTTACCGACCTCGGTTTTCGTGTCCCTGATTTCACCCTCGATCGACCGAAGCCGACCATCCGACACGCCCATTTTGGTCTCCAGCACCAACACGCGTTCACCCAAATGATGGACCGAGCAAACCAGGTCACGCATGTCATGATCGACGGCCCGCCGGGTTAATGGCACGGCCGAGCCGTGATCTTCGTCTGGGTTGCTCATCGGGCCTCCAGCAGGGTTCGCAATTGTCGAGCGTAGGCGTCTTGTTCCCGATCCCGTTTCGCCAACGCGAAATAGGTGTCATCGGACAGACACGCCAGATCCGCCGACGGGATCTTGGGTAGTTCCGGCGCGGGCGGAATCAGCCACACCGGCACCGGTCGATATGCGACGACGGGCGTCGCCGAGCATCCGGCAAGCAGCAGCACCATTAGAAGAGTCAGCGCGCGCATGTCGAGCCACTCATCCGCCGCCCCAGTTTTTGGCCAAGGCATAAACGAATAGCCCCGCGCCCGCGACGCCGCCCACAACAAAGGCCGGAATCAACCACCACCAGGAAATCATTCGAAGTCGCTCCTGTTTTTCATGTCGATGGGAGGACGCTTGGCCAACTCATCCTTGATCTTCAGCGCGGCCTTGGTAATTGCCTCTTGCTGTTGATTGGCCGCTCGTCTACGAGCATCCCGCTCTTGCTCCATTCGCTTGATGTTTCGATGCGCATTGAATTGCCCAACGCCGAAGAGCAGCGCCAGCGTGCCGCCGACAATCGCCAGAATAGTATCAAGCATCAGCCTGTCCCCGCACCCACTCACGCCCCACCCAGATTGCAATGACCGCCGCAACCGCCACGCCGTAATCAGTCACCAGTGCTGGCGCGATTTCCCAATGAATAGGTCCGTACTCGAAAGATACGCCGCCAGCGACAAACCGCACCGTCATCATCAACCACGACACGGCAACGAAAAACAGCGTTCGGCTTTCTCGGCCCAGCGTGTCGCGCGGGCGTAGGAAATTCCCCCAGGGAAGTATCATTTGGGTAGCCTGATTATTTTTCCGAAAGCCCAATCCCGCTTGGAGTGGCCGGCGGTCCAACGGTGAAGGTGAAAGGGGGGGTCGCTGCGGATTCCCCCCGAACATTACGTGCCTTCACAGTAATCGTCTTTGATCCGGATACACTGGAAACATCCCATCGCAAAATAGCGCCTTGCGGCGTAGCAGTCGCCGGGATAACGACCGGCGTCTGAGTACCGGATACCGAAATCACAAACTCAGATGGTTGCGCCGTATCTGGTGGATACGGGTCTGACACGACGAACGGCGCGGCATAGATCGGAGCCGACGCCAGAGCCAAGAGAAACGGCAGTGCGGATATATTTTTCATCGGTAACTCCACTTGTTACAGAAATCAGGACGGGCATCATTCCAGCCCACGCACTCGTCCCCAGAATAGCTATACGGAGCACTATCTACAAGAGGCGGTTGCGAGCACGTCAACTGCGCTGACTCTTGCGACCACTGCCAAGACAGCAATCCAGCGCCAAGGCCGCCCAGCGCCAGACCGACCGGGCCAGCGGCTAGGCCGCCCAGGGTCGCACCGGTGCCGATCCATCCTCCCAAGCGCGCGCCGCCGGCCAGTGCTTGGCAATTTTCGATATCTCCGGCATCCCGACGGCTCAGGGCGAACCCTTCCACTGCCAGCTTGGCGACCACTACGCCCGGAAAGCCGAAGGGGTGGATCTCCTCCGCGCCATCAACCACTTTCAGCACGACCCAAGACACGCTGGTATCCGCGACATGGGGCGCGAACCAGACCGGATCGGCCTGGGCGGCGGCGGGCGCGGCCATGCAGCCGGACAGCAGCAGGGCGGATAGCAGCGCGCGACTCATGGCCGCAGCCCGTCACGCTCGAACAAATCACGTTCCGCCTTCCGGCGTCTTGTTAAGCCGCGCAAGGCGACCTTCTGGCCGGTCTTCGGGTCCGTGGCCTTGTCCCATCGCTCGAACTGCTGTGCGGCGGCGGCGTACCAATGTTGGTTCAGCAGGCGTAGGAGAGTGGAGCCTTTGAGCGCGCCTAGCCCGACATTGAAAGCAAAGCACACCAGGGCATCGAACATCGATTGAGTGATAGGCGCTGTCACCAATGAGTTGACGGCGGCGGCGAACCGTTCCAGGTCGCTACGCAGATCATCGGATTGAGCCACCGTGAGCGGCTTCGAGAATCGCTCTCTAGGCAGGATTCGATGGCCCCAACCAATCGTGGGATGCCCGGCAAAGTCACAGTACGGCACCGAGGCCATGCCGCCTTGCGGTCCCTGCTCGAATTCGTGGAGCAGGTCCAGGGCGGCTTGGGATGGGGTCATCAGTTCAGGCATGGGCGACTCCATGGATTTGCTCATCATCATACACCTATTTTATATGTCCTCGAACACCCATCCCGCACCCTTTTTCCGCGAGGGTCGCGTGATGGCGATAATTCGAAACGGGAATTGTTCAGCGGCGACTCGGGTCTTGGCGCGGGCATCGTCCCGCCAGTAGCCCTTGACCTCATGAAGCTCAATCTCGCCGCTGGCCAGCATCACCACGAAATCGGGTGTGTAGCTCACCCCCTTGGCGATTCTAAGCGTGATCCCCTCGAATCGATACCAGAGCACCTCCCCGATACAGCGGCGCGTTTCCAGCAGATTTTCATAGTCCGCTTCCGTGGAGTTGCGGACCCCGGCTTTCATTCGGCCCAGGGCGAGGATGTCTGGTTTCTTGGGTTGCTCTGGATGGCCTGGCCACGATGGGTTAGGTTAGCGCCGAACAGGACGACCGCGCCCTGTTGCTCGAAATGTCCGACCAGCACGATGCCGGTCGTTTTGCTGCCGGGATCAATCTTGATCTCGACGGGTTGAACGTCGCCATCGGCGCGTTCTTTCAGGATAATGGTAAACGGCTGTTGCCGGTAGACGGCTGCCTTGCCGGCGGTCAGCAATTGCCGACCATGGCGGGGCGGCAGGGCATCAGCGGCTTCTTCGTGCTACTCAAGACAAAACTGAATTCATCGGATTACTCCGTCTCGAAAATCGGTAAGGGTCACCTCGCCAAGAGTGCAACGGTCGTTCAGGTTAAGGATTGGGGCATTCACCGCATCGCCCGTCATTCCCGTCACCCACAGTGCCGGCAACTGGTGAAGCATCGCCGGGTGTGTCGCTTTCGCGTCTCGTTGCATCGTCTACTCGTTAAAGTGGGCTGGTTAAGTCTCATCGCTGAAATCGGGGCGGTCATGGATGACCGTCACGATTCAGCACGGCGGCGACTCAACAGCCTCCATTTTCGCAATCTCTTCAAACATGGCATTGACGGCGGCAACGATCAGCGGCCATTCTTCATAACCCACGCTTATCCGGCACCGGCCATCGTCGTGATGTTGGGAAAGATCGACAAATAACCCGCCGCCCTCGTCATCGATTGAAACAGTGGTAGCTTCTTCGCAATAAATCGGTTGGCCCACCGGTTTAACGATCAACGAGTTCGTGTGCAAACTATATTTCCCGCTCATGATTCATTTCCTCTTCAGCCAGAACGGCTTTAATCCCATCCGCGAATAAAACATTCTTCGCGTCGCTAAAACTGCGCACGACCGCCGCGATACCGCCGCCATCCCGAACCGCTGCGAGATATTCAAGCTGTCTTTGGTGGGTTTTTCATTGTGCCGTTTCACCTCCAAAGCAAAGAACTGGCCACCCATTAGCATCCCGCTTAAATCCGCTTTGCCTTTGCTGCGCGGAATCTTGCCCCGCAAATAGAGAAAGTAGAACCGCAGCACCCGCCCCGACGGGTTTTTCATGCCGCCGCCGTTGGATCGCTCAAACCCCCTGCTCGCCCCCGCGCCTGTTCGACCCGCAGGTAATCGATGATTTGGCCTTGGATGTCCTGTTCCAGAGGATTGACTGGTGTGAGGCGGAATGGGTGTTTTGTGGTCATAGGCTTTGCATCGCCGCCGTGATGAAAATCGCCGCGACCTGCGGAACAATTGCATTCCCGTATCCTTTCAGTCGCATGGTTCGCGCTTCCGCCGATTGATCTGCATCTGGTACCATGCTTCGATTGCCGCATCGCACCAAGCCTTTGGGTATCCCATCAACCAGCGGGAAAATGCCGGGTTGAGACGGCCTTGATTTTCCGTCTGAGCATGTGAGCCATTCGAGTTGACCCCAAGGACTTGACGGCCTAACAGCGCGTTGACTGGAGTATTCTGGAGTGTCGTTGCTCCGTCCTTCCAGTCCCGTGATGTCGGAGTTGCCCATAAGGTCAACGTCACCGCGCCCGCCAATGTCGTTCCGCCAGTCTGTCCTTGCGTACGGGTATCCTTGTGTTGCGCGCCGCTCGTTACTGTTGGCGTTGGCCACCCAGAACAAGCGCTGCCTTCGATGAGGCGCTCCCGCGCCGCAAGCTGGCAAATCCGCCGCCCCAACGGCGTAGTCTTCGTCTTCCAAGTCAGCGAATACATGATCGATCCATGCGAGGCCATTAATTCCGGCAACCTGCTCACCAAAGACGCTTGCAGGGCGGCACTCTCGGATGAGGCGGAAGAACGTAGGCCATAAGTGGCGATCATCTTCGCAGCCACGCTGCTTTCCCGCCGTGGAGAACGGTTGACAGTTGTGAACGACGATCCCGTCTGCGGTGTAGCTTTCATCTTCATCGACTGCAAGGTTGTAGACGGTGTGGGTACCGGCGGGCTCAACGGAGCGGACGAGTCCCCATCCGTGTCGTCCAAGCAATCGAAAAGACCTGACTGTCTCATACGCGGTCACCTTGTAGGATGGGCGTTCCGAAACCGGCCGACCGTCGATCACCGCCTGCCGCTGGTTGTTGATCACCCGGATTGATGCGGACGCCCCAAGCTGGTTCAGCAGTACCCGAACGCCGATCGCAAGCGCCTTCGACACTGTCGTAAACACACGCACTCGGCCACCGCCGCGCTTCCCTGTCTCCTCGTGCCCATCCGCTAGTAGGTAGCCATCCAAGAACGCGCGGCGGTACTCCTCGGGCATCCCGTAGAGCCATGCGGGAATCTTCTTGCCGTGGGCGTACTCCCCAAACTGCTCACGGAGCCACCTAACAAAATGCTTGGAGCCGCACCGGATGCGGGACGAGGTCGGCTCCAGCGTGGCCTTCCCAAGCAACTTGGCCCCAGCGAACAACTGCTCCAGCAGGTCCGCATCGCCGACAGCTCCGCAGAGGAACACATGGTCGCGGGACACCCACCCGTCCCCGATCCAGTAGCCGAGGAACCGCGCGAAACCGGGCGACCAAACGTCCGCAGCGTTGGCGCCCCGCACGTCAATGCGTCCATCTCGGATCGCTTCGGTCCGCGCTGCGGCCGCCTCCTCGACGGTGCCGAACAGACCGACGTAAACTGGCTTCCCCCCCTTGTCACCCTTGACCCGATACCCCTTCGACGCCTTGTCGTAGAAGTGCCCCTTGGCGGTCGGCACCATGGCGGGCACAGGCACCTCAGGGACTTGGGCCACGTTCGCCCACCGTCGCCCTTTCAGGTCTTTGGCCTCGCACCACTCATCATTGCCAACGAGGAACGGGTGTCCTGGCGTGCAGACGAGGCCGTGGTGCCCCTGCCCCTTCACGACCACGCACTCGGCCACATCGGAGCCGACTTCTAGGACGGCACGGAATCGGCCCTGGTGGGTCAGCACCAAGTCCCCGACGGCAACCGTCTCAATGGGCTTGTACCCATCGGTGGTCAGCACAAGCGTGCCAGCCGGGAAGCATGGACAACTTCCAGACCAAACAGGTCGGTGATCGGGCCATCCGGCGAGCCGCAGCGCGAGGCTCCATCCGCCGATTCCGGCGAAGAAATGACCTTGTTGGTATCCTCGTAGGTCGTCTGGCTGTACTTCGACAATGCTACGTTCATCAACATCACCCGGCGCGATATGGCCAGCGGCTATTAGATTTCGTAGCCATTGCGCGGCATGAGGATCGATTTCGTTGTAGTAGGTCGGCATGGCTTCTGGTTAGATTGAATTAGTGGGTTTGAATTGGTTGCTGCCAGTCCATGCATACAACAAGGGCATCATGCCTCTAGGTCAGTCCAGCCGCCGCTGCGCGCAAGTCGGATCAGTTCTTTCCCAAGCCTTGCGGCTTCATCCGGCGTAATTTCCATGTCCCGGCTTCCTTCGATCTTAATAAGATCGCCTTTTGTGCTGAGCACGCCTTCCGCGAATACATCCTCGCCTCGCGCACCGTAGATGCGAGTCACCTGGATTTTTTGGTCATGGCCAGCCATTGCGCCATCCCGATACCCGGATAAAAAGGCATCGATGACGAGGTGCGGAATCATGCGCTTGGGATCGACAATCCCATAATCAGCTATTGGTTCCCTAAGTGATTCCCAGCAGTTGATGGCTTTTTTCAAAAGTTCGGGGATGTTTTCTTTAGTCATCGGTTTCAACCTATTTTCCTAATAGCTTGCGCAATTCATCCCGCGCTTTATTGAGCGGCTCTAATGCATGATTGAGAGCGCCGGAAACTCATCGAACTCGAAGACATACGCTGCCCGGTCCATGCCGTCGGCTCAAACATCGGTTCGGTGAATTTTTCGGCGTCGGTTCGCGATTCATCGCGGGTGTCGGGGTCATGCCCCGGCAAGTTCTTGCCCGCTCCACGCGCTTTTAGTCCCCTGTTCCCCAGGGTACTGAACTTCAGGATATTTTTGGCGGCGTTCTCGTCACGATCATGGCGGGTGCCGCAATCGGGACACGTCCATTCCCGAACCCGCAGCGTCATTTTTTCCTGGTAGGAGCCGCACTCCGAACAGGTTTTGCTGCTCGGCGCCCAGCGGTCTATCACTTCGATTTCCCGACCGTACCACGCGGCTTTATATTCCAACTGCCGGCGAAATTCGCCCATACCCACGTCGGCAATCGCGCCCGCGAGGTGGTGATTCTTCACCATGCCCTTGACGTGCAAATCTTCGATGGCGATGCCGTCCGCTTGGCGAATGAGCGCGGTCGTGGTCTTGTGCAAGAAGTCGGCACGGCTGGCGGCGATATGGGCGTGAATCTTGGCGACCTTGGCCCGCTGGCGGTTGCGCCGGTTGCTGCCCTTCTTCATCCGAGACAGCCGGCGCTGTTGCCGCTTGAGGTGTTTCAGACGGCGCTTGAGGTGGCGGGGGTTGCCGGTCTTTTCGCCATCGCTGGTTACGGCAACATCCTTGATCCCCAGGTCAACCCCGATCACGGTTCCAGTTTTCGGAAGCGGCTGAATATCCACCTCACACGAAAAGCTCACGAAGTAGCGACCGCTGGCGTCTTTGGAAACGGTCGCCATTTTCGGGATACCCGCTGGCATCTGACTCCAACGCACTTTGACAAAGCCGAGTTTGGGCACCTTCAGGAATTCGCCCGCGCCATAGGTGCTTTGAATGTGGCGTTGGTCGAGGGTGTAGCGAACCGATTGACGATCCCACTTCGATTTGAAGCGGGGATACTTTCCGCGCTTGGCAAAGAAGTTTTGAAACGCCTTGTCCTGGTCAATCAGGGCTTGCGTCAAACAGCATGCGGCGCTATCGGCCAGCCACGGGAATTCGGTTTTCTTCCAGACGGTCACTTGCCGAGCGAGCGAGACATAGTTGTGCTTCTCTTGGCGTTCCTTGTAAGCCGTGCTTCGCATGTCCAAACAGCGATTCCACACGAACCGGGCGTTTCCGAATTCAACCGCCAATTGATGACGCTGGGCAGCAGTCGGGTAAAAGCGGAATTTGTAGGCGCGTTGTCTAGTAACCATGCTTGTTATTGTATTATCCTATGCAATACAAAACAAGAGGTTTTCTATGAAAAAGTCAGCAGCCGTCACCATTCGCCTTACCCCGGAACTCAAGACCTTATTGGTCAAGCGGGCGCAAGAACAGCATCGCAGCATCACGCAATATCTGGAGTGGCTGGTTATGCAAGATGCCGCTGCGGCGCGAACCGCCCCGAAAAACCGGCGCGGATAGCACATCAAGAACCGCCGGACGGGCTGCTCCGGGAGCCGTGCCCATCGCCCGGATGGCTGGGGCACGGCAAGGCCCTACGCAATCCCTTCTTCGACCGGCGGGGTCGCTCGTCCTCCATGACTCGCTTCATCGATAAAAGACATGACGGCGCGCTTGCAGTACGGACAAACCAATGTCGGTGTGCGGCGCACGGAGTAAACGGGAGGATCGCTATGCGCGAATTGAGTTTCCATCACAGCTTCTCGCAGTATTTGAGATTGCAAAGACAAGTCCCCTTCTGAAATAACATAATTCCGTACTCTTCTGAGTGCATCGCCATGACTACGCCTTTCTCTCCAGCGAATTGCGCTTGCCTGCACTGACTTGAATAAGCAGAGGGCGGTGGGTTGAAAAGCACTCGATCGCCGTACTTGAATCGCTTGTCGGGTTGTAGGGGTTTGAAATTCATATCATGCCTTTTCAGAAAGGAGTTCCATCTATTTTTTGTCCGAGCAGATAATAGCAAGTCCATGCCGCCGCTATCTTGCAATTGACGCTTAACACTGACAAATGATTACTGCACACATGCAGCGGCACGAAAGATTTAGGCCAGCATCCAGACTCGCAAAGTTTCTCGTAGGCTTTCATGTGTTCAGGATTGTAAGGATCAAACCAATCTTCGAGTTTGATCATCACTTCGTCTTGTGTGTGCGATGTCATAATTCAATCCTCAGTGCGTTTTGAACGTCTTCAAATCGATAAGCAACAATAGCAATGCCGTTGCCATGGCGAACAGCGTCAAGAAATCGCTGTTGTGGTTTGGTTGGCTTCTTGCCTTTGCGCTTTACTTCAATCGCAAAGCAGCGACCATCCGATAACATGCCATGCAAGTCTGAATAGCCATCGTGGGCATCTTCAAATCCAGGTATCGATAGCGTGTAGTTCCAGACCGGCTGATCTCCGTACTGCGCCATGCCACCGTTCACCCGGCAGAACCACGCCACAGCACCACGCGCAAGCAGCATCTTCAGGTAATCGATGATTTGCCGCTGGATCGTGCTTTCATAAAGCATTTTATTTCACAACTGCGTTAGGTTCTGATTCTTTGAAAAAATCATCTTCAATTCCCATTCCGTCAACATATCCATCAAAATCGAAAAGACTAATAGTCTCTTTTGCTATTGCCTTTATAGAATTAATAACATCAGAACAACCTATTAATTCCAACTCTTTTGTTGGAGCTATTGTACAACAGCAAGATTTTGAATCATAAAAAATACTATCAATGTAGCGCGTTAGCCTAGCAACAGATAATTCACAGCAAAAAGATACCATTTCCTTGATTTCATATGCAACCCCATATCTGGATTGTATTGGAATTCCAAATACTATTAATTCACTTGGATGAATTTGTGTAATCTTGTCGTAATCACAAGAGCGTGTCTTCATTTATCTGTCCTCTATTACAGTTGAATAAGCAGTCGCCATCACTTCAGGATCATTGCCACGTAGCAACGCCTCGGCGACAAGCGAGACCTGCATCGGCCATGTCTCGGCGCTCCAGGCGTTGCGGATCGCCGCGCCCTTCATCGCCGCCTTGAGCGCCTGAGGGAACCCAGCGAACGCCACGCGAGCGGTTTCAGGATTCATTCCGGGCACCAGTCATCGGCGATGTCTTGCGGGGAGTGCGGGGAGTGCGTGGTTTGTTTCAACTCTATAGACCCATTTGGCAGTATTATTTTTACACTATCATTTTTACAACTGCCAATTCCTTGCGTGGGGTATAGATCACTCCCCGCACTCCCCGCACTCCCCGCAGAAATAGTAGATCGAACGACTCTCCATAAAGCAGTTTTCCGATGCTCATCCTCTCCCCTAACAATACGTAAACCACTGGAAACCCTACCCTTATACTTGGTCAGCCACTTACCAAGTCGCCTTGGGTCAACTTTATCCGGGTCTCGGCGGCTTCCGGCGATTTCCAGCAGAGCTAGCAGCAAATCATCCCTTGCAATGCCACAAACTTCGTTTGTGGTCACGACTCGTTCACCAATACTGTCATGCCATAGCGGCAATATTGAATGCAGCGATGCCATAACGGGGTCGTCTTCTTCGAGTGCAGCACGCGATAAGCATGGATCGGCCTCCCCCAACCAGACCAAGGCACTACGTATTAACCCTGACCATTCCTCGAAACTACCGTAGGGCTGGATCGGTTGCGCGGGCTTTCCCGCCACAATATAGGCGCGGAGGATCGTCAAGGCGGCGCCCAATAGATCTTGGCGATGCTCTGGAACCCAATCGTTGAGGTTGCGGCTAAACGTGCGGGCGTCGGGTCGTTCACAGCCAGGATCAATCCGGCAGATCAGCACACGGCGCACCATATCGCCCAAGAATTGCAGGTTGTTACCGGTGGCGAAGAGGGTCAGGTTGCAGGGCATTTCCGGCGATTCTGATTTGCCTAGGATGCGCGGGTTGCAGACCGGCTCGGTCAGCATGGAATTCAGCAGTTGCCCGCCAACAGGGCGCTCGATATTGTCCAGGTTCATCATGGAGACGCCGGCCAGCAGCAGGCTACCTAGTCGCTTCTCGTCTTCCGCCTCATCCTTGCCTTGACTGAGTAGAGGTGCCGGTCTCCCTGTGGCAATCAGCGCGGCGATTTTCACCAGGAGGCCCTTGCCGCTCCCCATCACCGGCGCATCGAAGGCAAACAATGGTGCGGTGCGTAGTGATCGCCGCACAACGGCGGTGAGAGTCGCTGCCAGCGCGATGCTGATACCCGTGGCAGGGTCGGCGAACTGGAACTCGCTGTAGGGCGTTTTGAGCGTCTCTAGCGCCGCCAGAGCATCAGCGCGGGTTGGCGCATCCGGCACATGCAGCGGCTGCCCTGCATAGTCTACGTACAGACCGGACGGCGGGTCATAGCCGCTATTGCTCAGCAGCGTCCCATCCCGACGAAGCGTTGGGCATTCGATGATGCCAGTCAGCACCGGTGCCCGCCATTGGCCGACTTTCGATAGATAGGTGGCCGCATACTGGATAGGTGGGTCGATTGATTTCCAGGCTTGCTCCCGCTCTTGCCATCGCTTCCAGCTCGATACCGTGGCGAACCGCTCGGTCAGCCAATGCGCGGTAATCTCGCAGAGCCGCAATGCTCCTAGCGGCAAACCGTCCATCGAATCTTTCCCGGCCTGGAAATCATGCCGCACCACGCGAACAAGGTTTCCTGATCGTTGATACACACCACCGCCAAAGATCAACTCGGATTCCGCTTGGCGAACCACGCGCGGCATGTCCCCGGATCGAACCTCGATCAAGCCAATTCGGCCTATCGCTGCTTCTATTTGAGCCTTGACTCGATCTCCGCCATGAATCCAGTTGGCTAGGTCATTGAAGTCGGTCGGCTTCTCGACCTCGTACCGCTGGCTATCCCGTTGTCGTAGCGATGCCATTGCCGCTTTGCGTTGGGATTTGCTGGGGTCTAGTCCAACATCTTCCAGAACCTCGGCATCGCATGGCGTCAGGAAGTCAGGGACACACCAGCCGGCCCCGCCAGTCAGCGCGTAGGCCGCTGCTTTAGCCTTCTCTTGCCCGGTATTTCCGCCAGACTTGTGTGCGTCGTTGTCCCGCAGATCAGCATCCTTAGCCTTGGATATGCGCCACGGATTTCCAGCGCAACTTGCTCCAAGTTTCCGGCATCGATGCATACCACCACCGGAAGTCCAGTCAGTTCGTGCAGACTCGCGCCGGTGGCGTAGCCCTCGCACAGCAGCGCCACTCGCGCACGCGACAAGGTGCCAATAATGAAAAACGCGCCTTGCTTCTCGCCGTCCTTGAGTAGCAGCTTGTCCTTGCCGTCATCGGTCGGCGTTGGCAGGATGAATTGCAGGGTTTTTCAGGTCTCCCCGCACATTGCGTAGCGGGATGGTTAGGGATTCTTTGTGCAGCCTGAGTCCGTGGGATTTGACGTGCTTTCGGACGAGGTAGGGATGGTCATTCGGTGCGGCCTTGGCATGGTCCCAAATCCACGCGGCTTTCTGTTCCGGGTCTCCGCGTGCTGTCTTTGGCGTGTCTCTCGGTCGTTGCCATCCTCGATCCATGGCCATGCCGAACAGTGTGCCGATCCCGACGCCGTTTTTTTTGAATGATTTCCAGACGGATTGTGCGTCACGTTCTTTGTGTGTTGCGCTTCCTTGTCCCCATTCGTTCCAGATTGAATAGCCGGATTCTCCCACCTCGGCCTTGATCGCCATGCCGGCCTTGACCCATTCCTCTCGGTTATCTGGGTTGAGGTAGGCCAGGGCATCTTGTATGTCTTGTTCTGTGTTTAACATGAGTGCTTTCTGTCCCGTTCCACGTCGCGGAATGCCTTGACCATCTCCCGAACGGCGGGCGCAAGTTCGCCGGGCACTGAAATCATCTCCCGTGGCGGTCGGGTGGATTTGGGCCGTCCGCGTGTCTTTTCCTGAGTGGTTTCTTCGCGCATGATCGCCCCTTGTAGCGATTTTTTGATAGCGTATTTTGATATAGAATGTAGCAAGAATCAAGGTTTACTGTGAATACATGATTCATGGAGAAGACGGCTTCTTCGTCCACTCAGACCGAAGCCACGGGAAGACCGGCCTCAGTTGTGCCTCGCTGAATTGCTCTTTCAACTGCCACCAGACCCAGCCACGCTTGTATCCTTTTTCGCGGGCGATATTGAGCAAGCGGTTGTACTCATTCTTGACGCGGATTTTTTCAGTCGCCGGCCCGTTGCCGTCCAGCAGCACCAGATCGCCGGCCATGCTAACCGGTGGCAGGCGCTTCTCGCGTTCTTCCTGCTCTTGGCGGTCGCTACTGTACTCGCCTTGGCACTGTGGGCAGATGAGCCGGTCCCCGGCTGGCTTCAGGAAGTGCCCGCAGAACTTGCAACTGGCATGGCTACACGCCGGGCAGATGATCAACTTGGCTTCCTTGGTGAACTCCGGGCTACTGCGGTCCATGCACTCAAACTTTCGCGCCATGAAGCGGTACTGTTCGACTATGCCGGGTTGCGTCGCAGCCACCCACCAGACCGAACCGGCCTCCCGTTCGACGAACAGCGCCCCACATCCAGGCAGGAAGCAGGCATGAGTATGTTCGACTTTACGCTTTTTTGATGCGCCTTCAAGCCTCCAAATGCGCTCAATGTGCGGTGGCCCGTGCTCCAAAATATTACCGGCATGGTCCAGGATAATTGCGCCGTTTTTGCCAGGTGCGGTACGCATTACGCGCCCGCACATTTGCAATTGAAGGGCTACCGATTTCGTCGGCCTAGCGAGAATGCAACATGACAGCTCTGGAAAATCAAATCCTTCCGTCAAAATTTGGCAATTGCTTACCACCTGAATATCGCCCTTCCGCCAAGCCGACTGAATCCCCTCGCGTTCCTGCGTGGACATGGTGCCGTCCAGGTGCGCCGCTGGAATCCCTGCTGCCTTGAATTGCTCGACAATATGCTTGCTGTGCGCGATTGAAGCAGCAAAGACGATGGTCTTTTGCCCGACTGCCCATTCCTGCCAATGCTCGACAATATCTCCCACCAGTTCGGCATGGTCCATCGCTTCGCCTAGCGCGCCGTCCGCGTAATCCCCGCCGCGTACCTTCACCTTGGCCAGGTGCGGATTTGAGCTTTGCCGCCGCTTCCGGCGATGGTCCTAGACACGTTGGAGTCACCAGGGAAGCCGCCGTCAATCAAGTCAGGCACCGTGGCGACTTCCAGCAGATCGTGAAAAATCCCGTCCAGCCCTTTCCGTCAAGACGTTCCGGCGTGGCGGTCAATCCCAACACATAGGCATCAGGATAGTTCTTTAGAAGAGTCTGGTATTGTCCTCCACATACATGATGGGATTCGTCGACGATGATTAAATCAGCGGGAGGGTATTCCCGTCTAATCAGCGTCTGGATGCTGGCAATCCGCATCGGCGCATTTGGATTGCGCGAATGCGGATGTCCTGATAACACCACGTTGTAATCCCATATCCTAAAGCCCGCAGTTTCTCTGCGCATTGGTCAATCAATTCCCGGCGATGTGCGAGAAAAAGAACCCGGCGTTTCTTGGCTAGCGCGCTATGAATGATATGCGCGGCTATAATCGTTTTCCACTACCAGTTGGGGATACTAAACAAATCGACTTTTTCCTTGTCCCATCAGCGCCCGCGCTTCAGAGACTTTAGCGGCTTGATAT
>JADJQH010000007.1 GCA_016712865.1 Dokdonella sp.
CACCAGGCGTTGCGGATGGCTGCGCCTTTCATCGCCGCCTTGAGACTAGGTGGGAAGGTGGCGAACACCACGTGAGCGGCTTCAGGGGTCATTCTGGGCACCAGTCTTCCCCGCGATGTCTTGGGGAGTGCGGGGAGTGAGGGTTTGTTTCAACTCTATAGACCCATTTGGCAAATTATCTATTATGTTGCTATTGTCTAATTTATTAAAATTGCCAATTCCCCCTAGGGAATAGAACACTCCCCACTCCCGCACTCCCCCAAGAAATAGTAGATTTAACTACTCTCCATAAAGCGGTTTCCGATGCTCATCCTCTCCCCTGACAATACGTAAACCACTTGAAACCCCTACCTTATACTTCGTAAGCCACTTTCCAAGTCGCCTTGGATCAACTTTATCAGGGTCACGCCGGCTTCCAGCGATTTCCAGCAGCGCCAGCGGCAAATCATCCCTTGCAATGCCACAAACTTCGTTCCGTGGTCACGATTCGTTCGCCGATGCTGTCATGCCACAGCGGCAGAATTGAATGCAGCGGAAGCCATCACTGGGTCGTCCTCTTCCAGAGCGGCGCGCGATAAGCACGGATCGGACTCCCCAACCAGACCAAGGCACCACGTAATAACCCCGACCACTCCTCGAAACTGCCGTAGGGCTGGATCGGTTGCGCCGGTTTTCCTGCCACGATATAGGCACGCAGGACCGTCAAAGCGGCCCCCAATAGCTCTTGGCGATGATCGGGAACCCAATCGTTCAGGTTGCGGCTAAACATGCGGGCGTCCGGGCGCTCGCAGCCGGGATCAATCCGGCAGATCAGCAGCGCGACGCGCCATGTCTCCCAAGAATTGCAGGTTGTTACCGGTGGCGAACAGGGTGAGGTTGCAGGGCATTTCCGGCGATTTGGATTTGCCCAGGATGCGCGGATTGCAGACTGGAGTCGGTCAGCATCGAATTCAGCAGTTGCCCGCCCACTGGGCGTTCGATGTTGTCCAGGTTCATCATGGAGACGCCAGCCAGCAGCAGGCTACCGAGTCGCTTTTCGTCTTCCGCTTCATCTTTGCCCTGGCTGAGCAATGGCGCGGGTCGGCCCGTAGCGATCAGCGCGGCGATCTTCACCAGCAAACCCTTCCCACTGCCCATGACCGGCGCATCAGAGGCAAACAGCGGAGCGGTGCGCAATGATCGACGTACCACGGCGGTCAGCGTGGCCGCCAGCGCGATGCTGATACCCGTGGCAGGGTCGGCAAACTGGAACTCACTGTAGGGCGTTTTGAGCGCCTCTAGAGCCGCCAAGGCGTCTGCCCGTGTGGGCGCATCCGGTACAGTCAGTGGTGGCCCTGCATAGTCCACGTATAGCCCTGACGGCGGGTCATAGCCGCTCTTGCTCAGCAGCGACCCATCCCGCCGCAACGTTGGGCATTCGATGATGCCGGTCAGCACCGGTGCCCGCCACTGGCCCACTTTCGAGAGATAGGTGGCGGCGTACTGGATAGGGGGGATCGATCGATTTCCAGGCTTGCTCCCGCTCTTGCCATCGCTTCCAACTCGATACCGTGGCGAACCGCTCCGTCAACCAATCGGGGTGATCTCGCACAGCCGCAACGCACCCAGCGGCAACCCATCCCCTGAGCATCCATTCCGGCCCGGAAATCATGCCGAACGACCCGCACCAGGTTCCCGGATCGCTGGTAAACGCCGCCGCCAAAGATCAACTCGGCTTCCGCTTGGCGAACGACCCGAGGCATATCCCCGGAACGCACCTCGATCAGACCAATGCGCACCAACGCCGCGTCAATTTGCGCCTTCACCCGGTCGGCGCCGTTAAACCACGCGGCTAGGTCATTGAAGTCGGTCGGCTTCTCGACCTCGTACCGCTGGCTATCACGTTGTCGTAGCGATGTTAGAGCGGCTTTGCGTTGGGCTTTGCTGGGGTCTAGTCCAGCATCTTCCAGCACCTCGGCATCGCATGGGGCCAGGAAATCAGGGACACACCAGCCGGCCCCGCCCGTCAGCGCGTAGGCCGCCGCTTTGGCCTTCTCTTGCCCGGTATTTCCGCCAGCTTTGAATGCGTCGTGGTCCCCGCAGATCAGCAGCCTTAGCCGTGGGTACGTGCCCCGGATCGCCAGTGCCACCAGCTCCAGGTTTCCGGCGTCGATGCACACCGCCACGGGTAGCCCGGTATGCTCATGCAAGCTCGCACCGGTGGCGTACCCTCGCACAGCAACGCTACCCGCGCACGCGACAAGGTGCCGATGACAAAAAGCGCCTTGCTTCTCCCCGTCCTTGAGAAGCAGCTTGTCCTTGCCGTCATCGGTCGGCTTCGCTAGGATGAATTGCAGGGTCTTCAGGTCGCCACGCACATTGCGAAGCGGGACCGTCAACGAACCTTTATGCAACCGCAGCCCATAGGATTTGACGCGCTTGCGGACGAGGTAGGGATGGTCGTTAGGTGCCGGTGTGGCATGATCCCAAATCCACGCAGCCTTTTGTTCCGGGTCGCCGCGCGCTGTCTTCGGTGTGTCTCTCGGTCGTTGCCAACCTCGATCCATGGCCATGCCGAACAGTGTGCCGATACCGACGCCGTTCTTTTTTGAAAGCTTTCCAGACGGATTTCGCATCACGTTCCTTGTGTGTCGCGCTTCCTTGCCCCCACTCATTCCAGATCGAGTAACCTGATTCTCCGGTTTCGGTCTTGATTGCCATCCCGGCCTTGACCCATTCGTCCCGATCATCGGGATTCAGGTACGCCAGCGCGGCGCGGATGTCTTGCTCTGGACTGATCATGGCGCGACCTTGCGCAACGTCCAGCGCTTTACGTCATTTTTACGAGTAATAACAGGCGGTAACACCCATCCATTGAAGTTCCATCCCACGCGCCGCGACAGCCAAAATCCTAAGCGCAAACTAGACACCACGCCCGGACTGCGGCGACCTTCTGCAATATCCAACAGCAACCCGGCTAACGGCGTCCCCGCCGCCCGGTCAATGACTTGCCGGGTCGTCAATACCACATCGCCCAGCACGGCAAACCAGCACTCAAAAACCTGAACCGCTTGCGTGAACTCCCAATCAATCGGCGTCATTTCCAGCGCCCGCGCCTGCGGAGCCTCCAAGAGTCTGCCAGCGGAAACGGGTTGATTGATCAATGATTTAGCGGTTTTATCGATCCATTCCTTGAGATTGACAGCCAGCGATGCGGGTTCCGGCATACACGCGGCGTTGCGGGCGAGTTGCGCCAGCACCCGCTCCATCCCGGCCAGGTTGATGAGGTCGCCATACAGCGGGTGTCTCAACTGGCGCTGTCCGGCTTTCACGGTATATTTCAAGATGTTGCGGGCGTTGTATTGCTGTTCTTTGTTGACGTAGCCCAGCGCTGTCGCCACATCGGCATACGTCGCCATCCATTCGCCGTGGGCATCAATCAGAATCGGATCGGAACGCCTTGAAAATCCAAGACTAGGGAAGATTCGATGACGGGTAGATCGTGGGCAGTGTCGGGAATCTGATAGCCGCCCGTCTTGCGGATGGAGGGTAAAACGTCTTCAAACAACCAAGACTCAAACCGTTCGGCTTCCGGCAACGTACTGCCGGTGATCAGTCGATAAGTATCAGGTTCGTTGAGAATGCGGACTTCTTGGATACCGCCGGTCGTCTGAAGGGGGTAGCGTTTGCTACCCCTTGCAATGCTGATTGATGGCATCGCTGGCATTGGCGTAACCCAACACGTCGCAAACATCTTTTCCGACGAACCACGGATTGCCGTCAATGTTGAAGGCGCGGACGGAATGAGATTCAAACGAGAATGGGATGAGGCTAGACATGAGACAGACTCCTATTCAGCTTGATCATTTTTCACCTTCCGACGCCGGTTTCTTCGTCCACTCGGACCGAAGCCACGGGAATACTGGGCGGAGTTGAGCCTCGCTGAACTGTTCCTTCAATCGCCACCAGACCCATCCGCGTTTATGTCCCTTCTCCTTGGCGACATTCAGTAGGCGTTTGTACTCGTTCTTGACGCGGATTTTTTCGGCCGCCGCCCCGTCTCCGTCCATCAGCACCAGATCGCCGTCCATGCTAGTTGGAGGCTGTCGCTTCTCCCGTTCTTCCTGTTCCTGCCGGTCGCTGCTGTACTCGCCCTGGCACTGCGGGCAGATCAGCCGGTCGCTGCTTTCGGCGCTGGGCGGCTTGATGAAGCTCCCGCAAAACTTGCACGCGGCATGGCTACACGCAGGGCAGGCGATCAGCTTGGCTTCTTGCGTGAACTCCGGGCTACTGCGGTCCATGCGCTCGAACTTGCGGGCCATGAACCGATAGTTCTCAATAATCCCCGGCTGCGTGGCCGCCACCCACCACACCGCGCCTGCATCCCGTTCGACAAATAGAGCGCCACATCCGGGAAGAAAGCAAGCGTGGGTCCGCTCGACTTTACGCTTTTTGGACGCGCCTTGCAGTGTCCAGACTCGATCAATGTGCGGCGGCCCATGCTCCAGCATGTTTCCAGCGTGATCGAGGATCAGCGCGCCCGACTTGCCTGGGGCGGTTCTAAGTACGCGCCCACACATTTGCAAAAAAAGGGCAACGCTCTTCGTGGGCCGCGCCAAAACGCAACAGGAAAGCTCAGGAAAGTCGAAGCCCTCGGTGAGAATTTGGCAGTTGCTCACGACTTGAATATCACCGCTCCGCCAAGCCGCAAGAATTCCCTCACGCTCCGGCGTGGCCATCTTGCCGTCCAGATGCGCGGCAGGTATTCCGGCCGCTTGGAATTGCTGGATGATGTGCTGGCTGTGCAGGATGCTGGCAGCGAAGACGATCGTCTTTTGGCCGGCCGCCCATTCTTTCCAGTGCTGCACGATGTCGCCAACCAGCTCGGCATGATCCATGGCATCGCCCAGCGCTCCCTCAGCGTAATCGCCGCCGCGTACCTTGACGCTCGCCAGCGCTGATTTGAGTTGCGCCGCCATTTCCGGCGACGGTCCGAGGCAGGTCGGCGCCACTAGAAAGCCGCTGTCAATCAGGTCTGGAACCGTAGCGACTTCCAACAGATCGTGAAAAATACCGTCCAGTCCTTTGCCGTCTAGCCGTTCCGGCGTGGCGGTCAATCCCAGCACATATGCATCTGGATAGTTTTTTAAAAGCGTCTGGTATTGCCCAGCGGCGGCATGATGAGATTCGTCAACGATGATTAGATCAGCGGGCGGGTATTCACGGCGAATCAGCGTCTGGATACTCGCAATCTGCATCGGTGCATTCGGATTCCGCGAATGCGGGTGTCCAGATAACACCACGTTGTAATCCAAGATTCCCAGCGCGCGCAGTTTCTCGGCGCATTGGTCAATCAGTTCCCGGCGATGTGCTAGAAACAAAACCCGGCGTTGCTTGGAAAGCGCGCTATGGATGATATGAGCAGCTATTATGGTTTTCCCTGCACCGCACGGCGCGACCAAACAGATAGACCTTTTCCCCTGCCCCATCAAAGCGCGTGCTTCAGCGACTTTCGATGCTTGATAAGGTCGCAAAGAAAAGGTCATATCGCCCTGCCCCGGCTCCCGATGCGCCTGGCGCGATCGAAGGCTTGTGAGAATTCGGGGAAGGTGGCGTGCGGATGGTTGCGAAACCAGGTCCAGAGGGCGAGTAATGCTTCGCTGGATATTCTTTGCGGGGGGGATACTTCGGATACTGCGGGCGTGATAAAATACTGCATTGGGTCAATGTCCTATGGTGTTAGGGTATTGGCAAGACGTGCCGGGAGGCTGTTAGCGCAGCCTCACCGGTGCGCACAAGATAGCATGAAACCCGCTGTCATGGCGGGTTTTTCATTACTTAGTAGGCTTTATTTTCGGGTAAACGCAAGCGCTCCCGATATAAAAGCAATCATCCAAAGGGTATTTTTTTAGATACTCAACCATGTAAGCAGAGGCAATTTTCCGGCTCTCATGCTTTTTTGACTTTACGACGGCAATGGTTGAGTCGTCGAAGTTTATCTCTAACTCATACCAGAATTTTTTAGCCATTTCATTCTCCCTCTTCGTGATAAACCACAATCTCAAACAGGTCCGCTTGATCAATAGCGGCCTGTCGCTGGCGTTGCAGGTCGCCTTTGCTGTGCGCCTTGGCGACCGCGCAAAAGTGCTTTTTCTCCAGCATCAATTCCTTTTGCGCCCGGTCAGCAATAGCGCCTTGCAACTCGCGCTCGGCATCGCTGCGGGCCAGGCTATCGGAGTATTCGGCAATCAAGCCTTTCAGCTTTTCAGTTTGGTCAGGGGTCATTTTAAAATCCTTGTTGTTAGGTGCTACTTGCCGGAGTCGAACCGGTGACATGGTGGCGCCCGGCATTTCAGACGGGTCCCTTGTGGTTCAGGGATCGATTTACCACAATGCCCTATAGTTGCTTACACGTAGAGGCAACCCACTTCTTAGCCCCTCCTGGAGCGCCCAAGTAGCGTCAAGCCGCAATCTGGTATTCATCGCCGTCCCCTGACCCGCAGCTATCGACGACGGCGGCGCCGCCCACGGCCCTCTCGGTCAGCAGGTCAAGTACCCATATCCAACCCAGCCGCCGATGGTCGTAATTGGATACGTGCTCTAAAATGAATTTCTTGGCATTTTTTCGGGTGATCCAATTGGTTTCCCGGTCTCCCTTATTTGGATTTACATACATTTTATGGTGTTCAACAATAAGCCAGCCTTTCTCAATCCAGCGGCTTATCACACTGTCGTTATATCCCATGCGCCGTGCAAATTCTGAGGCGTTGATGATTTCAACGCGGGTTTTTCTGACATTAAGCCGGGTCAGTTGGCATTCAATCCCGCGAAACGATCTTGCAAATCCAGCTATTTTAAGCTTCTTTTGAATTTGTCGCAGTGAGCTTTCCCCATAGCGTTCTAGAATATCGTTTTCCTCTTCAGTCCATGGCCTTTGGAATCGGTCTATGGCTATCATCGGCGGTAACTTCAGGTTCTTGCGCGCGCGCTCTTTCAGTGATCCAACCGGAATACCGCTTTCAGCCGACAGCCGATCCAGCTCCCGCAAACTGCGGTTCTGATAAATCCGACGAATGCGATCATCCCACTTGTCGTACTCGTACTTCTGTCCAGCCGCTAATCGCTTGCGAACGCCGAGAACTTTGGCTTTCTGGTTGATCGTTCTGATTTCCCTGCCGGTCTTTTCGGCAATAGGCCGTGCGCCGTGTTCAGGGTACAAATCCCGAACTAGCTTGATCTCCCAATCTTCCCATTTTTTATAACTCATCATGATGCGCTCCAATCTGGCGCTTCCCAACTGGGCGCATAATGGGCGATTTCATCGCCGTCAACGCCGTTCAGGCAATGCGCGGCCAGTTTATCGCGGATGAGTTCAATCCGCTGTTCCAGTTCCAGTAGCCGCCGGGCATTTCTGAAACAAGCGCCATAACACGCGCAATCGACGGGCGCGCAAACAAGGCAGTGTTGAATATCGCGGGCTTCTTCGGGGGTCATAGTGGCGCGTCCAGGTTTCCGGTTAAATCAAGAACTAGCTCGTAATCCCTAGAATGGATTAATGCCCATAATCCGCTACGATAATATGCCTGTCTTTTATATTGCATCAATAAACCGTCTAAAAGCAATTTACGGTAAACGTCATGCTCTGACAGGCACATAATCATAGTACTGATCAAGTTATGGCGCGGTAATACCCGAAGATATACCGCTTCCATGTTGTCTTGATTAAACTGCGAGATCAAGCAAAGTCCCCTGAGATGATTTCGCGGTAGCTAGATTGCGACAAGCCAAATCCCAATATGATCGCTTCAATTCAGCGCCGACAAACCGCCGCCCTTTCTGGATGGCAACATATCCCTCGCTTCCAATTCCAGCGAAAGGAGAATAGACAAGATCGTCTGGATTCGTCCACAGGGATATAGCCCGATCGATAACTTCCAGTTGTAGCGGGCAGATATGTCGCTCATCGTCGCTTTCCCTTGCCGATCTGAATTGCAGGGTGTTCGATGGATTGATGTCCATCCATACCGGAGATGCGTACCGCTGCCACAGTTCAACAGGGAACTCATCGGAATTCTTTGTCACCGGATCAGGATTATCGCCCGGCTTGCGCATAGTCACAAGATAATCGGGGATTCCCTGTCGGCTAATGCAGCTGTCTTTTTTCAACTGCTTGTACAGCAAACCGATAGACTTGGTGCGCTGCATTTGTATAACCGGGTCTTTCCAAATTACGACTTCAGAATGGAAAATCCATCCGTCATCAACAAACATGCGGATCAATTCGCCGCGAAAATCTTTAATTCCGATAAACCCATCATTCTGATAAGTAGCAGGTAGATTCATGCAGTGAAAAGAAAGCAAACGCCCTGATTTTGTCACCCTAAACAATTCACCAATCAAGTATTCAAAGTGCGCATAGAACTCTGATGCGTTTCGACAATTCCCCATGTCCCGATCAGAGTTCGAGTAGGTATACAATGACGCGAACGGCGGCGAGAATATGGTGTAATCTATGGATTCATCATCCATTTCATGCGTGATTTCCACGCAGTCGCCAAGGTGAAGATCAAAGCCGGGTCCGGTCTTGATGTCCCTGCTGTAATCGCTCTTTTCGATAGTGATCCCTTTAACTTCCATCTCCGTAAATCTCCGCATGTGGGCAACCATTTGACCCGACATCTCGTAAGCCTGAGCCGCTTTTCGTTCAAGATTCTTCTTGATCGCTCCTTCGCTTTCCGATGATATTAAATGGACGTTGACCTTGTTTTTTGCCCAAAGCGATAACACCGCCGCACTGCCTGATAGTACGACTCGAATGAATCATCCATTCCGACAAAGATCATATTGTGGCAGTGCTGCCAATTCAAACCAAACCCAGTAATCGATGGCTTGGTAATAATGACGCGAGAATCACCAAAGGTAAATCTTTTGATTCTCGATTCTTTTTCTTCAATCGACAATGACCCATAGACCTCCTCGGCATCCGGTATGAGCTTCTTAAGTCCGGTTGATTCATCGTTCAAATTGCACCAGATGATAAAAGTCTCATCCGATGAATTTACAATATCAGCCGCAAGCTGTACCCGATCATCAAGCGATGACCTTTTTGCGCTTCGCCGGTCGCTTAAGGTTTGCGCGATGACCGGAAATAGCTGGTCATCAGGGAAAAACCGCGCATCAACCACATGCTGATTGATGTCCAGCCCCGGCAGGATGTACCGCGATCCGTCAAATCCAATATCCTCAGGGCTTCTAATACAAACTGACCATGTAGCCATCCATTCCCAGAACTTGGTTTTCCCATGCCCTTTTAATCTCCACTTCGACGTATCGCCGCCATCGTGAATAAAGTAAGTGGCCAGCATCTCTGTGCGGGTCATGACGCCTAAGAATTCTGCTTGATTGCCAAGCTCCATAAAGTCATTAGGGCTTGGAGTGGCAGTGCATGACAATCGGTAAGGAGTATTCTGGAAGCTTTCAATCAGTGCAGTTCTGATTTTTCCAGAAAGGCTTTTAAGAATACTGGATTCATCGAGAACTACGCCGATAAAATCAGCCGCCGAGAAATGATCCATCATTTCATAGTTGGTAATCACGATTGACGCTGATGTTTTATTCCCGCTTCGCGCGTATTCGACCTCTACGCCAATGCGCGCGGCCTCTTTGACGGTTTGCTGCGCAACGCACAAGGGCGCAATAATCAAGACCCGTCCTTGCGTATGCTTTACCACCTGATCGGCCCAGGCGACTTGCATCGCTGTTTTACCAAGGCCGGTGTCGGCGAAAATTCCAGCACGGCCCCGCTTACAGGCCCATGACACGATGGCCGATTGAAAGTCGAATAGGGCATAACGGGTAGCGTCGGAGTCAAATCCAGCAACTAGATTTAACTTTGTTTTTTTCGCGAGAAAATCAGTATAATTATTCATGGCTAACCTCTAGCTCAGGTTGGTCTAATGGCCCGCACGGTGTGAACGACCGGCGCGGGCTTTCGCGTTTAATCTGGTGGAATTCCACCAGATTAGAATGAGTGCCCGGATTGCCCGCCGGGCGCGGGTAGTTCTCACCAAAGGAGCGGGGGGCTGTGTCCCCTGTCCGATTGTTCGCGCGTTAACGGGCGCATGGACATCGGCATCAGTCCATCGACCCCAGCCGGTGACCGTGGGCGGCATCTGGCAAAAAGGCGTCCAGAGCGCTTGGAGGCGGCTGTTTGGGTGGGCCAAGGGGGATCATTTACGCCAGGGCAGGTCCGGGCGAAGCTCGGATGCAGTCATCACGCCGGCGCTGGCGTCCTCCATCTTGACTGCCAGATCGGCACTCATGCGCCGAGCACCATACTTGCATTGACGCAAGTAAGCGAGGTTCGTGCCAGCCGCGCGAGCGACATCCTCGACTCTTGCGGTCCCGTAGTTATCGAAAAACTGTTCTAGGTTCATGTGGCTATGCTAGCAATGGCTGTAAACATGGTCAACAAAAAATTACAGCAATTGCTCTTGCATATTTGCAGCAGCAGCTATAGTATTCATCCAACCCGCCACCCTTCAGCCCTGGACCCTTCGCTACGGCGTTTGAGGTGAGGCAACAGAACGGCGGCGGGCCATCCTTCATTTGGTGGATTCCCCGGCGGTGCGTTGACTCCCGCCGCCGGGGCTTTTTAAGGAGACGAACATGGCAAAGCAGAACCCCCACATCACCGGCTGCCGCGTTGAGCGGCCGGCCACCCTCGCTGCCGACGCCCAGCGCCGTGCCGACCAGGCGCTCCTGGAGCGGTATCAGGCCGCCCTGCGGATCATCGATGGCATTGATGAACAGCCTCATGGCGAGGTCATCCGAGATTTCGTCACCGGGCGCGGCAATCAGGTTCGCCCAATGGCTACCCGGAACCCGCCGCCGCCCCGCTATAGCCTGACGGTCATCGCAATCAATGTCGCGCTGGTGGTCGGTTCCATCCTCGCTGCCGCCTGGCTTGTCCTGAACTAAGGGGAAACGCCATGAACGCCCTGTTGCAAGACCTGCTAGACGCCATCGACGAGGTCATGGACGATTGGAGATACGAAAACGATATTACTAGCCGCATTGACCAGGACGATGATGCGTTGATTGGAACCGGCGTTCTTCAAGCTCTTGAACGCGCCGCCGATGCAGTACGCCAGGCAATGAACGAGGAAACGACATGAACGATCTTCAGAAGAAACGGGATCAAGAAGCGCTCGCGATAGTGCGAGCGGAACTGGAACGCCAGCGGCTTGAGAAGCTGGATGCTTGTCTGGAAGCATGGGCGCAAATCATCACCGCCCAGCCCCTGCTGGCCTCAACCCCGGTGAGGCGGCCATGAACCTGAGCCGGTTGATGTACGCCGGCCACGCCGGCGGGTCTACCATGGTCGGGGTCGGCCCGACCGAGGTGATCCGGGCGCTTGGACGGCGCTTCGATGTCGTCAGCGCGCACATTCCCGGCGTCTACGACCGGGAACTCAGGTGCTACGACCCCGCTACGGGGTTGCGCCTCCGGGTTCTGTATCGGCAGGACCGGAACGGGTGCTGGCAGTACCAGCCGGTGGCTGTTCGCCATTAACAAAAAAGCCGACCCGTAGTTGCTGCTACGAGTCGGCCCTGAGGAGAAAGAAGATGCAAGCGAAAATCATACGCATTGCCGCGCACCGGCGCAACCCGCGTCACCCCGTTCGTGGATTCAGCCAGCAAGCGCTGGACGCCCTGACCCTTCGCGCGCTGGCGGAGTTGGTGGTGGATGTTCTGGAAGAGCGCGAGCATGTAGCGCCGCGCCCCACCTGGGAGGTTAAGTCATGAGCAACGAAATGGTTATCCACCAATCCGCCCCGCTGGTTCCCTACCAGGACATGGAGCGCATGGCGGCGGTGATCGCCCAAAGTGGACTGTTCGGGGTCAAGAACCCGACGCAAGCCCTCGCGTTGATGCTGTTAGCCCAAGCGGAAGGGATGCACCCAGTCACGGCCGCGCGGGACTATCACATTATCGGAACGCGGCCGTCCATGAAAGCCGATACTATGCTCGCCCGGTTTCAGTTTTCGGGCGGGAAAGTGGAATGGACGGCATACACCGAAAAAGAAGTAACCGGAGTCTTTTCGCACCCCGCCAGCCCGAACAAAGTGCCCGTAACCTGGACAATTGAGCAGGCCAATAAGATCGTGCAGGAAGTGTGGGCCGACAATCCGGGCGGCGGACGGACGAAGGTCAAACAGAAAATTACGGACAAGGACGTTTGGAAACACTACCCCCGGGCGATGTTGCGCGCCAGAGTGATCTCAGAAGGGATTCGGACCGTCTATCCCGGCGTCTTGTCGGGGATGTACACGCCGGAGGAAGAGACAGACCCACATGAGGTACAGGGCGAAGCCGAGACCAGCGGCCCGAACACAGCGCCGCCACCGCCGCCGGAGGAAATCGCGCGGGACTATGACGCGGAGATCAGTCAGTTCAACGACAAGACCGCGCTGCGCACCTGGCTGGCTGAGCAACGCAAGGCGAACGGCTGGAAGCCGGATCACCCAGTCTATTCAACCCTGAAAGCGGCCTGTGCCGAACGCGCGCAAGCCATCGATGCCGATGCCGCCAAGCTGGCAGAAGGGCAGGCAGCGGATGATTTCGATGCCGGCTTGGGGCCGGTGAAAGACTTGGGAGAACCGGCATGACCGACCTTACCCTTTACGCGCTGACTGACGAATATCGCGTCTTGTTGGACATGGCGAACGATCCCGACGCGGACCCGGAATCCTTCGATGCCGCCCTTCAAGCTATTCAGGGCGAGTTGACGGACAAGGCAATTGCGGTCGCCAGCGTGGCCCGCAACCTGGAAGCGTTCGCTGATCAGATTGACGCTGCGGTGAAAGCGATGCAGGCGCGGGCGAAGTCGGCCCGGTCCCATGCCGGCCGGGTTCGGGATTACCTGCTTCGGAACCTGGAGGGCGCGAAGATCAGCAAGATCGACTCGCCCTACTTCCAAGTCGCCATCCGCCGCAATCCGCCGGCGGTCATAATCGACGCGGACGCCGACATTCCGCCCGACCTGTGCCGGGTGATTCCCGCGAGGGTCGAGCCGGACAAAGCGAAGATCAAAGCGGCGCTCAAGTCTGGCGAGGCGGTAGACGGATGCAGGATCGAACCCGGCTCGAATCGCATCGAGATCAAATAACACGAGGAACCCGTCAGCAATGGCTGGTTTAAAGCATGAAGAAATCAGACATCAGAATCGGCGTCACGTATGTGAACCGTGGCGCTGGAAACACACAGAGAAGGGTCGTCGACAAGGGCCTTTATGTTTCTCCTGATATTTGGATGGGCGCCGGCCCGCGCCCCGATGAAGAGGGCGTTTATTACGAACAGGTCGGCTGGTTTCACGAGTACCCTGGAACCCAGCAAAGGCATTACGGGAAAGTCTACCTCAGCGCCTTTGCCCGGTGGGCTGGGGGAGTTGTCAAGGATTCCTTGACAACTGAACCTCTGGTCAGCCAGAAAAAATAATCACATGACCTGTTGACACAGCTTCGTTGTTAGGTTAATATAGAGTCATGGTTAGGCAAGGGGCCAAACCGAAGAAGGGGAAACGAAGATGAACGCAAAGCAAGCCGCACAAGAATTAGCAAGAGCACTTCCAGGTCAGAGGTTTATAAACACGCAAGGATTTTATGATAGCTACTGCAAGAGCATAGGCAAGCGGCCAACCACCAAGTGGGAATTAAACGAGACAGGTTCCCGGTGCTACTTGACCATCGAAGTTTGCGGGGAATTCTTCAAAGAAGGTTCCCTGACCAGGGAACTGAAGAAAATCCTCAACTAATCCCATCTAACCACCCCCCGCAAGGGGGGATAACTGAAGGGGAACGAAATGATCACTAGATTTGTTGTAATCCACTGGAGCGATTCCGAAACGATCGATTTTATCGACTATTATGCGGATGAAGATCTGTTGCAAGCTATTGAAGAGGGATCATTCGGCGCCGACCCTGTATTCCATGACCGGTTTGACAGAGGCCCAGCGGGATCTTTCACGATCATCCGGGCCAGTGGCGGGCCAGTGATCCCCAAAGCGGCGGCGGTAAAGAAAACCAACTGGTCTTTGACTAATGACCAGTAACCCAGGCGCCGCGCTTCGGGCCATGCGCCCGGAGCGAACCGTAACCTGCGCTTGGTGCGGGACAGCCTTCAAGGCATCCGACACCAAGGCAAAGTTCTGTTCGAACCGATGCCGCCAAGCCGCAAAGTACGCGCGGCGGAAGGCGGCTACAAGATTTGCGACCACGAAAACCGCGTCTTGCAGTCTCTCGGAAGCCGACGAAAACCGATTACCGTCGGCTTGGTCCGATCAAATCCGGTGAATTTAACAAGAACCTCGTCCCCGACGTCAAAAGCTGCGATGTTGCACGGCGGGTAGATGATCATCACGTTTGTCAGCTGGGCCGATTCGTTCAGGTCAAAAGCGTCTTTCTCGGATTGCAGCTTTCGGCATTCAGTATCATTAAGCGTTACTGAGCATGTGCCGGCATTGGCATCCATCGCCGTGATGATGCCGTACCGACAATAGGGCTTCCACTTATACTGCCCAGGCTCAAGCGCAAGATGGTAGAAGACGGCGGGCGGACTGATGGAATCTGTGAGCCTGAGCTTGCCGTGCGGCGCAAAATTGCTTCCCGCTGGCGCGATGTTTATTGATCGTTCATTGTAGACAACGACTCGCTCAGAGGTGGTTCCCGCGTCAATCGTGGCGGATGTCTGCTGATAAGCATCAATGTAGAAACCGGGAACCTCCATCGTGGCGACCTCACTTCCGACCGCCAACCCCAGGGTGTAGGTCGCGCACCAGCAATCGATGCTAAGCGCCGCCAACGCCGTCTTGCGGGCTGTTATTTCCGTGATCCTGGCGACCCTGGCAATCTTCTCCGAGAGTAGCGTCTCATAGTCTTTCTGCGCGGCCTGTTCCTTGAGCTTCGCTTTCGCGTAATTTTTCACCGCGTCTTGCAGTCCGTTCGGCACGTCGGGGTCCGTGTGCGGCGCTTCGATCTTGTCCAGCTTATCCTGTTCCTCTTCTCCGGCTTTCTTGGCCGGATCGGGAGGAAACGTGTAGGTCGTCACGGGCGGTGGATCAGGGTCCGGCTGGACGATCAGCACGCCCCACAAATGGGTGGCCGGGTTATCGGGCGCGTATTTGTAGGCCACGCCAGCCTCCGTGGCATCGGCGGACAGCAAAGCATTCACATAGTCCGTGGTGCGCTTCCAGCCGGCCAGCGTGGCATCTGGACTAGTGGACCCGTACTTGAGTAGCTCTTCAACGCTGAGCGCGCTGTAGCCCGCATATAGAACGCGATCGGCGGGTGTCGATTGGTTGTAGCCGATGTGCCCCGTCTCGCCCGTCGCGGCTTGGTTGTTCAGGTGGACCCGGCATACGCCGTCCAGGGCTGAATCGCGGGTGAGCAGGTCAAGGGAATGTTCGGTGCGGTACTCGTTGATCAGGTCAAGCAACGGCGCTTCTTGAGCACGATCAGGGTCTACCCATGGTATGCCGGTCTCCGGGTCGTCTTCCGGCACTGGAGTCAACGTGGGCGCGGTATCGTTGGCTTTAGAAATGAGGTCGTTTTTCCATTGATCGATCACGGCGTTATAAGCGGCTTCCGCAATCGCTGAATCGTCTCTTAATAGATTGAGCGTGTTGATGGTTTTAATGAGAAGCGCGGCATAAGCGGCTTCTTGCTCTTGCAGCTTGGCAAGCTCTTGATCATATTTTGTGGTGTCATAGAGTGGGCGAACCTTATAGAGTCCGCCGCCTGTTTCAGATAAGATAATCGCTTTTCCCATAGCGTTACGCCTCTTCTACCTTCATCCATGCGCGCCTTGTCGTAATCTCATAATCAATAGCGCCGACCGTCCATGACTGCATTCCATCAAAAACCGTGTCATTCGGATGCAGGTTAGGATTAATATCACACTCCGCAAAATTCTTGAGTTCTTTGTCGAATCCAGTGCGATAGACGCCGGCCAGTGTTACCGATTGCGCAGAGAAAGAGACTGGAATAAGCCGACCACGTACTTTTATTTTACCAGAGCGCGGCATTCTGTCGGAGTCAATATCCCACATGAGCGCTTGCAGGAATTCGCCCATCGTTTCGCTGCCGTTTGAATCGCGCAAACCGACGTAAATGGCCAATCTCCCATCATTGGCTTTTCTGGCATATAGATCGTCCAAAATTGCCGATGATGAATTCGGAATAACAACATCAATCCATGTCGATTGACCCAGACGGCGCTGGCATTGAATGATGGAAAATGGATATTCAATAATATCGCCTCCGGTTATATAGAGGCGATAGACTATATTTAAGGCTGGCGTTGTACTTAAAGTGGGAGCGATTGGCTTTAATGTGGTGCTTGGAATCCCTAGCTCAAATCCAAGCGAGAGGCTTGGCGCTTGTAAAATAACACGGATTGTTGGGATTCCAAGGCCGTATTCCAGCGCCAGCCCTGGCGGCTCAACAATGACCGCAGGCGGAGGCTCCATTAACGCTAGTGCATAGCAATCTTCCGTGTGATTCGCGGACCACGATAGACTCCCTGACGAATCAAACACCCATAATGTTTTGCTGCTATCGACGGGACCGGCGACGTAGATATTTCCATCCTGATCGAGTTGCAGCGCACGAACGCCAGAAATAGACGTAATCGGAAATCCGCCAGTGGTTATTTCCGTCCCGCTTGAGTTGTATTTCTTGACGTACCCAAATCCGCAAACGTAGATATACCCATCCGCGCCAGCCGTAATGGCGCGGTCTGTTTCTATATTATCCGCCGACCATTGCAAAGTTCCTGAGCTATTGTATTTGCGCATCGTATAAGTCCCGTTCGATGCGCCGCACGTATAAACATTGCCTGAATCATCAACAGCAATGCCGTTGACGGTGGCCCCGTGATTAGCGGTCCACTGTTGAGTGCCTGAGCTATTATACTTGCGAGTGGTAATGCTACTCGATACTCTTCCGCCCGTGTAAACATTTCCAGCGGAATCCATGGCCACGGCAAACACATAATCGCCATGGTCAGCGGACCACGACAAAGTACCGGATGATGTATATTTCCGAGTGGTCTTGCTATCAATGCCCGTGGCGCGCCCGCCGCCGATACAAACATCCGTCGAATTAGCCGAAACCGCGTAAATGGTTGTTCCGTGGTTTTTATTCCATTGCAGAGTTCCATTTAAGTATTGTCTAAGTCCACCATTTCCACCGGTTGCATTTCCAACGCCAGCACTATATAAAAAGCTGTTGATGGAGTCTGTGGAAAGTCCGTAAATAGCAGCGCTTCTGGCAATAGAATCAATCGACGATCCAGCAAAATCATAGCGTCGGATATTGACGTTGGTTGCGGTGGCAATGCCAGCGGTATAGACGTAACTCGTCATTCAGAAACCTCCATTACCGACGATGACTTGTCGATAAAGATGGTAATCTCGTTGACGGTAAACGATTCTCCATTTCCTAAGTCAGCAACATCATTGGGACGCAAGTAAATATCCACGTCGCATCGAATGCGGCGGTCTCCGTTTCTATCATTCCGATATACAGCATTCCTTATAGAAATCGCATTGTTATTATAAGCGGTTACCGATTCTCCGTAGAGCGTGATGCTGGCGTTTTTGCTGCCACGATCCACAGAAGCGCCGCTTAAATCAACTGCAATCCATGGGTCGATTTGTTCGATTCCATCATTAAATCGGACGCCTCGCCAGATGGTGATGGAATGACCGATTTGATCCAAAATAGCGGTCAGCGACTCTGCGTCCGGTATTTCACAAACGTAATTAGCCGATGTCGTTGTTTCAGAGATACGCAGTTGTATTGATTTGAGCTTAATCGAAATCGACTCATCATCGTCAAATACCAAACGATGAATCACTGGGACAGGCATTCCGACATAATATCGAGTAATTGTCGGTATTCCCAACGCTATTCCGAATGCCAATCCGGGCGGACTGATATACACCATGCCGGATATGGTTGGTGTGGCTAGTGAAATTGGAAGTCTTAATGATGGAGTCTGAACCTCTCGAACTGAAATACACAACGCGCCTAGCGCATTACCCGCAATATCTGAAGTATCCGTTTCAAAAGTTGTAGCTTGCCAGTCAATCGCATAGCCCACGATACCAAATACCGTTCGCGCCGCTGTCCCTGAACTACCGCCGGAAGGAACTACCCTAACCCCATAAATAGTGTCATCAGCATCGATAGCAATAGCCGATAGCGTGAAATCGCCAAAGCCTGAGTCTTTAGTAATAAAGTTTAAGCTGGAATCATATTCGTAAAAAACATAATAAGTTTCACTTAAAAGGACTGGCGTCATTGAAACGGCAAAGTTTCCGCTTGATAATTTTACAATTCCCATGCCCTGACTGTTATATCCGCTATCGTTTAGCGGTCCTATTGCGCCAGCTACAAAGCTTCCGCTTGAGTTGTATTTGCGAACCGCTTGCACCGATCCTGAATTCCAGAAAAAACCGGCAACAAATACATTACCCGATGAATCAACGGTAATTCCACGAACTAAGGAATTAAACTCATTGCAAGCGCTCCAAACAATAGCCCCATCAGATGCGTCTATTTTAACAAGGACGTTATCAGTCCATGGGAATGCAGTCCCGCCAACATAGATATATCCGTTATGATAAATTATTGGCCTTGGATACGGGCTATCAAAATGTCGCGCCGAAAATCCAGTATCAATTGACCATTGCAAAACGCCTGATGAGTTATATTTTCTTAAATTGTAATATCCAGTTGTCCCTTGGGTTGTTCTAACAACTCCGCTTGAATTAACTGCATCGCCATAAACATAAATGTTTTCAGAATCATCAATGGCAATTCCAAAGCACGCCGCGCCGTGGTTTGCATACCACAATAGGTCGCCGTCTTGATTAAATTTTCGAGTGGTCATCGCATATTCAGAATACGCGGCCAAGCTCTCGGTATCGGTATAGTATTTAAGGTCTGAAGCGCAATACTGACTGCCATCATCGCCAAGCGCAACCCCCCAAACGCTCGATGTATTGCGGCCAAAGAAGACCCTGTTCCCGTGCAAATATGGATTGCCGGATGAGTCTATTTTTTGCCCGAGAGGATAATCAAGACTAAAGGTTCCCTCGCAGCCAATCGCAAGTAACGGCTTGGTCATGATTAAGGCTTATAGAATAGCTTATTGGTGGCGTTCCAATTAACTGACCAGTCCGTACTGACTGAAATTACGTCAGTATCATCCGAGTTTGGGAGCATTCTAAAAACTACCGGATTCGTTACGCCGCCGAATGTTCCAACCGCTACACAAATCACATGCCGGAATGTAGCGGTTAGCGATGTCCAGGTTAAATCATCGTAGTCGATATTGGAATTCGTCACTACGGGCGTAGTGAGTTGCTTCCCACCAACTGTATAACCGCCCGTGGTGGTAAGCTCATTATAACTCGGGTCGGTGCTGTCATTAGCGCCGTTGTCCCATTGGGTATGGGCGGAATTAAACGTATAGCTTGATGTGACTAGCCGAATACGGAGTTCCGAGGTATCCAGATCAAGCCCGCCCGTGTTAATTAGTTTCCATGAGTGATCGTACCAATACATTGATGCAGTCATAATATACCATCCAGTTTTTCAATGAGTCTAGCACTAATGGTAAGCCTATTTTTATTAACCGTGGTTGACAATATCGCTGTATAAACGCCCATTAAAAATGCTAGTCTGATTTGACTGTAGTGGCTGATAAGGTATTTTAATTTTTGCAGAATATCTATTGTAGGATTGATTATATCAATTGTGATTACTTGATCAGATTCAGAGAATCCAGTATCGTAAATCGATACCGAACCATCCAGGGTATCAACAACGCTGCTACGGCGATTTGCGGAATAAGGGTTATTTGTCTTTGCGTGAGGAAATAATATAACCCCGCTTGGATCATACGTTACCGCAGTAATTGAAATCATGTAGACCCCAGCAGGAATTGCTCAGCATCGGAATTGACGCGGACTCTGATGTATTTCATTATCTGAAACCAAATCGCTTCTAAATGCGGTTCTAATCCAGCAGCCTCAACAGTAATCAACGCATCGCCTTTTTCGATTTGCCTTGTCTTGGCGCGAATGTTTTCAATCTCAGCTTCGGTCAGTTTTTTCTGCAATTCTAAAGCAGCATCACGGCGCTTGTTTTCCAGATCGATTTGGCTCTCAATCTTAAGCCTTGAATAGGTGTCGGCATTGGCCAGATCGCCGAACAGCGAGCCTAATAGATCGCCGGTGCTGGAGACGGTATTATCGATGCTGGCAAATGTCGCTTCCACGATCTTTGCCTGTGCTTCCAGGTCGGCGACGTTTAAATTGACGTAAGCCTCAATGTTTTTTATGCGCTCGTTGCTGGAGATTTCCTCCATTTTCGCTTTGAAGTCGTTCGCGTTTTTCGTAACTTCGATGAATTGATCAGTGGTTAACTTGCCGGATTCAATTAACTTGTCGAGCGCGTCTTTTGCTTCTTCAGTTTTGTCTTTGACGGCGGCGAATGCGCCAGTTGCTTTAACCGTCCCGCCACCAATCTGGTCGAACGTAGTAACAAGCTGCCCCGTCTTATCGATGTAAGTGTCTAGCGTTACGTTGTTAATATCTTTGAATTTAAGGTCATCAAAAAACTTTCCTTGTTCAGCGTTTAGCTTAGTAATAGCACCAGTTGCGGTATCATAAGCATAGCCTTGTTCTTTCCAGTATTTTGTTAGACGATCTAACGACTCTGAAACGCCGTCCGTTTTTCGTGCCTCTTCGGCGCGGGCATCCAAGATGCCGTCAATTCGTAAGCGTACCTCTTTAGCTGCTTCCGATTCCTTTTCAATTTTATCAACTAGCGGCCCTATATTGTCTTTTAGCTCTTTTGTAAGCGCTATTTGATTGCGCTTTGATGTTTCCAGCACCGTATAACTCGCAACCGCCGCCAGTGCGGCCGCTGCTAGCCCTGCTGGCCCCATGGCTGCTATTAACCCGCCTGCGCCGCTTAACCCTGTTGCCAAAGCGCTGCTAGCCGTTCCAACCGCCGAAATAGCCGGACCTGCAATTGCAAGCGCGCCGTTTACTGCCAGCATTGCGCCGCCCAAAAATCCAAGGCCAACATTTGCGGCCAAGGCATAGCCGCCAATTTCGCCAAGCTTTGTTATCTTATCTATATCTATGCTTGAGATAGCGACAGCCGCATCACCAAGTTTTGAAACAAATGGCCCAAGCGAATTTAATGCGCCTGTCGAATAGGTCGTGGTTTGCGTTAGCAGGTTTATAACGGTTTGAATAGCTTTTGTTAGCCCTTGCTCGCTTGAAAGTGCGTCAAAGTTAAAAAGGTCTGAAATTCCCTTAAATAAATCATTCAGCGAATTTGCAAACGGCTTTAAGTCAACGCCATTAATTGCGGCCGGCAGATTATTTGCTATATTCTCAATAAGCTCGCCGATTTTTCCTAGATTATTTTCAACAACGTCAAGCAGCGGCTTAAACGTTTCTGACTTAATGGCCGTACTAAACGAAGTTGCAAGCGAGGCAAGGGCATCCTCGATTCTATTAAATTCATCGAGGAACGGGTCGCCAAGGCTAATCAGTGCAACTGTAAATGCTTGTCCTAGCGTATCGGTAGCATCCTTCATTTTATTGAAAGCAGTTTCTACCGCGCCGGACGATTTTTGCATTTGCGCCAGATTTTCATTAAATTTACTTGAATTGCTAATACCTAAAACATTTGCGGCGCTTAGCGCTTCAGTTCCGCCAGTTAAAATTGCAACCTTATCAGCCGCGCCACCCGTCTTTGCGGCCATATCGGCAAGAATGCCGTTTAGTCCTTTTGCTTTTAAAGTTTGAGAATTCCATGAAAGCCCTAACTCTTCAGCAAGTTTAGCGGCTTCAGAACTCGGCTTGATTATTGCTGATAATAGCGCGTTAAGCCTTGTCACCGCCGCGCCGGTTGGCGCGCCTGATGCGGTCAATGTCGCTAAAGCTGCCGCAACTTCTTCAAAGGCAACGCCGCCTAAGACAGCCGTGCCCGTTACCCCAGATAATGCCGCTGAAAGTTCTGGTAAAGTTGTTTGGCCTTGCTTGACAGTATTAAATAATATATCAGCGTATTTTGCTGCTTGATCCGACGACTCGCCGTAAGCGTTAAGTGTTCCGCTTAAAACAATAACAGTGTCAGTAAGCTCAGCTTTCCCGGCAACTGCCAGCCTTTCTGATGCGGCGACAAATTCAATCGAGTTTTTATAATCAATTCCAGCAGATATGGCGGTATATATTGCGCCTGTTACTTGATCGATGCTTTGGGTTGATGTAGATGCATAATCAAGAATCGCTTGCCGGAATCCGCTTAGATTATCTACAGTTTCGTTGGTGAGCGTTGCGATTTCGCGGAATGCTAAATCGAACTTATCGGCCTCATTGACTGCAACAATTCCAAGAGCCGCGCCCGCCGCAAGCAAACCGGCTTCAAATTTCAGAACGCCAGTGGTCGCATCGGCCAAAGGCTGAGTAAGGTCTTTCCCTTTGTTGGCGAGGTCGCCGATTGACTTTGTAACGCTATCCGCAGTCTGGCTGGCGTTATCCACACCCTCAAAGACAAGTTGAACGACCTGCTGTAGAGTTGCCATTTAGCGCGCTCGCGATTGTTTGTCCGCTTTATCGGCGTAGTACATGCCCCATAGATTGCGCTCTACGTGCGTCATGTGCGGCGGGAACAAATCGGGGCGCAGTTGAAACATGAACGCGCCCCCCTTCTCACACAACATCAAGTCGATGATGACGCTGGGGTCTGCGTAGAGTCGCTCGCTTTTCCCAAATCTGGGCCTTCGCCGATCAATTCCAGGATCGCGGCGTGCAACTTGCCGGCCACGGTCGGATAGAACGCGATCAGCCTGAGCACGTCTTGGCGGTCCAGTTTTGGATCAACGACGCCGGCCAGCAGGTGTTCGATGCGTCGGCGCATCTCCTCGGGAACATCATTCGACCCGAGTAAATCCCGAAAAGCTTCCGCGAACTTATCAGCCTGAGCCGCCGCGCCGATGGCCTGCACCGCCGCGACTATTTTCTGATCGCGGGCGCTGGCGTCGGCGGCACGGAAAATCTCTTCGCCGGACAACGCCCGCACCCGAAAGACCGGATCAACGCTCTCATGGAAAAATCCGGCCAGTTCAGGGACCGGAACAATTTTTTCGCGTAGCGCGAGTTGCGCTTGCTGGAACCGATTCAGGTCAAAGCTCATGACGTGACGTTGACGCTCGCTTGACTGGCGGAAATCGTGAACGCGCCCTGCGCGGCGCCGCCCACCGGATAGGTCCGGGCCACCGCGACAATTCCTTGCGTCAGGATATACGGGGTCCGGTTTTTATCCGGCTTGAAGCGGAAAATCAGGCTTTGGCCTGCCAGGTTTACCAGCGCGTCGGTTACGCCATCGCCAAGCGAGTGTGTGAAGGATGCCTGCCCGATGCTGGAACTGACGCTGGCTTCATTCTGATTGTCGTAATAGCTCTCGGTCGTTACGCTGTTTGTAGTTTCAGCGGGAACGTAATCCCGGACGCGCGGGAGCGTGGCGTAAACCGGTGTGGCATAGCGCGCATAAACGAGCTTGCCGGCCGTCGCCGCGCTGGTCGCCGTCGCGCCGTGAATCAGCGGAATCGCGGAAGAAAAGGTTACTTTTCCGGTCAACGGGTTGGTTTGCCAGACCGGGTTATCGTATCGCTCTTGATGCGTTCCGGGAGCCGCGTAAATTTCGGTACTCAGAACCACGGCGGCGGTCACGCTGGTCGTGCGGATTTGCGCCACTTCGACGCTCCCCAGCGGAATGCTGGGCGGGCCGCCGGCTGCGCCGCGCGTGTCGCTGAATGCCGTGTTATCGGTTCCGGTGACGATGGCCACCGCGCCGCTCGAATTGACGGTTACGCTGTTGATCATGTGGGTGTCGGTCGTGACCCCGCGCGTGATCGTCAGCGAGTCATCGGTCACGGCGGCAACAGTCAGCACGCCAGTAGTCGCATCGGCACCCGTGGCCCCCGGCATCATCAGCGTCATCGCTGCAGTCCGGACGCTATCGTTCGCGGAGCCGGGGGTTACTTCGCCGCCGGTCATCAGTCCATAGGGCGCAACGACATACGGCTCTTGTCCGGCAGTAATGACTTTCCCGGACCATGGGCTTGAAGCAGCGGTAAAAACGATCCGCGATCCGTCGGCGGTTAGCGTGGCGAAAGCAACCGGCGTTTGCGCAGATTCGTAAGCGAGTTCCTGATTTTGCAATGCAGCCATGTCGGTTTACCTCGGGGTTAGGCGTAATAATCAAATTCAATGGTTATTTGCAACACGGTCTCGTTGCTGTTCGGCGTTGGCGCTAAAAATTGCGCGCCCGTTTCCTCAAGTCTTAATGCGTTTCCGCCAAGCCATTGGCCGCTAGGCGCGGCCCCGCCGTCAGGCTGGATAACGGCTCGCAATGCAGCCAGCGCGGTATCGAGCGCGGTATCGTATGTGGCAGTTGCAGCGGTCTTGTATTCCACGATCATCTGCCGGGTAAAAATCAGTTCGTCGTATTCCTGCACCGTCGCGCGCGAATCATTGATGCTGTACAGCGTAATGACGGGCAGCGTTGCGGAGGTGGTTTCCAGGGCATCGCGGCCGGTGCGGACGGTCGCAACGGTTCCGAGTAAAACTTTCAACGCGGCAATTGCAGCAACGGCACTCATTGCACTTCGATCACCGCGAATTTCTGCATATAGCCGTCATCGCTGAGCAGTTGAGTTGTCTTCCAAACGGTCGGGGATGGCGTCGGATCATCGTCGGTCGGGTCGTTCTCAATCGAGAATTCATCGCCGATGATTGCGGCATGACTCTTTGCGAGTTCGAGGGTCATTCTCAATTCCATGCGCTCCCCGTATTCGCCCGTTGGGACAAGTTCGGTTTGCATCAGCACAGTGACCGCTACGTCTTCACCGGAATCGCTGGCATGAACGGCCGCTACCCCAAACACTGTTTCAAGTGCAGGGATAGCGGATTCGGTCATGATGTCATCGAACAGCGAGGTCGGCATTGTTTACAGCGCGGCCAGAACGCCGCCATGCAGCTTGACCTTCACCGTGGTCGATGCGGCGGTCGCCGTTTCCCAGATCGTGCCGATACTGTACTTGCCGGTTCCGGCAACACCGCTCACCGTCGTGACTTTCAGTTGCGACCCGGTAGAACGATACATCGCCCGCAAGCCTTGGGTCTTGACGCCGGTCGCAACCGCCGCCAGCGAAAACACGCCGTCCAGCGCCAGGCCGATCTTTTTGCCGGACCCGGTCGCCGATGCCAGGGCGACGCCGGCCATGCGGTTAATAACCTTCAGTTCGCCGTTCGAGACCGCGCCGGTGGTCGTATAGTTGAAGACATTGCCTTCGGAAAGAGTCTGGGCCATTTCGTTTACCTCATGTCATGGGAGAAAGCCGGGGATTGCCCGGCTTCGGTCAATCTGGATTAAGAGCCGTTGCCCTTGTATTTGTGCATCCCGCGCCAGTCCAGAGCGGCGACACCGAAATCGACACCGATCATGTAGCTGATACCCTGCCCGTCCCACTCTTGATTTTCCCGCATGTACGGTTCGGCCATGCCGTTCAGGAACGAGACTTCGACCGTATCGAAGATATTCGGATCGGCCAGCAGATACCATGCCAGCGTGCCGTAAGTCTGTCCGTCCAGGCGCGCATCGGTTACGACCTCATACCGGCCGCTGAAGGGGTTCGGCGGCAAGGTGCCAGCAGTGCCAGCGGGGTCATACGTCGCGGCCATCAGCACGCGCGCAGTGTTGCCGAGCGTGACCGGTGCCAGCAGGTAGCGCGGCTTGATGTTCAACGCCTCGCCGGTGTTCGGGTCGGTTTGCAGTGCCATCGCCGTCTCGGCGGTGTTCAGCGTGGCCACGGTAGGGGCCGTAGCCGCCACGACATAGTTCTTGTGCGTCGCGGTGTGGAACAACGCCAAGCTATCCTGGTTCAGGGTCGGGCCGGTGCCGTCCAGCACGGCATAAACAATGTCGCCTACCTTCCTGTTCGCCGCGCGGCCCATCGCGCGCGGCACGGTGCCCAGCGCGTTCAGGTCGTCGTTGATGATCAGCTTCCGGCTCATCCGGTATTTCTTCCCGTAGGAAACCAACTGAATCGTTTCCTTCCGGTCCGTGAACTTGCCGTAGCTGATGTCGCCGTCTTCCGGCACTTCGTCCAGCCCGGTGAAGCCGCTGATGCCGCTGATCTCGGCCCGCTTGAAGTCCGGCAGGGTGCCGCGCCGAGTCCAGACGTTCCAGGTTTCCGGCGCTTCATCCCAGCCCCGCAACAGCGCCTTGTTTGCGACGTTGGCGAGGATGTTGGTGAAGTCGGACGTGGTTTGGCCGCTCGCGGTGCGATAGCTGAGCGCCCGGCCGGCCAGGTCTTCATCGGACAGGCTGGCAGTGGCGATACCGACCATCCGGCAGAAATCGCCGGACAAGGTGCGAAGGCTCTTCCCGACAACGCCGCCCTCGCGGGCCTTGGCGATGTCTTCCCGGCCTTCCAGCACGCCGGCCCGAACGAGCAGGCCATGGGTTACGCCGTCGGCGAACTTGTCGCGTTCGTCAGTGCCCTGCTGGATTGCCCCGCCCAAGCGCTGACGCTGGCCACGATCCGGCAGAACCACGGGCGGCAGTTGCCCCTGATGCGTCGCAACCCGGACGGCGGCGGTGTCGGTGACGGTGTTCCAGTCGGCAGCAGGTTCAGCCTCGCCGCTCATCGCTTGCATCAGGATGTTTCGAGCGCCATCCAGAGGCCAACCCTCATCCACGGCGCGGGCGCGCAATCCGGCATAGAAGTCAGTGCGCGGCACGATGCCGAGATCAAACAGCTCATGAATATCCGCGATGCGCTGACGTTCGCCAGCGATGGCTTCGGCCGCACCGGCTTTTTTGGCAAGAACATGGGCCCGTTTGGTGGCGCCAATATCAACAACCGGCGCGGAAGAAACTTCTTGGGTGCCGGCAACCGGCGTGGTGTCATCAGACATAATAACCTCCGGCCGGTGGCCAGTTGTAGGTAGAGATCGATTGATGCCGACAGTCCTGTCGGCAGGTACGGTAACGACGGAACCTTCCAGCAGTTCCCATTCAGTTACCCGAACGGTGTCGCTGTTGGTTTCCTCTTCCCATTTGTTGATTTGGTAGCCAATGGAAATGTCTCTTAAAAAGCCTTCCCGAACGTCCTGAAAAACCTCTTCGGCTTTCGGATTCTTTGAGAAGCGCAACATGCCGCGCAATCGCCCGTCTTTGATCCGAATGTTCTCAATGCGGCCAATCGGCGTTCCGGCGTCATGATTCCAGAGCAAAGGGAGTGAGTCGGCGGCCCGCGTCAGGTCTATCGCGTCGGCGGTGTGAACAAGAATCTCTTCACCCCACGGTCGCTTGACTGGAGCCTCACTCGATAACGCGGCGGGCACGGTGCGCGCGTCGGCATTGGCTTCGCGGAGTTCTAAAACAGCCAGCCGCTCAAAGCGCTGGCCGGCAAGGTCTTGGGTTGCGGTCATGCGGCTTCATCCTGTACGTCGCTTTGAGTTGCTGCGGCCGTCGGCGCAACAGCGGGCGTGGTTTCCGGCGACGGGCGAATGTCCAGCGGGTCCGCTTCGAGCTGTTTGTCCACCGTCGCCGGGTCGCTTCCCATATCGCGGATAACCTGATGGCGCGACTTGAATCCGTTCTGCACCGCCATTTCAAAGGCTTTTAGTTCACGGGCCGGGTCAATCCAGGGCATGTTGGGCGGTCGAATCTCTGGACGGTATAAACTTTGCATGTCAACGCCGGCCGGCACGCGCAACAGTCCGGCTAACCGGCTGGCATCGACGAACCGCCGCCAGATTGGCAAGTAGAATTTGTTCCGCAGATAAGCAAAGAGCATCCGGTAATGCGCCACGCCTTCAACCAGTTCCTGACGCTGTGCGGAATAGGTTCCGTTGTAGTCCCGCGCTATGGCCGAAAACCGCGTTCCCGTCCCAGCAGCCACGGCGCGCAATTGGCCGTTTCGGAACGCTTCCAGATTCAGGTTCGGGCGCTTGCTGTCAATCGTCCCCACGTCCTCGCCAGGAAGCAGCCCATCGAAAACCAGACCGGGTTCCATCGAAAACGACCGGCCGGTTACTAGCCCATCATCACCCGCCACGGCGGCATCGCTGGACAAGCCGATGTCACGCTTGATGAAGGCCGTCATGGCGGCGGCGACGCGGGCGGCGATGCGCTCCGACTCTTCGTAATCCTTCAGGTCATCGAGCCGGGTCAAGACGCCGTGGAAGATCGAGACGCCGCGCGTCTGGTGCAGGCGACGAACAAATTTTAGGTGGCTGATGGCTTCGGCGGGCTTCCACAAGACCTCGGTCGCCTGCGCGCTGAACGTCATCGCGCCGGGATGCACTTTGTTGAACCAGTACCCGATGGGGCGGCCCCATCCGTCTTTCTGGACGCCGTGAACCACGCGGTCAGCAGGGCGGGTTAGATCGTAGGGGAGAAAATCGGATTCCAGCAGTTCCAGCCCATAAGGGACGCGACTCGCATAGGGCGCGCGGGCGGCGATCACATGCTGGACGAATAGCTCGCCATCTCTGAGCCAGGTCCGGCACACAAGGCGCTCAACGTCTGAGCCGCTCAGCTCGCCGGTCATTTCGGGATTGGCCCAGAATTCGGCCCACAGGTCATCGAGCTGACGGTTTAGTTCTTCGGCCGGTTCGCGGTTCGGGCCGCGTAGCACCATGGGTTCGATGCCGGCGCCCACGCCCACGACGTTGGTCACGAGGTCGTTCAGACAGCCAATCGCAAGGTCGTGGTTTTCATCGAGGTGCCGCGCGAACTCCCGCATGTTGCCCTTGGAGGCATCCATGACGGCATCGGCCGCTTGCGGCCCGCCGCGCCGTGGGCGCTGGGCGGTGATCTTGACGGCTTCGTAATAGCGCTGTGCTTCGGCAAGTCTGGCTTGCCCTGCAACGCGAGACGCTGCCCAGGATGGAGCGATGCTGGCGATGAGTTTGGTCAGCGCGTCCATGTCGCCACACTGTAGGGTTGGCCGGTGGTCGCGCCGGTCGCGATGGAGATCGCGGTTTGCAAGCGCAAGATGTACTTGCGCAGTTCGGGAAGTTCGGACGGGGTAAAACTGATTCGCTTGCCATCGCTGGTGCCGATGGAAACGGTTTTCTTGCCAATGGCGAGTTGCTGCATGGCGGTCTGCGCATCAGACAGCCAACTTTGTAATGTAGCGGTGGCGATACCAGAAAATTCATTCATACCCCCGTAAAGCGCGGCGAACCGGACTTGTCAAGCCCAATACGCAAAATACCCCCAGCGGTCGCCCGCTGAGGGTCTACCTTGTCTTACTTGATTAGGCGGCGATGCTAAACACGCTCATTGCCTGTTCAATACGCAACGCATAACCCTTGTTGCGCTTGTCGGCAGTTGCGGCCAAACGATAGCGATGCGCCGGGAAAACTTCCGCTTGATCGAATATGCCCAGGTTGACCAGTTTCAACGCATGGGCGCGGGCGATACGCGGCGCAACGCCCGCGCGCTCCGCAATATCCTTCGCGGTAATCCAATCCTTGCCGGATGCCTTGACGGCAAGATAAACTTTGACTTGGTGCAAGCTGACTTCATTGGTTTCCATAACCATACTCCTGTGAGAGGGATATTGATTATGCCATACCTTGCCAGCTTGCGCCAGCTATTCAATAAAGGCCAGCGCCCGTTGTGCTAAAATTTCCCATCACAATCAGGAGAAACTCAATGTCCCGTTTGCCGAATACCACGAATACCACGGATACCACGGATACCACTACCAAGGCCGATGGAGCCTCAATCGAATCCGAACTAAATGAAATTTTGATCAAGCAACTCAATGAAGCCGTTTCACGGACCGACGCTCAAATGAAGAAATGGGCTGGCGGGAACACTCAATTCGAGGCTACCCGTTTTGTGCTGGCGGGCCAGCGCGCCGCCTTGGTTGCCGTCATCGAGTTGATGAAGGGGGACATGGCCGCGCTGGAAACCTTGTAGGCACAAAAAAAGGCTACCCATTGGATAGCCTTTCGTTTACACCCTGCCCCGCCCCGCCAAGCCTCGCCTTGCCTGCCCTGCCTTGCCTGCCCTGCCTTGCCATGCCTGGCCTTGCCATGCCCTCTGTTCTGCTGATCAAAAGCGCTGCCGCCGCTCCGGGCGCGCGCCGCCCGGGCCTTCCAGGGCCTAGTTCGGCCCGCCTCGCCCAGCCTGCCATGCCTTGCCATGCCCGGCCTTGCCATGCCTTGCCCTGCCTGCCCTGCCCTGCCAAGCCACGCCACGCCACGCCCTGCCCCGCCCAGCCTGCCTTGCCTCGCCGCGCCGTGCCGAGCCTGCCGTGCCTGCCTCGCCCTGCCCAGCCATGCCATGCCCGGCCATGCCCTGCCTTGCCTGCCTCGCCCTGCCCAGCGCCTCGCCCTGCCCAGCCTGCCGCCCTGCCTGCCTTGCCCTGCCCAGCCGGGCCTGCCTAGCCGAGCCTTGCCCTGCCACGCCAAGCCTTGCCCTGCCACGCCTGCCTTGCCTTGCCTTGCCCCGCCGTGCCACGCCGTGCCAGGCCTGCCTGCCTTGCCGTGCCTCGCCGCGCCGTGCCGCGCCTGGCCCCGCCTCGCCGCGCCTGCCTTGCCTATGCTGGGCAGTTGATCTTGCCGATGATCGACTCGATTTTCTTAACGCGCCGCTCAATCCACTGTTGGCGCTCGTGAAGTTCGGACATGATCATCAATGTCCCCTCGTGCGCATGTTTGGATTCCGGGTCCATTTCGTCCCACTTGACGCCCCTCAGGATTTGCACGCCCTTTGAGAGCTGCCGGTCGGACCGCGTTTTGTGTTTAATCGCAATCTCCCGATGCTCACTAGCGGCCGCGATCTTGTATCCCAAGTTCGGGATGTTCCGAACGGCCCGCTGATGCTCGCGCGATAACCGAGACTTCGACCGGATCACCGCGTTTCTGGCATCCACTACCGAATAATCGCGGGACGATCCGATATTCAAGGCATGGATGATGCTTTCGTATTCAAAAACATCGCCCGGACTCCCGTCGCCCTTGATTAGATCGATCACCACATCCGTTGTGGACCGCCCATCGAGCCGTTTAGGTTTGAACATTACTTGACCTCCACGATAGAGCCACGGAACCGGCCATACCCGTTCACACGGTTGTCGCCGATGCCGACGGTAAGACCGGCAGTTTCCGCCAAATCTGAAAGCTCATCAAAATTCAGCCCGACATCGGGAATAAACAGCCCGGCCAGGCACATGCTCCAGACGTTGAACTGCGGCCGGACCCGCATCACCCGTTTCCCCTGAACGCCGACCGATAGCCGGGAGTGGAACTGCCGGTTATCGAACAACTCCTCGATCTTCTTCGGCCCTTCGTACTTCAGCGGCACGTTCAAGGAGGTGAACGACAAGGCTTTTTCCATGGCCTTCCCCAGGTTTCCTGATCTTGGCTGCTTCGATAAGGCACTTGCGAACCTTGGAGGTCGGCTGCACCACTACGCCGTTTTCCTCGTACAGACCGCCATACCATTCCAACCTTTCAATTTCCCGCAAATCCTCGTCGGTCTTCTTGCGCTTGCCGGTGATGGCTTTGATCTGGCGGTTCAGGTCGTACTCAGGATCGACCATGCGCGGGTTGTGCATCAGTAGCGGCGATGTAGACACTAGACGAATTTCTATATTCATTATGATTGCCTGTTGACCGAAAAATTACGGCAACCCAAAAGTACCGCTTTTAGTTTCTATATGCAATACCCTCACGCATAAAAAACCGCCCGGTTAAGGGCGGCTATTATGTGGATCGATTCTCGTTAAAACCCGGCTTCGGGGTCAACTTCAGCAACCGCCGGCTTGTCGATCAAGAAGTCTTCCAGCTTTGCCCCGGCATCGACCTTCTCTTTCAGCCAGTTCGGCATCTTGCCGCGCCCGGCCCAGGTGTTCTCCGGCTTTTCCGGGTCCCGATACTTGGCGTTGAAGGGTTGGCAAACTTGACCGGCTGCGGTTGCAGCGCTTCCAGTTCGGCTTGATCGGCGGCGATGCGTGCCTTGAGTTCGGCCAGCCTCTCTTGCGCCTTCGTGTCCAGCATCGCTTGCACCTCGCCTTGATATTCTTCGACCTTGCTGCTGATGTACTTCCAGATCATCAAGCCCAGCGTCCAAATGGTAGGAAGGATCAGGCGGGCTTCAACCGGACCAGCAGGCGTCACCCATGATTTCATTGATCTTGATCGCTTGCAGCATGTTTGTTCTCCTGCTAACTAATTCGGTATTGTTCGATGTCAGCGACATCTTTTAGCCAGTAGGGGCGCTTTCCCCGACCCGTCCAGGTCCGGCCGTTATCGGGATGGCGGTACTTGGGAGCGCCTGGCGCGCGCGTCTTCTTGCCGCTGGCCAGAACATCCTCCAGCGAAACACCCAGCGCGGCGGCCTTGGCTTCCAGTTCGGCGCGCATCGCTTTCAGGATTTCATCCTTGCGCCGGTTCAGTTCGGCGCGGTATTCAGCCAGATCGGCCTCGGCTTCAGCAATTAATTCCAAGATCGATTCTGTTGCCAACTCTTTGCAGTCCACATCCACCTTCATTTAATCACCTATTGCTGTTTAAACTGAATTAGTATTTTAACTAAAATAAACCGCATTACAACCTGTTTATTTTACCCGAATTGCGCGAAAAGCCTCGTCCTTTAGGGCGGGGAGGATGTCAATAATCAGGATAACGCCAAGGGCTACGCGACGCGCCGCGCCGGCCGGCCGCCCGACAATCCATTATCCCCGTTGCCAGCGCCCGATTGATCCCGGTTACCGTTTGCCCGAACCGATCTAAGCGGTGCGCCAGGGTTGATGGCGCAAGACGATTATGCGGTTGCAAGCCGGGTAAT
>JADJQH010000008.1 GCA_016712865.1 Dokdonella sp.
GCCGGCGTGGGCCCATCAAACTGCCGTAAGAACCAGGGCCGCGAGCGCAGGAGCGGTAAACGATTCGAGAACCGGGTGCGCGACATGGCAGGACGAGGCGGCGAAGGATGGCCAGCTTTCCATACCCGTGCGCGTCTCTGGGCGTGAGACGCGCTGGAACCGGACGCGGGATGCGGCGTGGCGTGAATCCTCGAGCTTAAAGCTCAAACCCGTCGCTGAAGATCTCGTCGGTGATGATGGTAATCGGCCCATCTTGCTGGTGGTTGCCGCAGTTGTAGTGCAGGCTGTCCGGCGCATTGCGGGTACCGACGAATAGTCAGTCTGCGGTTCTCTGCTGGCGCTGTTGTTGGTGACGCCGTCACAGCTTCAGGTTGGCGGAGCCTGTGGTGTTGGTGGTATTGATGTTGAACGGATGCACGCTGCTGGTGCCCTGCATGACGAACTGGTATCTCTGGCTACCGAAACAAGGTCAGCGGCGGATTGTTCTGGCCATTGATTGACCAGGCCGACATACCCACGGCATTGACGTTGAAGGTGGTGGCGCCCCCGCAAACGCAGGGGCAGTGAATGCATACGGGATGCGACAAGCGCAATTGATGTGGCGATCTGAATGGAACGAGCGAGCAACGGTATGGTGATCTTCCTTCAGGACGGTGAAACCTGCCGCAACAGACGGTTTTCCTGCGGCATTGGGAGATAAGTACCGAAACAGTTCGGTCCGGTTGCATGATTCGGCCTGGTCGGGCGCTTCTACTTTCGCTTCGCCCGCTCCGGCTGATCCGGACATCGCAGATAATAGGTATTTCAGGCCCTGGGCTTGCAAGCTCTAGCCCTTCATCGGAGCCAGTACGAATGACCCAGCTTACCTGCTTGTCCAGTTTGGTACGTCGGAATTTGCCTATGCGGATCGGGGGCGGGTGCAGCATGCCTGAATGCGACATGAGTGGCCGCTGGACGCCGCAACGAGCGCAAGCGACGAGGGCGATCGCACGATCAAGGATGCCTACGAGCAAACACGCTTCGCCGATGGCGACTCGGTGGTTGTGACTGGCGACCTGAAGGTGAAAGGCTCTTCGCTGGTGGTGAAGGTTGGAACCAAGGTCCGAAACATCCGCCTGGTCGAAGGTGATCACGACATCGACTGCAAGATCGAAGGCATTGGCGCAATGAAGCTCAAGTCCTAATTCGTGCGCAAGGCCCGAAAACACGGCGCGGTGGCTCGCCCGGGATTTCGTGAGCTGGGATAACAACGCCTGCGACCGCGGGGGCGGTACGCAGGCGTTGGCTGGCGATGGATTGCCGGTTGAGGAGCGCGTTGAACCCAACTTGGATTCTTTCTCCATCAGCTTCTCGACCAGGCTGTTCGGCACTTCGGCGTGGTTGTCGAATTCCATGGTGAAGGTGCCGCGACCGCGTGTGGCTGAGCGCAGGAAGTTGATGTAGCCGGAACATCTCGGCCAACGGAACCTGGCCCTGCACGAAGGTTTGCGGGCCCTTCTGGCCCTGCTCGCTGACCGTGCCACGGCGGCGGCTGACGTCGCCGATGATGTCGCCGAGGCATTCCGCCTCGGTCACCACTTCCACGCCCATGATCGGCTCCAGCAACTTGGGTCGTACGTTACCGACTAGGGCCGCTTCGCGGGTACAACCCTTGCCGGCAATCTCGTTGTTTTCGCCAGTGCCGAGGAGTCGACGTCATGGAACTTGCCATCGATCATTCGTAAGCGCCTTGAAATCGACCACCCTTGTATCCGGCCACCTGACCCTTGCGGCTCTTTGCGCGGATCGCATGTTCGACCGCCGGGATGTATTCATACGCGGGATGCGGCCGCCGACGATTTCGTCGGAGAACTCGATGCCGGTACTCGGGTTCGGCCGGGCTCGAAGATCATCTCTCTACTTCGGCGAACTGGCCGGAACCGCCGGACGGCTTGTGCGTGTAGGTGAGTTCGACCGACCGCCGAAGGCCTCGCGGAAGTTGACCTTGGCTTGCCCATCACCGCTTCCACGCCCAGCTCGGTGCGCATGCGGTCGACGGTGATTTCAGGTGCAGCTCGCCCATGCCCTTGAGCACGGTTTTCACTTTTGTTTCCTTGTCCAATTCCTGACGCGGGGAGTGATCAACCGGGGCCACCTCGTAGACGCGGTGTGCATCTTGCTTGATGTCGTTGGGGTTCTTGGTGTTCACCAAAACAACAGATCACCCCCCCCGAGAACCGGAAGCGCGGGGGCACGGCACGTAAAGCGGGATTCGGACAGTTAGTCGCCGGGGTCAGTCGTCTTGCATCAAAGGGGAATGAGCGGATGTCGCCATCACGAACTTCTTGGAGTGTTCCGGGAAAGTGGCGTTTTTCACTGGGATTGATGAACGAGGGATGAGGTTCTTCTTGCTTTTTAGGCCAGGATGAGTTGGGGGTCGACCTTCGGGACTGCGCCCTATCAGATGCGGCTTGGGGTGGGAGTGCGTTTGAACTGGTCAAGATCATCCGGAAGCGAGTTGGGGTACTGGTGCATGGTTTCGCACTCCCCCCCGGCCCGTTAACTTGGCGTTGTTGTATCGATCCAGCGAAATGCCAACGTTCTGCGTCCTGATATTGCATTGGGTCGACTACGCCATGGAGCAACTGCTGAACGCCCTTGTTGCGATAGGACGAACTGCAGAATACCGGCACCAGCTATTGCCGTGGATGGCAATTTCTTTGCGGATGCACTTCGCGAGCATGACCGGGTCGTGCTCGCCGGTTTCCAGCAGGCGCTCGAAGGCGCTCGTCGTCGGCGGCCCGCGCGGATTCCAGAAGATCCTGGCGCAGCTTGGCAACTGGTCGACCCAGTCGTTGTCGACGGTCGAGGGAACCTGGAGGCGGGCGCGATCTTCCAGCGGCACCGATTCCCACTTGCTGTCCTTGTCGTCCGAAATCCAGATGTATCCAAGGCCGGCGACCAGATCGGCCATGCCGCAGAACCCGTCATTGCTGCCGAGCGGCACCTGGCACAGCAGGACGTTGGCGCCCAGGCGCTCGCGGATGCCCTTCACGCAATGCGCGAAGTTGGCGCCGATGCGATCCATCTTGTTGACGTAGCACAGGCGCGGCACATTGTACTGGTCGGCCAGGCGCCAGTTGGTTTCGGTCTGCGGCTCGACACCGGCGACGCCATCGAACACCACCACGGCACCGTCCAGCACGCGCAGGGCGCGATTCACCTGGATGGTGAAATCGACGTGTCCCGGGTGTCGATCACGTTGACCTGGCGACCCTTCCACTCGGTGGAAACCGCCGCGCTCTGATGGTGATGCCGCGCTTGCGTTCCCGCTCCATGTAGTCGGTCGTGGTCGACCCTCGCCGTCCTTGGTGTCGTGAACGTCGACGATCTGGTGCTTGCGCCCGGTGGAATACAGCACGCGCTCGGTGGTGGTGGTCTTGCCTGCGTCGATGTGGCGATGATTCCGATGTTGCGGTAGAGCTTGAGCTCTTTCTGCCTGGCCATGATGGTTCTCTGATACCTGGTTGAACGATGGGTCGGACGGATCCGCGAAAGGTGCCGCTTCTCCTGCCGGACTCGACGACACTGGTGCCCACAGCATCGGTGCGCGGCAAGGCGCTGCTGTCGTGACCATGTCGAGGGAACGGTGCCGAAGACCCGTTTGCAAACCAGACCGGAGTCCTGGGGCTCAGGCTCAGCCTGAATTCGGCGCGCGCATTTTGACACGAAGCCCAAGGCAAACGGGCGGATCAGCCAGGCTCGGGCCAAAGGCTTCGGTTCAGGCAGGGGATCCGTGGCTCGCGGAGTCCAGGCAGGCCGGCATGCGCGGCATTGCGCCCGCGCGGACAAGCTCAGTAGCCGCGCATGGCCTCGACCGGGTGGACGCGTGCGGCCTTCAGGGCCGGCACAAGCGTTGCCAGCAGGGTCGTCAGCGCCAAAACCAGCATGACCATGGCCAGCGTGAGCGGATCAAAAGGCGACACTCCGTACAGCACAGACGCCATCCAGCGGCCCATCGGTACGGCAAGCAACAGGCCGATCAACAGGCTGCTGACCGTGAGCACCAAGGCACCGCGCAGCACCAGGCGCAGCACATCGTTGGCGGTCGCACCCACAGCCATGCGAACGCCGAAGTCGCGTACCCGTTGTTGCACCGACCAGGCAAGAATGCCGAACACGCCGACCATCGCCAGCAGCAAGGCCAGGCTCGCAAAGGCCAGTACAAGGACAGCGCGGAAACGATGCCGGGAGGTGGCGTCGGCAGCGATCTCCTCCAGGGTCATCAAATCGCTGACCGTCACCAGTTGTTCGGTGTCCACGCGCGCGATGGCGGCGCGAACCTGCGGGATGAGCGCGCTGGCGCTGCCGACCTTGGGCTGCACCAGCAGGAAGATGTCGTCGGTCGGCCGCTGCGCCAAGGGCACGTAGATTTTCGGTGCGGCATCGATCTCGGTCGCGCGCGCCATGACGGGTGCGGAAACGCCGACAATTTCACGCACGGTCACCTTGGCGTCCGGGGCAGTCGAGGTGCGGATGGCGATGCGCGCGCCCAGCGGCGTGATACCGCCCAGGTGCGTGTCGACAAAGGTCTGGTTGACCATGCACACCGGCACGCTGTCGGCGCGATCGGTGTCGGAAAATTCGCGGCCGCTCAACACGCGGATATCCAGCGCGGACAAGTAGCCGGGGCTGACAATCTGGTAATCGGCAACGGCTTGCTGGCCCTTGGCCTGCGCAGCCGCACCCTCCACATCGAATGCGGCATTGCCTATGGTGCCTCCAGGTGTGCCCATCGGCAGCGCGCTGGACCAAGCCAGCTGCTTCACGTTGCCGCTGGCCAGCACCTGGCGTTCGATCTCGTCGAAAACTGAAGCAGCGATGCGTCGGTGGGATAGCGATCCCCGATCGGATCGACCAGCAGGGTCAAGGTTTCCCCGGCGCGATAACCGCGATCCACGTACTGCATGGCCAGCAAGGTGCGCAGCAACAGGCCGGCACCAAACAGCAGCACCACGGCCGTGGCCACTTCGGCAACCACCAGCAGATTGCGCATCTTGCCGCCACGCCCGCTGCTACCGCGGGTTTCCGAGCCGATGGCCGCGGCCGGTGCTTGCCGGGTTGCAGCCCAGGCCGGGCCGATGCCAAACAGCAGGCCGACCAACACACTGGCAAGCAGACAGAAACCCAATACGCGCAGGTCAAAATGCAGCTCCACTCCGCCGGGCAGCAGATCCTGCGGAATCAGGTTGGGTGCAATCTGCAGAATGAGTGCGCCCAACAGCAGACCGAGCGCGCCGCCGAGCAAAGCCAGGATCAAGCTCTCGACCAGCATTTGCCGCATCACCCTCCAGCGGTTGGCACCCAGGGCCGCACGAATGGCAAATTCGCGGCGACGCGCGTTGGCGCGGGCCAGCAGCAGATTGGCCACGTTGGCGCAGCAAATCAGCAGCACGAAGCCGACCACGGCCAGGAACAGCATGGCGGTTTGGCGCAAGTCGGTACCGAACAAGGCAGCCTGTAACGGTTCAATCGCAATGCCCAGGCCCTGATTGGCCTCGGGGAAAGTCGCGGGCCAAACCAGCGGCAACCACCGCCATGTCAGTCGAGGCCGCTTTCAGGTCGGCATCGGCACGCAAGCGCCCCACCACGCGCAAAAGCGATCACTGCGATCTTCGGTGCTGGCGGAAAGGATCGGAATCATCGCCCACATGCTGGCGCGACCGATCATTTGTGCCTGCTCGGGAACCACGCCGAGCACGTTGAACATTTCGCCATCCAGGCGCAGGTCATTGCCGACGATGCCGGGGTCGGCGTTGAAGCGGCTGCGCCAGAATGCTTCGCTCAACACCACAACATTGCGCTCGGCCTTGTCGTCTTCGGGCTTGAAGGTGCGCCCGACCAGCGGTTGGATACCCAGCACGTCGAAGATGCCGGCAGTCACCCATTGGCGCGGTACGGTTTGCGCCGCACCATCCGGGTTGGCCAGCACCATGCTGCCCACATTGGGGACGAAACCCGCCACGCTTTGCAGACTCTGGCTGCGCGCTTGCCAGTCGTTGAGGTTGGTCGCTGACACCGCCCCGCTGGAGGAATTCGTGCTGGATTCGCTCATCATCACCAGCTGTTCGGCTTCGGGCAGCGGCAACGCGCGCAGCAGGGTCGCATCGGCCAAGGCGAAAATTGCACAATTGGCACCGATCCCAAGAGCCAGGGTGAAAATCGCTACGACACTGAAGGTGAGCTGGTTGCGCAAGCCGCGCATGGCATGGCGCAGATCGGTGCCGACATCGGACCACAGTGATCCTGCCGGCATGCCCGGCGTCGGCAATTCCACCGTTTGCGCCTGACGCAAGGGCCGCATGTGCTCAACCAGCGAATCCGGATCAACCAGTTCGTCCATCGCAACGCGGCAGGCTTCGGCTTCGCTGCTGCCGTGGCGGCGCAGTTCTTCGTAGCGTTCGTCCAGATGCTGGGACAGTTCTTCGACGATTTCCGCTTCGCGGCCTCCGTCCAGATCCAGGTGGGTGAGGCGCTGGCGCAGATGGTGAGTCCAGTCAGGCATGGGAGCTGCTCGTGATCAGGCGCATGGATTGGACAAAGGTTTCCCACGTCTCGCGCTGGCGCGCGAGCACGCGGCGACCCTCGGGTGTCAGAGAATAGAAACGCCTGCGGCGCTGGCCGGCCTTCTCGACCCAGCGACCCTGCAGCCACTGGCGCTCTTCCAGCCGGTAAAGCAGGGGATACAGCGAGGCGACATGGAACTTGAGCTGGCCCTGCGAGCGGGTTTCGATCAGTTTGCTGATTTCATAGCCGTGGCGCGCACGGCTCTCGACGATGGAAAGGATGATCAGCTCGGCCGAGCCCTTCTTCATTTCGCGCTCGAGCGTTCGGGTGTCGATATCTGTCATAGCCACATATTGCTACTCCACAGATGCGACAGGCAATGTGCCGAATGTCATGCCGGGTCAGGAGTGAAATTTGCGGGAGCAGGCCCGCGCTGCACGGGCGAGTCCGCGTGCGAGCAGCTACAGCGGTGCGAGCCAGATAAAGGGGTGAAGCGGCAGGTTCCGCAACACGCTGAACGCGACCACCAGCACCAGCCAGAGCCGGGCATCGGTCAGCCAGCCGGTGGCCGGATCAGGGCCGCGCAGGGAGCGCAAAAGCATCAGCGGCAGCAGTGGAATGGCCAGGGTAGCCAGCAGGTTCATGCGCAAGGCGAGCAGCGGATCCCCGTGGATCAGGGCGTGCACGGCGCGCGTTGCTCCACAGCCCGGGCAGAACAGGCCGGTCAGCGCATGAAACGGGCAGCCGGGAAGCAGGCTGTCGGCAGCGTAGGGATCGGCCTGCGTCAGAACCGCGACGACCAGCAGGCTGGCCGCAGCGAGTGCGGCGGGCCCGAGCCAGGGCAGCGCGGAGATGTGCGTGCGCAGGTCCTCAAGCCTGGCTACGGACGGGCGCCAATCGCTCATCTGCCCAGGCCGATGCTGACTGCCACCAGGCCAAAGTAGAGCAGGATGAACAGCAGGCCAAGGCCAAGGGATACCCAACTCCAGGTGGCCGCATTGCGCGCGGATTGGCGAGCCCCCGCCACATCGCCGGCGCCGACTTTCGAATCGACCTGGGCGGCATACACGATGGCCACGATGCCGGTCGGCAGGCAGCAGAACAGGGTCGCAAGGATGGCCCAGACCAGATAGTTGTCGACCTTCTCATAGGTCGCCGGGGTCGAAGGCGACGCATACATCTGCGTGGGCAGGCTTGCTCCGCAGCGACTGCAAGTTACCGCCGAATCGACGTTCGGCTGCGCGCAATTGGGACAATACATTCAGCAACTCCCCCTGATTCCATCCGAGCAAGCTGCATCGTACACGAGCGCAGGTCGCCGGCAGACTTCCAACGACCGGTCGTTCGGCATTTAAGGAAGGTCTGAACAAGTATTGTCGCGAGCAAGCTCGCTCCCACCATTGCTTGATTTTGTGGGAGCGAGCTTGCTCGCGACGAATGAGTTCCGTACTTGTTCAGAGTTTCCTTAAGGGGCTCGCACGTCACCGTGGGCGCGCTGCCCCTGTAGGGCGGATAGGCAGGGGCCTGCGCCGTCTTGGTGGGGGGGGGGGCGGGGGGGGGGGTTGTTGGTGGGGGGGGGGGGGGGGGGGGGGCGCCGGCGCGTACAAATGAGGGGTTGTGCGAGGCCCGCGGCTTATCCACCCCTTGAGGGCGCCTGCCCTGTAGGGCGGATAAGCAACGCGCCCTTGCTGGGCCGCGCAGGATCGTTGTCGTTGGATGCGCCCTGCGGACTTATCCACCCTACTTGTTCGAGCATCCAGGTGCGCCCTGCCCCTGTAGGGCGGATAAGCAACGCGCATCCGCCGTCTTGCTGTGCGCGTAATCGCAGCCGTGCGCAGGATCGTTGTCGTTGGATGCGCCCTGCGGACTTTCCCAAGCAACGGGCGTCCCGTGTTTATCCAACCAAGGCCGCAGGCACCGCGTTCAGGTCTCTGCCCAGCGCCTGAGCAGGTTGTGATAGACGCTGGTAAGCGTGAGCACCGCGGCGTGGTCGGCTCCGCTTGCGGTCAGGGTCTGGATCGAGGTGTCCAGTTCAAACAGAAGGCGGCGCCGGCCTTCGTCGCGCACCAGGCTTTGCATCCAGAAAAAACAGGCAACCCGCGCGCCGCAGGTCACCGGCTGAACCTTGTGCAGGCTGCTGGCCGGATACACCACGCAATCGCCGGCCGGAAGTTTCACCTCATGCTCGCCGTAGGTGTCGCTGACGATGAGCTCGCCGCCGTCGTACTCGTCGGGCTCGCTCAGGAACAGGGTGCAGGCAATATCGCTGCGCATCTGGCCAGCAGGTTGCCCGGGCGTTGCCGCTACCGCCATTACCGAGCCATCGACATGGAAACCGTACTCGCCACCGCCTTCATAGCGGTTGAAGCGTGGCGGCAGGAAACGCAGGGGCAGGGCGGCGGCATGGAACAACGGGTTGGCGCCCAGCAGCTGCAATACGCGCTGGCCGAGTTGTTCGCGCAGCGGCGAGGAATCGGCCAACTGCTGGTTGCGCTTGACCCGCGCACCCTGCGCGCCCACGGTTGCACGGCCATCAATCCAGTCTGCCGAATCCAACGCGCGGCGGAATTCGGCAATCTGGTCTGCGTCAAGCACCCCGGCAACGTGCAGCAGCATGTTTCACCCAAATGTCAGAACTTGAAATTGGCCGTCAGCAGGTAGGAGCGAGGAATACCCGGCGTGTAGCGGTAGCCGCTCTTGTTGATGGCTGCGACATATTCCTTGTCGAACACATTGTAGGCGTTCAGGCGCAGGTCGAAGTGCTCGTTGAATGGATAGCTGGCGACCGCATCGAACACCCAGTAGTCCTCGGTGAATTCCGGTGTGCCGACCGCGCCATCGGTGCCTCGCTTCATCTCGCCCGAATAGCGGGCGCCGCCGCCCAGCGTGAGGTTGAACGGTGTGCGATACGTGGTCCAGGCAGTGAAGGCGCTTTCCGGGGTGTACGCCAGGGCGTCGGATCCGTCCTGCGACACGGCGACGCCTTCGATGACCTTGGTGTCCATGGTGGTGTAGCCGGCCGAGATCGACCAGTTTTCATTGATCTGACCGATGGCGCTGAGCTCGATGCCCTGCACACGTTTCTCGCCGATCTGGTAGTACAGCAGGTCGACCGGATCGCGCACGATCTCGTTGCTGATGTCGGTGCGATACAGCGCCGCACTCAGCAGCAGGCGGTTGCCGACCAGTTCCCACTTGGTGCCGATTTCGGCGGTCCTGGACTCCTGTGGATCGTAGATGACGTTGTTCGCACTGTTGGGGCGCGAGCTCAGCTCCAGCGAGCCGCCACCCGGTGGCTGTTCGGTGATCGTGTAGTTGGCATACAGGCTGCCGTTGCTGGCCGGCTTGTACAGCACGCCGAGCTTCCAGCTGAACAGGGTGTCGGAGGTGTCGGCATCCACGCCGGGAACGATGGTTCCAGGCGCCAGATCGCCACACGCGGGCGCGCCGCCGGTGCCGCAGACCAGGGTGCTGTCGAAATCGGCGTCAAAGCGATCCAGACGGACGCCGCCATTCATCTGCCAGCGCTCGTTGAAGGTGACGGTATCGAAGGCGTACAGCGCCAGTGTGTCGCTGCTGCCGGAACCCTTGGCGCCGGATGGGCCATACAGCGGCGCGGCGACGTGGGGATCGGGGTTGTACACGTTGGCGGCGGGGAAGATGCCGCCATCGAGGATGCGCACATCGCGCGTTTCCAGTTCCTCGCGGGTGAATTCAACGCCTCCGCTGAAATCGTTCTCGAAACTGCCGCTGCCGGAATGGATGCGCAGGTTGGACTGGTTGGTGAGGATGCGGTTGGTGTGATCCTTGAAGGTCGGGATGCTGCGCGCGATGGTCCAGGTCGACGGATCGTTGATGTCCGGGGTCAGCAGGTTTTCGGTATTGCCGCGGTAGGAGGTCAGCAGGTAGTCCTGCTCGTTGCGGCCCCAGCGCGTGGTGTTCTGGAATTTGAGGTCTTCGCTGAAGTCGTGCTCGACGCGCGCCGTGAACATGTCGGCCTTGACGTCGTCATGATCGGCATCGGTGCCGTAGAAATTCTCGGGATCCACCGGCGGCGCCAGGCCAAGCTCGGGACGGCTCGCGTCCGGCGTGCTGTAGCCAGGCAGGCCGATGGTGAACACGCCACCGTCCGGCACGTTGCTCTGCTTCACGTGCAGGTAGTTGAGGTAGAAACGCGTGGAACCCGCCAGGCCGAAGGCCAGTGACGGAGCAAAGCCCCAACGATCCTGTTCAAGCTGGTCACGGCCCGGCACGCCGCTGTCCTGCGCCATCAGGCTGAGGCGGAATGCCGAACCGGATGCGCTGTCGAACGTCTTGTTCAAATCGGCGGTGACGCGCTTCTGGCTGGATGTTCCGAGGGCAACCGATCCGCTGACGGCATCTTCAAGCATCGGTTGCTTGGAGACGAGATTGATTGCACCGCTGGGTGAACTGCGGCCGTTGTCGGTGCCGGCGGCACCCTTGGTCAGTTCCACCTGTTCGATGTTGAACACGTCGCGCGAGATGCTGCCGAGATCGCGCACGCCGTCCACATAGATGCTGGACGAGGCATCGTAGCCGCGCAGGTACACGGTGTCGCCGGTCGTGGTGTTGCCGTTTTCACCCGTGTAGAACGTGCCCACGCCCGGGCTGTTGCGCAGCGCCTCGGTCAGGGTGGTTGCGCCCTGGTCGCGGATGATGTCGCTGGAGATGATCTGGATGGTCTGCGTGGTGTCGACCAGCGGTTTGACGAATTTCGGTGAAGCCAGCGTGTCGACTTTGTAGGACGGTGCGCTGTTGCCCTCGACCGGAATGGTGGGCAGCTGGGTGGTGTTTCCGGCATCGGCAATCAGGTACCCGTCATCGGCACCCGTCGCAGGAGTGTCCGCAGCCATGGCAACGGCAGGCAGGGCGAGGGCAATGCTGGTCGCAAGGCACGCCATGCTCGGCGACAACGGGCGCAGTGACGGGGTCGCATGTTTGCGACTCTTGATGAACGACATCGGGACAACTCCTCTTCTGGAAACGGGTTTCGCCCGGGCCATGAGGCTCGGCTCGCCGGACGCGCAGGGTCGGCAAGTACGGCAATGCAGGCGATCTACCGGCACAATTAGAGCGCAAGTGAGAATGATTCGCAATAAGTATTCGCACAAACGTTGAGAGGCAAACGGCTTGCGCAAGCCGTTCGAAGTCGGCAAGGCACGGCCAGCAACATGCCGGAGCGCCAACCGATCTACATGCGATCAGCGGTGCGCTGGGAATCCTGCCTGCCGTTCATGGCCGAGCTGGGGGAGATCGCGGACCCGGGGTGAACCAGGGATCGCTGCACATCCTTCGCCCGTGAACGGGCTCCTACCGGCAAGCGTCTTGTTCTGTAGGAGCCCCGACAAGGGAACAAGCCCCTTCAGGGGCGATCACACATTCGAAATTCGGGTCCGCGATTCGAGTAGGGCATGAATGACCTCCTACAAAAACGCTGTTTTGGTCTTTTAGGAAAACTCTGAACAAGTACGGAACTCATTCGTCAGGAGCAAGCTCGCTCCCACAAAATCAAGCAATGGTGGGAGCGAGCTTGCTCGCGACAATACTTGTTCAGACCTTCCTTGGGGGCGTTCAGACCTTCCTTGGGAGCCCCGGAAAGTGGACAAGCTGCTTCAGGGGCGATCGCGCATTTGCAATTCCAGTCGACCGTGATTGGCCGCCTGCAATGCATCTGGAAAGTCGGCGCTGTTCAGGGCGCCGATGTCCGGCTTTGCGCAGGCGCAGGGCGCGCAAAATCCGCACCGGCTTTCCATTGTGGAAACGTCGATTCGTTCGCAAGGCGGCGGCCGATTGCCAGCAGCAGATCCATGTCCTGCACGGCGCCACGGAAGTCCCAGTTCGGATCGTAGTTGTCGGATGGCTTGTGGTAGCGGTTGCTGGTGTAGTCATCCGCTGCCTTGCGTCCGGCCGCTTCACCGCCATCGACCAGGTCCATGCCACTGGATGCGTACAAAGCGGGAATACCGACGCGGGCAAAGTTGATGTGGTCGGAACGGAAGAAGAACCCCTTCTCCGGCTTGTCATCGGGCACCACGGTGCGCGACTGCTCCTTGGCGGCGGCCATCAGGTAATCGTCCATGTCGGACTGGCCATAGCCGATCGAAGTCACGCTGCGGCTAGGCCCGCTCAGGGCGAGGATGTCGATATTAATGTCGGCGACCACCTTGTCGGCGGCGAAGGGCAGGTGGCCGACCAGATAGCGCGAACCGAGCAAGCCCGATTCTTCCAGGGTGACTGCCGCAAAAACGACCGAGCGGCGGTTGGGTTGCTGCTTCAACGCCTCGGCAATTTCCATCATGGCGGCCACGCCGGTGGCATTGTCGATGGCACCGTTGTAGATCTGGTCGCCCGTCAGGGATTCGTCCTTGCCAAGGTGATCCCAATGGGCGGTGTAGAAGACTGCCTCATCCGGGCGTTCGCTTCCGGGCAACATGCCGACCACGTTCTCGGAGCTGGCGCTCTCGATGCCGCTGCGGAAAGAAACCGAAAGTTTGGCGTCCAGCGCCACCGGTTTGAAGCCGGGAATGTCGGCACTCTTCTTGAGGCTGGCGAAGTCCGCGCCGGCGCTGGCAAACAGGCGTGTGGCGGCATCTTCGCTGAGCCAGCCGGCAGCATCCAGGCGCGGCGCCGGATCCTCACTGCTGGGCAACGAAAATTGCGGACCCGTCCAGCCATTCTCCACCACGCTCCAGGGATAACCCGCGCCGCCGGTTTCGTGAACGATGAACAAGGCCGCGGCACCGCGACGCGCGGCTTCCTCGAACTTGTAGGTCCAGCGCCCGTAATAGGTCAGCGCCGGCCCCCTTGAACAGGTTCGGATCCTGGTTGCCCCAGCCCGGATCGTTGATCAGCGCGATCACGGTCTTGCCGGCAACATCGAGGTCGGAATAGTCGTTCCAGTCGGGCGCGTTCACGCCGTAGCCGACGAACACGATCGGCGAATCCTTGAGCGTGACTTGCGGACTTCCCTTGAGACTGCCGATCACGCTGTCAGCGCCGATACCCAGCGTGAGTTGCGATTTCGAGCCATTGACCGCAAGCGCAACCTGGGTCGGATCGAGCACGGTCACCTTCATCATCGGCACGGTCTGGAACCAGCTGCCCTTGTTGCCGGGCTTGAGGCCGATGCGCTCGAACTGATCCTTGATGTAGGCCGTGGACATGCGCTCGCCGATGGTGCCGGGCTGGCGACCCTCGAACTGGTCGGAGGAGAGCTTTTGCAGGCGCGCCGCAAAATCCTCGGCGGTGATCGCCGTCTGGAAAGCCCCCTTCACTGGTGGGCTGCACCGGCGCCGGCTTGGCTTCGACCCTGGTTTCGGCTTGGGTCGGGGGAGCGCTTGCGTCGTCCTGGCGGGAGCAGGCGACGCAGAGCAATGTGGCGGCAACAACGAATGCAAGTCGAATCATGGAATCACTCCGGACACGGGCCGGAGCGATTCTATGGCATCGCAGATCACGTGGCGCATCCGTCGCCGAAGGTTTCCTCAGGGTGTATCGCCGGCAAACATGCGCGGCGTGGCACCTTCAATCGTGCCCACCTTGGCGCTCTCGCTGACGTGCAGTTCCACTTCGCGCTGGAACACCATCGAGCCGCCGATCACCGCGCGTGGGCCGATCACCACGCGTGGCGGCTTGCTGTTCGACCAACTGAACCAGCTGTTGGATTTCTCCACCAGGATGCCGCCGTCAACCCGCGAATCGGCACCGATATCGATGTCGCCATTGACGGTCGAGATTCGACCGACCACATGCGCGGCGCGCAAGGTGATCGCCCCGTTGACGTTGGAAAGATCGGCGCCGACTTCGCTGCCTTCATCCAGACGCAGCGCGCCATTCACGGTTTCCATGTCCTGCGCAACGCGGGCTTGCTTGCCGATCGAAATGCGTCCATTCACGGTATCGGCGGATTCCACCTGCGCCCCGGATTCAATCTCGATGGAACCGTTTACCGAAGACACTTCGACGGCGCGGCTGTTGGCGCCGACCCGGATCGAGCCATTGACGGTGCCGAGGTCGCCCATGCTGCGGCCATCCTCGACCCGGATGGAGCCATTGACCTTGCTGATGTCCTCATCGGCCAGGGCCGGAATGGACACCAGGAGGAAACCGCCAAGGATAGCGGTCAGAAACAGTGCAGCGCTTTGCATGGACAGGTCTCCTGCTCAATAAGTCGGAAATGAGATGCACCCACAGCGCAAATGGTTTACGGCAGCGCTGATCATCTGGATTTCGTTCGTGGTGAGCTCCCAAGCCCCGTTCGTGGTGAGCTCCCAAGCCCCGTTCGTGGTGAGCCCCCAAGCCCCGTTCGTGGTGAGCTTGTCGAACCATGAGCGGAATCAAGACGACAATCGCTCATCCTCTGATGCGCTCTGGACAAGCAGGACTTGATCAACATTGCCTTGACTGAAATGAACGCAGCCAGACAGGAATTCGCCTCCACATCGCCGGCAAGGGCACCCATCCGCTACCATTTCAGGCTGTCGCGCAGCGCGACCATCCCGACTCACCCGGATTCTTCATGGCCACACCCAAACCCGTATTGCTGCTGATTCTCGATGGCTGGGGCTATCGCGAACAGACCGAGCACAATGCCATCGCCCTCGCCAACTGCCCGAACTGGCGACAGCTGCTGGCGACGCGCCCGCACGCGCTGGTGGACACCCATGGCTTGAGCGTCGGTTTGCCGGATGGCCAGATGGGCAATTCCGAAGTCGGCCACATGAACATAGGCGCCGGCCGCATCGTCTATCAGGACCTGACCCGCATCGATGCCGCCATCGCGGATGGTTCCTTTGCGCGCAATGCGGCCTTGCTGGATGCGTGCGCGGCAGCCAGGAACCGGAACACCTGCCTGCACATCCTGGGTTTGCTGTCCGCGGGCGGCGTGCACAGTCATGAAGCGCATGTGCTGGCGATGCTGGAATTGGCCGCGGCCCAAGGCGTGCCGCGCATTGCCGTGCATGCCTTCCTCGATGGTCGCGACACGCCACCGCGCAGTGCGCGGGATTCCCTGCTGGCGCTGGAGGTCGCCTGCGCGCGCCATCCCTCGGCACGCATCGCGAGCGTGGGCGGACGCTATTACGCGATGGATCGCGACACGCGTTGGGATCGCGTGCAACTGGCCTGGCAGGCACTGGTCGATGCGCAGGCCGAGCATCACGCGCCATCGGCGCTGGCTGCGCTCGATGCCGCGTACGCGCGTGGCGAGAACGACGAGTTCGTGCGTCCCACCGTAATCGAACCCGGCCTGCGCATGGAGGATGGCGACGCCATCGTGTTCATGAACTTTCGTGCCGACCGTGCGCGCCAGTTGAGCCAGGTTTTCGTCGAGGATTCTTTCAGCGGTTTCGCACGCCCGCGCCGGCCCGCGCTTTCCGCATTCGTCACCCTCACCGAGTACGCAGCGGACCTGCCCGTGAGCGCCATCGCATTTTCCGCCCAATCCATGCAGAACACGCTGGGCGAAGTGCTTGAGCAGCGTGGATTGAGCCAGTTGCGCATTGCCGAGACGGAAAAATACGCGCACGTCACGTTCTTCTTTCCGGCGGGCGTGAAGCGGAATTCCACGGCGAGCAGCGCATCCTGGTGCCCAGCCCCAAGGTGGCCACCTACGACCTGCAACCGCAGATGAGCTTGCCGGAGTTGTGTGATCGACTGGTGGCGGAAATCCGCTCACGGCGATTCGATTTCATTGTCTGCAACATCGCCAATGCCGACATGGTTGGCCACACCGGCATCGAATCGGCAGCCATCAAGGCGGCCGAAGCCATCGATGAAGCGCTCGGCCGCATCTGCGCCGCAGTGCTCGAAAGCGGCGGCGAAGCGCTGATCACTGCAGACCACGGCAATCTCGAACAGATGGTCGATGAGAATGGCGAGCCGCATACCCAGCACACGGTGGGGCCGGTTCCGCTGGTCTATCTGGGTCGTGATGCACGCCTGCGCAGTGGCGCTTTGCGTGACCTGGCACCGAGCGTGCTGGCGCTGATGGGCATTCCGGTTCCGTCGGAAATGAGCGGCCGCAACCTGGTGGATCTGTCCACCTGATGATGCGGGCCGTGCAGGTCGCGATCCTTGCGTTCGCTTGCGTGGCGGCGGGCAGCTTGCATGCGCAAGATCCGGCCAAAGCGAGTGAAGCCAAGCAGGCCGAGCGCAAACTCGCCGATGTGCGCGCGCAGATCCGCCAGCTTGGCGAGGAATTGAAATCCACCTCGGGAGAACGCAGCGAAGCCAGTGATTCCCTGGGCCAACTGGAAACCGCGATTTCCGCAGCGCTCGAAGGCATCGGTCAGCTCGACGCGGAACTGGCTGCGCAGACCGCCGAACTGGAAACGCTCGACCAGCGCCGCCAGCAGTTGACGAAAACCCTTGGTCGCCAACGCGAAGCATTGGCCGTGTTGTTGCGCTCTGCCTACGCGCTGGGTCACAACGAGGAGCTGAAGTTGCTGCTGCAACAGGAAGACGTGGGCGCAATTGCACGCGTGCTGGCCTACCACCGCTACTTCCAGCGCGCGCGTCGAGCGCATCGATGGCCTGCTGGTCGATCTCAAGCAGTTGGCTGACGTGCAGGCGGAAATTGCCGGCAAGCAGCAGCAGCTCGCTGGGCTGCGCAGCCAGCGCGAGGCAGAAGTCGCGGCGCTGGAATCCGGACGCGGCGAGCGGCAGGCGCTGTTGCAGGCCATCGATGCCCGCATCGATGCGCAAAAGGCGCGCCTTGCCCTGATGTCCCGAGACGAAAAAACCTGCTCGAATTGCTCGAGCGCCTGCGCGACCTGTTCGCCGATATTCCCAAGACCCTGGACGGATCGGAACCCTTTGCGCGTCTGCGCGGGCGCCTGGTGCGTCCACTGCCCGGCAAGGTGCGCACCGCGTTTGGCGGTACCGACGAGTCCGGACGCTCCATCAGCGGCGTGCTGATTGCCGCCGAATCGGGTACCCCGGTCAAGGCCGTGGCACGGGGCCGGGTGGCGTTTGCCGACTGGCTCAAGGGCTACGGCATGCTCATGATCCTCGATCATGGCGACGGTTACATGAGCCTGTACGGTTACAACGAGTCGCTGCGCAAGGACGTCGGCGATTGGGTGTCAGCCGGTGAGGTCATCGCCAGCAGCGGTGCCAGCGGCGGCCAGAAGTCCGCGGCGCTCTATTTCGAGCTGCGCCTGAACGGCAAGCCGATCAATCCCAAACCCTGGCTGCGCTGAGGCGCTATCATCCTTGCAGTTCGCTTGAGGTCGCCATGATGTTGCGTTTCCTGCCCGCCTTGCTGTCCCTGCTGCTGATTGGTCTGGCCTGCCAGCCGTTTGCGTTTGCCGACGAACCCACGCCACCCGCCCCCGCATCCGAAGCCAGCCCGACGCCGCCTGCACCGGCTGCCGCGCCCGCGGGCAACGTAAGCCTGGATGACATTCGCCTGTTCACCGCCGTGCTCAGCCTGGTCAAACAGGCCTATGTCGAGCCGGTCGACGATCACCAGCTCATGCAGGCCGCGATCAGCGGCATGCTGGTTGGCCTTGATCCGCACAGCGAATACCTGCAAAGCGATGCCCTCACGGATTTGACCGAGGACACCTCGGGCCGTTACGCGGGACTCGGCATCGAGGTGACCACGGTGGATGGAACCTTGCGCGTGATCTCGCCCATCGACGATACGCCTGCGGCGCGTGCCGGCATCCAGTCCGGTGACATCATCCTGCGCATCGATCAGGTTCCGGTGCAGGCCGACAACCTGGCCGGTGCCGTCGACATGCTGCGCGGCAAGCCGGGCAGCAAGGTCAGCCTGACCATCCAGCGCGAAGGCGCCGATGCACCGCGTGAATTCAGCATCACGCGTGAAATGATCCGTGTCGCCAGCGTGCGTGCACGCCTGCTCGAACCCGGCTATGCCTATCTGCGCATCAGCCAGTTCCAGGCGGAAACCGGCAGCGAATTGCGACGCGGCATTGCCCGCCTGCAAAAGGAAAACGGCAAACCCCTGCAGGGCGCGGTGCTGGACCTTCGCCGCAATCCGGGAGGTCTGCTGACCACGGCGGTGGAGGTCAGCGACCTCCTGCTGGATGCCGGCACCATCGTCACCACGCGCGGCCGCATCCGCGAGGCCGACATGGCCTTCAAGGCGACACCCGGCGACGCCCTGGACGGAGCGCCGCTGGTGGTGTTGATCGACAACGGCAGTGCTTCGGCTGCCGAAATCGTCGCTGGCGCGCTCAAGGACAACCATCGCGCGCTCATCATGGGGCGGCGCAGTTTCGGCAAGGGTTCGGTGCAGACCGTGCTCAATCTCGACAACGAGCATGCCATCAAGTTGACCACCGCGCGCTACTACACGCCGAGTGGGGTTTCCATCCAGGCCGCCGGCATCAAGCCGGATATTGAACTGGGCGACCTGTCCCTGAGCCAGAACGAAGGCTCCGGGCTGGAGCGGATCAGCGAGCGGGACCTGGCCAACCACCTGCAAGGCGACGCTGAGGTTCCCCGCGCGGCTGCGGCACCCGCCGGTTCGATCACGCCGAGCGATTACGCACTCAGCGAAGCCCTGAATGCACTCAAGGCCATGGCCCTGCAGCGCCGGCCCGCCCCGGCCGAGAATCCAGGCAGTCAAAAGGGTTGAATCCAGGGCGCTGAAGGCCAGCCTGCGGCTAACGATTCATGTCGGGTACCCGGCAAACGTGGCGTCGCGCTAAACTTCCCGTTTCGCCGTGGCGTTTGATCGCCACGGCAGCCATCTGAACAGAGGAAAGCGGCATGAAGGTTTTCAGTCACTCGGCCCCGTTGTGCATGCTTGCCGGGATGCTGGTCGCGTCGCCTGCGTTGGGCGTTCAACTGGTCAGCAACGGTCCCTTCATCACCAATCCGGGCGCCCACGCGAGCGGCGAAGACGTCAGCCTGGCCCAGGATGTCACCTACAGTGGCTACACCGCGCTCGGCTTCAACGCCGGTCCGGATTATCGGCTGGCGGATGATTTCTCGGTTCCGCCGGGCCACTACTGGACGATAACCAGCACGCGCCTGTTTGCCTACCAGACCGGTGCCGGCGACGCGCCGTTCACGGATGCCCGCGTGATCATCTGGCAAGGGCAGCCCGACGGATTTGGCAGCATCAAGCTGTTCGACGGTACCGTCAGCAACAACCTGGTTTCATCCACGCCTGGCGCCTATCGCACCGCGCAATCCTTCGGCGCCACCATGTTCAGTGATACGGCGCGCCGCATCCACACGCTGGAAACCGCAGTCACGCCGTTGTTGCTGGGGCCAGGCGCCTACTGGATCGACTGGCAGGTGAAGGGACCCACGCCGACCAGTGCGGTGTTCACGCCGCCCGTCAGCATCCTGGGCCAGGCCAGCACCTTCCTGGGTGGTTTCCCCCGCTTGAAGTGTCCATCCGGCATCACCGATCCCGAAGACGAATGCTTTGGACCGACGGGCCAGTGGATCCTTTTCAACAACGGCACCTCGTCCTATGTCGTCGATTTGCCCTTCGAGTTGCATGGCACCGACGTGATCGACGCCATCTTCGAGACCGGATTCGAGACGCCGCCTGCGAGTCCCTGAGGGGAGGCGGTGCTATCGAGCGTCTGGCGGTAGCGACAATGTGCGGCGGATCTCGTCGGACACGAAACCCACCATGGCCGGGTTGCGCGCGCCGGGAATGACGGCGGTGTCGAACAACTCATCGACCATGCCTTCGATGCGCAGCTCGTGCACCACGTCGCCGCGCTCCAGGTCGATCACCTGCACCGCGCAGCGCGCGCTTGCCCCCTTGGCTTCGAGATTGCGATCCAGCGCCAGGCCGCTGAAGGTCTTGTTCTTGCGTGGTTTGGAAATCCCCACCACGGCGTAGCGGCCGATGAAACTTGCGCCGCGCAGGAAGCCTGGGCAGAACGCGATCGGCTCGAAGCGCCCGCGCCAGGTGTCGACAAAGCCGAACTCGCCGCTGCCGGCGTTGAGGATCCACAGGCGGCCCTGATGCCAGCGCGGTGAATGCGGCATGGACAAGCCTGTGCAGATGATCTCGTTGCTGCGCACGTCGATCACCAGGCCTCCGTCGTGGCGGTGCTCGCGCCAACCTTCGTTGACATCGCTCTTGGCCACGCAGGTGACGTAAGCCGGTTCGCCGTTGTGCATGGCCAGCCCGTTCAGATGGCAGCGGTCTTCGGCGGCGTAGCGCGAAACAAATGGCGGTTTCCAGATCGGGCGGAAGTTGTACTTCACATCCGGTCGTGCAAGGCAGGAGTACAGGGTGGAAACGAAGACCGGCTCGCCAGCGGCATCGACCGCGACATCGTGCACGTCGATGTCGCCGGTGGTGTAGGCCAGTTGCGGCACGTAATAGCGATCAAATGCGCCGTGGCGTTCGCCCTTCTGCAGGGCATTCTCGAATCGCCACAACTGCCAGAGCGTGGCCACCCAAAGCGATTGATCGTGCGCCGCCAGACCCATCACCCGCGCCAGGGTGCGATTGAACACCGCCAGCTTGCCGTGCTCATCCAGCCCGATCAGGAACAGCTTGCCGACCTGATAAGTGCTGAAGGCAATCGATGCGCGCTGCTCGGCCAGCCAGGAAACGAACAGGCGCGAGGCGGTGATCTCGAGTTTCTGGTCCGCAGCGTTTGCAGAAACGTCAGCCATGGGCATGGGTGCGAAAGTGGCAGCGCGGGTGATTATGGCAAGAACCGTCCGCCGTGCTCACTCGAACGGTTGGCACCTGAGCGAGCGCGAGACTTGCCGGATACGTGGGCAAGTTCTCCTTCTTTCCATCAAGGCCCGCCCCTCGATCAACACTGAAGGCACGAGCAGCGCAAGTCATTCCGCGCCGTATCCAGCGCGCAAGAGCGGAACCTGGCCGCCCTTGCCGAGGATGCGCCCACTTCACGCAAAGTCTCAGGCGTCGGGCTTGGCCAGCTTGCTGTTGCGTATGCCGTAACCGAAATACACCACGAGGCCCAGCACCAGCCAGATCAGGAAGCGCTCCCACGTGGCCCAAGGCAGCAGGGCCAGCAGCCAGATGGAGAAACCGATACCGATCACCGGGACCAGGGGAACCCAGGGCGTGCGGAACGCGCGCGGCAGCTCGGGGCGCTTGTAGCGCAAGACGAGAATGGCGCTGCAAATCAGCACGAAGGCGCTGAGCGCGCCGATGTTCACCAGCGTCGCGAGGTCATTCAGTGGCAGCAGGCCGGCGACCAGCGCGGTAATCACGCCGAGAATCAGGGTGGGCCGATAGGGCGTGCCATTGGTCGGATGCACCTTGGCAAACCAGCCCGGCAGCAGGCCATCGCGCGAGAGCGCAAACCAGATGCGCGCCGCCGCCAGCATGAAGGCAAAGATCACGCTGATGATGCTGGTCACCGCGGTAACGGAAATGGCGACGCTGATCCAGGTGAGACCCAGGCTGCGGAAGGCCACGGCAACCGGCGCATCGTTGCCCAGGGTCGAATAGTGGGCGATGCCGGTCAGCACCATCGAGATGGTGAGATACAGCAACATCGAGATGCCGAGCGAAAGCAGGATCGCGCGTGGCAGGTCGCGCTGCGGATTGCGCGCTTCCTCGGCGGCCGTGGTCAAGGTGTCGTAGCCGAACACCGCAAAGAAGACCACCGCGGCGGCGGCGGTCACACCGTGCCAGCCGAACTGGCGCACGCCTTCGGCATTGATGATTTCCGCTGGCACGAAGGGATGCCAGTTGGCCGGGTTCACGTAGAACGCACCAATCAGGATGACCAGCGCCACGCCAACCACCTTGACCGCAACCACCACTGTATTGAGACGAGCGCCGACTTCGGTTTTCGCGGTGAGCAGCACGGCCACGCCCATGGCCACCAGCGCCGCGATCACGTTGAACACGCGTCCCTCGCCGCTGCCGATCGCCCCTTGCGCCCAAACCGGCAACCCCAAGCCAAAGTAAACGAGGATGTCCTGCATGTAACCCGACCAGCCACTGGCCACCGCGGCCACGATCAGGGCGTACTCCAGCAATAGATCCCAACCGATCAACCAGGCGACAAACTCGCCAAGTACCGCATAGCCGTAGGTGTAGGCGCTGCCGGTAACCGGGATCAGGCCGGCAAACTCGGCATAACACAGGGCCGCTGCCGCACTTGCGATGCCGGCAATGATGAAGGAGATGGCCACCGCCGGTCCGGCGTTGGCCGCGGCTTGTTGCCCGGCCAGCACGAAGATGCCGACGCCGATGATTCCGCCAAGGCCAATGCTGGTCAGTTGCCATACACCGAGCACCCGCCGCAATTCCTTGCGTTGCCCGACTTCCGCCTGCAACTGTTCAACGCTCTTGTGTCGCACAAGCCTTGCCATCAGATTCATGCTGCTGCTCCCCGGAAACCGTTGCCGATCATAGCGGCAAAGCAACGCAAACAAGGCAGGCAGGCCGTGCGATGGGCAAAAGCAAGCGAAATCAAACTGCAGTGCACGCCGTTTGCACTCCAACTGTGCTCGGCACAGGCGAATCGAGCCTGCGGCGCGATCGGCCTTGCTCGGGTAGCCAACGTCACGCGCTGGGTCGGATGCGGAGAACCCAGCGCTTTGCTGGATAGTGTCGTATGTGCGGTGTTGACCTATCATCCAAGGCTGGCCGATGCGGGCGTGCACCTTGCCCTTGGCAGCATGTTGAGGAGTGGAAGCAATGAAACCGGGTTCGATGCCTAGCCTTTCCCGCCGAAACTTCCTGGCCGCCGCCGGCGCCATGCCGTTGCTGGCACTCACCGGCATTCCGCCTGTGCTTGCCGACGAAGCAACCGAACTGTCGAGCATCACCTCGAAGGCGAAACCCATCGACGAAGCCGAGCGCAAGGCGCGCATAGCGCGTGCGCAAACCCTGATGGCTGGGCACGGCATCGGCGCAGTGCTGATTGAACCCGGATCCTCGCTGCTCTATTTCACCGCGGTGAACTGGTGGCGCAGTGAGCGCCTGACTTGTGCCGTGTTGCCGGTCGAGGGCGAGCCGTGCCTCGTCACCCCATTCTTCGAGGAACCATCGGTTCGCGAATCCCTGGGCGTGCCGGCCGAGGTGCGCGTGTGGCAGGAGCACGAGGATCCCGTCGATGTCGTTGCCGGATTCCTGCGCGAGAAGAAGTTGCTGGAGCGACCCATCGGCATCGAGGAAACCGTGCGCTATTTCGTGGTCGATGGTTTGCGCAAGGTGCTGCCGCATGCCCGCCTGGTATCCGCGAATCCGGTGGTGCGTGGCTGCCGCATGCGCAAAAGTGCCGCCGAGATTGCCCTGATGCAGTGCGCGAGCGATGTCACCGTGGCCGCGTATCGCTGGGTATATCCGCGCATTGAAGCCGGCATGGGGCCGCAGGACATTGGCGCGCTGATGTCGAATGCCACGCAGAAACTCGGTGGTGGCGAAGGCTTCAACCTGATCCTGCTGGGCGAGGCGTCAGCCTATCCGCACGGCAGTGGCAAGCCGCAAAAGGTGGTGCCAGGCGAGGTCGTGCTGATGGACTGCGGCTGCAACGTGCACGGCTACCAATCGGACATCTCGCGCAGCTTCGTGTTCGGCGGCAAGCCGAACGATGAGCAGCGCAAGGTCTGGAACGAGGTGCACAAGGGACAGCAGATTGCATTCGCGGCGGCAAAGCCCGGAGTGCCCGCCGGTGAGGTCGATGATGCCGTGCGTCGCTACTACCAGTCATTGGGTTACGGGCCGGACTACAAGCTGCCGGGCCTCTCGCATCGCACCGGGCACGGCATCGGCATGGATGGACACGAGCCGGTCAACCTGGTGCGTGGCGAAAAGACTCCGCTCGCCGCCGGCATGTGTTTTTCCGATGAGCCGGGCATCTACATTCCCGGCAAGTTCGGCATTCGTCTTGAAGATTGCTTCCACATGACGGCCGAGGGGCCGCGCTGGTTCAGCACGCCGCCACCGTCCATCGACCAACCGTTTGACTGATCGCATCAACACGCATCCGCCAGCGAAACTCTGACCAACCACAATTTTCGTCACCCCGGCATACGCCGGGGTCCATTTTGCCCTTGATTCCATTGGAACAAAATCAAGATGGATTCCGGCTTGCGCCGGAATGACGGCAAAAGCAACGTATTCAGCGTCGCCTTCAGTTTTGTCATAAAGCGCTTTCCCGTTCATCCACCACACGCATCGCAACATCGACGAAGGAGCAGGCATGAGCATGATCAAAGGCATCACTTGCATGGGCGCGCTGGCTTTGGCCATTGCCGTCAGCACCGCCCGCGCTGCTGCACCGGCAGACATCCATGAAGCCGTGGCCAAGGATTTCGACAAGCGCCTCAAATCCCTGTTCCTACATTTCCACCAGAACCCCGAGCTGTCGTTTCGCGAAAGCAAGACAGCGGCGCGACTGGCCAAGGAGTTGCGCGCCCTTGGCTACAAGGTGACGGAGAAGGTGGGCGGCACCGGCGTGGTCGCGGTGATGAGGAACGGTGATGGCCCAACGGTGATGTTGCGCGCCGACATGGATGGCTTGCCGGTTGAGGAAAACTCCGGACTTGCGTATGCGTCCAAGGTCAAGCAGAAGGACATGCATGGTGAACTGCGACCGGTCATGCATGCCTGCGGACACGACGTGCACGTGACCGCGCTGATCGGTGCCGCACGCCAGCTGGCCGAGCACAAGCAGGACTGGGCCGGCACCCTGGTGCTGATCGGGCAACCCGCCGAAGAGCTCATCAGCGGTGCACGCGCGATGATCGAGGATGGCCTCTACACGCGCTTTCCAAAGCCGGATGTCGCGCTTGCCTTCCATGTAAGTTCGGGCAGCGCGGCGGGCGTGCTGCAGGTGCCACCGGACATCGCGTATTCAAGTTCCGACAGCGTGGACATCATCGTGCACGGCATCGGAGGGCACGGTGCATCACCACACGAGACCGTGGATCCGGTGCTGGTGGCATCGCAGATCGTGGTGTCCTTGCAATCCATCGTCAGCCGCAACATCAATCCACTGCAACCGGCGGTGATCACCGTCGGCGCCATCCACGGCGGCAGCAAGCACAACATCATCGGCGAGCGCGTGGACATGCAGCTTACCGTGCGTTCCGACAGCGCCGAGGTGCGCCAGCAGCTTCTGGATGACATCGATCGCGTGGCCAAGGGCGTCGCCATCTCGATGGGCGTGCCGGACGACAAGTTGCCCGAAGTGATTCGCTCGAAAACCGAGAGTACGCCACCGACCATCAATGACACCGCGTCCGCGGAACTCGTGCGGACGGCGCTGACTGAGCAGTTCGGTGCAGACCGCATGGAAATGAAACCGCGCGATGGCATGGGTGCGGAAGACTTTGCCTACTTCGTCGCCCCTGAGCACGGCGTCAAGGGCGTGTATTTCAGCGTGGGCGGCGCCATGCCGGCGGATCTTGCGAAACCCACCCCGCACCACTCGCCGATCTTCCGGGTGGACTACGAGCCAGCGGTCAAGGCCGGGGCCGAAGCAATGGCGGTGGGGGCCATGGCATTGCTTGGAAAGCCGTAACGTGGATCGCGCTTGCAACTTTGCGTAAGGGTGCGGCTTCACGGCCGCACCCTGGGTCATGCATCAATTGCAAATATACGCGGCGATCACTCCTTGATCGGGGTGGCCTGCGATGACCAGATTTGCCAGCGGCCATCGCGCTTCACGAAAGTATCAATGTAGCGAAGCGAGCGTTTGAACATCTTGCCGTCCTTGTCGGTTCCTTCCGTGTGGTAGATGCCACTGACCCTGCCGTTGTCGCCGTCAACTTGCACATCCATGTCGGTGGTTACCGCCACCGTTGTCTTGCCTTCGCCAACACTTGCCAATGCAGCAGCCTTGTTTTCCATGGCGCCTGTCTTGCTGTCGACGCCCCAGTAGTCATCAGCCAGGTTCCGTTCGAACCAGGCCTTGTCGGCATTGAGGTCCGCCAGGTTCCATTCCAGATCCTTGTAGCCGACGATCCATTCGTCGCTGAGGTTGTGCACGGCATTGCTGACCACTTGCCAGCGTCCGTCGATCTTCTCCAACTGGTGGATGCTGCGTGCCTGCCAGACCTTGGCATCGGCACCATCCCCATCCGTGCCCCAGACGCGATGCGTGATCAGCGCGGAGCGGTCGGTGCAGTTGATCTCGTAAAAATCCTGGGTTGGCACAGGTTCGGATTTTCCACTGGCCTTGGCTGCTTCTGCATTCTTGACCATGCCATCGATCACATCGGCGCGGCTTCTCGCTCCACCGGGGGTGAGGTCGGCGTAATTCTTCGCGTAGATTTTCTCGAGCGTGGCACGGTCGCCGCTACTGCCGGCAACCGACCAGTCGCGGTCGAACTTCTCCAGGGCCGCCTTGTCGGCATCCGTGCAGGCCGCACCGGCAGCGCCCGCAGACAGCAGGAACAAAACCGCAAACAACATGCGCATCTTCATTTCCCATCCTCCCCAAGACGGGGCGGGATGCCCCGCGTCCGCGAAGGCTACGCCTCGGGGTGGGTCACCGCAACGAATTCCTGCGGGATCACAGCTTTGAAAGCAAGCGGCAGTAGCCCAGCAGGTGATCCAGATCCTGCCTTACCACGGCTTCGAGGATCCTGTCGCTTTTTGTGGGAGCGAGCTTGCTCGCGACAGCTCCTGCTGCTTTTTGTGGGAGCGGGGGGGGCGAGCTTGCTCGCGACTTGATGTCTGTGACCGTCGCGTGCGAGCACGCTCCCACAAGAGCCAAAGCTGAGCCGTGCTGGTCTGTGAAACCCTGATTGCTGTGGGAGTGAGCTTGCTCGCGACAGCTCCTGTTGCTTTTTGTGGGAGCGAGCTTGCTCGCGACTTGATGTCTGTGACCGTCGCGTGCGAGCACGCTCCCACAAGAGCCAAAGCTGTGCCGCGCTGGTCTGTGAAACCCTTTGCTGTGGGAGTGAGCTTGCTCACGACAGCTCCTGTTGCTTTTTGTGGGAGCGAGCTTGCTCGCGACTTGATGTCTGTGACCGTCGCGAGCAAGCTCGCTCCCACAAGGGCAAGAAAGCCAAGGAGGAGCCCATGCCCGTCCCGGATCGCGGCTACAAAGCATTACGGCGGGGTCGGGTTTCGCTGGATGGGCAGGTTTACCTGGTCACCACGGTCTGCCATGAACGCCAGCCACTGTTCGCCGATGCCGCTGCGGCGCGCGCGGCGATGACCGTGCTGTCCGCTCCCGCCACCTGGCCGCAAGCCAGCGCGCAAGCCTGGGTGCTGATGCCGGACCACTGGCATGGGTTGATCGAACTTCGTGGCGTCGAAACCGTTAGCCGCACGCTGCAACGCCTCAAGAGCCTCGTCACCCGTGCCGTGCGGCAAATCCGAAGCGAATCGGTGCCCGTGTGGCAGGCCGGCTTCCACGATCACGCGCTGAGGTGCGAAGTAACCCTCGTCGCTGCGGCCCGCTATGTGCTGGACAACCCGGTGCGCGCACGGCTGTGCGAACACTGGAACGACTGGCCCTGGCGGGGCGGGGCGATGTTGGCATCGCTGTCGCCGGAATGCCCACTGGCATGACGGCTTCTGTAGGAGCCAGGGCTTGTGGGAGCGAGCTTGCTCGCGACCGTGATGCATGAGGCATCGCGTGCAAGCACGCTCCCACAAGAGCCGAAGCCGTCGCGTGCAAGCACGCTCCCACAGTGCGCAGGGTTGGCCCACGGCAACGTCTGAAAGCAGGCCCGAGCGAGCGATCCGCTCAGCCGATGCCGGGGCCCAGTTTGAATGGGCAGCCGGTCTTGGCCTTGACCTCGTCCAGACTCACGCCCGGGTGAAGTTCGGTCAGGGTCAGGCCACCGCCTTCGGCGACTTCGAACACGCACAAGTTGGTGATGATGAGATCCACCACGCCCATGCCGGTGATCGGCAGTTCACACTGCTTGAGGATCTTTGGTGAACCATCCTTGGCGGTGTGTTCCATCAGCACCACCACACGCCTGACGCCGGCCACCAGGTCCATCGCGCCGCCCGGGCCCTTGACCATCTTGCCCGGCACCATCCAGTTGGCCAGGTCTCCGGCTTCGGACACTTCCAGGCCGCCGAGGATGGAAAGGTCGATGTGCCCGCCGCGGATCATGCCGAAGGAATCGGCGCTGGAGAAAAAGCTGCTGCCGGCAATGGTGGTGATGGTCTGCTTGCCGGCATTGATCAGATCCGGGTCGATGGTGTCTGCGGTCGGAAACGGGCCGATGCCGAGCAGGCCATTCTCGGACTGCAAGGTGACCGACATGCCTTCCGGAATGAAGTTGGCGACCAGGGTGGGAATGCCGATGCCGAGATTCACGCAGTAGCCATCGCGCAGTTCCCTGGCCGCACGTTGCGCCATCATCTGGCGCAGCGGTGATTCCTTGGCCGACGGCGCGCCATCGGACAGGGTGCGGAACTCGATGCGCTTTTCGTACTTTGCACCCTGGATGATGCGATCGATGAAGATGCCCGGGGTGTGGATCTGGTCCGGCTCCAGCGTGCCGGTCTCGACCAGTTCCTCCACTTCGGCGATGGTGACTTTGCCGCAGGTGGCAATCATCGGATTGAAGTTGCGTGCGGTCTTGCGATAGATGAGGTTGCCGAACTTGTCGCCTTTCCACGCCTTGACGATGGCGACATCGGCCTTGATCGCCGGTTCCAGCACATAGTCCATGCCATCGAACTGCTTGGTTTCCTTGCCTTCGGCCAGCTTGGTGCCAAACGCGGTGCGCGTGTAGAAGCCGGGAATGCCGGCGCCACCGGCACGCAGGCGCTCGGCCAGGGTGCCCTGCGGCACCAGTTCCAGTTCCAGTTCGCCAGCCAGCACCTGGCGTTCGAACTCCTTGTTCTCGCCCACATAGGAGGCGATCACCTTTTTTACCTGGCGGCTTTTCAAAAGCGGGCCCATACCGAAGTCATCCACGCCCGCGTTGTTGCCGACGATGGTGAGCCCCTTGGTGCCGGCATCGAGCAGGCCCTGGATCAGGTTCTCGGGAATGCCGCACAAGCCGAAGCCACCGGCGGCAATCGTCATGTTGTCGAACAGCAGGCCTTCAAGGGCGGAAGCGGCGGAGGTGTGGACTTTCTTCACGATGGGTTCCTTGAAGTGGGGGTGGGGCTGTGCGCGGGGAATCGCGGACCGGTCGCGCGTGGCTGCGCATGAACGGCCAGCGTAGTACGAGCCTGCCAGTGGATCAATGCAAAGGCACCTGTACCTTGGGCCGATTGCACAGCGACGGCACTCGGCGGCAGGCTCGTTCCCGAAACGATGCGCAAGGGAAATGCCGATCACGCTATTTCCGTTCGTGGTGAGCCCGTCGAACCATGAACGGAATAAAGTCACTACTCTCTCATCCTTCGACATGCCTGTCCTGAGCTTGTCGAAGACCTCGGCAGAAGCGGAATGCCTCAGCCCTGTCCTATGGATCCACCGTCAGGTCTTCGATTCTCGGGCGCTGCACGGGAATGGAGGCGCCCTCGCATGGAGTGGCCCGGCACAGGTGCGCTCGCATGCGCGGATTGGCTTGCAGCATCAGATGGAACAACACGTTCTGTTCCAGGGAACCATGCACCGCCTCGGCACCCGGGCCGCGTGCGTACACCGCCACATCCTCGCCGCTGTGGGTTTCCCTGCGCATGGGGAAAATCGATTCCTGCAGATAGTCGGGATGCGCCGTGTCCACGAGCGCAAGGTTCGGCCGCGTCACGGCCTCGTCGGAGTATTTTCGCGGCACATGCGGAAAATGCTTCGGGCCCGCTGCTTGCGCATCGCTGGAGGACAGGTAACCCGGTCCATTGGCGTAATTGAGCGTGGTGAAGGGCCGGCCCGCGGCATCCTCGCTCGCTTGCTCAGCCGCATTGCCATCACGATTGCGTGAACGCGCCAGGCCGAGAATCGGATTGCCGCGAATCGATGCGCCGGAAATGCTCAAGGTATGGCTGTGGTCGGCAGTGGCCAGGATCAGGGTTTCATCGGCGCGGGTTGCAGCAACAGCCGCACGCACCGCATCGGACAAACCAATGGTTTCATCCAGGGCACGATAGGCGTTGCCGGAATGGTGGGCGTGATCGATGCGGCCGCCTTCCACCACCAGCACATAGCCCTCGCGGTGGCGTGACAAGAGCGCAATGGCCTTGGTCGTCATTTGCGCAAGGCTGGGCGCACCGGCGGCATCCTGCTTGCCATCTTCGATGTAGTGCAGGTTTTCAGGTTCGAACAAACCCATCACCTGTTTCGGCTTCGACGGATCCAGCGCATTGAACTGCTGCGCGTTCCAGACGAAGCGCGATCCCTCGCGCGCCTCGAATTCGGCGATCAGGTTGCGACCATCAAGGCGCTTGCCGCGCAGGTCGGGGTATTCCGGGTCGCTGGCATCGGTCGGAAGAAAGCGGCTGCGCCCGCCACCGAACGCGACATCGATGCCATCGCCCGCGGAAAACTCGATCAACTGGCGTGCAATGTCCACGCATCCGGCATCGCGTGCTTCCACGGGCATGTCGGCATCGGCTTCCCAGTTGTCATCGGCCGAATGTGCATAGCTTGCCGCGGGCGTGGCATCGGTGATGCGCGTGGTGGTCACCACGCCGGTCGCCAGTCCGCTGGACTCGGCAATTTCAAGCAGGGTTGCCGCAGCATTGCCACGGGTCGATGCGCAATCACCAGGGCGCGCGTCCTGGGTCAGGCTGACCGTGTCGTAGCGCGTCTTGATGCCGGTCATGATCGCGCTCATGGTGCTGGCCGAGTCCGCGGTTTGCGCATCCACCGCATAGGTGCGACTCAAGGCGGTGTACGGAAACGCCTCGAAGGCCAGGCGATTTTCCTCTCCCGGTGAACCGCGACGCTGGCCTTCGAAGATGCGTGCCGCGGTGATGGTGGTGATGCTCATGCCGTCACCGAGAAACAGGATGATGTTGCGCGCCTGACCGGCATGCGCACCGCGCAGCGCGGCGGCCGTGCGTGCGCCTTCGCCAAACCACCACTGCGGTGTTTCGTCGTGTGGCCGCGTGATGGGTTCGGATTCCCGCAGGGATGCGTTCTGCAGTTGGGCAGGATCATGGGCACAAGCGCAAAGGCAAAGCGCCATGGAAATACAACTCAAGCGCACGCGCATGGCAACTTCATCTCCGCAAGGTGCGCAGGACGGATCGAACCCGGCCGCTGCGCCATTCAAACGAGCTTGGACTCACGCAGTTTGCCCAGCGTGGACGGCGGCGCGAAGCTGTCGGCGCGTGCGTCGGCCCAGAAGCGCTGGAACACCGCATGCCCGGGGGTACCGTTGAGCAGTTCGCCGGGCTTGACCTGCGGATACAAGGTGGCCAGCGATTTGATCTTGGTGCTGGAAACGCGACGCAGGATGTGTTCGGGGCCGAGTTGGCCGGGATGTTCCAGGCCCGCCGCGGCAATCATTTCCTTGAGCGCATGCAAGGTGTTGTGATGGAAGCGGAACACGCGCTCGGCCTTGTCCGGCACGTGCAGCGCGCGCCAGCGCTTGGGATCCTGGGTCGTGATGCCGGTCGGACAACGATCGGTGTGACAGGACATGGACTGGATGCAGCCCAACGCAAACATGAAACCGCGCGCGGCATTGCACCAGTCGGCACCCAGCGCCAGGGTGCGCGCGATGTCGAATGCGCTGACGATCTTGCCGGCGGCGCCGATGCGTATCTCCTCGCGAAGGTTGAGTCCGACCAGGGTGTTGTGGACCAGCAGCAGGCCCTCGCGCATGGGCACGCCTACGTGATTGATGAACTCCATCGGCGCCGCGCCGGTGCCACCTTCGGCACCGTCGACGACGATGAAATCCGGTCGGATGCCGCTTTCCTGCATGGCCTTGGCGATGCCAAACCATTCCCACGGGTGACCGATGGCGAGTTTGAAGCCGGTGGGTTTGCCGCCGGAAAGTTCGCGCAGGCGGGCAATGAACGTGAGCAATCCAAGCGGTGAGTCGAACTCGGAATGACGCGATGGAGAAACGCAGTCTTCGCCTTCCGGCACGCCGCGGGTTTCGGCTATTTCGCGGCTGACCTTGGCTGCGGGCAGGATGCCGCCGTGTCCCGGTTTGGCGCCCTGCGAGAGTTTGACTTCGATCATCTTCACCTGATCGAGTTGCGCGCGTTCGACGAATCGCTCCGCGCTGAACACGCCGGCGCGCTCGCAGGCACCGAAATATCCGGAACCCAGTTCCCAGACCACGTCGCCGCCGGGCTCGCGGTGGTACTTCGACAGGGAGCCCTCGCCGGTGTCGTGATAGAAACCGCCGCGCCGCGCGCCTTCATTGAGGGCAAGCACCGCGTTCGGCGACAAGGAGCCGAAGCTCATGGCGGAAATGTTGAATACGCTGGCCGAGTAGGGCTTGCGGCAGGCAGGCCCGCCCACGCTCACCCGGAAGTCGTGACTGTGGATGCGTGCCGGCAGGATCGAATGGTTGATCCATTCGTAGTTGTCGCCGTACATGGCCAGTTCGCTGCCGAAGGGCCGGGTTTCCTGCGCCTGCTTGGCGCGCTGGTAGATGATCGAGCGTTGGTCGTGCGAAAACGGCACCTCGTCGTTGTCGCCCTCGACCACATACTGGCGCAGCATCGGTCGCACCTTTTCCATCAGATAGCGGCCGTGCGCGATGACAGGGAAATTGCGGCGCAGGGTCTGGCGGGTCTGGCCCAGATCCCAAAGCCCGAGCAGGCTGAGCAGGCTGGCGGAAACGCAAACCCATGGCCAGATGCCGCCGCGCTGCCAGCAGATCGCGCCGACAATTGCCAATGTCAGACACAACAAAAAGAACCAGTATCGACTCGGCAACAGGGAACTCACGCGCAATCTCCGCCGACCATCGGAAATTCGAGGATAGCGGATTCACCGTTGATCGCCCACGACATCCGGCGCCCGTTCGCGTCGAGCTCGGCGACGTCGAAGTGCTTTCGGCCTGCGACGAGAGGCGCCGGACCCCTGCCTGCGCAGGGGCGACTAGAACTGCAGTGGTAGGGTGGATAAGCGCAGCGCATCCACCGGCCCGCTGCTGCAGCAAAGATCGGTGGATGCGCTGCGCTTATCCACCCTACGCATCCCGCTAACCGTGCAGGCGCGTGTTTGGTGATGCTCGGAACAGCACGCGTTCCTGGTAATCCCCGCCCAATCGTTGGGTTTGATAGCCACGCCGATTGAAGGCGGCTTGTACCTCAGCCCAGCGCTCCGCCTTGCACACGAACAACGTTGCCTTCGGATCCGCTTCCAGGCGGGCGTCGAAGTTGCCGTCGTATTCGGGATCGAACAGGCGATCCGCCACCGGTTGCATCGATAGTTTTTCCACCTGCACGCCCAGATGCAGGTGCAGTCCGTAGCGCGCCATGTCCTCGACGAACACGACCTTGTGCAACGGGAAATCGACATGCCTGCGGATTTCCTCGGCCCAGGCTTCCGCATTCTTGTGCGTTGGCCAGAACGAGGTGGCGGCGCGCAGCGCGATGAGCACCACCACCCACGCAACCACCATGCGCATCGATGCAAATGCACGCTGGTCACGCTGCATCTGGCGTGCGGCGATCAAGGCAAGCGGTGTGAACAGCGGCAGCAGGTACAAGGGCATGCGCGATCGCGACAGGCAAAAAACCAGCAGCGGCAGCACCAGCCACACGAACAGGATCAATCCGACAGGGTCGTCCTGGCGTGTATCACGCATGCGCCAGAGGCGAAACTGCGAGCCCAGCGAGCGCAACCAGCGCCACAGGTGAGTGCTCCAGGGCAATGTGCCCAGCAGCAGGGTTGGCGCGTACACCTGCAGCCAGCCATACCACTCGCCATGCCGCGCGAGCTCGGGCTCGGTCAGCCGGTCAATCAGTTCCACGCCGAGGTAGTAATCGAGCAATCCGGGCGTGTCATGGATGACGATGGCGTACCACGGCAGCGCGACCAGCCCAAACAGCAGCAAACCCAGCGCATGCCAGGCAAGCGTCGAGCGCGCCTGCGGCAACAAGCCCGCGCAGACGGCAATCACCAGCAGATACAACAGCGAAGGCGGGCCCTTGATCAGGAAGGCCAGTGCAAAGCAGAACCACATCGCCAGCAGCCAACGTCCCGCGTTCCCAGCTTGCGTAAAACGCGATTCGATCCAGCAGGCCATGGCCGCGCTGCACGCGGCCGCCAGCAGGAAATCCGTGGTGATCAACTGTACGGCACCAAACGGCAGCAGCAAGGTGGCATAGATCAGCGCCGCTTCGTTTGCGCGTTCCGGCACCAGTCGCCGGGCGATGCGCCAGACCAGCCACACGCAGGCGAGGTAGGAAAGCGCGCACGGCAATCGGGCGGCCCAGGGGTTGGAGCCGAATGCACCGATGCTGGCGGCGATGGCCCAGTAGGTCAGCGGAGGTTTTGTCCAGTGGCCGACGTAGTCGTTGCGCATGGGGTGAACCCAATCGCCGCTCTCCAGCATGTTGAGCGCCACATTTGTGTAGCGCCCTTCATCCGGATCCCAGATGCCGCGCGAACCGAGGAAGGCAAACGCCAGCAGAATGGCAATGCCGAAGGCCAGCAACACGGAAGGGGAATTGATCGAGCGCATCCGCTCGATGATACGGGACGCGCTTTGCTGCCCGCACCCGCTGGTTCAACGCAGACACGTGCCTGCCCGTTTCATGCCTGAAACATGCGGGCCGTTTGGTGCAGTCCCTGGAAGATGGGCGCGGCAACCTGTTCCGGGAAACCGGCTGGCAGGCCTGCCTCGACTTGGGTGATTGCCGGCTCGATGCCGGCAACTACGTGGTCGATGAGCGCCTCTACCGTCCGTCCGCCATCGTCCAATACACCGTAGCGCTTCCCGATCTCCATCCAGTGCCGGGGCTGGATGTCTCTCATCGTCCAGTGTGCATTCCTGGTTCGAATCGCCATTGCCATGCGAACCTTGTGCCAGGACAGCTTGTCCGGTGCCTCACCGATAAGCGGCCAGGCCGACATCACGTCATGCAGCGGGGTGAGTGCATAAGCTCCTCTAGGGAAAATGGCGAGACTGAAGTTCTTGGCGTGACCATCGGGTGCACACAGCATCCAGAACAGCAGCTGGGCCAGGAAAAGAGTGCGTCGGTCGCGCTCGGCGGACGCGGACGTTGCCAGCAGTCCCATGATCCGGTCGATCCCAGGGCCGCCATCCGACTCGTACTTCAGGGTCGCGGGCGTGCCGGTCGCCTGGCAGAAATCTTCCTGAGGCAGCCGTGCCAGCCATCGGCCCCGCGGACCTTCCCGCCAGGCGCGATCGAAACGCGTCACCGACAGCACCTTCATGTCCTCGAACTGCAGGGGCTCGCAGTCGGCCACAGGCAACCCGAGGGCGGACAGGATCCGCGCGCAGAGCCATTCGTTCTCGATGGAGTGGCTCAGGTCGAGCTTCATGTTCCCGACCAGCCCCATGGGCAGCTTGAGGATATGCGTGGTCGGCGTCGCGCCGTGCGGTCGACACCATTGGCCATCGACGTTCAACAAGGCGGTCTTTTCCTGCGCGCCGGCGATGGAAATACGGAAATCGTCGTCGTCGCGGGAAGCTGTGCCCGCCAAGGCGGGCGGAGCCACGGTGCCCCGCAGGATGGCGGCGACCTCGTGTTCGTCCAACGGCGTGGCTTCGATCCTGCCCACGTCACCGGGAGCCGTGCCGTCCGGCAGGAGTTGCAGCGCACCCACGCAGTCCCGTCCGATCTGTGTGAGCAGTTCGAAGGCATCGGTGGATCGGGCGCCGAAGCGGCTGGCGGCCCGGGCCCGGATGTCTTGGCTGTCCGGCAGGAGGTTGTCGAACCAGGCCCGCACTGCTTCACCGCGGTGCGGGGAAGCTCCCGGGGTAAATGGCAGGGAAAGCGATAGCGGTCGTCCGTGTGGCGCGGCTTTCCAGTTCGGGTCGTACTCAAGGACGTCCCGGCCGTTTGTGCCCAGCCGCCAGGTGCCCACGAACTCGCCGTTCATCCACAATCCCAAGCTGCGCCGGCGAGATGCCCTTCTCTTGGCCGTCACCACGGCGGCATCTCCGCGGCGGGATTGGTTTCAGAAGACGGGTGCGGCTTTCCCTGTAGCACCATCTCCACTCCGAGGATGCCCAGCAGGTGCAGCAACCGTTCGGCGCTGACTTTCTGGGCATTGCGCTCCAGGGCGGAAATCGTCTGCTGGGTGACGCCGAGCCGAATGGCAACCTCGACTTGGGTAAGTCCCGCCTCCTTGCGAAAGGCTTTGAGCAAGGCGGGTAGCTGCTCAGCGGTATGAACGATGAACGCACGCATGGGTACACGTTCCAGTATGTATTCAACGAATACAGCTTATAAGGTGTATTCAAGAAATACGCAACAGGATTTGTATTGTGCGAATAGCGTCAGCGCGTTGTTGCAACAAACAATCGACCGGCATTTCCCAAAGAAGAGGGTGTCCGGCTTGGCCTTGGTGTGTCGCGATAGATTGCCACGCAGGGCGGAGTGGCGCGTCTCGGCAACGCGTTGCGGGTGCCGGGCAATTCGGACTGCCGCCGCCGGATGCGCCGACTATGGCCGTCGATAACCGCATGCCCCGTGATGGCGATGCGGTGCGACGGTGAGACGCAGGGAAAATGGCGCGCCCGAGACGATTCGAACGTCCGACCACCGCCTTCGGAGGGCGGTACTCTATCCAGCTGAGCTACGGGCGCGTGATTGGGGATTGTCGCATGAACCGTCCATGGTGACGCGTCCAGTCGGCTTCCATGCCTCCTCCTCACGGTTTGCTCGGCATGCGCTTCAACGCATGCCGAAAGCGCAACCCGTTCGACCAGCTGAGCTACGGGCGCGTGATTGGGGATTGTCGCATGAACCATCCATGGTGGCGCGTCCAGTCGGAATTGCTGCGTGAACCATCCCTGGTGCAGCTTCCAGTCGGCATCCATGCCTCCTTCTCGCCATTTGCTTGGCATGCGCTTCAACGCATGCCAAAAGCGCAAATCGCTCGACCTCGCGGCTTGCTCGGCATGCGCTTCAACGCATCCCGAAAGCGCAACCCGTTCGACCAGCTGAGCTACGGGCGCGTGATTGGGGATTGTCGCATAAACCCCCATCACACGCCCCGGCACGGACCCGGGTGCCGCGACAGCGAGGGTCGGAGTTGCCAGCCGGCGCACTCGCCCTATTCATCGAATCCATCGCAGAAAATGGTGTCGGCCTGGGCAACGCAGCCCAGCTGCGATTCATAGGCGCCGACGTCGCGCGGACCGAATGCGTTGGGCACGCCGGCCAGGTCCACGTCACGCGGATTGCCGTCCAGGTCGTACGCCCCTGCGGCTGGCGCGAAATCCATGCCGGGAGAACCGAAGGCAAGCCGGTAGTTGCGGCTGAGGCCGTCAACGAAGCTGGGCGTGGCCTGGAGGATGTTGGGCTGAACCGGAAGTCCACCGCTGTTGCTGGAGACGATGTACTCGAAGAAACCTTGCGGAAATTCGTCCACCGAGAAGGCAGGTACGAAGGGTTGCGCAATGATGAGATTGCCAAGCTCGATGTCGTTGCCGGTGCGCACCACGCTGCCGCCGATGGCGTTGTCGGCAATGGTGGTTCCGCGCAAGGTCAGGCCGTGGTCGCCTCCGGTTTGGATGAGGATCAAATCGCCTTCGGCCGAATTGTTCGCGATCAAGGCATTGCGCACGTCGGCGTCGGTATCATCCAGGCGCAACATCTGCGCGGCGACGTTGTCGCGCATGTGCAAGCCGTAAATGCGCAGGAAGCTCTCTTTCCACAGCAACATCGTTGCGCCCTGGGTCGGTTGTCCGCTAGTGTCCTCGGCTACGTTGCGATCCAGGGTGTTGCACTCAAGCCCTTGCGCGCAGGCGACGGCCGGAGGCGACCCAGGTATCCCCGGGCAGCTTGCAGGATCGGTGTAGAGTCGTACGTCACCGCCGATGTCATCCAAACCAAGGTTGTAGTCATCGGTATCGGTGTGGATGGCGCTGCCCGTAGAAGCAATGTTGTCATCGATGCGGAACTGACTTGCGCAAAGGGTCGCGGCTTGCGGATGGTAGCCACTGAGGTCGAATACCACGTTGGGCTGCACGTAGATGCCGCCGCCGGTGAGTGAGGCGGAGTTGTTTGAGATTTGAACGGGCTGTTGCGGGTCGGAGGTGAACAGGTGTGCATAGGCCTCATTCTCATTGTCGGGGCCGGCATTCACCGACAGCCCGCCACCGCGCGCTGCGTCATTGAACGAAATCACGCCGGCACCGTTGTAACCGGGCGAGCTGATGCTGGCCTGTGCCGGTCCGATCACCTCGACGCCGCCGCCATAGCCGTCCAGCGCATGGTTGAACGCGATATAGGTCTGTGGTGAATCGATTCTCAGGTCCGCAGAGCCTTCCACGCGAATGCCGCCACCGGAAGTTTGCGCGGTGTTGTTGAGCACCAGCACGTCGTTGAGGATCGTCAGTACCGCCTGGCCACCCGTGCCACGGAAGTTGATGCCGGCACCATAGCCTGCCGAGTTCAACGAGATCGTGGATTTCTGGATGGTGAGATCCGCGCTACCGGCGTAGTCGATTCCACCGCCGTCGGCGTCGCCGCTGCGGCTGGCGCCACGGATGAACAGGTTCGACAACAGGACACTGGCATTGCCACGGAAGGCAAACACCGCAGCGCCGCCGTTGCCGGCGCCATTGATGGTGGTCAGTTCGTTCTCGACGTCAAAATCGCCGCAATCTTCGTACCCGCCCTGGATGATGACGGATTGGTCCTGTACCACGATGTGCTGGGCGGTGTAGGTGATGTTGCGAGCGATGATAATGCCGTCCGTTCCAGGTGCGGTCGCAGCCGCGTTGACTGCCGCCTGGATGCTGGTGAAGTCGCAGGCGCCATCGCCGCCCACCTCGAACACTTGGTACGCCGCGGCAGGTGAAGCCGCGAACACTGCTGCTGCAAGAAACAAACCCGCCACGCGCTGCCGCCACATGATGTCTCTCCCGTTGCTGTCCTGATCACGGGTAACGCCCTTTGCTGGCAATTTGTGGCACGCCTCCGGAATTGACGGGCTGGATGGGTGGCCGGACGGGATCGGGCAGGGCATTGGCCTGGCTGGCTTGCCCTTCCGCGTTTCCGGTCGCGTGGCTATACTTCGGCGTCCATTCCGGCGTGCCGGCACTCCCGCGGGGCGCGCGCAAGAGGTGGTTCCGTGACCAATCCCGTACCCCAGACCGATGCGGTCTTTCTGAAGCATTTTGCCCAGCTCATCACTTTCCTGGTGGTCGTGTGCATCTTGCTGATCCTGTTGGGCGCCTACATCTACAGCCGGCATCCGTCGCCCGAGAATCCAGCCCAGGCCACGCTGGTTGACCAGCGCCTTGCCCCTGTCGGCGCGGTGTATGCCGGCGCCACGGGTCAGGCCGCCATCGAAGCCGCCGCTGCCGCTGCCAAGGCCGCCGCCGCATCCGCCGTGGCTTATGGCGGAACCCTCGATGGCAAGGTGATCTTCGACAGCCTGTGCAATGCCTGTCACGTATCCGGAGCGGGTGGCTCACCCACCATGAGCGACAAGGCCAACTGGGCGCCGCGCGTTGCCCAGGGCCTGGATACCCTGGTCAAGCACGCCACCGAAGGGTTCACCGGCAAGTCGGGCATGATGCCGGCCAAGGGCGGCAATCCTGCGTTGAGCGATGAACAGGTGCACGCCACCGTCGAGTGGATGATCAGCCAGGTCAAGTAACCCAGCGCAGGCTTCTGGCCAGGGTCGAAAAGCGCCGCCTTCGGGCGGCGTTCTTGTTTTCAGCAGTGCAGCGATTTCGCCGTGAAGGGGCGGCGCAACGTTTGGCGGGCATCCTCGATTGCACTTTGGTGGTGCAACATAAACGCGAAATGCACCAGGGTGCGCCATATCAACCGGTGCGCACGGCTGGGTGTTGTTCCAACTCCTTGATCATTTGGATATTTATGGCGCGCTGGTGCTTGGCATGGCCGTTGCTATGTTCTTTCGGACCCATTCCCCAACGAGGTAGCCATGACCGCCGTCGCCAAGGTTCTCAAGCTCATCAAGGACAACAACATCACCTACGTCGACCTGCGTTTTGCCGACGTGCGTGGCGTCCATCAGCACATCACCTTTCCGGCCTCCACCATCGACGAGTCAACCTTCGAGGACGGCAAGATGTTCGATGGCTCCTCGATCTCGGGCTGGAAGGGCATCAATGAGTCCGACATGGTGCTGATGCCGGATGCGGAAACCGCCGTGATCGACCCGTTCATGGCCGATCCGACCATCATCCTCAATTGCGACGTGCTTGAACCCAACACCATGCAGGCCTACTCGCGCGATCCGCGTTCGCTGGCCAAGCGTGCCGAGGCCTACCTCAAATCCACCGGCATTGCCGATACCGCGTTCTTCGGGCCGGAACCGGAGTTCTTCGTGTTCGATTCCGTGCGCTTCCAGAACGACATGGGCAAATCCTTCTTCGAGATCGAGTCGCAAGAGGCGGCGTGGTCTTCGGGCAAGCGTTACGAGGAAGGCAACAGCGGCCATCGTCCGGTGGTGAAGGGCGGCTATTTCCCGGCACCGCCGGTGGACGCACTTCAGGACCTGCGCGCCGAGATGTGCAACGTGCTGACCGAAATCGGCCAGACCATCGAAGTACACCATCACGAAGTCGGCAATGCCGGCCAGTGCGAGATTGGTGCGCGCTTCAATACCCTGGTGCGCAAGGCCGACGAACTGCTGATGCTCAAGTACGTGGTCAAGAACGTCGCCCATCGCAACGGCAAGACCGCAACCTTCATGCCCAAGCCCCTGGTCGGTGACAACGGGTCCGGCATGCATGTCCACCAGTCCTTGTCCAAGGGTGGCGTCAACCTGTTCTCGGGCGACCTCTACGGCGGCCTGTCACAGACTGCACTTTGGTACATTGGCGGCATCTTCAAGCACGCCCGCGCGATCAACGCTTTCGCCAATTCCACCACCAACAGCTACAAGCGACTGGTGCCCGGATTCGAGGCGCCGGTCATGCTGGCCTACTCCGCGCGCAATCGCTCGGCCAGCTGCCGCATCCCGTTCGTGACCAATCCCAAGGGGCGTCGCATCGAAATCCGCTTCCCGGATCCGATGAACTCCGGATACCTCACCTTCTCCGCGCTGCTCATGGCGGGCATCGACGGCATCCTCAACAAGATCGATCCGGGCGCACCTTCGGACAAGGATCTCTACGACCTGCCGCCGGAAGAGGAAAAGAACATTCCGCAGGTCTGCTCCAGCCTGGACCAGGCGCTGGAGGCGCTCGACAAGGATCGCGGATTCCTCAAGGCCGGTGGCGTCTTCTCGGACGACCTGATCGATGCCTACATCGAGCTCAAGATGGGCGAGGTGACCCGTTACCGCGCGGCCGCGCATCCGCTCGAGTTCCAGATGTACTACTCGGGCTGACGGCTGCCACCACCCGGCCTGCGCTTGCGGCCGGGTGGTGACGCCTCACGCGCGATAGTCTTCGCGCCAGTCCTGGCTGAATTCCACCAGCTGCGGAAAGAAAGCCTCGAAGGTTTGCGCCAGCTCGTCTTCCAGGCGCGAGATCTCAAGCAGGCCCCGCGCCAGCGGGTTTGATCGCTGCAGGCGTGATCCAACGCCGGACAACACTTCGCTGATCATCTCGCGTTCCGCATAGGCGGCCGGCAGGTGTCGCGCATGCAGGTAGCGGCTGAGGCGACGCAGGGCTTCGGGCAATTCATCATCGTGCTGCCGCAACAATTGCGTCACGCCATCGCTGAACTGCGCCAGCGGCGTCGGTGACCAACGCGAAAAATCGCGGGCCAGCAGGTGATCGAACCAGATGTCGATGAGGATACCTGCGTAGCGGCGATAGGGAGGCTCGAAGGCCGCCTTCAGTGAGCGTACCTCGGGGTGTTGATCGGTGTAACTGTCGATTGCCCGATGCAAGGCGATGCCCTTGCGCACGTCGACGGGTACCGAGGAGTCGATGGCGCCGCGCACGAAATCACCCATCAAGCCGCCCAGCCGGAGTCCGTGCTCCGGTCCGGCCAACAGGGCGTGGGCGAGATGATTCATGCGACGGCACGGTGCGTGGAAGCCTTCACGGTATCATGCGCGCATGACCTCGACGATCCGTGCCGACGTACCCGCCACCTTTCCCGCCGAATCCGCAACATTCCTGCTGCACGGCCCGGTTGGCGCGCTTGAAGTTGCCTGTGAGCCTGCCGATTCCGAAAGCGAAGCGCGTGATGGCATCGCCGTCATCTGCCATCCGCATCCCTTGCATGGCGGCACCATGCACAACAAGGTGGTCACCATCACCGAACGCGCTCTGCGCGAGCTGGGCCTGGACACCGTGCGCTTCAACTTTCGCGGAATCGGAAGCTCCGCAGGCACATTTGATGACGGCGAGGGGGAAAGCGAAGATCTTGCCTGCGTGGTCGATTGGGCGCGTCGCGTGCGGCCGGGTGCCGATCTCTGGCTGGCGGGATTCTCGTTTGGCAGCTATGTCGCCTTGCGCAATGCCCGGCGACTCGATGCCGATGCGCTGATAACCATCGCACCACCGGTGGGACGCTGGCAGTTTGAAACCATCGAGCTTCCGGATTGTCCGTGGCTCGTCGTGCAGGGAGAGGAAGACGAGATAGTCGATGCGAACGCGGTGTTTGAATGGATCGATCAGCTTGACGTTTCCCCACAATTGGTGCGCATGCCCGAGACCAGCCACTTCTTCCATCGCCGCCTGATGGACCTGCGTGGCGCCATCAAGAACGGCATGCGGGAATACCTCCCCGCGCCACGCCATCAGGCATGAGTCCCCCGTCCATGGTGCCGAGCCAGCGCTACGCACAAGGCGTTGCCGAACGGCAGTGGCAATCCGATCCGGCCCAGCAGGATGTGCTGGTCGCCCTGGATCGAATTCACACGGAATTGCTCGCAGCATCACCGCCCGCGTTCTGGCAGAGGGTGCTCGGGGCAAGGCAGGCCGCGGTGCGCGGTTTGTATCTGTGGGGCAGCGTGGGCCGCGGCAAGACTTTCCTGATGGACCTTTTTTTTGACGGCTTGCCGGTCGAAGCGAAAACCCGTGTCCATTTCCATCGCTTCATGCAGGGCATCCATGCCGAGCTGCGCTCCCTCTCGGGGCAGTCCGATCCATTGCGCACGGTTGCAGAAAGGATTGCCGCGAAAACCCGCGTGTTGTGCCTGGACGAGTTTTTCGTGCTCGACATCGGTGATGCCATGATTCTCGGCAATCTGCTCAAGGCGTTGTTTGCCAACGGCGTGTGCCTGCTCACCACATCCAACACCGCGCCTGCGAACCTGTATCGCAATGGCCTGCAACGTGATCGCTTCCTGCCGGCCATTGCCCTGATTGAACAACACTGCGAAGTCATCGAAATGGTTTCACCGACGGACTGGCGACTGCGCGCCTTGAAGCAGGCACCTGTCTACCTGGTTCCTCCGGATGCCCATGCGGAGCGCGCATTGCTGGCCATCTTCCATCGCGTTGCACATGGGCACGAGCGAGAGAATTTCATCCTCGACATCAACGAACGTCCGGTGCATGTGAAGCGCGAAGGCGATGGTGCCGTCTGGTTTGATTTCGAAGCCATCTGCGAAGGGCCGCGCGGAGTGGCCGACTACATCTACCTTGCGCGCTCCTACCACACGGTATTGATCTCCGGAGTCCCGCAGTTCACGCCACAGACCGAAGATGCCGCGCAGCGCTTTGTCGAGTTGGTCGACGAGTTGTATGACCGTGGCGTCAAGCTGGTGCTGTCGGCGGCGCTGCCGATTGTCGAGCTGTACGACGGCAATCGCCATCGGGCAGTGTTTGCGCGCACCGAATCGCGCCTGATTGAAATGCAGAGCGAGGACTACCTGGGCCGCGAGCATCTCGGCTGAGCGAGGTCGGGTTGAAACCTGACGCAAGGCTGAAGAAGTGCCGCTCCTCCTGAGTCGGTCGATGGATGTACGTGTAGTACCTTGATTCCGATCATGGTTCGACGGGCTCACCACGAACGGTACCTACGGAAGGTCTGATCAAGTATTGTCGCGAGCAAGCTCGCTCCCACAAAATCAAGCAATGGTGGGAGCGAGCTTGCTCGCGACGAATGAGTTCCGTACTTGTTCAGAGTTTCCCTACTTGCTCAACGTTGCCAAAATCAGCACAAAGCGACCTCGTGCCTGATGCCGATGCTGCTGTAGGTCGGGCTTCAGCCCGACACAAGTTTGGCGCGAGGCGACTGCTTGCATCGTGACCCTGCTTGGGTTTGACTGCGCGTTCAATTCCGGAGGACAACATGAAACTTTCGATGATCGCGAGCGCATTGGGCCTGGCCTTGTCTTCCACAACCGTCATCGCCGTGGAACCTGATGTATCTGCGCTGGTCAACGATCGCCTCGACCACATCACCCAGATGCGTCGCGATTTCCACCAGTATCCGGAACTGAGCAATCGCGAAGTGAAGACGGCTGCCAAGGTGGCGGTGGAATTGAAGAAGCTCGGATACACCGTGCAAACGGGCATTGCCCACACCGGCGTGGTCGGCATCCTCGACAGCGGCAGGCCGGGACCGAAGCTGGCCATCCGTGCCGACATGGATGCGCTGCCGGTTGCCGAAGAAGTCGATCTGCCTTTCGCATCGAAAGCCAAGGGCGAGTACCTCGGCAAGGAAACCGGAGTGATGCATGCCTGCGGCCATGACGTGCACATGGCGACCACGCTGGGCGTGGCCAGCGCGCTGGCGGCAACGCGTGATCAGTGGTCAGGCTCGGTGATGATGATCTTCCAGCCGGCCGAGGAAGGCTCGCCTCCCGGTGAGGAAGGCGGAGCACCCTTGATGGTAAAGGAAGGAATCTTCAAGGACTTCAAGCCGGATGCGATCTTCGGCATGCATGTCACTTCAACGTATCCGGTCGGCACCGTGGCGGTGCGACCCGGCGGCATCATGGCCAGTTCGGACACCTTGCGCATGGTGCTGCATGGTCGACAGACCCACGGCGCAACACCCTGGCGCGGCATCGATCCGATCGTGGCGGCCGCGGATATCGTGATGTCCGCGCAAACCATCGTCAGTCGTCGCCTTGATCTCAACAAGGAACCCGCCGTGCTCACCTTCGGCATTTTCGATGCGGGACAGCGCTTCAACATCGTACCCGACACCGCTTCCCTGCAAGGCACGCTTCGCACCTTTGATGCCGGCATGCGTGACCAGGCACTCGCCGAGTTGCGCAACCTCGCCGAACACGTAGCCAAGGCGCACGGTGCCAGCATCGACATGCAGGTGCCGGTCGAGGGCAACAGCAATCCGGTTACCTACAATGATCCGGCGCTGACAGCCCGCGTGATTGCGAGCATGAAATCCGTGCTCGGCAATGAGGGTGTGCTCGATGCGCAGCGTTGGACCGCATCGGAAGATTTCCCGCATCTGGGCATCGGCGCCGATGCGCCCAGCGTGTATTTCTTCGTGGGTGGAACGTCCAAGGGCGTGAACACGGAAACGGCACCCGCCAACCATTCGCCGCGTTTCTTTGTCGATGAAGGTGCGCTACGCACCGCGACCGAGGCCATGCTGCAGGCCAGTCTCGATTTTCTCCAGCCCGCCCGATAAGCGCCGCTGTCGGCCCGGGTTTTGCCTTGAGCCGGCCTACGACAGGCGGGTTGGAGTAGGTCGGTTCAAGCGGCGCAGCCGCAGAACCGACGATGCCATCCAAGTCGGTGCGATGCTTTGGGGCATGCCGCTGTCGGCTCCGGCTTTGCCTTGAGGCGACCTACGCGTCGGCTTCCCCGCGCGGCGGCATGATGTCCGTGATCGCCTGCACGCGCGCCTTGCGTTGTGCTTCGGCAATGGCCGGGCCCTGCAAGCCTTTCTCGACAAAAGGCGCGGCCTTCACATCCATGGTCGCGACGAACGCTGCGCGCAGAAACTCGCCTTGCGGGTAATCCGATTCCGCGCAGCCCAGGCGACCGCGCTTGTCTGCCTCGCAGACGGTGAGGAATTGCACCAGGCGCTGCGGCTTGCGGAAGGCGTCGAGCTTTTCGAACAGCTCAAGCACGGTCTGTGGCCGCAATTCCAGCGCTCGATGCGCGAGCAGATGCAAGCGGCAACTCAGGATGGCGAGGTCGGCGTGTTCGTTCGGTACGCGCAGGCGTTCGGCGACGGCTCGCAGCGGTGCAACGCCACGCTCCTCGTGCATGATGTGTCGCGGCAGTTCTTCGACGGGTGTCAGCGCCTTGCCCAAATCATGGGTCAGTGCGCAGAAACCGATCAGGTCATCACCCGGCGCCAGACGTGCGGCCATGTCGATCACCATCTGCGTGTGCACGCCGGTGTCGATTTCCGGATGATACTCGGCACGTTGCGGTACGCCGTACAGCGCATCGATCTCCGGCAACACCACGCGCAACGCGCCGCAGGCCCGCAGGCAATCGAGGAAAGCCGAGGGCGTCGGCTCACCCAGGGCCTTGCGCAACTCCGCCCATACGCGTTCGGGCACCAGGTGTTCAACTTCACCGGCCGCAACCATGTCGCGCATCAGTTCCCGCGTTTCATCGGCCACCCGGAATCCAAGCGGGGCAAAGCGGGCGAGGAAGCGCGCCACGCGCAACACGCGCACCGGGTCTTCGGCAAAGGCGGGTGAGACATGGCGCAGAACGCGGTCCCGCACGTCTGCCGCGCCGTGATGCGGATCGATCAGCTTGCCGTCCTCGTCCTCGGCCATGGCATTGATGGTGAGGTCGCGTCGGCCGAGATCATCTTCGAGCGTGACCGAAGGATCGGTGTTGAACGCAAAGCCGTGATAACCCGGCGCGGTCTTGCGTTCGGTGCGCGCGAGCGCGTATTCCTCGTTGGTTTTGGGATGCAGGAATACCGGGAAGTCCTTGCCGACCGCGCGATAACCAAGGCGCAGCATCTCGCCCACCGTTGCGCCGACCACAGCGTAGTCGATGTCCTTGACCGCGCGCCCCAGCAGCTTGTCGCGGACTGCGCCGCCCACCCGATAGATCTTCATGGAGCGATTGTGCCAGAGCATTGCGCAAGCCCTTCAATCATCACGCACGACGGATCGACCCTGAAGCCTGTCCTGAGCTCGACGAAGGGGGCCTGCTACCGAGGCGCTTTCGCCAGCAGCGCCGGCACGATCAATTCCATCGGCGTGGCGACAATGCCCAGTTCACCGAGGCCATCGCGCGTACCCACCGAATCGATCAGAAGCGAGCGGAAGTTGTCGCGCGAGATCGGCTTGCCCGGCAGCCATTCACCGACCCGGGCCTGCAACGCGCCGAGCGCATCCGGCAAGCCGATGATCCAACGCCGCATGCCGCGCAGCTGGGCAGTCCAGCGCACCAGATCCTTCAACGCGATCACGCGCGGGCCGAACAATTCATAGCTGTGCCCGATGGAATGCGGATGCACCAGCGCGCGCGCAAACGCTTCGCTGACATCTCCGACAAACACCGGCGCAAAACGCGCTCCGGGTCGAGCCAGCGGCAACACCGGTGTCAGTGTCAGCAGTGCGGCAAAGCGTGTGAACAAGCCGTCGTCGCGACCGAAGATCACCGATGGCCGAAAGATCGTCCATGCCAGGCCGGAATTGCGTACCCGCGCTTCCGCCTCGGCACGTGTGCGCAAGTAGTGGCTGCTGCCTTCGCCGGCGCGCAAGGCACTCATCTGCAGCAGGCGTGGCACGGAGTTCGCCTTGCATGCGGCAATCAGGGTTTCAGTCAACACCACATGCGCCTTGTGGAACCCGCTGCCATCGCTGCCACGTTCGTTGAGGATGCCGACCAGGTTTATGGCCGCATCTGCGCCAGCCAGGGCGCGCGCCAATGCGGCGGCATCATGCACATCGCAATTGTCGATGCGTACCCGTGGCAACACGCTCAACTCGCGCTTGCGGTCGCGATTGCGCGAGAGCACGCGGATGCTGTGGCCGTCCGCATGCAGTCGCGCAACCAGATGGCGACCGACGAACCCGGTTCCGCCAAGGACAACGATGCGAAGCGGTTTCATGAATCGTTCTCCGTGCGGTGATCGAAAGCTGCGCCGTGCACCGTATCCTGATCAGGGCTGGGCAGCCGGAATCGTGGCGGCGGGTGCAGGTGTCACCGCGCAGAGTACCGCTTTGCGCGGCGAATCGTCCTTCGGTGACTGGTAGGCCTGGCCAACCTTGGGCATGCGCGAAGACAGCGGCAGTGCCTTGCCATTCATGCGCCAGTCGTAGATCACGCTGAATGCGAGCACGCGGGCGACATAGTCGCGGGTTTCCTTGTACGGGATCGTTTCAATGAAGAAATCCGGTTCCAGGCTGCCGCGTGCTTCCAGCCAGCGTTTCACCGGCGCGCCGCCGGCGTTGTAGGCGGCACTGGCGAGCCAGGGGCTGCCGGAATACTGGTTGGCCATCTGGCCAAGGAAGCGCGTGCCGAGCTTGATGTTGTACTCGGCAACGAACAGGTCGCTGGGTCGCTGGTAAGGGAGCTTGGCGTCCCTGGCGACCTTCCTCGCCACTTCCGGCAGCAGTTGCATCAGTCCGTAGGCATCGGCATGCGATCGCGCGTCGGTCATCCACGCGCTCTCGGCGCGGATGATGGCGTACGACCACGCCGGGTCGATGCCTGCCTGGCGCGAGGAACGCAGCACGTCGGATTTTTCCCCGAGTGGAAAACGCTGGTCGTAGAAGGTGAGCGAATCCTTGGATGCGGAGAAGAGGAACACGGCGCGATCCAGCCAGCCGCGGGCATTGGCTTCACTTGCGGCCAGCCGTTGCAGGGCGACGGGAAGTTTCGCCATCGCAAAGTTCCATTCACGCCGCGCCTGTCGCAGATTGCCCAGGGCATGCAGTTCAAAGGACCGGGCCAGATCGGGCTGTTCGTCAATCGCCTTGCGTGCCGCCGCATCGGATTCCGGGCGCGAAGGGCAGATGGAATACGGCGCGCCGATCCAGTCGGCGGCAAGGAATCCGTGGAAATTGGCTTCCCTGGCGACGTCGGCAAAGATCGTGGTCGCTTCCGCTTCGCGATCCAGCTTGGTCAATACGCGGGCGCGCAAGTAGCGCCAGCGCGCGTCGGCGCGTTGCTCGTCATCCATGTCATCGAGGGCTGCCAATGCTTCTGGCCAGTCCTGGTTGGCCAGCGCAAGCCGCACATGCCATTCACGCGAGCTGGCGTCCTTGGCATCCTCAGGCAGTGCCTTGAGACGCGCCATGCCATCGGCTTCGTAGCTGGCTGCGCGATACACGGCAAGCGCATTGAGCACGCGGCCCTTCTGCGCCTCATCCCATTTGAAGCGATCGCCCAGGCGAGCCCAGGCGGTGACCGCGGAGGCCGTGCTGCGCCGCGCGTGGCGCATCATGGCGTAGGAAATGGCATCGCGATTGCGCGCGTTGTCGGGCCAGCTGGTTGCCTTGTCCAGGCTTGGACCGGGGTCGAGCACGCTCGCAGCGATGCGTTCGGCCTGGGCGCGTTGTGGTCCATCGAGCAATGCTGCCGCGCGACTGGCCGTGCCCGAATTGGCGGCCGCAGCGGCCGCTTCGATGCGCTGCCAGATCACGGCATCCGTCAACTGGCCGTTTTGCCGCGCCCAGGCAAACAACGCCTCGCAGATCTCCGGGGTCGGGCGCGGCACCTGCCACAACCCGGCAATGTCCTGGGCGTAGTCAGGCAATTCGCCATTGGCAATGCGCGCGCGCTGGAATGCGCAACGCAGGTCGATATCTTCGCTGCCTTTCCATAGCGCGCGGAAATCGCTCCAGTTTTCCGCCTTGGCCAGTGCGCGCAGCAGGGTTTCGGTCAGTTCCGTGGCAACCAGGCTGTCCGGCCAGCGCGTGTTGAAGGCCTGGACTTGCTCCAGGGTGGGCTGACCCTTGCGGCGCTCAAGCGCAGCGCGCTCCAGATAAGGCAGCAGCGGGTAATTGCCAAGGTCGCCGAGATAGCGTTTCCAGGCATCGCCCGGCTCATGCGCAATTGCGTCCATGGCACTTCGATAATGCTCACGCTGGGTCTGGATATCCGCAGCAGAAACGGACAGGGCAGTAGCGCCCAGGGCCAGCGCACAGGCCAGGGGGATCAGGGGTTTGCAGAACCGATGTGTTGGGATTGGCATGGCTGGAGTTTACCGCGATGCAGCATTTTGCCCAGTCGCAAGCGCGTGTATCCGCCTGCAGGCCCGATGGCCGTATCCACCTTCGGGCGCACCGGGGAACATCGGGTTGTGGCGGATGCGCGCGGGAACCGACGCTTATGCGAAATCTGCCTTTGCCTGCGCTGGATTTGCGGATCAGGATATGGCACTTTTATTACGATTGCTTTACATTTTTTTTATTTTCGTGCGCCGGAGGTTCAGTCCGGCGTGCTCGCTTGTAGTCAAGTTCATCCACCTGGAGGCAATTCCATGAACTATCGATTGGGTCGAATCAGCGGCGCAGTGAGTGCCGCGCTTGCTGCAGGAATGATTGCGTTGCCGGCATCGGCAGTGTTTGCCCAACAAACCGAACGGGGCGACGATATCCAGCGCCTCGAAGCGATCCAGGTCACGGGTTCGCGTATCAAGCGGGCGGAAATCGAAGGCCAGACGCCGGTGCAGGTGATCACTGCCGCCGATATCGAGGCCACCGGCCTGGGTTCCATCGGTGATGTGATCCAGCGCCTGTCGGTGAGCGGTTCCTCGCTCAACACCAAGTTCAATTCCGCGGGCAACTTCGGCTTCAGTCCCGACGGCAGCGGTGTCGGTTCGGGTTCGACCACGATTTCCCTGCGCAACCTCGGCGCCAAGCGCACCCTGATCCTGGTGGATGGCCTGCGTTGGGTCAGCGAGTCTTCGGCCTCGGGCGTGTCGGCCGCGGTTGACCTCAACACCATTCCCGCAAGCGCAGTGGATCGCATCGAGATCCTCACCGACGGCGCTTCCTCGCTGTACGGTTCGGATGCCATTGCCGGTGTGGTCAACGTCATAACCAAGAAGAAGGGTGACGGCGGTGCCGCGCGCATTTACTACGGCGATCATTCCACCGGCGATGGTGAAACCAACCAGGCCAATGTCTCGCTCGGCGGCAGTGCCGAGAAGTTCGATTTCTTCGTTGACTTGAGCTACTACGACCAGAAGCGCATCAGCTCGAATGACTGGGAGCAGTCGCGCTATCCGACACCGGGCATCGATGGCACGGTCAATCCGGGAAGCTGGAGCTCGGCTACGCCCAATGGCCGCCAGGTGTTTGCCCCGGCGGATCCGAATGAAACCTTTGGCGGCCTGTGTCCGATCGACGGCGGCGCCTCGTTCTGCAACCTCTCCGGTGATGGAGCCGGTGGCTTCCGCCCGTGGACCAATGCCGAGCGCTTCAATTTTGCGCCCTACAACCTGCTGCTGACGCCATCCAAGCGCACCGGCCTGTTCGCGCAGGGCACTTACCGCATCAATGATTCGGTGAGCTGGAACCTCAAGGGCAGCTACACCAAGCGTGAATCGGTCAACCAGGCGGCGCCGGAGCCGATCTTCCTCGGTTCCGAAGCGGGCAGTGGCGGCCTGGCCGATACCGTGGGTATCGATGCGACCAATCCGTACAACCCGTTCGGCACGATTTCGCCTAACGGCTCGTTCATCACGCGTCGTCCGGTGGAGGGTGGCCCGCGCGTGTTCCGCCAGGAAGTCGATACCAGCTACTTCACCACCGGCCTCAATGGCGACTTCAATGCCGGTGACCACCAGTATTTCTGGGATGTCAATTTCGTCAGCGCCGAAAACAAGGCCACGCAGACCGTCAACGGCACCTACAACATCGCCCACATTGCGCGCGCCCTGGGGCCGATCGCGGACTGTACCGCGCCCTGCGTTCCGCTCGATCTGTTCGGCGGCCCGGGTTCGATCACCCAGGAAATGCTCGACTACATCCAGTTCATCGAGAACGATCGCAGCAACCAGAAGCTGACCTCGTGGACGGCCAATATCTCCGGTGACCTGTTCGACATGCCGGCCGGCGCGCTGGCATTTGCCGGTGGCTACGAGCACCGCAAGCAGGAAGGCTCGTACACGCCGGATTCCATCGTCACCGCCGGCGAATCCAACGGCGTGCCGTCCGGTCCGACCAGTGGCGACTACTCGGTCAACGAGTTCTATCTTGAGCTCAATGCACCGATCCTCGCCGATGTGGCGGCGGCCAAGCGCCTGGACCTGAGCGTGGCCACGCGCTTCTCCGATTACTCGAACTTCGGCAACACCACCAACAGCAAGCTCGGTTTGCGTTGGCAGCTGAACGACGACCTGACCTTGCGCGGCACCTGGGCCGAAGGCTTCCGTGCGCCGTCCATCGGCGAGTTGTACGGCACCTTCGCCCGCTTCGATGCGCAGATCCAGGATCCCTGCAACGGTGCCACCGGGCAAATCGGTGCCAACTGCGCAACCCTGGGCGTGCCTGATCCGGCCAGTTTCGAGCAGGCCAATTCGCAGATCTCGGTGGTCACCGGTGGCAATATCAACCTCGACCCGGAAACCTCGAAGAGTCTGACCGTCGGTGCCGTGTACAGCCCGAGTTGGGGAGCAGACACCAGCTGGTCGCAGAAGCTCGATTTCGAACTGACCTACTACCGCATCCGTATCGAGGACGCGATCCAGGCCGCTGACGCCCAGACCCAACTTGACCGCTGCGTGGCGACACTTGATCCGATTTTCTGCGACGGCATCACGCGTTCCTCTGGCGGCAACATCAACGGCTTCGACAACACCCTGTTCAACCTGGGCAAGATCAACACCCGTGGCTTCGACTTTGGCGTCAACTGGTTGGGCAACGAGACCGGCATCGGCACCTTCGGCGCCAGTCTGCAGACGACGCACGTAACCAGCTACAAGGCGGTTGCCACCGACTCGGGACTTGCCGAGCCGCGTCGTCCCGGCGTGGAAACCAACGACAGCGCCATTCCGGAATGGCGGACCACGGCACGCCTCAACTGGAATCTCGGCAACTTTGGCGTGAGTTGGTCGGCGCGCTATATCTCCGACCTGACTGAATCATGCGATACGGTCAGCGGTTTCGAAAACTGCAGCAATGCAGCCGCCGGAACCAATCATCTCGGTGGAACCACCTTCCATGATCTGCGTGCAAGCTGGAAGCTGCCGACCCAGTTCAACATGACCCTGGCCGGCGGCATCAACAACATCACCGACAAGGAGCCGCCGATCTGCCAAAGCTGCTCATTGAACGGTTACGACGCATCGACCTACGATCTGCCGGGTCGCTTCAGCTACGTGGAAGCCAGCATCAAGTTCTGATCCTGCGTTTCATGAGCAAGAAAAGGGCCGCCATGGGCGGCCCTTTTTTCATTCCGAGGGCGCGATCTCACCTGAAACAGGTACACCGCATGTTCTGCTGCCCCTCCATATGAACAAGGTGAAGCCGATGCTGCTGCTGCCGCTTGAACTGGATCACATCGTGTTGCGCAAGCTGCACACGGGTGACCTGGATGCGTTCCTTGCCTATCGCACGGATCCGTTGGTAGCCCGTTTCCAGGGCTGGGAGCCGATGACGCGCCAGCAGGCGACGGCATTTCTCGAACGCGAATCGCGTTTCGATGGATTCCGGCCGGGCCATTGGTCCCAGCTCGGCATCGCGATGACGGAGGATGATCGCTTGATCGGCGACGCCGGAGTGTGGCTTGCCGAAGACGGCGAGACAGCGGAGCTCGGACTCAGCCTTGCGCGGCATGTGCAGGGGCGGGGCCTGGGAACGGAAGCGGTGCGCGCGCTGCTGCAATTGATCCTTGCGACAACGCCTGCAGCCACCGTCCTGGCACATGCCGACGAGCGCAACGAACCCTGCCTGCGCGCACTGGCTCGTGCCGGCATGGAACGCTGCGGCATTCGGTCGCAGGTGTGGAAGGAGGAGGTCTGTACCGAGGTCTGCTTTCGCGCCTTTCGATCCGCTTCCTGAGCCTCCGATTGCAACACTTTGGCAAATTCGGGCGTGCTCTCGCGGCCACCCCTTGCAAGTCGAACGCCAACGCGCTTCATTGGCGCGATGAACGAGGGCAGCAAAATCAGGGCCGGGGCAACGCGCGGGACGACCGGTACTCGGCGTGCGAGGCGTCGTGCCATCGGCATCGCATTGGTTTACGCACTCATCGGCGCGCTTTGGGTTCCGAGCAGCGACTGGGCGCTGCGCCAGTGGGTGGACGATCCCGAACTGCTGGCCTTGCTGCAAACATGGAAAGGCTGGTTCTTCACCGCGATCTCGTCGCTGGTGCTGTTTCTCGTTCTGATGCGGATGTTCCGCAAGGATGCACTGCGCGAACTGGCGTCGATCCGCCAGCAGAATGACCTGCGTGCCTTGAGCCGGTTCCAGGACGGAGTCATCGACAACGCAAGCATCTGGATCACTGTGATTGACGCCGAAGCGCGTATCACGGTGTGGAACAAGGCCGCGGAGCAGATCAGCGGCTATGCGCGCGAGGATGTGCTCGGACGCACCGATATCTGGACCTTGCTGTATCCGGATGCGGTATACCGAAATTCAATCGCAGACAAGGTGCGCGCCATCCTTGAGCAGGGCGAGGAAGTGGCGGGCTTCCAGACCATCATCCGTTGTCGCGACGGCCAGCAGCGGACCATGGCCTGGAACTCGCGCCGCTTCGTCAGCGAAGGCGGCGAGGTGGGTTCCATTGCCATCGGCCAGGACGTGACCGAGCGTGAGCAGATGCAGGAGGAACTGGAGTGGATTGCCGCCCACGACCCCCTGACCGGACTTTACAACCGTCGGCATTTCGAGCGCCTGGCCCGTGCGCGGCATGCGGACTGTGCGCGGGACGGCCAGTCGTTTGCACTGCTTTGGATCGACATCGACAATTTCAAGAGCGTCAACGATCGTTTCGGCCACCGCGTTGGCGATTCCGTACTGCGTGAAATCGGTGGCTTGACTGCGGATGTGGCCCGCGGCGTCGGCCTGGCCACGCGCTATGGCGGCGACGAACTGGTGTTGGCCTTGCCGGACAAGACCCTGGATGCGGCCATGGCGATTGCGGAAAACCTGCGCAAGCGCGTGGAGACGGCATCCTTCCTTTCAGCCCATGCCAAGGCCTCCGGACCGACGTTGAGCATTGGTGTCGCTGTCGGGGACGCTGCCCAGCACACCCTGGATGCCCTGTTGGTGGCCGCTGACCATGCCATGTACCGGGCCAAGGCCGCGGGTCGCAACCGGGTTGTTGGTGAATCCGGATCCGGCAGCAATACCGGTCTGGATTGAGCCTGCGAATTGGAGTCTGCCGTTCTCGCAACCTGCGTGCCCGTATCCCGGCGAATTTCAGGGTGGATGCTTGTGTTGGCCATCTCATTTGGTAGTAGCATGCAGATTCCCTCGCGCGAGTCGTGCTGATCGGGGAAGCACGAAACCCGGGACATTCTGCGGGGGCGAATCCAATAAACATGAGGCTCGACATGAAACGATTCCACCTGAATACCCTGGTCGCCCTGGCGGCCTTGTTGCCCGCAGCGGCGTGGGCACAAACCTATACTGCGGGACCTGGTCTGGCCCTGGCCATTCCGGATAACGGCTACAACGGCACGCAAGGATCCATGGGTTGCAGCACCATTGCCGTTGCCAGCGGTGGCGGCGGTGGCGATACCGTGGCCACGGCCACCGTGCAAGTAGCGCAATCACACACCTTTGTCGGCGACCTGACCATCAAGTTGTTCAGCCCGGCGGGCACGCCGATTACCTTGGTCTCCCGCCCGGGGGTGGTAGAAACCGCTGATGATGGCAACGACACCGCGGGCTTTGGCGAGAACTCCAATCTGGCCATCGCCAACCCACTGACTTATGACGATGCGGCGACTGATGCTTCCGAACAAATGGGCAAGATTCCGTCGGATCTGGCAACGGGCGACGTCATCTGTGCCTTCGCCGGATCGCCATGCAGCTATGCGCCTAGTCCGGGCGCGGCGACGCCGGGCAATCTCGGCTCTTTGAACGGCGAGAGCAAGGTCGGCAACTGGATACTGTGCCTGGGCGATTCCGCTGCCGCCGATACTGGAACTCTGGATGGCTGGACACTCACCCTGGGCACCACCCCGGTCGAATTGCAGAACTTCTCGATTGACTGATCCAACGGGCTGCGCGCCCGTTACCTGATCCACTTCGAAAGGCCGGGGAGCGCAAGCACCCCGGCCTTTTCACATCCTCAACACACTGCTTGGCTGGCCGCCAAGCAGTAGAGCTCGTGGAGCGGCGCTTGCTCCGCTGCTCTGGCTCCATCACCAGGGCACCAAGCCGAGCAAGCTCGGCTCTACAAGCGGAGCAATCTCCGCACTACGCGGCCTAGGAGCCTGCGCGGCAGAATGAATTCGAAGCGAAACGGCGCTGGCGCGATTCAGCGGATCAATCGGAAGGTGCGCATAGCGGGCACTATGCAAGCCTGACGATTGATCCGATCAATCGATGACAGCGTCGTTGCAGCCGGATGGCTTCTGCCGCGCAGGCTCCTAGAGTGCGGGTAGTCGCGGGCCGGCTTGAAGATCCCATGTTTTTTGCCTCGATTGAAGGCTGTATTTCGTGCGACCGCTTGTCGCAGGAACGCCCGAATCGATAGCGAAAATTGTTATATGCGCGTTAAAGGCAAATCGATAGAATCCGCCGCGGGGGAAGGTGTTGCACGGCTGTTTCGGGTCCGGTTTTCCGACGCACGGTCGGCCGAATCCGGGTTCTACTTTGTACTTCACATGGGGAGTCACGATTCATGAAGACGGTGCGTATGGAACGGCCAGCCAATCCGCTGGCGTATGCGATCAGGCTGGGATTGACGGGAACCTTGTTGCTTGCGATCGGAGGCACGGCACTGGCCCAGGAGCCGCCCGATGCCGACGAGGCTGCGAAAAAGAAATCGGCAAGCTCAACGGAAGTGACCGAGTTGGAAGGAATATCGGTGCTTGGTACCCGAAGCTCGGCACGCTCGGCAACGGATTCCGCCGTGCCCATCGACATCATTGGAGGCCCCGAACTGCACAACCAGGGCTCCACGGATGTTCTGGACCAGCTGCGCGTGCTGATTCCGTCGTTCAATGTCAGCACGATTCCGATTGATGACGCGGCGACCCTGGTGCGACCGGCCAACCTGCGCGGCCTGCCGCCTGACAACACCCTGATCCTGGTCAACGGCAAGCGCCGTCACCGATCTGCGGTTATCACTTTTCTTGGCCATGGACTCTCCGATGGCTCGCAGGGCGTGGATCTTTCAGTGTTCCCGTCCATGGCGCTGGAACAGGTTGAAGTGCTGCGTGATGGCGCAGCCGCCCAGTACGGCTCCGATGCCATTGCCGGCGTTATCAATTTCAGCCTCAAGGAAATGCGCGAGGGCGGTGCCGTCGAGGGCTTCGCCGGCGAATACTTTGAGGGCGATGGCTTTACCCAGCAATACGATGCGCAAATTGGTTTGCCGATGGGCAGCGATGGTTACGCAACCCTGACTGCCGAGTACCGCAAGGCGGATGCCACATCACGCAGCGTGCAGCGGGATGACGCGGCCCTCGCCATCGCTGCGGGCTATCCCGAGGTACCCGATCCGGCGCAGATCTGGGGTTCGCCCGAAATCAAGGACGACACCAAGTTTGTCGCCAACCTCGGCTGGAATGGCGAAAACCTGAAAATCTACGCATTCGGAAACATCGCCGAGCGCAAGACCGACGGCGGCTTCTACTACCGCCACCCCATCTTCCGTGCCGGCGTCTACTCCAATGATGGTGGAGAAACCCTGCTGGTTGGCTCGCCCAGCGGCGCAAGCTGCCCGGTGGTTCCGTTGGTGGATGGAGATGGCAACCTGTTGCCGTATTCCGCGGTCAGCGCCGCTGTATCGGCCCTGCCGGGCGACTGCTTCAGCTTCCTTGAGCTGTTCCCCGGAGGCTTCACCCCGCGTTTCGGTGGCACCATGAAGGATCTGGGTGTGACCGGTGGCGTAAAGGGTACCTGGGGTGGGGACATCCACTGGGATCTCAGTGCGTCGTACGGACGCAACGAGATCGACTTCATCATGTACAACACGGTGAATGCCTCGCTCGGCCCGGACCAGCCGGCTGGCTTCTTTTTCCGGCCGGGTGGCAATGAGCAGGTCGAGCGCAATGTCAATTTTGACCTGAGCAAGAGTTTTGACCGGATCAACCTCGCCGCCGGCGCAGAATTGCGCAAGGAAAGTTTCGAAGTCAGCGCGGGCGATACTGCCTCGACGGCCATCGGTCCCTTGACGGAACAAGGCTTCAGCATCGGCTCCAACGGTTTCCCCGGGTTCAATCCGATCACCGCAGGCAAGAACTCACGCGACAACTGGGCGGTGTATGTGGATGCGGAATCGCAAGTCACCGACCAGTGGCTGGTTGCCGGCGCCGTCCGCCACGAGGACTACGATGATTTTGGTGGCACCACCAACTGGAAACTCACCTCGCGCTACGACTTCAACAGCGGCTTCGCCATTCGCGGTGCGTTCAGCACCGGCTTTCGTGCGCCGACGCCGGGCCAGGCCAATGTCAGCCAGGTGACAACCGCCTTCATCGATGGCGAATTGCGCGATACGGCCACCCTGCCGCCAACCAATCCGATTGCCGCGTTCTACGGTGCCGAACCGCTGACACCCGAGGAGTCGCGCAACGCATCGTTGGGCCTGGTATGGAGTGGCGACAACTGGCTGCTGACGGCTGACTGGTACCGCATCCAGGTTGAAGATCGCATTGCGCGCAGTACCGACTTTACGCTGACCGAAGAAGACCGCGAGGCCCTGGTGGCAGCCGGCAATCCGCAGGCGGCGTCATTGAGTCGCGTGGGATTCTTCGTCAACGATTTCGACACCACCACGACGGGTCTGGATCTGGTCGGTAGCCTGCGCACCGATCATTTCGGCGGGGATACAACCTACGCCCTGGCGATCAACTGGAACAACACCAACGTGGATGACTTCACCCCGGGCATCATCAGCGAAGCGCGCGTGAAGAAGCTGGAGGACTCGCTGCCCAAGACCAAGGGCTACTTCTCGATCAGCCACCAGCATGGAATGTGGCACGTCAACGGCCGCCTGAACTACTACGGTTCCTTCTACGAGGATCACCTGGACAGCGACGTGGTGAGCGCAGCGGACGGTGGATTGCCGATCTACGGTGGGAGTGCATTCACGGTGGATCTGGAAACCGGGTTGGATTTCGACTCCGGCCTCTACCTCCGGTTTGGCGTGGAGAACCTGTTCGACAAGGTTCCCGGCAAGAATCCCTGGGGTGGCGTCGCCGGTGCCGAGTACCCGGTGCACACGCCGTATGGGTTCAATGGTGGCTTCTACTACGCACGCGTGGGTTACAACTTCTGATTCCAGCCGGAACCGGAGGAGGCGCGTGGCGCTGAAGCATCGGCGCCACGCGAGACTCGCAAGGCGCACGCATGAAAAAGGGGCCGCAATTTGCGGCCCCTTTCTATTTTTCCGCAAACCCGTTTGTCAGTGCTGACGGGCGTAGCGACGAGCCCCGACCCAACCAAGCCCGGCCAGCGACAAGCCAAGAATCAGAAGGGCCAGCGGGTTGCCGACCGGAAGTTCCGTCGGTTCGGGTGCGCCGACGCTGACCACGTAGGTGAAGATCGACGAGTTGTCGGCCGGTACCGGGTCGGTATTGGTGGACGAGGTGCTGGCTGTCAAAACCTGTGCGCCGACGGCAGGTGCCTGCGCATTCACGACCATCGACTGTGACGCGGCAGCCGCGGTGGCTCCGGCGAAGGTGCAGCTGACGACGCCACCGGAGCCGACGCCGGGATCCGTACACACCGCACCGGCAGCGGTAACCGAGTTGAAGGTGAAGCCGGTTCCGAGATCCAGGCTGATCACCACGTCCTGGGCAGGATCCGGGCCGCCATTGGTGCTGGTGACGGTGAAGTCAACCGGCGTGTTGATGCCGGCAGCCGGGGGCGCGGCACTTACGCCAACCGTGAGATCGGCGTTTGTCGCGGCAGTGCAGGGCAGGTTGAGAACCTCGAAACCGAAGGTACAAACTGCCTGGGCGGATGTGTTGGTGACTACCAGCACGATGTCTGAATTCGCCGCGATTTCCACGCTGAACGGCTGCGCGAGGCTGGAGCCGACATCGCCAAGGAAGTTGGTGCCCTGGTTGTTCGGATCGTAGGAACCAACATACGCGCTCATGTGCGCATTGGTTGCGCAGGGACTAGCGCCGGCGGTGTCGGGATCGAAATTCACCGTCACGCAGGCTGCCGCCGCGCTCGTGTTGCTGTAGGTATAGGACTCGTAATTGAACGTGGCGGTGGCGCTGAAGATGCCCGGATAGGCCTTGATCGGGCAGGTTGCGGCGACGCCATCACGGAAGATGCGGCCAAGCTGGGTGGTTGCACCAGTAAATGCCGAAACCACAGGGCCGGACGGGCAAATCGGACCGCCCGACGGTACGTAAGGCCCATCGATGTTGATGCCCGATCCATTCACCGGACTGCCGTTGTCATTGTAGGACTGCGCGTGTACGCCGGTGGCAGCCAGTGCGAGCGCCGCTGCCAGCGCCATCAATTGCGGTTTTTTCATTTCTCCCACTCCCCTTTTCCAGGTCAAGTCAAACCCACCCCGGCGGGGCGGGAGTCAAGGCAACTCTTGAATAACCAATGGTGCCCCCGGTGCGGGCACGCGTCAACTCGAAATCGGGGGCAGAATCGCCGGAGGTGCCGTTGGCGGACTCGCCGTACGCCGGTCACAGTCCCATGTTGCGAACGCGGCAGGCGTCATGGCGGCCGGGCTTGCCGCGTAGCCCTTGGCGTTTGCCGAAGCCTGTCGATCCGAGGTTGCCCAATCAGCAAGGAAACGCCATGTGCGTCGAGAGTTGAAGGGCATTCATGCTTTCAGTGATCGGGCGCTGTCTTCGACAGCGCCGTGCGCAAGACTACCCTGCGTAACGCGGTCGCAATCTTGTCACCAACAACGAGCACCCTGGAAGCGCAAACGCAGCAGGAAAACATGCGGCCATGCAGCGCAGCGTGATTGCAATTGCAAGCAAGCGAATCTGCGCAACCGTTGCTATCCGGATGTGTAGAACTCGACGGTGATGGTGACGTCCAGTCGCGGTGGCCTTGGTGGCTGGGGAATGACCCATCCGTAAAGGCCGGGTTGAATGGTTACTGCCTTGATGTCGCCAAGATTGAAAGCAACTCGCGTGGTTGGACGCTCCGGCGGTGATTCAGAGCTGGATTTCTGATGGTCGTCAACGTCGCACCTCACCACGGATTTCCTGCGTGGTTTTGGCATTTTGGCATTCCGGTCTTTCATGGCGATCTCCTGTGCAGTGGGTTCGTGCGGGGTGACAACCGTGCCGCTATTGGGATTGCTGCTCACCTCCCTTTGAATCGAGCAAGCCGAGGCGGCGAAAAACGGCGTTGCTCGATATCGCGCTTTCCGGAACGCCCAGTTGACGAGCACGGGCAATTCGTTCTCGCGCGGCCTTGATGTCTCCGAGCCGGGCAAAGGTTTCGGCATTGAACATCGCTACCTCGGCCTCGTGCACCTGCAGTCGCTCCGCGCGATGAACCAAGGCCAGGGCCAGTTCCTTATCTCCGAGGATTGCGCGGTACAGACCCAGCGCCGCGATGGCGCGGGCATCGTCTGAATTGATATCAACGTATTGCTGTGCGCGAGTGGCGGCTTGCTCAAACGCCTCGTGTGCTTCATGTTGCGTGGTCGCTTGTGCATTCAAGGCCATTCCCAGATTGGCCCAGGCCATGAAGTCGGTCGGGTTGAGTGCCAACGCGCGGCGTTGCAGTTTCACGGATTCGGCAAAGTCGCCGGCTTGAAATCGGATGAATCCCAGATCAGTCAACGCAGAGTAGCGCGGTTCAATGGCTATTGATCGCTGCAAAGCCTGCTCTGCATCGGCCGTATTGCCGCTGGCTCCCAGCAACCCCCCCAATGCGATCCACAAGTCGGCATTGTCCGGCGCCAATTCGACCGCCTTGCGGTACGCACCGATGGCCGGCTTCAACTGGCCATCAAGATAGTGCTGATAGCCGATTGCTGCATGGACCAGTGGGTCGTTGGGGCTGATTGCCAGTGCCTTCGCGAAGTATTCCTTGACCTGTTCCGGTTGTTTCTTGAGTGCGTATATCTTTGCCAATCCGATATTGGACTCCACTGCGGTGGCCGGGTCACTGGCGGCGTGCTTGAACTCGACAATTGCCTGATCCAGTTGCCCCTGCACCCGGTACAGATCGCCAAGTGCAATGCTGACCTCGGCCAGCGAGGAATCCATGTTGAGCGCGCGCTGGCAGGCGATGCGGGCATTCTCGTACGCAGTCGCGCTGTGCAGATTCTCGAAATTGCGGATCTCCGCGAGGCAGATGCCGGCCTGCGCACGCGCAAACCCGCTGTCCTTTTGCAAGGCGTGGTCAAAGCGGGCAATGGCCTGCTGGTCGCTGTCGGCGGCCTTGGCCTGGCGCAGCAGTTGCAGGCCTTCCAGGTAGTCATCGAAGGCCTCGACATTCTTGGTCGGACTCAGGCGTTTGCGCAGCGCATCGCGTTCCGCGGGCAGCACGCCCAACAGGGACTCGACGACTTCGTTGGCAATCCGGCTTTGCGTGTCGAACACATCGAGCAAGCGTCGATCAAAGGTTTCACTCCACACGGTGAAACCGGTGCGGGTGTCGGAAAGGCGGGCACTGATGCGCAATGCATCGCCTTCACGACGCACACTGGCTTCCAGCACCGTTGCGACGCCCAGCTTCGCGCCGAGTGCCTTGGCATCCCCCGAAGCTTCGCGCACCGCAGGCGTGATCGACGCCGCCACCTTGAGCCCGGCTACCGATGAAAGCGCGCTGCGCATTTCTTCGGTAAGGCCATCCACAAAATATCCGTTGTCGGCACCGCCCAGGTTGGTGAAAGGCAGCACCGCGATGGATGCAGCCGGCCGTGTCGATTGCGAATCGCCGCGCTGATTGAGAAACACAACGAGCCCCGCAATCAGCACACCAAGGCCGAGCACCAGCAGAGAAGAAGTCAATCCAATCCTTCGACGCGGTGCAATCAAATCCTCTGCCGCCGCGGCTGAAGCGGCAGCCTTGTCCGTGGCGCGTCGGCCACCAGCGACTACGGACGCGCCAGCGTCTGGCGCAGTCGGGAGCGGTTGATCTGCGGCTGATGGGCTTGTCGATGCTCCAAGCGGCGCGAAATGCCCGCTACGTGCCGGGATGCGTTCCACCTCGGCAAGAAACCGGTAGCCGACGCCATGCAGGGTCTGGATGTAACGGGGATTTTCGGCATCGTCGCCGAGCGCCTTGCGCAAATGACCGACGACGCGATTGAGCACACCGGGAGTGACATGGCGATGGCCCCAGACCTGATCCAGCAGGTCGTCGCGGGCCAATGCCTTGCCGGCACTTTCGAGCAAGGCGACCAATACCGCGAAGGCCTTGGGCTCCAGTTCCAGGTCAACACCATTCCGGACCACCCGGCGCGCGCCTGGGTCGACTTTGATGTCGCCGAAACTGTAGGTGACGCCCGCCACGTCCATCAGGGGATCCCTTGTCCGGGTCCGCCACGGAAAGATAACCCCTAACGCGCCAAAGATTACAAAAAACCTGAATTCGACCGTATTTCCGCAGGGGTTCGACCGGCTTTCCTCAAGCCTTGCAGGGGGCCCAGCGGCCAATCTGGCAGTGCGCGGAATCGCCGCGCCAAACCCGCAAAGGAGAACGTCATGAACATCAATCTCGCCACCCTGCCACTGCCCGTCTACGCCAACACGTCAGCGCGCGCCCAGCGCCGTTTGCGCATCGGCAACCTGAATCCCGATCGCCATGCCGAGCGCAGCTTTCTTCGCGTGGTCGAGCGGCTGGAACCGGACAGCATGCCGCCGAGCTTCGACAGCATCGCCAGCGCCGCGCGCCAGTTGAACCAGATTTTCGCGAACAAGCATCGCGCACCCTGCATCCAGATGCGCCTGCGTTGCCTGGCGGCAATGAAGGCCATGTCGCAGGATTCGGGCTGGGCGCTGCAGGAAGACCAGCGCCAGCCCATCCGCTGGATTGCCGATTACGCGACCGGAAAGCATCGCCTGGTGCCGGATCATGTGCCGGTGATTGGCGGACTGGACGACGCCATCCTGGTCGACATCGCCTGGCCGAGTCTGAGTTTCGAGCTGGATGATTTCCTCAGCTTTCGCCGTTTGCGTGCAAAGGAAGCGCAACTGCGCGGCCTGCATCCGCGCAAGTTCGGTTTCACGCGCGAGGATTGGCTGCAGGCACGTGCGGCAGAGGCCGCCCTGCTGCAGCGGGCACGTCGGCGCGTCGGCTACTGCTACGGCGCAACACCGGCTCCGGCCTTGTTCCGCTTCCATGGATGAAACGAACGCGGCAGGCTCGCACCCGTGCTCCTGCCGCTTCGGCTTGGACTGCCAATTTCATGCCCTGGGCCGTGGCAACGCCGCGCCCGATGCGGTAAAACCACAGGTCGGATGGCGCTGCCGTGTCAGCGTCATCCCTCCTGTTCGGGGCTCACGCCAAAGCACCCCTGAAAGCCCCGCATCTCCGCCCAGAGGAATCCACATGAAAACCACTTTCCGTCGCAGCGCCTTGGCATCGGCGCTTGCCTTGGCCCTTTCGCAGGCGTACGCCGCACCGGTTGATCTGCGTTCGGCCGTACCGGCCCAGCGCCCCGATATCGACACCATCGCCGTGGCCGCAACCATGCCCGACCTGCTCATCCTGCGCGCGGGTGCCTATGACCCGGCAACGCAGCGGCTCGACCTCGGCTTGTCGGCTGCTGCGGATGTGGTGAGTTCGCGTTATGCCATCGTGCAATTCCATGTGGATTCGGTTGAGACCGGTCGTGCGCAGCTGCAAAAGCAGGGCGTTGCCTTCGTCGGTTACGTGCCCAACAACGCCTACATCGTGCGCCTGAACGGCACCAACCTGGATGCGCTCAAGCGCAGCACCGGTGTGCGTGCCGCGGAAGCCTACGCTGCCGGGCACAAGATCGACCCGCGCCTGTGGACCGATGTCCGCGCCCAACTCGTGCAGCAGGAGCCGGAAGACGCGCCGGATTCCCACATCCTGCTCGACATCGTCAATGTGCGTGGTTTCCAGGGTGAATCTTCCGCGCAGATCGAGGCCGCATTGCGCAAGCTGGTTCCCGATGTGCGCATCACGGCGCGCAGCCAGCGTGCCGACGCCATGCCCTATGTGCATGCCGGGGTAGCGCGCGGGCAACTCGATGCTCTGCTGCGTGCCGCCAGCGCGCTCGACAGCGTGGCCTTCATCGAACCATGGATGCCGACCCGCGTGCACAATGCGGCCTCGATCGGCGCGATCCAGAACAACATCACCGCGTCCTGCTCGGGAAATGGCGCCATCTGTGGCGCAGCACCGATGTTCGACCACGACATCATGGGCAGTGGCCAGATCGTGGCCGTGGCCGATTCCGGCACGTCGCCGTGGGTGGCCAATTTTACCACCCTGGACAAGGGCGCAGGTCCGTTGATGCAGATCACCACCTCGGACAATCCGCCGCCGGTGCCGCCTGCCATCGGCACCCTCTACCCGGACCGCAAGATCATCGGCTACTGGTTGCAGCCTACGTCTGGCGGCACCGGGCCGGTCGATTATGACTTCACCTCCGGTCATGGCACGCACACGAGCGGTACCGTGCTCGGCGACATTGCCGGGACGTTCAGTCCGAACACTTACCTCGCATCGACGCCGACCGAACACAACCACGAACAGGCCGACGGCATGGCGCCCAATGCCCAGCTGCTGATGCAGGATGTTGGCGGGACCAACCCGAGCGCGGTCTACATCACCGATTTCGAGGGAACGCTCAACCAGGCTTACGCTGGAGGCGCGCGCGTCCACAACAACAGCTGGGGTGCTTCGACTGCGGGCCAGTACAACGGCAACGATGCCGAAGCTGATCGCACCAGTTGGAAGAACGAGGACATGCTGGTGGTGGTCTCGGCCGGCAACGATGACCCGGGTCCGGTGCAGACCGGCTCGCCCAGCAATGCCAAGAACGTGCTCTCGGTGGCCGCGCTGGGCCATGCCGGCAGTACCGCCGTGGCCAGCTACTCCAATCGCGGTCCGGCGGCCGATGGTCGCATGAAGCCCGACATTGCCGCTCCGGGTTCGAGCATCCAGTCGGCGCGCAACACCTCGACCAGCAGTGCGGTGCCTGTCTACACGGCACCGGTTTCCAATAGCGGAACGTCGATGGCGGCGCCCACCATCAGCGGCAATGCCGCCCTGGTGCGTCAGTTCTTTGCCGATGGCTTTTATCCGCGTGGCGTGAAGACGCCGGCTGATGCCTACGACCCCAGCGGCATGATGATGAAGGCCGTGTTGCTCAACGGAACCAATCCGTTGGGTGCGCCAAGCTGGCCCAATGCCAATTCCGGCTGGGGCCGTGCCTGGCTGGATGGCAACCTGTGGTTCAAGACCACGCTCACCGGCGGCGACGACAATCGCAGGCTGCGCATCTTTGAACGCACCCAGGCTGCCGGCATGCGCACGGGCGACAGCAAGGAGTACAGCATCAGCAATGTGGGTGCGGGCCAGGAGCTTCGCATCACCCTGACCTGGTTTGATCCCGCCGCCGCAGCCGGTGCGGCCCTGACCCTGATCAACAATCTCGACCTGGAAGTGGTGGCACCGAACGCCCAGGTCTACAAGGGCAACGTGTTTACCTCGGGTGTTTCGGTAACCGGTGGCAACGCCGACGCGCGCGATACCGTCGAGCAGGTGCGTTTCACTACGCCACAGGCGGGCAGCTACACGATCCGCGTCAAGGGCACCTCGATCCCCGGCAATGGAACCGTGGGATCCGATACCCAGGGCTACGCCGTGGTGGCTTCGGGCGCGTTTGGCTTGCCCGATCCCGCGCCAGCCGCGGCACCGACCGGTTTGACCATTGCCAGCAACAACAGCAGCGGTGTGGCCGTCGGCTTCTCCGGCACAGCGGCGCAGGGATTCCAGCTCTATCGCGCCAATGGAACCTGCGCCACGGCTGCTGCGGGTGATTTCCGCCTGGTCGGCAACTCCGTGGCCTCGCCGGTCGTAGACGACGCATCGCAAGGCGGATTCCAGTACGCCTACAAGGTGCGCGGCGTAGCCGGTGATGTCGAAGGCCTGGTGTCTTCCTGCATCGATGTCGTCTCCGCCGACGATTGCACCCTGCAACCGGGCATTGATGCCAACTCGCTGGATCTTGATGGCTCGAGTGCAAGCTGCAGCGTAGAGCTTGACTGGTCGGCAGGTACTGCCGCGTGCCCGACGGCGTCGGGCGTAACCTACAAGGTGTTCCGATCGACGGATCCGTTCATGGTCTCCTCGACTCAGATTGCCAGCGGCCTTGCCACCACCAGCTATTCGGATTCGGCGGTGGTCAATGGCCAGGCCTACTACTATCGTTTCGAGGCCGAGGACGATTTTGGCAACCTCTCGCCGCTGTCGGCCATCGCCGGTGCAACCACCAGCGGCGCGAATGGTCCCGACCCGGATCCATTCGTGGATAATGTCGACAATGCCACGTATATGCTTGCCGAGCTTCCGTGGGGCGTCAGCAACATCGCGGCGGCCAATGGCAGCTTGAGTTACCACACTGGTGGCCAGGCACCGAATCACCCGGACCTCACCTGCGCCAGCATTGAAACTCCGGAACTGCTGATTTCGCCCAACGCCCAGCTGAGCTTCAGTGCGCGCTACAACCTCGAGTTCCAATGGGATGGCGTGGTCACTGAAATCTCGACGGACAACGGTGCAAACTGGTCCAGCCTGCCGCCAACCGGCGGCTACCCGACGGTGTTCAATACCGGCAGCGCCGGCACCATCAATGCCTGCGGCTTCCCCAACGGCACCGGCATCTACAGCGGCGTGACCACGGCAGGATCAAATGCTGATCCAAACAACGACACGGCCACGCCGGTCTTCAAGCCGTTCACCGCCAACCTGGCCAGCTATGCCGGACAAACGGTGAAGATCCGCTGGCGTCTGTCGTCGGATCCGGGCTTGAACTACTCGGGCTTCTTCCTCGATCAGGTCCGCGTTGGCAATGTCGATTCCATTTTCGACAACGACTTCGACATGTCCGTGTACATGTGCCAGTAAACCGCCTGCATCCTGCAAGCGACGCATGAAAACGGGAGCGGGCAACCGCTCCCGTTTTTTCGATGCCGGTATTGGCTTGCGCGGCGGCATGAAATGTCCGGGTTAAAATCCAGGCACCTTGCCTGGTGCCGGATGATTCGTGACCGACAACGCACTCGAAGCCCTTCGCCATGCCCTGACCCACGCAGGCATCGGCTTGCCCGCCGATGGTCGCGTGCTGTTCCTGCGCGCGCGGGATGGGGTGGGATGGCATGCCATGCCGCGCAGTCGCTGGCTGCACCAACAAAGTTTCAAGCCGTTTGCGGATGTCCTGGAACGCAGTGGTCTCATCGTCGGCGAGCCCGAGCCGGGGGCGCGTTATCCCTTGATCCTGATGCTGCCGCCGCGCCAGCGCGATGAAGCACGTGCGTTGTATGCGCGAGCCTCGATGTTTCTGGAAAGCGGGGGCACGGTCATCGCGGCGATGGCCAATGCGGAAGGCGCGAAATCCGGGGAACGTGATTTCCGTGCCGTGTTCGGCAGTGCCGAGGTGCTGTCCAAGCATCACTGCCGGGTGTTTTGGTCAACTCCGCAAGCCGCCGCAGTCGATGCATCGCTGGTTGAGGAATGGATGGCTCTGGATGCGCTGGTCGAAATTGCGGAGGGTGCGTATTTCAGTCGGCCCGGCCTGTTTGCCTGGGATCGTGTCGATCCCGCATCCGCGTTGCTGGTGTCGGTGTTGCCCGCGTCGATCACGGGCGCAGTGGCCGACCTCGGTGCGGGTTATGGCTATCTCGGCTGTGAAGTGCTGCGTCGTTGTCCAGGCGTCGAGGTCATCGATCTCTACGAAGCCGAAGGGCGAGCCTTGCAGGCTGCGCACCGGAATGTTGCGCGGGCGATGGAAACGCGAAGCAAGCCCGCCCGCAGCGAAGTCATTTGGCACGATGTGAGGACCGGACTGAATCGAAGCTACGATGCCATCGTCAGCAATCCACCCTTCCATCAGGGGCGAGCCGACCAGCCGGAACTCGGCCAGGCCTTCATTGCCGCGGCAGCAGGTGCACTCAAGCCCGGCGGCCGCTTTTGGCTGGTGGCTAACCGGCATCTGCCGTACGAAGCGACGTTGCTTTCGCGTTTTCACCATGTGGTGGTGCGCGCAGAGCAGGCGGGCTTCAAGGTATTTGAAGCCGAAGGCGTGCGCTCGTGAAGCTGGTGCGCCTCATTGCCAATCTCGGCTACGGCAGCCGCAAGCAGGTCGCACTCATGTTCCGCGAAGGCCGCATCACCGACCTTGCCGGTGATGTGCTGTACGCCGATGACCAGCGCGATCATGCCGACATCCGGGTGGATGGCGAGCCGCTGGATCCTGCGCCCGGCATCTGCCTGATGTTGAACAAGCCAACCGGGGTGACCTGTTCAACCCGCGATGTGGGGCGTGTTGTCTACGATCTGCTGCCAGCGCGCTTCCGCGCGCGCGATCCCGTGCTGTCCACGGTGGGGCGCCTTGATCGCGACACCTCCGGCTTGCTGTTGATGACCGATGATGGCGCCCTGCTGCACCGGATCATCTCGCCGAAGTCGCGCGTGGCCAAGGTCTACCAGGCGCGGCTGGCCGCAGACCTGCGTGGCGACGAAGCGGCCCTGTTTGCCAGTGGCACCCTGATGCTGGAAGCCGAGAAGACGCCCCTGCTGCCCGCGGAACTCGAAGTTCTCGATGCGCGGCAGGTTCGCCTGACCTTGCACGAGGGCCGCTACCACCAGGTACGGCGCATGTTTGCCGCCCTCGGCAACCATGTCGAGGCACTGCATCGCATCTCGGTTGGCGGCCTCGCCCTTGCTGGACTCGAACACGGCTGCTGGCGCATTCTCGGATGCAGGGAAATCGAAGGCATTTTTGCCACGCAAGGCAGCCCATGACACGCGAAGTTCCATTGCCGGGGCAAGACGAGGCCGACCGGGCGATCCTCCATCGCATCCAGGAATGGATCGAGCGCGCGGTGATCGGACTCAATCTGTGTCCCTTCGCGCGCGCGCCGGTTCGCGGGAATCGGGTGCGCCTGGTGGTGAGTCACGCGCGCGATGCGGATTCCCTGCTGGATGATTTGTGCGCTGAATTGCAGTCGCTGGCTGCGGCCGATGACGACGAATGCGAAACAACCCTGCTCATCGTGGCCGACCTGTTTGCGGATTTCCTCGACTTCAACGATTTCCTGGACCAGGCCGATGCCGCAATCGAGGTCTTGAAGCTCGATGGCATGATCCAGGTGGCCAGCTTCCATCCCGACTATCGCTTTGCAGACAGTGCGGATGACGACGTGGCCAACTGCAGCAACCGCGCGCCGTTCCCGGTCCTGCACCTGCTTCGGGAATCCAGCGTGGAACGCGCCGTGGAGGCCCTGGCGGACAGCGAGGACATCTACCGGCGCAATATCGAAACCCTGCAGACGCTGGGCTGGGACGGTTGGAACGCGCTCTGGTCGGAGCGCACGGGCAAAAGGTAAGATCGACATCGCGCCAAACCGTGTGCGGAGCAGCGGTTGCGCGGGGGCGTCCCGGCTGGCCGGGACAGGAAAGCAGTTTCCCGAGACAGGAAGAACGGGATGGGCGGGATGAGCAGATTTTGCGCAGGGGTAGTCCTGATCGCATGCCTGGTACTGGCATGCGCTTGGCCTGCGCACGCTGCTGAACCGATGCTGCTGACGGACGCGAAGCCTACGGTTTCGCTCAGCCCCGCCATGCGCTACAGCGTGGATGCCCATCTGGACCTGCGTGCCGAAGACCTGTTCGGCAAGATCGACAGTGATTACTTCCAGAACCTGCCCAAGGGCGATCCGACCTTTGGATTCGTCGATGGCGCCTATTGGTTCCATGTGCGCCTGGGCAACGGCAATCCGGAGCGTCGCGACTATGTGCTTGCGGTCGACTACGTGCTGCTCGACCAGATCGATCTCTACCTGCGCCGCGCGGACGGCAGCGTTGTCCACCAGGTCTCCGGTGACCAGCGCCCGTTCCAGAGTCGCGCCTACAACTACCGCGCACCCAATTTCCTCATCCGCCTGGATGGCGGGGAATCGGTGGACTTGCTGCTGCGCGTGCAGTCGGAAAGTTCGATGCAGGTGCCGATGACGATGTACACCGAGCCTGCGTTCCTCAACCAGGTGCGCGATGCCCAGTTCGGCATCGGCATTTACTATGGAATGATCCTGGCCCTGCTGCTCTACAACCTGATCCTGTTTGCATCGCTGCGCGATGCCAACTACCTGTACTACTCGACCTACGTCGCCGGCTTTGGATTTGTGCAGTATTGCCTGAATGGGCTGGCTTTCGAATACCTGTGGCCCAACTCGCCGCGGCTGGCCAACCTTGCGATTCCGGTTTCGATGGCGCTCGGCATGCTCGCCATGCATCAGTTCGTGCGCGTGTTCCTTGATCTCAAGCAGCGCTTGCCGATCGGCAATCGCATTCTCTGGGGCTTCATCATTTTCCATGCGCTGATGCTGGTGGTGTCGTTCTTTGCACCGTATCGGGTTGCCGTTCTGCCGGGCACGGCTGCGGTCTTCCCGGGCATCGCCGCCATTTTCGGCGTGTCGCTGGTGCTGGCGCTGCGCGGGGATCGTTCCGCACGCATCCTGCTGCTGGCCTGGGGCATGCTGCTGCTCGGCACCACCGTATATGCCATGGTTTCCTTCGGCGTGTTGCCGAAGATGTTCCTCACCGAATACGGCATGCAGATTGGTTCGGCTTTGGAGCTGATCCTGATCTCGTTCGCCCTGGCGCACCGTTTCGCCAGCTTGCGTGACGAAAACGTGCGCATCGTGCAGGCATCGCGTGATGAGCTCGAGCAGCGCGTCGAGCAGCGCACCCGCGAACTCTCGACCACCTTGAACGAATTGGCCATCGCCAACGAGCGCCTGCGCGAATCCAGCCTGCGCGACGGCCTGACCGGGGTGTTCAATCGACGCTATTTCGACAGCACCTTTGAGCCGATGCGCGATGACTGTCGGGCCAAGGGGCGGGATTTCAGCGTCCTGGTGGCTGATATCGACCACTTCAAGCAGATCAATGATGGCGCCGGACACCTGATCGGCGATGACTGCCTGCATCTGGCGGCAAGCGTCATCGAACGCACCGTTGGCGACAGCGGCCAGGTGGTTCGCTACGGCGGCGAGGAGTTCGTTGTGCTGATGCCCGATGTCGATGAAATTGAAATGCGCAGCAAGGCCAACTCGATCCGCGCCGCCATTGCCTCATCTCCCTTGCTCACCAATGGCGTGCCCATCCCGATGACCATCAGCGTCGGCGGCGCACATGCCGCTCCCGGCGATTCCATCGCGGCCATGGATCTCCTGCAGCAAGCCGATGAGGCCATGTACAGGGCCAAGCACCAGGGGCGCAACAGGGTAGTCGTGCACTGAGGTCAGGTTTGCCTGGGCGCGAGATCAGGCGCTGGCGATCTTCTCGGACGGGTGTGCATCCGCCGCGTGCGCTTGTGCGTCCAGGCTGATTGGCAGCTCCACCGTGGCTGCAATCGGCAAGTGATCGGAGACCAGGTGCGGCAGCGTGCGCAGGGTTTCGATCTTCAGCGTGGAAGTGGCCAGGATGTGGTCGATTGCACGGGCCGGTGCCCAGCTCGGAAAGGTGAGCGGGGCGGTTTCGGGCAATTGCAGGGATGTGCGCGCAAACAGGTTGCGCAGTTCCGGGCTCTCGATCGAGGTGTTGAGGTCACCCAGCAGCAAGGCATGCGGATGGCCTTCCAGCAACTCGGTGATGTAACCAAGCTGGTGCGCGCGCGCCTGCGTGCCGAGCGAGAGGTGGGCAACCAGGACCACCAGCGAATGCTGGCCGCTGCCAAAGCGAACCCACAGCACGCCGCGACCACGAATGCGTCCGGGCAACGGGTAGTCCAGCACTTCGGTCGGTTTCAAGCGCGAGAGCAGGCCGTTGCTGGATGCCGAAACCTTGGCCACCTTGCGATTGGGCTGATGGGTCCAGAACGGAAAGCCCGCGTTCTCGGCAAGGTATTCCGTCTGGTTGAGGAATCCCGAACGCAGCGAGCCGGCATCGGCTTCCTGCAGCGCAACCAGATCGAACTCCGGGAGGATTCCGGCCAGGCCGTCCAGGTTGGCGCGCTTGCCGGTTGGCAACACATGCTTCCAGCTGTGCGTGACGTACTCGCGGTATCGCTTGATGCTGCCACCCGCCAGGATGTTGCAGCTGAGCACGTTCAGACGCGACCTGGCCTCTGGCTGGCTGCTGCTCATGGTTTGGGCAGGCTCACTTTTCACGTCGCGACATCAGCCAACAGGCAGCAAGGCCGCCAGAGGGCGGCCCGATTCGGTGTTACTTGGCGCTCTTTGCCGCATGTTCCTTCTTGACCAGATAGTCCACCAGTGCCACCAGTTGCGGATAACCGCCAGCCGAAGCGCCAGTCACCCGGTACTTGCCGTTGATGATGATGGTCGGCGTTCCGTCCACGCCAAGCTTCGGCACCAGGCTCTTCGAGCGGGCCAGCTTGCTTTGCACTTCGAACGACGTGGCCAGCTGCGTGAATTTTTCGGAATCGACGCCCTGCTCGCCATAGAACGCAGCAATGTCGTTGAACGAGCGGAATGGGCGGTGATCGCGATGCACGGCGTTGAACACCGCCTGGTGGGTCTTGTCCAGCACGCCCAGCGACTGTGCGCAGTAGAACGCGCGCGCATAGGCTTCCCACTGGTCATTGAAGATCGCCGGCAGGTATTCAAACTGGGCGTAGGCAGGCAGCTTGGACTTGATCTCGTCCGCATACGGCTGGAAGTGCGCGCAATGCACGCAGGCATAGCTGAACACTTCGAGCACCTCGATCTTGTCGCCGCTTGACGTGGGCTGCGGCGGCTCGATGAGGAAGTAGTTCTTGCCCGCTTCGGCCGCAACCGGCGCGCTTGCCGTGGCGTCCTTTTGCTCTTGGGCACAGGCAGCGACGGAAAGCAGGGCTCCAAGCAGGATTACGGGCAGTCGGGCAAACATCAGGCAGCTCCAGGTTGCGGGGTGGTCGTACAGACAGCGCGCACGGCGCGAAGTTGCGCAGGCGATCAACCGCCCTTGGCTTCTTTTGCGATGAGGAAATTGAGCAATGGCTCGATGTTCTGGTAGCCGCCGGCGGACTGCCCGGTCACCCGGTATTTGCCGTTCACGACGAAACCGGGAGTGCTATCGACGCCATAGGCCTTGATCAAGGCGTCATTGCGCTTGAGCTTGGTCTCGATGGCAAACGATTGGGCTGTGGCCGTGAAATCGGCCGCTGAAACCCCGTACTTCGAATAGAAATCCGCCAGCGAGGCCAGGGTTGGCGAGCGCGAGTCGAGTTTGCGGTCGACGTAGACGGCGCGAAACACGTCCAGATGCGATTTGTCGACGATTCCCAGCGCCTGCGCGGTATAGAACCCGCGTGCAAAGGTCTTCCACGACTCGAATCCGAACTGGGCTGGCAGTTTGACGAACTGCGCATTGGCCGGCAGGCGTTTGGCGATGTCCTCGACCATGGGTGCGACTTCGTTGCAGTGCACGCAGCCGTAGGAGAACACCTCGACCACTTCGACCTTGTCGCCGGTCGTGGTGGCCTGGGTGGGCTCGATGAGGAAGTAATTCTTGCCTTCCTGCCAGGTTTCCTGGGCCTGGAGCGGAAGGCCAGCGAACATGCCGACGCCAAGCGTCAGCGCAATAAATGCCTTGAACATGGCGGAATTCTCCGTCGCGATGAAAAACTGCCGCGCAGTGTCATGCAACGGCGCTGAATGCGGGTGAAAGCTATTTGGCCGAAGCGCTTTGCGCGGTGTGCAAACCCTGCATGTACGACGCCAGGGCCGCGATGTCCTTCTCGCCCAGGCGCTTGGCGATCTCCGGCATGATCTTGGCGTGTTCGTCATCGCCCCAGGTCGTGCCTGCACGCCATTCGGTGAGCTTGGCGCTCACGTATTCGGACCATTGGCCCGCCACCTGCGGATACGCCGATCCGGCCATGCCGCGCCCCGATGGACCGTGACAGGCCATGCAGGCGGGCACGCCGAGCTTGGCGTCACCGGCGCGATACAAGGCTTGTGCGCGCGCGACATAGGCTTCGTCGGTCTGGCCGGGGGTGGCCTGCTTGCTGGCGAAAAACGCCCCGAGGTCGTGCATGTCCTGATCGCTCAGGGTCGAGGCGAAGGGCAGCATGATGGCGTTGTTGCGCTGGCCGTTCTTGAACTGGGCCAATTGGCGCACGGTATAGGATTCATTCTGGCCGGCCAGCTTGGGATACATGGCGAGGGCGGAATTGCCATCCATGCCATGGCAGGCGCCGCAGACGGCGGCCTTGGCTTCACCGGCCTTGGCGTCGCCCAGCAGGGTGCCGGTGGAGGTCTCGGCATGGGCCATGCCGGCGGCAAACAGCACGCCAAGGGCAAAAACTCGCACAAAACTCATACACTGGCTCCGGATAGACGTGGATTCCTGATGCGGCCGCTTGGCGCGCGCAGGCCATAAGCTAAAGTCGTCGAATTATCCGTGTCAGCCCGAGGCCGGTCAAACCGGCGTCAACGGCGGGCCGGTATCCCTGCCATCATCCAATCCCATCAGCATGCATATCCTGCACACCGCCAGTTTCCTGAAAAGTGCCGCCAACCCCCGCGACATGCCCGCCGACGAAGGCTGGGAAGTTGCCTTTGCCGGGCGCTCGAACGCAGGCAAGTCCAGCGCCTTGAATGCCTTGGCCGCGCACAAGGGCCTGGCCCGGGTCAGCAAGACCCCGGGACGCACCCAACTGCTCAACGTGTTTGCCATCGATGCGCAGCGCCGGCTTGTGGATCTTCCCGGCTATGGTTACGCCAAGGTGCCGGTTGCGGTGCGCGATCAATGGCGTGGCATGGTTGATGGCTTCCTGCGCTCGCGGCAGGCACTGAAGGGCCTGGTGCTGATCATGGACAGCCGGCATCCGCTGAAGGAATACGACTGCCAGATGCTCGAATACGCCCGGGCCATCGGCAAACCCTGCCACGTGCTGCTGACCAAGGCCGACAAGCTCTCGCGCAACGAAGCGGCACGTACGCTGATGGAAGTGAAAAAGGTGCTGGCAGTGGATGACGCCCAATCCGCGGTCAGCGTGCAGCTGTTTTCCGCCACCGCCAAGACGGGCCTTGATGAAGCGCGCGCCGTGGTGGCGCGCTGGTTGGGCCTGCCCGAACAGGCGCAGTCGCCCGCATCGGCTTCCCTTGTGCGACCCCGTGGTGGCCCCATATCCGCGGATTGACCGCGAGGCACAACCCATGTCCGGACCCAGCGCCGCTTCCAGCGAGCCGATCAGGCATCGCCAGCAACTGATCGATTCGCTCGCCAGTGGTTCCAAGCCGAAGTCAGCCTGGCGCATCGGCACCGAGCACGAAAAATTCGGTTTCCGCCTGGATGACCTGCGCCCGCTGACCTGGGAAGGCGAACAGGGCATCGGCGCCCTGCTCGAAGGTCTGACGCGCTTTGGCTGGCAGCGCGTCAGCGAGAACGGCAAGCTGATCGCGCTGTCACGCGATGGCGCGTCGGTCACCCTGGAGCCGGCCGGACAATTCGAGCTTTCCGGTGCGCCGCTGGAAACCATCCACCAGACCTGCGTCGAGATCAACTCCCACTTGCGCGAAGTGAAAAGCGTGGCCGACGGCATGGGCGTCGGTTTCCTCGGCATGGGCTTCCAGCCGAAGTGGCGACGCGAGGACATGCCGTGGATGCCCAAGGGCCGCTACGCCATCATGCGCCGCTACATGCCAACGGTCGGCAAGCTCGGGCTGGACATGATGACGCGCACCTGCACCGTGCAGGTGAACCTCGACTTTGCCGATGAAGCGGACATGGTGCGCAAGTTCCGCACCTCGCTGGCCTTGCAACCCGTCGCCACGGCCTTGTTTGCCGATTCGCCCTTCACCGAAGGCAAGCTCAACGGATACCTCAGCTACCGCTCGCACATCTGGACCGACACCGACCCGGATCGCACCGGCATGCTCGACTTCGTGTTCGACGAGAGCTTCGGCTTCGAACGCTACGTCGACTATCTGCTCGACGTGCCCATGTACTTCAGCTATCGCGATGGCGTCTACCACGACCTGGCCGGGCAATCGTTCCGCACGTTCATGCGCGGTGAGCTCGAGCCCATGCCCGGAGTGCTGCCGACCATGAGCGATTGGTCGGACCACATGACCACGGCGTTTCCGGAAGTTCGCCTGAAAAAGTTCCTGGAAATGCGCGGTGCCGATGGCGGCCCATGGAACCGCCTGTGTGCCTTGCCGGCATTTTGGGTCGGCTTGCTGTATGACCAGACCGCGCTGGATGCGGCCTGGGACCTGGTCAAGGATTTCAGCCTTGAGGAACGCAACGCCCTGCGCGATGGCGTGCCCAGGCATGGCCTGAAGCTACCCTTCCGCAGCGGCAGCCTGCGCGATATCGCCATCGAAGCCTTGAAGATCTCGGCCGAAGGCTTGCGCCGGCGCGCACGCCGCAATGCCGACGGTGCGGACGAGAGCATTTTCCTGATGCCGCTGATTGAAATCGCCGAGGCCAACGAGACTCCGGCAGAACGCAAGATCGCCCTGTTCAAGGGACGCTGGAACGGCAGCGTGGACCCGGTGTTCCGCGAATTTGTGTATTGAGAGCCGGGAATAGGGAATAGGGAATAGGGAATAGGGAATCGTTCAAAGCAACCGCAAAGCGCGCTCCGCTCAAACTATTCTCCATTCCCGATTCCCGATTCCCGATTCCCAGCTCAAACTCACACCGCCGACGCACCGCCATCCACCGCCAGGATCTGCCCACTGATGTGCTTGCCGGCGTCCGATGCAAACAGCAGTACGGCGCCCTTCAGATCCTCGTCATCGCCCAAGCGCTGCAGGGGTGTCATGGCAGCCAGGGTGTTCTCGCCGATGCCGTCGATCACGCCCTGTGACATGCGCGTGGGGAAGAATCCGGGGGCCAGTGCATTGACGGTGATGCCATACGCTCCCCATTCGCTGGCCAGCGCGCGCGTGAAGTTGACCAGGGCACCCTTGCTCGCGTTGTAGGCAATGGTTTTCATGGAACCGGGCGGGTTGCCACGCAGTCCGGCAATCGAGGCGATGTTGATGATGCGTCCAAACTTGCGTGGAATCATCGAGCGCTTGCCGATGGCCTGGGTCAGCAGGAACAGGCCGCGCATGTTGAGATTGAACACCTTGTCCCAGGCGTCGAGCGGATAGTCTTCGGCTGGCGCACCCCAACTGGCGCCGGCGTTGTTGACGAGGATGTCGATGTTGCCGAGTCGTTCCATGGCGGTATCGACGAGACCTGCAATGGACTCTGGCTTGCCGGCATCGACGCAAACCCAGTCCACGCTGATTCCCCTTTCCTGCAGCCGCGCGGCAGCACTTTGCAGTTCGTCGTCCTTGCGTGCGCAGATCAGCACGCGCGCTCCGTAATCGCCGAGTGCCTCGGCCATCTGCAGGCCGAGGCCGCGTGATCCGCCGGTGATGAGGGCAGTGCGTCCGTCCAGGTCAAACAGCTTGCGTGCGTGGGTCATGTGTGCGGACATTGCATCGTCGTTGTGGATGAGCCGGAAGCCTACGCGTTCTGCCGATTTCCCGCATCCACGCGATGCGGGCCGGATGCGTCAGTGCGGAGGATTCGCTTGTCGGCTCCACGCCTTCGGTGCTTGACCCGACCTACCCCGACGGGGCCCTTGGGCCTTGTAGGTCGGATTGGGCCTTGTAGGTCGGATCAAGGTGCAAAGCACCGGATCCGACATGGCAATTGCAGCGAAGATCGAGCCCCCAGGCTCGGCTTCGATGGTAATGTTTGCTTTCGCCAAACCGCGACATTCATGACCAACGAGAGGACTCCATGGAAATCACCAATCTCGACAGCATCCCCGGCAAGGCCATCACCCGCCACCTTGGGTTGGTGCAAGGCTCTACCGTGCGCAGCAAGCACGTCGGCAAGGACATCTTCGCCGGGCTCAAGAACATCGTTGGTGGTGAGCTCAAGGCCTATACCGAACTGCTCAACGAATCGCGCGCCGAGGCGACCGAGCGCATGCTGGCGCAGGCGCGCGCGGTGGGTGCGAATGCGGTGGTCAACGTGCGCTTTGCCACCTCGAACATTGCATCCGGCGCCGCCGAGGTCATGGCCTATGGCACCGCCGTGGTGGTGCAGTAGCCATGGAGCTGATCATCCAGTTCGGCGTCATCGCCTTCCTGCTGCTGCTCGGCCTCGTATTCGGCCGGGCCGCAGAACAGCGTCATTTTCGGGAACTCAAGCAGAAGGAGTTGATCCTGCGCGAGGTATTGGTCTTCAGCGAGAAACATCCACCCGCCGACCAGGAATTTCGCAGCGCAAACCTGGTGGTGGGCTCGGTGGTGATCGCCGAGGACTACTTCAAGCGCATCGCGGCATCGTTGAAGAGCCTGGTTGGAGGTCGCCTGACCGCCTATGAATCGCTGATGGACCGTGGTCGGCGTGAGGCCATCATCCGCATGAAGCAGGCGGCACGCGAGGCCGGTGCCAGCATGATCTTCAACGTGCGCATTGAAACCGCGCGCCTGTCCGAAAGCGACAGCAACCGCCAAGCCCTGTTCGCCGCCGAATTCATCGCCTACGGCACCGCATTGGTTCCCGCCACTCGACCATGAGCTGGGAAAACCCGCCGGTACCGCACGAGGTCAATGCTTCGCGCGAAAGCGTGCTGGCGGAGTTCCTGCGCCTGCTGGCCGGGCTCGGCATCTGCGTGCTGGCTTTGGCGGCGTTGCTCTATTTCGCGGGCGGTTGGCTGGCGCGATGGGTGCCGATTTCCACGGAAGCCGCCTGGGTCGGCGATCATGTGATCGGTCTGTCCGGCCTCGACGATGCACCTGCCGATGCCGGCAATGCGCACATCCTCGCGCAGCTGCAGGCGCTGACCGCGCGCGTGGCGGCGAACATGGATTTGCCACAGGGCATGCAGGTGCGCGTACACCTGTCCTCGTCCGATGTTCCAAACGCCTTTGCCACCCTCGGCGGCCATTTGGTCGTCAACCGCGGCCTGTATCGGCGCATGCCCAGCGAGAATGCACTCGCCTTGGTGATCGCGCATGAGCTGGGCCACATCAAGGCGCGCGATCCGATAGCCGCCGTGGGCGGCAGCGCCAGCCTGGCATTGCTCACCGTTGCGCTCGGCGGTGATGCGAGGTCGCTGGCGCCGGGCATCGCGCGCCTGGTGCAACTGGGCTACTCACGCCAGGCCGAAAGCGCGGCGGATGCCGAAGCGTTGCTTGGCCTGCACCGCTTGTATGGCCACGCCGGCGGTGCGGCTGCGGTGTTCGAGGTGCTCGATGACTACGGTCGCGAGCACCGGGAAATCTCCATGCCGACCCTGCTCTCGACGCATCCGGCGGATGCGCGGCGCATCCAGCGCATGCGCGATGCGGCGGCCGACTGGAACGGCAATCCACCGCTGGTGCCGCTGCCGGTCGAGGAGGAGACTGGTGCACGGCCTTGAACGGCAGCCAGTCTGTCAGCGGCAATGCGCCTCGATCTTGACGTAGTCAGATATCGCGACGATTGCGCTGCCAGATCAGCGTTGCCCCAACTGCAATGCGCAGGCACGTCGAATTCCGCGCAGGAAGAATCGCAATGAAAAACACCAATGCCCACGCCAGCGAACGGAAAATTCCACGCGTCAACTCCGCAATCGGCAAACGCCTGCTGATTGCCTGGCTCGGCGCAGGAACACTTGATATCAGCTATGCCTTCATCGCCAGCGGCCTGCGCGGCCGCTCACCACTGGCCGTATTGCAGAGTGTGGCCAGTGGCTGGCAGGGGAAGGAAGCCTACAACGGGGGACTCGCGTCCGCCGCACTGGGCCTGTTCACCCACTACGGCATCATGCTGGTGATGGTCAGCGTGTTCGTGTGGATCACCAGGACAAGGCCCGCGCTGCTGCGCAAGAGCGTCATCACGGGTGCCGTGTACGGCTTGGGCCTGTATACGGTGATGTACGGCATCGTGTTGCCGCTCAGGTTTCCTGAGGTGTTCCCGCGCTGGAGTGGCTGGCTGTCGGTGACCGACATCCTCGTGCACATGGGCGTGGGCCTGATCATGGCCCTGGTGCTCGCAGGCAAGAAGGTCAGAGGGGCAGATTCACGGTGAGCGGGGCGTTGCGGAAACCGGAAGCGGGATGACGCGACCATCATCCAGGGTCAGGCGGCCGTCGCGAAGTTCCTCGGCATCCCCGCTCACGGTCACGAAGCGGCCGACCAGCAGGCCGTTCGCGCGCTCGCCTTCGATGCGGTAGGCAAAGGTTTCCGCACCGGAGGTGTTGCCGGTGGCGGTGAAATCCATCCGAATCTCGCGGATTTCACCCACTGCTTCGATCACGCCCGGGTTGTTGTGGATCGCGGCCTTGGCCTGGTCGTTGAACATGCCGAATCCATACCAGGCAATGCTGCCAACGGCACCGAGGACGATCAGCACCATCAAGGCGAGAAAACCACCCGCAATCCAGGGTGCGGCCCGACGCAGGGCCGAAACGTTTGGACGTCCGTCGTGATCGGGGTGGTTCATTCGCAGGATTCCGGGCATGCCGCATGCGGGGCGCGTATTGTGGGACATCGCAAAGAGAAAAGGCCCGCAACTGCGGGCCTTTTCCGGGAACACGTTGCCTCTTGCAATCAGGCACGCAGCTTGCGTCGGCGGATGGCAAACGCGGCAACCAGTCCGAGCATGCCGGCCAGCAGCAGCATGGCGTTGCGGCCAATCGGCAGGGTGGCCGGTGGCGCGACCGGGCCAGCCGGTACACTCATGCCCGCCAACACCATTTCCTCGTCGGCACCGCCGTTGGCACCCAGGGTGAAGAAGAACACGCCTTCCGGTGCGGCTCCACCGGTCGGGGCGTTGCCTCCGGAAGCGTAGCGATTCACGCCTTTGCCACCGCTGGAGAAAAAGTTGAAATCGCCGCTGTTGCCGTCGGGCGTGCCCCAAGTCGAGTCGGGCGTAGCCTGACCAACCAGCTGGCTGCCGAAATCCAGGGTTGCGCCGTCGGTGTCGAACACCACCTCGGTGAAATCTTCCAGTCCGAAGACTCCGTTGCCGCTGGTAGCGCCGCTGACCGTCATGCTGATGGCAAGCACGGCTGGATCGGGCAGGAAGAATTCGTTTGCGCCGGGATTGGCCAGCAGGGTGTCTTCGAAGGTAATCGAACCCACAGCCTGCGCGTCGGAATTCGGATCATCGAAGGTGAAATTGAAGGTCAACGGCGCAGCGCTGACACATGACGCGGCGAGCAACAGGCCGAAGGCGAGCAGGGGTCTATGCAAAACCTGGATCATGGGACACGTTTTCCGTTTTGTGACCTGGGCATGTTATACGAAAAGTCTTTTCGCGCAAGTAGTTGCGATGACCAGTTCGCGTCATGCCTGAAATTGGATCGCTGCACAATGCGATTGCCGGTCAACGTGGGGATGCGGTTTCCCGAGCCGATGCGCCGACCCGCAACACCAATCAATCCGACGGCAACAGGCCATCGGCCATCAGACCGCTGCGCAACCACGAAGGCATGGCTGCATCTGCACTGGCCAGCTCGGCAACGGCGTCAGCTGCGTTTTCAGAGTGCTCTGCATCATCGCAGCGGGCACGCAAAATCCGATAGACCAGCCACCAGCGCCGATCCACCGCGTCGAGCGCGGATGTGTCCGGGATATCACTGGCCGCGATCGGACAGGCAGTCGAAGTTCGCATCTGCCATGCTCGCACCACACAGACCCAGCGCCGCAAGGGAGACATGTTGATCAGCCTGGCTTCGCAATCAAATGCGCCCTGGGCCAGCAGGTTGCCGTCGCGTGGGGTCTCACGCTCCAGGTCGATCAAGCCGAGCAAGGGTGCCAGCCAGTGGACGGCGGTGCGGTCGCCTTCCGGCAACTGCCGAGACATGTCCCAACCCTGCAATGCTGCGTCTTGAGCGGCCTTCAGGTTGCCCTCGCGATAGTGGGCGATCGCCAGGAACCCGAGAGTGACTGCCATGTCGGGATGCGCCTGGGTGCCCAGCACTTCGCGTTGCATTGACAGAATGGATGCGTACTCGTTTACCGCCTGTTTCGCCTTGGCGTTGCTCATCTGCTCGGCAGCCAGGTTGGCGCGCGTGTTCAATGTGGTGGGATTGCGATCGCCGTAGATTTGACGATGCAACGCCAGCGCGCTGGCAAACATGCGCTCGGCTTCGTCTGCATGTTTGGCACCACTTTGTGCAATGCCCAGTTCATTCAGGACTGAGGCCAGATCCGCCAATCGCTCCGGTTTCGCGCGCATGACCTGTTCGGCCTGCTGCAACAGGCGAATGGCTTCCTCGTGGCGACCCTCCAAGTCGGCCGCGGCACCTTGCACGCGCAGCGCGTAGCCGTACTCGACGACGTCGGTTCGTGCGGTCGCGCGCATGCGTGCGGCGAGATCCGCTGCGATTGATGCGCCCTCTCGAGTCTCGTGGAGCGCGACGACCAACAGGTCGGCCAGGCTCGCACGCACCTTCTCGCGTTGCGGAGTGTAGTTCTGAGAGCCATCACGCGCGGCCAGCAATGCATCGGCCTGGCGCACCATATCCACCGCGCTTTCCAGTGCGCCTTGCTCGTAGGCAACCATCGCACGGTCGGCGAGCAGCTCAGCATGCAGACCGACATCCTTGACCTTGCCGCTGCGCAGCAGGATCAATGCGCTGTCCAATGAATGTGCAGCATCTTCGATGCGGGCATGCGCGAGTTGCGCGCGGCCAATCAGCAACAGCAACTCCGCGCGCAGCAGCGGTCGATCGGAAAGCTCATGGTCGATGCGCTTTGCGCCCTCACGCAGCAATTCGGAGGCTCGCGGGTCCCTGCCCTGGGTGTTGGTCGGATCTGTCGATTCCAGCACCTCCACCAGAAAATCCTTGACTGCCACCGCTCGCGCCGCCTCCAGTCGGGCAATGCGGGCCTGCCACAAGGTGCCAGCCATGCCGGTTGCGATGGCCAGCACGATCGCAGCACCCGCCGCCACCCCAATACGATGGCGTCTGACGAACTTGCGCGCTCGATAGATCTTGCCGGGCGCGCTGGCCAGCACGGTGCGTCCATCGAGCCAGCGATTCAGATCGGCGGCCAATTCCTCGGCAGTGCCGTAGCGCTGCGCAGGGTCGCTGGCCAAAGCCTTCATCAGCACACCATCCAGGTCACCGCGCAGGGCAGCCTGGTGGTGTGCAGCAGCACCTGCCATGCGTGTTGCGACCTGGGAGGGCAGGGTGATGTCACCGGATTCACCGCCACGCGGGGGCTGACCGGTGAGCAGGCGATAGAGCAATGCGCCCAGGCCATGCACGTCGACGGCCGTGGTCACCGACTCGCCGGTGTGCTGTTCCGGCGCAGCGTACCCGGGTGTCAATGCGCGCCACTGGGTGACCGTGGCGTGCTCGGTCTCGTTGAGCAGGCGCGCAATGCCGAAGTCCAGCAAATGCACCTGGCCTTCCGCATCGACCAGCACGTTGGAAGGCTTGATGTCGCGATGGATGACCAGGCTGCGGTGCGCGGAGGCTACCGCCCCGGCCACTTGCAGGAACAGCTGCACGGTGGCGCGCGTGTCCAGCGCATGTTCGTCACACCAGCGGCTGATGTGCACGCCATCAACCAGCGGCATGGCCAGCCAGGGCGTGCCGTCCTCGGTGATGCCGGTGTCGAGCAGGCCGACGATGTGCGGGTGCCGCAGGCGCGCGAGGATTCGCGTTTCGCCCTGGAAGCGCTCGGCACCGTGCCGGCTCAGCGATGCGATGGTCAGTACCTTGAGGGCAACTTCCTGATCGACGGCGCCATCCACGCGACGTGCACGATAGACCACGGCCATGCCGCCGCGACCGAGTTCGCCGCCGATTTCCCAGTGACTCAGGCGGCGACCACGCATGGACACCGGTTCCGGCCCGTTCTCGGGTCTTGCTGTTGCAGACAAGCCCGGATTCTCGTGGTCGAGCCAGCTCTGCTTGTGTGTACTGGCCAGCATGCGCAGCAGATGCCTACGCACGGCTTCGGGTGCAGACAGGGTTTCCAGTCGCCGCTCGCGCGCTTGCGCGTCAAGCTCGATCAACTCGGCGAACAGGCGATCTGCGTGCTGCCAGGCTGAGCGGTCCGCGGCGTCCATGCGGATTCAATCCATCTGCGCAAGCAGCAGCGCGCGTGCGCGTTGCCAGTCGCGATTGACGCTGCGCAACGATCGACCGCTGGTATCTGCAACCTGCTGCAGGGTCAGTCCGGCGAACACGCGCAATTCCACCAGTTCACGCAAGGCGCCGTCGATCTCGTCCAACTGGTTGAGCGCCACATCGAGGTCGAGCACTTCGGGCGTGTCGGCGTCGATGCCTTCTGCGTGCGACAGGGTCAGAGGCTCCATGCCGCCGCCGCGTTTGTCGGCACCGCGCGCACGCGCACGATCGACCAGGATCTGGCGCATCGCCCGCGCCGCGCAGGCAAAGAAGTGCTTGCGATCAGTCAGGCTGAGCTGACTGGCATCGCTGAGTTTCAGGTAGGACTCATGCACCAGGGCAGTGGCACTTAAAGTGCTCTCGCCGGGTTGACTGGCCAGGCGTGCAGCGGCCAGTGTGCGCAGCTCCGCATAAACGCGTTCGAACACGGCATCCAGCGATGCATGGTCGCCGGCCTGCACTGCACGCAGCAGTTCGGTGATCTCGCTCATGTACGCGACCCGGTGCAGGGCAGGGGCCTGCCATGGTACTTCAGCGGAGCGCGCCAGGCGCAAGCGAGCCTGCGGCCGCGCAACCCAATGCGCATGGGCAAGTCGCAAGGCGCGCTTGGCGCAGGGTTGCTGCAATGAAACCACGTTCCGCCCCTTGCCGTCAGCGTTGCCGTCAACAGCAAACCAATCGAAATGCGGCGCGGATTCGTGCCACGTCCAGCCAAGCAACAAGGAATGCCTCGCCGGCCGTAGTAGAGCCGAGCTTGCTCGGCTGGTTGCTTGTGGCGAGCGGAGCAAGGTTCGGTCTACGGAAGGTTTGGGTTTCCCCGTGCCGTGGTAGAGCCGAGCTTGCTCGGCTGGTTGCTTGTGGCGAGCGGAGCAAGCTCCGCTCTACGGGAGGTTTGGGTTTGCTCGTGCCGTGGTAGAGCCGACTTGCTCGGCTGGTTGCTTGTGGCGAGCGGAGCAAGCTCCGCTCTACGGGAGGTTTGGGTTTCCTCGTGCCGTGGTAGAGCCGAGCTTGCTCGGCTGGTTGCTTGTGGCGAGCGGAGCAAGGTTCGGTCTACGGAAGGTTTGGGTTTCCCCGTGCCGTGGTAGAGCCGAGCTTGCTCGGCTGGTTGCTTGTGGCGAGCGGAGCAAGCTCCGCTCTACGGGAGGTTTGGGTTTCTCCGCGCCGTGGTAGAGCCGAGCTTGCTCGGCTGGTTGCTTGTGGCGAGCGGAGCAAGCTCCGGTCTACGGAAGGTTTGGGTTTCTCCGCGCCTTGGTAGAGCCGAGCTTGCTCGGCTGGTTGCTTGTGGCGAGCGGAGCAAGCTCCGCTCTACGGAAGGTTTGGGTTTCTCCGCGCCTTGGTAGAGCCGAGCTTGCTCGGCTGGTTGCTTGTGGCGAGCGGAGCAAGCTCCGCTCTACGGGAGGTTTGGGTTTCCTCGTGCCGTGGTAGAGCCGAGCTTGCTCGGCTGGTTGCTTGTGGCGAGCGGAGCAAGGTCCGCTCTACGGAAGGTTTGGGTTTCCTCGTGCCGTGGTAGAGCCGAGCTTGCTCGGCTGGTTGCTTGTGGCGAGCGGAGCAAGCTCCGCTCTACGGAAGGTTTGGGTTTCCTTGTCCGGCATGAAAAAGGCCGGCATGGCCGGCCTTTTTCTGTGCAACCCGGAGCTCCGGGTCTCGTTGGAGCCAGCTCACTTCAGGCCACGGAACTCCAGCAGCGGCTCGACGCTGGGATCCTTGCCGCGGAAGGCGCGGTACATCGAAGCCAGCTCCTCGCTGTTGCCGCGCGAGAGCACTTCCTTGCGGAAGGTATCGCCATTTTCGCGGGTGAGGCCGCCGTGTTCCTTGAACCACTCGAAGGCATCGTGATCGAGCACTTCGCTCCACAGGTAGGCGTAGTAGCCGGCGGAATAACCGCCACCCCAGATGTGTGCAAAGTACGGGGTCTTGTAGCGCGGCGGAACTTCGGCCATGTCCACCTTGTAGCGCTTGAGCGCATCGGCTTCGAAGGTGTCGACGTCCTGCAGCGGGGCATCGGCACCCAACTGGTGCCAGGCCTGGTCAAGCAATGCGGCGGCGAGGTATTCGACCGTGCCGTAGCCCTGGTTGAAGGCGCGCGCCTTGACGATCTTGTCGACCAGCGCTTGCGGCATCGGCTCGCCCGTCTGGTAATGCTTGGCGTAGTTGGCGAACACCTTCGGATCAAGTGCCCAGTGCTCGTTGAACTGCGAGGGGAACTCGACGAAGTCACGCGAGGTGCTGGTGCCGGCAATGCTCGGATACTTCACGTCCGAGAACATGCCATGCAGGGCATGGCCGAACTCGTGGAACATCGTGGTCACGTCATCGAAGCTGAGCAGCGCGGGCTGGCCCTCGGCCGGCTTGGTGTAGTTGCAGACATTGAACACCACCGGCTTGGTGCCGGTCAGGCCGTTCTGCTCGACGAACACATCCATCCAGGCGCCACCACCCTTGCTCGGGCGCTTGTAGTAATCGGCATAGAACAGGGCGAGCTGTTGGCCGTCGGCATCGAACACATCGAACACGCGCACATCCGGATGGTAGACCGGCAGGTCGTGGCGTTCCTTGAAGGTCAGGCCGTAGAGCTGGTTGGCAGCAAAGAACACGCCGTCGTTGAGCACGCGATCCAGCTCGAAGTAGGGCTTGATCGCGGATTCATCGAGATCGTACTTGGCCTTGCGCACCTGGTCGGCGTACAGATCCCAGTCGGCTGCGGTCAGCTTGAATCCACCCTTCTGCGCATCGATGACGGCCTGGATGTCGGCCGCTTCGGCGCGTGCGCGTGCGGTGGCCGCGGGCACCATGTCGGTCATCAGTTTGACCGCGTTTTCCGGGGTCTTGGCCATCTGGTCGGCCAGGCTGTAGGCGGCGAAGTTCGCATAACCCAGCAGCTTGGCGCGTTGTGCGCGCAACTGGGCCAGGCGCTGGATAACCTTGCGCGTGTCGTTGGCATCGTTGCGGCTGCTGCGCATTTCCGATGCCTCCAGCACCTTCAGGCGCAGGTCGCGATTCTTGAGCGAACCGAGCACCGGCTGCTGCGTGGTGTTCTGCAGGGTCAGCAGGTACTTGCCCTCGGCCAGCTTGGCTTCCTTCGCGGCGTCGGCTGCAGCGGCGATGGCGCCTTCGCCCAAGCCGTCCAGCTTGGCCTTGTCGTCAACCTCGACCGCAGCGGCATTGGTGCCGGCCAGCAGCTTGTTCTGGAATTCGGTGGAGAGCGTGGATTCTTCCTTGTTCAAGGCGCGCAGCGTGTCCTTGTCGGCATCGCTCAATTGGGCGCCAGCGCGCACGAAATTGTCGTAGCTGGTTTCGACCAGACGCAGTTGCACCGGATCCAGCCCGTTGTTTGCGCGTGCGTCGTAAATGGACTTGACGCGCTGGAACAGCTTGTCATTGAGGTATATCGCATCGGTGTGCTCGGCCAGCTTGGGCGCCAGCTCGACCTGGGCAGCCTGCAAGGTGTCATTGGTATTGGCTTGCACGATGGCGAAGAAAGTGCGCGCCGAGCGATCCAGCAGCGCGCCGGTCTTTTCCATCGCTTCGATGGTGTTGGCGAAGGTGGGCGCTTCGGTGCTGTTGGCGATTGCCTCGATCTCGACCAGGTGATCCTTCATGCCCTGTTCGATGGCGGGCTGATAGTCGCCATCCTGAATCTTGTCGAACGGAGGCGCCTGCATCGGCAAGGTGCTGGCAGTGAGCAGCGGATTCACGTGGGCGGCTTCCTCGGTCTGCGACGCGGCCGGAGTATCGGACTTCGCAGTGGTGGTCTCGGGTGCCGGTGGCGAACACGCGGCAAGCGCGAGCGCCATGGCCATGGCAAGGGCGGAACGGATCATTGGGGATTCCCGGTAAACAATTGGGGGGCGCACCTTAGCGCCTGGCCAGCACGGGTGCAAAGTGCGGGAGGTCACGGCCGCTCGGGCTGAGATCCGGGGTGGTCGGTAAACGCGCTACCATTGTGCATCCGCAGCATGGGGGGATTCAGGATGAAAGGGGCGATGCTTTGTCTGCTCGCGGCCGCATTCGGCGCGACATCGGCGCTGGCTGGGGAGCACATCGAGAAAACCGTGATGATCCTGGCCGGGGCCAATGCCGGTTTCCAGCAGGCGACCTACGCCGACGATGGCAGCCTCAAGGTGCATTTCGAGTTCAACGATCGTGGTCGCGGTCCGAAGCTCGACAGCAGTTACACCCTGGATGCCAAGGGCCTGCCGGTGACAATCGCGCTCAAGGGCGTCGATTACCTGAAGGCGTCGGTGGACGAGACCTTCACGCGCAGCGCCGATGCAATGACATGGAAGAACGCCGCCGAGGATGAGAAGCGCGCGCTGGTCGGGCCGGCATTTTTCCTCACCCTCAATCCAGTTCCGGAAGAAGATGCGTTGCTGGCGCGCGCCCTGCTCAATGCGCCGGAGCAGCAGCTGGATCTGGTTCCGGCGGGTCGGGCTTCGATCAGGAAACTGGCGAGCCTGCGTGTTTCCGGCAAGCCGGGAGAGCGCGACGTTGACCTCTACGCGATCAGTGGCCTCAGCCTGGTGCCGGGCCTGATCTGGCTCGATCGCGACCAGCGATTCTTTGCGGGCTATTCAAGCTGGAGCAGCCTGATCCGCGAAGGTTTCGAAGACGCGATTCCCGCCATCGCCCAACGTCAGGTCGAGGAAGAAAAACGCCTGGCCGCCGTTCGCGCGGCCGAACTGACGCGCACCCTGACCGCACCCTTGCTGATCCGCAACGTGCGCGTGTTCGATCCGCCCGCTGGCGAGGTGCTGGAGGCGCGCTCGGTGCTGATTGATGCCGGGCGCATCGTTTCCATCGGGCCGGGTGATGTGTCATTGCTGGACGGCGTGGAAGAACTGGACGGCAAAGGGCAATTCCTGATGCCGGGGCTGTGGGACATGCACGTGCATTACTCGGGCGCCGCCGATGGCCTGCTCGATCTCGCCTCGGGCGTGACCACGGTGCGCGACATGGCCAACCAGACCGATGCGCTCAAGGGCATGATCGACGCCATCGAAGCCGGCCAGGACATCGGCCCGCGAATCATCCGCGCCGGCATCATCGATGGCCCCGGACCCTTTGCCGGGCCGACCAAGGTGCTGGTCGATACGCCCGAGGAAGCGATTGCTGCCGTCAATGACTACGCCGCCAGTGGCCACGAGCAGATCAAGATCTACAGCTCCGTGAAACCGGAACTGGTGCCGGTGATCGTCAAGGCCGCGCATGAAAAAGGCCTGCGCGTCAGTGGCCACGTTCCCGCCTTCATGACCGCACGCCAGTTTGTCGAGCAGGGTGCGGATGAGATCCAGCACATCAACATGCTGTTTCTCAATTTCATGTTCGACAAGGTGCAGGACACACGCACTCCGGCGCGCTTCACCGCTGTCGCCGAAAACGGTGCGGCGCTTGATCTCGGCTCAGCGCCGGTGAGTGAATTCATCCAGTTGCTGAAGAACCGCAACATCGTCATTGATCCCACGGTGGGCACGTTCGAGGACATGTTCCTGAATCGCCCCGGGGTTCCCAGCCCACATGCTGCGGCCATCATCGAGCGCCTGCCGCCAACCTGGCAGCGACAGTACCGCGCCGGTACCGGCGGCCTGGAAATGAAGGCTGGCCAGCAATCCTTGTTCCGCGATGCCTACCAGAACATGGTCAACATGATCGGTGTGCTCCATCGCAGCGGTGTGACGATCGTCGCCGGCACCGATGACGTTGCGGGGATATCCCTGCCGCGTGAGCTGGAGTTGTACGTCGAAGCGGGCATCCCGCCCAGGGACGTTCTGCGCATCGCCACCAGCGGCAGCGCCGAAGTGATGCGCCGGCAGGACGACTACGGCCGCGTCGCACCCGGCTTTGTCGCCGACCTGATCCTCGTTGACGGCGATCCCACCATCAACATGGCCGACATCCGCCGCGTGCGCACCACCATTCGCGGTGATCGCCTGTACGACGCCGACGCGCTGTTCCGTGCCGTCAGCATTGAGCCAACACCGAAGCGGTAACGGAGCAATAGCCATCGAAGTCCGCGGCAGTCGTTCGTGGCCCGAAGCGGTAACGGAGCAATAGCCATCGAAGTCCGCGGCAGTCGTTCGTGGCCCGAAGCGGTAACGGAGCAACAGCCATCGAAGCCCGCGGCAGTCGTTCGTGGCCCGAAGCGGTAACGCAGTATCAGCCATCGAAGTCCGCGGCAGTCGTTCGTGGCCCGAAGCGGTAACGGAGCAACAGCCATCGAAGTCCGTGGCAGTCGTTCGTGGCCCGAAGCGGTAACGCAGTATCAGCCATCGAAGCCCGCGGCAGTCGTTCGTGGCCCGAAGCGGTAACGCAGTATCAGCCATCGAAGCCCGCGGCAGTCGTTCGTGGCCCGAAGCGCGGTGCACCGTTGATCTTGCTCGTCGTCGCGGAATCGCGCAGCGATATCCGGGACCTGCGCAGACAGAACGCCAAAGCGGAACACCGGGAGGCGTGAGTCATCCCGTGCGTTGCCGGTTCAATGCACTCACCACCACCCTCATCCGCCTTCGGCATCCCGGATCAAGTCCGGGACAGGCTCTTCTCCCGCCAGCGGGAGAAGGGAACAGCCGTCGTCGCGGAATCGCGCAGCGATATCCGGGACCTGCGCAGACAGAACGCCAAAGCGGAACACCGGGAGGCGTGAGTCATCCCGTGCGTTGCCGGTTCAGTGCACTCACCACCACCCTCATCCGCCTTCGGCATCCCGGATCAAGTCCGGGACAGGCTCTTCTCCCGCCAGCGGGAGAAGGGAACAGCCGTCGTCGCGGAATCGCGCAGCGATATCCGGGACCCAGTGTCTTTGCCCTTCATCGAAGTCCGCAGGCGTTGCGATTGCAGGACACCCAGAAAAGGCCAAACCACCAAAAGGGGATAATCGCCTTCGGACGCTTGCCCCTGTTTCGGGGCGCTGGGTTCGGCAATGCATATCGACCCTGAAGGGTCTCCTGCAAAAGCCCGAACGGATCGACGCGCTGCGCATCTACGCCACGCTTGAATTCCACGCTGAAGTTCCTTCGCTTCGACATGAGCACTCCTATTGGCCTGAATCGGTCTCCTCGTAACTGTCCGTGAAAACGAGGATGTACCCGACCGGGCAGGCGATGAAGCGGCCCGCCAACTGCTGGTCGGCAGCTAGACCATCGGCAAACCCGGATGCCGCTTGACTGGCGGTGACACCCTGCGGTAACGTAGTAGCGCGTTAATACATTGGTACTTGGTCACCCATGAAGATCCGGCCCTACTCTCCACGCAAGCGTGAATCGGAAGACGACTTCCGGGCGTTGTCGCGAGCGTTGGCGGCGCTGGACGATGCAAGGCAGGTCGCGGCATTCCTGCGCGACTTGTGCACGCCGGCAGAACTCGAAGCGCTTTGTGATCGCTGGAAGGTGGTTCCGCACATCGTTGCCGGGGAGCCCTATCGCGACATCCACGAGAAGACCGGGGTCAGCGTGACCACGGTGGGTCGGGTGGCGCGAACCCTGGAGCACGGTGCCGGCGGCTACGCCGCGGCACTGGCCGCACAACATTCCTCGCACTGAGGCATTCCGCCATGAGCCTGAGCTCCGCGCCAAGCGGGCGTGATCGACTGCGCATCGCCATCCAGAAGAACGGTCGTCTCAGCGATCCGGCGCGCGCCCTGCTCGGCAGCTGCGGCCTGTCCTGGCGAGAGAGCCCGGACCGCTTGTTCTGTTATGGCGACAACGCCGCGGTCGACCTGCTGCTGGTGCGCGATGACGACATTCCCGGCCTGATCGACAGTGGCTTGTGTGATCTCGGCATCGTCGGACGCAATGTGTTGGCCGAACAGGCCAGCGAGCGAGTGCAAGACGGGCGGCCAGGCAACTTCCGTGAATGGCGCGCACTCGGCTTCGGTGGCTGTCGCCTGTCACTGGCGATACCGAACGACCGGGACTGGCAATCGCCCGCCCAATTGCAGGGGCGACGCATCGCCACCTCGTATCCGGCGTTGACCCGTGCCTGGCTCCAGGAGCAGGGGGTAACCGCCGACGTGGTGGTGCTCACTGGATCGGTCGAGATCGCTCCGCGTCTGGGCCAGGCCGAGGCCATTTGCGATCTGGTGTCCAGTGGCGCGACGCTCGCCGCCAACCAGTTGAAGCCGGTGTGCGACCTGCTGCAAAGCGAGGCGGTACTGGCCGGGCCACTGGTCGAGCTGGAGCCGGAGTTGGCCGGGACCGCACATATGCTTTTGCGACGCATCGACGGCGTGCTGCGTATCCGCGACAGCAAGCTGTTGATGTTCCAGGCCCCGCGTGATGCGGTGGCTGAGGTGCTGCGCTTGTTGCCGGATGCCGAGCCACCGACGAGCTTTCCGGTGGACGGCAGCGAACTGTTGGCGATGCAGGCGCTTTGCCACGGTGTGGTGACCTGGCAGCGGCTGGAAGAGTTGAAGCGCGCCGGGGCATGCGGGCTGATGGTGCTGCCGGTCGAGAGGATGCTGGCATGAAACGCGCGGACTGGAATGCGCTGGACGAGGCCGCGCGCTCCCGTTTGCTGATGCGGCCGACGCGGGCGCTGGCCGCCGGTGTGCGCGGTCGGGTCGAGGAAGTGATGGCCGATGTGGCCGCACGTGGCGATGTTGCATTGCGCGTGTTGTCCGAGCACTACGATGGCGTCCGCCTTGAGCACTTTGAGGTCAGCGCACGGGAGCGTGAGGCTGCGGTCACGGCCATTGGTGCGGAATTGCAGAACGCCATTGCGGAAGCTGCCGCGCGCATCGAGGCATTTCATCGCGCCGGCACGCCGCAGGCCCATGCGCTGGACACCGCGCCGGGCATGCGCTGCGAGCGCGTGCTGCGCCCGATCAGTCCGGTCGGCCTGTACGTGCCGGCCGGCAGCGCACCACTGCCGTCGACCGCGTTGATGCTGGCAATTCCGGCGCAACTCGCCGGCTGCCGGGAGATCGTGTTGTGCACACCGCCGCGCCGTGATGGCAGCGCCGATCCGGCGGTGTTGGTCGCCGCGCAACGCGCGCCGAATGCGCGCATCTTCAAGCTCGGCGGAGCGCAGGCGATTGCCGCCATGAGTTTTGGCAGCGCCAGCGTGCCGCGATGCGAAAAACTGTTCGGCCCGGGCAATGCCTATGTCGATGAAGCCAAGCGCCAGGCCGCCGAGCGCCACGATGGCCCGGCCATCGACATGCCGGCCGGCCCGTCGGAAGTGCTGGTGATTGCCGATGGTGGCGCCAATCCCGCCTTCGTCGCCGCCGACCTGTTGTCGCAGGCCGAGCACGGCCCGGATTCGCAGGTGATCCTGCTCAGCGACGATGCAAACCTTCTCGATGCGGTGGCGCTGGAAGTCGAACGCCAGGTGGCCAGCCTGCCGCGCGTTGAAATTGCCCGCCGTGCGTTGGAGCACGCATGCCTGATCCGGGTCGCGGACATCAGCCAGGCCATCACCCTCAGCAACGACTACGCGCCCGAGCATCTGATCCTTAGCGTGCGCGAACCGCGAGCATGGCTGGACCAGGTGTGCAATGCGGGCACCGTGTTCCTGGGCGACTGGACGCCGGAGTCACTCGGCGACTACTGCTCGGGCAGCAACCACGTCTTGCCCACCGGCGGCGCAGCGCGTGCCTGGAGCGGCTTGTCGGTATCCAGTTTCATGAAGTCCCTGACCGTGCAGACGGCAAGTCGCGTCGGCATCGGCAACATCGGTCCGTGCGCCATCACCCTGGCCGAAGCTGAAGGCCTGCACGCCCATGCGCGCGCGGTGCAGTTGCGCCTGGCAGTGCCGGCATGAGCACCGCGCAAAAACTGCTGCGCGACGACCTTCGCGAGTTCGCCGGCTACCCGTCGGCTCGCAGCCAGGCTGTGCAGGGCGAAGTCTGGCTCAACGCCAACGAATCGCCCGAGGCTGCGCTGACCGATGCCTGCGGTGCCCTGCGCCGCTATCCGGATCCGCAACCGCAGTCGCTGCGCCGCGCACTGGCTAGTCTGTATGGTGTCGATGCCAATCACCTGCTGGTGACCCGCGGCAGTGACGAGGGCATCGACCTTTTGCTGCGTGCCTTCTGCGCGCCGGGACGGGGCGCGATCGTGACCGCACCCCCGGTATTCGGCATGTATGCGGTGTGCGCCAGGTTGCACGCCACGCGAGTGGTCGAGGTGCCCGCGCGCGACAACGAGTCGGGCCTCCACAGCGATCTCGATGCGATGGCCGAAGCAGCCCTTCGTGAACGTGCAAGACTGGTGTTTGTCTGCAATCCCGGAAATCCGACCGGCGAAGCCATCCCCGCGGTCGCGATCAAGACCCTGGCCGAGCGACTGCGCGGCAAGGCGCTGTTGGTGGTGGATGCGGCCTACGCTGAATTCGCCGACACCGACGATTGCGTAGCGCTGCTGGATGCTACGGACAATGTGGTAATCCTGCGCACCCTGTCCAAGGCGCATGCGCTGGCCGCTGCGCGCATTGGCAGCGTGATCGCCGCCCCCGAGGTCATTGCCATGCTGCAACGTTGCCAGGCACCGTATCCGCTGGCACAGCCAGCGGTAGAGGCTGCGCTGTCGGCGTTGGCGCCGGATGCGTTGGCCCGCACCCGTCGCGCCGCAGGGCAAGTGCGCGATGAACGCGAGCGCTTGCGCCAACGCCTGCAAGGCGTGGCCGGGGTGCGCCGCGTGTATCCGTCGCAGGGCAACTTCCTGCTGGTTCGCTTCCGTGATGCGCAGGCTGCGTTCGATGCCCTGCTCGCCGCCGGAATCGTGGTGCGCGACATGCGTGCGACTCCCGGCCTGCAGGATGCGTTGCGCATCAGCATCGGCACGCCGGAACAAAACACCCGCGTGGTGTCCATTCTCGCGGGTGCGAGGCAGGCCGCATGAGCGCGCCAACGCCCATCTTGTTCATTGATCGCGATGGCACCCTGATTGCCGAGCCCGGGGATTTCCAGATCGACGCCTATGCCAAGCTGCGCTTTGTCGATGGCGTGATCCCGGCGTTGCTGCGCCTGCGCGATACCGGCTGGCAGTTCGTCATGGTGACCAACCAGGATGGCCTCGGCACAGATGCATTTCCGCAGGATTCTTTCGATGGCCCCCATGCATTGATGTTGCAGGTGTTCGAAAGCCAGGGCATCCGCTTCCGCGAGGTGCTGATCGACACCAGCTTCCCTGCCGAAAAATCACCCACGCGGAAGCCGAATATCGGACTGCTGACGCACCTGCTCAAGGATCGCGCCATCGACTGGACGCGCAGCGCGATGGTTGGCGACCGCGACACCGATATGCAATTCGCCACCAACCTGGGCATCCGCGGTTTCAAGCTGCGCAGCCCGCTGTTCGGCGAGGGCATCGAATGGCCTGCCATCGCCCATGCGTTGGTGGATGCGCCGCGCACCGCGCGCGTGCAACGCAAGACCAACGAAACCGACATCGTCGTGGAGATCGACCTGGATGCAACGGCGAAGCCGGATATTGAAACCGGGCTCGGCTTTTTCGACCACATGCTGGAACAGCTCGGCACCCACGCGGGCTTCGACCTGCGCCTGCGCTGCCAGGGTGACCTGCACATCGACGAACACCACACGGTCGAGGATTGTGGCTTGGCCCTCGGTCAGGCCTTGCGCGAAGCGCTCGGCAGCAAACGCGGCATCGGGCGCTACGGTTTCGTGCTGCCGATGGACGAAGTCCAGGCCAGTGCCACCCTGGATCTGTGCGGGCGCCCGCTGTTCGCATTCGACGGTGCTTTCAGTCGTGAGCGCGTGGGTGACCTCGCCACCGAGATGGTGCCGCACTTCTTCCGTTCGCTGTGTCAGGAGGCCGGCATCACCCTGCATCTGGCGGTGCGTGGCGACAATGCCCACCATCAGGTCGAAGGCTGCTTCAAGGCGGTGGCGCGCGCGCTGCGCCCGGCCTTGCGCCGCGATGGCGATGACTTGCCGAGCAGCAAGGGTGTGTTGTGAGCGCGCTGGTGATGATTGATGCCGGTGGTGCCAATCTTGGCTCGGTGTGCGCGGCATTTGCGCGACTGGGCATCGAGCCCGAGGTAAGCCGCGATCCGGCGCGCATTGCCGCGGCAGCGAAACTCGTGCTGCCCGGCGTGGGGGCGGCGGCACCGGTGATGCGCACCCTGCGCGAGCATGGACTGGACGCGCAGTTGCGTGAATCGAACACGCCGCTGCTGGGCATTTGCATCGGCATGCAGGTGTTGTTCAATCGCAGCGAAGAGGGTGATGTCGAAGGATTGGGCCTGCTCGCGGGTGATGTGTGCAAGTTGCCTGCCTCGCCAGGTCTACGCCTGCCACATATGGGTTGGAACCATTTGCAGCGACGCAGGCCATCGCCCTTGCTGGAGGGCATAGCCGACGGCGCGCAGGCCTACTTCGTGCACAGTTACGCGGTCGTCGGCAGCAGCGATGCCATTCTTGAAACAACGCATGGCAGCGGATTTGCCGCGGCAGTCGCCCGCGGTACGGTCGCCGGTGTGCAATTCCACCCCGAGCGTTCCGCTGCGCTTGGCGCGCGTTTCCTCAAGAATTTTCTTGATTGGCAACCGGCATGAGTTTCACGATCTATCCCGCCATTGACGTGCGTGATGGCCGCGTGGTGCGTCTTGCCCAGGGCGACTACGCCCTCGAGACGCGTTATGCGACCGACCCCTTTAATCTGGCCATGGCCCATGCCGATGCCGGTGCGCAGTGGTTGCATCTGGTTGATCTCGATGCGGCCCGTACCGGAGGCTACGCGCTGCTGCCATTGCTGCGCGCGATTGCAGCGGATGGCCGCCTGCAGGTGCAGTCCGGTGGCGGCGTGCGCAGCGATGACGACGTGCGGCGCATGTTCGATGCCGGTGCTGCACGGGTGGTGGTCGGTTCGCTGGCGGTGAAAGAGCCGCAGCGGGTGAACGCATGGCTGCGCCGCTTTGGCGCGGAGCGGATCGTCATTGCGCTGGATGCACGCCGCGATGAACACGGCGTCTGGCAATTGCCAGTGCATGGTTGGACCGAGGGCAGCGGGATCACACTGGATGCCAAGTTTGGGCACTATGCCAGGGCCGGTGCTCGCCACTTGCTATGCACCGATATCGCCCGTGACGGCATGCTGCAGGGACCGAACATCGCTCTGTACCGACTGCTTGTTGCCGGCTGGCCCGAGTTCGCACTGCAAGCCTCGGGCGGTGTCCGCGAAGCGGGCGACGTGGTGGCGGCGCGCAACGCGGGCTGCGCAGGCATCGTGCTTGGTCGTGCCTTGCTGGAAGGCCGCTTCGCCCTGGGCGACGTGTTGCCAGGGGTTGCCTCATGTTGAGCCGGCGCATCATCCCCTGCCTCGACGTGCGCGACGGCCACGTGGTCAAGGGTGTGCGCTTCCGCGACCATGTCGACATGGGTGCAATCGAAGCGCTGGCGCTGCGTTACCGCAACGAAGGCGCCGACGAGCTGGTGTTTTATGACATCGGCGCCAGTCCCGAAATGCGCAGCGTCAATGTGGCCTGGGTCCAACGCGTGTCCGATCTGCTCGACATCCCGTTTTGCGTGGCCGGGGGCATCGACAGCGTCGAGCGTGCGCGCGCGGTGCTGCATGCCGGTGCCGACAAGGTCTCGGTCAACACGCCGGCCCTGCTGCGGCCGCCGTTGATCGACGAACTGGCGGCGGCGTTCGGCAGCCAATGCGTGGTGGTCGGCATCGATTCGCAGCGCGATGCCGACAGCCAGTGGCGGGTACGCAGCCATAGCGGCGATCCGTCGAAGATGCAGGTACATGCGCGGCGCACGCTGGATTGGGTGGCCGAGGCGCAGCAGCGCGGTGCCGGCGAGATCGTGCTCAACTGCATGGGCAGCGACGGTGTGCGCGAAGGTTACGATCTCGAACAACTGCGCGCCGTGCGTGCGGTCTGCGCGGTACCGCTGGTTGCCTCCGGCGGCGCCGGAACCGCCGCGCATTTCGACGATGTGTTCAAGGACGCCGACGTGGATGCCGCACTGGCCGCCAGCGTGTTCCATTCCGGCGCGATCAGCATTGCCGAACTCAAATCCGGGCTGCGCGCGCGTGGCATCGAGGTGCGCCATGACTGATGCTGCCTCGATCGACATGGACGCCATCGATTGGCGAAAACAGGACGGCCTGCTGCCAGCCATCGTGCAGCACGCCGATACCCTGCGTGTGTTGATGCAGGGCTACATGTCGCGTGAAGCGCTGGCGGCAACGCTGGCAAGCGGCAAGGTCACATTCTTCAGCCGCAGCAGACAGCGCCTGTGGACCAAGGGCGAGACCAGCGGCAACCTCCTGCAACTGGTGTCAGTACAAGCCGATTGCGATGCCGATTCACTGCTGGTACTGGCTCGTCCCCAGGGCCCGACCTGCCACACCGGCACAATCAGCTGCTTTGCGACCGCGCCGGGCGATGCGCTGGCGGAACTGGATGGCGTGGTCGCACAACGCAAGGCTGCAACATCCGAAACCGGCTACACGCGCACGCTGTTCGATGCCGGGCTTGCACGCATCGCGCAAAAGGTGGGCGAGGAAGGCGTGGAAGTCGCGCTGGCGGCGGTGACCGCCGACGATGCCGGGCTGGTCGGCGAATGCGCGGACCTCATCTATCACCTGATCGTGCTGCTGCGCGCACGCGAGCTGGATTGGAGCGATGTGCGCAGCGAACTGGCGCGACGCGCAAGGGCTTGAAGCAAAGAGTCCCGGCTTGTGCCGGGACCCGCAAAAAGCTACTGCGCTGCCACTTGCGCATCGGGCTTGGTCGCGAAGCGATACAGCAACCAGGCGATCCAGGCCAGCAATGCGAGTCCCAACCAACCACCGAAATGCAGATTGGCCGGAAGCGCCAGAACGTCACCCTTGCCGGTGACGACAATGGGAATGGCGATGAAGATGCCCATCAGCGCTTCGCCGGTAATCAGGCCGGCGGCGAACAGCATGCCCTTGCGATGGATCTGGCCGTGGTGTTCCTCGTTCTTCGCGCCGCCGAAATGCTTCTCGACAAAGTGCGAGAGCAGGCCGCCGAGGAAGATCGGCACCATGAGTTCAATCGGCAGATAGATGCCGATCGCGCAGGCCAGCACCGGGACGCGGAACTTCTTGCCGCTGGCCTTGAGCCAGGAATCCACCGCGATGATCACCGCGCCGATGCCGGCGCCGATGCCGATCGTGGTCCACGGCAATTCGCCACCGAAGATGCCCTTGGCCACCGAGGCCATCAGGTTGGCTTGCGGAGCAAGCAGCGCATTCGGATGTTCGGCCGTCGGCGTGCCGATACCGTAGGCATGCAGCAACAGGTTCAACACCGGCGCCATCACCAGCGCCGAGGACACCGCACCGATGCCCAGCATCAACTGCTGTTTCCACGGCGTGGCGCCCACGATGTAACCGCACTTGAGATCCTGCAGGTTGTCGCCGCCGATGCAGGCGGCACAGCACACCACCGCGCCGATCATGATGGCGGCCACTGCGCCGATCGAGGAATCGCGGCCCAGCAACCAGACCAGGATCAATGCCGCAAACAGGATGGTGCAGATGGTGATGCCGGATACCGGATTGTTGGAGGAACCCACCAGGCCGGCCATGTAGGCAGACACCGAGACAAACAAGAAGCCGGCAACGATCATGATCAGGGTCATCGGAATGCTGGCGCTCCACTGCTGCACGATGCCCTGGTACAGCCACAGCAGCGGCAGGGTGAACAGCACCAGGCCAATGGCGATGTACTTCATCGGTATGTCGCGCTCGGTGTGCGCGATCACCGCACCGGCGCCGGCGCGGGTGGCGGCAAAACCGCTCTTGATGCCGGCCAGCAGCGACTTGCGCAGCGAGATCAGGGTCCAGAATCCGCCAATCAGCATGGCGCCGACGCCGAGATAGCGGATCTGCGCGTTCCAGATCATGCCCGCGGCGTCTTCCGCGCTGGCCTTGGCGATTTCCGCAGCCAGTGCGGGATCGGTATCGAGGAAGAAGGTGCTGTAGACCGGGATGGCGATGTTCCAGCCGATGACACCGCCCAGCAGGACCACAATGCCGATGTTGAGGCCGACGATGTAGCCCACGCCGAGCAGGGCGGGCGACAGGTTGGTGCCCATGTAGGCGATGCCCTTGCCGACCCAGGTGGCGCTGGCCGCCGCATCGGGGAACAGGCGCAGGCCGCTGGCCGCACCGAGCTTGGCAAAGCCGCCGAACAAGGAGGCGATGCCCAGCGTCTTCAATCCTTCCTTCGGGTTCTCGCCGGTCTTCAGCACTTCGGCCGCCGCCTTGCCTTCCGGGAACGCCAGGCCCTGGTCGACGATCAGCGAGCGCCGCAGCGGCACCGAGAAGATCACGCCGAGCAGGCCGCCGAGGCCGGCGATGGCGAACACCCACTGGTACTCGAACTCCTGCCAGTAGCCGAGGATGACCAGGGCCGGAATGGTGAAGATCACCCCCGAGGCAATCGAGGATCCGGCCGAGGCACCGGTCTGCACGATGTTGTTTTCGAGGATGCCGCCACCGCCCAGCAGGCGCAGCACGGCCATGGAAACCACGGCAGCGGGAATCGCCGAGGCAATGGTCATGCCGGCAAACAGGCCCAGATACGTGTTGGCGGCGGCCAGGATGACCACCAGCACGATCGACAACAAAATGGCGCGCAAGGTCAGTTGCGGTGCGGTTTCGGCGGCAACGCTCATGCAGATCTCCCCGTTGGGCGTCGTCCGTTGACGCGTGCTTTGATCTCGACGATTCGCGCCGCAGACGGATGAAGCGGTTCCCGTCGCGCGCGCAGGCGGGCATAGTAGCGTGCAAACCACCGGATGCCGCAATGACGATGAGCGCCAACGACCGCATTCCCGCCCCCGCCGAGTCCGGCGGACGCATGCCGCGCCAGATCCCCTACATCATCGGCAACGAGGCCTGCGAACGCTTCAGTTTCTACGGCATGCGCAACATCCTCACGCCGTTCCTGATCACTTCCCTGTTGTTGTACCTGCCGGTCGCCGAACGTGCGGGCATTGCCAAGGATGTGTTCCACACCTTCGTCATTGGCGTGTACTTCTTTCCGCTGCTTGGCGGCTGGATCTCCGACCGCTTCTTCGGCAAGTACCACACCGTGTTGTGGCTGTCCCTGCTGTACTGCGTTGGCCACGCCTGCCTGGCCGTGTTCGAGGACAACCGCACCGGCTTCTACGCCGGCCTGTTCCTGATCGCGCTGGGTTCGGGCGGCATCAAGCCGCTGGTATCGGCTTTTGTCGGCGACCAGTTTGACCAGAGCAACAAGGCGATGGCCAAAGTGGTCTATGACGCCTTCTACTGGACCATCAACTTCGGTTCGTTCTTCGCCTCCTTGCTGATGCCGCGCATTCTCGCTTCCTGGGGCCCGGCCTGGGCATTCGGCATTCCCGGCATCCTCATGTTCATCGCCACCGTCATCTTCTGGAGCGGGCGCAAGAAATATGTGCACGTGCCGCCGACGCCGCGTGATCCGCATTCGCTGATGCACGTTGCGCGCAGCGCGCTGCTGGCTCCGGGCAAGGGGCGCAGCGGGCTGGCGCTGGCCGCTATCGGCGGCGCACTGGCCATCGCGATGTTTGCGGCCTGGGCCATTTCGCCCGCCTGGTGGCCGGAGCATTTCAACTTCGTCATCACCTTCTGCCTGGCCCTGGGCGTGTTCATCCTGTTCGGCGGCATGGGCACCTCGATGCAGCTTGAACGTGCACGCGGCCTGCACCCGGACAGCGCGGTGGATGGCGTGCGCGCGGTGCTGCGCATCCTCATCGTGTTTGCCATCGTCACCCCGTTCTGGTCGTTGTTCGACCAGAAAGCCTCGACCTGGATCCTGCAGGGCAACGTCATGGTGATGCCGCACGATGCCTGGTGGTGGCCAAGCTGGCTGGTGCAGAAGCCCGCGCAGATGCAGGCGCTCAATCCGCTGCTGGTGATGCTGCTGATCCCGTTCAACAACATCGTGCTGTATCCCTTCCTGCGCAAGCTCGGCTTCAAGGTCACTGCGCTGCGTCGCATGGGTTGGGGTATCGCCTTCTCCGGTTTCGCCTGGATTGCGGCGGCATTGATCCAGCTCAGCATCGATGGTGGTACGCCGACCTCGATTGCCTGGCAGGTGTTGCCCTATGCCTTGCTGACCTTCGGCGAAGTGCTGGTGTCTGCCACCGGCCTGGAATTCGCCTACAGCCAGGCGCCGGAATCGATGAAGGGCACCATCATGAGTTTCTGGATGCTCTCGGTCACCTTCGGCAATTTGTGGGTGCTGCTCACCAACGCCGCCATCCGCAACGACACGGTGAGCGGCATGGTCGCGCAAAGCGGACTCAGCGAAGCGGCGTTCCTCATGTTCTTCTTCGCCGCCTTCGCCTTGCTCGCGGCATTGGTGTTTGCCTGGTATGCGAAGCGCTATCCGCTGGCCGATCATTATCGTGCGGTGTAACTCTCTGTTTCGGGTTGAACCGTAAACTTGAAGCGAGGCGTGTTCTGCACGATGCTGGGTCGGCAAATTGAACGATCAGGAACAAGTGAGCATGGATCTTGATTGCGGAATCTGTGCGGTGCGGGGTTTGGCAAAATCGCGTGGCGTTCGAATGTTGATGGCGCGTAACGCGGGGTTTACCTTCGTGGAAATCCTCATTGTTGCCGCCATCATTGGCATCCTCGCCGCGATCGCCATTCCCGCCTACAACGACTACATCATCCGCAGCGAAGTCAGTGAAGCGCTGATTTTCCTTGGCGATGCGAAAACCTCTGTCAACGACTTCCGGTCCCGCTGGGGCCGCATGCCGGCCAGCAATGAAGAAGCCGGGTTGCGCGCACCAGAAGAACTTCGCGGCCAGGTGCTGGATCGGTTCGAGATCATCGATGGCACGCTCGTCGCATCCATGGTGGTCGGCCGCAAGCGCCTGCGCGAGCCGCTTGAGCGCACGCTTACATTCCGCCCTTGGATAAACACCCGGGTTTCAGGCAGTCCGATCATCTGGTCGTGCGGTATTGCCGATCCCGGCCTGACGCCAGATTACGCGACCAGCGGTGAGGTGGCCGCCAATCCGCTGGAAGACAAATACCTTCCTTCCAATTGCCGTCAATGAACATATACGCGATAGCCAAGGTGACTTGATGTCCGACTTTTCACGCGCACGTAGCCAGGTTGCCGGCGTTGCCCGTCGGCTGGATGCGTTGCTCGACGAATCCGTTGCGCCTCTGGATGCCCTCGACATCCTGGTTGCGCAGCAACACCTCCCGGCCCGAATCGACTCGACGGCGGATCAACCGCTGGCATCGGCAGTACGGACTGCGCTTGCCCATGCGGGCTTTCCCCAGCGATCCGTGGAGTTGATCGGTAATTTCTTGCGCGATTGCGAAGTGCGCGGGCATGGCCAGCGGGCAGTTCGGCTTTTGGGTCGTGTCGATGAGGCGCGACGTCGTTCGTTGCGCGAACGAGCAGCGTACGGAGTCATCGCCATCGAATTCCTGTTGCTCGTCCTGGTTGTTGCCATCCAGTCGATTTTCGTGCTCCCGCAGTTTGAGGCCATATTCGAGGCATCGGCCATGCCGCTGCCAGCATTGACCCGGTTTCTGCTTGCCGCCCAGCCGTTGATTTCCTTTATCGCTTTGGTCGCTCTGATTACACTGATCGGATTGGTTTTTCCAATCCTGCTGCGGCCGATCAGGCGACCCCTTGACAGGCTGCTGCTTGCGGTTGGTGCAACTGGCGAGGTTTTGCGCAAACGCAACAGTGACCTGTTGTGTGGGTGGCTTGGTCTGGCCGCATCCACTCCGGCATCCCAGCGCACGGCCATCGAAGCCGCCCAGGTATGGCATGCCGATGAATTGCTCGCGCGCGTGTGCGCCATCGTCTTGAGTGGTGCCGGTCAGGGAGAAAATCTCTCCCTGCGCATCGATCAGTTGCATGGATTCGACCGGGATTTCCAGTCAACGATGAAAATTGCAGGTGACAAGGAACGCTCGTCGGCAATGCGCGCGCGGTGGCGTAATGTGGAATCGCTGCCCGAACACCCCCCGGGCAAGGCTCCGGTGGTTGTCCACGTCATTCTTGGTGTGCTCATCGCACTCGCCGTTATCGCCATGTACCAACCCATATTCAAGTTGGGTGCGACGCTCTGAGTCCGTTGGTCTGCCCACATTGAGGACAAAAGAATGTCTAGGGATCCCTTGGTTTTTCCCCGCAACGGTTCCGCAGGTTCGAATTCGCGGTGCTGTGCAGAGCAAGCTCCGCACTGTCAGAGCCAGCAGCCGAATCTTGTAGAGCGGAGCTTGCTCCGCTGTTTTCAGTCGCGGACCATGAAAGGACCACATCCCGGCCGGATTGATCAAGGTTTTCGCAAGGCAATGTCGAACCCGTGGCACAGCCGTCGTGGATTCACCCTGATCGAATTGATGGTGGTGGTCGCCTGCATCGCCATCCTCGCCGCCCTGGCTTTGCCCAACTATCAGGATCGGATCATCCGCACCCAGGTCCAGGAGGCGCTCGGCTTCGCCACATTTGCCGAGGACGCCGTGCAGTTGTTCCATACAAAGACACATCGCATGCCGGCCAACAATGCCGAAGCCGGGCTTCCGCCTGCCGATCAGGTCCTTGGCAACTACGTGGCCCGGCTCGAAGTTGAGCAAGGTGCGATCCACATCCGGTTCGGCAATCGCGCGAGCCGGGCCTTGGCCGACAAATGGCTGACGCTGCGGCCGGGCACCTCGCCCAATGCCAGCCGGGTGCCCATCTCATGGCTGTGCGGCATCGCGCATCCGGTGGATGGACTCGACTACAGCGGTGCCAATCGAACCGATATCGAGGCGCGCCAACTGCCGCTGGATTGTCGTTTGTAAAAGGCCATTCCCGGCGGCTGCGCCGACGCGGATTTGCCCAATGTGGTGACCATGCGCCGCGCTGCAAAGCGGACCAACTGCGCGCGCACCATGTCGTCGATGCTGTCGTTGGCTCTGCTGACCAGCAAGCTCTTGCAGTTTCCATCATGCATGCAGTCTGCGGCACGAGCCCGAATCCGGCCGTTTAACGCGAGTATCTGTCGGTGCTATCATTTTGACAGCATCGAGCCGGAGAAGCGCCCATGGCCGTACTGACGATACGCAACCTGCCGGAAAAGGTCCGCGACGGCCTGCGTCGGCGCGCTGCCGCAGCGGGAGTGAGCATGGAAGCGCAGGCCCGTGCGATTCTCGCAGACGCCAGCCAGGTTGCCTTAGGGCGCGAGACGGCCGCCAGCCTGCAGCAGTGGGTGGATGATTTGTACGGTCGGCGCAAGCCGAAATCGGCGGCCAAGGATCTGTTGATCGAACGAAGGCGCGCAGTCGACGCTGAGCACGCCGCCGTGCGCAAACGGCAATCGAAAGCCAGCCCACGCAGATGATCGCACTGGATGCATCGGCAATGCTTGCGTTGCTGTTTGTGGAACCGGGGCATGAGGATGTCGCAGCGCAGCTTGACGATGCGTGCATGTCCACCGTCAATCTGGCTGAGGTTGCTTCGCGCTTTGCGCGCGATGGTCACGACCCGCGCGAGGTGTGCCGGCGAATTGCCGCTTCACCACTGGAGATCGTGCCATTTCTTGAGGCTGATGCAGCCATTGCCGCTGCGCTCATGTCGGTGACCCGCGGGCAGGGCTTGTCGCTGGGTGATCGCGCCTGTTTGACTCTGGCGATGACACGGAACATCCCGGCGCTGACTGCTGATCGCGCGTGGACCGCATTGCGGTTGCCAATTCCTGTGCATTTGATCCGCAATTCGGGGCGGCCATGAATCGGATTGACTGGACGGCCACATCGTCACGTCCTGTCAATCGCTGAATTCCTCACGCATGATTCGCTTTACGCAAGCGATTGGTTCAACCTGACTGCGGGAGATGATTTGATGATCCTGCGCCGCATCATCGAGCACGTGAATGCCCAGCACTGGACCGCAATCGTCATCGATTTCGTGATTGTCGTGGTCGGTGTGTTCATCGGTATCCAGGTCTCGAACTGGAACGAGGATCGCGCCACGGATCGCGAAGCGGCGGTGTTCGCCGAACGCCTCAAGGCCGACCTGCGCGTCGAGGCCTGGACTTACGAATTGAACGTGAGCTACTACGGCCAGGTACTGGCCAACGCTCGTCGTGTCGACAACGTATTGTCCGGTCGCAGCGAACTGCCTGACGAGGCCTTGCTGGTCGCGGCTTACCGCGCCACCCAATACAACTCCACCAATCGCCGTCGCACCACCTGAGACGAGTTGGCGTCGACCGGCAAGATTGAATTGATCCGTGATCCCGAACTGCGCCAGTTGGCCGCAGATGCAGCCCTTGCTGCGGCTTCAGATCACCACCACCGGCACCAATCTTGGTGGACTGGACTCCATCGACTACGTCGCATTGCGCGGACGTATGCAGGAATTCGTCAAGGCCGCGCACTAGGAGTCTGCGCCGCAACCCATCAGTCCGCCAAACATCGCCTCAGCGCAAAGGGTTTTCTCCGCAAATCCTGCGACTGCGGCGTACACTCGCCGCGGACCATTTCCCGACCGGAGTCGATGCCATGCGTGAGTTGTCGTTGCGAGTCGCACTGTGCCTGCTGGGTTTGCTTGCGCCAGGCGTCTCGGCCAGTGCGGATACCCGTGCCCAGGCCCTGGCGGAAACCATGGACATGCTGCGCCATGCCATCGCCGTTGAGACGGTGGAGGGCAAGGGGCAGATGCCGACCTTTGCCACCTACCTCGCGGGCAAGCTGGAATCCGCCGGGTTCGCCAAGTCCGACATCGAGATCATCCCGCTGGCGGAAACCGCGGCTCTGGTCGTGCACTATCGCGGCAGCAGCAAGGCCAAGTCGATCCTGATCTCCGCACACATGGACGTGGTTGCTGCCAACCCTGCGGATTGGCAACGCGATCCCTTCACCCTGGTCGAGGAAAACGGCTATCTGTACGGGCGCGGAGTCGCCGACATGAAATCGGGCGTGGTCGAGTTGGTGCAGACCTTCATGCGCCTCAAGCGTGAAGGTTTCGTGCCGAAGCGCGAAATGATCCTGGTGTTCTCCGGCGACGAGGAAACCGCCATGGCCTCGACGCGGGAACTGGCCAAACGCCACCACGAAGCGGAATACCTGCTCAACGCGGATGCCGGCGGCGGTACCTTCGATGCCGAGGGCAAGCCGCTCCTGTTTGAAATCCAGGCGGCCGAAAAGGTCTACGCCGATTTCCTGCTCACCGTCGTTTCTCCCGGTGGTCATTCCAGTACGCCGAACCCGGCGCAGAACGCCATCTACAAGCTGGCGCGCGCACTGGATGCCATCGCGGCCTATTCGTTTCCGGTGAGCCAAAGCGAAATCACGCGGGCCTCGATGAAGGCGCTCGGCGATCACAGCGAGGGGAAACTTGCCGATGCGATGCGCGCATTTGCGGCCAATCCCGAAGATGCACGGGCCGCCGCGATGATTTCGGCGGATCCCGAATACGTCGGCCAGGTCCGCACCACCTGCGTTGCCACCATGCTGGACGGAGGGCACGCGCTGAACGCATTGCCACAGCGGGCCACCGCCAACATCAACTGCCGCATCTTCCCCGGCGTGGACGTGGCCTCGGTGCAAGCCACCCTGGAAAGGATCATTGCCAATCCCGAGGTGAAGATCAGCGTGCAGCCGCCGCCTCCGGTGGAAAGTCCAGCCTCACCGCTGCGCAAGGACGTGATGGGTGCGGTGAGCGCGGCGATCCATGCACGCTTTCCCGATCTCGACATCGTTCCCGGCATGTCGGCTGGCGCCACCGACAGCCTGCATTTCCGCAATGCGGGTGTGCCCAGCTACGGGGTGAATCCGCATTTCGCCAAACCCAACGACACCTTTGCGCATGGCTTGAACGAGAAACTGCCGGCCGCCGAAATTCCGGCGGCGCTGGATTACTGGTACCGCTTGCTGAGGCGCTTGCCTTGATTGTGGATGCGCTGCGCTTATCCACCCTACAAAAGCCCCTTCCGCCGTTGCAGCCGGGTGGATGCACTGCGTTTATCCACCCAACGAAGTGCGGGCGCCCCGGTTGGACGCCGGGTGTAACCTGTGCTCAGGCCTTGCGCCGGGAAATGAGGAACACAGGCAAGGCGATCAGCAGACAGACCGCTGCCACTTGATCGGCCACGACCACCCGTTCCATCTGCGCGTTGCTCTCGCCGATCAACCATGCCAACCCGAGAAACGAGAACACGCTGATGTACCCGGCCGCGAGCGCCATGGCTTGCAGGCGGGGTCGCCATGCGGCGACGGCAAGGAATCCGCCGAGCAGACCAAACAACACGGCGCGATGCCGCATCAGGATCATCAGGTTGGGATCATCCAGCGTGATTCCGTACAACGCGGCCAGACGCGGCCCGCCCAGCACGCCGACCAGGGGCAGCAGATGAATCACGGCAACCACCAGCAGCATTGCGCCAACGACGTGACGTGCCATGTTTGCCTCGCCTGTGTCCGGGAACCTGCGTGCATCCTTGGGCAAGCGGAGCAGGCGGTCAAGCCGACCCGCCCGCTTCCGTGTCAGCGGCAACGACCGAATCGATCCGGTGACGCGCCGGGACCGCCGCGCCAGCCCGGAGGATTTTCCCAGTTGCTGCCGCGACCGCCGACCCAGCCCGGAGGATTGTTGTCGTTGTCCCACCAGCAGCGTCCGACCTGGTTCCAGAATCCGTAGCGTGGGTGCCAGTAGCCGTGGCGCGCGCTGTAGTAATAGCCGCCTGCCACGAGATTGAAGCGGTAGCGCTTGCCGCCGTTGTGCCAATAACGATAGTCGGGCGAGGTGCCGGGGCCGCCGCGCCAGCCGGGCGGGTTCTCCCAGTTGGTGCCGGGTCCGCCCAGGCGACCTGGCGGATTGCCGTCGCGGTCGTAACGGTGGTCGCGTGCGCTGGCAGTGCCGGAGACGCAAAGCGCAAGCAAGGTGGCGATGGCGAGGGACGCGGTGTTCATCGGACGACTCCTGTACGCGGGATGCGTAGCGGATACAACGGCCGCACATGACGGCGGTTGACCCGATGCCTGGGCGGGTTCAGACGCCGCTCAGGATTCCGCATCCGGGGGCGTAGACTTGCGTGTCCCAATTCGCCATGCAATTCCGTTTCCTTATTGACGTGAAGGCTTGCCATGCGGCGGCCACTTCGGGGAGGCAATCATGAAAATGTCGAGAAGCGCTCTGGCGGTCGCGGTCGTGATGTTGATGGCGTGCACGGGTGGAGGTCCATCGGGGGAATCCGTTGCCGCCACGGCGACAGCCGCCAAGGGCCCGCTTGCGCACGTGGTGACGCGTCAGTTTTCAGTCGAGATGGACAAGTTGCTTGTTGACGAGCATGTCTACGTCGATGGCGTGGCCATGCGTGTCGAAGACGGCGCCGGGGCCTTGCTGACCGAAACGCCTCTGAGCGCGTGCGCGAAGCTGGCCGTGGTCGGGCGCGGAAACCTTGAGTTTGATGCGGCGACTCTTGGCGAGAAGCCTGCGCTGCGCCTGGTGCAGAACAGCGAGTATCCGCAGGGTGCAGCCCTGGTGGTCGAGGCGTATTCGACCACGACCCTGGAAGGCACGCTTCCGGGGCTCGATACCAAGGGCAAGGAGTTCGTGGCTAGCGGCGATGTGGGCGATGCCGGATGGGGCAGCATCGACCCGACGAAGTACGGCGCGGAGAAATCGCCGCATGTGCGCATGGATGTGAAGTTGCCGTTCTCCTCGCTTGAGTCCGTCGATTCGGTTGCAGCCGATGCGAGCCCTGAAGCGAAGTGGTTGCGCGACTTGCGCAAGCAGGCGACATCCGATGGGCAAGGCGTGGCCGATGCCAGCCTGCAGGTGCCTGCCGACGACTACAACGCGTATTCGACCACCTCGGCCTGGTCCAACATCCTGACGAGCTGGTCAAGCCCCAGCGTCACGGCCGTGGCAAGCGACAAGGATTGCGCGACGCTGGTCTTGCGCGAGCCCGGCTTCTCGGGCGGATACAGCGAAGCACTGGTGCAGACGCGAATGGTGGGCAATGTACGCAAGGTGGTTGCTGCCAGCACCAAGGAGTTCAACAGTGTCGAAGGCGACTACGTGGTGGGTCGTTTCGAGAACGCGGCACTCGGCGGCGTTCCCATCCTGCACGCGCGTGCCGCACGCGAAGATGGCGTGGGCCTGGTCGTCTATTTCAGCGACAAGCCGATTGCGAACGAGCCGTTTGAAACCCTGGTCGGCAAACAGCGCATGCTGCGTGCGGTCGCTGGAATCGAGTACGGAAACCAGTATTCCTTTTCGACCTACGACATGGGTGGTCCCGGTGCGCCGGTCGAGCAGGTTTCCGCAGGCAATTCCACGACCAACCCGTATGCGGATGAGAAGACCATTTCAGGCCTGATCAAGCTCCAGGAAGGCGAAGCGGTGCGTATTTCCGTGAACTACCAGCTCGCGCTGGGCGGTGCGGGAAAGTAGCTGTTCGAGCGAGGCGATTGGGTGGAACGTCGTAGCCCGGATGGGGGCGCGCAGCGCTGCATCCGGGCTGCCTGCTGATCACGTAGTCGTCAATCGGTGCAGGGGCGATGCGTCAAGATTTCAAGCTCCACCCTCACCCCAGCCCTCTCCCGCTGGCGGGAGAGGGGGCAAACTCGAAACTCCTTCCATTCCCCCCCTCGTTGGCGAGAGAGGGATTCAAGAAGCGCGAAGACCGGACTTCTCCTGTCGAAGCCATTCGTGCAGCCGATACCTGTCGACCGCGGGATCGGACTCAATGCGTGTGATGGATACCCGACTTCGGGCAATGGCAGCTGGCGGTCGGGCCGTATTCGATGCCAAAGCTGCGACCGTCACGATGACGCTGCCAGTAGAACACGGGTGCCTTGCGCTGTTTGCCGCCGACTTCGGCCATGTCGGCATCCACATCGAACAGGCGGCCATTCGCCGAGACATAACGCGTGTCGGCAGTGGCGCGGATGTTCTCCAGCGGATTGGAATTGAGCACCACGAAGTCGGCGCGCTTGCCGGGTTCCAGTGAGCCGAAGTAGCTGGAAAGGCCCAGCATGTCCGCACCGTCGATGGTTGCCGCGCGCAGTGCTTCCCAGTTGCTGAATCCGCTTTGCGCCAGCATCCAGATTTCCCAGTTGAGGCTCATGCCCTGCAACTGGCCGTGGCCGCCGGTCTGGATGCCGACACCGGCATCGCGCAGCGTCTTCGCGGCTGCGCCGACCGTCTTGTAGTGGTAATCCCATTCCGGCGCCATTTCGCGGCGGATCGAGCGCGCATCCAGGGTTTCGCGCGGGAAGAAGCGGTTGAGCTTCTTGTCCTCCCACACGTTGTCGCGCGCATACCAGTAGTTTTCGCCGGAAACGCCACCGTAGTTGACCACCAGGGTCGGCGTATTGCGCACGTCGGTTTCCTTCCACAGCTTGATCACGTCGTTGTAGAGCGGAGCAACCGGCAGGTTGTGTTCGATGCTGGTGACGCCATCGAGGATCATCGGCAGGTTGTGATTGAGGGTGGAGCCACCTTCTTCGACCACCAGCATGCCCAGCTCGCGCGCAGCCTGGTTGATCTGCTGATGCTGTTCGCGGCGCGGCTGGTTGTAGCTTTTCACGCTGAATGCACCGCTCGCCTTCATGCGACGCAGGTGCATGCGTGCATCCTCCAGCGAATTGATGACCACCTTGAAGTCGCCATCGGCGCCGTACAGGATCGAACCGGTGGAAAACACCCGTGGCCCGACCATGTCGCCGGCCTTCACCAGTTCGGCTTCCGAGAACACGGTTTCCGTCGTGGCGGAAGGATCGTGCATGGTGGTGATACCGAAGGCGAGGTTGGTGTAGTAGGCCCAGTTGGCCTGGGGTACCACGCCGCTGAAGAAATGGTTGGCGTGCGCGTGTGCATCGATGTAGCCCGGCACGATGGTCTTGCCGCTGGCATCGATCACCCTGGCCCCGGCGGGAATGCTGACGCTGGCGGCGGGACCCACCGCAGTGATGCTGTCGCCGTTCACGATGAGCGTGCCGTTGTCGATGATTTCCTGCTCGCCGGAATCCGCGTTCTTCATGGTGATGATGCGTGCGCCGGTAAAGGCGACGGTGTCGGATGGCTTGTCCATGGGCAGGCTGAGGCCGATCTCGATGCCCTTGTCGCTGCCGGGCTTGGGCAGGTCCGTGGGTGCGCCGGGCAGGAAGCTGAAGGAATCCTTCAGCGAACGCGTGTGGTATTCGGAGCCGACCATCCAGTGCAGCGATTGCGAATCGGCCGCCCAGTGCAGATAGGAGCCGACATCGCGGCTGACCTGGGTGACCGGGATCGACTTGCTGTCCTTCGACAGTTCTACGCTTGCCCCGGTCTGTGGCAGTGGCGCGACATAGGCATTGAAGAGTTCGGTGAAGGCCACCCATTTTCCATCCGGGCTGATCGCAATCAGATCCGGGTACTTGAGGTCGAGCACATCGCGCGGCTCTTCGCCATTGAGGCCCACGCTCTGCAACTTCTTCTTGAGTCCATCGCCGCTGAGGAAATAGACGCGCTTGCCGTCCGCGGAGAATTGCGGATTGCCGCCCGACTTGGCGATGCGGCGTGCTTCACCGCCTGCAGAGGGCATGAGATAAATTCCGGTTTCGCCGGAATTGAGGTTGCCGGTGATCGAGCCACCGCTGGTCTTTGCATAGACGATCTGCGAGCCATCCTGCGAATAGCGCGGGCCGTAGTAGAAGCCGGGCTTTGCGGTGATCGTGCGGGTCTGGCCCGTGGCGAGGTCGCGTTCGAGGATGGCGCCTTGCGCCTCATCCGACCAGGTGGTGTAGAGCAGCTTCTTGCCATCGGCGCTGAACGCTGGCTGGTATTCGGATTTTGCCGATTCGCTGGCCAAGCGCACGGGCTTGCCGTTGGGAAGGGCTTTTGTCCACAAATGGCCGACGGCATGGAACACCAGGGTCTTGCCATCCGGGCTGGTCGCCACGTCACGAATCATCTTTGGCGTGAATGTGTTTGCATCCAACTTCTGCTGGAATCGCAGGGGCTCGGCAACGCGCTGCTCGACATCCGCGCTGAATGGAATCTGCGCAGGCGTGCCGGATGCGGCATCCACCTTCCACAACTTGCCCTGGGCCCAGATAACGAGGTTCGCCGAATCGGGGGTCCAGTCGAAATTCGCATAAGGACCGAAAATCGCCCAGGCTTCCTGCATGTCGTGTGAGAGGCCGTCCCACAGCGGCTTCACCAGGCCGCTGTCCAGATCCACGACATGCAGCACCGATTTCTCGCGCACGCGCTTGACGAAGGCCAGCGACTTGCCGTCGGGCGAAGGCTGTGGACGAACCGCACCACCGGGCGTGGCCACGATGGCCTGGATCTCACCGTTCTGCCGATCCAGGCGCTTGATCGCGTAGATCACGTCGTACGGGTTCTTGTTGTACTGGAAGAACGGGCCGGGGCTGACATCTTCGGAAAAGTAGACAAAGCGACCGTCCGGGCTGACGGCCGGTTCACCCAGGTCTTGCTGGTCGTTCTTCTGCTTGGTCAGTTGCAGTCCGCTGCCACCGCTCACGTGATACATCCACAACTCGCCCGCGCCGAGCGAGCGTTCGCCGGTGAAATGCTTGCGACCGATGAGGTACTGGCCATCCGGCGTCCACGCCGGATTATTGAGCAGGCGGAAGTCTTCCTTGCTGACCTGGAATGCATCGCCGCCACTTGCCGGCATGCGCCACAGGTTGTTGCCGCCGCCGCGATCCGAGGTGAAGGCGATTTCGCTGCCGTCCGGCGAGAAGCGCGGCTGCACATCCCAGGCAGGACCCGAGCTGATGCGTTTGGCATTGCCGCCTGCGATGGGCAGCAGGTAGAGATCGCCGAGCAGATCGAAAACGATCTGCTTGCCATCCGGACTCACGTCGAGGTCCATCCAGGTGCCTTCGTCCACGCTGAAGCGAACCGTCTTGGTGGGACCGTGATCGGCATTGACATCCCACTTGGTTTCCTTCTTCTTGGAATCCTCGGTTTTCGCATCCGCAAGCAAGGGTAGTGCAAGGCAACCCAACGCCAGCGCGGCGAGCCTGAACATGGACATGGGAATCTCCCGGTTGGAAAACCGCCATCCTAGAACGGATCGCCCATCCCGGCACGGGACGAAAGTCCTGATTTGCGGGAATAGGGAATAGGGAATAGGGAATAGGGAATAGGGAATAGGGAATAGGGAATAGGGAATAGGGAATAGGGAATAGGGAATAGGGAATAGGGAATAGGGAATAGGGAATAGGGAATAGGGAATAGGTAGCGACAAAACAAGATTCCGTCGCCCCTGCGAAGGCAGGGGCCCAGTGCCTTGGCTGCCAAAAGGTGAGCTCGTCGTCCAGCATGGACGAGAATGCGAGATCAGGCGGGATGCGCGTAGAGCGGAGCTTGCTCCGTTTTCGGCTTCGGCTTTTGTAGAGCGGAGCTTGCTCCGCTTGGATCCTTGCGACAAACCGCAGCCGAGCAAGCTCGGCTCTACAAGAGCCGGGCTTTTCGCGTAGAGCGGAGCTTGCTCCGCTTGGATCCTTGCGACAAACCGCAGCCGAGCAAGCTCGGCGCTACGGCGTGCTCACATCGCGCAGCGCCCAGTGCTGACCGATCAGCAGGTCCAGCCGATGCTTGATGATGGCGTGGGGAAGGATCGTGGTCACGACCAGTTCGCTGCGTCCTGGCTGCAGGCTGCCCGTCACCGTGGCGCGCGGGTCGGTTGCGCCGGTTTGCGGATCGACGGCTTCCGGATCTTCCTGCAGGTTGCGCCAGCGTTCCCACAGCGATGGTTCGCGCAGCGCGGTTTCAAGAGCCCTGGCGAGAAACTCCGGCGAATCACCATGAAATGCGAGTTGCTCGATGGAGCCCCGCGAAGCGGAGATGTCGGCGACACTGATGAGGTAGCGTTTTGCAGCGGGCATGTCAGTTGTTTCCGTTTGGATGGGCGTGCGCCAGCCGGCGCAACAAGCAATCGGGATCGAATGCAGGCGATGGCGCTGTGCCGTGCTCAAGGATGCCAAGCAAGGGTGCATCGATGCGCGACTTCAAGGTATCGATGTTGTCTTCGGCGCGCAGCATGTCGGCATCGATACGGTTGCCGATCCAGCCGGCCAGCGTGCAGCCATCGGCCTCGATGGCACGAACGCTGAGCAGGGCGTGATTGAGGCAACCCAAGCGCAGGCCGACCACCAGCACCACCGGCAATTCCAGTGCGCGCACCAAGTCTGCCTGCATCCCTTGTGCGCCCAGCGGCGCGCACCAGCCGCCGACACCTTCGACGACCACGACATCCGATGCCTGGCGCAGCCGCCTGTACGCCTCGAAAATGGTTTGCAGGTCGATCGCGACACCGTCATCGGCTGCGGCGAGGTGGGGTGCAATCGGATCGGCAAACGCATACGGATTGATGTCCGCATAGGCCGCCGTCACGTTGCCGGCGGCGATCAGCTGCAGGGCATCGTCGTTGCGCAAACCGTGCGCGGTCACTTCGCAGCCGCTGGCCACCGGCTTCATGCCGATGGCGCGCTTTCCCGCCAGCGCGAACGAACGCAGCAGGGCGCAACTAGCGCGCGTCTTGCCAATACCGGTATCGGTGCCGGTGACGTACATTGAAATCAACTCCGTGACTCGCGCGCAGCTGCCAGCTTTTCCACGCGTAGCCCGTAATGTATGCCTGACCACGGAGACAGCACGCCCAGCAGGCAATACACCAATCCGGGAAGTGCCTGCAGCCAGTCGGGTTGCTCGGGGATCAGCGCCGCAACGAGGATCGACAATGCGGCGCAGCCGATCAGGATCAGGTGAGAAACAATCTCCGCGCGCGTGGCCAAGCGTTCGGCAGCATCCAGTTGCAAGGTATCGGCCTTGCTCAGGGCGCGCAGATTCAACAGCACGATCAAGCAGGAGAGCACGGCGAAGCCCATGCTGTAGATCACGAAGATCAGGCGAAACTCGCTCATGCTTTGAACGGCAAACTCGCTCGGTGCCCAGCCGCCGGTGAAGAATGACATGGCCGCCGACATCACCATGCGCAGCGGGTACACATAGAACAGGGTGGCCGCAACCAGGGTCAGGCTGAGGAAAACTATGAATCCGTCTTCCAGTCCGAAGCGGCGACTGAAGCGATGATGGCTGAACCAGAACAGGGCAAGAATGGCGAAACCGGCCAGAAACGCAGGCAATCGACGCAAGGCGTCGTGCAGTTCGGCAAACGTGCTGGGCATGGAATCGAAGGAGACCACCAACAGGGTTACCGCGAAGGCAAACGCGGCGTCGACGAACGTTTCCAGGCGCGTGACCTGCAATCCGCGCTGACGCACGCCGCCTTCTACCGGGAGTTCGGACAAATTCATGGTTTGGGCTCCGGCATGTTGCGACGGGATATCGAAAGTCCGTGCGATGCTACACTTCAAACATGAGTTTTTCCGTCATGCGGCCGACCGGCAACAAATCCGAGCAGTACGCGCAACTGCTCGAGCAGGCGCGCGCCTTGTTGCACGGCGAGCATGACCGTATTGCCAATGCCGCGAATTTTGCCGCGCTGGTTTGGTACGCATTGCCCGACATCAACTGGTGCGGGTTCTATTTTTTCGATGGCCGCGAACTGGTGGTTGGTCCGTTCCAGGGCAAGCCCGCCTGCGTGCGCATCGCGCTGGATCGGGGGGTTTGCGGAGCCGCAGCGACCACGCGCCAGGTGCAGTGCGTGGCCGATGTGCATGCCTTTCCCCGGACACATCGCCTGCGATGCCGCCTCGCGTTCGGAAATCGTGGTGCCGCTCATTCTCGACAACACCTTGCTCGGTGTGTGGGACGTGGACAGCCCATTGCCGAATCGCTTTGACGAGGAGGATGCGAGCGGCATGCAGGCCTTGTGTGCAATCTTCCTTGATTCATTGAAGCCATCGAAGCAGACGGAAGCAGCGGCATGACGGGCAAGGACAACAAGATCCGCAATGTCGGACCCAAGTCGGCCGCATGGTTGCGACAGGTCGGCGTGCGCACCCACGAGGACCTGTTGCGGGTCGGCCCGGTGGAGGCCTTTCTCAAGATCAAGCGCGCCGGTTTCCGGCCCAGCCTGAACCTGCTCTATTCGATGGTGGGTGCACTGGATGATTGTCACTGGACGGATTTGTCCACGGAGCGCAAGGATGCATTGCTTGCCGAATTGCAGGCCGCCGAATCCGACAATCCGATCAAGACGCGCTGGGAAAAACAGGCGGACCGCAGCGCCGCCAACGATGGCACGCGGGCCCCGCGCAGCGAAGATGCGGATCGTGACCACGATGGCTTCGGCGACGGTGACTCCGGCGTGCGCGAATTGACCGGCACCGCCAGCGATTTTGATTGAGCCGAATCGCGCGGGCAGGCAATGGCCACCGACAGGGAATTTCTGGATTATGTCGTCGAGCAGATCGATCTCGGCGGCCGCCTCACGCACAAGCGCCTGTTCGGGGAATTTGCCTTGTACGTGGATGAAAAGGTGGTGGCCTTCGTCTGTGACAACAGCGTGTTCATCAAACCATCGCAGGCGGACAGGCGCCTTGCTCCCGACCTGCCGCAACGACCACCCTATCCCGGCGCAAGCAACTACCCGGTTGCCGATGAATTGCTGGACGATTCCGATGCAATCCGCACGCTGATCCTTGAAACGGCCATGCTGATGCCGCAACCGAAGCCGAAGAAACCCGGCAAACGACGCAAATCCTAGGAGCCTGCGCGGCAGAAGCCATCCGGCTGCAACGACGCTGCCATCGATTGATTGGATCAATCGTCAGGATTGCATAGAGCCCGCTATGCGCACCCTCCGATTGATCCACTGAATCGCGTCAACGTCGTTTCGCTTCGAATTCATTCTGCCGCGCAGGCTCCTAGCCAATGCTTGCCGCGCCCGCATCGCCCATGAATGGGCTTGTCCCTTTCTCGGGGCTCCTACCGAATCGCAAGGCCCGCACCTGCAGGAGACCTCTTTCGTCGAGCTCAGGACAGGCTTCAGGGAAGGTCTGAACAAGGTTTGTCGCGAGCAAGCTCGCTCCCACCATTGCTTGATTTTGTGGGAGCGAGCTTGCTCGCGACGAATGAGTTCCGTACTTGTTCAGAGTTTCCCTAGGGTCGATGATTCGCGCGCCATGCACATCGGTATTCGCATCGTCCCTGTAGTGACTTCTACAAGAGCGCGCCCAGCGCGGCGTGCCGTCAGACTTCAGCTCCCCTCGCCCCCTGCGTACCCAAGAGGGCATGAAGGAGAGGGGTTGGGGGTGAGGGGCCATTGCCCAACCCATCAACAGGGACAGCTCGAACGCGAATGCTCAAACGCGCTGCCGCACCACCGCAATCTCGCGCGCATCCTCACGCCAGCGTGGCGTGGCGCGGATGGCCGGCAACACCTGCTCGGGTTCATCGACCAGGCTCCACATGTCCAGGTGTTCGCTGTTCATGAAGCGCGCGTCGATCACGCTGCGCATGAAGGTCTGCAACGGTGCATAGAAACCGCGCGTGTTGAGCAGGATGATGGGATTGAAGTAGAGACCCAGGCGCTTGAGCGTGATCGCCTCGAACAATTCCTCCAGCGTGCCGCAACCGCCGGGCAGGGCAACCACCGCATCCGAACCGGTGAGCAGGCGATGTTTGCGCTCGCGCATGTCCTCGACCAACTCCAGCCGGGTCAAGCCCGGGTGCCCCCATTCCAGATCGGCCATGAACTTCGGCAGGATGCCAACGACCTCGCCACCGGCTGACAGCGCGCCATTCGCTACCGCACCCATGGAGCCGGCGGAACCACCGCCATAGACCACGGTGCAGCCCTGTTCCGCAAGCAGACGGCCAAGTTCAAACGCGACCGCGTGATAGTGCGGATCGCACTCCTGGCTGGAGGCGCAGTAGACGCAAATGCGCATGGTGGCCGTCCCTATTCCACGGTCACCGATTTGGCCAGGTTGCGCGGCTGGTCGACGTCGGTGCCGCGAAGCACGGCGACGTGGTAAGCGAGCAACTGCAAGGGCACGGTGAACACGGCCGGGGCAATCATGTTGCCGCCGGAATTGAGCTTGATGACGGCACCGCGCACGCCGTCGCTGTCGATCTCCACGTCATCGTCGGCGACCACGAACAGCTCGCCGCCGCGCGCGCGGACTTCCTCGAGGTTGGACTTCAGCTTTTCCAGCAACTGGTTGTTCGGTGCCACGGCGATCACCGGCATGTCCTCGTCGACCAGCGCCAGCGGTCCGTGCTTGAGCTCGCCGGCCGGATAGGCCTCGGCATGGATGTAGGAAATTTCCTTGAGCTTTAGGGCACCTTCAAGCGCCACCGGATAGTTGGCACCGCGACCGAGGAACAGGGTGTGATGCTTGTGCACGAAGCGTTCGGCGAGTTCGGCGATGCGCGGGGCCTGTTCGAGTGCCTCGGTAATGCGACGCGGCAGACTGGCCAGCTCGTTGACGAGCTTGCTGTAGCGATCCTCGGCAAGGCCGCGTCGGCGCGCAATCTCCAGCACCAGCAGGGCCAGTGCAGTGAGCTGTGTGGTAAAGGCCTTGGTGGAAGCAACACCGATTTCCGGACCCGCGCGTGTCATCAGCACGAGGTCGGATTCGCGCACCAGGCTGGATTCCGGCACATTGCAGATGGCGAAGGATCCGAGGTAGCCGCGTTGTTTGCCCTGGCGCAGCGCCGCCATGGTGTCGGCGGTTTCGCCGGATTGGGAAATGGCGAGGAACAGGCTGTCGGCCGGCACCACCGCCTGGCGATAACGGTACTCGCTGGCCACCTCGATGCTGCACGGGATGCCGGCGAGGCCTTCCAGCCAGTAGCGTGCGACGAGCCCGGCGTGATAGCTGGTGCCGCAGGCAATGATCTGCACATGGCGCACGCGATCGAGCAGTGCATCGGAATTGACGCCGAAGATGTTGGGCAGGATGCGCCCATTGGCGATGCGACCTTCCAGGGTGTCGGCGACAGCCCGAGGCTGCTCGAAGATTTCCTTGAGCATGTAGTGGCGGTACTCGCCGCGCTCCACCGCGTCGGCGGAAAGCTCACTGGTCTGCACGCGTCGCTCGACGGCCTGGCCGGACGCGTCGTACACCTGTACCGAGGTGCGCGTGATTTCGACCAGGTCGCCTTCATCGAGGTAACGGAATTGGTTGGTGACCTTGATCAGCGCCTGCACGTCGGAGCCGAGAAAGTTCTCGCCAATGCCCATGCCCACCACCAGCGGACTGCCGCGCCGTGCGCCAATCACATGACCGGGTTCGTCGCGGCTGATCACCGCAATGGCGAATGCGCCGTGCAGGCGTTCGATGGCCGCCATGACCGAAAGGCGCAAGTTGAGTCCCTTGCTTGCGTAGTGATGCACCAGATGGGCAATCACTTCGGTGTCGGTTTCCGAATCAAAGCGGTAGCCGAGGCCCTTCAGTTCCTCGCGCAGGGCGACGTGGTTCTCGATGATGCCGTTGTGCACGACGCCGATGGATTCGACCGACTGGTGCGGATGCGCGTTGGCTTCGCTCGGCGCGCCGTGGGTAGCCCATCGGGTATGGGCGATGCCGGTCTGGCCGGACACGGGTTGGGTTTCAAGCCGCGCCTCCAGCTCGCGAACCTTGCCCACCGTGCGCGCGCGGCTCAGGTTGCCATCGTGGTAGACGGACAATCCGGCGGAGTCATAACCCCGGTACTCCAGGGCGCGCAGGCCGGACAACAGGATCGGCACGACATCACGCTCGGCAGCGGCGGCAACGATTCCACACATGGCTGATCCTTGGGCAATCAGGGAAGTGGCATGGCCGCGGCAAAGGCCGGCAGCCATGCAAACCGCGATTCTAAACCGTTGTGCTTTGGCGAGTCAGGCCCGGAAAGGGAGATATGCGGGCAAGTCGGGGCAGAATCCGGGCAACTGGCGAGCAGCGCCGAGCCGCATGTGCCTTCCACAGGCCTGCGAGTTTGGACGCCTTGAACTTCGGCGAGCGTGCCGGAATTGATCTGCTCCGGTACCATCCTTGGTTTGCCTTGACCGGGCTTCGCCATTCAGGGGCGCAGCAACCGGTTGAATGCTGCTTGAAACCGCAAGTGGGCATGTACTGGCGCGTCTTTCCACGGCGCGACGTGTGCGTTGACCAGGGGGTGGGAAATGGTTCGATGGGTGCGTGAACAAGGCGCGCGATGGATGCTGGTGTTGGCTGTTTTCGAGCTGCTGGTGCTGATCGTCTCGTTGATGGTTGCAGCGCGCCTGCGCTTCATGCATTCGGCCGCGGACCTGGCGGCGTTTTCCGTTGGCCTGGAGCTGCGCGCCACCATCTTCGGCTTGATCATCGTTACTGCGATGGCTGCGGTGGGCCTGTACCTGCCCAACCTGCGCGAGAATCGCCTGGGCATGCTGGTGCGCCAGATCATGGGCTTTGCCGCCGGCGGAGTGGCGGTGGTGTTCGTGTTCTACATGATTCCCCAATTGTTCATCGGCCGCGGCGTCATCCTGCTTGCACTCCTGATCAGCTTTCCATTGGTGGTGCTGGGTCGATCGATTTACTTGCGATTGATCGACCTCAAGGCGCTGAGGCGACGCATCCTGGTGCTTGGGGCCGGTCGCCGCGCACAGATGATCAACGACAACATGCGCAGGCGCGTGGACCGACGCGGATTCATCGTCATTGGTTACGTTCCCCTGCCGGGTGAAACCACCGTGATTGCGGCTGATCATTTGCTGCCGTGCCCGGAATCGCTGGACCTTGTCATCCGCCAGTTGCAGGTCAACGAGATCGTGGTGGCAGCGGACGACCGGCGCGGGCAATTGCCGATGCACCAGTTGCTGGAATGCAAGCAGATGGGCGTGACCGTGACCACCCTGGTCAGCTTTTTCGAGCGCGAACTGGGCAAGGTCAAGCTGAACCTGATCGATCCTTCCTGGCTGGTGTTCTCGGACGGCTTCGATGCCACGCCCTTGCGCCGGCTTGGCAAGATCCTGTTCGATTCGGCCGCCACCTTCACCGTGCTCGCCCTGACCTGGCCGCTGATGCTGGTCACGGCCCTGGCCATCATCATCGAGTCCGGACCGGGCGCTCCCATTCTCTATCGCCAGGAGCGTGTCGGTGAAAAAGGACGCATCTTCAAGCTGATCAAGTTCCGCAGCATGCGCACCGACGCCGAAGCCGATGGTGTGGCGCGCTGGGCCAGCAAATCCGATGACCGGGTGACGCGCGTGGGTCGCTTCATCCGCAAGGTTCGCATTGATGAGCTTCCGCAGTTGTGGAACGTGATGCGTGGCGACATGAGCCTGATCGGGCCGCGCCCGGAGCGCCCGCAGTTTGTCGAGGAACTGGCGAAGAAGATCGACTACTACGAACTTCGCCACTGCGTGAAGCCGGGTCTTGCCGGCTGGGCCCAGCTCAACTATCCGTACGGCGCGGATGAAAAAGACGCTGCGGAGAAACTCAAGTACGACCTGTTCTACGTGAAGAACCACAACTTCATGCTGGACCTGGTGATTCTCGTGCAGACCGTCGAGGTGGTGCTGTTCCGCCGCGGCGCGCGCTGAGATTGCTGTTTCGGCACCAGCGTGGACACCACCCTCACCCGCCGCTGCGCGTCGGCCTCTCCTTCATGCCCTTTTGGGTACGCCAGCGGGAGAGGCGGAAAGCCTCGCTTCTGATCCCCTCTCCCGCCAGCGTACCCGGAGGGCATGAAGGAGAGGGTCAGGGTGAGGGTGAGGGTGGTGCTGCACTCATCGGCCGCAGATTTCACTCGAAATCGTCGGCGAAGATCACATCTGCGTTGGCTTGCCAGTAGTTGAGCAGGTTGACCAGGGCCAGCGGCATGTTGGTTGCAGGCACTTGCCCGGTCTGGTCGGCGGTGTTGACACCATGGCAGCCGCCGCAGGCGCGTACTTCGCCGGGTTTCACGGAAATCCAGTAGCGCTCACGCACCACCGGCGTGCCATTGCTTGAGGTCGATTGCCAGGCCAGCGCGCGCTGTGCAGGCACGATGGCTGCCACCGAGCCATCACTGGCGATGGGCACTGCGCCGGCAGGCGTTCCCGGCGCCGGTGGCGGCATCCATTGCAGGGCATTCGGATCGTGCAGAGGCTGGGCGAGAACCCGGCGACCGTCGTTGGGCGTAGCCGCACCGCCAAGTCCGCGGATCTGGTCGCCTTGCAGGAATTGCATGTGGGTGATGTCGTACACCGCGCCGCCGGTGGCGATTGATTGCACGCCACCGGGTACGCGCAAGTTGTAGGGCTGCTGCTGGTCGGCGCGATCGCGCGTGGTGACGTTGCGGCTGACCAGGACTCCCAGCCCGCGCGCGGCGAGAAACGCCTGGAACGCGGCAAAATCCACATTGGCGCTGGAAAAGGCCTGTGCTTCCGGTGCTTCCGGCGGCAGGTTGCCGGTGTTCGGCGGCACGTTGCGCGCACGCACCTCAACCGGCGAGAGTTCCCACAGCGGACCGTTGTACGTGACCAGCACATCCGGATCCCACCACGAAACGGACTTGCTGATGCCATTGGTCAGGGCGCCGTTGGCATCGCGCTGCAGATAGCCGCCGTTGCCGGTGACCAGTCCATACAGGCGGAACAGATAGCGTGGGACCGGGTTGGGCCGGGTGCCGTCATTGGCGGTCTGCCGCGGTTCGGCCACCCAGGATGCCACCATCTGCCCATCCGACATCGGCAGGGGATTGCGATAGTGACCGGTGAAGTCGGCAGGTGGCGTGCCCGCGTAGAAGCTGCTGGTGCTGCGCGGCGTCTTGTAGGCCACCAGCATGTTGTCCGGATTGGTCGTCGGCGATCCATTGATGGCAATGATCTGGCCGGATGCGTGGGTGTAGAACTCGGGCGCATCGATGGCGAAATAGCGGCCCGGCGTGGTCGGGTCTTCCTTGATCTGCAACCAGTTCAACACGTCCAGTGCATTGTTGCGCGGTGGCGATGCTCCGTAGATGTACTCGACCAGGTTGGGATCGTTCTTCAGGCTCTGCGCGAAATAGTCGAACAGTTCATGGCGGCCGATGTGGTTGAGGGTTTCCTCGGCGCTGCCATCCTGGTTGAGTTGCCAGGGAAAAAAGTGGTTGATGGTGAATCCATACGTGGTCGCGGTTTCCGCGCGTGGCTCCGGGAATACCTCGCTCGGGCCGGTGGTGGCTGCGTTGGCTGCTTCGGACACCCAGTTGAAGGCGCCGTAGGTGCCGGCATCGGCCTGCTGGTCGCGCTGCAGGTGGTCCCAGCGCGTGAAGATGATGCGGCCGTAGCTGTCGACGATCGGGCGGAACGATCCGGACGGAGAATGCTGCAACAGGCGCAATGCGCCGCTGGCCGGATTGAGATTCCACAAGCCGGTCGGCGTGGGCGTGGACTCGTACTCGTCCAGTTGCGGGTACAGGTGGCGCTGGCCATTGCGCGGTCGGTCGCTGACGAAAATGATGCTGCCATCCGAGGCGTAGGTGGGCTCCACGTTGTTGGTGTCCTCGGGTTGTCCCGGAACGTGGGTAATGCTGATGGTCTGGCCGACACCGAATCCGGTGATCTCGTAAAGCTGCCAGTAGCGGGTGATCTGCTGGTACTGCTGGGTGGGCGCGCCGATGACCATGCTGAAAATGGCCTTGCTGCCGTTGAAGTGGATGGCCGGGTCGCGCACGGCGATGGCGTTGGCACCCTGCTGGCCGTTCATGCCGTAACCGGCCTCGGCAGTGAGGTTGCGCAAGTTGCCGTTGGCGTAGCGGATCCACAGGTCGCCGCCGCGCGCGGCATCCTGCATGCCGGCCATGTGGTTGGCGAATACCGAGCCGATGGTGGCAAAGTCGGCGGGCACCGGCACCTGGGTGACGAACATCACCGGGTTCGGCAGATTGGGCGCCGCCTGCACGCTGGCGAAGGGCAGGGCAACGCCGATCATCAGCGCGCAGGTCGCAGCCCGGTACCGGCGCATGGGGGCAAGACAGGTTCGCAGGAAACAGGTATGCATTGAACGATCCTTGATTCACGCTGGCAGGCAAGCCGGCATGGTCCAGAGTTGGCAGCTTGCATACAGTGAACGTAATCACGATTGCGCAGGGGCCACGCCTCCAGGGAAGCTCTGATCTTGTTCGTCATTCCGGCGAGGCGCTTTACAACAGCCGAATGGCCGGTCAAGCCGGAACCCATCTTGACCGTGTTCCAATGGAATCAAGGTCAAAATGGACCCCGGCGTATGCCGGGCTGACGAAAACTGTGGTTGATCAGAGATTCCGCAGCGCAAAGCGTCCCCGCCAACGCGCCGGGGTGTGGGCTGGCCGCGCTTCTGGCACACTTCGGCGCCATTCCCATACGCTCGCAGGCGGGTCCCGGCGCCCGCCCAGGCCATCGCGACCCCGCAGACGTCATGTCATCGATTGAACAAACCTTGCGCAGACACATCCGGCAATCCCTGCCTGGCGCGGCGGAGATACCGCTCGCCGACGAGCAAAGCCTCATCGACAGCGGCATTCTCGATTCCATCGGTGTGCTCAGCCTGGTGACCTGGCTGGAAAAGGAGTTCGAGATCTTCGTCGAGGATCACGAAGTCATCCCCGAGAACATCGACGGCATCGGCGCGTTGGTGCGCTTCGTCGAGGCCAAGCGCGCCGAGCTCGGCCTGGGTCGATGATCCGCTTCGAGGCGTTCCTGCGCCGTGCCGCGGCGCGCGATCCCGACCACGTTGCCCTGGTCTGTCGCGATGCGCGCACCGGCTACGCGCAACTGGATGCAGCGGCGGATGATTTTGCCGTCGCGCTTGGCCAGCATGCGGAATTTCGCAACGGTGATCGTTGCGTCCTGTTTGCCGAGAACCGACTCGAAACAGCGGTGGGCATTTTCGGAACCCTGCGTGCCGGTGGCGTGTTCAGCGTGCTCAACCCGGGCACCAAGGCCGACAAGCTGGCCTGGGTGCTCAACGATTGTGAAGCCAGTGTGCTGGTGACCCAGGCGTCATTGCTCACGGTCGCGCTTGCCGCCGCGGCGCGCGTGCCCAGCCTGCGCTGCGTTGTCGTCATCGACGCCACGGATTCTGTTGGTGGCATGCGGTGGCAGGACTTCATGCAGGGCACGCCGGATTGCAGGCTTCCCGCAGCGGTTGGCATCGACAGCGACCTCGCCATGCTGGTCTACACCTCGGGCTCCACCGGCCAACCCAAGGGCGTGATGATGACCCATCGCAACATGGTGTTTGCGGCGACTTCGATCACCTCCTATCTGGAAATGCGCAGCGAGGATGTGGTGCTCAGCGTGCTGCCGCTGTCCTTCGACTACGGCCTGTACCAGTTGTTGATGTGCGTCATGCTGGGCGCAACCCTGGTGCTGGAAAAATCCTTTGCCTTTCCGCAGAAGATATTGCCGATGCTGGCCAGCGAAAAGGTGAGCGTGTTTCCACTGGTGCCGACCATGGCGGCACTCATGGTGCAGCTGCGCAGCTTCGATGCGCGATGGTCTGCCAGCGTGCGCACCCTGACCAATACGGCAGCGGCGCTGCCGCCTGCGCACATTCTCAAATTGCAGGAGCGTTTCCCGGCCGCGCGATTGTTTTCGATGTACGGCATGACCGAGTCCAAGCGCTGCACATGGCTGCCGCCGGAATACCTGCCGACGCGACCGGGCAGCGTGGGCATGGCCATTCCCGGTACCGAAGTGTGGGTGGTGGACGAAGCCGGCGAGCGCCTGCCGGCAAACCGGATTGGCGAGCTGGTGGTGCGCGGTGGCCATGTCATGCAGGGCTATTGGCGCAACGAGGAAGCCACGGCCAAGGCGTTGCGACCCGGTCGCTATGCGTGGGAAAAGGTGCTGCACACCGGCGACTTGTTCCGCATCGACGAGGATGGGTTCTGCTGGTTCATCGGCCGCAAGGACGACATCCTCAAGTCACGCGGCGAGAAGGTCAGTCCGAAAGAAGTGGAGAACGTGCTGTATGCGCTGGAGGGTGTGGCCGAAGCAGCGCTGGTTGGCGTGCCCGACGAAATCCAGGGCCAGGCCCTGAAGGCGATCATCGTGCTTGCCGATGGCGTGAAGCTCGAAGCGGATGCCGTGATTGCACACTGCATGGCGCGGCTGGAGGATTTCATGGTGCCGCGCCTGGTCGAATTCCGCGACGCCTTGCCCAAGACCTCAAGTGGAAAAATCCGACGCGCCGCGCTGCAGGCCGAAGCCGAAGGCCGCAACGCGTCCGAAGAGCGGGAATGACTGATGCACTTTGATGCAGGAGCCCCGAAAGAGGGGCAAGCCCCCGAAAGCGGATAAACCCGTTTACGGGCGGGGTGGAAATCAAGCGACCGGGCAATCGCCCATGAATGGGCTCCTACTGAGGCGCAATCAGGTTGTATTTGTAGGAGCGCCTTCAGGCGCGAAGTTCCACGCCAGGTTGCGTGCCCAAATCGCCCATGAATGGGCTCCTACAACATCATGCGAGACGTTTCGCGTCTGCTGGTAGGAACCCGTTTACGGGCGATGAATGGATTGATGCATCGGAGGATGTGGTCGGCAAATCGCGTTGTTGTAGATCGTGCTTCAGCCCGATACGGCGTCTGCGGCGTACGCGCTGACCATCACGTAGTAGCCATCGGGATCCTTCACGGCGAACTCGAGAGCACCGGTGTTCTCGTTGAGTCGCGGCTCTTCCTCAAGCCGCGGCACCAGCATCCGCGCTCTGGCCAGGGCTGAATCAAATTCATGCGCCAGGAAGAACAGCAGCAGGCCATTGCCCGGCCGGGCAAGAGCAGGGCTGGTCAATGTCGGATGTTCATGCGCACCCCATGCGTGCAAGGAAAGCAGCACCGTCCCGTCGGTGTCCTGCACTTGCCCAAAGTAGTCGTGGTTGGCGGGTTTCTCTGGCAGGCCAAGCAGTGTCTGGTACCAGTTGAGGCTCGCCGCCACATCGTGAACGCCTATGACTGTCCAAAGTCGATTCATGATCATCTCCGAATTCAATACATGACCCAGGGCCATGCAAGACAATTCAGGGTAAACCGGATTCGCAGGTGGATCGTGGCGACGCGATGTTGCCCTCGTGCGCGATGCGTTCGCGCCGGATCAGGTAGAGGCCGCTGGCGACGATGATGGCGGCGCCGAGCCAGGTGATGCGATCGGGCAGCACGCCCCACAGCACGATGTCGAGGCCGAGCCCCCAGCCAAGCGCGGTGTATTCGAACGGTGCGATCACCGAGGCTTCGCCGCGCGAGAAGGCTTCGGTGATCGCGATTTGTCCCAGGGTTCCGGCCACGCCGACGCCTGCGATGATCCAGGCGTGCTCAAGGCGCAGGGGAACCCAGTAAGGCCAGGCCAGCGCACCGGCGCCCAGAGTCATCAGCAACATCAACCAGAACACCATGGCCTGGGTGCTGTCGCTGCGTGCCAGCACGCGCACGGTGATGGCCGATACCGCATAACCCGCAGCCGCGACTAGCACCGCGAGGCCGGCCAATGACCATGCACCTTCGCCACTCGGCCTCAATACGAGCAATACGCCAACCAGCCCGACCACGATTGCCAGCCAACGGCGAGCGCCGACGCGCTCAGCGAGAATCGGCACCGACAACGCCGTGATCATCAAGGGCGCGACAAAGAAGATCGTGTAGGCGGTGCTCAGCGGCAAATGCCGAAGCGCGTAGACGAAGGCCACCATCATCCCTACGCCGATGGCGGCGCGCAGCAGGTGCAAAGACCAGCGCACGCGCAGCAGCGAGCGGAAGCCGACCGTTGCGGCAACCCAGGCCATCACGAAGGGCAATGAGGACGCACCCCGCAGAGCGGCAACCTGCGTCGCGGGGTAGTGTGGTGTCAGCAGCTTCAGGCCCGCGTCCATCAGCGAAAAGACGCCGACGGCGAACAGCATGACCAGGATGCCGGAAAGATTCGAAGTGCGGGGCATGCCGCATTGTCGCATCGTGTGGCTGGCTGCGTCCTGTCGCGCTGCCTGACCATCGCCAGGCAGCACGCGATGCCTCACACCAGCGCTTCGATCACATCCGGATGCGAGAGGAAACCACGCGGGCTGGCGGAGCGCCCGTAGGCGCCGGACTGGAACACCACGACCAGGTCACCGGCTTCGGCCACATCGAGTTCGGCGCGGTCGGCAAGCAGATCGAGCGGCGTGCACAGGGGACCCACCACGCTGACGGTTTCGTGATCCGCAGTGCGACGATTGATGGCGACCGGATAGTTGCGCCGGATCACCTGGCCAAAATTGCCTGATGCGGCGAGATGATGGTGCATGCCGCCATCGAGCACCAGGAACACGTCGCCCCGCGAAACCTTGCGGTCGATGACGCGGGCCACATAGAGGCCGGCTTCGCCCACCAGATAACGGCCCAGTTCGATGGCGAGATGGGCGTCAGGCATTTCGCGCCGGGCACGTTGGGCGAGCGCATCGAGGTTGTCGGCGACCGCTGGGACATCGAGGCGTTTGTCCTGGGCTGCGTAGGGAATGCCAAAACCGCCGCCGAGGTTGAGCGTGACGGGCGCAACAGGGCATGCATCCAGCCAGCCGAGCACCAGCGCGTAGCTTTGGGTCTGGGCCTCGATGATGGCCTCGGCACGCAGGTTCTGCGAACCGGCAAACAGGTGGAAACCCTCGAAGCCGAGTTGGCGCTCGCCGATTTGCCGCAACAGTTCGGGCACGCGCTCGGCATCCACGCCAAAGGGTCGCGCGCCACCACTCATCTTCATGCCCGAGCCGCGCAGCTCGAAGGGAAGATTGACCCGCACGGCAACGCGCGCGGCAATGCCGAGCGCGTCGCTGGCACGCGTCAGCAGATCCACTTCACGGAATGATTCAATGTTGAGCAGGATGCCTGCTGCAACCGCCTGCATCAGTTCCGCTTCGGATTTGCCCGGACCGGCAAAACTGATGTGCCGGGCCGGCATCCCGCTGTCCAGGGCCACGCGCATTTCGCCGCCCGAGGCCACATCGATGCCATCGACCAGGCTGGCCATGTGGCAAACCAGGGCCGGCAGGGGATTGGCCTTCATTGCATAGTGGATGCGGATGCAATCCGGCAGCAGCTGGCGCAATTCCGCGACGCGCGCGGTCACGCGCCTGCGATCCAGCAGATAACACGGCGTACCGCCAACTTCGGCAACCACTCGCGAAAGCGGCCGGTCGCCGACCCGCCATTGCCCATCGGCCTGGCGCGGCCATGGCGCAATGGCCATGCCGGCAGTTTCTTGCGAAGTCGGGACTGAAGCAGTGGTTTCGGTCATGCGCGCATCGGTTTGTGCGGATTGCCGCGATTGCAGCGCAGGCGCCCGCAAAGCGCAACAGCGAGACCTATTCGAAACCGCTTTCGAATATGGCGTCATCGCTTTGGAAAGCCATCAACCAGAGCACGGCCCCCTGGCTCGGAGTCTGCGTCCAACTCACGTTGTAGGTGCCGGCACCGGCCACCTGGCGCACGGCAACCACGCATTGAACGGCGCTGTTGGGCGGCAAGTTCACGAAGTTCTCGATGATGGAGAAACCATTGTTGGGAATGGCACTGTGCACAAGGCCGCTTGCATCGCCCCACCAGAACGCAACCAGGGTAGCCGGGCCACTGGTGGTGACGCTGGCGCTGCTGACCACGGACGCAGCGGCCGGATAGTTTTGCGCAACGGCGTGCAGGGCCGCGGAATTGCGGATTTCGATGAAAGGCACGGTGATCTCGCCGGAGGGCGCACCGTTCTTGACGATGCTCAGGCTGTGGCCGTTGCCGCCCACTGCGGAGTTGACGATGTATGCCTTCACATTGAACTGGCCGTCGTAACCCCGGTAGACCACCGGTGCCCCGAGGGGTGCCCACGTGTTGCCTTTGTTGTCGGTGGGGCCCTGGTTGTTCGAGGTGTATCCGGCACTGAACGCAATCAGCGTACTTCCGGATGCTTGAGTATTGATCGGCGGGGTGTTTGCAACCGATGGACCGGCACCGTCCTCATGCCAAAGCAGGACGTGGCTTCCAACTTGCGATGCAAGCGCATCCCCTTCGTGACATGCCTCCTGCACGGATTCGGAAAGCCACGGATTGCCTTCTGCACAGGGAGCATAGCTTGGCGCCTGACCCAGCCCGTCAGTGCGGTGGGTCAGATGGCGGTGGATCATGCCCACACGGTCGACGATCACCGGCCCAGCAAGCACGAGGCCGGCACAAACCGCAAACCCGCACATCAGCAGGAATGCTCGACTGGCGTTCAACATGGATCGGTCGCCTCAAGGGACGCCGATGCTACGCCTGCCCGGGGCGGGTCGCCAGCCGATCCATCGCAACGGGATTCGGATACCATCGCGGCCCGGTCTGCGATTCAGCCGAATCGCCAGAACAATTCGGCCCCGCCGGGGTCTGCGTTCAGCGTTACCTCAATCGGAGAGAAGACTTGGGCGCCCAGCGCAGTCGAATCCGCCGGATTCTGGACGAAATGTGCGAATTGCCGGTGATCCGCGCGCTGGCCAAGCCGCTTTACCGGCGGCGATTTCGCGCACATCGGCGCGGCAATGCGTACTTCGGTGCCTATTCCAGCTTTGCAGAGGCGATGCACGACATTCCGCAAGGCAAGCCGGCGGACTACAACACGCAGGCTGCGGCCGATCTCTACAACCATCGTCTGCAGCACGTGGAGGCCAGCGACTATCCGGCGCTGTTCTGGCTGAAGCATTTCCTGGATGACGGCGCGCGCCGCATCTTCGACCTGGGCGGGCACGTGGGTCTCAGTTACTACGCATTCGCTCGCCTGGTCGAATACCCCCGTGATCTGCGTTGGCAGGTCCACGACGTGCCGCTGGTCATGCAGAAGGGGCGTCAGCTCGCGGACGAACGCGGCGTGGCATCGGCACTCGAGTTCGTGGAGCGTGATCAGGCCAGTGGCTGTGACGTGCTCATGGCCAAGGGCGTGCTGCAATACCTGGATTACGAACTGGCTGGGTTCCTCGTTGGCCTCGATGCATTGCCGCAGCGCTTGCTGATCAATCTCACGCCCATGCATCCGCAGCAAACGTGTTTCACCCTGCAGAATATCGGCGTTGCCGTGTGTCCCTACCGTATCAGTGGCGAACCGCAATTCATCGCCGACCTCGAGGCGCTGGGCTATCGCCTGATGGAACGCTGGGAGCATCATGACCGCGCGATCCGCATACCCTTCGAGCCACAGGCATCCATCGATCGGTATCATGGATACTGCTTTGTCCTTGCAGGCGAGCAGGCAAGCGGCGTCCCGCGCGCGGCTCGAATCGACCAGGGGCAGCCGGCGCAAGGCGGGGATATACCATGAGTGCGACAAATCCGTGTGCCATCGATCTGGACTGGCAGGTTTTTGATCCATGGCGGATCCAGCCGTTCTGCCACCAACTGATGGCGCATCCCTTGCTGGATATCGGTTCGCTGGTCGAGCTTGGCCAGCGTCTGGAAAGCAAGGGTCGGGTGCGCACCCACAGCAATGATGCGCAGGCCGGCACCTCGTTCAACAGCGCGCCTCGCCTGCATCCCAATGCACGCTCGGCAGCCGACACGCTGGCGCACATTGCCGATGCGAAAGCCTGGATGTCCCTTCTCAACGTGCAGACCGATGCGCAGTACCGCGTGCTGGTGGACGACGTGCTGGATGGTATCGAGCACAGCATTCGCAGCAGGGATCCCGGCATGTGCTATCGCGGCGGCTGGATCTTCGTCACTTCGCCGCGTACGGTCACGCCCTTCCATTTCGACAAGGAGCACAACTTCCTGTTCCAGGTGCAGGGTCGCAAGAAAGTCTACGTGTGGGACCACCGCGACACGGTCACCGCGTCCGAGGCCGCACGTGATCGCTTCCACGCCTGTCATGAACGCGACTTGCTTGAGTGGAGCGAGGCCTTGCGAGAACGTGCCCAGGTGTTCGAACTGCGGCCTGGCGAGGGCGTCTACATGCCGAGCACCAGTCCGCACATGGTCGAGAACGGCGATGGGCCATCCATCACCATGAGCTTCACCTACTACACGCGTGCCACCCGGCGCGACAGCTTGCTGCATCGCGCGCATTACCGCCTGCGCGGATATGGACTCAGACTTCCCGCTGTCGGCCAGAGGCCAATGCTCGATGCGTTGCTGCACGCGTCACTGCGTTCCATCACCGATGCCAAGGTGTTCGCGCGTCGCCTGGCCGGGCGTTCGATCCGCTCGGACCGTGCCCCGTATGCGCATGCCGATGTGCACTGACTGATGCGGAACCGGGCCGAAAATCCGCATGTCGATGTGCTGGACGTGCTGCCGCGCTCGCTGCAGCAGCAAAGCGGCGCGCGCGCGGAGGCGACGTGTGAACTGGATGCAGGGCTGATTTCCGCACTTGGCGCTCGCGCTGCGCGCATCGGCCTCGACCGCGCTTCCATGCTGCGCGCCGCACTCGCGTTGCTCGACCTGCGCCTCACCGGTAACCCGGAGGTGATCCTCGCGGATGCGCAAGGATCCATGCAGGTGTACCCGAATCCAATCGACGCCGATCTCGATGCGTGGCTGGTGCAGTCCGGCTCGGCGCAAGCGCCTGTCGAGCGCGATGCGCCGTGCAGTCGCATCGGCTCCTGGCATCTTGCCGACGCCGACCTTGGTTCCGGTTTGTGCTGGCAACTGGATGATGGCAATGCATCGTGCATCCATGTCTCGGACGCCGGCGGCGATCTCGGGGCATCCGCTTTGCAGGTTCTGGCGCGCGCGATGCGCGAGATTCTTTGCGGCTTGGCTCGTGCGCAACGATGGAACGAGGTCCAGGCGGTCTCCGCCGAAGAACGCCGCGTCCAGGTGCAAGACTGCAACGCCACCGATGTACCGCGCAGGAAAGAAGACACGGTAGCTGGCCTGTTTGCCGAGGTGGCCCGCGGTGCCGCCGGGAAGATCGCGGTGATCGACGGCTCACGCAGCCTGAGCTATGCGGAACTGGATCGGCGATCCAGCCTCGTTGCCCGCACCCTCATCGCTGACGGCGTGCAACCCGGCAACACGGTCGCGATGCTGATGGAACGCAGCAGTGAAGCGCTGCTGGCCATGCTCGGCATACTCAAGGCCGGCGCCGCCTACCTGCCGCTGGATGCGGCATACCCCGCCGAGCGTCTCGCCTTCATCGTCGCGGACTCGGCCGCAGTCCTGGTCATCCGCGCTGACGAAATGCCGGCATCGCTGTTGGATGCGAGTCTGCCGTCACGCACGCTGGCTGAACTCGAAGCAGAAGGCGCGCGGCGTGATGACGTGGCCATGCCGAGTGACATCAACGGCGAGACGCTTGCCTATGTCATGTACACCTCGGGTTCTACCGGCGTGGCCAAGGGTGTGGAGATTCCGCATCGCGCGATCATCCGCCTGGTGCGGGGCGTGGACTATGTCGAGCTGGGCCATGCGCCGCGCATCCTGCATGCAGCGCCGCTCGGCTTTGATGCCGCCACCTTCGAGATCTGGGGAGCGCTGCTCAATGGCGGCAGCGTGGTCGTGCATGCGCAGCGCATACCCACGGGTGCGGGCCTGGCGCAGTGCATCGCCACGCATGGAGTGCAAGTTGCATGGCTGACCGCAGCCTTGTTCAACAGCATCGTTGATGGCGATCCGCGGCATCTGGAGCGGCTCGACCAGTTGCTGATCGGCGGCGAGGCGCTCTCGGTTGCGCATGTGCGCAAGGCGCTCGCTGCATTGCCGAACACCCGCATCATCAATGGTTACGGCCCCACCGAGTGCACGACCTTCGCCGCGACCTGGTCGATTCCGCACGACTTGGCGGATGAAACCACGTCGATCCCGATCGGCTATCCGATCGCAAACACCCGCCTGCATGTGCTGAATGCGCGCGGCGAACTGCTGCCAACCGGCATTCTCGGGGAACTCCACATCGGCGGCGCCGGGGTGGCGCGTGGCTATCTGGCGCGCCCCGAACTCAGCGCCGAACGCTTCGTGGTCGATCCGTTTGCGGATTCGGGTTCGCGCATGTATCGCACGGGCGACGTGGTGCGACGCCTGCCGGATGGGGCCATCGAATACGTCGGGCGCAGCGACCATCAGGTCAAGATCCGCGGCTATCGCATCGAGCCCGGCGAGATCGAGGCCGCGCTTGTCGCGCATCCGGATGTGCGCTTCGCAGCGGTGCTGGCGCGCGAGGACAGGCCAGGATTGCAGCGCCTGGTCGCCTATCACGTCGACGCGGTGCCGGTTGCCGGATCGGTGCTGCGCGCGCATCTCGCCCGCAGCCTGCCCGCCTTCATGCTGCCCTCGATCTTCATGCAACTGGATGCGATGCCGCTGACCGCCAACGGCAAGCTGGACCGACGTGCGTTGCCGGCACCCGACATGCGGCGACCGCAACTGGCGGTGGCGTACTCGGCACCAGTCGGTGCGCAGGAACGGCGCCTGTGTGCGCTGTTTGCCGAGCTGTGCGCAATTGACGAAGTTGGACGTGACGACAATTTCTTTGATCTCGGCGGCAATTCCCTGCTCGCCGTGCAGGCCGTCGCGCGCATCGATGAAGGCTCGCAGCGGCTGGCCATCACCGACTTCTTTCATTCACCCACGCCGCGGGCGTTGGCGGCCTTGCTCGACGGCAGTCGCGCGACGGGAGTTGCGCGCGAGCGGATCAGCACGCGCACGGGCGAAGCGGGCAACGAACCCATTGCCGTCATTGCCGTGGCCGGACGCTTCCCCGGCGCGAGCGATGTCGATGCGTTCTGGACAAACCTGTGCGAGGGTCGCGAATCGATTACCCGCTTCGGCGTGGATGAACTCGATCCATCGGTTCCACGCGCCGAGCGCGAACATCCCGACTACGTGCGGGCGCGCGGAATCATTGACGGTGTCGAGGATTTCGATGCGGCGTTTTTCGGCATCAGCCCGCGCGAGGCGGAGTTGACCGATCCACAGCAGCGCATCTTCCTTGAGCTGTGTTGGGAATGCCTGGAGCGCGGCGGACAGGTACCGGACCGGCATGCTGTCCCCGTTGGCGTGTTTGCCGGCATGTACAACGCAAGCTATGCGCAACGCCATGTCGCTGCGCATCCGGAACGCGTCGAGCAACTCGGTGCATTCCAGGTAATGCTGGCCAACGAGAAGGACTACATCGCCACCCGCGTCGCGCACAAGTTGAACCTCACTGGTCCCGCGGTGAGCGTGCACACCGCTTGCTCGACCTCATTGGTGGCGATCTGCCAAGCCGTGGAAGCCTTGCGCAATGGACGTTGCGGCATGGCCCTGGCCGGCGGCGTATCGATCACCTGTCCGCCGCGCAGCGGCTATCGCTACCAGGAAGGCGCCATGCTCTCGCCGGACGGCAGCACGCGCACTTTCTCCGCCCAAGCCCAGGGCACGGTGTTCAGCGATGGCGCGGCCGTGGTGCTGCTCAAGCGCCTGTCCGATGCGCTGGCCGATGGCAATCCGGTGATTGCGTTGGTGCGCGGCAGCGCGGTCAACAACGATGGTGGCGACAAGGCCAGCTTCACCGCGCCCAGTGAGGCGGGGCAGGCCGCGGTGATTGCCATGGCGCACGACGACGCCGGCATCGAGGCGCGTTCGATCAGCTATGTCGAGGCGCACGGTACCGCCACGCCACTGGGCGATCCGATCGAACTGGCCGGTCTCAACACCGCGTTCCGACGCAGTACCCAGGAGTGCGGTTTTTGCGCCATCGGTTCGCTCAAGAGCAATGTCGGGCACACGGTGATTGCCGCCGGTGCAGCCGGATTCATCAAGACTGCGCTGGCCCTGCAACATCGCCTGCTGCCCGCCAGCCTGCATGCGGACACGCTCAACCCGGCCATCGACTTTTCCCGTTCGCCATTCGTCGTGAACACCGCGCTGCGCGAGTGGCAGGGTGCGTTTCCCCTGCGTGCCGGTGTCAGCTCATTCGGCGTCGGTGGCACCAACGCCCACGTGGTGTTGGAGGAAGCGCCGGCTGTGCCCGCATCGGATGTCGCGCATGGAGCGCAGCTGCTGATGCTGTCGGCGCGTACGCCGGCGGCGCTGGCAGTGCAGGCACAGGCCTTGGCTGCGCATCTTGAGGCGCAGCCCGACCTCAACCTGGCGGACGTCGCCTTCACCCTGGCACAGGGCCGCAAATGCTTTGCGCAGCGCGCCGCCGTGGTCGCGGAAACCTGCGTCGAAGCCGCGACGCAGCTGGCATCGCTGCGCATCGGTGACGCAGCGTCGATGCGATCGAGTGATGGCGTGGTCATGCTGTTTCCGGGGCAGGGTGCGCAGTACGCCGGCATGGGCCGACAGTTGCACGCACAGGAACCGATGTTCCGCGAGGCACTGGATCGCTGCGCCAGCCTGCTGGTCAGCGAACTGGGATTCGACTTGCGTGATCGCCTGTTTGCGGATGATCCGGCTGCCTTGCTCGACACCGGCATCACCCAGCCGGCGACCTTCGCCATCGAGTACGCCCTGGCGCAATTGTGGATGGGCGCGGGCATTCAACCCGTCGCCCTGATCGGCCACAGTGTCGGTGAGTTTGTCGCTGCCGTGCTGGCTGGCGTCATGTCGCTGGAGGATGCCCTGCGCGTGGTCGCGCGGCGCGGTCGCCTGATGCAGGCGCAAGCGGCGGGGGCGATGTTGTCGGTCCGCCTCGATGAGGATCAGCTGCGCGCACGCTTGCCGGCTTCACTCGATCTTGCCGCAGTGAATGCGCCGATGGCCTGCGTGGTCTCCGGTGAAATTGCGGATATCGAAACCCTGCGCATTGCGCTTGAAGCCGACGGCATTGCCTGTCGTCCCTTGCGTACCTCGCATGCCTTCCATTCCGCGATGATGGATGCGGTGCTGGCGCCGTTTGCCGTCGAACTGGCCGGAGTTGCGCTGGCGCCGCCGCGAATTCCCATCGTTTCCAGTGCCAGCGGCGAGCGCCTGTCGGATGCCGAAGCGACCTCGGTGGACTACTGGACCCGGCACCTGCGGGCCACGGTGAAGTTCTCCGCCGCGCTCAAGTTTGCCCTCGCGCTATTGCCACGCTCAGTACTGCTGGAAGCGGGACCGCGCGCAACCCTGGTCACGCTCGCGCGCCAACACACGCCGCGACCGCATGCAGCCATTTCCACGCTGTCGGATACGCCGGATTCCGAGGTGACCAGTTGGCGCAAGGCCTTTGGGCAGCTTTGGTGCGAAGGCGTGAGCCTGGACCTGCGCCAGCTCGACCGGCGCTCGCGCAAGCAGCGCCTGTGCCTGCCGACCTATCCCTTCGAGCGCCGCCGTCACTGGCTGGACGCCGGTGCGGGCATGGCCCCCATGGCACGAGCTCCAACAGACATTCCATCAACCTTCATTGCGATGCCGGAGATTCCCATGGCCGACCAGCCTGCACCCAGTGCTGCCACCGACCGCCGTCCCGTGCTGCTGGCCCGCTTGCGCTCCGCAATCGAGGACGTCACCGGAACCGAGATTGCCGAAGCCGAACAGTCGATGAGCTTCATCGAGCTCGGGCTCGACTCCCTGGCCCTGACCCAACTGGCCCTGCACCTGTCGAATGCGCTGTCGCTCAAGCTGACCTTCCGCCAACTGATGGAAGACGTGTCTTCGCTGGAACTGCTGCTCGCGCATGTCGACGCACTGATGCCCGCCGATGCGATGGCTGCGCCGACACCTCAAGCAACATCCGCGACGCTCGTGCCTGCGATGCCTGCTGCGATGTCGCTCGGCGCAGGAGCGCCCGCAGGATTGTTGCAGCAGGTCATCCAGCAGCAGATGCAGATCATGCAGCAGCAATTGGCGATGCTCGGAGCTTCGCCAGCGCAAGCTCTCGCTGCTGCCGTGCCAGCGGTGTCCGTTGCACCAGCGACTCCGGCGCCGATGCCGGCACCCGCAGCAGCACCCGCCAACACCAGCGACGAGGAAGCGGCCGCCGCGCATACGCGCTACGACGTGAAGAAAGCCTTTGGCGCCATCGCACGCATCCATTCCGTGCGCAGCGAGGTGACCGAGCGCCAGCAGCAACGGCTGGCGGCATTCATGCGCCGCTACATCGCGCGCACCACGCGTTCCAAGGACTACACCACCGAACATCGCCCGCATCTGGCCGATCCGCGCGTGGTCAACGGGTTCCGTCCGCTGCTCAAGGAAATCATCTACCAGATCGTGGTCGACCGCTCGCAAGGCTCGCGCCTGTGGGACATCGACGGCAACGAGTACATCGATGCGCTCAACGGCTTCGGCATGAATCTGTTTGGCTGGCAGCCGAAGTTCGTGCTTGATGCAGTCAAGGCGCAGCTGGATCGCGGCTACGAGATCGGGCCACAGCACGTGCTGGCGGGCGAGGTCGCGCGCAAGGTGTGCGAGGTGACGGGATTCGATCGTGCCGGCCTGTGCAACACCGGCTCGGAAGCGGTGATGGGGGCGATCCGCATTGCGCGTACGGTGACGGGTCGCAACACCCTGGTGATTTTCACAGGCTCCTATCACGGCATCTTCGATGAAGTGATCGTGCGCGGCACGCGCAGCCTGCGCTCGGTGCCGGCTGCCCCGGGCATCTTGCGCAACACGGCGGAAAACGTGCTGGTGCTCGATTACGGCACGCCGGAAACCCTGGCCATCATCAAGGAGCGTGCCAAGGAGATTGCAGCGGTGCTGGTCGAGCCGGTGCAGAGCCGGCGCCCGGATTTCCAGCCGCGCGAATTCCTGCACGAGCTGCGCGCCATCACGCGTGACTCCGGCAGCCTGTTGATCTTCGACGAGGTGGTCACCGGTTTCCGTGCGCATCCGCGCGGCGTGCAGCAATACTTCGATATCGACGTGGACCTGGCGACCTATGGCAAGGTGGTCGGTGGCGGCTTCCCGATTGGCGTGATTGCCGGCCGCCGCGCGTACATGGACGCGCTGGATGGCGGGCACTGGCAGTTTGGCGATGACTCCGTGCCCACCGTGGGCGTCACCTATTTTGCCGGCACCTTCGTGCGTCATCCGCTCGCCCTGGCCGCAGCCAAGGCCGTGCTCGATCACCTGGCCGAGCAAGGGCCCGCGCTGCAGGAAGGCCTCAATGCGCGCACCAGCGCGATGGTGGACAGCATGAACCGCAGTTGCCGCGAGCTGGGCGCGCCAATCAACATCGTGCACTTCGCCTCGGTGTGGAAAGTGGCCTTCCTTGAGGATCATCCCTTGCAGGATCTGCTGTTCGCGATGATGCGCAGCCGCGGCATCCACATCCTCGACAATTTCCCCTGCTTCATGACCACGGCGCATGCGGTTGCGGATTTCAGCGCCATCGCGCAGGCCTTTCGCGAATCCATCCTTGAGTTGCAGGAGGCGGACTTCCTGCCATGCGACGCAGCGGCGACCACCAGCAGTTTCGACGCCAGCAAACCGCCGGTTGCCGGTGCGCGTTTGGGCAAGGATGCCGACGGAAATCCCGCCTGGTTCGTGCCGAATCCGGATGTGCCCGGCAAGTACCTGAAGGTGGATGCCTGATGGCGCCCGCTGATTCGACGCCGCAAGGGACGGCGGTCGACTACGACCCGTTCGCCGACGCCCCGCTGGCACGAGTGGTGCCTGCCACGGAGTCGCAGCGCGAAATCTGGTTGGCCGCAAGTCTCGGCGCTTGCGCGTCGCTGGCCTACAACGAATCGATCACCCTGCACTTCACCACGGCGCTGGATGCCGACGCGCTGGCGCGCGCCTTGCAGCGGGTGGTTGATCGCCACGATGCCCTGCGCGGCAGCATGAGCGCGGACGGCCAGCAATTCTGCGTGGCGAGCGCACTGCATGTGCCCGTCGGGCAGCAGGATCTGACGGCGCTGGATGCCGCTGCGCGCGCGGCCGCGCTGGCCGATGCCCTGCGGCGTTCGGTGGAAACCCCGTTCGATCTGGCGCAAGGCCCCTTGTTGCGCGCGGAATTGTTGAGGCTCACGGCAAACGAATGCGTGCTGTTGATCGGCACCCACCACATTGTCTGCGATGGCTGGTCGTTCGGCGTGATCGCGCGCGAGCTGGCGCTCTTGTACCGCCAGGAATGCGATGGCATCCGCGCGGAATTGCCTGCGGCGGATTCGTTTGCGGACTTCGCCATCGCCGAAGGGCAACATCGGCAGACGCCGGCATTTCGTGAGGACGAGGCTTTCTGGCTGGCTCGGGTCACGCCCTTGCCCGTGCCGCTCGACCTGCCATTGGACCGCGGCCGCCCACGCCAGCGCAGCTTTGCTTCGCGGAGGGTGGATTCGCAACTGGATGCCGGGCAACTCGCCGCACTGCGTCGCATGGGCGCCACGCATGGGGCAAGCCTGTTTGCCACCTTGGCCACGGCGTTCGGCCTGCTGTTGCAGCGGATCAGCGGCCAGGACGACATCGTTGTCGGCATTCCCGCAGCCGGCCAGTCCGATGGACACGAGGGCATGGTGGGTCACGCCGTCAACGTCCTGCCGTTGCGCATCCGCTTTGATCCGGCGCAAACCTTTGCCGACTTGCTCAAGCGCGTGCGCAGCGATCTGCTGGATGCCTTCGAGCACCAGCGCTACACCTTCGGCAGCCTGCTCAAGCGCCTCGCCCTGGCGCGCGATCCTTCGCGCCTGCCGTTGGTCTCGGTCTTGTTCAACCTCGATCCCGGTCTTGATGCATCGGCGCTCGAGTTCCACTCACGAGCGGCGCGTCTTGCCAGTGTGGCGCGCAGCTACGAGAACTTCGAGGTGTTCGTCAACGCGGTGCAGCTGGATGGTGGCCTCGTCCTCGAATGCCAGTACAACTCCGATCTGTTCGATGCGGCCACGATCACGCGCTGGCTGGGTGCCTATGCGTGTTTGCTGGAATCGGCCGTGCAGGATGCCAGGCAAGCCGTCGGCGCCCTGTCCTGGCTGACGCGAGACGAACTCAGCGCATTGCATCGTTTGCAGCCTGAAGCCACCTCATTCCCCGAGGCGCGCATCGAGGCATTGTTCTTCGAGCAGGCGGCACGCACACCCGATCGCGTTGCCATCGAGTTTGGCGAAACATGCTGGAGCTATGCGCAGATTGCCGCGCGTGCACGCAGCGTGAGCCACGCCCTGCATCTGCGCGGAGTCGGTGCGGGTGATCGGGTCGGCATCGCGCTCAATCGTTCGCCCGACATGCTCGCTGCCTTGCTTGGCGTGCTCGGCAGCGGCGCCGCCTATGTGCCGCTGGACCCGGCGTTCCCGCGCGAGCGGCTCGACTTCATGGCGCAGGACGCCGGGCTGGCCTTGCTGATCACCGAATCCGCCCATGCCGGATCCATCGATTTTGCCGCCGAGCGCACGCTCATCATCGATGAGGCCGGCGCATTGGCGAATGTCCCCGGGCCCGATGATTCGCAGCCGCACACGGACTGTGAAGCGATTGCCTATGTCATCTACACCTCGGGCTCGACCGGCAAGCCGAAGGGCGTTTGCGTGCCGCATCGTGCGGTGGCGAATTTCCTTTCCAGCATGCGCCGCGAACCCGGGCTTGCAGCGGATGACCGCCTGCTCGCCGTCACCACGCTTTCGTTCGACATTGCCGTGCTTGAACTGCTGCTGCCGATCACCAGCGGTGCCTGCGTGGTGATTGCGACGCGCGGGGAAATCATCGACGGGCGTGCCCTGTCCGAATTGATCCATGCGCGTGCCATCAGCGTGATGCAGGCCACGCCCTCCACCTGGCGCATGCTGATCGAGGCCGGTTGGTCGGGCCGCTGCGGACTCAAGGCCCTGTGCGGTGGCGAGGCCTTGCCCGCCGACCTTGCCGGCAAGCTGATCGAACGCTGCGACTCGTTGTGGAACATGTACGGCCCCACCGAAACCACCGTGTGGTCGAGTTGCGTGCGCATCACGAACAGCGACGCGCCGATCAGCATTGGCCGGCCCATAGCCAACACCAGCATCTGGATCCTCGACGCACTTGGTGCACCATGTCCGATCGGCGTGGCCGGCGAGATCGTGATCGGTGGTGCGGGCGTGACCCACGGATACCTGGATCGAGGGGAGCTGACGGCGGAGCGCTTTGTTGCCGATCCCGATGCGTCGAATCCTGGTGCGCGGCGCTACCGCACCGGGGATCGCGGTCGCTGGCGCAATGACGGCATGCTTGAGCATTTGGGTCGGCTTGATCACCAGGTCAAGGTGCGTGGCTTCCGCATTGAGCTCGGCGATATCGAAAGCAACCTGCAGCGTCACCCTCAGGTTGCACAGGCGCTGGTGATCGTGCGCGAGGACAAGCCCGGTGACCAGCGCCTGGTGGCCTACCTCACGATGAACGCGGCAAACGCCATCGACGAGTCCGCCCTGCGCGGCCATCTGCGCGGACTGCTGCCGGAGTACATGCTGCCCCAGCACTTTGTTGTACTTGACGCCATTCCGCTGTTGCCGAACGGCAAGATCGACCGTGCGCGCCTGCCCAGGCCGCAGGATGCACACGCCGTGCAGTCGGGCGCGCACGTGGCACCACGCAGCGAACTCGAACAACGTATTGCGGGCGCGATGGAAAATGCATTGTCCCTTCCGGGCATCGGCGTGCATGATGATTTCTTCGCGCTCGGCGGACATTCCCTGCTCGCTGCGCAACTTACCGCCCGCCTTGGTCTCGAATTCGGACTCAAGCTGTCACTTGGCCTGTTGTTCGAGAATCCCACGGTGGAGTCCCTTGCCATTGCCATCAGCCAGCGCATCGCCGCGCCGCCCGAACAGCAGTCGGCTCCGATCACGCCGTTGGAGGATCCGCGCTTCGCGCCGCTTTCGCTGTTGCAGAAGCGCCTGTGGTTGTTCGAGCAGTTGAACCCGGGCACCGTGGTCTACAACACGCCGTCGGCGCATCGCTTGCGTGGCGAGATGGACGCAGGCGCGTTCCAGCGTGCATTCGAGGCGCTGGTCGAGCGCCAGTCCATCCTGCGCACGACCATCGTCCAGGTGGGTGGCGAGGTGATCCAGCGCATTCACGAAGGCGGCGCGCCGCAACTGTTTCCGGCCGAGGATTTGTCCCACCTCGATGGCGCAGAGCGCGAGCAGCGCCTGATGGCGCGGCTTGAGGAATTGACCGATCAACTCATCGATCTGGAAACGCTGCCGCTCTACCGGGTGGCCATGTTCAAGCTGTCTGCAGAAGAGCATGTGTTCTTCTTCATGCCCCATCACATCATCTGGGACGGCTGGTCATTCGATCTTTTCTACACCGAGTTCTCCGAGTTGTATGCGGCGCAGCGCGAGCAGCGGCCGGCGCGGCTCGTGCCCTTGCCGGCAAGCTACGCGGAGTTTTCCCAGTGGCATGCGCACTGGCTCAACGGCCCCGCCTATCGCGGGCAATTCCAGCGCGAACTGGATTTCTGGCGCGAACGTCTGGCCCGCACCGGCCCGCCGCCGCCGCTGCCGACGGATCATGCGCGCGGAGATTCCCTGGTCGGCAACGGCATGACCGAATGGATCTTTGTTCCCGCGCATGCCACCGAACGCCTGCGTGCCCTTGCGCGGAGCACCGACGCCACCTTGTTCATGATCCTGCTGGCTGCCTACTACGCGGTGCTGTGGCGCCATGTCGGCAGCAACAACCTGGTCGTTGGCACGCCCGTGCGCGTGCGCGCTTCCAATGAAGTCGAAAACGTCATGGGCCTGTTCACCAACCTGCTGCCGCTGCCGGTCGAGATCGATCCTGGTGAAACCTTGCTCGAGCTCGCTGCGCGCGTGAAAGCCACGGTGATGCGTTGCTTTGCGAGTCCGGAAGTGCAGTTGGAAGACCTGATGCGCGAGCCCGGCATGCGCGAGTTGGCCGGCACCACGCATTTCTACCAGGCGCAGTTTTCCTATCAGGATGCGCGCGAGCGCATCTGCAACTGGGCTGGCCTCGCCCAGGAACAGGTACTGATATTCCAGCGTGCTGCCAGCGAGGATCTCGCCATCTGGTTTCTCGAACACGGCAAGGGCATGACCGGCGGCGTGCTCTACAACGCCGACTTGTTCGATGCCGAAAGCGCGCGCCTGTTTGCACGCCGCTATCTCGACCTGCTCGATCAGGTGTTGGTCGAACCGCAAACCAGTGTCGCTGACCTCACACGCTCGGCTGCCGGGGATGCGGCTGCGGCCGGGCGCATCAGCGCCGAGGCAGCGCGTGGTCCGCTGGATGGCCTGCGCGTAAAGGCGGCGACACGTGCTGCCGACGCGGTCAGCGATTCCGCATCGGCTGTCGATGTGATGAGTCCATGTGAACGCTGGATGGCAGATCTGTGGAAGGAACTGCTGGGCGTACCTTCGGTATCGCCTGCCGACAACTTTTTCGATCTCGGAGGTCACTCCCTGCTGGCCATGACCCTGGTGGCTCGCGTCGAGGATCAATCCGGCGTTCGCCTTGGCATTCTCAAGGTGGCCAACAGCAGCTTGCGGGCATTGGCTGCCGACGTGCCGGAGCAGGCACTCCGGCAGGGCGCGCGACCACAACTCTCCTTGCGCGAACGTGCCTTGCGCATGTTCGGCATCAAGCGCGAGCCCGATCAATGACGGCCGAGCCGCTGTGGATCAGCGTTGCCGGTGGGCGCCTGTTCGGTGTCTTGCACATGCCGGATGTTCCCGTGCGTGCCGGCATCGTCCTGTGCGCTCCGTTTTTCCACGAGCTGGTGCGCAGCCAGCGCCTGTTTGCCCTGCTGGCCGATGCCCTTCGTGGCCACGGCTTCGCCGTGTTGCGCTTCGACTATCTCGGCACTGGTGATTCCGAAGGCAGCGACGAATCCTTCACCTTGCTCGGTGCGGCACGCAGTACGGCGGCTGCCGTGGACTTGCTCGGCCAACGCGCAGGACAGGTGCCATTGATCGGCCTTGGCATCCGCGCGGGCGCACATCCGGCAGCCGAGATGTTCAAGCAGGGGGAGGTCGAACGTCTCTGGCTCTGGCAGCCGATCCTGCGTGGTCGTGATTATCTTGAGCAGTTGCGCGAACGCGCCCATGTCGAGCGCCAGTCCAGTGAACGCTACGCGCATCCGCTTCCCGATCTTGCCGAAGACATGGATACCGTCATGGGATTTCCATGTGGTGCTGCCTTGCGTGATGAGCTCGGTCACGCCGAGCTTGCACTTGATGGCATGGACGCAACGCGCCTGACCGTTCTCGATGTCAGCGCACCGGAAGGGTTGCCGGCTTTATCCACGATGCTGGTGTTGGACGAATCGCTTGCGGCATGGGCCGATCAACTCGACATGGCGCGTGTCGCCGTCGCACCGATCAAGGCCCTGGCTGCCCGCCTTGCCGAAACCGGATTTCGAGCATGAGCCAGGAGGCCATCGTTCAGCTGGGTGGTGACCGCTTCGGCTTGCTCAGTGGCGGCGATGCCAGTGTGCAGGGCGGCACCTGCCTGCTGTTGCTCAATGCCGGATTCATCCATCGCAGCGGTCCGTTCCGGCTGCATGTGCGCCTTGCCCGGCGACTTGCGCAGGCGGGCATCGCCAGCTTCCGCTTCGATGCGCCCGGAATCGGCGATGCCCTGGCGCGCAGTGATCGTCCCCTGCTGGAAACCATGCGCGCCGACATGGACGCGCTGGAACAGCAACATGGCTTCCGTCGCTTTGTCGTCGGCGGTTTGTGCAGCGCGGCCGATCTGGGCTGGCAGCTGGCGCTCGCGGATCCACGCGTGGTCGGCGTGCTGTCGATTGATGGCCTGGCCCGCACGGGGTGGTGGTATCGCTGGGCACGCCTGCGCCGCCTGCTGGCGAAACCTCCGGCTGCCTGGATGCAGTCCCTGAAGCGACATTCGCGCAGGCGCGCCGCTTCCAGCATGAGTGCCGCCGAATTGCGTGATTGGCCAGAGCCGGGCGTTGAACGTGGACAGATCAAGGCACTGGTCGAGCGCGGAGTTGCACTGATGTTCCTGTTCACCGGCGGCGCCGGCTACTTCCTGCATCCACGCCAGTTCGGGGAAACCTACGGCGCGGCGAGCAAGGCCGAATCTGTGCAGTTTGACCACTGGCCGCAGTGCGACCACACGTTCTTCAAGGAAACGGACAGGCGAAAACTGATCGAGCACCTTGCGCAGTGGATGACGCGACGATTCGCGCCCTGACATAATCGACATTCAGGGGAAGGTGCCCGGACGCTTGCACGCCAAGAAGCGGCCGGGTGGATCAGGATCGGTACATCTCGCCACGTTGCCGGCGGGAGCCACAAGGAATTCTTCATGAACACGCATGCATGGGCGGGTGTCGTCCGCGCGCTGGTTTCGTTTTTGCTGATTGCAGCTTCCGGCATGGCCGCCGCGGCCATTCCGGGCGATCTTCATCTGACTCTCTACGCTTCCGGGTTGAATGATCCGGTGGCGATCCGCAGCCCCATGGACGGCAGTGGGCGCATGTTCGTGCTGGAACGCGGTGGAAACATCCGCGTCATCAACGCAGCGGGCACCCTGCTGCCGACGCCCTACTACACGCGCAGCGTGGATACCGGCGATGTCGAACGCGGCCTGCTCGGCATCGCCTTCGATCCGTCCTTTGCCAGCAATGGCATCCTCTACATCGTCTACACCGCGACCGGCGCCAACGGCGAAATCCTGCGGCGTCTGGACGCAACCAGTCCTTCAGCCAACACATTCTCCGGCACGGATACCGAAGTCATGCGCATTCCGTTGTTCTACAACCACAACGGCGGCGACATCCACTTTGGTCCCGACAACTACCTGTACTGGAGCACCGGTTCCGGCACTGGCTCATTCGATCCGGAAGACCTCGCGCAAAACCTGTGGAAAAAGAACGTCGGCAACATCGACTATTTCCTGATGGGCAAGATCCTGCGTCTCAACGTGCGCGCCACCACGGCATCGGCCAGCGCCAACATGTGCGGCGCCACCGCCGGACAATCGGCGCAATACGCGATTCCGGCGAGCAACCCGTACGCAGGCACGGCCAACACCTGTGCGGAAATCTGGGCCTACGGTTTCCGCAATCCCTGGCGCTTCAGCATTGATCGCGCCAACGGCGATCTCTACATCGGTGACGTCGGCGAAGGCAACTGGGAGGAGATCAGCCGCTTTCCGGCAGCGGGCGGCAGCAACCGCAACTTCGGCTACCCGCAATGCGAGGGCAATCATCCAGGCCGCCCCGGCGGCACCGGCAATACCTGTCCGGCCACCTACGGATCCCTGGCGCCGATCATGGAGTACTCGCATGCCAACAGCCGCTGCTCGGTGGCCGGCGGCGTGCGCTATCGCGGCCCGATTGGCCCCTTGAATGGCGACTACATTTTCGGTGATTCCTGCACCAGCGAAGTCTTCGTCGGCAGCCAGGGCGGTGGTGGCAACTGGAGTTTCACGGTATTCGACTCCAACATCGATCCCGGCTATGGAACCGTGGTCGCCTTTGGCGAAGGCCAGAATGGCGACCTGTTCCTGGTCGATCACCAGAACGGCAACATCTGGCGCTTCGACTCGGCCGCATCGGATCTGATCTTCGCGAACGGGTTTGATTGAGACATCCTGGATTTCGTGAGTTGTGCTTTAGTGCATGCGTCTATCATGACCGAACGGGCTTTTGTAGGAGGCCCTTCAGGGCCGATCAATCGCGCAACAATGCCAAGCATCGCGCCTGAAGGCGCTCCTACAAGGGCAGATTGGGCTTTTGTAGGAGGCCCTTCAGGGCCGATCGGGTTTGCCAAAAGGTCGGTTGTAGGTCAGTTCAAGCGGCGAAGCCGCGGAATCGACAATCTGGCGAGACCGCGGAACCGACACTCCCACTCAGCGGTGTCCACGGCCCAGCAGATTGAGCAGCATGCGCTTGAGCGCGAGCATGCGCGTGCTGCGCGCATCACGGGCAATGCGCGCATCGCTTGAGGTGCGTTTGGCCTTCCTTGTCCAACGCCAGGCATCGCGGAAGCGATTGTCGAACACGGCGCCGCGTGCGTTGCGCAGGTAGGCTGCGGCCAGCGCGCGTTGGCGGTCAGCGAGTGGAACCTGGTTCTCCGCTGTGGCAACGGCGCGTTCGATTACCCGTGTGTAGTCATCATAGGTGCGCGCCAGGGAAGAAAGCCCATCGTGTCCGCGGATCGCGCGCGCCAGGACTTCGTCGACCACGCCGATTGGCCACTTGCTGGCCACGCGCAAATGAAAATCCAGATCCTCGGCGGTGGCCAGGGCTTCGTCGAAGCCGCCGATATCGGCAACCACCTCGCGACGAAACATGGCCGATACCGGGGCCAGGGCCGGATCCTGCAAAACCTTGTCCAGCACCCAGCCGTCTTCGGGAATCACGTCGCGGCGACGGAAGCGGTCAATCGGACGACCTTCGCGATCCACGCGTTCGACATCGCACAGCACCATGCCGAAATCCGCATGCGTTTCGAGGAACTCAAGCTGGCGCGCGGTCTTTTCCGGCATCCATTCATCGTCGCTGTCGAGCAGGGCAAAAAATCGTCCGCGCGCCATCGCCATGCCGCGGTTGCGCGCCGCCGAGACGCCCGCATTGGCTTGGCGAACGTAGACGATGCGGTCGCCAAACTCCGCGGCCAGCGCCTCGCCGGTGCCATCCGTGGAGCCGTCATCGACGACGATGATCTCCTCGACCGCACGGGTCTGCGCCAGTGCCGAGCGAATGGCGCGCATGACCAGCTCGCGCCGGTTGTATGTCGGTATGATGGCTGAAACCACTGGAACTGCACCCATGCTGTCGGATCTCGTCAAGAAGTCTCTCTATGGTAGCGGGCTGCTCGGCCTGTACCACCGGTTTCGCAACCGGCGCAGCTTGACCGTGATCATGTTTCACCGGGTGATCGATCCCGCCGATCCGCGGTGGGCATCCTGTGATCCGGACTACACCCTGGATGCCGCCCTGTTCGAGCGCTGCCTTGCATTCTTCAGTCGTCATTACAACGTGGTCTCCGCGGCGGATGTGCTGGCCGCGCGCAAGGGCGGGGCCAGCCTGCCGCCGCGTGCACTGCTCATCACCTTCGATGATGGCTGGAAGGACAACGCCGATTTCGCGCTGCCGCGCCTGCGCAAGGCGAATATGCCGGCGCTGTTGTTCGTGGTGTCCGACGTGATCGGGCGGTGCCTGCCGTTCTTCCAGGAGCAGCTCATGGCGGGCTGGCGCCTCGGCAGGATCGATGCCGAACGCTTGCTTCAAGTGACTGGGCAGAAGGTCGTGGCAGGGGAGGGTGCCCAGCGGTCCCTGCGCAAGGCGATTGCCGCGCTGGAACAATTGAGCGATGACGCGCGCGAATCCACGCTGGCCGATTTCGCCGAAGCCATGGATGACGGCCATCGGCACATGGTCGACGCCAAGGAAGTGGCCGCCCTGGAGCAGGGTGGCGTCGCCATTGGCCTGCATGGCAAGACGCATACCCCAATGACCCGTGCCACCAACCTGGATGCCGAACTGGCCGGTGCGCGCAAGGACGTAGCGGCGCATCTTGATCCACCCAACGCGCCGCAAACCATGTCGTTTCCGCACGGACGCTACACGCCAGCCATTGCCGAACGTGCACGCGAAGCCGGTTACGAACTGGTATTCACCAGCGACCCCGCGCTCAATCCGGTCAACGGCCGGCCCGGATGGTTGCTCGGTCGCGTGGGCTTCGAGCAATCCGGCATCGTCGATCGCGACGGAAACTTCCGCGCCGACCTGCTCGCCTTGCTGCTGTTCCGCAAACCCTTGCGCATGCTGGCCGCATTCAAGTCAACGCTGACTATTGCGATGCTGAACAAGCAAATTCTGCTCATGGTTCGACAAGCTCACCACGAACGGAATCTGATTTTCAGAGTTGCCTTGGTTCCCGCCCCGAATTGAAGGCGCGAGGATTCAGCGCGGGAAAACTGAAACGAGTTTGATGCCCAGCCAGACCGCGGTGATGCCAAGCACGACGCTGGCGCCTGCGTACACCGTGGCTATCAGCCACTCACCGCGGCGCAGCAGCGTAACTGCGTCGATTCCAAACGCGGAAAAGGTGGTGAAGCCTCCCAGAAGTCCGCTGAACAGAAACAGCCGCGTGCCGGGGCCAAACATGTCATGCCGCTCGGCGAGACCGGCAAGCAGGCCGATGGCGAGGCAGCCCAGCACGTTGACCGAGAAGGTGCTGTAGGGAAAGCGTTGTTGCGCGGACAGATGCAGGACCAGGCCACCCAGCGTGTAGCGCAGGATGGAGCCAATGAAGCCACCGATTCCGACAAGCAGGAGGTTCTTCATGTTCGCAAGGGCGGCACTCTCGAAAGTGGCACGGGACCAGGCTGCGCGGTGATCGTTCCAGGGTGGCATGCGGTTCTGCATCCGCGGTCCGGAGGCATCGGCTTGAATCAGGCGCCGTGTTTCGCCGTTACGCTTTCGAGCCAACGGCAAATTGATGGATTGACCTCGCGGCAAGGTACAGCAACACGCCGGCTGGCCCAAACAGGAACGTTGCCGGCAACGCCAGCACCAGCGGGATTCGGGATCGATTGCCCGTCAAGGCATCATCGACCATCCAGCGTCCAACCAGCAGATCGAATGCGAGGAAGTGCGTCCACGCGCCGAGCATCTTTCCCGGTGCCGCAAAAAGCATCTGCACCGCCTCCAGAGATTGGAATCCACCGCCCGGCGTTGAGCCCCAGTAGTGGCCGAGGAAAACGACGTAGGCAATGCACAGGAGGACGGGCACCACGCGACCGCTGCAAAACAGGATTGCAGCGCGGACCGGTCCCGGCCTCAAGGCGGCGGCAACCACCAGCCCCATCCATCCAAGGATCGCCGCAATGCTCACGATTGAAAATGCTGTTTCGGCCATGTTGATATTGTCCATGTGAGCACGGTTGTGACGCCCTGGAATGGCGTGGTGCCATCGCCAAGGAACCTCTGAACAAGTACGGAACTCATTCGTCGCGAGCAAGCTCGCTCCCACAAAATCAAGCAATGGTGGGAGCGAGCTTGCTCGCGACAATACTTGTTCAGAGCTTCCCCGGGGAATTTGATTCGGCCATGCTCCCGCATCGCGGAATCGGGGTTATTCGTCTTCGTCGGCAGAGGTGAAATACAGGTCTGCGGAGGATGCATCGCGTCCATCGCTCCATTTGCCGAACACGGTGCGTTGGCTGCGAACCAGGAAGCCCGTGGCCTGCCAGCCGGCGAGACGTTCGGCTCGGGTGGCCATCTCGACCGATACGGCAACATGGCCCGCGGCGCCTGCGGCGCGCAACAGGGCATCGACGTGGGGCCGGCTCATGCCCTGGGCGGCAGTGATGCTCCAGAAATCGCGAACGTGCAGGATGTCCTCATGCACCTGGCAAGCAAACCAGGCGAGAAGCGTGTCATTCGCATCGCTGAGCAGCAGGTAACGGGTCTTTTCCAGCGGGCAAGCATCAAAGCGCCAACGCGCAAAGGCCGCATCGCGTATGGCGAACACACCTTGCGTAGGCGCGGAAGCTTGCCACAGCGCATCGAAGCGCGCATCGACGAGGTCGCTCCACTGCGCATGCAGGCGCACGTCGGAGCGCGAGCGCCAGCCATCACGCAGGCGCACGCCCATATCGACAAACACGCCTGCGATGGCGGCCAGCGGCTTGGGCATGCGTCGCGCAAGATACGTCGAGTGGCGCAACACGCGCACATGGCGCAGGATCTCGCCGAGCTTGCCGTAACCCACGCGCTTGAACACCGGTGCGGCCTTGGGGTTGGGAAAACCGTAGAGCAGGGCGAAACGTTTTCCTGCGGTTTCCGCCAATGCCGTTTGCAGGGTCATGGCCGGACCGAGTGATCGATGCTGCGGACGGACGGCGAGATCAACCAACAGGCCCGCGTTACCCGCCGCGCCATCGACCTGCATGCGCCGTGCGGCAGCCACGGCCACGCCAACCGGTGCCGCTTCGGATTCGTGTCGCAGCAGACAGACACTCGGCGCACCAAACGGACAGTCGCGATAGAACCAGTCGAACTTGGCCAGCATGCGCGCCTCGTCGCCGAGATTGCCACGCCACAAGGCCAGCATGGCCTCGCGATTCCGGCCCACATCGCCTTGCTCGACGGTGTAGGGCAAAGGCGCCGCGTCGCTGCTCAATGCGGCAGGTCCAGCTCGTTGACTTCGCCGACCAGGATCGGCGCGCGATGCATGTAGCGGGTGGTGCGGCGCTTGGCCGCGATGTCCGCATAGACCGCCTCGGCACGCGCTTCGGGAATCTCCAGCACACGGGCCAGTTCACTTGCCGGAATCTGGTGGTTAAGCGACCACAACGCCAGATCCATGGCTCGGTAGGGCAGGGCGAAGTAGAACTCGTCCTGACCCTGCTCCAGGCTGTAGGTATCGGTGGTCGGGATCGCCGCGCACACACGCTCGGGCAGGCCGAGGAAACGCGCCATGCCGTACACCTGTGTCTTGTACAGATGCGCGATGGGTTTCACGTCGGCCGCACCATCGCCGTTCTTGACGAAGAAACCCTGGTCGTATTCGAGTCGGTTCGGCGTGCCGACCACGGCGTAGTTGAGACGGTCGGCGTGGAAGTATTCGAGGTTCTTGCGGATGCGTTGCTTGAAGTTGGTGGCGGCGACAATCTGCAGGTATTCGCTCAGTCCCAGCGGGCGTTCAACCGCGTCGCCGGACGGTGAGGCCGCGACCAGCTTGAAACGGTTGATCTGGCCGTCGATGCCGCCTTCGATGACGATCTTGAAGCGCCAGCCTTCGCCATATTCCGGCAGCGCGCGGCGCACCGCTTCGTCGCGTGCCCGGTAGCAGCCGATGGCCGCAAGCGCAGGCGCAATGTCGACGGTCTCGACGCGGATGCCCAGGTGCGAGGCGAGGATGTTGGCGCGTGCAGCGCTGTCATCCGAGGAATCGCGTTCGGGCAGAATCAGCGCAAACACCCGCTCCGGGCCGAGCGCACGCACGGCCAGGGCGACACTGCACGAGCTGTCGATGCCGCCGGATATGGCCACCACCAGTCCGCGCTTGTGCAGCTCGCGTGCGGTTACTTCGCGCAGGCGCTGGGCGATGCGGTCGGCTTCCTTCTGGTAATCGATGTCGAGTACGTTCCAGTCCAGCTTTGTCACGGGGCCTCCTGCGAAACGGTTGGCTTGCTCAATTCGGTTCGACGCACCTTGCCCGATGCAGTTTTCGGCAAGCTGTCGACGAAGGTGATGATCTTGGGAATCTTGTAGGCGGCCAGGCGCTCGCGGCAATGCGCCTTGACCTTGAGTTCGTTCAACACGGCCGAAGGCGCGCACACGATGACCGCCTTGATGACCTGTCCGAGGGTGTCGTCGTCGACACCGAGCACGGCCACTTCACCAACTTCCGGCAGTTCGGCCAGCACTTCCTCGACATCCTTTGGATGCACGCGATGAGCGCCGGTCTTGATCATGTCGCTGCGCCGGCCAGACAGGAACAAGTAGCCATCGGCATCGATGTGGCCCATGTCGCCGGTCTTGAGCCAGCCATCCTTGAGCACGCCGACGCTCGCTTCCGGGTTGCGCCAATAGCCCAGCATCACATTGGGTCCGCGTGCGAACACTTCCCCCACCTCGAGCGCGGCAGCCACGGTGCCCGCTTCGGTGCGCACTTCGAGTTCCACGCCGGGAATCGGAATGCCGACCGAACCCTGCTTTTCGGCAAAGCGTTCGGGTGGCAACCAGGCCAGCCGGGCCGTGGCTTCCGTCTGGCCATACATGATGAACAGGCGCGCCTGTGGAATCGCCTCGTGCAGGCGCTGGGCAACCGCCGGCGCCATCGCGCCACCGGCCTGGGTGAGGTAGCGCAGCGATGACAAGTCGTAGTCGGCAAGCGGCACGCGGTTGAGCAGCAACAGGAAGGTCGAGGGCACGCCGGAGAAGCCGCTGACCTTTTCGCGCGCCAAGGTCTCCACCATCAAGTGCGGAAACACCAGGTTCTGTTCGATGACCAGATACGCGCCGCTGGCCAGGTGCGTATGCAGCACCGACTGGCCGTAGGAATAGTAGAAGGGCAGCACGGTGACGATGCTGTCATCCTTGTTCAACTCGAGGTAGCCAATGATGGAATCGACATTGGCGGCGAGGTTGGCATGGCTGAGCATCACGCCCTTGGGTGCGCCGGTGGTGCCCGAGGTATAGAGGATCATCGCCAGCGCGTGATCATTGCCCTCCGGCGCGTTCGCCGTGGCCGATTGCGCGATGGCCTGTTCCCAGCTGAGCGCCCCGTGCCCGGTGGCATGACCACCAACGAGGATGCGGATCAGGTCGGGTCCGATTGCAGTACACGCGGCCTGTGCATCGGCATGATCGTGCGCGTGCACCACGCAGCGCGCTTCGCAGTGCCGCAACCAGGGTTCAAGATCGCGCGGGCGTGCTTGCGCATTGAGGGGAACGACCACCGCTTCGGCGAGCCAGCAGCCATAGCAGGCAACCACGGCCTCGATGCAGTTGGACAAGATGACGGCAACCCGGTCACCCCGCGAGACGCCCGATGATTCCAGGCTCTGTGCAAATGCGCAGGCCTGCGCCCACAGCGAGGAATAGTCGATGCGGCGCTCACCCTCGGCAATGGCACGACGCCCCGGCTCGTCGAGCGCGTGGTGTTGCAGTCGTGAACTGAGCGAGCGCATCGCGGATCCGCTCAGGCGGCCAGTTTCCTGGCAACGAAGGCACCGATGGCGTCGATGGAATCGAAATTGGCCGGGATCATCTCCGCGTTTTCCACCTTGATCGCACAGGTTTCTTCCAGATGCGAGATCAGCTCCAGCATGCCGGTCGAGTCGACAATACCCTTCTGGATCAGCGAATCGCCGTTGGCCAGGGCGTTTTCATCGTCGGTAAACAGGAAATTTTCCAGCACGAACCGCTTGATCTGCTTCTTGTGATCCATCGAATGGGTCCCGCCCCTGACTGGTTTCTGCAACGACAGCAGCCGGAGCCTTTGCAGCCCGCTACTGCGCCATCCCGAACTGCCGCTGGTACCCGTTGATCGGCCGCAGGTTCGCGGCGGAGCTGCACGGGCTCCGATGGAGATTTCCATCGACACGGCAATCCGCAACTTTACACCATGCGGCGGCCTTGGCCGAGTGGTAGCCCGGATGCACCGCGGCGGCGAATTGGCTAAGGTTCGGATTCGCCCACACGTCCGGCCGAGGAGTCCCTCATGCGTTTCCTGCCCCTGTTGCCGATACTGCTCCTTGCAATCTCCGGATGCCGTTTGCATGCCGGTGCGCCCGAACGGCCGCAGCCGGTGGTTGCCGGGTACAGCCAGGATGTCGAAGTGGACAGCGAGCGCGGCAGGATCCGCATCACAGAACTGACGCGCGGACTGGAGAATCCGTGGAGCCTGGCCCTGCTCCCCGATGGCGACATGCTGGTAAGCGAACGGCCCGGACGCCTGTTGAAACTCGATGCCAAGGGCAACCTGCTCGCCCAAATCGAGGGCTTGCCAACGATCTTCGTTGATGGCCAGGCTGGACTTCTGGATGTCGTGCCTGCGCCGGATTTCGCCAGCAGCAAACTCGTCTACCTGTCCTTTGCCAAACCCAACCTGCGTGGCAACCTTGCAGGAACCGCGGTGTTTCGCGCGCGACTGGAAGGCAACGCGCTGGTGGACGGCAAGGTGATCTACGAACAGGAACCCAAGCTTTCCAGCGGCACGCATGTCGGCTCGCGCCTGGTGTTCGACGGCAGGGGACACCTGTTCGTGACCCAGGGCGAAAACAACAAGCGCCCCACGGCGCAGGATCTGGACAAGCTGCAGGGCAAGCTGGTGCGCTTGAATCTCGATGGCAGCATTCCCGCCGACAATCCTTTCGTCGGGCGCGAAGGCGTGCGTCCGGAAATCTGGTCCTACGGGCATCGCAACATGCAAGGTGGCGCGCTCAATCCCTGGAGCGGGCAGGTGTGGACCAGCGAACACGGCCCAAAGGGAGGCGATGAGATCAATATCCCCGAGGCCGGCAAGAACTACGGCTGGCCCATCATCACCTATGGCATCAACTACAACGGCGAAGTCATTCCCGAAGCCAGCGGAACCTCCGCGCCCGGCATGGAGCAGCCGCATCACTACTGGAAGGTTTCGCCAGCGCTGAGTGGCATGGCCTTCCATGACAACGCGGAAGTGCCGGGCTGGAAGGGCAACCTGTTCCTCGGTTCGCTGGCCCAGACCTGCCTTATCCGCCTTGAGCTGGACGGTGATCGCATCGTCCACGAGGAACGCCTTCTGTCCGATCGCGGTGAGCGTATCCGCGACGTACGCGTGGGGTCGGGGGGTGATGTCTACGTGTTGACCGACGCACCCAATGGCAAGTTGCTGCGTATCTCGCTCATGCCGGCGAAGGCCGATGCCAATCCACAACCGGATTGAAATTGCCACGCCGGATAGGTCGACTTTCAACCCGATGCTGTTGCGTGATGAAGATGGCGTGTCGGACTGAAGTCCGACCTACAACCGGCCTACAACCGACCTGTGCGCAACCCAAGGAAGGTCTGAACAAGTATTGTCGCGAGCAAGCTCGCTCCCACCATTGCTTGATTTTGTGGGAGCGAGCTTGCTCGCGACGAATGAGTTCCGTACTTGTTCAGAGTTTCCCTAAGCATCGTGCTTCCCGCGCAGGAAGGTTTCATCCAGCAGCATGGTCGAAAGAATGCCGACAAAGGCCTGGTTGTCGGCAAAGCCTGTCGCCTTGCCGGCGCGGCATTTGTCGAGCAGGCGGCCGACGCTCGCGGCATCGAAATAGCCGGCCTTGCGGATGCGCTCGGCGCTCAAGAGGTCGCTCACATAGTCGGGCGCCTTGCCGTTGACGAAGAAACTCGCGCTGTCCGGTGCGCGGTAGGGCTGCTTGGTGCGGGTAACGATGTCGGTGGGCAACAACCCGGCCAGGGCACGCCGCAGCAGGTACTTCTCCGTGAGCCCACGGATCTTGAATTGCGGTGGCAGGCGGTTGCCGAATTCGATCACTCGATGATCAAGATACGGCACGCGGCCTTCGATGGAATTCGCCGCGGCGACGCGGTCGCCTTGCGCTGCCAGCAGGTAAGCGGCGAGCAGCGATTTTGCCTCGACATATTGATCACGCGACAGCGGTGCCCAGCGCATGATGTCCGCCGGCAAGTGTTGTTCGTACCAGTCCAGTGCATTGCGACTGCCGACGCTGGCGCGCAATTCCGGCGCGAGGAAATTCAACGCACGCTGCGACGTGGTCCAACGCGGGACATGGGCAAAGATGGCGCGTTCGATGTGTTCCAGGCCCTGGCCAAAGAAGGATTCGGCAAATGCCGGATTGCTGACCGGCGAGTTTTCCAGGTAGCCGTAAAGACGCCCAAGCAGCTTCGGACGCAAAGTGGAACCGGGCTGGCGTGCCCAGAAGCGACGCACCTTGGCTTCCTTGAAGATGTCGTAGCCGCCAAACACCTCGTCGGCGCCTTCGCCGGTCAGCACCACCTTGTAGCCTTGCTCGCGCACGCACCGGGACAGCAGCATCAGCGGCACCGGCGCAGTGCGCAGCACCGGCGCCTCGGCGTGGCGCACCAGGCGCGGGAACGCCTCGGCGATCTGCGCCCGCGTGCAGCGCAAGGTGGTGTGGTCGGTACCGAGGTGACGCACCATGGCTTGCTGGTGCTCGCTCTCGTCGAACTCGGCGTCCTCGAAGGCCACCGAAAATGTGCGCACCGGGGTATCGGTAAAGCCGCGGATCATGGCCACGATGCCCGAGGAATCCAGTCCGCCGCTGAGATACGCGCCCACCGGCACGTCGGCGCGCAGTTGCAGGCGCACGGCGTCAATCAGCAGCGCGCGCAGTTCATCGGTGGCCTGCTCCACGGAATCAAATGCGGCGGGTGAACCCTGCTCGGGGAAGGTCCAATCCCAATAGCGCGTGAGGGTCTCGCGGCCATCGGCTTCGATCGCCAGCAAATGACCCGGCGGCAGGCTGTGCACATCCTCGAACACGGTTTCCGGATCAACCGGCGCCCAGTAGGTCAAGGCCTCGACTAGCCCCGGTGCATGCAGGCGCGCGCGCTCCGGCAGTACGCAAAGCAGGGCCTTGATCTCGGAGGCAAACCAGATGCGCCCGCGGGCGCGGGTATGGAACAAGGGGCGGATGCCGGCGCGGTCACGGGCCAACACGAGCCGACGTCGACGCGCATCCCACAGGGCAATGGCGAACTGGCCATTCAGGTGATCGACGAAGCGGTCGCCGTAGCGGTCATACAGATGGACGATGACCTCGGTATCCGATTGCGTGTAGAAGCGATGACCCTGCGCGATCAGCTCGGCGCGCAGTTCCACGTAGTTGAAGATCTCGCCGTTGAACACGGTCCACACGTCGCCGCGTTCGTTGTGGATCGGCTGGTCCCCGGTGGCAAGGTCAATGATCGAGAGGCGCGCGTGGGCGAGGCCGATGCCCGCGTCGACATGAAACCCGTAACCGTCCGGACCCCGATGGTGCAGGGTATGGATCATGGTCTCCAGTTCGCTGCGCGCGGCATCGGGCTGAATTTGCCCACCACTGAATCCGGCTATTCCACACATTGCACGGTCACGTCCTGAAAATCGGGGCAGTCGTTCATTTGTTGCCAGATTCCTTGCCATTGTCGGGTTGAAACCCGACCTACAGAAAGCGATTGCCGGGTTGAATCCCGAGCTACATGCGGTTCGTTCGGTATCCGATGCGCGCTTCCTCGCAGGCTGCAAGGGTTTCACGCGCCACATCATGCCAGCTGCGCGAAAAGCGCTGCGAAAGTGCCAGCTCGTCCCAGTCGCGTTCCAGTGTAGCGGCGAGCGCATTGGTCAGCGCGCCCGCATCACGCGGGGGCACCAGCAGGGCGCAGGTTTCGTCCACCACTTCCGGCACGCCGCCCACGGGTGTGGATACCACTGGCCGACCGCAAGCCAGTGCCTCGACCAGCACATTCGGATGACCTTCCGAGTAGCTCGGCAGGGCCAACAGGTTGCAAGCAGCCATCCACTTGGCGACTTGTGTTGCGGGCTGCGCACCGACCAGGCGCAGGCCTTGAGCGGACGCGGCGGCGCGTGCTTCGAGTTCTTCGCGCATCGGTCCGTCGCCGACCAGCACCAGTTCAGCCTGCGGTCGTGATTTGCGCAATGCCTGCATGGCCTCGATGAGTTCACGCAGTCCCTTCTCCGGCACCAGGCGGCCGACATACAGCACCAGCTCCGATTCATCGCGGATGCCGCATTGCCGACGTGCATCCAAGCGCGGACGCAAGCGAAACGTGTCTGCATCGCAACCATTGGCGATGACCCGGATGCGTGAAGGGTCCGCACCGTATTCGCGTTGCGCAAGTCGACCGAGGTCCGCGCTGACCACCAGCAGGCGTTCGGCCTGGCGTACCACCGGCGTGGTCAGGCGACGACTGATGGTATCGCGCACTCGGATATCCGAACCTCGCGCTCCGGCCACCAGCGGCACGCCCAGCTTGCGTGCCACCTTCAAGGCACCGAAGGCATCCGGATACAGCCACCAGGACAGAATCAAATCCGGTTTGAATGCGCGAGCTTGCTCAAGCAGTGCGCGGGCGCAGAGCCAGCCGTTGAGGGGTCGGCTCAGCATGGGCAGGGCCGGGTAACTTGCGAATTCGACATCGATTCCGCGCGAAGTCTCGGCCGCTACGGGAGCCTGGTACAGATAACTGCGTGGCCTTGCCCAGCGTGGATAACGGGCTACCGGGCTGAGCACGCGCACTTCAGCAAGCTTCGCCAGTTCGCGCACGGTTTGCAGGATCGGGCGGCCGCGGGTCGGTTCTCCGGCAATCGGGAATTGCGAGGTGACGACCAGGATGCGCATGGGCCGGGATGATGGGCGAAAGGCGCGATTGTAGCCGCTGCGGCCCGCATGCGTGTTCCGAAAAAAAGTTCCTGCGCGAGCTGTGATTCACGCCATGCCGACGATGTAAGATGCGCGCCCCATCCTTCGCGGGCGTCCGACGTGGCTCTCGTGTCCCAGCATCCGGTTTCCCAGGCGCGCGTTGTCGAACTTGACGCCCTGCGCGGACTGGCAGCACTCGCTGTCGTGGCTTTCCACTACACCACCCATTACGGCAATGAAGTCGGCCACCTCGGTGACATGCCGGTGTCCTTCGATTTCGGCAACTACGGTGTCGAACTGTTTTTCCTGATCAGCGGTTTCGTCATCTTCATGACCCTGGAGCGCACGCGCACGGCCATGGATTTCGTCGTGTCACGCTTCTCGCGCCTGTTTCCAGCGTACTGGACGGCGATACTGCTCAGCTCGGTGGTGGTCTATACCATCGGCATGCCATCACAGCGCCTGCCGTGGAGTGATGTTGCATTCGATTTCACCATGATCCAGGAAATCCTCGGTGCCGAACACCTGGATGGTTCGTACTGGACCTTGCAGGTCGAGCTGTTCTTCTATGTGCAGATGCTGGTGTGGTTCATGCTCGGCCAGCTCAAGCGCATCCACTGGATCATCCTTGCCTGGCTGCTGATCGCCGTGGGATTCGGTGAAGCCGGCAAACACGGGATGCACGTTTCCTACACCATCGGCGAATTGCTGATCGTCCGCTACATCCCGTTCTTCGCCATCGGCATCCTGTTTTACCGCCTGCGCACGCAGCCGCAGAATCGCAAGGGCGATATCGCCTTGATTGGCCTGTGCCTCGTGGCCATCGGCCTCGCCTACAAGCCGGTGCTGTTGCTGGTGGGCGTGGTCTGCACGGCCATCTTCGCCCTGTTCCAGCTCGGCTGGCTGCGATTGTTGCGCTGGTCGCCCTTTGCGTTCCTCGGCGCGATTTCCTATTCGCTGTACCTGCTGCACCAGGCCATCGGATTCAGCGTGATCTGGCAACTGGAGAGGCACGGCGTGGCGCCCGGTTTGGCGGCACTTGCCGCGGCTGTGATGGTGACCGTGCTGGCCACCGGGCTTACCTGGTGGGTGGAGCGACCCGCCATGCAGGCGATCCGCCGCTGGTGGAAACGCCAGCATGCGGCGGTTCCAACCTGACGGATTGAATGTAGGGTGGATAAGCGCAGCGCATCCACCAACGAGATCTGCGTAGGGCCGGTGAATGCGCTGCGCTTATCCACCCTACGCTTGGCTGCGTTCGTTCAAATATATCCATTATCAAAGTCGTGGCTGGCGCGGACTGGGTGTGCAGTGCCATCAACGCGCTTCACAGGTCGGCTCAAGGCCCGAAGGACCGGAGCCGACAAGCGGGGGAGCGCGGGGCTTGCTTCGGTCCGACTGATTGCGCAGCAGACCAGCCCGGGGTCAACTTCTCCTGCCGAAGGTTTCATCCAGTCCACGCGCCACGCCGACGCGCGGCTTCCAGCCCAGCACATCGCGCGCCGCGCTCACATTGAAATTGGCCAATGGCCTGAGCGAGCGCACCCGGTAGCGGGTCAGCGGCACGTCGCGCTTGAGCAGTTTGCCCAGCAGCTCCACGCCCCAGCCCAGGCACATGAACAAGCCGGTGGGCACGCGCACCACCTTCAATTCATCGCCCAATTTTTCCTTGGCGCGATCGAGGTATTCCTGCTGGGTGACCTGAGTCGTGTCGACGATATTGAACACCTTGCCGATGGCCTGCGGATTTTCGCCGGCGAGCAGCAGCGCATCGATAACATCCCGAACGAATACCAGCGGCAGGCTCATGTCGCCGGGGCCCACCGCCACCCAGCGACCGGCAAGCGAGATCACCGCGTTGGGCGTCACCTTTTCCGCGCCGGGGCCGAAGATCTGGCCGGGGCGAAGGATCACCGCGGGCAATGCGCTGTCCCGAATCGCATCGAGCACGGCACGTTCGGCGATCAGCTTGGTGCGCGTGTAGGCGCCGCGCCAATCTGGATGCGGCTCATACGCGGAGGATTCCGTCATCGTTTGCGCCGGATCGCGTCCGGCATGATCGAACACGCTCATTGAGCTGACGTATACCAGGCGCTTGCTGCCATGCCGGGCGCAGGCGTCGATGATGTTGCGCGTGCCCCACAGGGTGCCGGCTTCGAAATCGCGCACGCTGCCCTTCATCGCCGCGCCAACGTGATAGACGACCGCAGCGCCGTTGACCGCGTGATCCACGCTGCGCGGATCACCGAGATCACCGATGACCGTCTGCATGCCGCTGTCACTGGCGAAGGCGGCATTCGGCTTGCGCAGCAGCACGCGCACGCTGTGGCCGCGTTCGCGCAAGGCACGCACCAGCTTGCTGCCGAGGAAACCCGCGGCGCCGGTGACCAAGGCATCAACGGGCGCCAATGTCTGGTAACGCGATTCAATCTGCTCGCTGCGCAGACGATCGGGTTCCGCGCAGGCGGGTTCCAGCAGTTCGATGATGCGCAGCGCCGCTTCGCCATCGAAGGGTGGCTTGCTGTTGTCGCGTGCGGCGAGCGCGAAGTCGGCGGCGCCTTTCTGGATGCCGGGTGAGGGTTTGAGCATGCCGGTGGCGAAACGCAGCACGTTCCACGGCACGCGCACGCAATCGGCGGCGGCGCTGAGTACGGTATTGATCACGATGCCGATGAACTTCGGTCCCGGCAGCACGCGATGCACATGCAGGGTCTGCAGGAAGCGGTCGGCGGTGATCACGCCACGCGTGCCACGCACCACCAGGCGGCTTTCCATCGGGCGCGCATTCCAGGACAGCAGCATGCGACCGATTCCCTGCTCGCCGCGCACTTGCGCCTGCCACTCGTCGAACTGAAGGTTGGGGTCGCGGCCACTGGACTGGCAGCTGACCTTCACATCCGACAATTTGCCGAGAAACGCCTCAAGCGTGTACAGCCCGTGCACGCCGAGGTCGCGGAACGGATAGGAACCCTGGGCAACCTGTCCCGGCAAGGGACCGCCGGCATAGGCCGGGTATTCGGAGCTGCGCAGGATGTCGACCGAAACCACCTCGCCAATATGGCCTGCGCGCACGCGCGCCAGCGCCTTCATCACCACCGGGTCGAGCAGGTCGGAATGATTGACGCCGAGTATCAGCCCCTTGGATCGCGCGGTCTCGATCATGGCCCGGCACTCGGCAATGCTGTCGGCCATCGGCTTTTCCACCAGCACGCGGCAACCCATGTCGAGTGCCTGCATGGCCAGCGCAGCATGCGAGGCTGGCGGCGTCAGGATATAGACCGCTTGCGGGCGTTGTGCCGCGAGCTCGGCCAGGTTGCTTGCCGCCATGGCCACGCCAAAACGTTCGGCCAGTGCGGTTGCGGCCGCGAGGTTCGAATCGCAGATGCCGACCAGCTCGACAAAATCGAGCCGCTTCAATGCCGCCAGGTGATGGCCGGCGACATAGCCGGCGCCGACCACGGCGACCCGCAATTTGCTGGATTGCAATGCACTCATGTGTTTTCTCGGGAGAATCAGGATTCGTGAAGGGTTTTCCGCGCCAGCGCATCGCGCGCATGGGCAAGGACGGCATCAACGCGGCGATCCCAGGATTGGTCGGCAACGGCGGCCATGCGCCTTGCGCTGGCTGCAGCCGATCCATCGGCGAGCGCGGCTTCAATCGCCGCCAGGAACGCGGGGCCATCGTCCGCGATGCGCACGACATCGGCAAACTTCTCGATCTCGGCATTGCGCACGCTGACCACCGGCTTGCCGGTGGCCAGGTATTCGCGCAGCTTGAGCGGGTTGGCGTTGATGACCTGGCGATTGAGCTTGTAGGGAATGATGGCCACATCGAAGGCTTTGGCCCAGTTCGGCAGTTCCGCATAGGGCTGCGCGCCGACGAAATGCACATTGCTCAAGGCGTGCAGCTCGCCGACATCGACGGCTTCATGACCGACCAGCAGGAACGACCAGTGTGGGCGCTGGCGGGCGAGGAAAGCGATCAGTTCGAAATCGATCCAAGCATGCAATGAGCCGAAGTAGCCGATGACGGGATGCCCAAGCGCGCTGGCACGTGCAGGCACGCGGGTTTCGTCGGCTGCGGCCCGGGCAAACAGTTCAACATCGACGCCATGTGGCGAGGCCACCACGTTGGCATTGAGTGCCTGCTTGGCAGGGAGCAGGGTGGGTGGTGCAACAAACAGCAGATCCGCGCGCCGGCTCAGCTCCTCGTCACGCTGTCCGATCAGGGCCGCGTCAACGCCTGGATGCGCCGCGTAATCATCGATGCAGTAGTAAACGCACAACGATTCATCGAGACGTCCGGCGAGGAAACCCGGGTGTGGCACCACAAACCACGAAATGCCATGGCGAATGCCGGCCTTGTGAGCGGCCCGGCGCACCGCCCAGCGACCAAACCAGCGATTGAGCAGGTTCACGCCGGGAATGCGGCGAAACGGCAATTGCGGCACCGTGCAATGCCAGAGGTTTTCCTCGATGCGGGTCGGTGGCTTCAGGCTGGCGGAGAGCTTGCGCAGCATGCGGCGCAGATCGCGACCGCTGGCGCTGGGTGCACGCATGCCGGGCGAACTGACGTAAAGCAGCGGAACATGACGCGCAAGGCGGGACGCGACATGGTGGCTGCTGGTGCGATTCTCCGCATGCCAGTCGTTGCCGAAATAGAGGATGCCGTGCCCGTCCAGCGGATCGCGGGGTTCACTCATTGCGCCACCAGCACACCAGCCAGACCGTGCCGCCATACCACACCCAGTCCTTCTTCAGGCCGGGAATACGCTCCAGGTGCGGGCCCACGCGACGTGCGGCTGGCGCAAAGATGGTGACCAGGCAGTTGCGCCCAAGCTCCGACATGCGCTTGAGCGTGGCTTCGACATCCGAGAGGTAGTAGAGCACTTCGCAGGCGGTGACCAGATCCACGCGCGCACCGGCATCGAGCCAGGGCTGGGAAAAGATGTCGGCTGCGGCAAATTTTCCTGCGGGTACGCGCTCGCGGGCACGCTCGATGGCCTTTTCGCTGACGTCGAGTCCGTAGGTTTGGCGTGCCAGCGATGCGAAATGCAAAGTCTGGTGGCCCTCGCCGCAACCGAGTTCGAGCAGGCTGTCGAGGGGTCCGAACTCGCGCTCGATGATGCGGTTGGTGGCCTCGAAGCGGGCCCTCTCGCCCGGTGAATCCATGTTCCATGGATCCTCGATGGAATAGGCAAGGTCCAGGCGCTCGAAATTGTCGTTGCCGCCCACGCCGCGCAGGGCGAACTTCATCCAGGTGCGCCGCTTGATCTTCTGCAGCAGGGATTTGGCTTTGCTCGGCATCGCGGCGTCATTCCTTGCAATTCTTGGGTGGAACCTGGGTGGTCGAAGCCGGCGGACGCTCGGTGTCCGTGCGCAAGGGGCGCAAGGGCGAGCTGTACCAGTCCACCACCAGGCCGCAACGGAATTCGACAAAGGAAGGGCCGTATTCCCAGCGCTGCTCCCAACCGCTGACCGGCTCGCCATTCAATTCGCGCACCTGTCGTGCGGTGCTGCCGAGAGTCATCACGCGCAGCGCAAGGGTAGATGGTGCGACTGCGGGAGTGCGAGCCATGGGAGCCGCTGGCGTGCCCGGCGTCGTTGCCGGTTCGATGGGAGTCAGCATCGACTGGATCAGGAAACCCACAAGCAGAATGGCCAGCAAGGCGAGCAGCCAGCGATTGATTCGGGGCGGTACATGCAGGTTTGCAGGCATTGCCTCCTTGGGCGAATGTGCGGGACCCGGCGCAGGTGCTGCGTGAGTCTGGGTCGCGCCCGGCAGTCGCCCATGGCGACGATGAAATTCCATGGCCGCGGCATACATGGCATTCAATCGCTGCAAATCGTTCGCGGCGTTGCCAGGGACACCCTGGCGGTCGGGGTGCAGCAAGCCAACCCGCTTGCGGTAGGCCTGTCGGAACGCTTCAAGCGTGCAGCCGGAGGCAAGCCCCAGCTCCTGATAAAGCGCGACGAAGTCGGTGTCTGCGGCCATGCATCCCCCTTGCAGCCGCGCATCTTACCGTGCGGTGGACTTTCGCGCTGCCGCGCGTGCATGCTTGCGGGCTGGACCGAAGGGTGGGGTGGCAGGGGGGAGCAGCTTCGGCCTTGGCGCGGCGCGACCCTCTGCAAGCGGGAGACAGGGCGGAAACCGGGGAGTTAAGGAAAGCATGTCAGCAGAGATGCCAACACGCAGCGAGTCCGGACCTGCGGCCAGCAAGCGCCAGGTCATCGCCTCACTGCTGTACAAGTCGGGCCTGATGAAACCCGTTTCGAGGCTGCGTTCATTGCTCAAGCGCGACCTGCGCATTCTCGCCTACCACCGGGTGCTGAGCATTGCCGAACCGGATGCCTTCGACTTCGACCTTGAATTGATCAGCGCAAGCGAAGTGCGGTTTCGCAAGCAGATGCGCCTGCTGCGCGAGCGCTACACCCCGATCCTGTTTGGCGACGTGATCAGGGCGCTGGATACGGGAGCCCGCCTGCCGCCACGTCCGGTCATCGTCACCTTTGACGATGGCTACGACGACAATTACCGCGTCGCCTTTCCCATCCTTCGTGAACTTGGCGTGCCGGCAACGTTCTTTGTGTCCACCGGACACATCGAGAGCGGAAAGCCTTATGCCTACGACTGGTTCGTGCACATGATCTGCCGCTCCGCAAGCGGACAGTTGCGCATTGCCGAGCTCGGTGTCGATTGCACGTTGCCTGCAACCGTCGCGCAACGACGGGAATTGGCCATGGATCTGCTCGACCGCCTCAAGAGCCTTGATGCACAAACCCAGGAAGCGGTTATCGCAACTCTCGAACGGGAAACGGACCTGCCTCGCAGCCGGGGCCATGCCGATTGCAAGCCGATGACCTGGGACCAGTTGCGCGAGATGCAGGCGGCAGGCATGGAGATTGGCTCGCATGGGGTGTGGCATCGCATGTTGGCCAAGCTTCCGCCCTCCGAAATGCACGGGGAGGTGCATCGATCCAAGCAGATGCTGGATGGCGAACTGGCATCGGCAGTGACCACCATTTCCTATCCCGTCGGCGGACTGGACGCCTACAACGAAGCCGTCATCGAAAGTGCCAAGGCGGCCGGCTACAGGCTCGGTTGCAGCTACATCTGCGGCACCAATTCCTTGCCGCGCACGGCCGGTTTCCAGTTGCGACGCCTGCCGGTCGAGCGGCACATGGATGAGGCATGGTTTGAAGCCATGTTGGCCCTGCCGGAGGCGTTCACCTACCCGTCACGCCATCGGGCTGACTGAGTCCCGACAACCGCCATGTATTTTTTCACCCTGCTTTACCTGGTCGCGGTGCTGGTGCGTCCGCAGGAATATCCGCAGTGGGCGGATTCCGGCATCCCGATCCTGCCCATCCTGCTTCTGCTGGCTTTCCTGAGCTGGCTGGCGTCACGCGGCAAGGACCTGAGCGCACCGCAATACGCTTTGCTGTTTGCCTTCCAGGTGGTGCTGATGCTTTCGCAGGTGTTCAACGGATGGACGGGCGGAGCACTTCAGCAGTTGTCCACGTTCGGGCCCGGGATCATGGCGTTTCTGGTTCTGAGCCATGCGGCGGTCGAGCGCAAGCGGGTGCTGTCGACCATGGCCGTGATCGTGTTGAGCGCGGCCCTGCTTTCCGTGCATGGCATTGAACAGGTCACGCAAGGTGTCGGCTGGACCGGAGTCGGCTTGTCGCAGGAAACGCGCATCCAGTACGTCGGCATCTTCAATGATCCCAACGATCTTGGCCTCCTGTTCGCAATGACGGTGCCGATGGCCTTGCTGCTTGGGACTCGCGGCGGGCTGTTGGGGTTGCGCCGCCTTTTCTGGTGGGCAGGCGCGGGCTTGATCGGTTACGGCATCTTCCTCACCAGTTCGCGCGGTGCGCTGCTGGCGGTGATCGCGATCCTGGGCGTTTGGGTGTGGCGCAGGCGCGGCCTGGTGACGGCGATGCTGCTGGGTGTCGGTGCCCTTGCCGCGATCATGGCCCTGCCTTCGCGCATGGGTGATATCGACGCCGGCGAAGCCTCTGCGGCAGGGCGTGTGGATGCCTGGTACAGCGGCTTCGAGATGTTCTTCTCGAACCCGCTGTTCGGCATCGGACCCGGAAACTTTGCCGACAACAATGCCAACCTGACCGCACACAATTCCTTCATGCTCGTACTCGGTGAAACCGGCTTCATCGGCTACACGATCTGGCTGGCGTTTGTCTGCTATGGATTCATGATGATGCTGGCGATACTGCGCCACCAGCCTGAGCTGGCCGACGCCACCCGGCAGGCAGACTGGAAGGTGGAGCAGTCCATCGCCCTGACGCTGTTGTTGTGCCAAACCGGATTTTTCACGGCGGCATTCTTTCTCAGCCGCAGTTATGTGATCCTGTTGTATTTGCTGGCTGCTCTGGTGCTTGGTTTCTATTCCGGCGCACGGCAACGCTACCCTGACCTGCCCAGATTCGAGCTGACGCATGACCTCTTGCGTTGGCCGATGCGGTCGCTGGCCAGCATTGTCGGCCTCTACCTGTTGGTGAAGATCCTGCTGGTGACTTCCTCATGACCGCTCGCGCGCAGGCACTGCGCAACACCATGTTTTCGACGATCGGCATCTACACCGAGTACTTCCTCGGCATGCTGACCTCGATCTTCATCGCCCGCCAGCTTGGTCCCGATGACTATGGCGCCTACAGCGCCATCATCTGGCTGGTTGCCATGGGCGTGGCCATTTCCAACGCCGGCACCGCCAGTGCAGTCATCAAGTTCGTTGCGGAATTGCGCGGCAGCGAGCGCGACGAACTGATCGCACCCACCGTTGCCTATCTGCGCAAGGCCCAACACTGGTTCATGCTGGCGGTGATCGTCGCGGTGGGGCTCTTGCTGCTGTTGTCAGGGCAGCACATTGCCACCGGCTTCGATCACTGGATGATTTTCGGTTTTCTCGCCATCGCCATCGGCCTGCGTTCGCAGTACATGTTCAATGTCGGTATCGCCAAGGGCTTCGAGGATTTCCGCGTCACCGCCATCGTTGCCGGCATCGCCACGCCGATCAACCTCGCCATGGTCGTCCTGGCCTGGATCCTGGATGCCGAAGTCGAGGCCCTGCTGGCGGTGTTCCTGATATCCGGAGTGATTTTCTACGCCATCTCCCAACGCCTGACCTCGCGCCTGATCCAGCCCGCAACGACACAGGTGCAATTGCCCGAGGATTTCCAGCGCCGGGTCAAGCGTCACATGCGCCTGGTCGCGATCACCGTGACCATCGGCTTCTTCGCGGCCAGCGAAGTCGAGGTGTTCTTCCTCAATGCCTTCGGTGACGCGGAAGGCGCGGGGCATTTCAAGGTGGCCTACCTGCTGGCGTCCGGCGCGGTGATGCTGGTTCCCGGCGTGATCGGATCCTTGTTGTTGCCGATGATGGCCAATGCCCTGAGCAAGGGGCGCGATGTTGCCGGGCGCCGCTTCGTGGCATCGACCACCTACCTCACCCTGCTGGCCGCACCCCTGGTTGCCTTTGGCGCGGTGTACAGCGAGCCGATCATCAGCTTCATGTACGGGTCGGCGTATGCGACTGCCGCATCGGTTTTCGCTGCCTGCATGTTTGCCTGTGCGCTTTCCACGGTCTCGCAAAGCGGTTCGAGTCTTTTGATCAGTGCGGACAAGCAGCTGACCATCCTGTTCCTGGTGATCCTGTGCGGCGTCATCAAGGTAACGCTGGATGTGGTGCTCATCCGCAATTACGGTCTCACGGGTGCAACCGTGGCCTACGTTGCCGCCGCCATGTTCGGGGCCGTGTGCAACCTGGTGCTGGCCCTGCGCCTGATCGGCATGCAGCCGGATTGGCTGCGCCTGCTGCGCATCCTGCTGGCGGCAGCGATCACGGCGCTGGCGATCTATCCTTTGCGTGGCCACTGGCCGGCATTGCCCACGCTGGTGATTGCGGGTCTGGTCACGGTGCCGGTGTACGCGCTGCTGACCCTGTTGCTGCGCTGCTGGAGCCGGGAGGACATTGAACACCTCATGCAGTTGCATCGACGTATTGCCCGCGGCCGTCCGCAGGCTCTCGTGCGCTTGCTGGCCTGGTCGGGACGAATCGGGAACAGGGAATTGTCGTGAGCGGTCTTTACGAAAACGCATTCCGCCATGTGCTGTTTCCGCTCTACGAAAGCGTGCTGTGCCGACGCAAGACGCTGGCCCATCTGCGCGAGTACGAGGCTTCGCAATGGCTGGATCCTGAGCAAATCGCTGCATTGCAATGGAACAAGCTGAAGGCGCTCATCGAGCATTGCTGGCGCGAGGTGCCGTACTACCAGCGTCGCTGGAAGGAATTGGGCATCACCGCGGACGACATCCGCTCGCCCGAGGACTACGCGCGACTGCCGACCCTGACCAAGCCCGAGATCCGTGCCCATTTCGACGAGCTGCATGCGGATTCATGGCGCGGAAAGATGTTGTACAAGACCACGGGTGGCTCCACCGGTGAACCGATGCGTTTTGGCTACACCCGGGAAAGCTACGAGCGCCGCCTCGCCGCGATGTGGCGGGGCTACGGCTGGGCTGGCGCACGCATGGGCAGGCGCACCCTGTACCTGTGGGGCGTTGCCCTCGAATCACCCCTGCGCCCGCATGCCATCAAGGATCGCCTTTACCATGCCGCCTTCAATCGGTGCATGCTCAATGCCTTCCTGATGAGCGAGGCGCGCATGCCGCAGTATGCGGACGAGATCAACCGGTTTCGCCCGCAGGTCATCGTTGCCTATGCCGGGCCCCTGCTGCGCATGGCCGAATGGCTGCTTGCGTCGGGACGTCGCGTGCACCAACCGGAAGCCATCCTCAGTGCAGCAGAGGCGTTGCACGATGCCCAGCGCGAAGTGATCGAACGCGCCTTCGGTTGCCCGGTGTTCAATACCTACGGTTGCCGCGAAGTGATGCTGATTGCATCCGAATGCGAGCGGCGTGAAGGCCTGCACGCGACCGCGGATCACCTGGCGGTGGAGTTGACCCATTGCCGCGAGAGTGCGGGCGGAAAATCGATCGGCGAAGTCACCCTGACCGACCTGCACAACTACGGCATGCCCTTGTTGCGCTACGTCAACGGTGATCTGGCAACGGCCAGTGACCGAAACTGCGCATGCGGACGTGGCTTGCCATTGCTGGAGCGCATCGATGGCCGCAAGCTCGATACCCTGCGCACGCCAGCCGGTCACTTGCTGCCCGGCGAATACATTGTCTATGCGTTCCTGCATGTGCCTTCGGTCAAGCGTTACCAGGTCGTGCAGCGGGAGCTGGCGGCACTTGATGTGAGCGTGGTGCCCGATGTTGGGTTCAGCGCGGAAACACAGGCATTGATCCGCAGCGAGCTGGCCAAGGTGGTTGGTGACAGCGTGGAAATCCGCATCCATCCGGTTGATGACATCGCCGCCAGCGCCAGCGGCAAGTTCCGTGTTGCCATCTGCGAGCTGGATTGACAAGGCCACGCCCTTGAAGATTTCGCATTTCGTCGAGAACCTCAATCGTGGTGGCCTGGAGCGCACGGTCATCGATCTCGTTCGCGCGCAATTGCAACTCGGCCACGAATGCCAGGTGATCTGCCTGTTCGAAGCGGGCATGCTCGCCGCGGAAATGGAATCACTCGGCGTCGCCGTGCATGCCTGCGGCAAGCGGCGGGGCCTGGATCTGAGGGCATTGCGGCGTGCGCGCGGCCACTTGCGTGCCCATCGCAGCGACGTACTGCACACCCACAATGCAACCGCCCACTATCACGCCGTGCTGGCGGCCATGGGCCTTGGCATCGGATGCATCGTCAACACGCGTCACGGCATGGGTGCGCTGCAATTGGCAAGCCGTCGCGAATGGCTGTTTCGGCGCACGCTTGGGCGTACCGATGCCGTGGTCACCGTATGCGAGGCGGCACGGCGCGAACTGCTGGCCAGCGGGCGATTGCCAACAGCGAAGCTGGTGGCGATTGCGAACGGAATCCGCATCGAACGCTTCGTGCCGGCGGATTCCCGCACACGCGCAGGCTTGGCCAGGACGCTCGGCCTGGCCGAAGGGACCCGCATCATCGGCACGGTCGGGCGCCTGGCGCCAGCCAAGCACCATGCCGCCTTGATCAAGGCTTTCGCCGCCGTGCACGCCAGCCACCCATCCAGTACCCTGGTGCTGGTCGGTGATGGTTCGCTGCGTGCTGAACTCGAAGCCCAGGCACGCAGCCATGCGCTGGAGAATTGCGTGTTCTTGCTGGGCGACCGCAGCGACATTGCCGACCTGCTTGCCGGGTTCGACATCTTTGCGCTGTCGTCATTGACCGAGGGCTATTCGATTGCCCTGCTGGAAGCGTGTGCGGCGGGCTTGCCCATCGTGGCAACGGACGTGGGCGGCAATCGCGAGATTGTTCGCGACGGCAGCAATGGCAAGCTGGTTGCCGCCGGCTCCGTCGAGCAGCTGGGCGCGGCATTGGGCAGCCTGCTTGCTGATCCTGCGGCCTGCGATGCCATGGGTCGGGCAGGGCGTTGCTGGGTTTCCGGGCAAGGCTCGGTGACTGCGATGGCGCGCCGGTATGACGCCGTGTACCAGGGCCTGCCGCCAGACCCGCCAATCAGCGCGTAACGAATTGCGACACGCCGGCTTTTTTCCTGTACCGACCGCCTTTGGCTGCGTAAACTTCACAGTCTCGCACCTCAATTCGAGCGGGAGTCGACACTGGCTGGCGTACGTCGTTGCCGGGATTGCACCTGCGCTGCTGCGCACCGTTTTATGGAGCCGACGTGAATCCAAGGCCAAACAGGCTGAAAGTCCTCAGATGGTTGCCGGATTCATGGCTGCTTTGCACCGGCCCGAGTGCAGGGAATGCCCTGTACCTCAGTTTCGATGATGGCCCCAACGTAGGTTTCACCGAGCGCCTTCTCGATGTGCTGGCCGAAAACGAGGCCAAGGCCACTTTTTTCCTGTTGGGTGAACAGATCGAGCAGCACCCCGACATCGTCGCGCGCATGGTTGCCGAAGGCCATTCATTGGGCAATCACTCGTATGACCATGCGCGATTCACGCGCATACCGCATGCCGAGCAGATGGATCAGATTGCGCGTACCGAGGCACTGCTCGGCAAATTCGACGGCAAGGCGGTGCATCGGTTCCGACCGCCCTCGGGAAAGTTTCCGCTGTCGCTGCTGGCGCATTTCGCCATCCATCGCGGTGGCATTGCCTACTGGTCCTACGACAGCCTCGACTACCAGAAGAAACCCGCGACCGAGCTGGTGGAGGTCATGCGCGCCCAGCCACCGCGCGTGGGTGACATCATCCTGATGCACGACGAAAGCGATGCCACCATCGAAGCCCTGGCAATCCTGTTGCCGGAATGGCGCACGGCGGGCCTCGTGTTTCGCGCACTGCCCGACGTGGGGCAGGCGTGATGGTGCTCGCGACCCTCGCGGCCTTCCTGGTCGTCGGCGCCGTTGGCATCGGGTTGATCCTGCGTTCGCGCAACATGCAGATCTGGATACGCTCATACCTCACGCGCGCGCCGCGACCGCAAACCGCCGGCCCGGTGCATGTGCTGTTCTGTTTCGTCGATCACTTCGAGCCGATGTGGGGCAAGGCCGATGCGCCGACCCAGCGTGCGCGGGTCGAACGCTGGTGCCGTGACTACCGGGCCATGGCTGGCCGCCACAAGGATGCCGATGGCCGCCATCCACAGCACGGGTTCTTTTATCCCGAGGAAGAATACGTCGAGGACTATCTCGCGCAGATTGCCGACCTGTGCGCGGACGGATTCGGCGAGATCGAGATCCACCTGCACCACGACAACGACACCGAGGCCAATTTCCGTACGGTGATGCGTCGCTTCTGCAACACCCTGCATGAAAAGCATGGCGCACTGTCGCGCGATCCGCGCACGGGCGAGCTGGCCTTTGCCTTCATCCACGGCAATTGGTCGCTGGACAACTCGCGACGCGATGGCCGCTGGTGCGGCCTCAACAACGAGTTGATCCTGTTGCGCGAACTCGGCTGCTACGCCGATTTCACCCTGCCTTCCGCACCCAGCGACACGCAGACCAGCACGGTCAATTCGATCTACTACGCTACCGACGATCCGGCCAAGCCGAAGTCGCATGATCGCGGTGAGCCGGTGCGCGTCGGTGGCTCGCCCAGCGGTGATTTGATGATCGTGCAAGGACCGCTGGCGCTCAATTGGCGCAACCGTCGTTTCGGCATCATCCCGCGCATCGAGAACTCCGACATCCGGCGCAGCTGCCCGCCGTCGGCGCAACGCGTCGATGACTGGATTCGTACCGGTATCCACGTGCAGGGCCGGCCGGAATGGGTGTTCGTGAAGATCCACACCCACGGCACCCAGGAAGGCGACATGGATACCCTGCTCGGTCCGCAGATGGACGCCATGCACACGTATCTGGAATCCACCTACAACGACGGTGAGCGCTACGTGCTGCATTACGTCACCGCACGCGAGGTGTACAACATCATCAAGGCTGCCGAGGCTGGCAAGCAGGGCGATCCGAACCAGTGGCGCGACTTCATCCTGCCGAAGCCCAGTCATCGGCGCAGTGCGCCGGCAGCGTGAGCGCATCGGATCGGAATTCCATCGACGCGGCGACGCCAGTGTGCGTCAGCGTGATCATGCCGGCCTACAACGCGGCAACAACGATTGCCCGCTCCATCGAATCGGTGCTTGCGCAAACCTTGGCGAGCTTCGAGCTGCTGGTCATCGATGACTGTTCCAGCGACGACACGCCAGCCATCGCCAGGCGCTACGCCGATCAGGATGCACGGGTGACGTACCTGCGCCAATCGGCAAACGGCGGCGTGGCCGCGGCGCGCAATGCGGGGTTGGACCGGGCAACGGGTGAGTTCATCGCATTCCTGGACAGCGACGACGGGTGGCATCCGCGCAAGCTGGAGTTGCAGGTTGCGCAGATGCGCCAGCGCGGTGCGCAGGTCAGCTACGCGGGCTATCAGCGTGTCAGCGAAGACGGACGCGTGTTGTCCCTGGTCAGGCCACCGGCACGCCTGACCCATGCGGATCTCTTGCGCAGCAATTTCATCGGCAATCTCACCGGCGCCTTTGCACGCAGCCTGGGCCAGCCGCGCTTCCGGCGCATCGGCCACGAGGACTACGTGTTCTGGCTTGAGGTGATCCGGCTGGCAGGTTCGGCCATTCGCATCGAGCACGACGAACCGCTGGCCTTCTATCTGGTCCGCGAAGGATCGGTTTCCGCCAACAAGTGGCGGGCAGCGCGCTGGCAATGGCGCATTTATCGCGATATCGAGAGTTTGTCCCTGCCGCGCGCCCTGTCCTGCATGGTGCAGTACGTCTGGTTCGCCCTGGCCAAGCGTCGCTGAGCATGCCCTGAGTCGTCGCAATGAGGGATGGAATAGGGCACAGCCCTCAATGGCTCTGAGGCGAACGGCACTGACTTAAGCCCGGGAAGTGCGAAAAACCGTTCCCTTCTCCCCTTGCGGGAGAAGGTGGCGCGAAGCGCCGGTTGAGGGGAGCGCAGCGCAGCTGCGCAGAACCGCGCCCAATTCCCCTCTCCCCAGCCCTCTCCTTTATGCCCTCTGGGTACGCAAGGGGAGTGGGAGTATTCGGCGCTCAAGTCAGTGCCATTCGGCCCTGACGCCTTTTGTCCCGTGGCCGCGTGACTCAGGAATGCTTCCACCTCGGGTGCACCCATCCCAGCCGGATGCTGCTTTGCGTGAAACAGGATGAAGCGCCGGGTTCAACGCGTTTGGGCAGTTTCGGAGCGCATGGCCAGATCCAGACTACAAATTCGGGGTCTTCAGGAAGTCGTGTGGGTGATTTAGGGTTGCTGAGGGGCGTGTAACCCGCTTGGGCAGTGGGTTTGGTGGTGGTCGAGGTGATGCGAGTTTTGTCATCATTCTCGGATGCCTACGTCAACGAAGAAGCAGCGTCTGCTCGACGCCTACCGGTTTAGCGGGTTTCGCCCGGAGGAAAAAGTTCGGGGTGTATTTGGCGATCCGCTGGCGCGGGTGGTCACGCTCGTTCGGCGCTCAAAAAAACGACCTGCGGGTCGTGTGGCCGGGTGCATTCGGGGTGGTACGACCGACGCACGCGTCGGGTCCGTGATCTGCCCTGCGGACCGCACCGGATATTTCTGGAGTTCGAGGTTCGGCGCGTCGATTGCCGAAGCTGCCGGGCCGTGAAGCGCGAGGCGCTGGACTTCCTGTCGGACAGTCCGTTCTACACCAAGCGCTTCGCGTACTACGTTGGCCGGCGCTGTCGCAGCGCGACGATCTCGGATGTTGCCAAGGAACTGCGCCTGGATTGGGACAGCGTCAAGGCGCTGGACACGCAGTACATGAAGGCGCAACTGGCCAAAGCCGGAACCCCCGGCCCCCTGCGGATCGGCATCGACGAGATCTCGATCAAGAAACGGCATACCTACCGGATCGTGGTCAGCGACCTCGACCGGAAACGGCCGATCTGGTTTGGTGGCGAGGATCGCTCCGAGGCCAGCATGAGCCAGTTCTACGCTTGGCTGGGCGAAAAGAAGAGCCGGCGAGTGCGTCTGGCGCTGATGGACATGTGGAAGCCGTTTCGCAACGCCACGCAAGCACACGCGCCGCAGGCCGCCATCCTGTTCGACAAGTTCCACGTCATGCGCCATCTGGGCGAGGCGCTCGACAAGGTACGCAAGAGCGAATACGCGCGCTTGTCCGGCGGGGATCGACGCTTCATCAAGGGGCAGAAGTACACGCTACTCTCCAACGCGGAGAACCTGAGCCTCGAAGGTCGCCAATCGTTAAAGCTGCTGCTGACCGCCAACAAACGACTGAACACCGCCTACCTGCTCAAGGAGTCATTCGGCCAGATCTGGAACTACCGCAGCGAAGCCTGGGCGCGACGCTACTTCGAGAACTGGCGTGCGGCGCTGAAGTGGCAACGCCTAACGCCCTACGAGAAGTTCGCCCAGATGATCGAGCGTCATTGGGACGGAATCGCCGCTTACTGTCAGCCCGAGAACAAAGTCTCGCTCGGCTTCGTGGAAGGACTCAACAACAAAATCCGCGTCCTCCAGCGCCGCTCATACGGACTGCGCGACGAGGATTACCTGCGACTCAAGATCCTCACCTGCATGCTTCCGCAGCTTTGAAATCACAGAAAATCACCCACACGACTTCCTGAAGACCCTGTTGTTTATTGTCGGCGCTACTCAGGCGGCCACTGGTTGCAAGCAGATCGATTCAGTACAAACGTCCATACTTTCGGTTGACAAAGATCTGAAGGGTAATAGCGCGGGGAAGATCATAAAAGGCGACACGTCTGAACGTTGGGTAGCAACAGCCTGCGGAAAGACGGCCAGCTTTCTGGTGATCTACACCCCTGACGGGCAAGGTGGTAGCTTCATTGCGGTGCGCGCAGAAAAGTGAATGTGCGCCCTAACTATTCGCTCAAGCGGACGGCTGCGGGTCGGTTGCGGGAGACTGGCAGTCACCGCGGCAGTCGCCGCTTAGCTCAAGCTACAAGGGCTTCCCCGCCTGTCAAGCGCGACGATTCCCTGACGCATTGCCTTCGTTACGTCATTCGAGTTTCAACCCTTTCCTGTTCACCACGTCCGACTTTCTGCTGATGCTTGCTTCGGCAAGGTGCGGACGGCGATGCTACAAACGGTCATTGCGCTGGCGCTTTTGTGCCGGCAGACCCTGATGAAAGACGTACGCCGGGGGCTCCATTCGTTAGCCGGAGTTCGGTTGCCCGTTGGCTCCATTGAATTAACCGAGCATTCCCCGGCGCAGGTCCTGACCTGTGCCCATCAGCGATGGCCGTGACGCGGTGAAAGACGGGTTCGGATGATCCTCATCAGGCCGCCGCAGTCGGCGCAGGTAAATGCTCGTGGTTTGATCCCGGCCGTGAGGCTGCTGAGGTTGGCCTAGAGCAGCCGCTGGACGAGCCCGATCAGCGGAGTCTTCTACAGCTTCGTCAGACCGCTGCACAGGCAGCAATTGCGGCCGACACATTCTGTATATACACTATGGCCACGGAGTTCACCTGGTCAGAGCGCAAGCGCTCCCTCAACTTGAAGGAGCATGGCCTCGACTTCGTTGATGCCATCACTGTCTTTCAGGGGCTTACGTTTACCTTCGAAGATGACCGGTTCTCTACAAAGAGCAGCGATTCGTCACTCTCGGACTGCTCGCTGGCACTCCTGTCTCAGTCGTCCATACGGAGACCGCCCATGAAATCCGCATCATCTCGTTCCGAAAAGCGACCCACCGTGAAGCGCAAATTTACTTCGGCCAAATCCAAAACTGACCGGTCGCGCCTGCGTTCCGGCAAGGCCTCTTCCGCCCCGGAGCACCCGGAAGCGGAGATGCGCCACATTGTTCGCGGCGTGGTTCGTCAGGGTCTCAAGATACAGCCAGCCAAGTCGGCTATTTCCTTGCGCGTAGATCAAGATGTGCTTGAGTGGTTCAAGAGCCAGGGTCCCGGCTATCAGACACGCATCAATGCCGTGTTGCGTGCATTCCGGGACGCATCGGTCTAACAATTACGGTATGGACTCCTCGTGCAAGTGACCGAGTGAAGCGAGTTCAGCAAGCGGTGCGGTTGCAGTCGTGTATACGGCCTTTCGGTGAGCAGCACGGTAGCAGGGTCACGCGGTAGTAGGGGCAGGTCTTGCATTGCGACATCGTATCCAGACTTCGCTGGCAATTCCCCGGAGTGCGCTGCGCTGCATCCGGGCTTCCAATACGGGCGCATTTGTCCTCGACCTTGCGGGTTCGGCGCTTCGGGGCAGGAAGGGTGCGTCCACCGCCTTTACGAATGGCAAGGCGCTGAAGCGCAACTTCGGCTACGCAGGAATTGACCATCGGGCCGGAAGTTTGCGGAATTTCACGCTGCAAACGGGGCCAGTTCACACTTTTTCTTCGGCTAAGCCCCTGATTTCAAAACTGGACCTCAGTTTTGCCGATGCCGCGCCGGTACCTTGGCACTCCCTGAATAGCGGTTGGCTGGGGCCCGGTCAGGCCCAACCAGCCGCGATAGCGCCAACAACCACTCGCGAGCGTCCAGACCATGTTCCTGCGCAATGCCACATCCCTGCGTTCCCTGCTGATGGCCTTGGTGCTTTGTGCCAGTGCCACGGCGCAGGCGGCGATCACGGTCAATCTTTCCTACGTCAACCAGAGTTCGGCTGCCTACAACCGCTTCCGCAACTGGGTTGACCAGGCGGTTTCCGGAAACGTGGGATATGGCTTCTCGGCCAACGATGCGGTGGTCATGTATCGGCTCACCAACCAGTCGCAGTACTGCATTCTGGCGCGCAACATGGTCGAGGAGCAGGTCGTCGCCGCCGAAGCGGCCATCGCCGCCAACCAGAACCCCGAAGTGCAGCACGATTCCTACCTGTATGCGGGGGCGATGATCGGTGACCTTGCCCTCACCTACGACTGGTGCTCGACCTTCGTCAGCGCATCGCAGCGCACGCGCTGGGCCGCCTATACGGAACGCACCATCTCCAACATCTGGAATCCCGCGTCGGCGCAATGGGGCGGGCGCGCTGCGCCGTGGTCGGGTTGGGGTACGGAAGATCCGGCCAACAACTACTACTACAGCTTCCTGCGCGCGACCATGTATTGGGCGCTGGCCAGCAACAGCAACACGTGGATTTCGTATCTGGAAACCAACAAGATTCCTCCGCTGGTCAACTACTTTGCCCTGTTGACCGGCGGCGGCAGCGAGGAAGGCACCGGCTACGGTACTTCGCATCACAAGTTGTTCGAGTTGTATCGGGTCTGGCGCGATTCGCGCACCACCGATCTGGCCAATGCCAATGCGCATCTGACCGACACGATTTCCTACTGGTTGCATGCGACCGTGCCGACGCGCGACCGCTTTGCGCCGTATGGCGATCAGGCGCGCAGCTCCGTTCCCGAATTCTACGACTATCACCGCCATCTGATTCTGGAAGCGCGCTACTTGACCAACAGCGCCGCGGCGCGCGACTTGGCTTCGTGGTGGATCAACAACAATTCCGTGCAACAGATGGCCAGCGGCTTCAACTATCGCGACGACCTGTTGCCGCCAGGCACTTCGTCGCCGCTGCCCAATGCACCGCTCACCTACCGCGCTACGGCAATTGGCCATCTGTTCACGCGCACCAGTTGGGAAACGGGTGCGACCTGGCTCAGCTTCTCCGCAGGTTCCTACAACCAGAGCCATGCGCATCAGGACCAGGGTTCATTCACCCTGTTCGGTGGCGGCGACTGGCTGGCAGTGACGGAAAACATCTGGAGCCACAGCGGAATCCAGCAGGGAACCGAAGTGCACAACCTGGTACGTTTCGTGAAAAACGGCACGACGGTGCGCCAGCGCTCCAACACGGTTTCCACCATGAACGTGCTGCAGCAGGGCCCGGGCCCGGGCGAAGTGCATGTCACCGGCGACATGACGGCCGCGTATCAGGCCGGCTCCGGCGTCAACTCCTGGCAGCGTCGGTTGGACTTCACCGGTTCCAGCCTGCTGGTGACCGACCAGTTTTCCGTGACGAGCGGAACCCAGGCCATCTTCCAGGTGAATACGCCGGTGCAACCGGTCATCACCGGGAATACGGCCAAGGCAGGCAACCTGACGGTGCGCGTGTTGCAGCCGGCTGGTGCCACATTGACTGCGGTCAACTGGCGCAACGTTGATAGTGATTTCCTGTCGGGATGGAAGCTGGAAGTGCGCGGCAGTGCGTCCAACACGGGTTTCGTGGTCGAGATGACCACGGGCGAAACCATCTTCAAGCACGGCTTCGAGCAGAATTGATTTGCGGGACGAACGCACGCCGGTTGTAGTTCGATTGTAGGTCGGGCTTCAGCCCGCGCAAGCACGCATCTCTGCCCTGTTGCGGTTCGACCTGGCGTAGGTCGGTTCAAGCGGCGCAGCCGCGGAACCGACAACCCCGCTGAATCCCCGGAATCAACGCGGCCGTGGTGGCACGCCCGCCGGATCGGGCTTGTCGAAGTTGGCCTTGAACCACGGCACCACACCGGCACTGCGGTTGTTCCAGTTGAAGCGTCGTGCCGTCGAGCGCTCGCGTGCGCATTCGATGGCATAGGAATTCGCGATCAGGTCCAGTCGCCGGTCCAGGGCCTTGCGCCGCTCCGCATCCGTTTCGAAATAGCGGGCTGCCGCAACCGCCATGCCAAGTTCGACGGTATGCGCGTCGCTGTATTCACCGCCTTCGTCCTGCATCTCGATCAGCTTGCCCAGCGGTGCCTGCGAGGATGACCAGTACCACGCAATCTGCCCCTGCTCGCCGCTGCATTCATCGCGCCAGCTGTGTCCGGCGCGGATGAAGGTGGCAGGCGATATCCAGCCGAAGTTTTCCAGGTACTGCCCGAACGCGCGGATCATGCCCGGTATGCGTTCATCGCTGGTTGCAAGCCAGGCATGCCACAGGCCATCGATGATGTTCTCGCTCATCCATGGCGAGGCACCGCGCACATCGGTAAGCGCCGAGTAATCTGCCCCTTCGTGGCGCTGCCAACTGTGGCGCCAGGAACCATCGTCACCCAGGCCATCGGGATTCTTTTGCTGGTGATCGAGCAACCAGCCGATGCGCTGCCCGATGCGTTCACGATAGGCGGTATCGCCGGTGAGCTCGTAGGCGCTGACCACGGCCAGCAAGCCGAGTCCGGCATGGCGTTCGGTGAAGTTCTGGTCCTTGCGCAGATAGGCTCCGCCGATGTCGCTCCAGCCGCCCTTGTCCCACAACGTGACCATCGACCGGACCAGGCCGTCATCGTGCAAGCTGCCGTCTCCGACCAGGCCAAGGGCAAGCAGGATGGGTTCGACGTAGACGTACTTGGCATCGCAGGCCTTGGCCTTGCCGAACTGCCAGCCGCCGGGACAGGAACCCTCGCGCTGCACCTGCGCCATGTAGAAGCGATAGCTCTGCACGGCGCTGCGCAGGTGCTCGATGTTGCCGCTGCGCACGTAACGCTTGAACAGGGTGCTTGGTCTGTCGAACAGCCATGCCGTCGAATCGGAAACCGGCAAGGCCCTGGCCCAATCAAACTGGGTTTCAAAATAGCGGTCATAGGCATCGCCCGCGTTGACGGGAACCTGCGGGCCGGCAATCAGCGATGCCGTCAGCCAGCGCGCATCCAGGGTGGCCAGCGCGCGCGGCATGCGCAATCCGTTTTCCGCGTCGTACAGATCCTGCGCAGGGTTCCAGCCCGCGATGGTTGCCTTGCGCGGGGAATTCGTGTCGAACGAAAGCCGGCGCACCTTGCTGTCCAGCGCCAGGCGCAGTTGCACGCGCAGCGAACGGATGCTGTTGTCGCGGAAATGCCAGCGCAGGGTTGGCTCGACATGTGCCGGGATTTCCGTACCCCCTTCATCCAGGATGCGGACCGAGCCGGCATCGGTCAGCTTGCCCGGTGCGAACGGGACGCCAAGGGTGACCGCAACCTCGCCGCTGCCGCCGTCAAGACGATGCAACTCGATGCGTTGGGCAGCGGAATCCGTCGTTGCGGCAAACGAAGGCACGACCGTGCACAGCGCGATGACCACGAACCAGACTCTTGCTGCCGCGCGTCGTATGGACATGCCGTGGACCTCCTCGTGTTTCCTGGATGCCGGGGCATGCATCCTTCATGCGACCCCGGCAATGGCCGGATCACTGCGGCCAATCTTGCGCGCAATGAAATCGACGCTGGTGATGCACAGTCGCTCCGGAGGAATGCCGGCGAACTGCGCATGCACCGGGGTGGACGCAAGCTGTTGCATGCGCAGCTCGCTGGGTTTCGCGGTGTTCAGCAGGATCTGGAAGCCCAGATCTTCGGCGCGTTCGACGAACACATGGGCGCGCATACGGTTCTGGTAGAGGAATGCATTGTTCCAGCGCGTCCACTGCGCATCGGAGTAACGCAGATAGTGCAGCTGATGAATGCTGCGGTCGACATAGGCGTAGTGGTCGCCACAGTTGACGGAATGAAACATAACGCCGTTCGCATCGAGAATGCGCAGGGCTTCGACATACATGGCATCGATGACATCCGGCGGCACGTGTTCGAGCACGCTGTTGGAGAAGATGCAGTCAAACTGGTTCTCCGCAAATCCGGTGCGGGTCGCGTCCATGGGCGCGTGGTACTCGACCACGCCATCGGTTGCCGCCGCTAGGTTGCCGGAGGTGGTCAATTTTTCCAGCATGCGGGCGTGCCGCGCACGGATTTCTTCAACGTCGCCATCGACCGCCTTGGCAATTTGCGTTACGCATTGACCGAGTCGCTGCGCGCAAGCGAGCAGCAGCTTTGGCCGCATGTGCCGATTCAGATCCACGCTGACAACGCGCATGGCGCCGGCCAGGTAGCAGGCCAGCGGAAAAGTCGGATACCAACCGCTGCCGATTTCAAACAGGCGTTGCCCGCTGATGGGAATGCCGGACTCGGCGAGTCGCGCCACCATGATTTCCCAGTCGGACACCTTGATGTCGAATTCACGGTTGAAATCGCGCAACCCGCCAAACCGGCGTTGCAACTGGAAATGCAGTTCGTCTCCGCCCGGCATCCAGCCGAGCACCTTCTGCAGAGTGCCTTTCAGTTTCCAGTGCATGCTTTCAATCCACGTCGGGTTGTCTGACTGCGCGCATGATCAGGGTGCGCCGGCATCAAGTTCGACCAGGAACTCCTGGCCTGAGCCGCGCACGTCAATGCGCCATCCCGAGCGGAACTCCGCCTTGTCGAGGCTTGCGAACTCCAAGCTGCCGATCACGGCATCTTCGGGTTTGAGCACCTTGATGTGCAACTTGCCGGCGCGCGCTTCATGTCCTTCCAGCACCGGTTTGACCGGGACGTTGATCTGGAAGATGGCCTGCGTGTCTGCGCTGGTTGCGAAGGTGTCGTGAACGGTCAGCGTGCGCCCCTTGAACTCGATGCTGCGTTGCCAGGACTTGACCCCGGCGCCCGCTGCATAGGCAGGGCTCAAATCCGCAGTGGCCTGGAATTCGCCGCTTTGCGGGTTGGCAGGAATGACCTTCATGCTCGATGTGCTGGGCTCGCGTTGGCGGATGATGGTTCCATTGCGCTCGAAGCGCAGCACATTGTGCACCTCGGTTCCCTGCTGGATACCGCTGTGGGTCCAGATGTTCTCGGTAACCGCCAACCAGTCGCCCGCAAACAAGGTGAAGCCACCTTGATCCTGGTGCGCATGGCTTTCCACGTACGGACCGGCGTTGAAGCCGACCCAGACGGCATCGCGATTCCAGTCGCTGCGGGCAAATACATGCCCGGTTCCCTTGGCCTCGTAGAGGCGGGATTGCGGCGGCTGGCCGCCGGTCCCGGCAGGCAGCAGGTCATGGCGCAGGTTGAAGCCGGAGGTCATCTCGGGAATCGAGATGGAATGCAGCCACCACGATGCGATGTCGCGTACTTCCTCGTTCTTGCTGAGTGCGCGCGCTTCAAGAACGAGGCGTCGGTGGTAGTCGTAGATCTCGGGAACCGATACCCGTGATTGATCGCCAATCGGTGCGAAGCGGTCGAGCGTCGGCATGGTCGCGTGCACCCAAAAGCGGATGCTGTCGTCCACATGGCTGTTGGCATTGGCGAGGTCTTCCCCGGTTGAATCACGCCATACGCGATAGATTGCAAACAGACGCATGTGTGCCGCGCCATAGCCGGTTCCTTCCAGGCTGCCACCACCCACCAGCTTGCCGAAGTAGGCGGTCAAAGCTGGCAGCTTCTTCTCGCGCAGGAACTTGAGCCACGTTTCATTGTTGCTGGCCAGCGCCCAGAACATGGTGGCTTCGACAAAGCTGTAGTAGTAGTTGTTGCCGGGATTGTCGATGGACCAGCCGGTCCATTCAAAAGCACGCTCACCCCACTTTGCCGCCTTCGGGTTCCAGATGTTGTGGATGGTCTGTTCGGCGTACGTCGACCACTGCGCGCGCTGCGCATCGCTGATCAGCGTGCGGCAGACCTCCCAGGTCAGGCCAAGGTCGCTGATCATCGGGCCGGCTTCGAGGTAGGAATCGCCGGCCACCGCCGGTCGTTGACCCTGGGCAATACGCGCGTCGGCATCATCCACCTGGGTTTGAACCAGGCGTATGGCCAACGTGCAATATTTTTCCTTGGGACTGAGTTGGTAAAGGGTCGCCGCATCGGTTGCCGAGAAGCCGTAGCCGGGGCTTCCATTGGCCGCGGCATCCACATAGTCGCGAAAGCGCTTGAAGGCCGTGGACTTCAAATCCACGCCGGAGGTGTCGATCTTCAACGCGGCTTGCGCCGGCATGCAGACAACTGCCGCGAGGACAATTGCAGCGGCCAAAGCGCGACGCAACGCGAATGAACTGTTCATGCAGGATTCCCTCGAGGTGCGTGGGGTGAAGGAGCTGTCGCTCGCAAGGTCTGGGTGCTTCATTTCCCGCTGCGCGGATCAGGTGGTTGCCGCCGATGTGCTGCGGGCGGCCAGCTTGCGCTCCCAGTCGAGCGCCGTGCGCACGATGAAATCGAGTTCGTCGTGTTGCGGTTTCCAGTCCAGCACCGCCTTCAGGCGCTGCGAGCGCGCAATCAACGCAGGAGGATCACCGGCACGTCGCGGCTCGAAAACGATGTTGAGTTTGCGGCCGCTGACCCGTTCCACCGAGTCGATGACCTCACGCACGCTGTAACCATGGCCGTAGCCGCAGTTGAGGGTCGTCGACTCGCCGCCGCGACGAAGATAGTCGAGCGCCTGCAGATGGGCGGAGGCAAGATCCACCACATGGATGTAGTCACGGATGCAGGTGCCGTCGGCGGTATCGTAGTCGGTGCCGAACACACACAGGCGTTCGCGCTTGCCCACCGCATGCTCGCAGGCAACCTTGATGAGCAGGGTGGCATTCAAGGTGGACTGGCCGATGCGACCGCCGGGATCGCAACCTGCCACGTTGAAATAGCGCAGGATCACGTGGCGCATGGACGTGGCCGCGCACAGATCCCTGAGCATGTGCTCGCTCATCAACTTGGACATGCCATAGGGATTGATGGGCGCGGTTGCCGTCAGCTCGTCCGCTTCGCCGGCTGCGGGCATGCCATAGACGGCGGCAGTGGATGAGAACACGAACTCGCGGACGCCATTGGCGCTGCACGCTGCCAGCAGTGATCGCGTGGAGCAGGTGTTGTTGCCGTAATACTTCAGCGGATCGCGCACCGATTCCGGCACGATGGTGTGTGCGGCGAAATGCAGAACGGTTTCAATGCCGCGCTCGCGCAGCAGGGTGTCCATGACCTGGCGATCACCGACGTCCGCCTCGATGAGTTCGACTCCGCGCAATGCTTCACGAAAGCCGGTGCTCAGGTTGTCGACAACGACGACCTCGGCGCCGCGCTCGGTGAGTTGCAAGACCACGTGACTGCCGATGTAGCCGGCCCCGCCGGTAACCAGGATGGGTTTCATCAATTCCTCGAGTCGATGACGGATTGCGTCGGCTCAGCGTGTGTAGGTGAATCGCAGGTAGACGGAGTTCTCGTCATAGGAATCGGCAGCCGCGCTCGAGTGGCGCTCGTTGCGGGCCAGGTCCGCGCGCCAGCTCAAATGCCGGGTCATGCGCTGGGTGAGGTAGACGCCGTAACGGTAATTGCGGTCGGTGAGGTCGGATTCGTTGAACTCGCGCCGCGTCGCTTCGGCGTTGACGCCAAGGGTCAGGGTCGGCCGCAGCAGATAGCCGAGATTGAGGCCGGCACCCAGCTCATCGCGATCATTGGCCAATGCGGGTGCGGCTTCTTCATAGCGGTACGTGCCATAGCGCAGCAGCGCCGCCAGATTCAGACGGGTGCCTTGCAACTGGTAGGTGCCGCTGATCCGTCGCTCGCGAAAGACATCCGGTGTGATGGCGGTTCCGCCGACATCGACACCACCGAATCCGGCGTCGAAATCAGCCGTGCCGGTGGCAATACTGCTGGCCGCATCGGTGTAGCGGTCGGCGACGGCAATGCCGAAAGTGCTGCTGGCGCTGACGCGCCAGTCGATACCCAGCTGCGCAAGCGGGCCGGATGAATTTCCACCGCGCTCGAAATCGAGGTGTGAGTATCCAAGCGAGGCGTTCAAATCCAGTTGCGAGAGCGCCTGGGTATAGCTGACGTACGCAGACATGTTGTTGTAGTCGCGGGCCAGCAGGTCATCGTCGAAATCAACCTGCTGGTACTCGATGTTGCCACCGAGCTTCTGCGTGCTGCTGAGGTCAAACAGGCCACGCAGCGCGGCGGAATATCGACGGGAGTCGAAAGCCCCGTTCTCCTCGGCTTGGCTGTCGCTGAAGCGCAGCTCTGCCTGGCCCAGCAGGGTCGGGGTGATGCGGAAGCGGAATGTCGGACCCGTGCTGAAGACATTGGTCTGCTGCAGGTTGCCGGGAACGTCCGGGTCGCGCAGGCTGACCGGGTACAGGCCGAGATTGTCGTTGAAATACCAGTTCAGGCGTTCCGGCAGCAGGGTCCAGTTGACCAGGCCGTTGAGGTTGCCGCGAAACTCATTGCCGAAGGTGTCGTCGAGATAGTCCCGGTACTCGAGCACGCCGCTGATTTCAGCCAGCACCGATGAACTTGATTCGCTGATGCTGAAGTTGAGATGCGGAATCAGTACGGTTTCGCTGACCTGGTTGTCCGCGGTATAGGCGATGTTGTCGCTGTGCAGGACGCCCAGTTCAAGGGCGTAGTCCAGACGCACGGCGAGCGCATCCTGACAGCTTGCCGCCGACATGAGCAGGGCGAGGTTTCTGGCGGTCTTGCGCATGACAATCCCCTCCGCTGATGGCAAATCAAGGAATTTCGTTGATCACGACACCTGCAAGCTTGGCTGGATCGAAGCCTGCCACATGCTTGTTGATGGCGCTGGGCGTATCGCGGCCGCTGCCGGTCACCAGCACCACGAAATCGACCAGATCGGACAGGATGCGCGCATCCGGTGATCCCTTGACCGCAGGTCCGTCCAGGAACAGGTAGCGATCCGGATAGCGACTGCGCAGGGAATCGATGAGTGCGCGCATGCGGAATGAAGAGAAATACTCGCCGCCCATCTCGCGCTTGTGCCCGCTGGGAATCAGCCGCAGGCGCGGAATGCCGGTGTGGCAAAGGATCTTTTCCACGCCCAGCGAAGGATGTTCCAGGTAGTCGATCAATCCGCCATCCGGCGCCTCGACGTCGAGTTCCTTGTGCTGGGATGGATTGCGCAGGTTGCAGTCGATCAGCAGCGCAGTCTTGGCCTCGTCGAATGCAAAAGCCGCGGCAAGATTGCGCGCGACGAAGCTGCCGCCCGAGCGCGGGCTGATGGGCGCCACCATCACGATGAAATTGTGGTCGCCGCCGCGCGCCAGCAGGCTGGTGCGGATTTCACGGAATGCATCGGCATGTTTGCGCGCCGATTCCTCCGGATGGATCATGCGCCGATCTTCGAGGGCGCGTCGGGTCAGCGCGTAGGGCTCGACGATTCGTGCGATCGAGCGCGACGTGCTGGCGCGGCGTGCGATATCGCCGGCGGCGGCGCCGAAGGCGGCACCCACGTGATCAGGCGGTTGGCTCGCGTCCTGTGGATTGCTCATGTGAGTTTCACAACCTTGAACCAATAGACTAGGGCATAGGCCCCAAGCACCGCAGCCACCACGGCAAACGCAAAAGCGACACGCGCGCGGTTGCGTATGCGCTCGCCCGCCGTCGGATAGGTGGGAATGGTGGCAAGCGCAACGAGGCCGGTGGTCCGCTCCAGCTGACGTGCGCTGCGCACGCGTGGATCAAACTGGACCAAGGCAAACAGCAATGCAAATGGAGCGAGGATGCCGGCACCCAGCCCGCCTGCGGCAAAATGCAACAAGCGCAATCCCGACGGGCGCAAGGGCAGGATGGCCGGATCCTGGATGCGGAACGTGAGGCCGCGTTGTTCTTCGTCGAGCACCATCGATACGCGCGCATTTTCGCGGCGCCTGAGCAAATCCTGGTAGATGTCGCGATTGACTTCATAGTCGCGCGTCAGTTCGGCCAATGCGCCTTCGGAGGCGGCAATGCGCCGGCTGCGATCAAGCTCGTCATTCAACATGCCTTCGCTGGCACTCATGCGCGTCTGGGTTGCGGCGATTTCGCGGCGCAGGTCGGCAAGACGTGTTCTCAGTTCCTGGTACAGCGGATTGAACTGCGTATTGCCGAACGGTGATTGCGTCTGCCCGCTGGCCACGGCCGTGCTGCGGCGATCCTGTTCATCCTTGAGCTGGCGCTGGATGTCCTGCATCTGCATGCGCGTGCGCACGACATCCGGGTACTGCTCGGTGTAGGTGAGCAAGAGGCGGTCGAGCTGGTTCTGCAGTTCGATCAGCTGCGCACGGTAAAGCCCTTCACGGGTCTGCACCGCAGTGACCTCGGATTCGCCGGACAACTGCGCAACCAGCGCACTTTCGCGCGAGCGTTGCTCCATGAGGTTGGTGCGGGCCTGCTCGACCTGGGTACGCAAGGCGCTGATTCTCGCGTTGGCATCCGCGGCGCTGCCAGCCTGGGCATCGGCGTTCTCGGAGCGGTACTTGAGCAGGCCTTCTTCCGCAGACGTCAGCTTCTTGTGGTAGTCGGACACCTGGTTGTCGATGAACTCGAAAGCCTCGCGACTCTCGCGTTCCTTGGTGGCGCGACTTTCCTCGATGAACAACTCGGCAAGGTGCTTGGTAACGGAAAACGTGCGCTGCGGGTCGGAATCGCGGTAGGTGATCTGCACCAGTTCAGGGCGCGGGCTGGTCACCTGGGTGGCATCCTTGATGCGCTCCATGATGCGTTCCTGCTCGACGGGCGAGGGTTGCGACTCCATCCAGCCTCCGGCCTGCATGGCTTCGGTCAGCACCTTGCGGCTGAACACCACCTGGCGCGCCAAGCCCGCGCGATCAGTCACTCCGGTGGGTACCGCACGACCTTCCAGCAGGGGGGCGATGATGTCGCTGCTCTGGGCCAGGATGGTCGTGGAGGCCACGTAGGATTTCGGCCAGAGTAGGCCGGCTGTCAGCGCGGCTATGGCGATGATGGCAAAGATGAAGGTCAAGATCAGGCCATGCCGGCGTCCCTCCTTGAGGAACATGGGCAGCATGTCGATCAGCGGTGGCGGTGAAGTGTCGATCATGGAATTGCTTTGGGTGATCCCTGCAGGATTCGTGTTGCTCAGAAGGTTCGCTCGGGAACCGTGATGACGTCGCCGGGTTGGACCGGATAGTTGGTGTCCAGTTCGCCCTTCTGCAGGATGCGGTCCAGGCGTACGGCGAAGGCGCGCGTTGAGTCGCCTTCCTTGCGATACAACTCGGTGCGGTCGGCAGCGGCAAACTCGTTGGTGCCGCCGGCGGCAAGTACGGCATCAAGCACGGTCATGCCTTGACGATACGGCACCGAAATCGGTGTGCGCACGGCGCCAGTCACGCGCACGCGGGCGAGGTATTCATGGCTGCGCAACTGGTCGATGATCACCGTGACCTGCGGGTTGCGCACGAACTTCTCGAGCGCGGTCTTGATCTCGGCGGCCACTTCCTCGGGGGTGCGCCCACCAGCCACGACATCACCGACCAGGGGTACGGAAATGCGTCCATCCGGACGCACGGGCACGGTGACGTTCAAGTCCGGGTTTTGCCAGACCGCCACGCGAACCACGTCATCGACACCAATGCGGTAGGCCTCCACGGCCTGCGCTTCCGGGTTCACGGTGGGTGCGGAGCCCGGCCTGGGGCCGCTGGCGCAGGCTGCCAACATCAGAAATGCGAGCAAAAACAGGAACTTGCTAACCAGATTCATGGTGCTCAACTCCGTGGTCCGATGCAAACTGTGAAACCTATCACATTTTTCCCCTTGCTCGACGGCCCAGAAGGCGGCTGAAGCAGCCCGACGGGGCGGCGGGTACGGGGTTCAGCAGTGGCCCCGCAGGTCGATCTTCAGCCGACCACTAGACGCGGTAATAGTCCCGATACCAATCCACGAACCGAGCCACGCCCTGCTCGACCGAGGTGGCGGGGGCGTAACCGGTGTCGCGCGCAAGCTCCTCGACATCGGCGCAGGTATCCGGAACGTCGCCGGGTTGCAGCGGCAACAGGATCTTCTCGGCCTTGCGCCCCAGGCACTCTTCGATGACTTCGATGTAGCGCGACAGCTCCACCGGCTGGTGGTTGCCGATGTTGTAGACCCGATAGGGTGCCGACGAGGTCGCAGTAGCGGGATGCACCGGATCAAACGCCGGGTCCGGTTGGGCCACCCGATCAAGGGTGCGCATCACGCCTTCGACAATGTCATCGACATAAGTGAAATCGCGGGTGTGCTTGCCGTGGTTGAATACTTCGATCGGCTCGCCGGCGAGGATCTTGCGGGTGAACAGGAACAGCGCCATGTCCGGCCGGCCCCACGGACCGTAAACAGTGAAAAAGCGCAGGCCCGTGGTCGGCAGGGCGAACAGGTGGCTGTAGGTATGCGCCATCAGTTCATTGGCTTTCTTGGTGGCCGCATACAGGCTGACCGGGTGGTCGACCGGGTCCTGCACCGAGAACGGCAGCTTGCGGTTGGCGCCGTAGACCGAACTTGAAGACGCATAGACCAGATGTTCGACACCGCCGTGGCGGCAGGCTTCAAGGATGTTGGTGAAGCCGACGATGTTGCTGTCGATGTAGGCGTGCGGATTTTCCAGCGAGTAGCGAACACCGGCCTGTGCGGCCAGGTTGACCACGCGCTGCGGCTTGAATGCCGAGAACGCGCTTTCCAGCGCAGCCCGATCCTCCAGCGATGCCTTGACGAAGCTGAAACCCGGCTGCGGACTCAGGCGTGCCAGCCGCGCCTGCTTGAGGGTCGGGTCGTAATAGTCATTGAGGTTGTCGAAGCCAAGCACCTGATCGCCACGTGCGAGCAGGCGGGCACTCAAGGCAGAGCCTATGAATCCTGCGGCTCCTGTCACCAATACGCGCATGAATGCATTTCCTCAGAGACGGTCATCAACACATTCGCGTGGCAGCGCCTGCTTCACATCAAAGACGATGCAGCCTGGCTTGCCGAGTGCACGGATTCGCTCGCCACCCATTTCAACGAACTGCCGGTGGGCAACGGCTAGCACGATGGCGTCGTACTTGCCGGTTTCGAGGGTGTCGATGAGATCGAGGCCATACTCGTGTCTGGCCTCCTCGGCGCTGACCCACGGATCGTAAACCTCGACATTGGCGTGGAAACTGCGGAACTCGCCGACCACATCGACCACGCGCGTGTTGCGCAGGTCCGGACAGTTCTCCTTGAAGGCCAGTCCGAGCACGAGCACGTTGGCGTTGGCGGCATGCATGCGGCGCTGGATCATCAGCTTGATCACGCGCTGCGCCACGTGCGCACCCATGCCGTCGTTGATGCGCCGCCCGGACAGGATCACTTCCGGGTGATAGCCGATCTGCTGCGCCTTGTGGGTGAGGTAATACGGATCCACGCCGATGCAGTGCCCGCCGACGAGGCCCGGCCGGAACGGCAGGAAGTTCCATTTGGTGCCAGCCGCGGCGAGCACCTCGCTGGTGTCGATGCCGAGCCGGTGGAAGATCAAGGCAAGCTCGTTGGTCAGGGCGATGTTGAGGTCGCGCTGGGTGTTCTCGATGACCTTGGCCGCTTCGGCGACACGAATGCTGGATGCCTTGTGCGTGCCTGCGGTGATCACCCTGCGGTAAAGCGCGTCGACGAAATCGGCGACCTGGGGCGTGGAGCCCGAGGTCACTTTCATGATGGTTTCAAGGCGATGCTGCTTGTCACCGGGATTGATGCGTTCCGGGCTGTAACCGGCGAAAAAATCCACGTTGAAGCGCAGTCCGGATTCGCGCTCGATGATCGGCACGCACACTTCCTCGGTGGCGCCGGGGTAAACAGTGGATTCGAAAATCGCCACGCCGCCGGGGCGGATGGCACGGCCGACCGTGCGGCTGGCCGATTCCAGCGGCCTGAGATCCGGGCGCTTGGCATCGTCGATGGGTGTCGGCACCGTCACGATGAACACATTGCGTGAAGCAAGGTCGGCTGTATCGGCAGAAAAGTGGAGCTGCGTCGTGGCAGCCAACTCCTCTTCGCTGACCTCCAACGTGTGATCCTTGTGCGCGCGCAACTGCTCGATGCGTGCCGTGTTGATGTCGAAACCCAGGGTATCGAGCGTGCGCCCGAAACCCACCGCCAACGGCAATCCGACATAGCCCAATCCAATGACGGCAAGGCGAACCTCGTCGGGGCGGGGCAGGGCGGCTGCAGGCATGGCGGGTTTCCGGAGGGCGAAAAGCGCAAGTTTAGCAAGCGCCGCTGATGCTGTGGACCGGGCTTGAAACACGCGAGTATGCTCGTGCCCACGCTGGCCGCAGGCACGCACGATGCGTGATGCAATCTTCAGTTTCCACAGCTGCGACCGGGCGGAAACCAAACCCTGTGATCCGATTCAAGAATCCATCAGGGTTTGGATACCACCATTCGCGTCCCTGAAGGTGGAGTAGTGCCGTGTCACTTGTGCGTTTCCTGCTTGGCTTGAGCCTGATCCTGGCCGGTTCGGTCCAGGCGGTTGAACCGTTCATGGCCCTGCCGGTCAGCAGCGGCAGCATGAGCGTGCAGTTGGTTCCCACCGAGGCGGTCACTGCCGGCAGCAACCAATTGGTCACCTTTGGCGTGCCATTTCCCCGCGGGTCGCTCACGGTTGCCGGGCTGGCCAATCTCAGGGTGCTCAAGGGTGCTGTCGAGATTCCCGCCTATGTCGACCAGATGACGCCCTGGCGCCATCGCCTGGTGCCCGCCCTGGATGGAACCTCGGTGCGCGTGGTGCGCATCCAGATCCACAACACGTTCGCCACGGTATCCCCGGAAAACATCACCGTCCAATGGGGCGGGCCCGCGCGTCTGCAGAATGTGAGCACGCTGACCCCGGTGCGCAACGGTTGGCACACCGTCAGCAGTGGCAGCTATGTGGCTGCCGACAATGTGCAGGAACCGAACGTGTATGCCGTCCTGCCACGGACCTGGCTCAGCCTGGGGGCACTCAAGGGCAACCAGAGCGTGGCTTTCGATGCCACCAACGCCGAGCCGCGTGACAACCCTTCAACCAACGATGGTATCGAGCACTGGCCTGGCTTTCAGGAAGCCGATCGCGCCGCCAAGAACAATTTCTACACCCTGGTCAATCAGGATGACGCCGCAGTTACCGCGCCCAACCAGTGCCCGTACAAGACCGACTACGAGCCGTGGTTGTATGACCGCGCCTCATCACTGTTTGTCTTGTATTTCCGCAGCGGTTTCTACAAGGCCTTGCGCGAAGCGGTGCGTGCGTCGGAGTTTTACACGGACCATGTCAATGCCAGCGGCTTTTTCGATCTCAAGCCTGGTGATACCAAATATGTCTATGCGGAAAACTTGGCATACCGCTACTGGCTGACCGGTGACGACACCGCATTGAATCGGCTGGCAGCCATCGTCAGCGCACAGGCCGGTTTCACCGATGCCTGGACGCCAACGCTTGGTTTCTGGACCGAACGCCATGCAGCGTTCAAGTTGCTGGCCAATCAGGTCAACTACGAAATCAACGGCGGCAGCACGGCTGCGGGTCAGGTCACTACCTTGGTCGGGCGCATGGTCACGCACCAAAACGGCGCCAACGGACAGATTCCCCAGCCGACCGGTTTCGTCGATGGAGGCCTCTATCACCTGGGCTCCCAGCACGATGGCGATTGGGCAGACAGCGCCTATGGCGCATCGAGCTGGATGAGCGGCCTGATTGTCGACGCCATGCTGCGCGCCTATTCCACCTCGGAAGATCCGGCCATTGCCAACTTCATACGCCGCATGGGCAACTTCCTCCGCGTTGCCACCATCAACACCACCGACCACAGCTACGACTATGAAGGCGCCTTGGCCCTGCCCAGATATGGAATGCTGTCGAACGGAGCCGATGGCCAGGTCAATTTCGAGGATGTCGAACACGCCTTGGACGTGGCCAACGGCACGGCCTGGGCCGCCTATTTCGCCGCCCTGACCGGGCAACCGGTTTCGGCGCTGGAGGCGGTCACCGAGGACCTTTACTTCACCTACGACATCGGCGTGAACTACTGGATCCGCCCGGGTGGTCCTGGCAGTGGACTACCCGCCTATCGGGTCACACCCTGGCGCAAGTACGGCTGGGAACATCGCGTATCCGGCGGCCTCGGCTGGGCGGTGCTTGGCGCCACCGCGCAACCGGACGCGATCTTCAGTCACGGCTTCGAGTGAGAGCGCATGCTGGTGCCGTACCTTGCCGGTGACGGCGGCGCAGCGTCGCTCAGGATTTCTTCGGTCGCCGCCAGCCCGGAATCGTGGCCTGACGGCTGCGACCGACGGTCAGTTCGTCGTCGGGTGCGTTGCGCGTGATTACCGAGCCCGCACCGATGGTGGCATTGCGCCCGATCGCGACCGGGGCCACCAGCGCCGAGTTCGAGCCGATGAAGGCGCCATCACCGATCTGGGTTTGATGCTTGTTGACGCCATCGTAGTTGCAGGTGATGGTGCCTGCGCCGATGTTGGCATGTTGCCCCACCTCGGCATCGCCGATGTAGCTCAGGTGGTTGATCTTGGAGCCGGCACCCAATTTCAACTTCTTGGTTTCCACGAAGTTGCCGATGCGCGATCCGGCGCCCAATTCCGTGCCCGGTCGCAGTCGAGCAAACGGACCGATTACGCACGGGCCGTGGGTGGTCACGCCTTCGATGTCGCAGTGCGCATGAATGACGGTGCCGGCGGCAAGGCGTGAATTGGAAATGCGTGTGAAGGGGCCAATGGTGACTTCATCACCGATATGCACCTCGCCCTCGAGGATGACGTCAACGTCGATCTCGACATCGCGCCCGACGCTGACCTTGCCGCGCACATCGAACCGGATCGGGTCCGCAAAGCGCACGCCCTGGCTGGCCAGGGCGGTTGCCTGCATGCGCTGGTAGAGGCGCTCCAAGGCGGCCAGTTGCCAGGGATCGTTGGCACCGAACACTTCCTGGGAGTTGTTGCACTCGCAGGCGTCGGCCGGGTCACCTTCCTCGTCGGCCTGGGCGTAGATGTCGGTCAGGTAATACTCGTGCTGGGCATTGTCGTCGGACAAGTTGTTCAGCCACACGCGCAGGCGGCGCGCGTCGGCGACAAGGATTCCGCTGTTCACCCAAGTGATGGCACGCTGCTCGATGGTGCAATCCTTCTCCTCGACGATGGCGCGCACGCGGCCAATGCCATCGCGCACGATGCGGCCATAGCCATAGGGCACTTCCAGTTGAGTCACCAACGCGGTCAGTCCGCTGCTGCTGCCGAGCAGGTTGTCGAGGGTGCGCCGACTGATCAGCGGAACGTCACCGTAAAGCACGATGACCCGCGCACCGTCCGGAATCGCTGCCATCGCCAGCTTTACCGCATGACCGGTGCCGCGCTGTTCGCTTTGCAGGATCCACGACAGGTCCGGGTCGGCAAACGCGGCGCGCACCTGATCCCCGCCGTGGCCGTAGACGATATGGATGGCGGAAGGGTTGAGTGCGCGTGCGGTATCAAGCACATGCCCCAGCATGGGACGCCCGGCCAGCGGCATCAGCACCTTGGGTCGCGCGGATTTCATGCGCTTGCCTTCGCCGGCAGCGAGGATGACGACGTGCAGGGCGGCAGGTGACATGCTGGGAACTCCTCAGGGCAGCCGGCAAACCTTAGCCCAAAACCCGGGAGCCGGGAATGCTTGAAGCAGAGAATGGAGAATCGGGAATCGGGAATCGGAAAAGCCGATGCAAGGCCCGCTCCGCTCCCGCCATTCCCTATTCCCTATTCCCTATTCCCGCTTTTCATCAGTGCTTGAGATTGCGACGCAGGTGTTCGAGAGCCTGCAACTGTGCCATGGCTTGCGCCAACTGGTTTTGCGCCTCGGCGATTTCCATGGCGGCGCCACGATTGGCGAGGGCACGCTCGGCTTCTTCCTTGGCCTTGCGGGCCGCGGCTTCGTCCAGATCACCGGCGCGCAACGCGGTGTCGGCAAGGATCGTCACCACCGAGGGCTGCACTTCGAGGATGCCGCCAGACACGTAGAAAAACTGGTCATCGCCGTTTTCCAGCTTGAGTCGCACCTGGCCCGGCTTGAGCCGGGTGATCAAGGGCGCGTGGCGCGGCGCAATGCCGAGCTCGCCCATCTCGCCGGTGGCGATCACCATGCTGACGTCGCCGTGGAAGATTTCCTGTTCGGCGCTGACGATGTCGCAACGGATGGTGCTCATGGGGTCTCTCTCATTTCATTGGTTCGACGAGAATAGGGAATGGGGAGTGGGGAATAGTCAGAGCGGGGAGAGGCTTCGCGTTTGCTTTTTGGCGATTCCCGATTCCCTGTTCTCCATTGCCGGCTTTCAAGACGATTCCCTATTCCCGATTCTCGATTCCCAAGAAAGCGGCCGTTACGCCGCTTTCTTCGCCATGTCTTCGGCTTTCTTGAACACTTCGTCGATGCCGCCGACCATGTAGAACGCCTGCTCCGGCAGGTGGTCGCACTCGCCGTCGCAGATCATCTTGAAGCCGCGGATGGTTTCCTTCAGCGAGACGTACTTGCCGGGGGCGCCGGTGAACACCTGGGCCACGGTGAACGGCTGCGAGAAGAACTTCTCGATCTTGCGCGCACGGTAGACGGTGTTGCGGTCGTCTTCACTGAGCTCGTCCATGCCGAGGATGGCGATGATGTCCTTCAGCTCCTTGTAGCGCTGCAAGGTGCCTTGCACGCGACGCGCGGTTTCGTAGTGCTCGTTGCCGATCACCAGCGGATCGAGCTGGCGGCTGGTCGATGCCAGCGGATCCACGGCCGGGTAAATGCCGAGGCTGGCGATGTCGCGCGACAGCGCCACCGTGGAATCGAGGTGGGCGAAGGTGGTCGCGGGCGACGGGTCGGTGTAGTCGTCGGCGGGCACGTAGACGGCCTGGATCGAGGTGATCGAACCGGTCTTGGTCGAGGTGATGCGCTCCTGCAGGCGGCCCATTTCATCGGCCAGGGTCGGCTGGTAGCCCACGGCGGAGGGCATGCGGCCGAGCAGCGCCGACACTTCCGTTCCGGCCAGGGTGTAGCGATAGATGTTGTCGACGAAGAACAGGATGTCGCGACCCTTGCCGGTGGCCGGATCGATGTCGTCGCGGAAATATTCGGCCATGGTCAGGCCGGTCAGCGCCACACGCAGGCGGTTGCCCGGCGGCTCGTTCATCTGGCCGTACACCATGGCCACTTTCGACTGCTGGATGTCGTCGAGCTTGACCACACCCGCGTCGATCATCTCGTGGTAGAAGTCGTTGCCTTCGCGGGTGCGCTCGCCCACGCCGGCGAACACCGACAGGCCGGAGTGCTGGGTGGCGATGTTGTTGATGAGTTCAAGCATGTTGACGGTCTTGCCGACGCCGGCGCCGCCGAACAGGCCGACCTTGCCGCCCTTGGCGAACGGGCAAACCAGGTCAATGACTTTGATGCCGGTTTCCAGCAGGTCGTTGCTGGATGACTGGTCGTCGTAGGAAGGCGCCTTGCGGTGGATCACCCAGCGTTCCTTTTCACCGATCGGGCCGGCTTCGTCGATGGGATTGCCGAGAACGTCCATGATGCGACCCAGGGTGGCCTTGCCGACCGGCACCTTGATGCCTTCGCCGGTGTTGTTGGCAACGAGGCCGCGCTTGAGTCCGTCGGTGGAGCCCAGTGCGATGGTGCGCACCACGCCGTCACCGAGCTGCTGCTGCACCTCGAGGGTGATAGCCATGCCGTCGATGCTGAGTGCGTCGAAGACCTTCGGCACCGCATCGCGCGGAAATTCGACGTCGACAACGGCGCCGATGATTTGTACGACTTTGCCTTGGTTCATTGGATGGAACTCCATGGATCTGTTCAAATCTTACGAAACGGGAATTGGGAATCGGGAGTAGGGAATGGAGAAATCAGAAGCAAGGCGCGAGGCTTTGTCGATTCCCTATTCTCGATTCCCCACTCCCGGCTTAATCACACTGCCGCCGCGCCGCCGACGATTTCCGAGATTTCCTGGGTGATCGCGGCCTGGCGAGCCTTGTTGTAGATCAGGGTCAGGTTGCCGATGGCCTTGGTCGCATTGTCCGAAGCGCTCTTCATGGCCACCATGCGCGCCGCGTGTTCACTGGCCAGGTTCTCGAGGGTCGCCTGGTAGACCAGCGATTCGACGTAGCGCGTCAACACGTGATCAAGCACGGTCGCGGCATCCGGCTCGTACAGGTAATCCCAGGCGTGCGTGCTCGGCAGCTCGTCGGAGGGCGGCAGCGGCAGCAACTGGTCGGTGGTCGCGCGCTGGGTCATGGTGTTGACGAAATCGTTGTAGACCAGCGACAGGCGATCAATGCGGCCGTCGGTGTAGGCATCCAGCATGACCTTGATCACGCCGATCAGCTGGTCCAGTTGCGGCTTCTCGCCCAGATGGGTGACGCTGCCGAGCATGTTGACCTTGAGCCGGCGGAAATACGCCGTGGCTTTCTGGCCAATGCAGACCATGTCGACTTCGACGCCCTTGTCCTGCCATTCGCGGATCTGGCCGAGCAGATTGCGGAACAGGTTGGTGTTGAGGCCGCCGCAAAGACCGCGATCGGTGGACACCACCACGTAGCCGACGCGCTTGATTTCCTCGCGCGCAACCATGAAGGGATGCTGGTACTCGCTGTTTGCATGCGCGATGTGGCCAATGGCGCGACGCATGAGGCGCGCATAGGGACGCGAGGCCTTCATCAGGTCCTGCGCCTTGCGGATCTTGGATGCCGAGACCATTTCGAGTGCCCGGGTTACTTTCCGGGTGTTCTGCACACTCTTGATCTTGGATTTGATTTCTCTGCCGCCGGCCATGCTTCGCTCGCTTTGCTCGCTTCGTGGGAATGGTGAATAGGGAGTTGGGAATGGTTAGAACGGAGACTCGGGAGATTGTGCTTCTGCGATTCCCGATTCTCTATTCCCCACTCCCGGCTCCATCACCAGGAGCCCGTCGTCTTGAACTCGTCCAATCCCTGCTTGAACTGGCCTTCGATATCGTTGTTCCAGTCGCCGGTCTCGACGATCTTCTTCATCAGGTCGCCGTAATTGCTGTGGAAGTGCTGGTGCATGGCAGCTTCGAACGGCAGGATCTTGGCAATCGGCAGACTGTCCAGGTAGCCCTTCTCGGCGGCGTACACCGAAAGCGCCAGTTCCGCGATCGACAGCGGCGAGTACTGCTTCTGCTTCATCAGTTCGGTGACGCGCTGACCGCGCTCAAGCTGGGCGCGGGTGGCGGCATCGAGGTCGGAGGCGAACTGCGCGAAGGCGGCCAGTTCACGGAACTGGGCCAGGGCCAGCTTCACGCCACCGGACAGCTTCTTGACGATCTTGGTCTGCGCCGCGCCACCCACGCGCGACACGGACACGCCGGCGTTCACCGCAGGGCGGATGCCCGCGTTGAAAAGGTCGGTTTCAAGGAAGATCTGGCCATCGGTGATCGAGATGACGTTGGTCGGCACGAAGGCGGACACGTCGCCGGCCTGGGTCTCGATGATCGGCAGCGCAGTCAGCGATCCGGTCTTGCCCTTCACGGCGCCGTTGGTGTGCTTCTCGACATAGTCTTCACTGACGCGCGCGGCGCGTTCGAGCAGGCGCGAGTGCAGGTAGAACACGTCGCCCGGATAGGCTTCGCGACCCGGCGGGCGCTTGAGCAGCAGCGAGATCTGGCGATAGGCCCAAGCCTGCTTGGTCAGATCGTCATAGATGATCAGCGCGTCTTCGCCGATATCACGGAAGAACTCGCCCATCGAACAGCCGGAGTACGGGGCGATGTACTGCATGGCCGCCGATTCGGATGCCGACGCGGCAACGATGATGGTATGGGCGAGGGCGTCGTTTTCTTCCAGCTTGCGCACCACGTTGGCAATCGAGCTTTGCTTCTGGCCGATGGCGACGTAGACGCATTTGATGCCCGAACCCTTCTGGTTGATGATCGCGTCGATGGCCAGTGCGGTCTTGCCGGTCTGGCGGTCGCCGATGATCAGCTCGCGCTGGCCGCGGCCAATCGGGATCATGGAGTCAACCGACTTGTAGCCTGTCTGCACGGGCTGGTCGACGGACTTGCGCCAGATCACGCCCGGTGCAACCTTTTCGATCGGTGCACGATGCTTGGCGTTGATCGGGCCCTTGCCGTCGATGGGGTTGCCGAGCGCATCGACCACGCGGCCGAGCAGTTCGCGCCCCACGGGGACTTCGAGAATGCGGCCCGTGGTCTTCACGGTGTCGCCTTCGCGCAGGTGTTCGTAGCTGCCCAGCACCACGGCGCCGACCGAGTCGCGCTCCAGGTTGAGGGCGAGGGCGATGGTTTCGCCCGGCAGCTCGATCATTTCGCCGGACATCACGTCATTGAGGCCGTGCACGCGCACGATACCGTCGGAAACGCTGGTGATGGTGCCTTCGTTGCGCGCATCGGCGCTGAGTTTGAACTCCTCGATGCGATGCTTGATGAGTTCGCTGATTTCTGACGGATTGATCGTGGTAGCCATGCTCGTTTCCCGGTTCAGGGTGGTTTCGTCACCACCGCAGACGATGGGCGCGAGCCCATCCGTGAAGTTCAATTCAGTTGATAAGTGCCTGTTCGAGGCGTGCCAGGCGGCCACGCACCGAACCATCTATGACGATTTCCCCGGCATCGATGATGGCGCCGCCGATCATTTTCGGATCGAGCGACTGGGTCATTTCGATGTCGCGATTGAAGCGGCGCTTGAGGGCCGCGCTGATCTTCTCGAGCTCTGCCGCATCAACCCGCGTTGCCGTGCGCAGATGAACCTTGAGGGTCTTCTCGGATTCGAGCTTGAGTTCCTCGAACAGCGTGCGGATTTCCGGCAACACCGGCAGCCGGCCATTTTCCGCCAGCAGGGCGATGAAGCGACCGAATTCGGAGGCAGTCGCCTCACCATGCGGCAGAAACATGGACGCAAGCTGGGCAGAAGTCAGGCGCGGATTGCCGAACAAGCCGGTCACCCGCGGATCGATCGCCACATTGGCGGCAAAGGCGAGTTTTTCCGCCCAGCCGGCCAGTGCGCGCTGTGCAAGGGCGCTTTCAAACGCGGCACGCGCGTAGGGACGCGCCAGGGTCAATGCGCTCGACATGGGGTCAGATCTCGCTAACCAGCTGGTCGATCAAATCCTTGTGCGCGCTGGCGTCGATTTCGCGCTTGAGGATCTTCTCGGCACCGGCAATGGCAAGGGCGGCGACCTTGCCGCGCAGCTCTTCGCGGGCACGGTGGGCCATGCTCTCGATTTCGGCGGCGGCGATGGCTTTCTGCTTGGTGCCCTCGACGATCGCGTCGGTCTTGGCCTTTTCAACCAGTTGGTTGGCCTGTTGGGTGGCCTTTTCGATGATCGCGGTGGCTTCGCTGCGCGCCTTGCGGATCTCGTCGGCAACGCGCGCATCGGCATCGGCCAGTTCCTGACGGGCACGGTCGGCAGCAGCCAGGCCTTCGGCAATCTTGGCCTGACGCTCCTCGATCGCCGCGATGATGTGCGGCCAGCCGTACTTCATCACGATCCAGGCAACGGCGAAGAACGCCAGGCCCTGGACCACCAGAGTGATATTCGGATTCATGCAATCTGCTCCTGCGGGACGGCGGCCTTGCGACCGCCGCGAGCAAGCGGGTGGATGTTTGCGCTTACTTCACGCCGAGCGTGGCGAGCAGCGGGTTCGCGAACAGCAGCAACAAGGCGATCGCAACGCCGATGATCGGCACCGCGTCGAGCAAGCCGGCGACGATGAACATCTTGGTCTGCAGCATCGGGGTCAATTCCGGCTGGCGCGAAGCACCTTCGAGGAACTTGCCGCCGAGCAGGGCGAAGCCGATCGCCGTACCCAACGCGCCGAGTCCGATCAGGAGGCCAGCGGCGATGACGGTCATGCTGAGCAGATCGCCGATCTGGGCAACGTTTGCAATGGTTTCCATGGTTGTCTCCTATTGAAGCAGGGATTGTTGAAGCAGGGATTGGGGATTTGTGATTGGTGATTCGGAAAAGCAAAACAAAGCGGGTGTTTCTTGACTTTCGCGATCAAGGATGATCGCAAAGGTCAATGATGTTCGGCTGCCATGCTCAGGTAGACGATGGTCAGGGTCATGAAAATGAAGGCCTGAAGAACAATGATCAAAATATGGAAGGCGGTCCACACGAAGCCGGCAATGAATTGGCCGACACCGAGCAGATAGGTCGAGAAATGCTCAAGCGATGCGCCCAGGGTGAGCACGGCGATCAGGATGAAGATCAACTCGCCTGCGTACATGTTGCCGAACAGTCGCAGCGACAGCGACAGCGGACGCACCGCTTCCTCGATGATGCGCAGGAGCAGGTTGAAGGGCGCGAATACCGGCCCGAACGGCGCAGTGAACCATTCCTTGAAGAATCCGCCGACGCCCTTGTGCTTGATGCCGACGTACTGGATGAGGAGGAAAACGGCAATCGACATGCCGAAGGTCGTGTTGATGTCGGCGGTCGGCACCACGCGCAGATAATGGACGCCCGCGGCAGCGCCTGCGGCCGGCAGCCAGTCGACCGGCAGCATGTCCATGAAATTCATCAGGAAAACGAGACCGAAGATGGTCAGGGAAAGCGGCGCAATCAGCTTGCTGCGACCATGGAAGGTCTCGCGCACCATGCCATCGACAAAACCGACAACCATCTCGATGGCGCACTGCAACTTGCCGGGAACGCCGGCGGTGGCGCGACGGGAAACACGCAGGAAAACCCACACGAACAGCACGCAGGCCAGCAGCTTGAAAATGATGCTGTCGATGTTGAGCAGCCAGAACTGGCCTTCGGTACCGGGCACCTGGACCTGCAGATGATGCAGGTGGTGCTTGATGTACTCGGTCATGTTGGCGGGCGCGGTTTCGCTGGACATCGATTTACCTGATAGCGATTAGGGCGATCCAGAATGCAAATTGCGCAACCAGTACGCCGGCGATCAACCCGGCGAACGGCAACTTCAGAACTGCAATGGCCAAGGCCAGCGCCAGGCAAAGCCAGGCCCACTTGATGACTTCAGCTGCGTAGGCCGCGCGCAGAGCGTTGCGCACCGGAGCAACCCCCTCGGCGAACAAGCGCAGCGCGAACAACCCGTTCCCAACCACAATGATGGCGCCTCCCGCAAACGTCGCCACACCGGTTCGCCAGCCAAAAATGGCGGCGATCAGGGCGGCAATCACGGTTGCTCCGAACTGCAGCAGCGAGGTCCGAATCGCCACCTGCCGACCATGGGCGATGGAGTTGCGCACCAAGCTGTTTCCGTAGTGATGGAGATGCCACGCGCAGACTGCCTGAAACCAATCTGCTTAGCCGCAGAATGATAGCAGCGGGGCCGCTGGAGTGGCAACCGGATTTCGCCGTCACCAGGCGGAAATCCGGCCATCGTATCGGGCAGGTCCGCGCGGCGGATTTTCGGCGCAATCGGGGTGCAAGAGAGCCTGTCGGGACCCGCAGGCGACTCGCGCTTGCGCGTCGATGGTCGTGGACAAGCCGGTCTGCGTCGCAACGCCGCAGTGTTCAGGCCGGGCCATCGAATGCCTCAAGGTTCGGCAGCCGCGCCAGGGCGCGGTTGCCGCTGATGCCGACGGCTCGGCATAATCCCTGATCCGAAGCGGAATCCGCCGAATCTTAGAGAGCGCTGCATGACCAAGTCGGCCGACTCATACCTTGATGCGCCGAAGGGCAAGTCGATCTTTGCCGAGGGTGACAAGGGGCAGACGATGTATATCGTCGAGTCCGGCTGCGTCGAGCTGTTTCTTGCCGAGCGCGGCAAGGACGCCATTGCCGTTGTCGGACCTGGCGAGTTCTTCGGCGAAGCGGCCATGTTCGAGGACGGTCCGCGGTTTTGCAGCGCCATTGCCAGGGAGCCGAGTCGCCTGCTCAAGGTGGAACGGGCGGTCTTTGCCGACTTGCTGCGTCAAAATGCGGATATCGCCCTCAAGATGATGAATCTGCTGGTTCGCCGCCAGCAACAGTGCGAGTTGAACCTCACAGTGTCGCTGGCCGAGCTGTCACGCCTGCGACGCAAGCCGGCGGCCCCTGCCGCGGCGCCAACCGTCGAATCAAAGCCCAAGCCGGAAAAACCTGCCCCGGCCAGGGCGCCGGTGCCTGCCGCCCCTGCCGCGGCGGAGCCGGCCGCAGCTCCGGTGGCCAAGACGCTTGAGGCCTGCGTCCTGCGCCACGCACAGGGCGAGTCGTTTGCGCTGGATCCGGCCATTTCCGAGTTCCTCATCGGCCGCCCGGATCCGGTGGCGGGGATCAATCCGGAAATCAATCTGACCTCGGTTGATCCCACCCGCAGCCTCAGTCGCCGGCACGCCAAGCTCATCCGCCAGGGGCGCCTCTTTTTTGTGCGCGAGGAAGCGGCTACCGTGAATGGCACCTTCGTCAACAATGTGCGTGTGGCCACTGGCCAGGATGTCCCCATCAAACCCGGTGACAAACTTCGGTTTGGCGCCGTGGAAGTCGAGTTTGCCGCAGCCTGATACGGCCTGGAGAGCGAGAAATGGTCACCACCCGAGATTTGCCGGAATCCCTTGCCGAGGTCGATCTTGGCGTCATTGATGCGCTCAAGCAGCTCAAGCAGGAAGCGGACGTCCTGCGTGAACGCCTGAGCGGACTCGAAGCGGTCAAGGCCGATTTCGATCCGGCCGTGTTCAGCCGCGTCAGTGCCGACTACTCGCGACAGCTGGACAGCATCGAAGCCAAGGCTGAGCCCCTGCGCCAGCAGGCGCGGGAATCCTACGCACGCTTGCGCGGCGCACTGGCGGACATCGCCGATGCGCACGAAGCAGTCAAGCTGGATCGGCAGGAAATCGAATTGCGCCGAAAGCTTGGCGAATTCGACGAGGCGACCTACAAGGATCGCATCAAGGACATTGAAACGGCATTGGCCGAGCGCGCCAAGGCGCACAAGCAGGGTGAAGCCCTGCGTGGCCGGTTCCTGGAGGTTTTTGCCAGCGAAGACGAACTGTTGCAGGTCGCGGCCGTCGTTGCAGGTCCGGCCAGCACCCAGGAAATGCCGATGGCCATCGAGCCACCGCCACCGCCGCCACCCAGCATGGTCGCGCCCGCTGCACCCATGCCACCGGCCGCACCTCGCGAGCCGGTCGTTGCGCAGACCCAGATCCTGCAGGTGTTGAAGATGCCGGAGCCACCCAAGGTTCCGCCGGCGCCCGGAGCCGATGCCAAGGCGCCGGCATTTGGTCCCAATGCCACCATGTCGCTGCGCACGGCGCGCCTGGTTCCGCAAAATCCGGAGGCCGGCCGCACGGCCATTCCGTTGCCGCCGCGCCCGGTTTCCATGGGGTCGGATCCGGCCAACGAAATCCGTATCGGCGGGCCTGGCGTGGAAGCGCGCCACGCACAGATCACGGTCGATTCCAAGGGTTACAGCCTGAATGACATGGGCAGCAAGTCGGGCACCCGGGTCAATGCCGAGGCCATCCAGCAGCGCCTGCTCAAGCACGAGGACGTGATCCAGATCGGCATGGCCAGGTTCGTGTTCAGGGAAGGCTGACGTGTCGCTGGAGATCAAGGATGAGCTGGTCGGCGAGATCCGCGTGCTCGCCCTCGAAGGACGCCTGGATACCGATACTTCGGCTGATCTCGAACTGGCCGTGCAGGATTTCCTGCAGGAAGGATCATCGGATTTCGTGATCGACCTGCAAGGCGTGGGTTATGTGAGCAGCGCCGGCTTGCGCGTGCTGCTGGCACTGGCCAAATCGCTGGAAGGCAAGGGTCGCCTGCGCCTTTGTGCGCTCAACCAGACGGTTCGCCAAGTCTTCGATGTTGCCGGGTTCACCCAGCTTTTTTCGATCTTTGCCAACCGCGATGCCGCGCTGGGATCGAGCAAGGGCAAGCCCGCTGCCGCGGCTGCTCCACTGGCGCCGCAGGTCGAGCGCCTGATCGGTGTTCAATCCGGAGCTGCACAATCCGGCACGCCGGCTCCCGCTGCGCTCGTTGCCGAGGTTTCGCGCGTGCTTGGCGCAGCCTTGCGCAGCTGAATTCGCCTCTACTGATTGAAGTCGCGAAAGATGTCGAGGTCCGGCACCGGTGCGCCGTTGCGGCTGAGCAGCAGCAAGGTGAGATCGTCGTTTGCCGGAGCTGCACCGACAAAACTGCCCATCTCGCCCTGGATCGTGTCGCGGATCGATGCTGCGCCACTGGCGCTCGCCATCGCGCGGGCAACGCGCTCCAGGCCAAACTGCTCGCCCGCCTCATTCTCCGCTTCGTTGAGACCATCGCTGTAGAGCAGCAGGCAAGCGCCTGGTTCAAGCGTGAACCTGCTGGCGCGAAACAGCGTCTGCGCGCCGGCGCCCAATGCCGCTCCGGGGTCCATCGCCAATTCACTGATCGATCCTTGCGCTGAGCGCAGCAACGGAGACGGGTGGCCCGCGTTTGCGATCTCGATTTCTCCACTTTGCGGAGAAAGCGCAAGTACCTGGGCGGTAACGAACATGCCTGCTTCCAGCTCATCGAGCAGCAGCACGTTCAAGGTGACCAGCAGGTCCAGCGGCGTGCTCGCCTGGCTTGCCATCAGGCGCAAGGCCATGCCAAAGCGGGCCATGACCAGTGCGGCGGACACTGCCTTGCCCGAAACGTCGGCAATGATCATGCCGACGCGATCATCGGCAAAACGGAAGTAGTCGTAATGATCGCCTCCCACCACGCGCGCGGGCGCATACGATTCGGCCAGCTGATAACCGTCGATGCGCAAAGAAGACTGCGGCAGGAAGTGCTGCTGCACGCGCCGCGCGAGCAACAGGTCGCGCTCGGCGACACGACGCTCCGGCCGACTGTTGCGTTCGGTATCGACAAATCCTGCCAGCACGCTGGCAAAGGCCTTTGCCAGCGGACGGTCCATCGGGTTCCAGGTGTCCGCGCGATCCGACTCGGCAACCACCACGCCCAGGGTTTCGCCGCCAAGGATGACCGGAGCGGCGAGTACGCATTGCGGCGGGTTGGCGATGCCAAGCGGTTCGAGAGCCGAGGCCCCGCCGGCAACGCCATCGACATGGCGCCTGCAGGCCTGGGCCAGTTCCGCGCTGGTCTGCCAGTCGCTTTTGCCGGCACTGGATCCTGCAAATGGAACCAGTCGATCACTGCCCGGCCGCGAAAGGAACAAGCCGACTTGTCGGCATTCGAAGCGGGTGACAAGGCTCTCGAGGATCTGGTCAATCAGTTGCCTTGGCGGTTCGCGACGCGCCGCAAGCGTGGCAAGCCAGGACAACAGTTCCACGCGATCAAGCAGATGTGGCAGCGCCGATTCGCGCTGGCCGGGAGCGGTCGGCGTTTCTTCCACGCTGAGCGTCGCCCGCACCTCGCCGATGACGATTTCCACCCGGCCTTCGATGAGCAGCTCGCCCCGGATCAGGCTTCCGCCAAACAGGATGCCGTTGGAACTGCCAAGGTCGCGCAAACGCCAGACGCCATCGCTGCCGCGGATGACCTCGGCATGGCGGCGTGACACGGACAAATCATCGATGCGGATATCCGAATACGCGCCACGGCCAATGACGGCAGATTCGGAAAAACTGAACTGCTGTCCGGCAAGCGCTCCGCTGGTAAGGGTCAGGCGTGGCATCGTGTTCGGAGTTTCGCATGGTCGCGCGGACGAGTGAATCATTCACTCTGGATCTCAGCTGATGCCAGTGACTGCTCGTTGGTTCGTCCTGCAAATGGCAGGCCTCGTGAGGCGGAGCTTGCTCCGCTGTCGTGCCAGGCGTTCCGGCCGTCTGTGCGATCCAACTGCGAGGCGTATTTGAGGCATCGCGGATCAAGCGGAATCCGTTCGTGGTGAGCCTGTGGAACCATGAACGGAATCAGGGGGCAAGGAGCCTGCGCGGCAGAAGCCATCCGGCTGCAACGACGCTGTCATCGATTGATCGGATCAATCGTCAGGCTTTCATAGAGCCTGCTATGCGCACCTTCCGATTAATCCGCTGAATCGCGCCAGCGCCGTTTCGCTTCGAATTCATTCTGCCGCGCAGGCTCCTAGGCAATCCTGTTTCAACATGCTCCGGACGGACGCGACGTGGTCGTCGTTGCCTTGCCCGTCCATGGCCATCGCCTGCAATTGCTCTTGCATTCTCTCCCTCTCCCGCTGGCGTACCCGGAGGGCATGAAGGAGAGGGTTGGGGTGTGGGTGGTGCTTCCACCATCCCTGGCCATCGCCTGCATTGCTCTGTTCTCCCCCCCCGGCGTCCCGGGGGGGGGGGGGGGGGGGGGGGCGGCGCCCCCCGCCCCCGGGGGGGGGGGGGGGGGGGGGGGGGGGGGGGGGGGGGGGGGGGGGGGGGGGGGGGGGGGGGGGGGGGGGGGGGCCTGCAATTGCTCCTGCATTGCAGGCATACATGCCATCCCTGGCAATAAAAAAACCGGACGGCGAACCGTCCGGTTTTCGATGCCACTGAAAACCGCTGCTGCGCAAGCGCGAACAGGGTTCTCGTTGGAGACTTACTTGCCCGAAGCAGCCTTCTTCACCGCATTGACCTGCTTGGTCACGGTTTCGTTGGTGGCTTCGAACGAACCCTTGATCAGGTTGCCGAGGGCTTCGTTGGTCTTCAGCGTGATGCCGAGGAGTTCCTGGTTGGTGTTGTACAGCTTCTCGGCGGATTCCTTGGCCAGCGCAACGCCCTTCGGCCAGATGGCCTTGGCGCCGTCGAAGTCACGGATTTCGGACGCTTCCGACCAGAAAGCGCTGGAAGCATTGACCTGCTTCTCGACAGCCTTGAGCTGCACGTCGGCGATCTTCTCGAAACCGGCGAGGGCAACGCCCTGGGCCTTGACTGCGGCGTCGGCAAAGGTCTTGCCGAGGGACAGGAACTGCGAATTGATTTGCTCGTACATGGGGTTTCTCCCGCTCTATGAGTGTTGGTGAAGCGCACTCTAGCAGGAGTCATTGTGCAATGCAACATGATTGAGCCGATTTCGTTCAGAAACTGGACGGAATCACGTTTTCAAGCCATTTCGCTTGGCTATGAGCCATGTTGCGACACCGCAGCAGCGGGCTTGGTCGGGGGGCGCTTCAGAGGGTGAACCCGCGATAGCGACAACCCGAGGTGCAGGTTTCGTGCACCACGATTTCGGATAGCTGTGGCAACTGTGGCTTCAATGCGTTCCAGATCCACACCGCCAGATTCTCGCTGGTCGGGTTTTCCAAGCCGGGGATCTCGTTGAGATAGTGATGATCCAGCCGCTCGAACACAGGGGCAAAGGCCTTGCTGACGTCGGAGAAATCGCAGACCCAGCCGAGCTGCGCATCTATCGGTCCTTCCAGATGCACCTCGATCTCGAAGGAATGCCCATGCAGGCGCGCGCACTTGTGTCCCTCCGGCACATTGGGCAGGCGATGTGCGGCTTCGATGCGGAATTTCTTGAAGATCTGCATGGGGGTCTGGATCGGGATGGTCAGCTTGCGGGTGAGCGTTTCCGGAATCCGCATTATGCCGTTGGCATGGATCCCGTAGGAGCCCATTCATGGGCGAGCGTTTTCGGAACTCGCATTCTGCCGGTGGCATCGATCCCGTAGGAGTCCATTCATGGGCGAGCGTTTGCGGATTCCGCATTCTGCCGGTGGCATCGATCCTGTAGGAGCCCATTCATGGGCGAGTTTCGTGCCGGCGGATTTTTCGTCCGGGTACGAAAATGACTTCGCGCCTCAACGGAAATCCCGCGAGCGCACATCCAGCGCATCGAGCAGGGCGCTGTGATCAAGCAGGCGTTCGGCAATCACGTGCTGCACGCCGTCCACGCATTCCAGCCGACCGTGCACGCCGAGCAGGCGTGCTTCCAGCAGCACCCGGCGCTGGCGTTCGGCAATGGCCTGCCAGACCACCACGTTGAACAAGCCGCTCTCGTCTTCCAGAGTGACGAAGGTGACGCCACCGGCAGTCTGCGGACGTTGGCGCAGGGTGACGAGGCCCGCTACGCGCACCGGGCGTGAGTGATCCGATGCGCCCAATTCGCGTGCGCTGATGCAGCGGCGTGCCTTGAGTTGTGTGCGAATCAGGGCCAGCGGATGCGGGCCGAGCGAAAGGCCGGTGGCGGCATAGTCGGCGTTGACGGTTTCACGCGCGCTGGGCGGACGCAAGTTGACGCGATCTTCCGCGCTGCCGATGCCATCCAGCAGCGGCAGTTGTTTCTCGACACCGGCTACCTGCCAGCGGGCGCGATGGCGATGTCCGGCCAGGCCACGCAGCGCATCGGCTTCGGCCAGACGCGCCAGGGCGTGGCGATCAAGTTTCGCGCGCTGGGCAAGGTCCTCGACATCACGGAATGCCGATTGCCTGCGTGCCTGCACGATGGCATCGGCGGCAGCCTGCGAAAGGCCGCGGATCTCGCGAAACCCCAGACGAATGGCGGGTTGCTGCTCCGGCGTGCAGGGTTCCAGGTGGCAGTCCCAATGACTGAAGCGCACATCCACCGGATGCACGCGGATGCCGTGTCGGCGCGCGTCCTGGATGATCTGGCTGGGCGCGTAGAAACCCAGCGGTTGCGAGTTGAGCAGGGCGCAGGCAAACGCGGCCGGTTCATTGCATTTCAGCCAGCAGCTGAACCAGGTGAGCAGGGCAAAGCTGGCGGCGTGGGATTCGGGAAAACCGTAGCTGCCGAAACCGCGCAACTGGTTGAACAGGGCCTCGGCAAATTCCAGCGGATAGTTTTTCCCCAGCATGCCGCTGACGAAACGCTCGTGGAAATACTCGATGCCGCCGCGTCGCTTCCAGGCGGCCATGCCGCGGCGCAGTTCGTCGGCTTCGCCCGGCGTGAACCCGGCGGCAGTGATGGCCACTTGCATCACCTGTTCCTGGAACAGCGGCACGCCGAGGGTGCGCTTGAGCACCGGTTCCAGTTCCGCCGACGGATACACCACCGCGTGCGGATTCTTTCGGCGCAGCAGATAGGGATGAACCATGTCGCCCTGAATCGGTCCCGGTCGCACGATGGCGACCTGGATCACCAGGTCGTAGTAGCAGCGTGGCTGGAGTCGCGGCAGCATGGCCATCTGCGCGCGCGATTCGATCTGGAACACGCCAATGGTGTCGGCGCGACAGATCATGGCGTAGGTCTGGCGTGCGCTCGCATCATCGGCGCGATCGGTGGCGGCAAGGTCGGCCAGGCTCATGTCGCGACGGCCACTGTCGCGCAGCAGATGCAGGCATTTGCGGATGCAGGTGAGCATGCCGAGCGCCAGACAATCCACCTTGAGCAGGCGCATGGTTTCCAGATCATCCTTGTCCCACTGGATGATGGTGCGTTCCGGCATCGCCGCATTCTCGATCGGCACCAGCATGGCCAGCGGCTCGCCCGAGATCACGAAGCCGCCGACATGCTGGGACAGATGGCGCGGCATGCCGATGAGTTGCCGGGTCAGTGCAATGAGTTGCCGGATCACCGGCGAATCCGTATCAAAGCCGCGCTCGCGCAGGCGTGCATCCAGCACCGCATCGTCCTCGTGCGGACCCAGGCAACGACTCAGTTCATCGATCTGGTCCACGCCCAGACCCAGTGCCTTGGCCACGTCACGCACTGCGCTGCGGCTGCGATAGCAGATCACGGTGGCAGCCAGTGCGGTGCGCTCGCGACCGTACTTGGCGTAGATGTACTGGATCACTTCCTCGCGCCGCTCGTGCTCGAAATCCACATCGATGTCCGGTGGCTCGTTGCGTTCGCGCGAGATGAAACGTCCAAACAGCATCTGCACGCGGCGCGGATCGACCTCGGTGATGTGCAGGCAATAGCAGACGATGGAGTTGGCCGAGGAGCCGCGTCCCTGGCAGAGGATGTCGCGGCTGCGCGCGAAACGCACGATGTCGTGCACGGTGAGAAAGAACGCCTCGTAGTGCAACTCCTCGATCAGCTGCAACTCGTGCTCGATCTGCTGGCGCACCGGGGCCGGCACGTCTTCGCTCCAGCGCAGCGCGGCACCGGCCAGGGTGAGCGCGCGCAGGTGCGAAATCGGCGTTTCGCCTTCAGGCACCAGTTCCTGCGGATAGCGGTAGCCCAGCGAATCCAGGCTGAAGCGGCAGCGTTCGGCAATGCGCAGGGTTTCCTCCAGCAGCGCGCGTGGATACATGGCAGCGAGTGCGTCGCGATTTCGAAGATGACGTTCGCCATTGGGAAACAGCAGGGCGCCGGCCTCGCCGATCGTGCGCCGATGGCGGATCGCGGCAAGGGTGTCCTGCAGGCAGCGGCGTGAGCGCACATGCATGTGCACGTCACCACTGGCCACGGCCGGGATTTCCTGTTCGTCGCAAAAAGCCAGTTGCTGGGCAAGGCGTTTCGCATCGCGCGCACCGCGATGCAGTTCAACGGCCAGCCACAGGCGATCCGCGAAATGCTGTTTGAGCCACTGTGCATCGGCTGGTGAAGGCGCGGCATCGGCCAGCCACAGGCAGAGCAGGCCCTCGTTTGCGATCAGGTCATCGCGCTGTACCTGGTAACGGCCCTTCACGCTGCGCCGTCGCGCCTTCGTGATCAGCGCGCACAGGTTCTGGTAGCCGATCTGGTCTTCCACCAGCAACACCACGCGCAAGCCATCCTCGCAATGCAACTCGCTGCCGACGATCAGTGGGATTCCGGTTTTTCGCGAAGCTTCCAGCGCCCGCACGATGCCGGCCAGCGAGCACTCGTCGGTGATCGCCAGCGCGCCATAGCCGAGCTTTGCCGCACGCTCGAACAACTCCAGTGCCGAGGACGCCCCGCGCAGGAAGGAGAAGTTCGACAGGCAATGCAGCTCGGCGTAGTCGGCCGGGCTTTGCTCATCTTTGGCAACAAACGGCTCAGCATCGTCTGGCTGTTGCTGGCGTGCGCGTGGAATGGAACGTCTCGGTTGCATGTTGGACCACCCTCACCCCAACCCACGAGCCTGCCCCGGAGGTAATTCGCGCTGGCGCAGGCGCCTGAGGTTGTGCATAAGCAATCACGCAAACCATCCGTGCAGCAGCCACGGGCCATCCATGCCGCCGGCGGGGCGGAATGCCCAGGCGCGTTGGCCGAGTGAGGTTTGCAGCACGTAGTAATCACGTCCGGCCTGGTCGCCGTCCCACCAGCCGCTTTCGATGCGTTCCGGTCCGCTCACGATCTGCGCTGCGCGGTCACGCAGCGGAATCGGGCGTGGCAGCAACCACAGCGGGCGTGGGCCGCAGTCGATGTGGCCGAGGCGGGCGTCGGCTGCGGCAGTCCAGGCTTTTTCCGGTCGGTGATCGGCCTGCTCGATGGGCGTGCTCAACACCGCATCGCCAAGTCGCGCCTGCAGGCGATCAACCAGGGTTTGCCATTGGCTCAGCGCGGTTGCCTGGCGTTCGAACAAATCCCCGCGCAAGGGCACGAACGGCGGCAGGCGCGTGGCCACGACGCGCAAACCGGTGATCGGCGATGCGAGCTGGAGGCGATCCAGCTTGAGTCTGGCCAGTTCAAACAATCGCTGCGGATCGCGCTCGGGCAGGTTGCTGCCGATGCCCGCGCGCGTGGCCGGCTGGCGCTGATGCAGCAGGTGGATTTCAAACTGCTGCACGCCACCATCGCGGCAGGCAAGAAACGCAGCCAGTTGTTCGAGCTGACGACGCAACGGAAACAGGATGGCCGTGGTGGTGTGCAGTTCGGCATCGAATTCCAGCGCGGCACAAAAGCGCGCGGGTGGTTGCCAGGTCTCCAGCGGATCGGCCTTGCGTCCGCACAAGCGATCCAGATGATCGAGCAGGCTCGTGCCGAAGCGTCGGGCCAGACCGGCACGCGGCAAGGCGAGTACCTCGCCAAGGCGACGCAGCCCCATGCTTTCAAGCGCAGTCACCTGCGTGGCTTGCAGGCGGGCGTTGTGCAGCGGCAGATCGCGCAGCATCGTCTTCAGCGCATCGGTATCGACAATGTGGCCGTCGCGATCCGCTGCGGCCAGCACGGCAGCCAATGGCGTGACCGCCACGCCCAGTCGATGGGTCACACCCAGCGTGCGCAGGCGCGTACGCAAAATGCGTGCGATGCGCGGCCAGCCACCGAAGCAGCGCAGGCTGGCGCCGATTTCCACCAGCACCGCATCAGGCTCGCGCAGGCTGACCTGTTCGCTCACCGCATAACCGATGCTGGCGATGCTGTTGCGCAGGGTGTGCATGGCGGCGTGATCGACGGGCGCCGAGTGCAGGCCGGGCAACAGCGCCTGTGCGGCAGCCAGCGAATGTCCGGGGCGAATGCCCGCAGCTTGTGCGGCGGCGGATGCGGCATGCACATGACGACGTTGCAGCGGGCCGTCGATCAGGACAAGCGCTTCAGCCGGATCATGTCCATCGCGGGTGACGGCGTCGAGTGCCAGTTGCGGAAGCAGGAGTGCGGCCCACAGCATGTGCGCGATCCATCAATGTGCATCGTGCGCTGCGGGACTGCAATTGCCTTTCCCCGGCGTGGGAGAGGGCGCACTGTCCGCGAACGTGGATGGCGGGAGTGGGTTTGCGTTCCCCGCGTTTTGTAAGACGGGCAAGGGCTGAATCAAGAGCGTTCTACATCGCCTGCGGCGCTGCCGAGCTACTTTTCTTTGAGTCGGCAAAGAAAAGTAGCCAAAAGAAAGCCGACCCGAAGTCCGCGCGTCAGCTTCGCTGCCGTTCCCTGCGTTGCTCGGAATCCGGCGGCCGGCGCGAACTCGCGCATCCCTGCGCTCAAACATGCGCACCTTTCCCCGCCGGATTCCTGCGCTACTCGGCGCTGCCACGGGACTGAAGATCAAAAGCTTATCCTCGCTCCGGCTCGGCAGCGCTGCAGGCGATGCAGAAAGCTTTTGATTCGGCAACGGCACAGACGATGTAGATTGCATGACCGTCACCCCCAACCAACATCGCGCAGCGCGATGGATTGCACCGGTGCACGGCCACGACACTTGAGCACCTGCACGCGCAAGCCGGCATGCACGCACAGGCGCAAGGCCGCCGGTGACGGTTGCGCGGCGTGATGCTGATCGCGAAACGCAAAGGCCAGGCAATGCCCGCTTTCGGCCGCCAGTTGCAGGCGACGCAAGCCGCGCTCGTCGATCCCCTGCGGCCAGCACAACACGGCGGCACAGGCGTCACTGGCCAGGCATTGTTCGGCAGCCCACCAGGCCTCCTTGTCTTGCGCATGCACGACATGCACGCGCGCGCTGCGCACGCCGAATTGGGCAAAGGCCACCGGATAAGGCAGATAGGGTGGATCGACGAACACGATGGGCCGTTCGCCCTGGCTGAGCGCAGCCAGCGCCGGCATCAGCAAGGCAAGCTCACCCAGGCCATCGGCTTCGATGAGGATTTCCGATAGCGCACCCAGCGGCCAGCCAGCACCGGGCAACACGGCATCGAGTTCGACATGGCCGCTTGCCACGGTCGGCATCGGCGCAGCCTGCGTGCCGCGCCAGATGCGTGGATCGTGCAACACTTGCTGCAAGACAACGGCGTTCATGCGCGGCTGCCACGCAGCAGGCCGACGAGGATGCCTTCAATGGCAAACGCGTGCTTGCGCGGATCCACGCGCAGCACCGGATAGGCCGGATTCTCCGGCCACAACTCGATGCTGCCGCGATTGCGCTTGAAGCGTTTGAGGGTGACTTCCTCATCCAGTCGCGCCACCACGATCTGTCCGCTGCGCGCTTCGGCACTGCGCGCAACGATCACCCAGTCGCCATCGAGGATGCCGGCATCGCGCATGCTGTCGCCCTGCACGCGCAAGGCGAAATCCGCGCGCGCCCGAAACATGTCCGGATCCAGCAACACGCTGCGCTCGATGTTTTCCTGGGCCAGGATCGGCAAACCCGCCGCCACCCGTCCAACCAGCGGCACGCGTCGGCCAGGACGCGAAGCGGATCGGCCATCCTCGTTGACCAGGCGCAGGTTGCGCCGCTTGCCCGGCTCGCGCCGCAGCGCACCCTTGGCCTCCAGTGCCGCCACAAAATGCTGGGCCGAACTGGGATCGGCAAACCTGAAGGCTTGCGCAATCTCGGCCAGGCTCGGCGGCACCCCATCGCCCTCGATGCGCTCGCGGATGAAATCGAGGATTTCCTGCTGGCGATCGGTCAGTGTGTCCATACCCTAAATATATAGGGTCATTGGCTTGGCGGCAATGCGGGAGTCGCCATTGCTGCTTGACCGCATGTATCCGATCGGATACGGTGTCACATGAGCACGTTCCTGCGCACATCGGAGTTCGACGCATGGCTGAAAGCGCTGCGCGATCCCATTGCAACGGCCCGCATTGCGGCGCGCATCCGCTCGGCAGAGGCTGGCAATTTTGGCGACTGTGCGCCTGTCGGAGACGGTATCTCCGAGATGCGTATTCACGTTGGTCCAGGCTATCGCCTGTACTACTGCCGCAGGGGTGAAGTGACCTACCTGCTGCTGTGTGCGGGTGACAAATCTTCCCAAGCCAGGGACATCCGCACAGCCAAGACCTTGCTCAGGAATCTGGAGAGCTGACCCATGAAAAACATTGCCGCCTTTGATGCTGCCGACTATCTCGACAATGATGTTGTCATTGCGGAGTACCTGAATGCTGCGCTGGAAGACGAGAACCCCAATGTGTTTCTCCAGGCCATTGCCGACGTCGCCAAGGCGCGCGGCATGAGCCAATTGGCCAAGGACACGGGGCTTGGCCGTGAAAGTCTGTACAAGGCATTGGCCCCTGGCGCAAAACCACGCTACGACACGATCATCAAACTGGTTCGCGCGCTGGGTGTCGAGCTGCGCACCGCACCGGTTCACGGCGGTGGGTCGTAGCTCGCTGGAGAAGATCTGACCAGACCAGGTTGTCGTCGCCCCGGCGAACGCCGGGGTCCATTTTGACCTTGATTCCGTTGGAACAAATCAAGGCGGATGAACAGCCCTCGGTTGTTGCGAAGCGCTTCCGGCGTTCGCCGGAACGATGAACAGAATCAGCGTTTCCTCAAGGTTACGCAGCTTCAATCTGCCATCCGGGGAAGACCAGAACGGCGGGGTGGCCGCGCCGGGCAGCCAGATGACTTTGGCGGCGCCGTTCCATTGCCGTGTGAGAAACCCCGCCCTGCCGCGAATCATGTCGGCAACGGGCACAATCGCCCACATTCGGCAGGGTGTGATGGAAGGGGTCATCGGCGAAATGGAAAACACGCGGCAAGTGTTCGGCGAACGGTTGCAGCGTCATCGCGGCATCGTGTTCAAGGTGGCCAACACCTATTGCCGGGATGCGCAGGATCGCGCGGATCTGGCCCAGGACATCGCCGTGCAGTTGTGGAAGGCGTGGCCGGGCTACGACCCGTCCCGTTCCTTCACCACCTGGATGTACCGCATCGCGTTGAATGTCGCGATCAGCTCGCTGCGCGCTTCTGAAACCCGCGAACGCGCATCGCTGCCGCTGGATGAAGCGCTGCACGACGTGGCCGATGCCAACGCCACCGACCACGAGGCCGATCAGCAGCTGCGCCTGTTGGAGCAGTTCATCCGCCGCCAAGGCGCGCTGGATCGCGCCTTGCTGCTGCTCTATCTCGATGAGCGCAGCCAGCGCGAGATTGGCGAGATTCTCGGTATCAGTGAAACCAATGTCTCGACACGGATCGGCCGCCTCAAGCAACGCATCCGCGAGGAGATCTGAGGCAACGCTGATCAAATCCTGCCTGTCCGGAGCCCACCTGCAAATGAGCCCATGTCGCCTTCGTTTCGTTCATGGTTCGACAGGCTCACCACGAACGGAGGGGGTGAGAGCCGTTCATGGTTCGATGGGCTCACCACGAACGGAGGGGGTGAGAGCCGTTCATGGTTCGACGGGCTCACCACGAACGGAAGACGACTTGATCAGCGGTGCCCCAAACCCAGCCCTCAACCCACCACACGGAACTCTTCAATGGAAACCACCATGGAACTCGACGACTTCAAATCTGCCTGGAAAACCCTGGATGCACGCCTGCAACGCGACAACGCGCTGCAATTGCACCTGCTGCGTGATCGCAAACTGGACAAGGCTCGCAATCGCCTGCGGCCGCTGTTCTGGGGTCAGATTGCACAGATCCTGTTTGCGCTTCCGTTCCTGCTGTTGGTAGTGGCGCTGTGGTCCTCGAATCCGACGCAGGTGTCTGTGATCGTGGCCGGCGTCGTGCTGCATGCCTATTCGGTGTTCACCATCATCGCCGCCGGCGTGGTGCTCGGGCAGATGTCCAAAGTGGATTACGCAGCTCCGGTTCTGGAAATCCAGAAACAGCTACTGCGCGTACGCACGTACTACATCCGCAGCGGCATGGTGGCCGGTTTGCCCTGGTGGTTCTTGTGGGTGGTGATCCTGATGGTGCTGGCCGGGCTTGGCGGTGGTGACCTGCTTGCACGGGCGCCGTGGATGGTCTGGGGTGGCTTGGGTTTCGGCGCAGCGGGACTCGTCGCCACTGCCTGGTTTCATCGCTGGTCGCGTCGTCCTGAGCGTGCGGCACTTGGTCGCAGACTTGATGACAGTCTGGGCGGCGGCAGCCTGCGGCGTGCCCAGGCGGAACTGGCGGAACTCCTGCGCTTTGAAAAGGATGCGTGACGGCCGAACGTGCGCTATTCGCGAACCGATTCACACTTTGTCTGCGATGGTGTTCGCGGTCTGACCGATGCGGCAAAACCATCATGCCGGCGCGGTCGTCGACCGCACTTGCAATTTGAAGATCCAAGCAAACCGGGAGGAACCATGTTCACAACACGACATAAACTCTTAGCGGCCATCCTGCTTGCGGGTGCCAGTCTGTCCGTACAGGCCACGGAAGCCTCGTTCGACGGTGCCGAGGAACCGGGTAACCACGTCGTTTTCCATGCGCCTGGCGCAGATGAAGCCGGGTTGTTCGCTCCGACTGGCGCTGCCAATGACTATCTTTTTGTCGCCGGATCGGCCTTCAACGCCCGCACGTCCACTCAGACGGTGACCTACCCAGGGGCTGGGTGCATCAACTCAACTGCCGCTGTCACCACCGACCTGCAGTTGCCGCAGGGTGCAGAAATCCAGGGTATTCGTACCTACTACTACGACATGGCCAGCGCGGGAAGTGTTGGTACCTACCTCACCGTCTATGACGGCGCGGGCGGATCGAGCGACCTGTTGAACCAAGATTCGACCCTGGAGTCGGGGTACGCGAGCGAATACTTCAACTTGGCGGTCCCGGTAGTAGTGGACAATCTCGCGCAATCCTATGTGCTGACGGCGAATATGGCCGCGAATCTGCGATTTTGCGGCATGCGCGTTTTCTACGACGCGCCGTGAGGACCTGCCATGAAACCGAGAATCCAGAAAAACAACGTGCTGATGCCGGTCAAGTCCATGCGCCTTGTCGCCTTGGCGGTCGCTGCCAGCCTGGCTTGTGAAGTCGCATACGCGGCGCCTGGCGATGCTCCGGAAGGCCCCCCGGCACTACCCTCAGCCAATCTGCCCGAGCAAATGCTGGGTGGCGGCGGCTATCAGTATCTGTGGCTGCCGGGATCGGTGTTCCATCCATTTCAGACAGGCGCTGCGTTCAGCTACACCGGTTCGGGCTGCATCCACGCGACAGGCGGAACGGAAAAGCGGTTTGCCCACAAGGTCGTGTTGCCGACGGGTTCGGTCGTCAAGTTTGTGCGGTTGTACGCCTACGACAATTCCGCGAGTTCGGCGATAACCGCATTCTTTACCACCTATGATGGTGGCGGTGATTTCACGGAACTCATTTCCGTGGACTCGACCAACGCTGGCGGGTACGTCTCCAATCTGGGGCCCGAGATGAACTACACGATCAACGGCTTGCTCGAATCCGCGAACATTGTTGCCAACCTCGGCACCCAGAACGATAACAGCCTGCAATTTTGCGGCGTGCGCATCGCCTACATCTCGGACCTGATCTTCGAGAATGGATTCGAGTAGTCAGCATTGGACCGCTGCATTCGAGGCAACGGAAGCCTGAAGCCGGTTTGTGCCACTCGATCAGCGTTGCCTCGATGGCCGACAGGGACGTCGGCCTCTTCTTGTGCGTGTCGGAGCACTGCCGTTGGCGATTACACTTTGACTGCCTCATCGGGGTGCCGGTCCGTGAGGAGATGGCGGGTGCCGGTCACGGGGAGGCAACATGAAGACTCTTGAAAACCGCATTCCGCCGCCGCTGGTTGGCCTGGTCTGTGCCATCGCCATGTGGGGTCTGGCGCGGGCCACGCCAGCGTTTGCGATGCCAAGCGCGCTGCGTCTCGCCCTGGCAGCGGGATGTGCATTGCTGGGTATCGGGATTGCGGTGGCGGGTGTTGCGGCATTCCGTCGCGCACGCACCACGGTCAATCCGCTGAAACCCGAATCCGCCAGTGAGTTGGTCACCGGCGGCATTTACCGAATCACACGCAATCCGATGTATCTCGGAATGGCGCTGGTTTTGCTCGGCTGGGCACTATTCCTTTCCGCGCCGGCATCGCTGCTCGGTGTGGTGGCGTTTGTGGCGTTCATCGACCGCTTGCAGATCCGTCCGGAAGAACGCGCCATGCTTGCCTTGTTCGGCGAATCCTTTCGAGCCTATGCCACGCGCGTGCGGCGCTGGCTGTGATCAATCCCGCATCACGATGGGCTGGCGTTCCTCGCACAGGTGCGCAAGTACCGCGCGGGTGGCGGCGCGGGTGGACAGCGGGGCCGTGGTGGACGCGAGATCGGCGGTGAATGCGCCGGCATGCAGCGCCTCGGACACCGCGCGTTCGATGCACTCCGCTTCGTCGACCAGCTCCAGTGAATGGCGCAGCAGCAAGGCGGCACTGAGGATGCTGGCGTACGGATTGGCCATGCCGCGCCCGGCAATATCCGGTGCCGAACCGTGGATGGGCTCGTAAAGTCCACGGCGGCCATCGCCGAGTGATGCCGAAGGCAGCAGGCCGAGCGATCCGGCCAGCATCGAGGCCTCGTCGGTGAGGATGTCGCCGAACATGTTCTCGGTGACGATCACGTCGTACTCGCGCGGGCGGGCCAGCAGGTGCATGGCCATGGCATCGACCAGTTGATGCTCGATCTGCACGTCGGGAAATTCCTCGCGCGCCACGCGCGTGGCCACTTCGCGCCATAGTCGCGATGTTTCCAGCACGTTGGCCTTGTCCACCGACGTGAGCTTGCCGCGTCGCGCGCGCGCGAGCTGGCAGGCGCGACGCACGATGCGTTCCACTTCGACCACGCTGTAGCTGCACAGGTCGCTGGCGTGATCAGGGCTGCGCTGCTTGTCGCCGAAATAGATGCCGCCGGTCAGCTCGCGCACGACCAGCAGGTCCACGCCGGCGAGCAGATGCGGCTTGATCGGTGCCGCGCCAAGTGCGGCCGGATGCGGTGCCACCGGACGCAGGTTGGCGTAAAGGCCCAATGCCTGGCGCAAGGCGAGCAGGCCTTGTTCCGGGCGCACGCGGGCGTTCGGGTCAGACCACTTCGGCCCGCCCACCGCACCCAGCAATACGGCATCGGCGTGTTGGCAGGCGTGCAGCGTCTCCTCCGGCAACGGCGCGCCGCAGGCATCAATGGCGGCGCCGCCAATCAGGTGATGTTGGAAGTTGAAGCAATGGCCGAAGTTGCGTGCCACCGCAGTCAGCACGTCAACGGCGGCTGCGGTGACTTCAGGACCAATGCCGTCACCGGGCAAGACAACGATTTCAGCATGCATGGTGCAATTCCTCATGGCGGGTAATGGCGGCTGCGTGACGCAGCAGGTAACCGAGCTGGTCCAGGCCCTCGAGCAGGCAGGTGCGTGCAAAGGCATCCAGCGCAAAGCGGTGACGGCTGCCGTCGGGCAGAGTCACTTCACAGCGCGCGACATCGATGTGCAGTTCGATGCCCGGTTGCTCTATCAACGTATCGACCACGGACTCCGCAAGCACGATGGGCAGCAGGCCGTTTTTCAGTGCGTTGCTGCGGAAAATATCGGCAATCTCCGCGCTGATCACCGCACGCAAGCCGAGGTCGGTCAGAGCCCATGGCGCGTGTTCGCGCGAAGAGCCGCAGCCGAAATTGCGACCGGCCACCAGGATCTGCGCTCCGGCGTTCTGCGCTTGGTTGAATGGAAACTCGGGATTGAGCGAGCCATCCGCGCGCCTGCGCCAGTCGTTGAAGGCGTGGCTGCCGAGCCCGGCACGTTCGGTGGTGGTGAGGAAGCGCGCAGGAATGATCTGGTCGGTATCGATGTTGCGTTCGCGCAGTACCACCGTGCGCGACGTCAGTGTGCTGAAGGCTTTCATCACGCCGCCTCCGTACAGCTCAGGCTGCGCGGATCGGCAATGACTCCGGCGATGGCGCAGGCCGCCGCAGTCAAGGGCGAGGCCAGCACCGTGCGAGCGCCCGGACCCTGGCGACCTTCGAAGTTTCGGTTGGAGGTAGAAACCGCAAGTTGGCCCGGAGCCACCAGGTCACCGTTCATGGCGATGCACATCGAGCAGCCCGGCTCGCGCCACTCGGCACCGGCCGCGCGCACGATGGCATCGATGCCCTCGGCTTCGGCGGCACGTCGCACCTGTTCGGAACCCGGCACCACCAGCATGCGCACGCGCGGATGCACGCGGCGGGCACGCAGCACGCGCGCCACCTCACGCAAATCCGACAGGCGTGCATTGGTGCAACTGCCGACAAAGACGACATCCACCGGCTGGCCCAGCATCGCCTCGCCCGCGCGCAAGCCCATGTAGGCCAGCGCCTTGGCTTCGTCGGGCTGCACACTCGACGGCAGGCGCGAACCAATCGCGCTGACCTGGCCCGGATGCGTACCCCAGCTGACCGTGGGCTGCACTTCGCCTGCGTCGATCACCACGTCGCGGTCGAACACCGCATCCGCATCGCTGTGCCAGCGACCCCAGGATTCGACGGCGCGTCGGAAGTCTTCGCCCTTTGCAGCGCGCGGCGTGCCGGCGAGGTAATCGAAAGTGACCTGATCCGCGGCGATCAGGCCGGCCCGCGCACCCGCCTCGATCGACATGTTGCACACGGTCATGCGCGCGTCCATCGACAGCGCGCGAATGGCTTCGCCGCGATATTCGATGACATGGCCGGTGCCGCCGTTGACCCCGATCACGCCGATGATGTGCAGGATCAGGTCCTTGGCGCTGACGCCTGCGCCCAGGCGACCATTGACGGTGATCGCGAGGGTTTTCGGCTTGCGTTGCAGCAGGCACTGGCTGGCCAGTACATGCGCCACTTCACTGGTGCCGATGCCGAAGGCAAGCGCGCCGAACGCGCCATGTGTAGCCGTGTGGCTGTCGCCGCAGACGATGGTCATGCCCGGTTGGGTCAGGCCCAGTTCGGGTGCCACCACATGCACGATGCCGCGATTCGGGTCGTCGAAATCAAACAGTTCGATGGCGTGGCGCTGGCAGTTGCGACGCAAGGTGTCGACCTGGAGCCTGGCCTGCTCGTTGGTGAACCGTGGTGCCGCGCCGCGTTCGCGTGGGGTGGTCGGAGTCGAGTGATCAAGCGTCGCGCAGGTGCGTTCGGGCCGACGCACGCCAAGGCTGCGCGCATCGAGTTCCGCAAAGGCCTGTGGCGAGGTGACTTCGTGGATCAGGTGCAGGTCGATGTAGAGCAGCGCGGGCGCGTCATCGCTTTCGGCGACAACGGTATGCGCGTCCCACAGTTTGTCGAACAGGGTTCGTGGCGTGTTGCTTGCGGGATTCATGCATTTCTCAGGCGGTGATCGCGGCGCGTTTGGCCGCAGGGGTCGGGATGGGCAGGGAGGCGCGAAGGGCGCGATTGGCGATGTCGAGCCAGGCCAGCGCACTGGCATCGAGAATGTCCGGGCTGGTGCCCGATCCGGTGAACTCACGGCCGGCCACGCGTGCGGTCACGCTGGCCTGACCTTGCGCATCGTCGCCGGTGGTGACGCTGGAGACGTGGTAGTGCTCGATATCGAGGACCATGCCGGTGGCGCGACTGAGGGCCGCAAACAAGGCGTGCACCGGCCCATCGCCCACCGCCGCTTCGCTGATGCGTTCACCATCGGCAGCCAGCAATTGCACGCTGGCCGTCGGCAGGCTGTCATCGGCGACACCGGTGCTCACATGCAGGCGCAGCAGTCGATAGCCGCTGGGCGTGCGTGCATCGGCATCCAGCAACAAGGCCTCAAGATCGGCATCAAATACCTCGCGCTTCTTCTCGGCCAGGGTCTTGAACGCGGCAAACACCGCATTCAGCTGTGCCTCATCGACGCCAAAGCCCATCGACTGCAGGCGATCAGCCAGCGCGGCGCGTCCGCTGTGCCTGCCCAGCACGATCTGCGACTGCGCCCAGCCCACGTCTTCCGGATGCATGATTTCGTAGGTGCCGCGGTGGCGCAGCATGCCGTGTTGATGGATGCCGGACTCATGCGCAAACGCGTTCTGGCCGACGATGGCCTTGTTGCGTTGCACGCTCATTCCGGTGATGCGCGAGAGCAGGCGCGAGGTGGGCACCAGGCGGCGCGTATCGATGCGCGTCTGCGCGTTGAAGTAGTGGCGGCGCACCTTGAGCGCCATCACCAGTTCTTCCAGCGCGGCGTTGCCGGCGCGCTCGCCGATGCCGTTGATCGTGCATTCCACCTGGCGCGCACCGCCTTCGATGGCGGCCAGGCTGTTGGCCACGGCGAGGCCGAGGTCATCATGGCAATGCGCGCTGAACACCGCGTGTTCTGCGCCGTGCACGTGGGCGCGCAGATACTCGAACAGGGCGCGGATCTCCGCCGGCGTGGTGTAGCCAACGGTGTCGGGAATGTTGAGCGTGCGCGCACCAGCCGCCAGTGCGGCGCTGCATACCTCGGCGAGGAAGTCGGGTTCGGTGCGCAAGGCGTCCTCGGCGGAGAACTCGACATCATCGGCATGGCGGCGTGCCAGTTCCACGCCCTGCACGGCGCGTTCCAGCACGGCCGCCTTGTCCAGGCCCAGCTTGTGCTCGCGATGCAGTGGGCTGGTGGAAATGAACACATGGATGCGCGGATTGCGCGCGCCATCCAGGGCGCGGGCGCAGGCTTCGATGTCGCCGGCATGACAACGTGCAAGCGCGGCAATCGTTGCGCGCGGAACGCTGCGTGCAATCGCGCGCACGGCATCGAGGTCGGCGCTGGAGCTGGCCGGGAAACCGGCTTCGATCACGTCCACGCCGAGTTCGGCAAGCGCATGGGCAAAACGCAGCTTTTGCGAGGCGCTCATGCTGCAACCGGGCGACTGTTCACCGTCGCGCAGGCTGGTATCGAAGATGGTGATGGATTGAGGGTTTGTGTTCATGCGCAGGCTTCGCTTCGGGAGCGGACAGGTTCAGGAGACGGGCTGGCCGGTGTCGGCGTGGTGGCCGGTTGTGGCAGGGTGAGTGTCTTGCCAATGGCATCCTCCGCGCTGGATCGCACCCGACGCCGCGGCCTGCGCGGAGCGCGCGTACGCACATCGCACAGCAGTTGGGCGAGCAGGGCGGCATCGATGTTGCCGCCGGAGACCACGGCACACTTGCGCTTGCCGACCACGCGACGACCGGCGGCAAGGGCGAGTGCGCCCGCACCTTCGGCAATGACATGTTCCTCAAGGGCAAGGCGCACCAGGGTTTCGCGCAACTCTGCTTCACGCACCACCACCACGTCGTCGAGCAATTCGCGCAACACGCAGCGGGTGATTTCACCGGGAACCTTCACGCGCACGCCGTCGGCCAGGGTGGCACGCGGTTCGGACAGGGTTTGCTTGCCCGCCAGTACCTGCGCCATGGCATCGACGCCATCGACTTGTGCGCCGACGATGCGCACGCCTTGCGAGTGCAAGGCAAGGGCGATGCCGGAGGCGAGCCCGCCACCACCAATCGGCACGATCACCACATCCGGCGCCAGCGCGCCCAGTTCGAGGCCGACCGTGCCTTGTCCGGCAATGACATCCGGATCATCGAAGGCCGAGAGCAGGCGGTAATCGTGCTGTTGGGCAAGATCACTGGCCAGGGCGCGTGCTTCGTCGAAGGTTTCACCGTGCAGGCGCACCGTCGCACCCCAATGGGCGACGCCGGCAATCTTGGTTTGCGGCGCGTTGCGCGGCATCACCGTGATCACCGGCATGCGCAGCCGATAACCGGCCCAGGCCAGGCCCTGCGCATGGTTGCCGGCAGAGGCGGCAATCACCGGGCGGGTGTCACCGCGTTCGCGCGCGGCAAGCAGCGCATTCAGCGCGCCGCGCACCTTGTAGGAGCCGGTGCGTTGCAGGTTTTCCAGTTTCAGCCAGCAACCGAAACGTTCCGCGTGATGCACGGGTGTGGCGGCAAGGTGCGGGCGCAGGCGTGCCTGCGCGGCCAGCACATCGCTTGCGGTAACGGCTACATCCGGATCAGACATGGCTGAGCCATCCGAGCCGCGAGGCATCCTCGCCGCGCACCACGCGCTGATAGTGGGCGGCAATTTCGCGGGTCAGCGATTCTCCGTAGCGACGCCCATCCAGTTCGCTGATCGGCAACACTTCAGCGGCGGTTCCGCACACGAACACTTCATCGGCGTCGCGCAATTCCTCGTAGGCCAGCTTGCGCGTGTCGGCACCGACCAGCTGGATCACGCTGTCGCGGGTGATGCCGGCCAGCGCGTCGACATGCTCGACCGCGGTCACCCGGCCCGCGCGCACCATGAACACATTGGCGCCAGTGCACTCGACCACCAGCCCATCGCCATCGACGAACAGGGCTTCGTCGAAACCGCGCTGTTTTGCCTCGCGCTTGGCCAGGATGGAGTTGACGTAGGCACCGCAGAGTTTCAGCGGCGGCAGGGAACTGGACGGATTGCGCTTCCATGGTGATCGCGTCAGGCGCACGCGCTCGACGGCCAGGTGCACCTTGCTGGCCAGCGTGGTCACCATCAGGTGTTTGCTGAGCGCGGAAACATCGAGGCCGATCGATCCGGTTCCACACCAGGCCAGTGGCCGGATGTAGGCATCACGATGGGCGTTGGCGCGCAAGGTTTGCAGGATGGCCTGGCTGGCCTGCGCGCTGTCGAACGGGATGTCCAGCAACGCGCATCCCTTCTGCATGCGGCGCAAATGTTCCGGCAGGCGGAACACGGCAGTACCGCCATTCGCGGTGGCGTAGCTGCGGATGCCTTCGAACACTCCGCTGCCGTAGTGCAGGGCGTGGGTGGTCAGTGGTATCTGCGCGGATTCGGCATCCAGCAGCGCGCCATCGAGCCACAGTTTCGGCCGTACCTGCGTACGGCCGTCCTTGTGCATGCCGGGGCAGGCAACTGGCGCGGACGCTGTTTCGGGCGACGAATCGGGCGCTGCCTCGCGATGATGATCCACGCTGCGCAATGCATCGCTATCCATTCCGGGTTCGCTCACGGTCACGGACATGGCATCGCCTCCACGGCCAGGCAGTCGTAAAGCTTCTCCAGTTGCGCGGTGAGGAATTCGGCGGAACGCTCGCCTTCAACCGACAGGCGCAGGTACCAGCGATCACCGTCCTCGCGGGTTTCGCCATCCACACTGAGTGGACGGAAGCCACGGCGTTCGGCCGTGCCGATCACGCGGCCGAGGGCCCCTTCTGCGCGGCGCAGGGTGAGATCAAGTTGGTAGCGCGGCATCGGCGTCCTCCATTTCCAGGGTTTGTGGATCCAGCAGCATCTGCGCGTTGTTTCGATTGGGTGGCACCAGCGGCCAGACATTGGCCATGGCGTCGATGGCGACATGCAGCAGCGCAGGTCCATCGCTGGCGAGCAAGCGATCCAGCGCGTCGTTCACGTCGGCGGCGCAGTCCACGAACATCGCCTCAACACCGAAGGCGCGGGCGAGGGCGGCAAAGTCCGGGTTGTCCGACAGGTCGGTTTCGGAATATCGCCCGGCAAAGAACAGTTCCTGCCATTGGCGCACCATGCCCAAGCGCTGGTTGTCGAGCAGCACGATCTTCACCGGCAGGCGGTAACGGACCAGGGTGGCCAGCTCCTGCACATTCATCATGAACGAGCCATCGCCACTGACGCAGATGACCTGCGCATCCGGCATGGCCAGTTGCGCGCCCATCGCCGCCGGCAGGCCGAAGCCCATGGCGCCCAGTGATCCGCTGGTCAGGTGCTTGCGCGGATCGTTGAACTGCCAGTGCTGGGCCACCCACATCTGATGCTGGCCGACATCGCAACTGACGATGGCCGCTGGCACGCGTTGCGAGAGGCGCTTCAACAAGGCCGGCGCATACACGCCCGGGCCCGGTGCGTCGTAGCGAAAACCAAGGCGCCGCTTGTTGTCCAGGCAGTGTTCGCGCCAGTGTGCGCAGTCGGGCCTCACGGTGGCGAGCAAGTCCAGGCTGCTGCGCAAATCACCGCGCACGCCGACCTCGGCCGCGCGCAGCTTGCCGATCTCGGCGGCATCAAGATCCAGATGAATGACCTTGGCGTGCGGCGCGAACTCGGACAGTTTGCCGGTGGCGCGATCATCGAAACGCGCGCCGATCACCACCAGCGCATCGCATTCCTGCACGGCCAGGTTCGCGGCCTGGGTGCCGTGCATGCCGAGCATGCCGAGGTTGAGCGGATGCGTGGCTGGCAGTGCACCGATGCCACGCAAGGTGAGCACGGCAGGAATCTCGGTGGCCTCGACGAAGGTGCGGAACTCGGCGACTGCATCAGCCAAGGCAATGCCACCGCCGGCGTAGGCCAACGGGCGGCGCGCCTTGGAGAGCAGTTCGAGTGCCGCGCGCAAAGTGTGCGTTTGCGGCTGAGGAACCGCGTCGGTGGCTGCCGGCGCGTGCGCGGGAAGATGCGTGGCATCGACCGTCTGCACGTTTTTCGGCAGGTCGATCAGCACCGGTCCCGGCCGGCCCGAGCGCGCCAGACGAAACGCCTCGCCGACCGCCTGCGGCAATTCATCGACACTGCGCACCAGGAAACTGTGTTTGACCACGGGCAGGGTCATGCCGAACACATCGACTTCCTGGAACGCATCGGTGCCCATCAGGTGGGTGGGCACCTGGCCGGTGATCGCCACCATCGGCACCGAATCGAACATGGCATCGGCGATGCCGGTGACCAGGTTGGTGGCGCCCGGTCCGGAGGTGGCCACGCACACCCCGACCTTGCCGGAAGCGCGCGCGTAGCCATTGGCGGCAAACGCGGCGCCCTGTTCGTGACGCACCAGGATGTGCTTCAACGCGCTGCCATACAGCGCGTCGTAGAACGGCATGATGGCGCCGCCGGGATAGCCGAACAGCGTATCGACGCCTTCGGCTTCCAGTGCGCGCACCAGCCACTGCGCGGCGTTCATGCCATGGCCTGCTCGGCTTGGCTGGCGGGCGTGCTTGCCTGCGCCGTTGCCGAAAGCCACTTCATGTTGGCACGCAGGCGCTTGCCGACAGCCTCGATCGGATGATCAAGGTCAGCCTGCTTGAGTGCCTTGTAGTTCGCGTTGCCGTTTTGGTATTCGGCGATCCATTGGCGGGCAAAGCTGCCGTCCTGGATTTCCGCCAGGATCTTCCGCATCTGCGCGCGGGTGTGATCGTCGATCACGTATTCGCCACGGGTCAGTGCGCCGTACTGCGCGGTCTCGCTGATGAATTCGTGCATGCGCGTGATGCCGCCCTCGTAGAACAGGTCGACGATCAACTTCAGTTCGTGCAGGCATTCGTAGTACGCCACTTCCGGCTGGTAGCCGGCCGCGACCAGGGTTTCCCAGCCGGCCTGCACCAGCTTGGTCGCGCCACCGCAGAGAACGGCTTGTTCACCGAACAGGTCGGTTTCGGTTTCCTCCTTGAAGCTGGTGCGGATCGCATTCTGGCGCGCACCGCCGATGCCCGCGCAGTACTGCAAGGCCAGTTGTTCGGCCTTGCCGCTCACGTCCTGGTGCACGGCATACACGCTCGGCACGCCGCGACCGATTTCGTATTCACGACGCACCAATGCGCCCGGACCCTTGGGCGCAACCAGCACCACGTCGAGATCGGCGCGCGGATGCACCTGTGCGTAGTGCACGTTGAAGCCGTGCGCGAACAGCAGGCAGGCGCCCTTCGCCATGTTCGGCTCAAGCACGTCGCGATAGAGCTGCGGCTGCACCATGTCCGGCACCAGCACTGCCACCAGTTCGGCATCGCGCGCGGCCAATGCCGGACTCTTCACGGTGAATCCGTCGGCGATGGCCTTGATCTCGGTCGGTCCACCGGGACGCAAGCCAATGGTCACTGCAAAGCCGGAGTCGCGCAGGTTGAGCGCATGCGCGCGCCCCTGGCTGCCGTAGCCGATGATGGAGATGCGGGGGGATTGATGCGAGGTCATGATCGGGGTTCCTTGGGAGAAGAGGGTGCTTGTGGGAGCGTTTGCATGTGTGTTTGCAGGAGCCCCGAAACAGGGGCAAGCGCCTTCAGGCGCGATCGAAATTCGAATACCAGCGTCAAGACCTGATCGCGCCTAAAGGCGCTCCTACGGAAGCGGTCGGTGAACGCGTGGCGGCGAATTCGAGCAAGCCCGGTGAAGTGACCGCGCCCTTGGACGCCGAGGAAACATCGCGCGCGAATTTGGCGAGTGCGCCGGTGGTGACGCGCGGGGCGATGCGCGCCGGTTCGCGCTGGCTGAGATCGGCGGCCACATCGATGCGCCGCGTGGCCACATCGATGCGCACGCGATCACCATTGCGCAGGCAGGCAATGGGGCCTCCGCGTGCCGCTTCCGGCGCAACATGGCCCACCATGAAACCGTGGGTGGCGCCGCTGAAACGTCCATCGGTGATCAGGGCGACATCATTGCCGAGTCCCTGGCCAACCAGGGCGGCCGTCACCGCCAGCATCTCGCGCATGCCAGGTCCCCCGGCCGGTCCTTCGAAGCGGATCACCACCACGTCGCCGGCCGTGATCTGGCGATCCTGCACGGCGGCGAAGGCGGCTTCTTCGGAATCAAACACGCGAGCCGGGCCTTCGAAGGTGTGGCGACCATGGCCGGCGAGCTTGACGATCGAGCCTTCCGGAGCGAGATCGCCGTAGAGGATCGAATAGCCACCGCGCGGCTTGAGCGGGCTGGCCACCGGACGCACCACGTCCTGCGCGACGCTGCCGGGCAAGGCGTCGAGCGCGGCAAAAAAAGATGGGCCTTCGACACTGGGCACATCGAAAATCAATCCGGCGCTGCGCAGTTCGTGTGCGACCAGGGCCACGCCACCGGCGGCAAACAGTTCCGCCGCGGTGTAACGGCCACCGGGTTTGAGATCGGCGATCACCGGCGTGCTGGCTGCCTTGTGGAAATCTTCCAGATCAAAGGCAACCCCGGCTTCATGGGCAATGGCGAGCAGGTGCAAGGCGGCATTGGTGGAACCCGCCGTGGCCGACACCGCGCGCGCGGCGTTGCGCAGCGCCGCGGGGGAGAGGAGGTCGCGGGGTGTCGGCCCGCCATCGCGCAAGAGTTGCATTACCCGCTCGCCGCAGGCACGTGCCGTGGCGGGCTTGTCGGCATGTACAGCCGGAACATCGTTGAATCCCAACGGCGACAGGCCGAGGAAGGTCAGCACCATGGCCATGGTGTTGGCGGTGAACTGGCCACCACACGCGCCCGCACCGGGACAGGCGTGCGATTCGATGGCATGCAAGCCCGCATCATCCAGGCTTCCCGCCGCATGCGCGCCGACTGCCTCGAACACATCCTGCACGGTGATGGGTATGGCAGTGCCTCCGCCTGCGACGTCGGTTCTCACCCCACCCTTTGTGGTGGAGGTCAACGCATGCAACGCCTCACCACCTTTCTTCACCTCTCCCCTCGCGGGAGAGGTCGACGCACGCAATGCGTCGGGAGAGGGGGAAATGCTGGGGCAATGTCCCGGCATGATGGTGCCGCCGTAGAGGATCACTGTCGGCAGGTCCAGGCGCGCCGCCGCCATCACCGCCGCCGGAATGGTCTTGTCGCAGCCGACCAGCAGCACCAGCGCATCGAGGCAATGGCCGCGTGCCGCCAGTTCCATGGAATCGGCGATGGTCTCGCGCGAGGCCAGCGATGCGCGCATGCCATCCGTGCCCATGGCGATGCCGTCGGTCACCGCAATGGTGTTGAACTCGACCGCGGTGCCGCCAGCGGACTGCACGCCTTCGCGCACATGCCGGGCCAACTCGCGCAGGTTCAGGTTGCACGGCGAGACATCGGTCCAGGTGTGGATCACGCCGACGAACGGTTTGGCGATCGCGGCATCATCCAGGCCCGTCGCGCGCAACATGGCGCGGGCAGGTGCACGGGCGGGTCCGGATTTGATGGCATTGCTTTTCACGAAGCGAGTTCCTTGGAAATTGCAGGAAACCCGGGCCGCAAAAACAAAAACCCCGCGCCTTTTGGGGCGCGGGGTTCAGGTTCTTGTTACCTGGGTTTAGTGTTTAGCTACACGTACCCGAACCCCGCGCCTGTAAGGACGGTAAGTACGATAATAATTACGAGAGCAAGGTTGGAAGATGGCTGCACGGCCGCAGGCATGTTGGCAATCGCCACATGTTCAAAAGTTTGCGGGTTGTTGGTGCGCTGCGTCATGGCCGCATGGAAACACGGCCTTCGCGAATCTGTCAACAGCTTTTTTTGCATAAGTCGAAACGCTCAACCAATTCGCCCGCGTATGGGGTCCGCGCTGGCCGAGGGCGCAAATCACGCGGAAAATGCATGGGCAACACGGCATGAAAATACCCGGCAAAGCGCCATATCATGCGGGTTCCCGTGGTTTGTCGGGTGCCCGTGGATTGAATGGGAAATTGCGACCATTCGCTTGGTCCGGTACCTGCACCTCAAACTGACAAGGACAAACCATGTTCAAGGCGCTGGGCGCACTGCTGGTGATCTACACGGTCTATGCCGCCGTTGAGGGCAAGGTTTTCGCCAAATCCGGCGTGCGTGGGCGCACGGTCCACCGCGAGGAGTCGCCAACCTATTTCTGGATCGTAGTCGGCATCTACGCCGCACTCGCCATCGCCCTGCTGACCGTGTTCTGAGCAATTTCTGGCGTTTGATTGCCAACGGTTGCGCAAATTCCCGAGCGCCAGGCAATTGCGACGAGCATGCGTAGGGTTCCACAATGCTGCGCAAGTTCGGGGAGGCCGTAAAGCCATGACGTCGATTGTGGAATCCAGTCCTGCGGGATCGCTCGATGCCCGTTTCGACGAGGTCTACAGCCAGTTGCGCCGGCTTGCGCGTGGGCAACGCGCCTCTGGCCAGGACACGCTCAATACCACTGCCCTGGTGCATGAGCTTTACCTGCAGATGCGAAATGGCAGCGCTGCCCCGCAATTCAACGAGCCGCGCCAGTTCTACGCCTATGCCGCGCGGGCCATGCGCCATCTGCTGGTGGATCGCGCGCGTGCGCGCCTTCGTTTGAAGCGTGGAGGTGACTTGCAGCGTGTCGATCTGACGGATTCTTCCCTGGGTCCGGGTCGCGCAAGTCCCGAACAGGCAATCCTGCTGGACGATGCCTTGCGCCGCCTGTCGGATGACGATGCGCGCGCAGCCGAAGTAATGGAGCTGCACTATTTCTCAGGCCTGCCGATCGAACGCATCGCCGAATTGCTGGGCGTCTCCTCGCGTACCGTCGATCGTCATTGGCGTTACGCGCGTGCCTTCCTGCATGCCCAATTCGCAGAATGATGGCGTGATGGGTGGCCAGACGACGCTAGGGAAACTCTGAGCAAGTACGGAACTCATTCGTCGCGAGCAAGCTCGCCCCCACAAAATCAAGCAATGGTGGGAGCGAGCTTGCCCGCGACAATACTTGATCAGAGCTTCCCTAGGGAAACTCTGATCAACCACAATTTTCGTCAGCCCGGCATACGCCGGGGTCCATTTTGCCCTTGATTCCATTGCAACAAGATCAAGATGGGTTCCGGCTTGACCAGCCATTCGGCTGTTGTAAAGCACCTCGCCGGAATGACGAACAAGATCAGAGTTTCCCTAGGGTTTGTTTGAGTCAATCCGAGAGCCTCGATGAGCAACATCCTGTTGACTGCACGCGACTGGTTTGAAGCAGCCTTGGAACTGCCGGTGGCAGAACGTGGGGATTGGCTTGCCAGGCATTGCGCCGATCCGGTCCTGGTCAATCAAGTAACGGGAATGCTGGATGCCGAAAGCACGGGCGATGGGTTGTTGGACAGGCCGGCGATGCAGTGGATCGAGGACCTGCATGATCCCGTTGACCTGCAAACCGATGGCTTGATCGGATCGCGGATCGGCGGGTTTCGCCTGCTGCGCCTGCTTGGTCAGGGAGGCATGGCGACGGTGTTCCTCGGCGAGCGCTCGAGCGGTGATTTCGAGCAGCGCGTTGCGGTGAAACTCCTGCGCCGCGGCCTTTATTCCGAATTGGAGCAGCGCCTGTTTCGACGCGAGCGCCAGACCCTGGCAAATCTCTCGCATCCGAACATCGCGCACCTGATCGATGGTGGCGTCACCGATACCGGAATTCCCTACCTGGTCATGGAGTACGTCGACGGCGTGCCCATCAGTGAGCATGTCGTTCAGCAGCAACTCGACCTGCGCGCGAGATTGCGCTTGTTTGTCACCATCTGCCATGCTGTGGATGCCGCCCATCGCGCACTCATTGTCCATCGCGACATCAAGCCGTCGAACATTCTGGTAGACGCGAGCGGAAATCCCAAGCTGCTGGATTTCGGCATTGCCAAGCTGTTGGATGAGGAAGAGGGCGCCACGCGCAGTGCCTATGTCCCGTTGACGCCTGGCTATGCAGCTCCCGAGCAATACGCCGGCGGCGTGATCACCACGGCAACCGACGTCTATGCGCTTGGCATCCTGTTGCATGAGCTTTTGCTTGGTGAACGACCCAAGCTTGAGCCGACCCTGCGTCGTGCCTCGTCGCGGGTCGCTGAATTGAGCACCGACCTGTGGCTGCTGCCGCTTTCGCGCACGGCATTGCGAACCGCACTCAAGGGTGACATCGACAATGTGCTCTCCACTGCGCTCGAAGCCGAAGCGGGTCGGCGCTACGCCTCGGCCGGCGCCCTCGCGGATGACATCAACCGCTACCTCGATGCGCAGCCGGTGCTGGCGCACCCTCCCTCACGCTGGTACCGGGCGAGGAAATTCGTGCAGCGCCATCGCGGCGGCGTGGCGGTGAGTGCTGCACTTGCACTGGCTGTCATCGCCAGTCTCGGCATTGCCTTGTGGCAGGCAAGGCACGCGCAGATCCAGGCGCAGCGCGCCACCAGCGTGCGCGACTTCGTGCTGGATTTGTTCGATGCCGCCAAGGACCAGTTGCCGCGTGATGTGCGTCCGACGCCCGACGTGTTGGCTCGCGCAGCTGTCAGGAAAATCGATGCGAACCAAAGCCTGGATGCGCAGACGCGCGCCCAGTTCCTGTCCACGCTGGGCGCGATCAGCCAGACCAGCAGCGACTACGCGCTGGCGCGCGAGTTTGCCGATCGCGCGCTGGCCGCGCTGGATGCCGGAGGCGAGGGTCATTCCCGACTGCGCCTGGGCATCGAGATTGCGCGTATCGAAGCGATGCACAGTCTCGGGGAGTCGGAGCAGGCCGACCAACTGCTTGGAGCGCGCATGAACGAGGTGCGCGCGCTGGATGATGAAATTGCGGTGCGTGGCACGGCCATGTACGCCGCAACCCGGATGTCGCGTGGCGCATTGGAGGAATCCATTGCGCTGGCGCGTGAATCCAGCGCGATTGCGGATCGTGTGTTCGGTGCCAACGACGAGAAATCGCTGGTGGCCAGTCTGCGGGTCGGAGATAGCCTCGGTGGTGCCGGGCAGCACGAGCGTGCGGCCAGCGAACTTGCCGCTGCGTTGGCGCGCTGGGACGCCAGCGGCGTGCCGCCGAACCGTGACTACCAGGCTTCGCTTTTGAATCTCGCGGCGACCACCAGCTTCCTCGGCGACTATGATCGCAGCGAGCGCTTGCACAAACAGGCTTTGCAACTGGCGCTGCGAATATTCGAATCACCGCACGAACGAATCGCCGACGCGCAGGAAAGCCTGGGCGCGCTGCTTTCGGTCCGCGGCAACCAGAACGAAGCCGAGCCCTTGCTGCAACAGGCCTCCGCGACCTTCGCGACACTGTTCGGCAACGATCACCCGGCCATGGCTTCGGTGCAGTCCGCGCTTGCGCGTCTGGCCTTCGATCAAAAGGACTACGCCACGGCCGCGCGGCGCTACGAGGGGGTCACCGAACTGTGCACCCGCGCGAAGCTGGACAGTGATCCGACCTGCGCCAGGGCATGGCAAAACATGAGCACCGTCTACCTGCGCCAGGGCAGGCTTGATGAGGCAGAAACGGCCAATTTGCGCAGCCTGGAATTGCGCCGTGCCCTGTACGGTGAAAATCATGCGCAGTACGCCAATGCGTTGGCGGGGCTCGGTGCCATCCATCTCGCGCGCCACGATTTTTCCGCTGCCCTGCGCGCGTTCGATCAATCCATCGCCATCAGTGATGCGACTGGTCACGGCGGCAGCCTTGAGGCGGCGCAGAAGCAGGGCGCACGCGCAGCGGCTTTGATCGGCTTGAATCGAGCAAGTGAAGCCTTGCCTGCTCTGGACATTGCCGAACAGATTGTCGCGAAGCTGGTGCCGGATGATCACTCGCTGATGCAGCGCATGCTCACCTTGCGCGCGCAGGCGCTCGACCAATTGGGACGCGCTGAAGAAACCCGATCCGTGGCACGCCAGGCCATCGCCCTGGATGGCACGGGCAGCCTGCTCAAGCCGGGTGAACTCGAACAGCTCAGGGCAATGGCCCGCTGATTTTTCCCCGCAGCTGTCGTGTTGCCCGATCAGACGACGCTTGTAGCAGTACGCCCCACATTTCCCCGGGGCGTGGAGCCCTGCAATGTCCCGATCCTTCCCCGGCCTGGCGTCCGTTTCATCCAGCGCAGGTGTGCGCATTCCACGCATCGAATGGGCACAGTTGACCTGCCGCGTAGTTGCCCTTCTGGTTCTCGCAAGCGTGTTGCCCGCAACGACCCTGGCCGCAACCTATCGGGTCGGCAGCGGTGGCGGCTGCACGCATGCATCGATCCAGGCAGCGGTCAACACAGCGGCAGGCAACGCGGGGCTGGACACCATCCGCATCACGCGCACCCTGGCTTATGGCAACCAGAACATCGTGGTCGAGGCGGATACCGCAGGCATCGAGTTCATCGGTGGCTATGCCGATTGCCAGACCAACAGCATCACCTTGCCGAATACCGCGGTCAGCGGTGCCGGCGGAGCCGCCGCCGCAGTGTTCAGCCTGCGCGGGATCGCCACCGTGTTCATGAACAATCTCGAGATCAGCGGCGGTGACAGCACCAGCGCCGGCGGCGGAATCGAGATTGTCGGTGGTCCAAAGTCCATCGTGCTGAGCAACCTCTTCATCCACAACAACCAGGGGCGCTATGGCGGCGGCATCAGCGCCAGGCACAGCGCGCCGAATACCAACGAGTTGTTCGTGCTGATCGACGGGGATACGGCCATCAGCGGCAACACGTCCACGGAATCCGGATTCAATTTCGGCGGCGGAGGCTTGTACTGCGAGAATGCCAGTGTGCTCGTGTCGGGCGGCACCTACCTGCTTGGAAACTCCAGCGCCAACTACGGCGGCGGAATTGCGGCCTCCGGGTGCGCGGTGGAGATTGGCTCCGTGGGTTTGCTCGGCGGTGTGCTGCTGAACAACTACGCGGCACGCGATGGTGGCGGCCTGTATGCCAGCCTCAGTCGATCGATCGTTTCTTTCTACACCGCAGATCCGGAGCAGCCGGCCGCCGTGATCGGAAACACGGCAGGCGAAGACGGTGGCGGCATCATGGCATTCACCAACGCCCAGGTTTCGGTGTACGACGCCATCATCCGGGACAATGTCGCGCAGCGCGGCGCTGGTGTCGCAATCGAGGATGTCGATGGCACCCCCTCGGTGACCCGCTTCCTGATGCAGGGCACCACGCTCGGTGCGCCCGGAGCGGCGCGCAACTGCGCTAGGCGTGAAGCATGCAATCGGATCAGCGACAACTCTGCACAGAATGGCAGCGGCGGTGCCACGCCAGGCGCGGCGCTTTTCGTCAGAGCCGGCAACGATTTTGCCGCCAGCGCGATCCTGCGCAGCACGCGAGTGGAAGGCAACGAGGGACAGAACCTGATCGACTTCGACCTCGATGGTGACGTGAGTCTGGATGGCGCCCTGGTCGAAGGCAACACACTCACTGGTCCGATGTTCGATACCTCAGGTCCGAACGCAGAGAACCTCGTGATAGCCGCCTCCACCATTGCCGCGAACGTGTTCGGCGCCGGCCAGCCGGTGATCAATGCGCGCAACGTCTGCGCAATCGAATCCGGCGGCTATCGCGGCACTCACGTGTATCGCAGCATCATCTGGCAACCGGGCCACGCCCTGATCGCGATGGGTGGAACACCCAACCTCAATTGCTTTCAGTACCTGCTGGCCAATGATCTGGGCGTGCTGCCTGCGTCAACCTTGAACGGCGTCGGTGACCCGTTGTTCAACAACGCCGCCGCTGGCAATTTCCGCTTGCGCCTGGCATCCCCGGCCATCGACTACGCCGTCGCACAAGCGGCGAATTCGACACGCGATATCGGCCCGCGCGTGCTGGACGATCCCACCATCTTCAACGAGTTCGGTGCGCATGATCTTGGCGCCTACGAGATCGACCAGATCTTCGTTGATGGATTCGAGTAGCAGCTCGCAGTTTCCGCTTCTTGCCATGCATTCCCCCATCCGAAACGCGTGCACATTTCTCCCGAGGACCTCCGAATGAAACGATTCACCGGCTTCGCAATCATCTTGACCATGGCTCTTGCCGGACTCGCGCGCGCGGGTGATCCACCTCTGTTCGACAACGTGCGCGTATCGCCGAACCCGGCACCCAGTGGTCAGCCTGTGGTGTTGTTGGCGCGCTGGGGTGGCTGTGGTGCCAATGGCGGGACTACGACCAGCGTCGCCGGCTCGATCATCACCGTGACTCAAGACACCGGTGAACAGGTTTGCGGGGTACCGCCGCCGGCGGCGGATGTGTCCTATCCACTGGGAACGTTTGCACCGGGGAATTACCTGGCCCGCTACATCGTTGATCCCGGCAGCACACAACAGGTCACGGATGTTCCGTTCGTGGTGACCGGCGTGGGCATCGCCGAAGTGTTGCCCGTCAATTCAGCGCTTGCGCTTGCGAGTCTCGCCTTGATGATCGTGTTGTTGGTCCGGCGTGCTCTGCCACGGTGAGTCACGTCTCATCGAGGCAGCCGTTCGGGCTAGCTATACGCGTGCAAAAAATCCTCGCCAATCCACACACGCATCTCAACTGAACTCGGGAAGTCGCCAACATGGCTGCAAACAAGAACAAGCATGGACGGTCGGCCTGGTTGCTGGCATGTGTGATGGGCGTGGGTGCGGCGAATGCTGCCGTGTACACGGTGGGGCCAACGGGCACGCCGGGAAACTGCACGCACTCCACGATCCAGGCCGCCATCAACGCCGCAGCCGGCAACCCGGGCACCGATGAAATTCGCATTTCGGCAAACCAGATCTGGCCAGCACAAGCCCTGTACGTCGAGAACCATGGCGTGGATCTCATTGGCGGCTTTGCGGATTGTGCCTCCGAGATGCCGACTGCACAGACCGAATTGAGCGGAGCGGGCGGCGTGTCGGCACCCGTCGTTGTTGTTTCAAACACGGACAGCCACCAAGTTCGGCTCAATCGGCTGGCAATCGTTGATGGCGACCCGGCCTTCGCGATGGCGGGAAGCAGGGACGGTGGCGGTATCCGGTTTCTCGGTCCGGGTGGGCTGGAACTGGAACGGGTGCGCATTGCCGACAATCGCGCATCCAGCGGTGGCGGAGTTTTTGTCCAGAGTTATGCGGCGAAGGCGCCCATGACCCTGGCCATTGGCGATCACGTGCAGATCGAGGACAACCAGGCCGTCGAGGGGTTCGGTGGTGGAATCCGCGTGGTTGGTGCCAATCTGGCTCTGGCTGGCGTCGAGACAAGCATTCGCCGCAACAGTGCGGGAAACAATGGCGGGGGCATCTCGGCGTCTTCTGACTGGGAGGCGAGCATCGTCATTGCCTCCGCCGGCGCGGAAGCCGATGGCGTGATTGCCGACAATACCAGTCTGGTCGATGGCGGCGGCATCCATGTCTGGGGCAGTTACGTTGTTCGGCTGTACACCGATGATCCTGTTCGTCCATTGCGACTGGAACGCAACACGGCACGAACCGGAGGCGCCATCTTCGCGGAACGTGGGGCGAACGTCCTCCTGTGGGAGTCGATAGTCAGCGACAACCTCTCAAGCGGAAGTGGCGCTGCGCTGGGTCTTGATGGTGCGCGCATCGGGTCCTATCGGATTCCAGGCGCTGCGCATGCCCCCGCGGGCGCGGTTGCCTGCGCCCAGCCGATCCTTTGCAATCTGTGGGAGAACAACATCTCCCGTGCTGACAGCGGATTGCCACGAGAAGGAGCAATCGCCAAGTTTGTCGGCAATCCTTCCTTTTCGACCGAGCTGACGCTTGAATCTGCCTCAGTTCGCAACAACCAGGGCTTCAACCTTTTCTCCGATGTCTGCTCGGCTGGCGGCGGCCAGTGCGCTATGGACATCCTATTGAGCAACAGCGAGTTGGTTGGCAATTCGGTGCAATCGCTTGCCGATCTGGAATACGGCTCCGACCTTCAGCTTGACCTGTGCACGGTTGCCGAAATCGGGGCGATCAATGCCCCGATGTTCAATGTAGGCGCTGGCTTGCTGGGCTTGAATCGAAGCATCATCTGGCAGCCGGGCCGCGCGATCATCGGCAACTCGCAGATACTCAATACCGGCCATCTGCTGGTGCATGACACCAGCCAGTTTCCGCCTGACCCCGGCATTCGCAGTGCGGATCCACGGTTCATCGACCCGGCCAATGGCAACTGGCAACTGATGCCGGATTCACCCGCCCTGGACAGCGCGCCCGTATTCGAAACGCCACTTCAGGATCTGGCACGCGCACCACGCGTTGTCGATCTGCCCCAGCTCACCAATCTGGCCGGCCCGGTGGATCTCGGTGCCTGGGAACGCCAGGAGATCGATGTCATCTTCATCGACGGTTTTGATTCGCTGGCCAATTGAATGCGGGTGTGTTGCATGGCGAGTGCGGGTGCGCAGCGACACGCATGCAATCAGAAGCCGACAGTTGGCATTCACGCGCCGTGGATGGTCAATCTGCTCCCAGTCACCTGCGCAATCATGAGTGGTGGGCCCACCAGGACTCGAACCTGGAACCAACGGATCATGAGTCCGCTTGGAAATTGGCAAATTACCGAAAACCAAGCGAAGGCTACCGAAGGAAACGGAAGATGAAAGTAGTTCCGCATTGGACGGTTGGCGAAGTTTGGCAGAGTGGGGAAGAGCCGAGCGGTGCACCTCTGTTGCGCCTACCACCGTGTGTGGCGGGTGGGCGCGGTCCACGCTTGCCGACCCGGCTGAATCGGCGTATGTTTTATCCCAGTAAAACATCAGGTCTAGCCAAACATGAGCCGTGTAGCCACCCTCCGCCGCTCAGGCGGTTCCGTCATACTCTCGATACCCAAGGCCATTGTCGATTCGCTGGCCGTGGACGCAGGCTCAGTCGTCGAGCTGTCCCTCAACGGCCGCAGCCTCTCGGTGACGCCCGCGCGGCGCAGCTTGGCGGATCGTCTCGCAGCAAGTCCGAAGTCGCCAAAATTGTGGCAGCGGGATGACGAATGGCTTGAGGATGCGCCACAAGGGCGTGAAGCCCTGTGAGTCGAGGCGCCCCACAACGCGGCGACATTCTCGAACTGAGCCTGGACCCGACGCACGGCCGCGAGATTCGAGGCTCACGACCAGTGTTGGTGCTGTCAGCCGATGCCTTCAACAAAGCATCCGGGTTGCTCCTGGTCGCGCCGATCACGCAAGGCGGCACCGCTTCGCGCGAGACCGGTTTCAGTGTGACGCTGATGGGATCAGCTACGCGCACCCAAGGCGTCATTCTCTGCGACCAGACCCGCACCGTTGATGCCAGGGCTCGAGCGTTCAGGCGACTGGAGAAAGCACCCGACCATGTGGTACAGGAAGCGCTGGACGCGGTTCGATCCATTCTCGAATAGCTGAGTTGATTCGGATCGTAAGGCTGAGACGCACAGTCTGACAATTCACGTATCGAACGCTGGTCGTACCGCTGAGATGGGAAAGCTCACGAGCGTCATTTTTCGCGCTCGTGAAAGTCAACATGGCTGCGGCTGTGCCAAAACTGCAAATGTGCTACGAATATGGGCCCACCAGGACTTGAACCTGGAACCAAGGGATTCGCGTGATCCGAAGGTTTCCCCTCGGCGCGGACTATCTCTTCACCCTTCGCTCGAAGCGAGTGGGGTGCGGGACGCTCGAGCCTGTGATCAAGGGCACTTGAGCCCTCAGGTAGTCTCTGCACCGTCCGGCGGTGTACCGCCGGCTTGGCTCAGGGTTGCCACCGTCCGCGCATTGCGCGCCGCTGAGGTTTCCCTGAATTCATCCCGATCCCGTCCGCGCATTCCGGCGCGGCGGCACCTTTTCGATGAGTCCCCTGCTCTAACCAATTGAGCTATAGGCCCGTCTTTTCATTCTATAACGATGTCGCGCGCAGCGCGACGATCATTCCTCCTCTCCCTTGTACCCTCTTGGTACGCCAGCGAGAGAGGGGTAAAAGGTGGAATTATTCCAGGTCGAGGAAGCTGCGCAGCTGTTCCGAGCGGCTCGGGTGGCGCAGTTTGCGCAGGGCCTTGGCTTCGATTTGGCGGATGCGCTCGCGGGTGACGTCGAACTGCTTGCCGACTTCCTCCAGCGTGTGGTCGGTGTTCATGTCGATGCCGAAACGCATGCGCAGCACCTTGGCCTCGCGCGGGGTAAGTCCGGCCAGTACGTCGTGCACGGTTTCCATCAGGCCGATGTTGGTCGAGGATTCGATAGGCGAGACGATCGACAAGTCTTCGATGAAGTCGCCGAGGTGTGAATCCTCGTCGTCACCGATCGGTGTTTCCATCGAGATCGGTTCCTTGGCGATCTTCAGCACCTTGCGGATCTTGTCCTCGGGCATCTCCATCTTCACCGCCAGCTCTTCCGGGGTCGGCTCGCGGCCCATTTCCTGCAGCATCTGGCGGCTGATGCGGTTGAGCTTGTTGATGGTCTCGATCATGTGCACCGGGATGCGGATGGTGCGTGCCTGGTCGGCAATCGAGCGGGTGATGGCCTGGCGGATCCACCAGGTTGCGTAGGTGCTGAACTTGTAGCCGCGACGGTATTCGAACTTGTCGACCGCCTTCATCAGGCCGATGTTGCCTTCCTGGATCAGGTCGAGGAACTGCAGGCCGCGGTTGGTGTACTTCTTGGCGATGGAGATGACCAGGCGCAGGTTGGCCTCGACCATTTCCTTCTTGGCGCGGCGTGCCTTGGCCTCGCCGATCGACATGGCGCGGTTGATTTCCTTGATGTCGGCCACGCTGAGGAACAGCGTGCGCTCAATCGAGACCAGCTTGTGCTGCTCGCCGATCAGCGCGTCCTTGTGCGTGCGCACCGCAGGCGACCATTTCTGGCGCTTGCGCATCAGTTCTTCGGCCCATTCGAGATTGGTCTCGTTGGACGGGAACACCTTGAGGAAGTCCTTCCGCGGCATCTTCGCCTGCTTGATGCAGACGTCCATGATCAGGCGTTCGTGGTGGCGAATGTTGCTGACCACGTCGCGCAGCTTGCGCACCAATGCGTCGATCAGGATGGCCGGCAGCTTGAGCTTGAGGAATTCCTCGGCGATCTGGTCGCGCAGCTTGATGACCTTCTTGTCGCCCAGGCCGTTCTTCTCGGAAGCCTTCTGGAACTTGGCATAGCCGGTGCGCAGCAGGTCGATGCGTCGCGCAACCTCGAGTGGATCGGGGCCGGTATCGACTGCCGTGGTTTCTTCACCATCACCGCTTTCGCCTGCGTCGCCCTCGTCCTCGTCGCCATCGCCGTCGCCGTCCACGTTGTCCTTGGCGTTGGCTGCGGCAATGTCTTCGGCAGTGGCGCTTTCGATGTCCGCGAAGCCGGCAATGACTTCGGACATGCGCTTCTTGCCTTCGGTGACCTGGTCGTATTCCTCGATCAGCAGCTGGATCGACCACGGAAAACTGGCCAGCGCGGCTTGCACCTGGTTCAGGCCTTCCTCGATGCGTTTGGCGATGGCGATCTCGCCTTCGCGTGTGAGCAACTCGACGGTGCCCATTTCGCGCATGTACATGCGCACCGGATCGGTGGTGCGGCCGACTTCGGCGTCCACGGCGGAGAGCACGGCAACCGCTTCTTCGGTGGCGGTTTCGTCATCGGTGGAGCCGGCCGACTGGGCGCGCAGGGTTTCGGTGTCCGGTGCAACTTCATGCACCTCGATACCCATGTCGTTGATCATGCCGATGATGTCTTCGATCTGTTCGGGATCGACGATGTCATCCGGCAGATGGTCATTCACCTCGGCATAGGTCAGGTAACCCTGTTCCTTGCCCTTGGTGATGAGCATCTTGATGTCGGTGGTCTTCTGCTCCTGGATTTGCTCGGTCGCCATGAAAATTCTGCTGTGCCTTGAATAAAGAACTCGAAAGTATAGGAGGCCCGTCAAGGGCGTCCCAAGTGATTGATGCGACGGGATTTCCGAAGGTTCCGCAGGTATCCAACGGAAAACCGTTCAGGCCGGGGCCACGCGCAAATGGAAGGTCACCGGGCCGTCGTTGATCAGGTGCACCTGCATATGGGTACGAAAGCGCCCGGTTTCCACGGGTGAGTACGCCGCACGGGCCATTTCGACCAGGCGCGAGAACTCGCGTTCCCCGTCTTCGGGAGTGGCGGCACCGCTGAAACCTGCGCGCATGCCGCTGGCGGTGTCGGCGGCCAGGGTGAACTGGGAAACCAGCAGCAGCCCGCCGCCGGTGTCCTTGAGCGAGCGGTTCATGCGGCCCTGGTCGTCGGCGAAGATGCGGTAGCCGAGGATGCGTTCGAGCATGCGCGAGGCCTGCGCTTCGCCGTCGCCGCGTTCCACCGCCACCAGGGCCAGAATCCCGGCCTGGATCTGTCCCACGGTTTCGCCATCCACGTCGACCCGGGCTTCACTGACACGCTGGAGCAGGGCAATCATCGGCGGCTCCGGGAAGGGGAGCGGCAATCGTCGCGCCGCCGGGTCGGGGCGGTCAATCGCGCGACGGCGTGTCCGGAATCCGGCCAAACCCCGTTTCCTGATCCGAGGGGTGCCGTGGGCGGCATCCGTATCTTCGGAGGCACCACCATGCGTAGCGTGAACATGCTGCTGTTCGTCGTCCTTCTGCTGGGCGCCCCCTGGCGCAACGCAAATGCCATTGAATACTGTGTTGGAACGGTGGCCGAGTTGACCGTGGCCCTGAATGATGCCGCGGGTGAGTCTTCGGAGCTGTTCACGACCACGGTCAAGCTCAAGCAGGGCACCTACCACATTGGCGGTACACGTCTGACCCAGCCCAACCAGGCCTTCTTCCATGCCTTGGAGTTGCTGGGCGGCTACAACAGCGATTGCTCGGCGCGCGTGATCAAGCCCGACAACACGGTGTTTGATGCCGACGCTGCCGACATCGTCAGGATCCAACCGATCAATGATCTCCTCATCGAGGGTATTCGCTTCCAGAACGTTGGCAACTCCAAACAAGTGCAGGTTTTGGCGGCTGCCGCCGGCGTTACTGCGAGCCTGCGCAACAATGCCTTTGTTGGCGTGAGCTCCTGGAATGTACCCGGGCCCACGCCGGACAGAGGTTCGGCCTCCGACATGGCCATCAATTTCCTGAATAACCGGGTACATGGATTTCCCGGCTTTGCTTCGGTGAGTGCGGTCTACATGGGCGCCATGAGCAGCATTCGATTCACCGGCAACACCATTGTCGACAACCAGGGAGAAAGTGGGGTTTACATCTGTTCCAGCAGCAGCAACGTCTGGCTGCTCGACAACATTGCCTGGAACAACAACGGACAGGATTTCAGGGTCTACGAAGATTGCGGAGACACCGACCTTGGCGAAGCCCGTTTTCGCGCCAATCTCTACCAGAGCGCCCAGTTGACTCCGATTTCAGACTCGGGAGACAACCTGGTAGGCAGCGACCCGCAGTTCATCAATCCCGGCGCGGGCAACTACCGCATCCAGACCACCTCGCCGGCGGTCAATGCCGGTGTCGTAAGCAGCTCGTCCACGTCCGTGGATCTGGATGGCAACCCGCGCGTGGTCGGCTCGACGGTGGACATGGGGGCCTATGAGTCAAGCGTGGATGACACCATTCCCACAACGCTCACAGTGACCAGCACCAGCGACAGCGGGCCGGGTTCGCTGCGCCAGGCCATCCTTGATGCCAACGCCAACGAGGATTTCTCTTTCATCCGGTTCAACATTCCGGGCAACTGCCCGCGCGTGATCCTGAACTCGTCGGCCAACCTGCCGACCATCACCAACGGCGTGTTGATCGATGGCTGGAGCCAGCCCGGCAGCCGCTCCAACACGCGCAGCAAGGGTGACAACGCCTACCGCTGCATCCTGCTGGTCGGTGGCAACGGACGCACCACGGGACTGGTGTTTGGCGGCAGCGGCAGCGAGCAATTCTGGCTGCAAGGCATGGCCTTCTCCGGATTTTCCACCACGGCGTTCGATGGCGAAGCCCTGCGCATTGCCGGGGGCGGTGGCAATCTCATCCGCGGCAACCAGTTTGGCGGAACCTTGAGCACCCCATCCGGGACGCTGGCCTTGCAACCCAGCGACAACAACATCGTGCTCACCCAGTTTTCGGAAAGCACGGTCGGTGGTGACTTGCCTGCGCATCGCAATGTCATTGCCGACGCCCGTGCGGCAGGCGTGCTGATCAACTCGGGCACGTTCGGGTCTTCGACCAACAACGAGATCACCAACAACCTGTTCGGCAGCTACGGCCTTGAAATCACCGCAGCCGGCAACTTTACCGGCATCAAGATCCAGACCAGCGGCAACACGGTAAGCGACAACACCATCATCAACAGTGGTCTCGATGGCGTGCTGATGGATGTGGCCGCCGCGTCCGGCAATCTGGTCCAGAACAATCGCATCGGCATTGCCGACACCATTTGCATTGGCGATTTCTGCTTCGGTGGCTCGGCGCCCAACGGCCGCTTCGGCATCTACCTGTCGTTTGGCCCGCACGACAACATCATTTACCGGAACACCATCCGGTACAACACCAGCGCCGGAATCAGCATCGGCTCATCCGCAGGCGCGACCAGCCTGCGAAACTGGCTGGTTGCCAATTCGCTGTACAACAACGGCGCCCAGGGCACCTTGTTCAATGTCTACAACGGTGCCGACAACGATGCCTTGGCATCCAACCAGGACATGGCCAATCGCGGACTCAACTACCCGGAGGTCACCCGCGCCTATGGCGGCACGCGCAAGGGCTGGGTTGAAGGAAGGTTGCGCACCCTCAACGGCAGTTATCCGCTGGATGTCTTCAGCTCAGCCGCGCCGGATCCCGGTTTCCCGCGCGGCGAGGCTGAAGTGTTTCATCGCAGCTACTACAGCGTCGTCATCAACAATGCACCCAACAACCAGAACGGCGTTGCAAATTTCCGCGTGTCGTTCAGTGCCAGTCCGGCGCAGAGCCTGGTCGGGCGCGTGGTGACGTTGACAGCGGCGGACGACGTGGGCAACACCTCGGAGTTGTCCGCGCCCGTGGCCTATCTGTGCGACGTGATCTATTCGCACAACATGGATGACACCTTGGGCGACCGCTGCCCGTAGGAGACAACTCATGCGCATTTTCCAATGGGCGTGCACAGTCGGCGTGCTGTTCTCGACGTCGGCAATGGCTGCCACCTTTACGGTCAGCAACACCAGCGATGCCGGTATCGGTTCCTTGCGTCAGGCCATCCTCGATTCAAATACCGCTGCGGGCTCGAACGAAATCCACTTCGCGATTCCCGGAATCGGCCCACACACGATTGCCTTGCTCAGCCAGTTGCCGGGAATCACCAGCACGCTGACCATCGATGGCTATACGCAAAGTGGAGCTGCGCCGAACACGAATTCGACCAGCTCGGGTGGGCTCAATGCGGTGCTGCAGATCGAGCTGGTCGGAACGGGCGGTGTCTACGGCTTTTATACGGACAAGGCCAATGGCGTGATCCTGACCGTGCAAGGTTTGGTCATGCACGGCTTCATCGCCAACCTGTTCGGCGCCCCGGTTGCCGGAACCTCGCAATTGCGTGCGTTTGGCAATTATTTCTGCACCAATGCGGACGGTACTGCGGCGGCTACCGGCCCGACCACGGGCCTGGGCGTCGGCACCAATGAGACGCCCGCGTTCGTTGGCGGTGATCTTGCCGCGCAGCGCAACCTGATTTCCGGATGCGGTTCCTCGGCAATCGACATTCGCAGCACGACCCAGGTGCGCGGTAATCTGATCGGAACCGATGCAACGGGCAGCGTCGCCATACCAAATGGCCCGTCGGCCATTTCGATCACCAGCGACAGCGTCAATGTCGGCATTGGCGGTGCCGATGCGACCGCGCGCAACGTGATTTCCGGCAACCGCGGTTTTGCCATCCGGCTCGGCAACTTGTCCGCCGCCGCGCAATATGTCGGCTTGCAAATCCAGGGCAACTACATCGGTACCGACTGGACCGGCCTGGTTGCCCTGCCCAATGGTTCTGCCGACACGGCCCAAACCGCGTTCGGTGGCGGCATCCAGTTGTACAGCACCCAGACCGGAAGCTCCGTTGCGGTCATCGGCGGCTTTGGCGAAGGCGAGGCGAACCTGATTGCCTGGAACCAGGGCGTGGGCATCATTGCTGCCTCGAACAGGGCGAGCGAGGGATTCGACTCGCGCGGAAACTGGGTCCACCACAACCGGGCGGTAGGCCGGGCCAACCTCGATATCGGCGACCTTGGCCCGACCCCGAACGATGCCGATGATGCCGATACTGGCGCCAACGGCCAGCAGAACTGGCCCGAAATTATCGCCGCGAGCCAGGTTGGCGATCAGCTCAGCGTCACCTATCGGGTTGATACCGCAAGCACCCACGCGGGCTATCCGCTGCGCATCGACTTTTACGCCAATGCAATGGGCGGCAGCGGCCTGTGGCTGGCCCAGGACAGCTACGGCGTGGCCGATGCGCAGCAGGCGCGCACGGTCACCTTGACCGTGCCGCCCGGTGCCAAAGCCCTTCCCTGCGTGGCCACTGCAACCGACACCGGCGGCCAGGGCAGCGAATTCTCGCCCGCGTTCGATGTGCTGTTCGAGGACGATTTTGATTGAGGCTGCGCTGAAAAAGTGCAGAATCCGGATGCTTGGTGGCGACGACGTCGGGTTCAGGATCGCCCCGCGCTGGTCCTTTCGAGCTGATGAATGCAGCGCGTGAATTTCGCCAGGAGGATTTAGGGCAACGCTGAACAAGGGGCACAACCGTCATGGTGCCCAGAAGGTTCGCCAGTCGTGCTGCGCGGCGATGGGAAGGCTGGTTGCCTTTCCGAGACACGCGGTGCGACTGGAGAACCTTTTGGGCGCCACCCGATTCCATGAAAATCAAATGCTTGGGCAGAGCCTGTCCTGAGCCTGACGAAGGACCTGTCTGTGCGCAGCTCATTGGCGCGCTGCCTTGAAGCGACTGCATGGATGCAGGAGGTAGAGCAACGCAAGGAGCAGTTGCCGAGACGGCCAGTCCATCTGCGACATCGCGCCGCGATCTGCACACAGACAGGTGTCGTGACGGCTGCGCCACTTGATCAGAGTTGCCCTAGCACGTGATCTGCAATTCGCCATGTCGTTCGGATTCAGCCTGTTGCCCGGGCCGGGAGGTGTCGCGTGAATGAGCGTTCGGGTGATCCGCTTTTCTCTGCGCAGCGCTGGGCGCAAGTGCGCGCAAGTCTGGATGAGCTTGAAGCGCAGCCGCCCGATGTCCGCCAGGCGCGGCTGCAGGAAATCGCCGGCAGCGATGCGGATCTGGCCGCCAGCTTGCAGCGCCTGTTGACCGGCCCGGAACCTGCAGCGGCGCAGCAGACAGACGCTTTTCTCGATCCCGCATGGGCGCCCGCCGACGCGATGCCGGAACGAATCGGCCCGTTTCGCCTTCGTCAGCGCATTGGTGTCGGTGGCATGGGTGTGGTCTATCTTGCCGAACGCGAGCATGCCGACTTCACGCAGCGCGTTGCACTCAAGCTTCTGGATGCAGGCGCCAGCAACCTGGCGCGGCTGGCCGCGCGCGAACGCAGGATCCTCTCCGCGCTCGCCCACCCGAACATCACCGCGCTGGTCGATGCCGGTGTGGATCAGGGTCGGGCCTGGATTGCCATGGAGTATGTCGATGGCGATTCGCTGCTGGATCACTGCCGCAATCTCAAGCGTGGCCTGCGCGAACGCGTGCGCCTGTTCGACCAGGTGTGTGCGGCCGTGGCGCATGCCCATGCGCAGCTCATCGTGCACCGCGATCTCAAGCCTTCGAACGTGCTGGTCAACACGGCAGGCAATGCCAAGCTGCTGGATTTCGGCATTGCGCTGGCGCTGGAATCCACCGACGAATCGGCGCCGGCCACGCGCGTCTTCACTCCCGAGTACGCCGCGCCCGAGCAATTGCGCGGCGAGCGCGTCACCACCGCCACCGACGTGCATGCGCTGGGATTGATCCTCTACGAGCTGGTGTGCCAGCGCCGCCTGCCGGTGCTGGAGCGCGGCTCGCACAACGAAGAATGGACAGGCGCGGAGCTTGCGCGCATGGCTTCCACGCATCCGGCGACCATTGCCCAATCGGCAACGAGTGACGCCGCATTCAACTTCAGGGAAATCTCGGCGGCATTGCGCGGTGACCTGGGTCGCATCATCGCGCATGCGCTCAACCCCGAGCCGGGGCAGCGCTACGCATCCGTGGCGCTGCTGCGCGAAGACCTCGCGCGCTGGCTGGACCATCGCCCGTTGACCATCGTGCGGCCAAGTGCGCTGTATGTGGTACGCCGGTTTGCGCGACGCCATCGACTGGGCATGGGACTGGCTGCGGCGGGTCTGCTTGCAATTTTCGGCCTGGCCGCTGCCGCCCTATGGCAGGCGCGTGCAAAAGGACTCGAGGCAAGCCGTGCGCAAGTGGCACTGCGTCAGTCCGAGGCCACGCGCGACTTTGTCAGTTCCATGTTTCTTGCCGCCGATCCCTATCTCGGCAAGGGCCTGCAAACCACCGCCGCCGACCTGCTGAGTTCCGCGCGCAAGCGTGTCGATGCCGAACTGGCCGACGAACCCGAGGTCGCGACGGCATTGCTCAGCCAGATCGCCAGCGTCTACGTGTCGCAAACCGACAACGCAGCCACCCGCGAGGTGCTCGGCAAGGTACTCGAGTACAACGCGCGAAGCGCGCAGCCGTCGTTGAAACTTGAGGCGGCCAGCAAGGCCCGTCTTGCCTTCATCGATTATCTTGAATTCCACCAACCCGAAAAGCGGGAAGCGATTGATGCGGCGGTTCGCAACTTGCGCGAACTGGGGGCGGATGCCCATGTAGAGTTGGGGCGGGCGTTGGTCATGCATGCCAATCTGCTGCTGGGGGAAGATCAGCAGGATGCCGCTCTTGCCGCCTCCACCGAAGCCGTGCAGCTGTTGAGACCGTTGGCGCGGGAGCATGCTTTCGATTACCTGTGGGGATTGCTGGCGCATGCCGACCTGATGGCGTCGCTGGATCGCAACGAGGAGGCCGTTGCTGCAGCTGATGAAGGATTGGCCACGCCCCAGGCCCAGCAGCCGGACTACACTTCCGTTCGGCTCGAACTGCTGGGTGCGCGAGCGCGTGGCCTGGCGGGTTTGTTGCGCTATGCGGAAGCCGAGCCCGTCTTTGCGCAAATCGTCGACATGAACAAGGCGGCATTTGGATTCGAGAGTCCACAGTCGCGCTATTGGCGCTACCAGCGCGCGCAGTTGATGGACTGGATGGGGCAACTCGAAGAGGCCCATGCCGAGATCGAGCGCCTGCTGAATGTGCCTGCAAGCGGGGCAGAGCACCCGATGGCGTCGATTGCGGCTCGAGTCGAGTTGTTGAGGATCGAGAATCAGCAGCGCGTTACCGACTTGTCGCAAGTCCTGAGCCAGGCCAAGTCGGCTGCCTGCGGTGAAGGCGGCGCGCCACAGCTTTGCGCCAAGGTCAAACTGATCGATGTCGAGAACCTGTTGCGTTCCGGTCGCACTGCGGATGCTCGCGTACTGCTGGCGGCACTTGGCGAGGACGCAGCGTTTGGGCAAGCCCCCAGCCTGGCCGCGCAACTCCTGCTGTTGCGTGCAAGATCAGACCGTCTGCAGGGTCAATTTGAAGCGGCCGGCCAATTGCTCGCCGAAGCCCGCTCGAAGGCCGCCACCAACAAGGAGATCATCGCCGAAGTTGATGTCGAGCAGGGCTATCTCGCATTGGCCACGGGAGATCGTATCGGCGCCGTTGAAGCCTTGAGTCGTGGCGGCACCTTCATTGCTGCGCTGCTGAAGACGCCAACGCCGCAAGTGCGGGAGATTGACGCGGCGATTGCGCGCGCAAAGCGCGAACCCTGATCGTGACCGCAATGCCGATTGCCCCGGGCCTTGCGCATGGCTTGTGAAAGAGCCCCGGGCGGTTTCGAGCCGCTAGAATCCGGGTTTTCCACCAGAATCCGAGTCGATGACCTGGTCGATGCGTTTGCTCTATGCCCTGCTTTGGCTGGGTGGTCGCCTGCCGCTGCGCGTGCTGCATGCCTTGGGTGGGGCGTTCGGGCACTACGCGTGGTGCTTTCGCAAGCGCGATCGCCGCAACACCATCGTCAACCTGAACCTGCTCAAGTTGCATGAGCCTGGATTGGCAAGTCGTTTCGATGCGCGGCAGGCGCTCGTGGAGATGGGCAAATCGCTGTTCGAGGTGGCCAAGGTGTGGTCGGGCAGACCCGAACGGGCGCTTGCCATGGTTCGCGAGGTCGAGGGTGCCGGGCATTTCGAGCAGGCGCTGGCAAGCGGCCAGGGCGTGATTATCGCCGCCCCACACCTGGGCTGCTGGGAACTGCTGAGCTACTGGCTGGCCGAGCGCACGCCGCTGGCCATTGTCTACAAGCCGCCACGCAATCAGGCGCTGGAACCCTTGCTGATAAAAGCGCGCGGTGCATCCAAGGTGGAGCAGATTCGTGCTGAAGGCGCAGGTGTGCGCAGCATCTACCGGCGACTGGGTGCGGGTGGCGTGGTTGGCATCCTTCCCGATCAGCAGCCGCGCAAGGGCGAGGGCGTGTTTGCAACGTTCTTTGGCATCGATGCGCTGACCATGGTGCTGGTGCCGCGACTGGCCGAGCGCACCGGCGCCACTGTGCTGTTTGCCTTTGCCGAACGCCTGCCGCAGGCAGCGGGATTTCGCATTCACATCCGGCCAGCGCCGGAAGGCATCGCGGATGCCGATCTGGTGGTGGCATGCACGGCGATGAACCGCGGTGTCGAGCAATGCGTGCGCATCGCGCCCGAACAATATCAATGGCACTACAAGCGCTATTCGATCAGCCCGCCCGGACCCAAGCGGAATTTCTACAAGAGCTGGGAATAGGGAATGGGTGGAGCCGGGATTGGAAATTCGAGATTCGAGATTCGGGGAAATGGATTTCATGCCGTTCCGCCTCTCCCGCTGGCGTACCCGAAGGGCATGAAGGAGAGGCCGACGCGCAGCGGCGGGTGAGGGAGGTGCTTCGACACCTGTGCTCCACCCTCACCCCAACCCTCTCCCGCCAGCGGGAGAGGGAGGCAAGAAGTGCTGCGGGGATCGGGGATCGGGGATGCGAGAAGCCTGCTCTTCCCCCTGATCTCGGATCTCCGATCTCGTCCCTATTGCCCACCGCGTCCCGAATCCCGACCATTTACCTCTTCATCGCCGTGAAGAACTCGTCGTTGGACTTGGTGTTCTTCATCTTGTCGAGCATGAATTCCATCGCCGCCAGCTCGTCCATGGGATGCAGCAGTTTGCGCAGGATCCAGATCTTCTGCAGCATGTCCGGTTCGATCAACAATTCCTCGCGGCGGGTACCGGAGCGGTTGATGTTGATCGAGGGATACACGCGCTTCTCCGAGATGCGGCGGTCCAGGTGCACTTCCATGTTGCCGGTGCCCTTGAACTCCTCGTAGATCACCTCGTCCATCTTCGAGCCGGTTTCGACCAGCGCGGTGGCGATGATGGTCAGCGAACCGCCTTCCTCGACGTTGCGTGCGGCGCCAAAGAAACGCTTCGGTCGCTGCAGCGCATTGGCGTCGACACCGCCGGTGAGCACCTTGCCGGATGACGGGATCACCGTGTTGTAGGCGCGGGCGAGACGGGTGATGGAGTCGAGCAGGATGACCACGTCCTTCTTGTGCTCGACCAGGCGCTTGGCGCGCTCGATGACCATCTCGGCGACCTGCACGTGGCGCGTGGCAGGTTCGTCGAACGTGGAGCTGATCACCTCGGCGCGCACGCCGCGCTGCATTTCGGTGACTTCCTCGGGACGCTCGTCGATCAAGAGGATGATCAGGTGCACATCCGGATGGTTGTGCACGATGGCCTGGGCCACGTTTTGCAGCATCATGGTCTTGCCGGCCTTGGGCTGGGAGACGATGAGGCCACGCTGGCCACGACCGATCGGAGCGACCAGATCGAGGATGCGCCCGGTGATGTCCTCGGTCGAACCGTTGCCTCGCTCAAGGCGGAATGCCTTGCGCGGGAACAGGGCGGTCAGGTTCTCGAACAGCGCCTTGTTCTTGGAGGCCTCGGGCGGTTCACCGTTGATGTGGTCGACCTTGAGCAAAGCGAAGTAGCGCTCGCCTTCCTTGGGCGGACGGATGCGCCCGGCGATGTAGTCGCCGGTGCGCAGGTTGAAGCGGCGGGTCTGCGAGGGCGAGACGTACACATCGTCCGGGCCGGCCAGATAGGACTGGTCCGGTGTGCGCAGGAAGCCAAAGCCATCCTGCAGGATTTCCAGCACGCCCTCGCCGTAAATGCCGCCGCCGGCGCGGGCGTGCGCCTTGAGGATGTTGAAAATGACATCCTGCTTGCGTGCGCGGGCGATGCCTTCCTGGATGCCGAGCGTTTCCGCCAAGGCTATCAATTCGTTGGCGTTCTTGCGCTTGAGTTCGTTGAGGTCGATCAGCGGGCCGTTGTCCTTGCTCGGATCGTATTCCTCGTCGTCGCGTGGCAATCCACGGTGGGCGTGATTCTGCTGGCGGTTGCCACCACCACCATTGCGATTGCGGTCGCGATCCCGATCGCGCCGGTTGCGCTGACCCTGGCGTTGACCCTGACCCTGGCCCTGGCCCTGCTGCGGGTTGCGCTGCTGAGGGTTGCCCTGACGCTGTTGCGGATTGGCGTCTTGGCCATCGCCTGCCGACTGCGCGCCCTCCGATCCGCGGGGTTCGCCGCCGGAATCCGTGTGGCCGGAAAAGTCCGCTTCGGGTGCGTTCCGGTAGCTCGCGTTGTCCTCGGCGGAGGGTGCAGAGAATTGCGGGTTTGACGCGGGAGCGGCAGATGCGGTTTCCGACTGCACGTTGCCCGCCGGGGCTTTCTCGCCACGTCCGGCGCGTGGCGCGCGGGACTGGCGTTGGCGGGGTTCGCTGGTAGCAGCGGGCGTGGCGCTTTCGCCACCGTCGGGAGTTTCGATATCGGACACGGACGGACCTCGTTGGGTGCCGTTAGGGGAAAGGAAGATCGCGGGGGGATGCGGCAGGATGAGGAGCGGCTGCGCTCCAGACTGGCTCACCTAACTTAACACTGTGTTTTGCGGGCGGCAAGGATTGAAAGCTGGGAATGGGGAATGGGGAATGGGGAATGGGGAATGGGGAATGGGGAATGGGGAATGGGGAATCGCTTTGGAGCCGGGAGCCGGGAACGGGGGATCGGGAATCGTAAAAGCAGAATCTGGTGAGGGTGTGGCTCGCCGCGCTTCGCTCCATCTATTCCCGATTCCCCATTCTCGATTCCCGGCCTTTCAGGCAATCGCGCTGTCGATGAGTTGGGTCAGCTGGGATTTGCTGACCGCGCCGATTTGGGTGGCCTCGACCTTGCCGTTCTTGAAGATCATCAGGGTCGGGATGCCACGCACGTTGTAGCTGCGCGGGGTGTGCTGGTTGTGGTCGATGTTGACCTTGGCCACCTTCAGGCGGCCACTGTAGGCCGAGGCAAGTTCGTCCAGGATGGGGGCGATCATCTTGCAGGGGCCACACCATTCGGCCCAGAAATCAACCAGGACAGGTTCGGATGATTGCAGGACTTCGGCATCGAACTGGTCGTCGTTGACGTGGGCAATTTGCTGGCTCACGTGAAACCTCCAAAAGCTGGTGAGTGTCAAGGATGGTGGCGGATTGTGAGCGTGCGCAGATGGCTTCCGCTACACTTGTCCGGTTTCGAGGGATGGCAGGGTCTGCGATTCGACCGTGGTGCCGTTCCATATTCAGCCCAATCGGCTGTCCTGCGCAAGTTGGGGGCGGATCAGATCCGCACAAGGCCGCGGTTCAACCGCGCTGCCGCCACCAGAGATTCCTTTTGAATGACACATCATCAACCGCTTACCGACACCGTATTTGAAAGTTTCGACCTGCATCCGAGCTTGCTGGCGGGCTTGAACGAAGCCGGATTCATCCGCTGCACGCCAATCCAGGCCATGACCCTGCCGTTTGCCCTTGCAGGGCGCGACATCGCCGGGCAGGCACAAACCGGAACCGGCAAGACCGCGGCCTTCCTGGTTGCCGTATTGAACCGCTTGCTGACGCGACCGGCGATGACCGAGCGCAAGGTCGGTGACCCGCGTGCCGTCATCCTGGCGCCGACGCGCGAGCTGGCCATCCAGATCGAGAAGGATTTCCGCAACATCGGCCGGCACACCGGGTTGACCTCCGCGCTGATCTACGGCGGCGTGGATTACGACAAGCAGCGCGAGATGCTGAAGGCCGGCGTCGATATCGTGATCGCAACGCCTGGTCGCATCATCGATTATCTCAAGCAGCATGTGGTGTCGTTCCGTACCGTGGAAGCGGTGGTGCTGGACGAAGCGGACCGCATGTTCGATCTCGGCTTCATTGCCGACGTGCGCTTCCTGCTCAGGCGCATGCCGCCGCGCGAACAGCGCCAGGGCATGCTGTTCTCGGCCACCCTGAGCCATCGCGTGCTTGAGCTCGCCTATGAGCACATGAACGAGCCGGAAAAACTCACCGTCGAGGCCGATTCGGTCACCGCCTCGCGCGTGCGCCAGTTGGTGTATTTCCCGGCCAACGAGGAAAAGATTCCGCTCCTGCTCAATCTGCTGGGAAAACTCGACAACCACCGCAGCATTGTCTTCATCAACACCAAGGCCATGGCCGAGCGCGTGACGCGCTCGCTGGAACGCCAGGGCTATCGTGTCGCCACGTTGTCGGGCGACGTGCCCCAGGCCAAGCGCGAACGTCTGCTGGCGCGCTTCCAGAAAGGTGACATCGAGTTGCTGGTGGCGACCGACGTGGCCGCGCGCGGCCTGCACATTCCGGCGGTCTCGCATGTGTTCAACTTCGACTTGCCGCAGGATGCCGAGGACTACGTGCACCGCATTGGCCGTACCGCGCGCCTGGGTGCCGAGGGCGATGCCATCAGCTTTGCCTGCGACCGTTACGCGATGGGCTTGCCGGACATCGAGGCCTACATCGAGCAGAAGATTCCAACCGCCTCCGTCACTGCCGACCTGCTGGTCGTGCCTCCGGCGCGCGTGCGCAGCGGTGAGCCGTTGGTCTTCGATGCCGAGGCCGAAGCGGCCGATGATGCGCGCAATACGGCCGGTGCGCCGCCGGCCAAGGGCAAACCGAATTCGCGCTCTGGGTCGCGCACGCAGGCTGCCCGCGGTTCGGGCAAGCCGGGCGCTCCCCGTCGAAGCCAGGCCGCGCCCACGCAGACTGCGGCGCCATCAGTCGCCGCCAACCACAGCGCTGCTGGCGATGCGCCGTCTGCCGACACTGCCAATCGCAAGCGCCGCCGTCGCGGTGGTCGCGGGCGTTCCCGTCGCGAGCAGCCCGAGGTCATCGCCAATGCAAGCGGCAGCGCGACCGTCAGCCACGAATCACCCAAGCGCGAACGCAAGCCGCGGCGCGAACACGCCAGCACGGTTCCCACGGCGAACCCGGCAAGCAATGTTGCCGCCGAGCATGCGCCACCGAAACCGGGGTTCCTGCGGCGCATCGCGCGGTTCTTCACCCACCGCTGAGAGCGGGGCATTTGCTACAGTCTGGGCTGGCTTCAGGTCGGAACAAGCCGCGCATGTTGAGTCGCCTGCAAAACCCCGGCTGGTCGCGAGCCGGAACCGAGCGCTGGTCGTTGCTGGGCGCACGCCTAGTCTGCGCGCTTTTGCTGCTGGGTTTGCTGTGGTCGATGGCGCGCATGTTCTGGCTGCTGGTACCGGCGGGTGAGGGAACGGACAGCATCCCGGCGCGCGCCGCAGTGAGTGCTTCCGGCAATTCACCGCCACTGTCGATTGCCAAGTGGCACCTGTTCGGCGCAGCCAGCGTGCAGGCGCGCGGCAGCCAGAGTGCGGCGGCAACCACCCTGGATTTGACCTTGCGCGGAACCCTGGCAGATGCGGATCCGAAACTCGGCATGGCCGTGATCGCCAACGCGCAGGGCGAAGAGCGCGTGTGGCAGGTGGGCGAGGAAGTCACCGCCGGTGCAACGCTTGATGAAGTTCTGGCTGATCGCGTGGTGCTGCTGCACGCTGGCGTGCGCGAAGAATTGCGCCTGCCACGCGAGGCCGACGCCGCAAAGCCGACCCCCATTCCCGCCGCGCAGCGCGGTGGTTTTGCACCCCGCAACACGGCGATGGAGGCCAAGCCGGGCGCCTTGTCGACCTTCGAGCCCCCGCGCATGGCGCAAGGTGCGCTCGATTGGCAGAAGACCATGGAAGCCATAGGTGGCAGCCCTGCGGATGTCGCCCGCAATGTCCGCATCGATCCGGTGTTCAATGAAGGGCGCATTTCCGGCGTGCGCGTTTCCTCGGCCAATGGCGATGCCGCCTTGCTCGGCAAGCTCGGCTTGCGCCCCAGCGATATCGTCACCGCCGTCAATGGCGTGCCGGTGGATTCCATCGAGCGCGGCCAGCAGATCCTGCAAAGCCTGAAGAATGCCCAGGACGTGCGAGTCACCGTGACCCGCGACGGCACGCCTGCTGAAATCACCGTGCGCTTGCAGTAAGGGATGTCTGGCGCAGTCCAGAGCAGCAATCGGCGCGCTTTGCTACGCTTGGCCGCCCCGTCCACACGGGGTTCCCTGGACCTGTACGTGTCGCCGCGTGGCTGGCGATGTGCATGTAGCAGCCGCAACCTGAGCCAAGAGTCCGAACCGATGAAGTCTGCTTCCGCGTTGCATTTCCTCGTCCTGTGCGCCTGTCTGTTCGCATCGCCGGCATTTGCACAAGGCTCGACCACGCCATCGTCAGTTGCCGCCGATGGCCGCCACACCTTGAACCTGAAGGACGCCGATATCCAGGCGCTGATCGCCACGGTGTCGGAAATCACCGGCAAGAATTTCATCCTCGGGCCGAACGTGCAGGGCAAGGTCACGGTGATTTCGGCCAAGCCCATGAAACCGGATGAAATCTACGATGTGTTCCTGTCGGTGCTGCGCGTGCACGGATACGCCGCCATTTCCCAAGGCAGCATGATCAAGATCGTGGCCGAGGCCATGGCCCAGCAGGATGGTTCGGCATCCTTGAACGGCGACCGCGTGCATTCGACCGACGAGCTGATCACCCAGATCGTGCCGGTCAAGCATGTTGCGGCCAACGACCTCATCCAGATCCTGCGTCCGCTGATGCCGCAGGGCGGGCAACTGGTTGCGCACGCTTCGTCCAACTCGCTGGTGATCTCCGACCGCGCCGGCAACGTCGCGCGGCTGGTCAGCATCATCCAGCGCATCGACACCGTTTCCGATGCCGAGGTGGAAGTGATTCCGCTGGCGCATGCCAATGCGGCCGAACTGGCGCGCACCCTGACTGCGCTGGCCGACGACAAGACGGCCCAGGTCAACGCGCAGGCGCCCCGCGTGTTTGCCGATACCCGCACCAATTCGGTATTGCTGGCCGGAGCCAAGAATGCGCGGCTCAAGCTGCGCGCCCTGATTGCGCACCTGGACACGCCGTTGCAGAACGGTGGCGATACCCAGGTGGTGTACCTGCGCAATGCCAGTGCCAAGGATCTGGTGCCGATCCTGCAAGGCGTGGCCGCGACCCTGACCGGCGATGCGCCGCCCTCGCCGCCGAAAGACGGGGCATCCGGCGCCTCCGGCGGCTCATTGATCGCCACGATCCAGGCTCATGAGGCCACCAACGCACTGATCATCAGCGCACCGCCGGCCGTGTTCCGCTCGCTGGCTGCCGTTGTTCGCCAGCTCGATGTTCGTCGCGCCCAGGTGCTGATCGAGGCCATCATTGCCGAAGTCGGCGATTCCACGGCGAGCGAGATCGGCGTGCAATGGTTCACCGCGCCGCAGCGCAGTGATGGCAGCCTCGGCCAGGGCATCATCGGTGGCACCAATTTCCCGGGGCCCAACGGCAATTCCGCCTTGACTTCGTTGGCAACCAATCCGCTCGGCTTGTCGGGTCTGGGTGGCCTTTCCCTGGGTTATATCGACGGCACCATCAACATTCCCGGCACCGACACGCCACTGTTGAACCTCGGTGCCCTGGCGCGCGCATTGCGCGGCGATGGCACCACCAACATCCTGTCCACGCCATCCATCCTCACCCTCGACAACCAGGAAGCCGAAATCAAGATCGCCAAGGAAGTGCCGTTCCTGACCGGCTCCTACACCAACACCGCGAGCAGCGGCCAGAACGGCCAGGTGACCAATCCGTTCCAGACCATCGAGCGCAAGGATGTCGGACTGGTATTGAAGGTGACGCCGCACATCAACGAAGGCGATGCGGTGCGCATGGAAATCCACCAGGAAGTTTCTTCGCTGGCGCCACCGGTGACCGGTGCCGTGGACCTGGTCACCAACAAGCGCGAGCTGTCCACCAATGTGCTGGTGTCCGACAACTCGCTGCTGGTGCTGGGCGGGTTGAGCGACACCAATGTCAGTGACAACAACAGCAAGGTGCCGGGCCTTGGCAGCATTCCGGTCATTGGCAACCTGTTCCGCTACCGCTCAAACAAGAACGAGAATCGCGAGCTGATGATCTTCATGCGGCCGAAGATCCTGCGCGACGCGGCCACCGAAGCGGCGGTTTCGAGCGAGAAATACAACTACATGCGCACCGAGCAGTTGCGCCTGCGTGAGGATTCGGCGCCGCTGACGCCACGCGGCGAGCGCCCGCTGCTTCCCGAAGTGCACGACTTCCTGAGCGACCCGGGCCCCGCCGCAAATGCACCGACGCGGGATCGGCAATGAATCAGGCGGTCGTTACCGAGCCGCGACCCGCACGACCCGGATTCGGCTTTGCGCGGCGGCATGGTGTTGCGCTGACCACCTGGCATGCGGATTTCGCGGAGATCGCCTGCCGCCAGGGTGTGCGCCCGGAAGTGCTGGCGGAACTCAGGCGACACCTCGGCGTTGAACTCAAGCTGACGGCCCATGAGCCACCGGCCTTCGAGCGTCTGTTGCGCGAGCTTTACGAACAGGGCGATGACGCGCGCTCCATGGTTTCGGACCTGGATGAACATCTCGATCTCAAGGCGCTGGCGGACGACCTGCCGGAACCCGAAGACCTGCTCGAATCCGATGACGATGCGCCGATCATCCGCCTGATCAATGCCCTGCTTACCGAAGCGGTGAAGGAAGGCGCCTCCGATATCCACGTCGAGCCCTTCGAGAGTCGACTGGTCGTGCGCTTTCGCATAGACGGCGTGCTGCGTGAGGTACTGGCACCACAGAAGGCCATCGCCAATGCCGTGGTCAGTCGCATCAAGGTCATGGCCAAGCTCGATATCGCAGAGAAGCGCCTGCCGCAGGATGGGCGCATCGGTTTGCGCATTGCCGGGCGTCCGGTCGACGTGCGCGTGTCGACCATTCCGGCGGGCCATGGCGAGCGCGTGGTGCTGCGTTTGCTGGACAAGCAGGCCGGTCGACTCGATCTCGTGCAACTGGGCATGGATTCCGCTTCGCGCAAGCGCCTCGAAGCGATGATCCAGCGTCCGCACGGCATCCTGCTGGTGACCGGACCGACCGGCTCTGGCAAGACCACCACCCTGTACGCGGCCCTGCTCAAGCTCAACGATTCCTCGCGCAACATCATGACCGTCGAGGATCCCATCGAGTACTACATCGACGGCATCGGCCAGACCCAGGTCAATACGCGCGTCGACATGACTTTCGCACGCGGCCTGCGCGCCATCCTGCGCCAGGATCCGGATGTGGTGATGGTCGGCGAGATCCGCGACCTCGACACCGCCGAGACCGCGGTGCAGGCCTCGCTGACCGGACATCTGGTGCTTTCCACCCTGCACACCAATTCGGCAGTCGGTGCGGTGGCCCGCCTGCGTGACATGGGTGTGGAACCGTTCCTGCTCTCATCCAGTCTGGTGGGCGTGCTCGCCCAGCGTCTCGTGCGTGCACTCGATCCGGATCTGCGCGAAGCCTATCCGGCAAGCGCAGCGGAGCTGGCGGCCTTCAACCAGCCGACCGACGCCCAGGTCACCCTGTATCGTCCGCGATCGGATCTCGGCAGTCGTCACGCCGGCTACAAGGGACGCACCGGAATCTATGAACTGGTGCCGGTCGATGAGCAGATGCGCCGCCTCATCCATGAAGGCGCTGCCGAAGCCGAGCTTGAGTGTCACGCGCGCCGTTCGGCGCCGAGCATCCTGGAAGACGGCTGGCAGAAGTGCGTCGCCGGAATCACCACGACCGAAGAAGTGCTGCGGGTAACGCGCGAAGGCTAGGGAAGATCTGAACACGTATTGTCGCGAGCAAGCTCGCTCCCACCATTGCTTGATTTTGTGGGAGCGAGCTTGCTCGCGACGAATGAGTTCCGTACTTGTTCAGAGTTTCCCTAGGAGCCTGCGCGGCAGAAGCCATCCGGCTGCAACGTCGCTGCCATCGATTGATTGGATCAATCGTCAGGCTTGCATAGTGCCCGCTATGCGCACCCTCCGATTGATCCACTGAATCGCGTCAGCGCCGTTTCGCTTCGAATTCATTCTGCCGCGCAGGCTCCTAGCGCTGGATGAGCGCCCGCAGGTGCGGTCGTTCCGCGAGGTGGAACGTCGTTTGTTCGTGCAGCGTCTCTGATCGCCCCTGAAGAGGTTCCTACGGATATTCCCGTCGGTGATCGCGGTTGCGCAGCCGGGTCAGCGCTTGCCGAACGCACCGAGCAGGCCGGAGCCGGCCTTCAGCAGGTCACCCAGATCCAGGTCGCCATCGCCGTCACTGTCGAGCACGCCACTGAGCAGGCCGCCGACGCCACCTTGCTCGATGCGCTGGTTTTCCTGGCCGAGCACGCTGCCCAGGCTGCGCGCATCGAGGCCTTTCTCGCGTGACATGTTGCCGAGCACGGACATCACCAGCGGCGCCAGCATGGCCAGCAATTGCGCGGCGCCGGCGCCGCCGAGGCCGCTGCTCTGGCCAAGCCCCTGCGCTGCGCGATCACGACGGCCGCCAAAAATGTGGCCGAGGATGGCACCACCAGCGCCGGCATTGCTGCCGGATCCGCCACCGCCCAGAACCGAGCCGATCAAGCCACCCAGGTCGGGGCCGGAATTTCCGCCGCCAGCGCCGCCACCAAGAACTGAGCCGAGCAAACCGCCGATGTCCACGCCGCTGTGGTCGCGCTCCAGGGCGGCATGCAGCGCTCCGGCTCCTTGCGGCGAGGCCGAGTTGCGCGCCAGTCCGCCCAGCAGCAGCGGCAGGGCCTGTTGTACTGCCTGGCCCGCCTGGTCCGGACTCACGCCCAGTTGCCGTGCAATGGCATTGATGTGGGAAGAATCCAGTTGCGCCAGTACGCTGGAAGTCAGGTCACTCATGAGGGGTCTCTGCAAGGTGGGTGGGGGTTTGCCACGCTACCACCATGCGCGGCTCCGGCTTCATGTTCCGCATGCGGATTCGGTCAAACTTCGTGACGGACAGGCCAATGGACGAGCACAGGAGTAGCCTCGACTTACAGCAGCCTGCCGCGGATGGGTGAACGGGAGATCCCGGGTGGAAGCAATCAATATCCAGTTTTCAGTCCTGCAGGACCGGTATCGCAACACCATGCCCGACAAGCGCGTGGTGCTGGAACGCGCATGGGAGCGGATGCGCACCGCCCCGCAAGATCCCGCGGGACTGAAGGAGTTGTTTCCCCTGGTGCATCGGCTGGCCGGCTCGGCCAGCAGCTATGGTTTCGAAGATCTGGGCGACGCGGCCCTGCGCGTGCATGACACCCTTGATCGGCACCGCGTGCGCAGCGGGCAACTTGAGCCTGCCGATGCATCGGCGCTCGTGCACGAATTGAAACCGCAAATGGAACAGTTGATCCGGGCGCTGGAATCGGCGCGATAGCAATCCCCCATACGGAAATTCCGCATCGGGTGGCCATGCCGCAGGCCCGACGCTATGCTTTGCGCTTTCCCCGCGAAGCCTCATCCCATGCCCACGCACAACCGCATTTCCCTGATCGGCGCGCCCACCGACATTGGCGCTGGCCATCGCGGCGCATCCATGGGTCCCGAGGCCTTGCGTGTTGCCGGCATTGGCGAAGCCTTGCTTGGGCGCGGGTTCGACGTGGTGGATCTCGGCAACCTGAACGGACCGATGAATCCCTGGACTTCGCCGGTGGATGGCTATCGGCACCTGTCCGAGGTGGTGGCCTGGAACCGACTGGTGATGGATGCCGTTGCGGCCGAGCTGGGCAAGGATCGCCTGCCGATCCTGCTCGGTGGCGATCACTGTCTGGCCATTGGATCCATCACGGCGGTGGCGCGGCATTGTCGCGAGCGCAATCGCAAACTGCTGGTTTTGTGGCTTGATGCGCACGCCGACTTCAATACCAGCGCGGTCACGCCATCCGGCAACATCCACGGCATGCCCATGGCGTGCCTGTGTGGACTGGGTCCCCACGAATTGACCGGCCTGGGTGGAAGCGCACCGGCGATGAGCCCGGATCGAATCCGCCAGGTTGGCATCCGCTCGGTCGACCTTGGCGAAAAGCGTCTGGTCAGGGACGCCGGGCTCGACATTTACGACATGCGCTACATCGACGAGATCGGCATGAAACGGGTCATGGAGGAGGCGCTCGCGGACATCGACGACGACACCCACGTCCATGTCAGTTTCGATGTCGATTTCCTTGATCCGGACATCGCGCCCGGAGTCGGCACCACCATTCCGGGCGGGCCGAACTACCGCGAGGCGCAGCTGTGCATGGAGATGATTGCCGACCGCGGCAATCTCGGCTCGCTGGACATCATGGAACTGAACCCGGCATTCGACGACCACAACCGGACTGCCGTGCTCGCGGTGGATCTCGTTGAAAGCCTGTTCGGCAAGAGCACCCTGATGCGCGATTGACGCAATGCTCGCGGCCTTGCGTGATCAATTTTGACAATTCGCGCTACCTGACAGCGCCATCAAGGCGCGGGATTCCGACCTGAAGCATCGGTCGAGCCACTGCTGTCATCCTCACGCAGTCGAGGATCCAGCGCCTTCAAGCGATTGAATAACAAGGCACTGGGTTCCCGCTTCCGCGGGAACGACGAACGAAGCAGGCTTGACCAGCGTTGCCCTGCATCATGCAGAAACAAGCACCGAACCGCCGCCGCAGCATGGCACGCCGATTGCTTGAGTTTTGCAAGCTTGTCCTGAGTGGACACTTTGCCCGTGAGTCCTGACCCGATTGGTTTTTGCCTGCCGCATTGCCGGATTGAATGCAGCGGCGTGCAGATCGCGGGGCTTTCGCTGGCGAGTGCCATTTGCCTGAAACAAGCAACAGGAGGCTTGCCGCCGGATGTCCGAGGTTCAGCGCAATCGCACCATGCACGCGGGTGACGCCTCACCGGTGACCGGGCTCGTGGCCGAACGCCGGCACGTTCGCACCGGCGTTCGCGTTGTGCTCGCGCTGTCGGTGATGGCCCTGGCCATCGGTGGATTTGCCGCGCAGTGGATCCCCCTGCACTTGCTGGCATCGCTGCTTCTGGTGACTTGCGCAGTCAGCTGGATCCTTTGGCGGCGCAGCCACATCGGTCCACGCATTGCCGTCTCGGGTTTGTCCCAAGCCATCGAACCAGGCACCAGCCGCACGCAGGTGGCCGATGAAACCGTGTTTGCCTTGTTGCCGCTGCCTGCAATGCTGGTCGATGCCGTCAACGGCATCATCCTCGATGCGAATGCTGCGGCGCTCAAACTCTATGGATGCCCAGTCGATGCCGTGCGTGGCAGCCCGTTCGCCATCCTCGGAGCGGATGCAAGGGACGGCGGCAATCCAGGTTCCTTCGGGGACGTGGGCACGCACAAGCGCGCGGATGGCAGCACGTTTCCGGTCGAGCTGGCAATCCGGCCCTTCGAGCATGGCAGTCGCGCCATCCAGATGGTTGTGATCCGCGACCTGACTTCCGACCGTGCGCAGGCCAGCGCGCTGGAACTGAGCGAACGACGTTACGCGGAACTGATCCAGCTCAGCCTCGGCATGGTTTTCGAGCATGATCTGGATGGGCGCCTGGGCAAGGTCAATCCCGCGTTCGCCTGTGCGCTCGGTTACCCGGAATCCGAACTGATCGGACGCAACCTGGGTGAATTCGTCGTCGCCCGCCAGCGTGATGCCTTCCATCGTTACCTGCTGGAGGTAAGTCGCAATGGCAGTTGTTCGGGGCTCGTGCATGTCGTTGATTCGGCCGGCGACGAAAGACTGTGGGAATTCCGTCATCGCCTGAGGTCTGGCGCCGACGGCAATGCGCAGGTGATCTGCTCGGCAATCGACCTCAGTGAGCGCAGTCAGGGTGAGCGGCGCCCGCGCGAAACCGCGCGCCGGGATGCGCTGACAGGTTGCTACAACCGGCGCCAGCTGGAGTACGTGCAGGCCGAGGCCGGAAGTTCAGCGCGCTGGGCCTGCGTGGTTGTCGATATCGATTCGCTGAAGCGCACCAACGACACCTACGGACACGCGGCGGGAGACCAGGCCATTCTGCGGCTTGCACGCTTTCTTGAGCGCATCGTGCACCAGCGCGACGTGATCGTGCGCCTGGGTGGCGATGAATTCGCCATTCTCATGCCTGAGCATGATCGGCAGGCGCTGGAGGCCTACGTCTCACGCCTGCAGGCTGCACAAGCCACCCAGGAAACGACGCCGTTCTCGTTCGGCTTTGCCTTGCGCAAGGACAACGAGGATCTGGAACACACCATCCAGCGCGCCGACCACCAGATGATCGAGCGGCGCCTCATCGAGCGCATCAGCATCCGACTTGACTCACCGGGGTCGCCACGTCAGGCCGAGGTCCACCAGCCGGTCCTGCACTTGCACCCTGGGCCGGGCGCGGATGTCATCGACATCAAACGCGCCGCCGATCAGTCCTAGGAGCCTGCGCGGCAGAAGTCATCCGGCTGCAACGACGCTGCCATCGATTGATCGGATCAATCGTCAGGCTTACATAGTGCCCGCTATGCGCGCTTTCCGATTGATCCGCTGAATCGCGTCAGCGCCGTTTCGCTTCGAATTCTTTCTGTCGCGCAGGCTCCTGGCCCTGAATCAGCGCGACATTCATTCGAAACCGTTGGCGAAGATGAGGTCATTGCCTTCGCTGAGGCAGCTCGGCGTATTGGCGGCAATCCGGGCAAGCAAACGGGTGATCTGCGTGGGATGGAATTGCAGCACGTTCTGGTTGCATCCATTCTGGTTGCAGTAGCTCATCACGCTGCCACGCGGTGCGCCAGGCCCTGAAACCGGGCAACTGGTCGGGCCCGTGTAGCAGCCGCTGCCGACATTCGAACACAAGTCGATGGTGTTGCTGCCGGTTGGATAGTTACCCGTGCTGACATTGGTGCAATGGGTATGCGCTGCACCGAAGTTGTGCCCCAACTCGTGTGCCACCAGGGTTGCGCTGAGCAACACGCCGATTCCAGGATTGGTGAATACCTGGTTGATGCTGTAACTGCCGCCGTTGCCGGAGGTGAGGCAATAGACATCCAGCCATGCAATGCCTGCCGCGGAGTTTCCGCTGGTGGAATTGCCGGACAGCAGCATGGCGAAATCGCGGTTGATCGCGGCGTAGTTCGCCTGCCAGTAGTTGCCGAACTCGACCAGGGTGGCTTGATCGGCTGGGAAGGTTGTATTCGCGTATGGATCCGTGGTCGTGCGCAGAAACGTGTCGCCAACCTGCAACTGCACGTTGAGATCGTTTTCGTAACCGATGTTCATCTGGGTGAACAGGTCGGCAATCCAGCTGGTGGCCTGCGCGGTGTTGTTGGAAAAACGCTCACTCATGAAGCTGACATCGGTATCCACCGCGATGCGCGCGTAACGCAGCGATCCCTGTGGTCCCGGGGTGTCGGGGAGCAGGTGATCGAAGGCAGCGGCGGGCGTGCTGGCCAGCGCAATGGCATCGTCGAGACCCGCGGTTTCCGGTTTGACTCCGCGTGGCAAAGCCGCTTCCGGACTGAGGGCTTCGAGCTGCCAGGCATCCCCCTTGCGGGCAGCTTGCACGACAAACCCGCCGGCAGGACCCGAACCTGTTGCCTGTGGCGGCGTGGAAAGATCCGGATCAAACGACAACGCAATCCGTGAAAGGCCATCCCGGCTGTATCCGAGCAGGTGCACGCGTGGGCTGCGTGCAATCTCGTGCTGGCCGCTGCCGTCGATGACAAAGACGCGCGCGCCGGGCGCATAGATCTCGATGCGGCGGAATTCGTAGGCACTGACCAGGCCGGGGCCGGCGGGAAACGCTGCGACGGAAAGCGACTGGCCGGGCGAGAGATTTCCCAGTTGGCGCAGTGTGGCGCGTTCAAGCGAGACAGAACCCGGCGTCGCCAGGGCATGGCTGGCGCACATCAACACAAACAGCGTGATCAGCCCGCGCATGGGCGACGTCCTCGTTCAAGGTTTCGCGCACATGATCCGGGGATTGGCCGAGGGCATCAGCGGCCCAGCGCACGAAACGGCGAATCAAGTGTGCGCCCGCGCGCGGCGCCGGGCAATGGCGAGGAGCTGGGCCGTTTGCCCCACGCTACGGCATCGATGCGGCCCCTGCGTGCAGTCCGCATCGATGATTCGGACGGGCGGACCTCAGGGCGCGGGAGAGTCCGGTATTTCGAAACCGTCGGCGAAGATGAGATCGGGCCCAACGATGGTGAAATTGCCCGGATTGAGCGCAAAGAAGATGTTGTTCGCGCAGCGCACGCGCACGCGCGCGGTCGTCGACTGCATGTTCGGCACGTTGACCACGGCGCTGCCGTTGTTGGGAATGCCCTGGGCGAGCACGGCGGTGCTGAGGCCAAATCCGCCACCGGTGTAGACGTCGATATCAACAGCAGGGCAGGAGACGGGCGCAAGGTCGGTGCCCGCAACATTCCAGCTCACGGTTTCCGTTGCATTGATCGAGGCATCCCAGGTGGCGGCAGCAACCGGGGCCGTTACCGCGAAGGGTCCAGCGGCAGAACTCACTTGAAATGCGATGTCCTGGCTGGAGGAGGTGCCGCCGCCTGCCACGTTGTCGAAAACGGTCAGGCGGAAATTGAGGGCGCGCGTGGTGGTCGGCAGGATTTCACCGATGGTGCTGCCGCCGTTCAGCAGGTTGTTGAGGTTGGGCACCGTGCGGATGCCGGTGGTCGTGGGCGAGAAGGAGCGGATGATGGGACCGTTGCCCGGATCCACATTGATGTTGGCCGTCTGTGCGCCCAGGTTGTACTGCTCCCAACCGTAGCGCAGCTGCGCGCCCACGGCGGTACTCGAAGCAACCCCACTCAGGGCGAATGGCGTCGATGCCGGAATCGTGAAGCCGCCCGTGAACGCAGCAATTTGCGGGGCGTCATTGTTGGTTTCCGTCGCTGCGCAGGCGCCGCCGGAACCATCGGTGAACTGGTCGATCTCATCCAGGCTCTTGGCGTGGAAATAGGGGTCCGAGTGGGGTTGCAGGTTGGGGGAACACACGCCGGCATAGCCCATGATGGTAGAGCCGCTGCCCGGTTCGTAGGCGGCGGATGGCTCACGATTGCCGCTGCAACTGTTGTTGAAGGTGTGGTTGCCGCCGAACTGGTGGCCCACTTCATGGGCGACAAAGTCGATGTAGAAGGTGTCGCTGACCAGTTCGGCAGGGTTGCTCAATCCGGTGGTGCCGCGGCCCTTGCCGCTGCCACAGACCACGCCAAGGCCAGCCACGCCGCCACTGCCGGTGGTGAACACATGGCCGATGTCGTAGTTGGCGCTGCCGATCACTGCATTGAGATTGGCGGTGTTCTGGTTGAGGGCTCCACCACCGTTGGAATAGGGGTCGGTCAGCGCATCCGGATAGATGACCAGGTCATTGTTGGGGACCAGGCTCATGTGGATCGAGAGATCGTTCTCGTAGACCTCGTTGACCCGGTTCACCGCCGCGACCACTGCCGCGAGACCGAGCGCAACGGTGGGAGGATTGGCCCCGGAAATGGCTGCAACGTAGTTGTGGTTGGCGGCAAACGCGGCGCGGTAGTTGCGCTTGATGGTGCCGGTGGTGGTTGCTGGTGCGGTGGGGCGAGGAATGACCGGATCCAGGCTGGTGTGCGTGCCGCAGACAAAACCCGGCGCCTGCGCGGCAACATCCGCTCGACTGAAGCTCACATACTCGCGGCCTTCGCCAAAACTGACCGGGCGCACCAGCCAGACGTTGGCGCCCTCGAACACCATGGCATTGAGGCCAAGTGGCGAGATGTCGATGCGGGCGTGGCGTCCGTTGGCGTCGCTGGCGACGAAGCTGCGGATCTGCGGATAGCGGGCAGCCAATTCCGCTGGCATCACGCCGGAATCCGACAGCACGAACTCGGCAAATCCGCCGTTCGGCATGGGCAGGGACAGACTCTTGCCGATGCCGCCTTGCAGGTCATTGCGCAGGGCTGTGAAATCCAGATCCAGTGGGCGATAGTGGTCGGGAACCTGGTGGACACCGGCCAAGGCCCGGCCCGGCGTGTCTTGCCAGTAGCCGGATTGGGCGGCGATGGCCAGGGCGGGCAGCAGCCCGCAAAGCAGTACTGCGAAAACTGCGCCAAGGCGGGCGCAAAGGCGCGGCTGGAAATCGTTCATGCTCATGTCCTCTGGAGTTCCCCGTGACGATCGCGCTTCGCGTGGACTCGAAACGCAAGCCGCCGATGGTCGCATGCTCGAGGGGTCGGCGCATGGGTCTTGAGGGGGATTGGCTGGCCATTCGGAGCCGGGGTCGGGGCAGGGCTTTTCGCAGACTGCAAAAGGAAAAGGGCCTTGACGAATCAAGGCCCCGGATTGCAAAGAGCAATTTCCTTCAGCGATAGCGCGGCGGCGGATCAGCCACGAAACCGTTCGGGAACGGGTCGGGTTGGTAGCGCGCAATCGGCGTGCGCACGATGATGCCGCGGGCTACCAGGTTGGGATAGCTGTCGTACCAGATCGCCAGCGACTCGGCGGGGCGCGAACTGGCACGCCGGAACTGCGTGGTTTCCACCTGCGACCATTCGCGATCACCATGGCCGGTGCCCAGGCGCTGTGCCATCGACTTGCTGCGGCTTGACTCGCTTTCCATGGCACCTGCAGCGGGTGCGGGCGGAGGCGCGGACGCCAGGGCGGGCGATTCGGCAGAGGCAGCAGGTGCGGCTTCACGTGCCATGCTGTCCGCTGCGCCTTGCTCTTGCTTGGCCCACGGGCGCGGCGCCGGGTTGATGATTTGCGGCGGCTGCGGGCGATGCCAAGTGCGCTCGGTGAATACGGCTACACCAATCACGCCCACATTGTCCGGGCGACCGGTACGCGCGGCATAACTGTTGGGCAGGGAGGTGAAATTGAACTGGGCAATCTCGTCCAGGTTCTTGCGCCAGCCATTGATCTCGGTGGACTCCCACGCATCCAGCACGTAGCCACTCTGGCCTGTGCTTGCGGTTTCGCCGCTGACTGCATTGACGCCATCCACGGAAAGCACGGCCAGCACGCGTGCGCCGGTGCGGTTGGTCAGGCGCACGGCATAGCGATGGCCAGGTGCTCCGGCAACATACAGCCTGCCGTCCTGCATGTAGGTGATCAGGGTCTCGCCAGTATCCCGATCGACGACCGCCAGATCCAGCAAATTGCCGGCACGGGCCGGGAAGGAAAGGGTCAGGGCCAGCAGGGCGGAGCAGAGCAGGGCACGCATGGAACACCTCCAGTTTGGTTGCGCGGAGGGTTCAACGCAGCCGATATCGAATCGGGGTTAAGTCCTGCTTGTCCAGAGCGCATCGAAGGATGGGCACTTGGTGTCCTGATTCCGTTCATGGTTCGACGGGCTCACCACGAACGGGCTTGGGAGCTCACCACGAACGGAATCCACTAGATCACTGTTGCCTTGGGCGAAGCAGGGGCGAGGCGTTGGATTCGCTAAACTAGCGACTGTCCCGCACTTGTCCTGGCATGACCGCAATGATCCGCACCCTTACCGGCATCACCACCAGCGGTACTCCGCACCTGGGCAACTATGTCGGCGCCATCCGGCCTGCCATTGCCGCCAGCCGGCGCGCGGATGTGGAGTCGTTTTATTTCCTTGCCGACTACCATGCCCTGGTCAAATGCGAGGACCCGGCGCGGGTGGCACGTTCGCGCCTGGAAATCGCCGCCACCTGGCTTGCTCTGGGCTTGGACACCGACCGGGCTTTCTTTTACCGGCAGTCCGACATACCCGAGATTCCCGAACTCACCTGGTTGTTGACCTGCGTCACCGCCAAGGGTTTGCTCAACCGCGCGCATGCCTACAAGGCGGCGGTGGATCGCAATGTCGAGGAAAACGAAGATGCCGATGCCGGAGTCAATGCCGGTTTGTTCATGTACCCGGTGCTGATGGCCGCCGACATCCTGGTGTTCAACGCGCATCGGGTTCCGGTCGGCAAGGACCAGATCCAGCACATCGAGATGGCGCGCGACATCGGCCAGCGCTTCAACCATCTGTATGGAGCTGCGTATCGCGCGGTGACCGCAGGCGACGAGGATCCTTTCGTGTTGCCGGAAGTGGTGATCGAGGAGAACGTGGCAACCCTGCCGGGCCTCGACGGGCGCAAGATGTCCAAGAGTTATGACAATACCATTCCGCTGTGGCTGCCTTCGGCGCAACTGAAAAAGGCCTTGCTCGGCATCCTCACCGATTCGCGCGCGCCGGGCGAGCCCAAGGACACCGAAGGCTCCAACATCTTCTCCATCTACCAGGCGTTTGCCACGGCGGAGGAAACCAACGCGATGCGCGTGGCCTTTGCCGAGGGCATTGCTTGGGGTGATGCAAAGCAGCGCCTGTTCGAGCGCATCGACGCGGAGTTGTCCGAACCGCGTGAACGCTACGACGCCTTGATGGCGCGACCGGACGAGATCGAGGATCGCTTGCAGGTCGGCGCGCGCAAGGCGCGCGAACGCAGCGCGCCGTTCCTGGCTGCATTGCGCGAGTCGGTGGGCCTTTCATCACGTGTCCCCGCAGCAAAGGGAAACACGCCGAAATCAAAGACCGCCACTGCCGCCCCGCTGTGGAAGCGTTATCGCGAAAAGGACTCGCGTTTCTACTTCAAGCTGGTGGATGGCGAAGGCGTAGTGCTGTTGCAGAGCGGCGGTTTCGAGCGTCCCGACGAGTGCGGTCGCCTGATCGATACGCTGATGAACATGGCCGCCAACGCCGGGTCAGATCAGGCCGCCGATTGGAGCATGCAGGGCAAGGTCGAGGTGTTGGCATCGACGCAAGATGTGAAATCGGCGCTTTCCGCGCTTGCCGCGATCCAGGCGGAAAAGCAGGCGGCCAAGGCGTCCGCGAACTGACCGCTCCGGATCACGCTCAAGCGCGGTTTGTCCGAAACCGTGATCTGCTGCGCGTTGCCTGCGTGCACCGCGCACATTCCCTGACTGCAGGGGGAGTATCGTGTTTCGACCTTGCTTCGCAGTGCAGCCTTCAACGGTGAATACCCGCAACTCCAGCATGAATCGGCTTTTCGTAGCGCTGATGCTGCTTGTCTTGTGCCATGGCACGGCAAAGGCGACCACGACCGGCCAGCTCCCCGCGTGGGTATGCGAGGTGCCCGATGCCATCTTCATCGACGGATTCCAGCCGGCAGCGGCACGAGTGAGCCTGCCCTCGAACGGATCGGGCGGTGCCGTCGGCAACGTCACGCGAGTCGTGAATGTGCCCGGATACGGATCGCGCACGGTTTATCTGCGAGTGCCGCCTTCCTACTCGCCTTCGCGACCGATGCCACTGGTATTGGCTCTGCATGGACAAGCCGGAAGCCCGGCGGCAGCAGACAGCGAGGCGCTGCGGGCACGCAATACGTGGGCGGGAATCGCCGATGCGGAAGGATTCATCGTCGTCGCTCCGGTGGGTACCGAGAGCACCGGAGGCTGGATCGTTCCTCCGCCCAATCCGAGTGACTACAACCTGTTTGCCTCCGCCATGGCCGATGCCGAAGCGGCCTACAACATCGATCGCTCGCGTCGCATCGGTTGGGGCTATTCCGCCGGTGGACATGTGTTGCACGACATCATGTACAACGATTTCGGTGCGCCGATTTCGATCGACGATTTCGCCGCCTATGCGGTCAGCGCAGGCGTGCTGCAGGGGTTGGCTTGCAACAGTCCATCCGCGTGCAGCGCATTGCTCGGTACGGCCTCACGCCATGTTCCGCTGGATATTCACATCGGCAACAGCGATCCGCTGGTCTCGTATGCCCAGCAGGATCGTGATGCATTCGTCGCCAACGGCTGGGTGCTCGGAGATGATCTGTGGTTCAGTCCGTTTGTCGGCGGGCACAACTACACGGCCAGTCACCTCGACACCATGTGGCAACGCTTGTGCCCGTTCCAGGCGTTGCCTTGATGTGGCCGCAGCAGCTTGTCATCGCATCCCCGCGCGTGTCGTAGAGCGGAGCTTGCTCCGCTTACTTTTTCCTGCAATGTCCCAAGCCGAGCAAGCTCGGCTCTACAAGAGCATATCGGTTCCCGTAGTCCCCAGCCGAGCAAGCTCGGCTCTACAAGAGCATGTCGGTTCCCGTAGAGCGGAGCTTGCTCCGCTCATCGTTCCTTCCCGGTTCCCGCGTCACGCCAACATTTACGCCGCCAGCGGCTGGGCATGTTCAAGCCCGTCGAAATAGTCGCGGGTCAGGCGCAACTGGGTCAGTGCGCATTCGGTGCAGTACGGGCGTGTTCATTGAAATGCTGGCTACAGGACATTTCACTTCTATCGCGTCGGCTTGTGTCAGATGGAACATTCGTCGCACAGAATCAAGGATTTGCGTTGTCATTCTTGTATCCATGAATTCTCGGGTGTAGCTTGCCGGTTCGGATTCAGATAGATGGAACGCCCATGAAACGACGTATCCTGCAGACAACCCTTCTTGCAATTCTTTGCGCTGCCGCTCCGCTGGCGCTCGTTCAAGCCGGCGTTGTGGTTGAGTCGTTCGGCCTAACGACTTTCGACCCGCAAGAGAATCTTTTCACCTCCATTGGCCGCCCTACGAGTCCCGGCCTGCTGGCTGGCGTTGGTGCCGCTGAGGAATGGCCGGTCAGCATCAATCTGGCGCGGCTGCAAACCCTTCCGGAAACCGTGGTGCTCAATCTGCCAGGTCAGGAGTCCGACACACTCATCAGACTTCGCGCCGAACCGCGGGCCGGCAACGGTTATCTGTGGACCGGCGGCGGCGAAGGTTGCAGCGCGCTGCTAAGCGCGAAACCGAACCAGTTCCGCGCGACGATTTCGTGCCTCAGCGGAAACTATGGAGTCGAGACCACATCCAGCGGTCCCCGCCTGACCCGTTACGTCTATGAACCGGCTCCGCTCGGCGCGGAAAACGATGTTGTCCTTCCTGCGAGCACGCCGACCAGCCCAAACATCCCGGCGAACACGGAAACCCATTCCCTGGATGGCCCGGCATCGCTCGATACCGAAATCGACGTCCTGGTTCTCTACACCGCCAACGTGCGCCAAGCGCTGCAAGCGGTTGGCATCGATGCGACAACATACATGCAGGACACTCTCGCCGCTACGCAAATGGCCATGGATCGCAGCACCAGTCCGGGCGATGCGGTGATCGCGGAGTTGAATCTGGTGCATGCACAAGAAGTGGCGCATGCCGAGTCCGGGCAATTTCTTGATGACCTGAACTATCTGCGGCTAGATAGTATTGCGGTCGGATTACGAAACACATATGCGGCGGACTTAGTGATGCTGATTCGGGAAAGTTCGCCGCAACCGAATCAATGTGGACTTGCGTATGGACCGGGTATTTTGACTACTCCACCGCCAGGCCCAGGATTTGCGCCCTTTGCCGTTGCAGTGACGAAGCGCCAATGCTCGTTCTCGGCCTATCCATTCCAGCATGAGTTTGGCCACCTGTTTGGTGGTAACCACAATCCCGAGGACAACAGTAATCCTACGCCATTACATCCCTGGGCCTTTGCGCATTGGGATAATGCACCGAATCCGGAAGACAGTGCACGAACCTTGCTTTCCTATCAAATTCAAACCTGCCATGGCAGTTGCCCGCAGGTGCTGAATTACTCGAATGCGGCGGTTACCTTGACCAAGCCTTGGAACTTCCGTACGGGTGTCATGGGGCAGCGCGAAAATGCCTTGATCATTGAGGAATTCGCCTCGATTACCGCACAGTACCGGTCCAGTCTGGATCGAATCTTTGCGGATGGATTCGAGTAGGAGTGCGTCATGCCCACTCCGACGTGCGTTCTATTCGCTGTGCTCGCTTTATGGGCTGGGCTGGATGCTCGGGCAGAGGATCATGCGTCGGATATTTCCGTTCACTTGAGCGCTCAACCGTCAACCGGCCTCGTGCCAGGACAGCCGATCGAATTCACGTTGAACATAACAAACCATGGGCCGGAACCAGTCAACCGTGTAACTCTGCTGAGCTCTGATTTTTATGATCAATTCGACCTAGACTTCGGCACGACCGATTGTGAGAACTTCGTGGTGATCATCACGGACGGAGAGGTTTTTCACTACAACCTCGTTTGGTATCCGGCTGACTTCGTGGCATTGGAGGTTGGTGAAACTCGGGTTTGTCATTTCGCGTTAGCGTTGTCGAGCCAAGCGCCACCGATCTGGCCTTTCAGCTTCGGCCTCGCGACTATCGATGAAGATATCAATCCGGCAAATAATGTCTCCACGGTGATCCTGCGCCGAGGTGACATACCCCCGACTGCCCTGCCGATGATTTCCCCAATCATCTCGCTGCTCCTGGCGTTAGGGCTCGCGACAGTTGCGTGCCTCGCGATTAGTCGAGTCCAGTGCGCTTGAAGGCGCAGCAACAGAGTCAAACGGATCACCTGCCCGTTCCAGGCGTTGCCTTGATTGGGCCGGGAGTTCGGGATTCGGAAATTTGGATGGGTTCAAGCAAGCGCCAAAACAACACCGAAGCGCATTCTGCTGTTGCAAATCCCGAATCCCTAATCCCCAATCCCCAATCCCCGCTCCAACGCATCACGCGGCCAGCGGGCGCCCTTGCTCTAGCTGATCAAAATAATCCCGGGTCAGGCGCATCTGGGTCTGCGCACAATCGGTGGCGTTGACCACGTTGCGGAAAGCGGCATTCTCCGGGCGATCCTTGGCATACCAACCGAGGTGCTTGCGCGCGATGCGCACACCCGGCAGTTCGCCATAAAACGCATACAGATCTTCAAGGTGGCCAATCAGGATGTCGCGAACCTCGGTGGCAGTGGGCGCTGCGAGTCGTTCGCCGTGGCGAAGGTAATGGGCGATCTCGCGGAAGATCCATGGTCGCCCCTGCGCGGCTCGCCCAATCATCAGCGCATCGGCTCCGGTCTGGTGCAACACCCGCGCGGCTTTTTGCGGACTGTCGATATCGCCATTGGCAATCAGGGGAATGCGAATTGCCGCGCGAATGGCTGCGATGGTTTCGTATTCGGCTTCACCCTGATACTGGTCGGCACGGGTGCGCCCATGCACGGCCAGCGCCGTGATGCCGGAGTCCTGGGCGATGCGCGCGATGCGCACGCCGTTGCGGTTGTCGCGGTTCCAGCCGGTACGGATCTTCAGCGTGACCGGCACCTCGACCGCGCGCACCACCGCCGCGCAGATGCGTGCCACCAGCTCCTCGTTCTGCAGCAGGGCCGAGCCCGAATACACGTTGCACACCTTTTTCGCCGGGCAGCCCATGTTGATGTCGATGAGTTGCGCGCCATGGTCGACGTTGTAGCGCGCCGCTTCGGCCAACATGACCGGGTCGTAACCGGCAATCTGCACACTGATGGGATCGGGTTCGCCGGCATGATCGCCGCGGCGCAGCGACTTGCGTGTGTGCCACAGGCGTGGATCGGCCGTGGTCATTTCGGACACGGCCAAGCCCGCACCCAGCCGCTTGCACAACTGGCGAAACGGCTTGTCGGTGACGCCGGCCATGGGGGCCAGGATCACGGGCGGATCAATGCGGTGCTTGCCGATCAACATGGCGCGCATTGTAGCGGGCCTGCCTGGACCCGGCTGGCAGGTCATCCTCGGGAAGGAGGGCGGGTTAGAATCCGCAGTACTCCGCCACAAGCCCAGACTGCTTGAATTCCGATATCCGCCCCAGCATGCGTTCGTCTTTCCAGCGGCTCCCGCACGGGGTTGGCTGATGGGCCTGCTTGATTTCCTCATCGGGGTATTCACGGAGAACGGCTACCTTGCCGTCTTCACCATCCTGCTGATCTGCGGATTCGGCGTGCCGATTCCCGAGGACATCAGCCTGGTCGCCGGTGGCGTGATCTCGGGCTTGGGCTACGCCAATGTGCACGTGATGTGCGCGGTCGGCATCACCGGCGTGCTGGCGGGTGACTCCCTCATGTTCATGGTGGGCAGGGTGTTTGGCGAGCGCGCCTTGCGCCTGCGCTGGGTCGCCTATCTGCTCACGCCGCGTCGCTATGCCAAGGTCCAGGCCAAGTTCCAGCGCTACGGCAATCGCCTGATGTTCGTCGCGCGCTTCCTGCCTGGCCTGCGTTCACCCATTTATCTCACCGCCGGCATGACCCGGCGCGTTTCATTCTGGCGTTTCTTCCTGCTGGATGGATTGGCCGCGCTGATCAGCGTGCCGGTCTGGGTCTATCTCGGCCACTATGGCGCGTTGCACCGCGATTGGCTGATGACCTGGCTGGATCGCGGCAAGGTCGTGGTGATCCTGGTCGCGGCGGTCATCGTCGCGCTGGGGGTCGCCTGGTTCTGGCGACGCCGCGCGCGTCATCGCGCGCTGCTGACCCTGCGGCAAGTTCGCCGCAAGCGCGGGAATTGAACGCCGCGCAGTCGTTGGAGCGCAGCCCTCCCGTATCCAGATCGAATCAGCACGGCTCCGGAAAGCGGGCCTTCACTTCGGCCAAGCTCGGCACGGCGAGCGCAGCGCCCACGCGTTCGGTACTCAGTCCCGCAACGCGATTGGCGTGACGCACGGCCTGCTGGAAAGCCGGTTCGGGTGATTGTGCGAGGCAGGCCACCAGTGCGCCATTGAAGGCATCGCCGGCACCCGTGGTGTCCACGCTCGTCACCCGCTCCGCCTGCATGCGATAGAAGTCGCGCGCATCGCCGCGACGCGTGGCGGAGTCGTGTGAAACAAAGCAACCCCGTGCACCCAGGGTGATCACCACGGTGGGCACGCCCAACCTGCGGCAGAGGGCGTGCAGGATTTCATCGGTGCTGTCGGCAATGTCATCCGCTGCCATGCGCTCGCCCAGGATGTTCGCCAGCAGCATGGAAAACTCGGTTTCGTTGGGCGTGATCACGTTGCACAGGGCAAGCAGTCCGGAATCAAGGCCCGCATGCATCGGCGCCGGATTGAGCACGCACAAAAGGCCATGTCGATTGCCCAGTGCCAGCGCGACCTGCACTGCATCCAGATTGTTTTCCAGTTGCACAAGCAGCACGCGCGCGGCGGCGAATGCGCTTTCGTGTTCTGCAATGAACGCCGTGCTCATCCGTTCATTGGCGGCCAGGTTGACCATGATCTGGTTGGAGCCTTCGGCATTGACGATGATGCCTGCCGAGGCCGTGGCGACATCATCGAGAACCTGCCATGCGCAATCCAATCCTTCCCTTGCGGCATATTCGCGCGCCGTGCGACCCAGGCCATCGTTGCCAATGGCGCCCAGGTAAAGCACATCGCCGCGCTGGCGGAAACAGGCAACGGCCTGGTTGAATCCCTTGCCGCCGGGGCCGGTGCTGAATGCCAATGCACGACGGGTCTCGCCTGGTTGCGGGAAGCGGTCGGTAGACCAGACATGATCCTGCACATAGCTGCCGAGCACGATGGCGAGGTGCGCGCGCCCGTTTTGATCGCGGGAATAACTCATGATTGCAATCCCTGCGTAGCGACGGCCTGCCGGCTGTTGGCAGGAACGCCTTTGCCTTGATCAGGTCGATCAATCGGTGATGGCTCGCCGTGATGGGCGACGATCAACCAGTTTTCGAACGGCAGGCGACCGCTCAGCGATTCGAAGCGGGCCTGCACGCCATGGCGGGCAAATCGCTGTTCCAGTTCCTCACGCACGGGATAGGCTTTTGGGCCGACATTCATCCAGCGCGCAATGCGTGCCATCCAGTCCACGCCGCGGGTAAAGCGCAAGCGCCAACCAGGTCGGGCAAGACCGGTGCGCATGATCAGGACGGCACCCGTATCCAGGCAGGCAAGCGCCGATTCAAGCAGCGCATCCTGGGCGGCAGGCTCAAGAAACTGCACGATATCGAGCAGGGCCACGCTGCCCCGGTGCTGCGGGAAGTCGCGGCTCAAGTCCATTTCACGGAATTGCGTTGCCTGGAGTCCGGCACGGTTTGCAGCGGCCGTGGCCGAGCGGATCTTGCCGCTGTCGACATCGACTCCCGAATAGGCGGCGGTGAAACCCTGGCCGCGCAGGACATGGGCCAGCAGGCCAATACCGCAACCGACATCCAGCAATGGCCGATGCGTATCGATCAGCGCTTCGGCAACCACCCGATACAGCGGATCGGTGGCAAATTTGCTGCGGGCGTAATAGTAGTGGGTTCGATGCGGCAGGTAGTGGCGGGCGATGTCACGCGGGGCAAAAGTCATCGGCCGAGTGTAGCCCAAGCATCGGCGCTGAAGAGTCTCCTGCAAAATTCCGCCGCGATCCGCTTGGGGAAACTCTGAACAAGTACGGAACTCATTCGTCGCGAGCAAGCTCGCTCCCACAAAATCAAGCAATGGTGGGAGCGAGCTTGCTCGCGACAATACGTGTTCAGACCTTCCTTGGGGCGTCTCCAGGCGCTTGTCCCTTCTTCGGGGCGATGCGTTGTGCGTCGCGGTCTGGATCGCCCTTGAAAGGGCTCCTGCAAAACCCCGCCGCGATCCGCTTGGGGAAACTCTGAACAAGTACGGAACTCATTCGTCGCGAGCAAGCTCGCTCCCACAAAATCAAGCAATGGTGGGAGCGAGCTTGCTCGCGACAATACGTGTTCAGACCTTCCTTGGGGCGTCTCCAGGCGCTTGCCCCTTCTTCGGGGCGATGCGTTGTGCGTCGCGGTCTGGATCGCCCTTGAAAGGGCTCCTAGAAAACCCCGCCGCGATCCGCTTGGGGAAACTCTGAACAAGTACGGAACTCATTCGTCGCGAGCAAGCTCGCTCCCACAAAATCAAGCAATGGTGGGAGCGAGCTTGCTCGCGACAATACTTGTTCAGACCTTCCTTGGGGCGTCTCCAGGCGCTTGTCCCTTCTTCGGGGCGATGGGATGTGCGCGATGTTTTGGATCGCCCTTGAAAGGGCTCCTGCAAAACCCCGCCGCGATCCGCTTGGGGAAACTCTGAACAAGTACGGAACTCATTCGTCGCGAGCAAGCTCGCTCCCACAAAATCAAGCAATGGTGGGAGCGAGCTTGCTCGCGACAATACGTGTTCAGACTTTCCTTGGGGCGTCTCCAGGTGCTTGTCCCTTCTTCGGGGCGATGCGTTGTGCGTCGCGGTCTGGATCGCCCTTGAAAGGGCTCCTACAAAACCCCGCCGCGATCCGCCAGGAGTGCATTCAGCGGATGCTGCGGCCCTTGATCAGCATTGCCCTACACCGTCAACGGGTTCGGCTTTTCCGGATCCAGCTTCCACTGCTTGATGGCGCGGGCGACATCTTCCGGATTCATCTTGCCTTCGGCGGCAAGCGCGGCGATGGCGGCATGCGCGATCCAGTAGCGATCAACCTCGAAGAATCCGCGCAACTGGGCGCGTGAATCGCTGCGACCGAAACCATCGGTGCCCAGCGCAATGAACGGACGTCCATTCGGGATGAAGGCGCGGATCTGGTCGGCATAGGCGCGCACATAATCGGTGGCCGCGACCACCGGGCCTGCGTGGTCTTCGAGGCATTCGGCAACCCAGCTCTGACGCGGCTTCTTTGCCATCGGGTGCAGGCGGTTCCAGCGCTCCACGTCGAATCCGTCACGACGCAATTCATTGAAGCCGGGACACGACCAGATGGTGCTGGCCACGCCAAACTCGGCTTCCAGCAGATCAGCAGCGGCAATCACCTCGCGCAGGATGGTGCCACTGCCCAACAATTGCACGGTCGGCGCTTTGCTCTTGCTCTTGGCTTTCCCCGAATCCCCATTTCCCGAAACCGAATCCCGCAAAAGATACATGCCCTTGATGATGCCTTTCTCGGCGCCCTTGGGCATGTCCGGGTGCGCGTAGTTTTCGTTCATCAGGGTGATGTAGTAGTAGACATCCTCCTGCTCGCTGAGCATGCGACGCACGCCATCCTGCAGGATCACAGCGACTTCGAAGGAGAAGGTCGGGTCATAGCTGATGCAGTTCGGGATTGCGCCGGCCAGCAGGTGGGAATGACCGTCCTCGTGTTGCAGGCCTTCGCCATTGAGTGTGGTGCGCCCGGAGGTTCCGCCAAGCAGGAAGCCGCGTGCACGCATGTCGCCGGCCGCCCAGGCAAGATCGCCGATACGCTGGAAACCGAACATCGAGTAGTAGATGTAGAACGGCAGCATCGGCACGTTGCTCACCGAATAGCTGGTGGCAGCGGCCATCCACGAAGAGAACGCGCCGGGTTCGCTGATGCCTTGTTGCAGCACCTGGCCGGATTGATCCTCGCGGTAGTACATGAGCTGGTCCGCATCCATCGGCTTGTACTTCTGGCCGAACGGCGCATAGATGCCGATCTGGCGGAACATGCCTTCCATGCCGAAGGTGCGCGCTTCGTCGGCGACGATGGGCACCACGCGCGGACCGATGGCCTTGTCGCGCAGCAGCAGGTTCATGCCGCGCACGAAAGCCATGGTGGTGGAGATTTCGCGCTCGCCGGTGCCCTTGGTCAACTGTTCCAGTGCCGACAGTTCGGGCGCGGGCAGCGACTCGGACTTGCGGCGACGATGCGGCAACGCGCCACCGAGAGCGGCGCGTCGTTCCAGCATGTACTTCACTTCCGGCGAATCCGCACCGGGGTGGTAGTAGGGCACGCTGGGCAGGTCCGTATCGGAAACCGGGATATTGAAGCGGTCGCGGAAGGCGCGGATCGCGGTGTCATCCATCTTCTTCTGCTGATGGGTGATGTTTTGCGATTCGCCCGCATGGCCCATGCCGTATCCCTTGACGGTCTTGGCCAGGATCACGGTCGGCATGCCTTGCGTGTTCACTGCCGCGTGGTAGGCGGCGTACACCTTGTGCGGATCGTGGCCACCGCGATTCAGGCGCCAGATGTCGTCGTCCGACAGGCTGGCCACCATCTGCGCGGTTTCCGGATACTTGCCGAAGAAATGCTCGCGCGTGTAGGCGCCGCCGAATGCCTTGCAGTTCTGGTATTCGCCGTCGACGGTTTCCATCATCAGCCTGCGCAGCATGCCCTTGCTGTCGCGGGCCAGGAGTGGATCCCAGTAGCTGCCCCAGCACAGTTTGATCGCATTCCAGCCGGCACCGCGGAACACGCCTTCCAGTTCCTGGATGATCTTGCCGTTGCCGCGCACCGGGCCATCCAGGCGCTGCAGGTTGCAGTTGACCACGAAGATCAGGTTGTCGAGGCCTTCGCGCCCGGCCAGGGAAATCGCGCCCAGGGTTTCCGGCTCGTCCGATTCGCCATCGCCGATGAAACACCACACCTTGCGGTCGCTGGGTGCGATCAGGCCGCGGTGCTCCAGGTACTTCATGAACTGGGCCTGGTAGATCGCCTGCAAGGGACCAAGGCCCATCGACACCGTGGGCACCTGCCAGTAATCCGGCATCAGCCACGGGTGCGGATACGAGGAGAGGCCCTTGCCCTTGCCAGCCACTTCCATGCGGAAGTTGTCGAGTTGCTCCTCGCTGATGCGACCTTCGAGGAAGGAGCGCGCGTAGATGCCGGGGCTGGAATGGCCCTGGTGGAAAATCAGGTCGCCCGGGTGACTGTCGCTGGGCGCACGCCAGAAATGATTGAAGCCGACGTCATACAGGGTGGCGCTGGAAGCAAAACTGGCAATGTGGCCGCCGAGATCGCCCGGCTTGCGGTTGGCGCGGATCACCATGGCCATCGCGTTCCAGCGGATCAGTGAGCGGATGCGCCATTCCATGGCCGCATCGCCCGGCGACTTGGCTTCCTGATGCGCAGGAATCGTGTTGACGTATTCGGTGGTCGGGCGGAACGGCAGATGGCCGCCGGCGCGACGGGTTTCATCGACCATGCGCTCCAGCAGGTAGTGCGCGCGCTCGGTGCCATCGTGCTGGATGATCGATTGCAGTGATTCGGTCCACTCACGGGTTTCGGTGGGGTCCAGGTCCTGGTCGAGGATGTCGTTGAGCGGGTTCATGGTGGTGAATCTCCGGGCGCTTTGGCCGTCTTCAGTCGATCGTATGCGTGTTCAGGTGCTGCTGCCGGCTTGCGCTGCGCGGATTTGTGCTTCCACCGCGGCGATGGCGGTCATGTTGACCACGCGGCGCACGGTGGCGGCGGGGGTAAGGATGTGCGCGGGTTTGGACACGCCCATCAGGATCGGGCCGAGGGCCACGCCTTCGGTCATCACTCGGGTGATGTTGTAGCCGATGTTGGCGGCATCCAGATTCGGGCAGACAAACAGGTTGGCGCGTCCCTTGAGGCGCGAGTTCGGGAACAGGCGATCACGCACTTCCTCGTTGAATGCGGTATCGGCGTGCATCTCGCCTTCGATCTCGAGGTCGGGCGCGCGTGCGCGGACGATTTCCAGCGCCTGGCGCATCTTCAATGCGGATGCGTCTTCGTGGCTGCCGAAATTGGAGTGCGAGAGCAGGGCGATCTTCGGCTCGACACCGAACAGGCGAAGTCGAATTGCAGCCTGCAGGGTGGCTTCGGCAATCTGCTCGGGAGTCGGGTCGAGTTTGACGTGGGTATCGAGGAAGAAGAACACGCCGTTGTTGTTGATCACCCCGGTCATGGCCGAAGGTGCATGCACATCCACATCGAGCGGCAGGATGTCGGTGATGTAACGCAGCTTCTTGTGATAGCGGCCAATCAATCCGGTCAACAGTGCATCGGCCTCCCCGCGATGCACCATCAAGGCGGCAATCACCGTCGAGCGCGAGCGCACCACTGCCTTGGCGCCATCGGGGGTGACGCCGCGGCGTTCGAGCAGGCTGTGGTAGAGCGTCCAGTATTCCTTGAAGCGCGGGTCGCTCTCGATATTGCAGATCTCGAAATGCTCGCCCGCCTTGATGCGCAGGCGCATGCGCGCGATGCGGGATTCGATCACGGCCGGACGGCCGATCAGTATCGGCCAGGCCAGGCGATCATCGGCAATGTGCTGGATCGCGCGCAGTACGGTTTCTTCCTCGCCTTCTGCGTAGACCACGCGCTTGAGATCGCTGCGCGCGCGTTCGAACACCGGCTTCATCAGCATGCCGGTGCGGAACACGAAGGTGTTGAGGCGTTCGCGGTAGGCGGCAATGTCGGTGATCGGACGGGTAGCCACGCCGGATTCCATCGCCGCCAGCGCAACCGCCGAGGACAAATCGACCAGCAGGCGCGGATCGAAGGGCTGCGGAATCAGGTAATCCGGTCCAAACGAACGCGTCTGTCCGCCGTAAGCGCGCACCGCCACGTCGGACATTTCACGACGGGCCAGTTCGGCAATGGCCTTGACGCAGGCAATCTTCATGGCCTCGTTGATTTCCGTCGCGCCCACGTCCAGCGCGCCGCGGAACAGATAGGGAAAGCACAGGGCGTTGTTGACCTGGTTCGGATAGTCCGAACGGCCAGTGGCCACGATGGCATCCGCGCAAACTTCCTTGACTTGTTCGGGCAGGATTTCCGGCGTCGGGTTGGCGAGCGCAAAGATGACGGGTTGCTTGGCCATGCGCTTGACCATGTCCTGGGTCAGCACATTGGGTCCGGACAGGCCGACGAATACGTCGGCATCGGCGATGATGTCATCGAGGCTGCGCGCATTCGTTTCGCGCGCATAGCGTCGCTTGTTCTCATCCAGATCCGTGCGGCCACTGTGGATCACGCCGTTGCGGTCAGCCACCCAGATGTTGGCCGGCGCAACGCCGAGTTGCACCAGCATGTCGAGGCAGGCGATGCCGGCAGCACCCGCACCGGTATGCACGATCTTGACCTGGTCGGCGCGCTTGCCGATGACCGACATGGCATTGATGAATGCCGCTCCCACGATGATTGCGGTGCCATGTTGGTCGTCATGGAACACCGGGATGTTCATGCGCTCGCGCAGGCTGCGTTCGATCACGAAACATTCCGGCGCCTTGATGTCCTCAAGGTTGATGCCGCCGAAACTCGGTTCCAGGCTGGCAATGATGTCGATCAGCTTTTGCGGGTCGGGTTCGTTGATCTCGATGTCGAACACATCGATGCCGGCAAATTTCTGGAACAGCATGCCCTTGCCTTCCATCACCGGCTTGGCGGCCAGCGGGCCGATGTTGCCCAAGCCGAGCACGGCGCTGCCGTTGGTGATCACCGCAACCAGGTTGCCGCGCGAGGTCATTTCCGCCGCGGTGTTCGGATCGCGCACGATCTCTTCGCAGGCGTAGGCCACGCCGGGCGAATAGGCCAGCGAGAGTTCACGCTGGGTCACCACGGACTTGGTCGGTACGACCTTGATCTTGCCTGCCGGCGCGCGGCGGTGGTAGTCGAGCGCAGCTTGCTTGAGCGGATCGGGATCGCTGGACATGTGGCGGAGGCGAGCCCCAAGGGCTGCGTGAAATAGGGCTTTGGACTATATCACGCAGCCCTTCGCGAACTCCCGCAATGCCTGCTCAAGGATCAGCAGGATCGAACGCCAGCAATCGACCTGTTGCGCAGCAGGCGGCACCGGCTTCGGTCGAACCACTGACGAAGTAGACACGACCATCGAGGGTGACGGCGGCGGTGCCATGCACCGGTACCGCCAGGTTTGGGCCAAGCGACCAGTTGCTGACTCCGGCGGCAATCATTTCCATGGATGGCACCAGTACACGAATGCCGCCGATGTTTTCGCCGCCGCCGATGATCAATTGCTGGCCGACCACGGTGGCGCCGAAGCCGCCGCGCGCACGATTCAGGCTGGGTCCCGCACGCCAGGTCTCGGTGGCCGGATCGTAAATCGACACACTTCGCGTTTCCGGCGAACGTCCGCCAATCAGCCAGATTTCGCCAAGGAAGGCCTGCACCTGGCCATGATCGCGTGCCGTGCTGTCGGGATTGTCGATGAAGCGCCTGATGCGCTGGCGCGGATCGTATTCGTACAGATCGCCGGATTCGACTCCAAAGAACACGCGACCATTGCTGACCGCTGCGCGGCTGCCGAATGTGAACGGCATTTCCGGGCGCGCCTCCCAGGTATTGGTGGGTGGGTCGTAGCGATATCCGGATGAGCCGGACTCTCCTCCACCCGAGGGCTCACCGCCGGCGTAGTAGATCCCGCCGTCAAAAGCGAATGCAGACAGGTGATGACGTCCTGATGGCAATGCTGGCAACACGCTCCATTGCCCGCTTGTGGAATCGTAGCGTTTGAACCCGCGCGTATCGCCAAATCCGCCCAGTGCATACAGCTTGCCATCGAGAGTCGCTGCATCGAGTTCGCTTTGCGCAGGTCCGGGCATTGAGGCGACTTCACTCCAGCTGCCCTGGGTAATGGTTTGCGGGGTGCCGTCAATGCATTCGCTGCCAGCGAGGCGGCTCAGGCGGACTGCCGCATGCGACCCGCTGCCGTAGCCGGCAAGCACGGAATCGTGCGTGGCATTGAAATGCGTGCAATCGACAAAGGTGATGTCGAGCTGGCCCCACAAGGTTCGTCGTATGTCTGCAGGATTGAACGCTGATCCAAACCGGGTGCCGTGGGAAACGTGCATGTTGTCGATGACCACGCGGTCGCCGACGCGGGCGCCAACACCAAGGAACCAGGCCGGATTGCCTTGTGGGTCATAGGTGAACCAGTAGACGACCAGGCGTTCATCCGGCAGTTCTTCGAGGAACCAACCCTCACCGGATCGATTGGCTACGAACCACACTCCGCTGGTGGCGCGCAGTCCGGAAAGTGCGCGACTTCCGCTCGCGTTGATGTCACGTGGTCCTTGGCAGGTGAGCTGATCGATTGCGGTGAGGCGTTGCACGTTCATGCTGCCGCTGCCGTGGGATGCCGGCCCGGAGAATTGAACCGTGGCTTGATTGCAGTCCAGGAAGGCAAATTCAACGGTGCCCCACAGGGCGCGGGTGATCTGTGCAGGATCGAAGGCAGCACCCCAACGTCCGCCGCGGGTGGTGTAGACCTGATCGAAAACCAGACGATTTCCCTGGAAGCGTCCTCCTTCGGCCATCAGCCAGTCCTGTTGGCCGGGTGCACCCACCGCGGGAAAGGTGAACCAGGCCATGATCACCGTGCCGTCAGGCATGTATTCAAGGATGAATCCCTCGCCGCTGCGGGAGGGGTCATACCAGGAGCCGCTCAGCGAAGGACCGGGCCAGAAGCTTTCCGCTGGCGGCGTTTCCTTGGTGTGCTCGCGTCCCATAGCCTGATCTGAAAATCCGAGGATCGGTCCCAGGAGCAACAGGACTGCAATGAGGATGCGCATGATTGGCTCCGGAATATGGACGACAACCATAGTACGACTACGCTCGTATGTTCAAGTCCGAATCGTGCAGAACATCGCGGTGGCTGCCATCCAGACTTTCTACACCGCCAGCACCAGATCCTCGGCTTCGATGCGATCCAGGCGGATGCGATTGGCGAACAGGGAAAAGGCCAACATCGCGGCGAGGCCGTTGGCATGCCGGATCCAGCGCGGCAACCAGTTCGGGGCGTTGATGTAGCCGGAATCAAACTGCGCTTCGAGCGCCACCACGTCATGCAGGCTCATCTTGCCGGCAAACAGGTTTCTACAAAGGTTCAGCTTCTGGTGCTTGAGCGCCCAGCGAAAAAAGGTATGCACGGACAGCAGGCCGTGCAGGTAAACCACATCCTTGGTGAAGGCCGAACCGCCTTCCACGGGTGAGCCGCGAAACACGCGTTGCGTCGATGAAAAACTGTCGGCTTCGGTCTGCCCGGCATCGAGGAAGTAGCGGAACACCTCGATGAAATTGGCTCCGTTGAGGGCCATGTCGATGGCGAGGATGCGCAAGCTGATGCGTTTGATGCGTTCGATGTCGAGGGAGCCGGTCATCAACTCGGCAAACACCGCGAGGCCTTCCTGGGTTGCGGTGATGCGCGGGGAGCTGAGTGCGAGCGAGGCCAGTTGCGGTTGTCGCCTGCCGTTCAACGCGGTCAAGGTGTGCACGAAGGCTTCGTGCTCCAGCAACTGGCTGCGGTCGTGTTCGCTGAAACAGGTAGCCGAGCGCAGACGGATGCGGGTGGCACCGGCTGCCGCCTTGGAAATCAACTGGTCGTCGACCTCGACACGCACCACCTCGCGGCCAAAGAAGGAATCCAGTTGCCCCTGCAATTCCTCACGCAGCACATCGGCGGGTATGCAGTAGTCGGCTTCGCGCGCCAGTACCTCGTGATCGAGCTCATCGGCAAGGCTGATGAAATGACGCGCCGCATCGGTGTTGCTCAATTCGCTGCCGGGAACGCGCGAGCCGGGTCGCCCGTACAGATCAATCGAGTGGCGCGTGAATTCCGCATCACCCACGGCGTCCAGCATCAAGGTCGCGGTTCGCCAGGAATCCGCGCTGCGGCGGATGTAGTCACCGACCGGATGCGTTGCATCGGCGGCGGCGTGAATGGCCTCGATCTCTGCGCGCGCCTGGGCAAAACCGGGCCGCGCATAATCGATGGAGGGAAGGCGTGGATTGCCCTTGTGCCACTGGGCAAGGAATGCGCTCTGCACGCGGGCCGGCCAACTGACCATGCCGAGCACGCGGATGCCCTTGACCGCAGCGACCAGGCGCCGGTCAAGCTCCGTGCAGCGGGCGAGGGTGGAGGATTCTGCCGACATGGCGAAGGCGACTATAAGCCCATGCCAATCCCAATCAAGACATATTTCTTGAATCCTGCTTCAATCCAGGGCGGGGGGGGGGGGGGGGGACGGGGGGGGGGGGCGGGGGGGCTTTGGGGGCCGGGGGGGGGGGGGGGGGGGGGGGGGGGGGGGGGGGGGGGGGGGGGGGGGGGGGGGGGGGGGGGGGGGGGGGGGGGGGGGGGGGGGGGAGGAGGGGGGGGGGGGGGGGACGCATCAGTTCTGCAGGAGGCCATTCATGGCCGATGGGTGCGGTGGCAGGGAGTCCGTACTGCATAAAAGGCAAATCAATGCCTGCCGTATTTTTCATCCAGGCGCTTGCCGAGTGCCTTGGTCAGAACGCGGGATTCGCTCTTGCGGCGCAGTTGTGCTTCCAGGCTCTCGGCAGCGGCTGCAAGTTCATCGCGAAGCTTGAGGTAGCTGTGCCAGCGCTCGGGGTCGAGGCGACCATCGTCGAGGGCGGCGCGCACGGCGCAGGAAGGTTCGGCGAGGTGACTGCAATCACCGAAACGGCATTCGCCTGCCAATTCCTCGATATCGTCGAACTGCCCGCCGTCGAAGGATTCATCCCCAGTCAGTTTCACTTCGCGCATGCCGGGTGTGTCGATCAGGCAGCCGCCGCTGGGCAACATGATGAGCGAGCGGTACGTGGTCGTGTGTCGGCCACGGCTGTCATTGGCACGCACCGCCTGGGTTGATTGCCGCGCTTCGCCGAGCAGGGTGTTGGTGAGGGTCGATTTGCCGGCGCCCGAGGAACCCACCAGCACGGTGGAACTGCCAGGGCCCAGATGGGCGAGCAGGGCATCGACTCCGAAACCGGTCTTGGCATTGATCGCGTGGATTTCCGTGCCAGCCGGCATGCGTGCCTTGAGCTGATCCGTCATGGCCTGTGCGTCAGCGGCAAGGTCCGCCTTGGTCAGCACCACCACGGCCTTCGCCCCGCTGCCCTCGATGAGCACGAAATACCGTTCGATGCGGGCCGGATTGAAGTCGCCATCCAGCCCGCACACCACCATGACCGTATCAATGTTGGTGGCGATCACCTGGCGCAGGTGTCGTTCGCCGGCTGCGCTGCGCGACAAGGTGCTCCGCCGCGGCAAGACCTGCTCGATGGTCGGTGGCACTGCGTTGCTGATCCACACGAAATCGCCAACGGCGGGTCGATCACCCGGATCAATGCCGGGTTTCAGGAAGCGGGGTGCGGGCTGTGCGGTGAAGGCGTGCTCGCCGTCGTGCAATTCATACCCTGCCCGATGCTGTGCGACCACGCGTGCGATGCGGCGGTGATCTGTTCCGGAATCGCTGGCGGGAATCTCGCCACGCCAGCCGATTCGAGAGAGCGCACTTGCCGGGGTTTCAGTCATTGCCGGATTCTACCGGCAGAGGCAATCAATCAGGTTCCGCCCTCGCCACCACCGGCCGCCGCCATGCGGGTCTGCGCGGTTCGCGCGGCATCGTCCGACTCAAGAACCTGCACCAGTGCGCCATCGCTGAGTCCGGCCTGGCCCATGGTGACCACTTCGTCGCCCGCGACAATGCCGTCCAGTACCTGGATGCTGGTGCCATCGCTGAAGCCGGTGCGGATCGGCGTGCGCACCGCCTTGCCATCCTTGACCTGGAAGACAACCGCCGCATCGGACTTGCCGAACAGCGCCGCCTTCGGCAGCAGCACGGCGTCGGCTATGTGCTTGAAGGCGATGTCCATGCGCGCGAACAGACCGGGGCGCAACGTGCCGTCGCGGTTGTCGATGCCGATGGTCACCTTGACCGTACCGCTGTCGCCATCGACGATCGGCGCAACCCGCGTGATGCGGGCATCAAAGCGGCTGCCGCTCAGGGCATCAACGGTGAAACTCACCGGCTGGCCCGATGCCAGTGCGCTTGCATCGCGCTCGGGCACGCGCAGTTCCGCGCGCAGCTCGGAAAAATCGGCCATGTCGAACACCGGGGCATTGGCCGCCAGCAGCTGGCCCTGCTTGATCCAGCGACGGGTGACGACACCGGCAAACGGGGCGCGGATTTCCGCCTTGGCCACGCTGACCCGCGCCAGCGCCACTTCGGCGCGGCGCACCGCATAGTCGGATTGCGCCTGGTCCTGGGTGGTGGCCGGGATCAGGCGGCGTTCGAGCAGCTTGTCGCCACGATCCACTTCATTGCGACGGCGCTGAAGGTCTGCTTCGGCCTCGCGCAGTTGCAAGCGACTGTGCGCTGCGTCGACGCGGGCCAGCACCTGGCCCTGCTGGACGCGATCACCTTCTTCGACCAGCAGCTCAAGCACGGTGCCGGCAACCTCACTGACCAGCTTGGCTTCACGTTCAGCCTGCAAGGCGGCAGTCGCTGCGTAGTGAGCGGTCATTTCGCCCTGGGCAACGCGCGCCGTTTCCACCGGCACGCCTTCTTCGGTCTTGGCGGCCTTCTCCGGCGCCTCCGTGGACGCCGTGCTGCCGGAACAGGCCGACAGGGCGATGCACAGGCCGAGGGAAATGGCGGGAAAAGCGAGGCGGGACTTCATGTTCCTGAGCTCGTGATTGGTGTTGTAGGCAACTATAACACTAAAACGCAGTAAGTCAAGCATCGGATGGGGCGGGATTGTGTTGGCGTTGCCGGTTTGTTGCGCCTGCCAAAGGTCCCGTCACTACTGGGATGCATGCAGCAGGCGATTGGTTGCGTGCCGGGGCGGGAAGTTCCTGTGCACTGCATCATTGCTGCGGTTACCATGCGGAAATTTTTTTGCGCAGTCCGCCATGCCCCAGCGACCCGTTCCTACCAGTTCCCGCCTCAACGAAGTCCGTTACGAGATCCGCGGCGCCCTCAGTCATCGGGCGCGTGACTTGGAAGCCGCAGGCCGCGACATCGTGCGCTTGAACATCGGCAATCCCGGCGCATTCGGATTCCAGACGCCTGCACACTTGCGCGAGGCCATGCGCGATTCCTTGCCGCGCAGCGAGGCCTATTGCCAGCAACAAGGCTTGCCGCAGGCGCGCGAAGCCATTGCCGCCCAGCAACGTGCACGCGGATCGGCAAGTGCCAGCGCGGAACGGGTGTTCATCGGCAATGGTGTCAGCGAGCTGATCGACCTGAGCTTGCGTGCATTGCTGGAAGCCGGTGATGAAGTGCTGATTCCCGCGCCCGACTATCCCTTGTGGACGGCAGCCACCATCCTCAACGGTGGCAAAGCCGTGCACTATTCCTGTCCGGCGTCGCGCAATCATCTGCCGGACGTGGATCAGATGCGGGCGTTGATCACGCCACGCACGCGCGCCATCGTGCTGATCAATCCCAACAACCCGACCGGTGCCAGCTATCCGCGCGCATTGCTTGAAGCCATCGTCGAGTTGGCGCGGCAGCATCGCCTGGTCCTGCTCGCCGATGAAATTTATGACGGCATCCTGTTTGACGATGCCCGCTTCCAGCCGCTTGCCGTGCTGGCCGGTGATCATCCCTGCATCACCTTTGGGGGCTTGAGCAAGGTGCATCGCGCCTGCGGCTATCGGGTGGGCTGGTTGACGGTGTCCGGGCGCGAATCGCGCCTTGCCGACATGCTGCATGCGTTTGACCTGCTCGCCGCGCTGCGCCTGTGCGGCAACGTGCCGGGGCAGTGGACCATCCAGCCCGCATTGCAGGGGCCCGACACCATCAGTGCGCTGACCGCACCCGGCGGACGCCTGCATGAATCACGGCGTGCAGTGCTCGATGCCGTTGCCAAAAGCGAGTTCCTCCAGGTCGTGGCGCCGGCGGGCGCGCTTTACGCCTTCCCCGGCGTTGACGTGAACAAACTGGAGAACTTCGATGATGGCGAGTTCGCGCTGGAGTTGCTGGAAAGCGAGAGCGTGCTGATCGTTCCTGGCAGCAGCTTCAACATCGACTACCGCAATCATTTCCGCGTCACCTTGTTGCCGGAAGCAGTCATGATCGGCGACGTGTTCGAACGCATCGAGCGCGCGCTGTGCCGCAGCGCGGAGCGTCAGCACCGCTCGCGCCAGGTTGCCTGAATCAATTACGCACATGGCGGCCTCGTTCCTTGCCCTGGGCGATTCCTACACCATCGGCGAAGGTGTCGATGTGCAACTGCGCTGGCCGGCACAACTGGCAACCCGACTGCGCGAGGAAGGTCATTCCTTCGACCCGGTCGATGTCATCGCCACCACCGGCTGGACCACGGATGAACTGGCGGGCGCGTTGCAGGGCGCGCAACTTCGCGATCACTACGATCTAGTTTCCTTGTTGATCGGGGTCAACAACCAGTATCGCGGACGCGACCTCGAGAACTACCGCATCGAATGTGCCGGACTGATCGACTTTGCCATCGGCAAGGCGAATGGCCGTGCGCAGCGGGTGATGGTGCTATCCATTCCCGATTGGGGCGTGACCCCGTTTGCCGCCGCCCAGGGTGCGGATGCAGAACGCGTAGCCGCGCACATCGACCACTTCAATGCCATTGCCCGCGAGTTGTCCATCGCGCGTGGAACGGCGTGGATCGACGTGACGGATATTTCGCGCGGAGCGGGGCGGGACATGCTGACGGAGGACGGACTGCATCCCTCGGCTGAGCAGTATGCGCTGTGGGCTGAGCGTGTGTTGCCCGCTGCGCGAGCTGTTCTTGGACAACCCGCCTGAGGCTCAATCTGCATCCAGTCACTTGGCCCCTGCCTTCGCAGGGGCGACGCCAAACACTGGCACCGCCATCCCCGCACAAGACAGGGATGGCCAGTACCGACAGTGATTACGGCAGGAGTTCCCAGACAATCACGCTGACCGTTGCCTTGGCGGTGCCGCCGCGTCCATCGGAAATCGTGTACTCGAAGGTGTCGACGCCGGCAAAACCGTGGATGGACGTGTAACGCACCGTTCCATCCGGATTGATTGAAAGTTCCGCAAGTCCCGGACCGGTGTGTTCCACGGCAACCACGGTCAGCGGGTCACCGTCCGGGTCGGAATCGTTGCCCAGCACGTTGATGTCGGTCTGGTAACCCTTGAGCACGCCACCATCGTCGTTCACCGCAATCGGCAACTGGTTGGATTCCTCGGCGGTGTTGACCGTCACGTTCACGGTGGCCGTGGCCGTGGCGCCGTTGCCGTCGCTGATCGTGTAGGTGAAGCTGTCGGCGCCGGAATAGTCCGCGGCCGGAGCATAGGAAACGACACCGCCGGAAATGGTGGCGACGCCGTGGGCAGGTGCCCCGACTGCGGTGATCGTCAGGGCATCGTTGTCCGGATCGCTGTCGTTGGCGAGCACATCGATGGGCGTGCCGCTGGAATTGAAGTCCACCGTGGCCTGGTCGTTCTGTGCCAGCGGCACGCCATTGAGATAGACGCGCGGGCCGAGCGTGGTGGTGCTGGACTCGGTTTCAAAACGATACACATCCACCGTGCGCTTGTGCTCGGCCGGGTTGCGCAAGGCGCGTTCGATCCAGGCCGGGTTGGCCTTCACCGGCTCGCGTACCCATTCGACCTTGTCCTCGGCTGCGGCAGCGGGTGCCGGAACCGTGGTTTCCTCGATGGTCAGGAATTCCACGTCGACGCGGCGATTCTTCTGGCGGTTTTCGGCGGTGTCATTCGGGAAGCGCGGATTGAGCTCGCCCTCGCCGCGGATATCCACCTGGTCGGCGGGAATGCCGCGGCTGACCAGATACGCCTTGGCATTGGCCGCGCGGCGTTCGGACAGGGCCTGGTTGTAGGCCTCCGGTCCCACCGCATCGGTATGGCCAACCACGCTGACCCGGCTGACGCGGGATGCGGAATTGAGCTTGGCAACCAGTTCATCGAGGGCAGCTACCGCGTCCGGACGCAGGTCATCGCGGTCGAAATTGAAGAAGGCATCGCCATCAAGGCGGGCTTCGTTGCGGATCACCTGCGGTTCGCCCGCAGAGGCGCTGTCGGCGTCACTGGCCGGGGTGCGCACTTCAACCATGCGGAACGGTTCGCGTGCGCGGAAGTTCTCGCCGAACTCGTAACGCAGCAGCAGCCAGCCGCGCGTATCCGACTTGTCGATCTCGAAATCGCCGGATTTGCGGGCGTGTTCACCCTGCAGAGTGAGACTGAAAGGACTGTTGCGGAACAACTTGTCGATGCCGAGCGAGATCGTCGACTGGCTGGAATCGAAATCACCGCGTTCGTAATCGAGGCCGCCGCGCACGCGCAGCAGGGGATCATCGAAATAACCACCAAAGCGCAGGCCGACACCGTTCTCGTAGGGGTGTTCAAAGGCGCGGATCAGGGTGTCGATGGTCTGGGTCTGGGTGTAGGCGCCGTTGGCATCGGTGCCGGTCAGGGTGGTCGTGTTGCTGGTCAGGGTGGTGTTGACCAGGCGGGTGCCCGAGGTGGCGTGGCTGAAATAGCCGCTGAAGAACAGGTCATCGCGCTCCCAGCCGATGCCGACGCTCGCCTTGCGATCCTTGAAGGCGTTCTGGTCGGCGGCGGCGAACACCTTCCACACGCTGGCCTTGTCCGAATCGGGTGCGCCGCGCAGGAAGTTGTAGCCGACTTGCACGCCACCGGCGCCTCCCTGGCCCAGCCAGATCTCGCCCAGCCAGGCCGAATCGTCGTCCTTACCGAGGATGGCGAGGATTTCGCCGAGGACATCGCCGTCGTCATTGATGCCGAGCGAAACGCGCGCATTGGAGCCGATCCAGGTCAGTGGAATCGTCGGATCGTTGGCGGCGGATTCTGCCGGTGACTGTGCATTTGCGGTGGCGCCCAGTGCAAATGCGATGCAAAGCGGCAAGCTGCGGATCATGTCCATTCCCCTCGTGGTAAAGCCCCTGAACGGCGCATTATCCGGTTTTTCCGCGAGCCGAGGTACTCCCGCGGTCGGCGCGTTGCCCCAGGCCAGCGCCAGGAAATGATCGGCAACCCTTGTGAGTTGGGCCAGGCAGACCCACATCGGACCCGTTCGATCCGCTTGCGCAGGTTTTGCCAGCGCCGGGTCCGCCAGTTGCAAATCCCATCCATTGTCCGAGGCTTTTTCCATGTCCGAGTCCACCGACGTCCGCCTGCGCATCGAGGCGATCCTTGCCGATCATCCGGTGGTGCTGTTCATGAAGGGAACCCGCGAAGCGCCAAGCTGCGGGTTCTCCGCGGCCACCGTGGGTGCCCTCAACGACCTGCTGGAGAACTACCACACGGTCAACGTGTTGGCCGATGAGGCGATCCGCCAGGGCATCAAGGAATTCGGAAACTGGCCAACCATTCCGCAGTTGTACGTAAAGGGTGAGTTGGTCGGCGGCGCGGACATCGTGCGCTCCATGGTGACCAGTGGCGAGATGCATGGACTGCTGGGCGTGCCGGCGCCGGATCGCACGCCGCCGGACATCAGCATCAGTGACACCGCGGCACAGCAGATACGCGCAGCTCTCGCCGATGCGCAGGGCATGGGGTTGTTTCTCGCCATCGATGCGCGCTTCCATCCGCAATTCCAGTTGCGCGAGATCGACGGTACGGAGATTCGTGCGCAGGCCAATGGCATCGAAGTGCTGTTCGATCCGGCCAGCGCCAAGCGCGCCCGCGGTGCGCATATCGGTTGGGCGGAAACCGCCCAGGGCGAAGGCCTGTCCATCGACTTGCCGGCTGCGCCGCCACGGGTCCGCGACATCGATGTCCACCGCCTCAAGCAGATGCTCGACGAAGGCACCATCACGGTCATCGACGTGCGTTCCGCCGCCGAGCGCGAGCTTGCCCCGTTCGCCGGTGCCGAGGTGCTGGATGCTGCTTCGCACGAACGCCTGACCGGCCTGCCCAAGGATTCCGCATTGGCGTTCCTGTGCCATCACGGCAATTCCAGCCGAACGGCGGCCGAGCATTTCCGTGAACGCGGGTTTCGCGTCGTGCACAACGTGGAAGGCGGCATCGACGCCTGGTCACGCGAAATCGATTCGGACGTTCCGCGCTACTGATATTGCGCTGCGGCGCAGCGTGGGTTGTATCCAGCGCCTGCCTATAATCCTTGCACGCCGCGGGATTTCCGGCTTGGCGCGGCGCAACCGAAGGCCAGGGTCAGCTCATGTCGAAGCGCATGTTCCTCATCGTTGCGATCCTCCTGCTTGCAGCCTGCTCCGGCGGCGGCCGGGTTGACCTGGCGATCGACACTTGCATGGGTGAAGTCGCAAAGCGCCTGGAAGGCAAGTCCTTCGAGGTGGATCGGGCCAAACTGGCGGCCAGCGGCGCAAACCAGGATGCCGGCAAGGAAACACTCGATCTGTCGGCTCCCATCGTCTTCGATCGCGGCCTGGCGTCCGAATTCACGCAAACGCTGCGTTGCACGGTGCGCTTCGATGGCCAGGCGGCCAGCATCATCAACCTGCAATTCCTCTGGGACCTCGGCGAACTGAAAAAGCCCTAAGGAAATTCTGATCAACCACAGTTTTCGTCGCCCCGGCGTACGCCGGGGTCCAATTTGACCTTGATTCCATTGGAACAAGATCAAGATGGGTTCCGGCTTGACCAGCCATTCGGCTGTTGTAAATCGCCTCGCCGGAATGACGAGCAAAATCAGGGTTTCCCGAATGACCACGGCGCGCTGCGGCGGGTGCCGTGGGCCGGGGTCGCAATGCGCATGGCGCATAATCCACGGCATTCGTCCGCGGAGAATGTCGCATGTGGCTCCCCATCACTCTCGCCGTGCTCGTGTTTCTTGCGCTTGCCTTTCGCGGTCTCGGTCTGCTCGCCTGGACCGCATCGGCGGCGGTGATCCTGATCGGTTGGCGGCTGACGGGCGTTGCCATGCCGCTTGCGTTCATGACCACGGCCGGCGCGCTGATTGCTCTTGCCGCCGTGTTCGGTATTCCGCTCATCCGGCGGCATCTGGTTTCGCGTTTCATCATGCCGATATTTGCCAAGGTCCTGCCGCGGCTTGGCGACACCGAGCGCGTGGCGCTGGAGGCCGGCACCGTGTGGTGGGATGCGGACCTGTTTTCCGGCATGCCCGAATGGCAGAAATTGCTGGACTTCAAACCGCAGCCATTGAGCGCGGAGGAGCAAGCCTTTCTCGATGGACCGGTCAATGATTTCTGCCGCGCCATCGATGACTGGGAGGTTTACCAGCAGAGGGATCTTTCGCCCGAAGTCTGGGCACTGATCCGCAAGCACCGCCTGTTCGGCATGATCATCCCCAGGCAGTACGGAGGACTTGGCTTCTCCGCCATTGCCCAGTCGCGCATCATCACGCGCATCTCCAGTCGCTCGATCACTGCCGCCGTAACGGTGATGGTGCCGAACTCGCTCGGCCCCGGCGAACTGCTTCTGCACTATGGAAGCGAAGCACAAAAGCTGCGCTACCTGAAACGCCTGGCGGATGGCGAGGAAATTCCCTGCTTCGCACTCACCGGCCCGGAAGCCGGCTCGGATGCGGCGGCCACGCAATCCGAAGGCATCGTGGAAAAGCGCGTGATCGACGGCAAGGAAGTGCTCGGCCTGCGCTGCAACTGGAAAAAGCGCTACATCACCCTGGCGCCCGTGGCGACCCTGATCGGGCTTGCCTTCCGCATCAAGGACCCGCACAAGCTGATCGGTGACGAGGAAGACCGCGGAATCACCTGCGCGTTGATACCGCGCAACACGCCGGGCGTGGAAATCGGCCTGCGTCACGATCCGATGGGCGTGCCTTTCCACAATGGGCCCATCGTCGGCCACGACGTATGGATTCCCATGGAAGCCGTCATCGGCGAAATGGATGGAATCGGCAAGGGCTGGCGCATGCTGATGGAATCGCTGGCCGCCGGACGCTCGATCTCGCTGCCGGCCTTGAGCGTGGGCGCGGCGCAGATGGCAACGCGCATCTGCGGTGCCTATGCCACCGTGCGCGAACAGTTCGACACGCCCATCGGCCGCTTTGAAGGCATCGAGGAACCGCTCGCGCGCATTGCCGGCATGACCTACCTGATGACCGCCACGCGCACCCTGACCTGCGCCGCGCTGGATGCCGGCGAAAAGCCGGCGGTGATCGGTTCCATTGCCAAGGCCTATCTCACCGACAGCATGCGCCAGGTGGTTTCCGATGCCATGGATATCCGTGCCGGCAGCGCCATCCAGCGCGGTCCGCGCAATTCGCTCTCGCGCGCCTGGGACGCGGTGCCGATCGGCATCACCGTGGAAGGCGCCAACATCCTTACCCGCTCCATGATCATCTACGGACAAGGCGCGATCCGCTGCCATCCCTTCGTGCAAAAGGAAATCGATGCGATCGCCCACAAGGATCTCAAGGCGTTTGACCTGGCCATCTTCGGCCACGTCAATCTGATCGTGACCCGCTCCGTGCGCGCGGTGCTGCTTGCGCTCACGGGTTCTCGCCTGGCCGGCGCACCGCGCACGGAAGACACCGCACGCTATTACCAGCACCTGTCGAGACTGTCGGCGGCGTTCACCATTCTTTCCGACACCGCCATGGGCACGCTCGGAGGATCACTGAAACGACGCGAGAAGATTTCCGGTCGCCTTGCCGATGCCTTGGCGTACCTTTTCCTCGCTTCGGCAGCGCTCAAGCGTTATCACGACGAAGCCAAGACCACGGCGAATCACGCGTTGGTGCGCTGGTCCGTGGAGCTGTGCCTGTATCGGACCCAGGAGGCCATACTCGGCGTTCTGGAAAACCTGCCGACCCGGCCCGCGGCGTGGCTGCTCGGTTGGCTCATCTTCCCGCTCGGCGCGCGCTTCCGGCCACCGGCGGATCGCATCGGCACGCGCGTGGCGCGCGACATTCTGGAAGACCGCCAGACCCGCCACGACCTCACTGCCGACGTGTTCATTCCTGCCGGCGACCAACCGGGGCTTGGCATGCTGGAAGCCGCGCTGGACAAGGCGGTGGCAGCGCTGCCAGTGGAAACCAAGCTGCGCGACGCGGTGCGTGCGGGAACCCTCGACCGTGCGCCCGGACACATGCTGGATGACCACGGACTCGCCGCCGGCGTCATCAGCCAGGAAGAATACGACCGGCTCAACGAAGCACGCGATCTGCGCGATGAAGTCGTGCAGGTCGATGCCTATGATCCCGAGCAGTTCAAGTCGATGCGCTAGAAAAACCCCGATCAACCGCCGACTACGTCATTCCCGCGAAGGCGGACTGCGCAGGCAGGATGCCGGAGCGAACATCGGCATAGCCGATGGCCCAACGGGCAAGCCGCAGGAGCGGCGAGTCAATCCAGTGCCTCCTGGCAAGCAACTGAAAAGCGAAGGCTCTGGATCCCGGATATCGCTTTGCGATTCCGGGATGACAAGCGAATCATGAGTTTCCGAGGAAAACCGTGCCTCCGATCTGGTATTTCGATTTCATCTCGCCGTTCGCCTTCCTGCAATTGCCGCGCGTGCGTGCGCTTGCCGGGCGCTGGGCCATCCAGCCGCGCCCGATCCTGTTCGGCGCGGTGTTGGCACATCACCGGCAACTTGGTCCTGCGGAAATCAAAGGCAAGCGCGAATTCACCTATCGCATGGTGCAGTGGACGGCCGATGCGTCCGGCGTCGAACTCAAGTTCCCGCCGGCCCATCCGTTCAACCCCATCGCCGCCTTGCGCCTCTGCATCGCCGCTGGTTCAGGCTGGCAAGCGGTCGATGCGATTTTTGCGCACATCTGGAAACATGGATTGGCGGGCGACAGCGCCGAATCCCTGGCGGCGTTGTCTGCACCCCTGGGTATCGCCGACATTGAGCACGCAATTGCCTCGGCCTCGGTCAAGGAGGAGTTGCGCGCCAATACCGAAGAAGCCATTGCCAGCGGCGTATTCGGCGTACCCACGCTCAAGCTCGGCGATGAGCTGTTCTGGGGCAACGATGCAACGCCCATGGCCGAATGCTTCCTTGAGAACCCGGCCGTATTCAGCGAAGGCGAATACGCGCGCATTTGCGCATTGCCGGTTGGCGTGAAGCGAAAAATCTGAGACGCCCAAATCCGGGGCAGGCTCCGCTACTGGGGGCAGCAGTAGGACGGACAAGCGCAGCGAATCCACCAGTTCAACCCGTGCATGTTGTTCGGTGGATGCGCTTCGCTTATCCACCCTACGCCATCCATTCACAGATCTGCGCTCAGAGTGCACGTTCAAGGGCGCGTTACCGGCGCGCGCAGCGCCCGCACCAAGGTCAAGAACGGTTCCGCGCTCGTGTCGAAGCCCGGTTCGGGGTGCGCGGCAGGCTCTGGGTCACGGCAGGAACATCAGCAACCCGATGACGTCGCTCGCCGTGGCCTTGATTGAAAAGCCCCAGGCAACACATTTGCGGGTCGAAATCCGGCATGTCGATTTTCAAACGGTCCAGCAGTCCGACGGCACACCATGGCCATGCGACCGGGAAACGGTGCAAGATTGGCGGCCCAGGCATTCGCGCTTGTTCGTTCCTGTGTCAGATAACCCAAGGAGTTCCGCATGAAATCCCGTGCTGCCGTTGCCTTTGCTGCCGGCGAACCTCTGAAAATCGTCGAGATCGACGTCGCGCCGCCGCGCAAGGGCGAGGTGCTTGTGAAGATCAGCCACACCGGGTTCTGCCACACGGATGCATTCACCTTGAGCGGTGATGATCCGGAAGGATTGTTTCCCTGCGTGCTAGGCCATGAAGGCGCGGGAGTGGTGGTGGAGGTCGGTGAGGGTGTCGCGTCGGTCAAGCCCGGCGATCATGTGATTCCGCTGTACACCGCCGAGTGCGGTGAATGCCTGTTCTGCAAATCCGGCAAGACCAACCTGTGCACGTCGGTGCGTGCCACCCAGGGCAAGGGCGTGATGCCCGATGGCAGCACGCGTTTCAGCTTCGAAGGCAAGCCGATCTTCCACTACATGGGCTGTTCCACGTTCAGCGAATACACCGTGGTGGCCGAAGTGTCGCTGGCGCGAATCAATCCGCAGGCAAACCATGAGCAGGTCTGCCTGCTCGGCTGCGGCGTGACCACCGGGCTTGGCGCGGTCAAGAACACGGCAAACGTGCAGGAAGGCGATAGCGTGGCCGTGTTTGGCCTCGGAGGAATCGGCCTTGCCGTGATCCAGGGGGCGAAGCGGGCCAAGGCGGGGCGCATCATCGCCATCGACACCAACCCGTCCAAGTTCGACATGGCGCGCGGGATGGGAGCCACCGATTGCGTCAATCCCAAAGATCACGACAAGCCGATCCAGCAGGTGATCGTGGAGATGACCGGCTGGGGCGTGGACCACAGTTTCGAGTGCATCGGCAATGTCAACGTGATGCGTGCCGCGCTGGAATGCGCGCATCGTGGCTGGGGCCAGAGCGTGATCATCGGTGTCGCCGGCTCCGGTCAGGAGATTTCCACGCGGCCGTTCCAGTTGGTCACCGGGCGCAAATGGCTCGGCACCGCATTTGGTGGCGTGAAGGGTCGCTCGCAGTTGCCGGGCATGGTTGAGGAGGCGATGCGCGGCGATATCCGGCTCGCGCCCTTCGTGACCCACACCATGCCGCTGGATGCGATCAATGAGGCCTTCGATCTGATGCATGCGGGCAAGTCGATTCGCAGCGTCATCCACTACTGATGCGGTTTTCGATCGGAGAAACCCGAGTCGTTGACCGATCAGAAGCAAGCCATCCCATCCACATCAAGATGGGTATTCCCCCAACCTGAAGGAGATTTCCATGGCAGCCCCAGTCATTTCCGGTGACGGCATTTTCTCGCATGTGTTCATTGGCGCTTCCGACGTACAGAAATCCGCTGCGTTCTACGACGCCGCATTGGGTGCGCTCGGCATCAAGAACCTCGGTCCATTCGGCAGTGCGGCCGTGTTGTATGGGCGGGACAAACCGGCCTTGCTGGTGGGTCGCCCCGGCAATGGCCAGGCGCCTTCGAGCAATGGCGTGACCCTGGGATTCGCCGCGAGCACTCCTGCCGAAGTGGATGCATTCCATGCGGCGGGCGTTGCTGCTGGCGGCAGCGATGAGGGCAAGCCCGGCCCGCGCAGCCATTTGCCCGGGGCTTATGCCGCCTATCTGCGTGATCCGGCCGGCAACAAGGTTTGCGCCTATACCTTCGTCTGAGCGCAGTCCTGCATTGGAGTCGGATTCCGGAGCGAGAACGCTGGAACCCGATTCCTTGCCGTCAGTGGATCCAGTCATGCCGATGATCTCCTGCAACGGGTGATTGCAATATCCCGAACAGTTTGGGCATTCTCGCCTGCGTCCATTGCGCGGTGCCTCGTGCCGACCGCGCAGGTTGCACGCATGATGCGCCCGCAGGCACGGGCATTTGAATTGTGATTGAACGGAGCATTTCCCCGATGATGTTGAAGCTGGCCATCCTCGCGACCGGTCTTGTTTGCGCCGCCCAGGTCGGGGCAACGGAGATCCCGCTGAAGAATGCGGATTTCGAACAGGCGATCAAGGGTCCGCGTATTCCGGGTTGGTCGCGGACGCAACACGCGGGCGTGGGTGCCTATGAAGTCAGCAGCGATACGGCGAGTTTTTCGCAGGGCAAGCAAAGCCTGCGCATGCGTCGCACCACCGAACAGGTGTATGGCTTGATCATGCAACGAGTCGAGAGCGACTCCCTCGCGGGAAAGCAGGTCGAGCTGGTGGCATCGCTCAAGACCGCCAAGGTCGGCAAGAAGGGCTGGGTCATGCTGCTCAATTTCAAGAATCACAACAACGTGATTGACCAGGTGCGCGCAGCGCCGCTTGTCGGCAACACCAAATGGAAGGACGTCACCATCCGCAAACTCGCGCCACCCAATACGACGGCGATAGAAGTCGGCTTCATGCTGCTTGATGGCGGCACCGGATGGATCGACAACGTCCGCTTGCGCACCGTCGATGAAGCCGCGAAGGACGCCAAGGCGGGCAAGAAGTAGCCGGCCGCCGACAAACAGCAATCGTTGCCGTGAGCGCCTGGGATGGCTCAAGGGGGGCTCCGGACGACACGGCCAGGTCCGTTCATGGTTCGACTGGCTCACCACGAACGGAGTAGGGGAAGCTCACCTCGAACGGAGTAGGGGAAGCTCACCACAAACGGAGTAGGGGAAACTCACCACGGACGGGATGGTGGGTTCACCATGGACGGAACACATTGGCGCAGCCTGGATGCAGCGCAGCGGAATCCGGGAAAGCATCCGGCGCGAGTCCGTTCATGGTTCGACTGGCTCACCACGAACGGAGTAGGGGAAGCTCACCACGAACTGCATGGTGGGCTCGCCACGAACGGGATGGTTGGTTCACCGCGAACGGAGTAGGGGAAGCTCACCACGGGCGGAGTAGGGGAAGCTCACCACGAACGGGATGGTGAGCTCAGTACAGACGGATTTCAGGAACTTGCCACATACGGCATGCGGGCTGACCGGGGTGCGGCAGGGGCGGTCGATCTGGCCCTTTCGGTGTGCGGATTCCGTTTACCCAATCGGAAGCCGGTGTTGCCATACACTGGCCGCATTCAATCGGGGGTTACATCATGTTGCAGTCGCTGCGAATGGCGTTCGTGTTTCTTGCTGCCCTTGTTGCCTCATCCGTCTCGGCGGCCTGGCGTGCCGAAGGTCCGGCACTTGGCAATGTGTCGCGCATCGCGGTGGCGCCATCGAAACCCGATGTCGTGTACGCCGCAACTTCGGGAGGCGGGGTCTGGCGCAGCGATGATGGTGGCGATTCCTGGAGCCTGCCCGGCGACGGGATGACCAGCCGCAACGTGGAATGGATCGTGGTCGATCCGAGTGATGCCACTTCGGTGTGGGCTGGTTCCGGCGGCATTTGGCGTTCCACCGATTCAGGGGTGACCTGGAAAATGCTTTCCGGTTCGTATCCCGGCGGGCTGTTGCGACCGGTGGGCTACCCGGTGGCGTTTGCGCCCACGCAGCCAAAAACGATTTTCCTGCCCTCCACCAACCTGCACTATCGCTCGGATGATGGCGGCAAGACCTGGCGCGACTTTCGCGTACCCAACCAGGATGCCTATGTCATGGCGGTTGATCCGGGCAATCCGAAAATCGTCTACGCCGGTGGGCGTGGCGATTCGCTCAATCTCTCGCGCTCGACCGACGGCGGCAAGACCTGGCGGCAGACCGGCATCGGACTCGGCAAGACCAGCCTGAAAACCCTGTTGATCGATCCCAGGCGCACGAGCACCTTGTACGCGGCAGGCGGGGTGTTCACGTCGGTATTCAAGAGCACGGATTCCGGCGACAACTGGAGCGAGCTGAAACTTCCGGTCGGCGGCACCAGTGACCTCTACGAACTGTCGATGGATCCGGTCAACGGCACTACGCTGTGGGCGGCCACCGAAGATGGATTGCTGGTCAGCCGCGACGGCGGCGAAAGCTGGCAGCAGTCGGACCGTGGCACGGGCAATTATCTGGCCAAGTCGGTTGCATTCGATCCGCGCAACAGCGAGCACCTGATAGCCGCAACCGGCGGGACCGGCGTCTACGCCAGCGTCGATGGCGGCGATTCGTGGTCGCAGTCCTCGCGTGGCATGTCGGGTGGCAGCGTGAAGCAGATCTGGGGCGCTCCGGGCAATCCACTGCTCCATGTGCAGATGTCGGTGGGCCTGTTCAGCGTCGATGGCGAAGGGCCGTGGGCGGAAGTCGTGGAGCCGTTTGCAAGCGGCCGGTCCGCCGAGTTGAACGGCATCCTGTTCGAGTCCGCGGCAGGGCAGATTGCTTATGCGTTCAACGGCGGCAATGCCTATTGGCGATCCACCGATGGCGGCAAGCGTTGGCAGGTGATCGCGCAGAAGGAGCCTTCCATGCGCGACATGATGAAGGGCAGGCTGGAGCAGGCTCAGTTCTCCAGCCTGGCGCAGGATCGCGGCAATCCGAAGATGCTCTACGCAGGCTCCCGGTCCAATGATGAGCCAGGCGGTGCCATCTACAAGACCATCAACGCCGGAAAATCCTGGGCGCCCTCAGGCAATGGCTTGCCCAGCGAGACCGTCAACATGCTGCGTGCCGGTGCGCCTGGAAACGTGCTCGCCGTGGTCGACAATCGCACGCTTCATTTCACAGTGAATGCGGGCGAGTCCTGGACTGCCGCTACCGGATTGCCGGCCGCGAAGATTCACGGTGTCGTGGTGGATGAAAACGATCCCTCGCGCGCATTTGCGGCAACCGAGAAGGGCTTGTTCCGCAGCACCGATTCCGGGGCGAATTGGTCCCGCACCGCCACTGGATTGGAAGACGAGGAAATCACCTCGGTCGTGATCGATCCGGCCAACAGCGCCATTTTTGCTGGTGGTTTCCATGGCGTGTTCCGCAGCGCGGATGGTGGCGCAAGCTTCCAGCCCATGCGCGAAGGCCTCAGCAACCAGGATGTGCGTGCACTGGCGATAGCCGGTGATCCCGGGCGGCTGTGGGCCGGCACCAATGGCGGTGGCGTGTACTCGACCGAGATACCTTAGCGGGCTGTTGAAAAACGACCTGCGTTGCCAATGCATCGTTGGTAGCAGGCACGAGTCGTTCAATTTCACCGCCACAAGTAGAGCCGAGCTCGCTCGGTTGTGTTTCTTGAATGGTGAGCCGAGCTTGCTCGGCTGTATTTCTTCAATGTAGAGCCGAGCTTGCTCGGCTGCGAGCAAGCGACAACAGTCAAGCGGAGCAAGCTCCGCTCTACGTGAGGAGATTTGCGGCAGAAGCGAGCTTGCTCGGCTGTATTTCTTCAATGTAGAGCCGAGCTTGCTCGGCTGTATTTCTTCAATGTAGAGCCGAGCTTGCTCGGCTGCGAGCAAGCGACAACGGTCAAGCGGAGCAAGCTCCGCTCTACCCGAGGAGATTTGGAGTGAATGGATTCAGCACATGAACCGGGAGGCAATCATGCAAAGACAATCGTTCCGGATGATTTGGGTGTTGCTTCTGCAACTGACCCTGGCGGGAGCGGCGCTCGCCAGCTTGCCGGAGATCGAGGATGCCGAACGCGCCATTGCCGCGGGTCAGGTGGACCCCGAGCGCGACATCCGGCCTCTGCTGGATGCGCTGGCCACCTCGGATTCGGTGGATGAAAAGCGCGAGCTGGTGAATGCGATTGCCGATCTTGGCGAGGCCGACGGCGAGGCACCCAACGCGGTCAAGAAATTCCTCGGCGAAAACGCACCGGCGGTACTGTTGGATGTCATTGAACACGGCGCCAACAATTTCCTGCAAGGCGATGCGGTCCACGCCTTGCGTGGTATGAACGTGCCGCGTTCGGTTCTGGTGGAGGCGGCGGACATTGCCGAGGCGTCGTCCGATTCCTACGTGCAGAGCCGTGGCGAGATCCTGCGCAACTACATCCGTGGTCTGCCCGAGGAATCCGCGCAGGCAAGCATTCGACCGGCGGATGCGAGCAAGGCCGAGTCGGGCACTGCCTATCTCGACAAGCGCGGCATCACGATTTCGACGCAGGCCTTGCGCGATGCCGCGCTGCGCGCCGATCCTCAGGCCGTGAAGGCGTTGCTGGATGCGGGTGTTCCGGTTGACACCGGTGCCACCGACTTGAACCAGACGCCGATCTACTTCGCCGTCGGCGTGGGCTGCCACAGCCAGGGCGAGGAAACTGACTGGCTGATTGAAACCATCCAGTTGCTGGTGCGCGCAGGCGCCGACGTCTCGCGTGTCGACGGCAACCGCAACACGGTGCTGATGAGCGCCGCGCAGTATTGCGGCGCACGCACCATCAATGCCCTGGTTGCCGGTGGCGCCAGGATCGACGTGCGCAATGGCTCGGGGGTCACGCCGCTGGCGATGGCCCTGATCATGAGCCGCTTCGATGCCGCCGAAGCACTGGTATCGCACGGCGCACGCATTGCCGAAAAAGACAGGATGATGGTATCCGGCGTCACCGATGCGCGAGGCAAGGCCATCATTGCCAAGGCCATGGGGAAACGATAGCCGTGGCGGTGAAGCCGCGCTCCCGCTACGGCGAGAGCGCAAACGCCCGCGCTGGAGCATGGCGCTGTTCCAGGTCGAGCAGGAACTTCTTGGCCGCAAGCCCGCCGCCGAAACCGGTGAGTGAACCGTTTGCCCCGATCACCCGGTGACACGGCACGATGATGGGCAAGGGATTCGCGCCATTGGCCAGACCCACCGCGCGACTGGCCTTTGGGTTGCCGGTGCGTCGTGCGAGTTCCGCGTAGCTGATGGTGGTGGCGTAGGCAATTTCACGCAGCGCCATCCATACACGGCGCTGGAAGTCCGTTCCGTGCGGCGCAAGGGCAAGATCGAACGCGTTGGCCGCGCCGCTGAAGTAGGCATCGAACTGGCGGCGCGCTTCGCTGAAAACCTGCGGCGCGCGTTTCCAGTCCGCGGCCAGCTTCAGCGGATGCCGCGACTCAGGCAGGCCGACGTGGTGCAGGGCATGGCCATCACCGACCAGCAGCAGCGGGCCAATCGGGGTGTTGAAGGTGTCGTGGAACATCATTCGGTTTTCCATCAGTTGGTACTCCGCCACAGCAGCATGACGGCGTAGGCGCGCCACGGGCGCCATGCTTCGGCCCGCTCCAGCATCTTGCGTTCCGTCACTGGCGTGCCCTTGCCGATGATCTTGCGCAACACGAGATCACCGGCAGGAAACGCATCCGGATGCGAAAACGCGCGCATGGCCATGTAGTTCGCTGTCCACGCTCCAATGCCGGGCAGTGCCTGCAGGCGCGCGATGATGTCCTCGCGTGTCGTGAACGAGGAGAAGGCTTCGCGCTCGTCGCGGAAAGCGCGCGCCAGCGAGCGCAGGGTTTCGGCGCGCGCACGCGGCAAGCCAATGCTTTCCAGCGGCGCATCGGCAAGCTGTTCCGGCTCCGGAAACAGGCGCCCGAGTCCATGTGCAAGGCTGGCGTCGTGCGCAGTGCCGAAGCGTTCAACAATGCGCGATGCAAACGTGCGCGCCGCGGCCACGGAAATCTGCTGGCCCAGCACGGCGCGTACGCCGAGTTCAAAAGCATCCCAGGCACACGGCAGGCGCTGTCCAGGCCAACGCCGCGTCAGCGGACGCAGCAGGCGATCAGCGCCAAGCACCCGGGAAATCGCAGCCGGATCGGCATCGACATCGAACATGCGCCGCACGCGTGCGGCAAGCTGGCCAAGCTGATGCGGTCGCGCGCCGTGCACGCACAGTTGCAACGCGGCATCGTCGCTCCGTGCGGCAACGCTGAACCAGCCGGCATCCGCGCCGATGCGGAAACTGCGTCGGTACTCGTCCGCTTCAACACATTCCACGCCCGGTATCGCGCGACGCGAGAGGAACTCCAGCAGGCCGGCAAAATCATACGGCTGCCGATAGGGAATGCGCAGGGTCAGTGCATCGCTTGTGCGCGCTTCACCGACGCCGCGACGAAAATCGCGCGGCGGTTTTGCAAAGGCTTCAAGGAACGCTGCATTGAAACGACGCAAGCTCGCGTAGCCTGCTGCGGCCGCCACCGACGTGATGCTCAATCCGGTTTCCAGCAGCAATTGCTTGGCGAACAGCAATCGACGCGTGGCGGCGACATCGTTCGGACTGGCGCCGATCTCCTGTTCGAACAGGCGGCGCAGGTGGCGTTCGCCGACGCCGATGCGCGCCGCCAGTTCGCCCACCGAGCCGCCATCCAGCGCGCCGTGCTCGATCATCTGCAATGCCGCGCTGATCAACTCGCTGTTGGCGCGGTGCACGGGCGATCCGGGCGCCGCTTCCGGTCGACAGCGCAGGCAGGGGCGGTAACCTGCTGCGGCGGCTGCGGCAGCGCTCGGGTAATAGTGGATGTTGCCCGGTTTCGGCGTGGGTGCCGGACACACCGGCCGGCAGTAGATTCCCGTGGTCTTCACGGCGGTGAAGAACAGCCCGTCAAATCGCGCATCACGCGTCAGGCGTGCCTGCTCGCAGATTGCCGGATCAAGCTGGATGGTGGCAGATGGCGCGGACATGCGTGCAATGTAGCAGCGATGACGGGGATCGACTCGCCGTTTTCGGCTATGGATGGTTTAGGGAAACTCTGAACAAGTACGGAACTCATTCGTCGCGAGCAAGCTCGCTCCCACAAAATCAAGCAATGGTGAGAGCGAGCTTGCTCGCGACAATACTCGTTCAGACGTTCCTTAGGGCAACGCTGATTCTCAGAACCCGTAGCGCAGGAAGCCGCCATCCACGGCAATGCATTCGCCGCTGATGTACGACGCTGCCGGCAGGCACAGGAACGCAATGGCGGCAGCAACCTCTTCCGGTTCACCGATGCGGCGCATCGGCGTGCGTGCGAGCACTTCCTCGAGATATTCCGGATCCGCAAGCACCGGTTCGGAACGCTGGGTGCGGATGTACCACGGTGCAACGCAGTTCACGCGGATGCCGTCCTCCGCCCACTCGCTGGCGAGATTGCGCGTCAGCTGATGCACGCCAGCCTTGCTCATGCCGTACGGCGAACCGGTGCGGATGGCCGTGCTGCCGGAAACCGAGCCGACGTTGACGATGGCCGCGTTGCCATGTTCGCGCAGGTGCGCATGCGCGAGCCGGCACATCTCGAACGTCGAAATCATGCTGGTCTCGATGATGCTGCGGTATTCGCCTTCGCTGTATTCCAGCGTCGGTTTGCGGATGTTCATGCCGACGTTGTTGATCAGCAGGGAAAGATCCAGATCAAGGTCGGATATGTAGTCGAAGACTTCCAGGCGCTGCTCGTGTTCGCCGACATCGGCGGCAATGGAATGCAACGCGCAACCGGGCATTTCCTCGGCCAGTTCATCGCGAACCTGCTCAAGGTGGGATTCATCGCGGGCAACCATCAGCACGCTGGCGCCAAGGCCGGCCAATTCACGCACCGTGGCCAGACCGATGCCGCGGCTGGCGCCGGTGACCAGCGCAAGTTGTCCATCCAGTCGCCAGCGCGATGCGTTCATGGGATTCGGTCGTGTGCTTGTCGGCAGCAGGATCGGGGATCAGACTCGGTGTTTCCAAACCACACCGAGGTAGCCATGGTACGCCAAACCGTTCGCATCGCCGTCGCCGTGATGTTTGCCCTGTCCCTGGCGGCGTGTTCATCCAAGAGCCCGGAGACGGACGCTGCGCAGGATGCGGATGACACCGCTACCGCGACACCAGCCGAATCGGCAACCCCGACCGTGCTCGATGAGCAGATGAAGGCCATGCAGAAGGCGAGGGACGTCGAGGAAACCCTGCAAAAAGCCAAGGAAGCCCAGGACAAGGCCATCGACGAAGCCAGTGGGGGCTGATCGCACCGCTGGCAGGCTGTCGAAAACCTGGCTGCGTTGCCATTGCTGCGTTAAATGCAGGCTCAAAATGCTCATTTACACCACCGTAAACTGCGCTTTTTCGCCTGCTTTTGCCTTGCCCTGGCTGCCTCGCCAACGTTTTTCAACAACCTGCCCCGACTATGCCGAACACATGGCCGTTGTCTTCATCCCGGCTTGAGCAGTCCTTCGCCTGTCGCGAAGCGCCACACCGGGATGACTATGCGATCAGTGCTGGCTCAGTCCGCAGAAGCAATGCGCAACCACGCCAAAGCGGTTGCCGGCGAGGGTGTTGAGCAGATCCACGGCTGAGCGCAGTTCCGCGACGGCCGGCAGGTTCGGCAGCAGCGCATCGATGCCGGACCATTTCGTCATCGCGCGCGCGCTGGCGCTGTTGCTGAAGGAAAGCGCGATGCGTTCCCAACCACTGAGTTCGCGCTCCACGTAACGGGTGCGGTAATTGCCGGCAATGTCGGCGCGTGCCGCTGCGGAGGTGATGGCATCCTCGAGTCCGCCGAGCTTGTCGACCAGGCCGCGTTGCTTGGCCTGTGCGCCGCTCCAGACCCGGCCCTGGGCAATGGCATCGATCTGCTCGGGCGTCTTGCCGCGGGCCGCGGCAACCTTGCCGATGAAATTGCGATAACCCTTTTCGGTCACGCTGGCCCAGACCGATTCCACGCGCGGATCAAGCGGCCGGCGAATGTCGAACGCGCCGGCAATGGGCGTGGTGCCCACGCCATCGACATGGATGCCGAGTTTTTCCAGGGTCTGCGGAATGGTGACGAACAGGCCGTAGATGCCGATGGATCCGGTAATGGTGGTGGGCTGCGCCCAGATTTCGCTGGCGTCCATGGAGATCCAGTAGCCGCCGCTCGCGGCCACGTCGCCCATCGATACCACCACCGGCTTGCCGGCCTGTTGCAGGCCTTCGACTTCGCGCCGGATCACTTCGGACGCATACGCATCACCGCCGGGCGAATCGACACGCAGCACCACGGCGTGGATCTGCTCGTCCTCGCGGGCCTGGCGCAACAGGTGTGCGGTGGTTGTGGCGCCCACCATGCCCTGGGCCTGTTCGCCGGGAACGATATCGCCCTGGGCGACGACCACGCCAACCAGTGGCGCATCTCCCAGCAAGCCCTGTCCGTTCTGCATGCCCAGGTAATCGGTCCAGTGCACCTGGCGGAAGGTCTCGCCGCCGGCATCGGCGGCACCGCGCTCGATCAGGATCTCGCGTGCCTTGGCGCGCGTCGCCAGTTGGTCCACAAGGCCACGATCCGCGGCAAATTTGGCAAGGTCGCCATTGAATTGCGGAACCAGGGTATCGAGGTTGGCGATGTCTGCGGCAATCGCGGCGGGTTCGAGCTTGCGCAGGTCGGCAATCTCGCCGAGGAATTCGTTCCAGACATCACCCATCCAGAACAAGGCGGCTTCCTTGGCTGCGTCGGATGCCTGATTGAGGATGTAAGGCTCGGCCGCCGATTTGTAGGTGCCGACCCGCACCAGATGCACGTCGATGCCGAGCTTGTCGAGCGCGTCCCGGTAGTAGCTTCGATAGTTGGCGAAACCTTCGAGGATGACCCAGCCTTCCGGATCGAGCAGGATCTCGTTGGCATGCGCGGCCAGGTAGTACTGGCTTTGCTCCATGCCCTCGGAAACCACCACCACGTCCTTGCCGGTCTTGCGGAAACGATCCAGCGCCTGGCCCAGCTCGCGCATGGTCGAGACGCCGGCCGACATCTGATCGGGCACCAACACGATGCGCTCAATGCGTGAATCGCGTGCGGCTGCCTTGATCACGGCAATGAGATCGCGCAACTGCACTTCCTGGGTGGCATTGCCGCCAAGCCCGGCCAGCGCGCGTTCCGTCGGGTTGGTGCTGAACTGCTCGACGATGTTGCCTTGCGGATCAAGCACCAGCGCGGTCTTGTCCTCCAGTTGCGGAGTGCTGCGGAAAATCGCGCCGAGCACGAAAACCACCAGCAACACGAACACGAAATTGACGACCAGGCGCCGGCTGAAATTGATTGCATTCCACAACCCGCAAAACAGCCGCGTGATCAGGCCAGGTTGGGCTTCGGACATGATTCGGTATCCATCTCGGAGAAAAGGGAGCTGGCCACGCGCGCGCGGCCTGCAGACAGCCTAGCCCAAGGCATCGTCGCGCGCATGCTCCGTTTGGCATGGACCGGTGGGCAGCTTCATCGCCGTGGTCCAGAAGCGCGCCGACAGCAGGATGGCGGCAACACTCAGACCGGCGATGAGACCGATCCACATGCCGCGCGCGCCAAGGCCATGCGGGAAAGCGAGCCAAAGACCCACCGGCATGCCCACGCCCCAATAGGCCAGTCCGGACAACAGCATCGGCCAGCGCGTGTCCTTGAGGCCGCGCAGCGCGCCATTGGCAGCCACCTGCATGCCGTCGGAAAGCTGGAAGATGGCGCCCAGGGTCAGCAGTTGTGCCGCCAGCACGATGACCGCGACATCGGTGGTGTACAGCGAGGCGATGTGTCGCGCGAAGGCGAACATGATGCACGCGGAAACCACCTGCATGACCAGGGTCAGCAGCAATCCGGCAGCAGCGGCACGACGCACGTCCTGGCCGGAATTGCGCCCGCGCGCAAAGCCCACGCGCACCGTGGTGGCCAGGGCGATACCCAGGGGAACCATGAACACCACCGAGGCCACGTTCATGGCGATCTGGTGACTGGCGATGACATCCGCACCGAGCTTGCCAATGGTCAGGGCAACGGCCACGAACAGGCCCGCCTCCATCAGCAGGGTGACGGCGATTGGCACGCCGATGCCGAGCAGCTCGACGAGCGCGCGCGGCGAGGGGCGATCAAAGCGGGCAAACAGATGCAGATCCCGATAGCGTTTGCGGCGGACCACGTACCACGCAAACGACAGGCATTGCACCCACAGCACGATGGCGGTGGCCAGACCGCAGCCGAATGCGCCCAGTTGCGGAAAACCGAATGCGCCGTACATCAGCACATAGCCGAGCGGCCCGAGCAGGGCCAGGCCGAGCATGCTGAAGTACATGGTGGGCCGGGTCAGGCCCATGCCTTCGCTGAGTCCGCGCAGGCAAAAGAACACGGCAAGCGCCGGCGCGCCCCAGGCGATGGCGCGCAGAAAGCGGCTGGCATCCTCAACCAGACTGGCATCAACGCCGATCAAGCCAAACAGCAAGGGGCCGAACAGGGCGGTGGTGACTCCGAGCCCGATTCCCAGCGGCAAGGCAAGCCACAAGGCTTGGCGGAACAGCGGCGCAATGTGCGCATCGCGCCCCGCGCCGTGCAGTTGGGCAACCGACGGTTGCAGGCACATCATCACGCCGATGATGCAGATGATCGCCAGGGTCCACACGTTGCTGCCGAGCGCCACCGCGCCCAACGTGTGCGCATTGAGGTGGCCGGCCAGCAGGGTATCGATCAGGTTCATGCCGATCGCCGACAACTGGCCGAGCACCAGGGGTGCAGCGAGGCGCAGGGTGTCGGCGAGTTCGTGACCCAACCAGCGACGGTGGGCGGATAGAATGGCGTGCATCAGAGAGGGGTCCGGCGGCGGGCGATTATACGGTCTGCGCGCCGTGGCATCGGCTGATCGACAGAGACATCCACACCCACATCCGGATTGAAGCGAAGGAGTACAGCGCATGCGGGTCATGCTGACCGGAGCCAGCGGATTTCTCGGCGGGCATGTGCTCGAACGCCTGCTTGCGGAATCCGTCCAGGTCGCGGCGCTGGTGCGCGACCCGCAAGCTGCAGCGGATTTGCAGGCGCGCGGCGTGGAGCTGGTGGCCGGTTGCATCGAAGATCCGCTGGCGCTGATGGCGGCCCTGGCCACGCCCACCGATTGCGTGTTCCATGTGGCCGCCGACACCAGCACCTGGCGCGGCCATGAGGCGCGGCAGAACCGCACCAACATCGACGGCACGCGCAACCTGATCGCGGCAGCGAAGGCGGCGGGCGTGCGACGCCTGGTGCATACCTCGTCGGTTTCCGCGTTCGGCCAGCAGGAAAACGTGCTCGACGAACATTCGCCCCGTCTTGGCAAGCAATCCTGGATCAACTACGAACGCACCAAGGCCATCGCGGAGGAACTGGTGCTGGAGGCCGATGCGCGCGGCGACATCGAAGCCGTCGTGCTCAATCCGGCGCATATCCTCGGCCCGGGTGATACCCGCAACTGGGCACGCATGTTCATCCTGCTTGAGCAGGGCAAGCTGCCGGGTGCGCCGCCGGGATCGGGCACATTTGCCGATGTGCGGGAAATCGCCAAGGCTGAACTGGCGGCGTGGCGCCTGCCGCATCATGGCGAGCAGTACCTGCTCGGTGGCGAACACGCCAGTTTTCTCGAACTCATCCAGTGCATCGCCAAAGAGCTGGACTGCAAGGCGCCAAGCCGTGCACTGCCGGCGGGTTTCCTGCGCGGCTACGCGCGCGTGCTCGATGCCTTGAGCCGCGTCACTGGCGGTGAACCCCGGCTGACACCGCAATCGGTATCGTTCACCTGCTATCACCTGCGCGTGGACTCGACCAAGGCCATGCGCGAGTTGGGCTACCAGCTCACCCCGTTGCGCACGCTGGTGCATGACACCTGCGCCTGGTTGCGCACACAGGGCCTTCTGGAAAAATCATGAACAACGCAATCGACATTCCGGACAAGCCACCACCGCCACCTGCACCCGTGCCGGTGACGGAAGACGCGCAGTTCACCGCAACGGCCGATCAGCCGCTGCGCACTTGCCCCAATTGCGGCGCGCCGGCACACGGGCCGTACTGCTATGCCTGCGGACAATCCGAAAAAGGCATGATCCGGCACTTGTCCGAGGTCCTGTCGGACCTGGCCGACATCGTCTTCAATGTCGACTCGCGCATCTTCCGCTCGCTGGGCGATCTCTATTTCCGCCCCGGTTACCTGACCACCGAATACCTGGCCGGACGCCGCGCACGCTATGTGACGCCATTCCGCCTGTTCTTTTTCCTGTCGATCATTGCGTTCTTTGCCATCCAGATGGCCTTGCCGCAGATCAGCAGCAACGACTTCCAGTTTGGCGAGTTCGACGCGATCAACCAGGCGAAAACAGTTGACGCGGTCAAGAGCGAACTGGAAAAAGCACGTGCCGTGCTTGCGGCGGGCCCGGAAAGCACGGGCGAGAAAGTCAAGCTTGCATTGGAGCGGGCCAGCGAGCGTGCGGATGAGCGCATCCTCGAGTTGAACGAACATGCCAAGCGCGTGGCCGATGCCACCGCCGCCGGCTTGCCTGCACCCAAGCTTGAAGCCAATTCCGGCGTTTTCATCACCGATGGCAAGGCCTGGGATCCGCAAGCCGATCCGGTGGCGATTGCCTGGTTGCCCGCAGGCATGAATGCATGGCTGACACGCACCGCCGTGCACATGCGCGACAACCTGGAAAGCGTGAAGAAGGATCCGCAGCGCCTGTTGACGGGCTGGATCAGCGTATTGCCGCAGACCTTGTTCGTGGTGATGCCGCTGTTTGCGGTGCTGCTCAAGTTTTTCTACATCTTCAAGCGCCGCCTGTACATGGAACACCTGCTGGTTGCGCTGCACAGCCACTCGTTCATCTTCATGTCCATCCTGGTCCTGCTGCTGCTGGCCTGGCTGGCTGACCTCGCGGCCTCGATTGGCTGGCTGGTGGACGTGATCGGTGTGCTCAGCGCGCTCGCCTGGATATGGCTGTTCCTGTACCTGCTGGTGATGCAGAAACGGGTGTACCGCCAGGGCTGGTTCATGACCGTGCTCAAGTACTGCGTGATCGGCTACTGCTACGTGATCTTCCTTGCCTTTGCCCTGGCCATGTCGGCCCTGGCCAGCCTGGCATTCACCTGAGCCCCGGCGTGGGATTTCGCAGCCGTTTGCCGTGGAAGCGGAGCAAGCTCCGCTCTACGAGGGGGATGCGGCTTTTGTAGAGCCGACCTTGGTCGGCTTTGGGCAAGCGGAAACTTTGGTGCAACAGAGCTGGCTCTGGCTTTTGTAGAGCCGACTTTGGTCGGCTTTGGGCTAGGAGCCTGCGCGGCAGAAGCCATCCGGCTGCAACGTCGCTGCCATCGATTGATTGAATCAATCGTCAGGCTTGCATAGTGCCCGCTATGCGCACCTTCCGATTGATCCACTGAATCGCGTCAGCGTCGTTTCGCTTCGAATTCATTCTGCCGCGCAGGCTCCTAGCGGAACCCGACGACTCCCGGCAGGTTTGGAACCCGGTTCAGCAGCGCAACAAAATAAAGCCCACTCTGCCCGCTGTTCGCGGAATCTGGCGATCATGTCGCAAATGCACGTACCATCAGCACGTGCCATCCAGGTTCAGGTCCAAAGGATGCTTGCCATGAGTGAAATCGTGTTCCTGGTGGAAGATGCGGCGGAAGGTGGTGTGATCGCTCGCGCGCTCGGCCATTCCATCTTTGCCGAAGCCGACAGTTACGATGAACTCCGCGACCAAGTGCGAGACGCCGTGCACTGCCATTTCGACGATGGTGAGCGACCGAGCTTGATACGACTGCACTACGTCAAGGATGAAGTCCTGGCCGCATGAAGCTTCCAAGAGACATGGATGCCGCAACGTTGATAAAGGCGTTGACGCAACTCGGATATCAACCCGTGCGACAGACTGGAAGTCATATCCGGCTGGAGTGCAATAACCCCAAGCATTCAATAACAATCCCCAACCATCGCCCATTGCGTGTCGGCACACTTGCCGCAATTGTTTCGGAAATTGCCACGCACCAAAAGATCGAACGAGAGGCGTTGGTGCGGCTACTCTCTTGATGGTGATGAGTGGGAAGCCTGGAAACGGTTTTCCAGGCGAGGTTCGCACGCTGCGTCTGAAACCGGCTGTTCCTGTACTTGCTGGTGATGCAGAAACGGGTGTACCGCCAGGGCTGGTTCATGACCGTGCTGAAGTGTGACGTCGGCTCCGCAGCGTGGCTGCTTGAGCCGACCTACGCTTCTACAGATCACAGGCCGGATCCGAGTTTGCATCCACACCTGTAGGTCGGCTCAAGGCCAAAGGCCGGAGCCGAAGTGGGTGGCGTGCGTGTGCGACGTCGGCTCCGCAGCGTGGCTGCTTGAGCCGACCTACGCTTCTACAGATCACAGGCCGGATCCGAGTTTGCATGCACACCTGTAGGTCAGCTCAAGGCCAAAGGCCGGAGCCGACGTGGGTGCTGTGGACATGAGGAAAGCTGCTGCTGCCCGCCAGGCTTGGAATCCGAGTTTCCTGCGCCCTGTCAAGAGGGTTTTGCACAGACCCTTGAGGATTCAAGCGGCTGCGGGCCCTTTCCCTTGCGGGCCGTGCGGGAGCGCTTTGTATACTCGTAACACGTTGAAATGCTTGGGTTTAACGGGATTGGTCAATATTTCACCAAGATGACCGGGAGCGCATGACAGCGGGCTGGGCCAGCGCAATTGAAGCGCTCATCCACATACTTATCCACAGAGGTTGTGGATAAGGGAAAATCCACCGCACGACCAACGACTTGCCTGTCTATTCTCCGATCCAGGTGAGAAAGTGCGCGCAAGTGGGCGTGGTTCGTTTCCACGGCACGCCGCTGCCGGAATGCGAACCGGCCGCAGCAGTCGCGGGTACACTCGACGCTCGCCCGATTCGACATTTCCTGCATGCCACGCCTTGTCCGTGTGGCGGTTCCGGTTCCGCTGACCCGCCTGTTCGACTACGTGCTCGATGACTCGCTGCCCGCGCCGCAGGTGGGTTGTCGCGTGCGGGTGCCGTTTGCCCGGCGCGAAGTCACCGGTGTGGTGCTGGAGCTGCCGACGACGAGCGACATGCCTGCCGAGCAGTTGAAACCGCTGGTCGCGGTGCTTGATGAAGCGCCGCTGCTGGATCCTGACCTCATGGCCAACCTGATGTGGGCGGCGCGCTATTACCAACATCCGCCGGGCGAGGTTTTCGAAGCCGCCTTGCCGGTCATTTTGCGGCGCGCTGCGGTGTTGCCGGAATCCGGCACGGCAGCCTTGCGCCTGACCGATGCGGGCATCGCGGCCATGGCGCAAGCGGCTGCTCGCATCGGCAAGCTGGGCAAGCAATTGCTGGAGACATTGGCAGCAGGGCCCACGTCGGTGACCGCACTGGAAGATCGGCATGCGGGCTGGCGTGCCGCTGCGCGACGCCTGAAAGCGCGTGGACTGGTCGAAGACTGCCGCCTCGGCGCCATCCAGCCAACCGCCCGAATAGTCGCACCCAAGCTCAATGCGGATCAGCAAGCTGCTGTGGATGCGGTCAGTACCGCGCTCGGCAGCTTCGCGCCCTTCCTGCTCGATGGCGTGACTGGCAGCGGCAAGACCGAAGTCTATCTGGCCCTGATTGCCGCCACCGTTGCTGCTGGACGCCAGGCGCTGGTGCTGGTTCCGGAAATCTCGCTGACCCCGCAAGCCACGCGACGCTTCCGCGAGCGGCTTGGTTTCGATATCGCCATCCTGCATTCCGGCCTTTCCGAGACCGAACGCGCCAAGGCCTGGCTTGCCGCCGCCCGTGGCGAAGCGCGCGTCATCCTCGGTACGCGCTCGGCGGTGTTCGTGCCGATGCCGAATGCCGGCTTGATCGTGGTGGATGAAGAACACGATGCCTCGTTCAAGCAGCAGGATGGCTTTCGCTACCACGCCCGCGATTTCGCCCTGGTCCGCGCGCGCAGCCTGGGCATTCCGGTCGTACTGGGTTCGGCCACGCCGTCGCTGGAAAGCCTGGTCAATGCCGAGGCCGGCCGCTACCGCCTGTTGCGCCTGCCGCAGCGCGCAGGTGTCGCGCAACCGCCCTCGCTGCACGTGATGGATGTGCGCAAGAAGCGGCTCGAACACGGCTTGGCCTTGATCACCCTGGATCGCATTTCGGAGGTGCTCGCGCGCGGTGAGCAGGTGCTGGTATTCCGCAATCGACGCGGCTACGCACCGGTGCTGATCTGCCAGGCCTGCGGCTGGAGTGCGCAATGCTCGCGCTGTGATCGGCCGATGACCCTGCATCGCGGCGCGGCTCGCCTGCGCTGCCATCACTGTGCCGCCGAGCAACGCGTTCCGGCGGCGTGTCCGCAGTGCACGATGAGCACCCTGGCGCCGCAGGGACAGGGCACCGAACGGATTGAGGAAACCCTGCGCGAACGCTTTGCCGACATTCCCATCCTGCGCGTGGATCGCGACTCGACGCGCAATCGTTCCAGCCGCGATGCGGTCTTCGAACAGTTGCATGGCGATGGCGCGCGCATCCTGGTGGGCACGCAGATGCTGGCCAAGGGCCACGACCTGCCGGGTCTCACCCTGGTCGTGGTGGTGGGCGTGGACGAAGGTTTGCACAGCATCGACTTCCGCGCTGGCGAACGCCTGGGCCAGTTGATCGTGCAAGTGGCGGGACGGGCCGGGCGCGCGGATCGCGCCGGATCGGTGATCCTGCAAACCCATCATCCGGATCATCCCCTGTTGCGCGCGCTCATCGAAGGCGGCTACCCCGCGCTTGCGCGAGGCCTGATGACGGAGCGTCGCGCCGCCGCCTTGCCGCCGTTTGCGCACCTGGCCCTGCTGCGCTGCGAAGCGAAAACGATGGCCGAGGTCACCGCGTTTCTTGAACAGGCCATCGAACAAGCCGGCAATCCAGCCAACGGTCTCGCCCTGCACGGGCCCTTGCCCGCACCCATGCCGCGCCGCGCCGGCTACCAGCGCGCGCAGGTCTTGATCGAGGCAAGTCAGCGCAAGCGCATGCAGGCCTTCCTGCCCGAATGGCTCGCGCGCGTGCGCGAGCTGCCCGCCGCCCGCAAACTGCGCTGGTCCATCGACGTCGATCCGGTCGAAATGGGCTGAGGCTTCACGTACCCGCAGCGTTGCGTCATCGTGGCGGACCGGCTCCTGGCTCGCACTATTCACGCACGTCGCAGGAAAACGCCTGAAGCCGTGATGCAACCATGCGCGCCCGTTTTCAAGGCATCAACATGGCGCTTGCCTGCGTTCACGAGCCGTAACTGCTATAGGAGACCCTTCAGGGTCGATCGGACATGCCGAAAGCTTCGCGCCGAAAAAGGACGAGCGCCTAAAGCCTGTCCTGAGCCCGACGAAGGGGCGTTTATCCCCTCTTGGGGGGCTCCTGCATAAGCCCAAAGCCCTGTAGGAGACCCTTCAGGGTCGATCGGAGACGCCGCAATGCATCATCCTGAAGGAAAGATCCTTCGCGATTATCCCTACAGGCTCATGAACAATGCGGTTTGGGTTGAGTTTGCAGATACAACCAAAGTACAAACGCATGCATCCATGGTGAGGGCGCATTGCCAATGAAACGAATCCTTCTCGTCTTGCTGCTGGCGGTATCGGTTCTGGCCGGCGTGCTGGTTTTCAATGCCTGGCGCGCGCAGCCGCTTGCGACCAAGGTCGCGTTTGTGCCCGTGGCGCTGGATGAGGCTGCCATGGCACAGCGGCTCTCCGCCGCCATCGCGTTTGCAACGGTCAGCGCCACGCCCGAGTCGCCATCGCTTGATGCCTTCCATGCCCTGCAGGCGCGGTTTGCAGCCGACTTCCCGCGCGTGCACGCGCAACTCGCGCACGAATCCATCAACGATGCCAGCCTGCTGTTTCGCTGGAATGGCCGAGGTGAATGCGCACCGCTGTTGCTCGCCGCGCACCAGGACGTGGTGCCGGTGGAGCCGGGTACCGAAAGCGGATGGACGCATCCACCCTTCGCAGGCGTGATCGCCGATGGCTACGTTTGGGGCCGCGGCGCAATCGACGACAAGGCATCGCTGCTGGCGATTCTCGAAGCGGTCGAACATCTGCTCGGCGAAGGCTTCGTGCCGGCATGCCCGGTGTACCTGGCCTTTGGGCATGACGAGGAAATCGGCGGCACGCACGGCGCCAAGGCGATGGCGGAGCTGCTGCACACGCGCGGTGTCACGCCGGCCTTCGTGCTCGATGAAGGCGGCGCGCTCACGCAAGGCAGCTTCGCCGGTCTCGATGTGCCGCTGGCGACGGTGGGCGTGGCCGAGAAGGGCTATCTGAGCGTGCGCCTTTCCGCGCGTGGCGAGGGTGGGCATTCCTCGATGCCGCCACGCACAAGCGCCATCGGTCGCGTTGCCACCGCGGTATCGGCATTGGAACGAAATCGCCCGCCTGCCGCGATCAGTGACGTGCAGCGCGAACTGCTGCGACGCACGGCGCCGCATCTTCCATTCGCGCAACGATTGGCCTTGGCCAATCTCTGGATCAGCGCGCCCGTAGTCGAATCCTTGCTGAGCGCATCGCCCGTTACCGATGCCACCTTGCGCACCACCACGGCACCGACCATGTTCCACGCCGGCATCAAGGACAACGTGCTGGCGCAGCAGGCCGAGGCGGTGGTGAATTTCCGCATCCGTCCCGGTGATTCCATCGATGGCGTGCTGGCGCATGTGCGTCGGGTCATCGACGATGCGCAAGTCGAGGTGTCGCGATACGACGACTTCGGCACCGAGCCCACCGCACCGGCTCCGTGGGACAACGCAGCGTTCAACAGCATCGACACCGCGCTGCGCCGCGCCTCGCCGGAGACGCAGATCGTGGTTGCGCCCTATGTCACCAACGGTGCCACCGACGCGCGCCACTATGCCGTGCTCACGCCGAACCTGTACCGCTTCGCGGCATTCAAGCTGCAAGCGGACGAACTCGCCACGTTCCACGGCACCGATGAGCGCATCGCGGTAGCCGAACATGCGCGCGCCGTGCGCTTCTACATTGCGCTGCTGCGCGAATTCGGCGCGACGGATTGATTGCCAGGCCGTTACCGCTCAGTCGCGCTGCTGGTGAGCACGCGCAGGACAAAACGCATCGAGCGCACCGCCAGTTCGCGTTGCGTGGCCGGAGCCGACGCGCCGTGGCCTTCGTTTTCGGGGAGCATGTATTCCACCGGCACGCCGTGTTCGCGCAGGCGAGCGGCCAACTGGTCCGACTGCGCATGCGGGACACGTGGATCGTTCGCGCCTGCGTAGATGAACAGTGGCGTGACGATGCGATCCACGCGCGTGATCCTGCACATCACACGGGCTCCTGGCCGACGCCGATGACGGCGATGGAATCGCGCGCCGCAACCCATTCCTCGTTGGTCGGTTCCACGGCCACGCGCACGCGGCTGTTGGCGGTGGAGATCAGGGGCGCGTTGCCTGCGTTGGCGGCTGCGTCGAGGGTGATGCCGAGGAAGCCAAGCGATGAGCACACGCGTTCGCGGATGTCTGCGCTGTGCTCGCCGACACCGGCGGTGAACACCAGTAAATCGAGTCCGCCAAGCACTGCCACCAGCGCGCCTATCTCGCGCACCATCCTGCGCACGTACAGGGCCAGCGCCTCGCGTGCGCGCGCGCCAGTCTCGTTGGCGTTTGCTTCCAGCGGTTGCAGCACGCGCGGTTCAGGGGAGATTCCCGACACGCCGAGCAAGCCCGACCGGTGGTAGAGCAGGTGGCCGACATCCGCAAGGCTCAGCTTTTCGATTTCCATCAGGTAGATCACGGCGCCGGGGTCGAGCGCGCCGGTGCGCGTTCCCATCATCAGCCCGTCCAGCGCGGAGAAGCCCATGGTGGTGGCCACGCTGGCCAGATCCTGCATTGCGCACAGGCTGGCACCACTGCCGAGGTGGGCCACGATCACCCGGCCGCGGGCCAGGTCGCCATGTCGTTCGGGCAGGGCAGTGGCCATGTAGTCGTAGGACAGTCCGTGGAATCCGTAGCGGCGCAGGCCGCGTTCCCAGAACGCGTGCGGCAGCGGCAGCAGCTGTTCGACCTTGGGCAAGGTGAGGTGGAAACCGGTATCGAAGCAGGCGACTTGCGGAAGCTGCGGTTGTTCGCGCAGCAGGATCTCGATGGCTTCCAGAGCGAAAGGTTGGTGCAGCGGCGCCAGTGGAATGAAACTCTTGAGATCGGCAAGCACCGCCGCATCGATGCGGGTTGGCTTGAAGTACTTGCTGCCACCGTGGACGACGCGGTGGGCGATGGCGACGATCTTCCTGCCGTCCAGGCGGGCGAGGATGCGTTCACGGATCAGCGCCAGCGCCGAGCGATAGGGATGCGTGCCATCGAGCTCAATTGCGAATGGCACAACGCCGGTTTCGCCGAAGTCGGGCTTCGCCCCACCGATGCCTTGCACCTTGCCATTCCACACGGGTTTGCGCGGCAAGGGATCGGCCGCTGCATCGAACACCGCGAACTTGATGCTCGATGAGCCGCAATTGAGTACGACGAGCACTTCGCCTGCGCTGGCAACGCGGTTCATGGCGGGGAAGTCCGATAGTGCTGCGCCAGCAGCAGCGCGATGGCGCACGAGGCGATGCGCGAGATGTCGGGATCGGCGCGACTGGTCAGGATCACCGGCACTTTCGCGCCGAGCACGATACCGGCGCTGGTTGCATCACCGAGATAGACCAGTTGCTTGGCCAGCATGTTGCCGCTTTCCAGATCCGGCACCACCAAAATATCGGCCTGGCCGGCGACCGCGGAGACGATGCCCTTGGTGCGCGCGGCTTCGGGCGAAACGGCGTTGTCGAATGCAAGCGGCCCGTCGAGCAGGCCGCCGGTAATCTGGCCACGGTCGGCCATCTTGCACAGCGCGGCGGCATCGAGCGTGGCCTGCATGATCGGGTTGACCGTCTCGACGGCGGCGAGGATGGCCACTTTCGGCACCTTCACGCCGATCACGTGTGCGAGGTCGATTGCGTTGCGCACGATGTCGGCCTTCTGCACGAGGTCGGGGGCGAGGTTGATCGCCGCGTCGGTGACGATGAACGGTCGTGGATAGCGCGGCGTGTGCAGCACGAAGCAGTGGCTGACCCGGCGCTTGGTGCGCAGGCCGGATTCGCGTGCGACCACCGCGGCCATCAACTCGTCGGTGTGCAGGCTGCCTTTCATCAATGCCTCGACCTTGCCCGCGCAGGCCAGCTCGGCCGCGCGCGCGGCGGCGGCGTGACTGTGGGCGACGTCTTCGATGGCGATGCCGGAGAGGTCGAAGCCCGCGGCAGCGGCAACGCACTCCAGCTTTGCGCGTGGTGCGACCAGCACCGGTTCGATCAGCCCGGCGCGACGTGCATCAAGCGCACCTTCCAGGCTGGGTTCGTCGCACGGATGGACCACCGCTACGCGGATTGGCGGCATGCCGGCGACATGCGCGAGCAGGTGTTGCAGATCGAAGGCGTGGTGGGTGGGGTCTGCGGCTGGCGTGTTCATGATGCTTTCCTCGAAGCCTTGCGACGCGCTGCGGTCGACGTCTTGCCGGCCGGCTTGCGCTTGGTGACGACAATGACGGGTTACGGTCGAACAAGTCCAGCGTGCGCCGGCGGCAGGGTGCGATCCGTTGGCATCCGCTGCCCCTGGCCTTGACCATGCGACAGAGCAGCTTCAGCGGAATCCTGCGGATCGTACCGGATGCACCGCGCGCGATCGAAATCCGTACCCGCGTTGCCGACCGCGTCTGCACGGGCAGCCGGTCCATTGTCGGAGCAAAAAAAGACCCCGCGCTTGCAGGGTCGGGTCGGAGTGAATGCGGTTGCTTCAGGCGACGAACAAGGCGCGCATCTTCTTCATGGCATTGGCTTCGATCTGGCGGATGCGTTCCGCGGATACGCCGTATTCGTCGGCCAGGTCCTGAAGCGTTGCCTTTTCGCCTTCGATCAGCCAGCGGCGCTGGATGATGTCGCGCGAGCGCGCGTCGAGCTTTTCCATGCCACGGTTCAGCGTGTCCAGCGAGGATTCTTCCTCTGAGTCGCCTTCGAGCGAATCGTAGGGATCCGCGTTCTGGTGGTCTTCGAGGAACATGACCGGCGATGGCTTGGCGTCTTCGTCGTCGTCGACCGGCGCGTCAAAGGCAATGTCGCGCCCACTGAGGCGGGATTCCATCTCGCGCACGGTGGCGGCGGGAACGCCGAGTTCGCGGGCCACGGTGTTGACCTCGTCGTTGTTCATCCAGCCGAGGCGCTTCTTGGACTTGCGCAGGTTGAAGAACAGCTTGCGCTGCGCCTTGGTGGTGGCGACCTTGACGATGCGCCAGTTGCGCAGGATGAATTCATGCATCTCGGCGCGGATCCAGTGCACCGCAAAGGACACCAGGCGTACGCCCTGGTCCGGATCGAAGCGCTTGACCGCCTTCATCAGGCCGATGTTGCCTTCCTGGATCAGGTCGGAAATCTGCAGGCCGTAACCGGAATAGCCGCGGGCAACGTGAACCACGAAGCGCAGGTGCGACATGACCATCTTGCGTGCGGATTCGACGTTCTCGTTGTCGATGTAGTCGCGCGCCAGGGCCTGCTCGTCTTCCGGGCTCAGCATGGGTACGCGATGCACGGCCGAAATGTAGGCATCCAGGCTGCCCAGCGGGCTGGGAACCGGGAAGTTGGTGGCGATCACGGCGTTGCTCATGCGCGTCTCCTCATCATTGGGGCCGAGTTTAGCACTCGGGTAGTTGGAGTGCTAAAACGGGCCTGGAGTTCCCGCCTTGCGGGGTGGCGATCAAAAATAACTGAACTGGCCGGTATAGTAGCTTGAAAATGCGTGCCGTGCAGGCATCAAACCTGCCTGCACGGGTGAACAATCGGAAACCGGCGGCGGCCCTGATATGCAGACCGGATCAATCGTCCGCAGCCAGCTGCCAGTTGATCGGCGTCTGGCCTGTTTCTTCAAGATATTGATTTGTCGAAGAAAAATGGCCGCACCCAAGAAAACCCCGATGCGCGGACAGCGGTGATGGGTGGGGTGCCTTGAGAATCCGGTGGCGCTTGCCGTCGATCAGCCGACCCTTGGCTTGTGCGTAGCTGCCCCACAGCAGGAACACCAAGTGTTCACGCTCCCGGTCCAGCGCCTCGATGCAGGCGTCGGTGAAGTATTCCCAGCCCTTGTTCTGGTGCGAGCCGGCCTGTCCACGCTCCACGGTCAACACGGCATTGAGCAGGAGCACGCCTTGTCCGGCCCAGGCATCCAGGCAGCCGTGGCGGGGCGGGGCAATGCCAAGGTCACGCTCGATCTCACGGTAGATGTTGGCCAGCGAAGGCGGAACCGGAATGCCGTGCGGCACGGAAAAGCACAGGCCATGCGCCTGGCCCGGGCCGTGGTAGGGATCCTGACCGAGGATGACCACCTTGACCCGATCAAAGGGCGTGGAATCCAGGGCGGCAAATATCCGTGCTCCGGGCGGGTAAATGACCTTGCCCGCCGTCTTCTGTGCGCGCAGGAACTCGCCAAGCGCCTGCATGCGGGGATCCTTGAACACGTCCTCCAGGCGCGATTTCCAGGAGGCCTCGAGCCGGATCGGGTGTGAGCTCACGCCGTTTCGCGATCAGCGCGTGCCCGCAGGTTGCGCGCCACCCGCAACTGGAACAGCAGCTTGGTCACCAGCAGCCGTTCCTCGATGGGTTTTTCAACCAGATCGTTGGCGCCGGCACGCAGCAGTGCCGCCTGGTTTTCCGGATTGTCATCGCCGGTCATCACGATCACCGGCAAGTGACCCTTGCCGTAACCCAATTGGCGGCGGATGCGCTCAAGCAGATCGCCGCCGGTCAGTGCGCCCTTGAGGTTGACGTCGGTCAGCACGATGTCGGCGCCGATGCGATTCATGGTTTGCGCGGTTTCCAGCATGGCCAGCGCATCTTCGACCGAGATCACATGCAGCACGGTCAATCCGTGCTTCTCCAGCATGCGCCGGGTGGCAACCGCGACCACACGGCTGTCTTCCACGTACAGAACTTCGCCGGAGGTGGACTCGGTTGGCTGCACATAGCCGCGGATGAACTCCGCCAACGCCTGGAAGCCCAGCGACTTGTCGAAGTAGTCGGTGACATCCTCGCTCAGCGCACGCGATACCAGGCGTTCCTGCACGTCTCCGGACACGGCGACAATCGGCATGTAGGCTTGCGGTGAATTCCCGCGGATCTGCCTGGCCAGTTCGAGTCCATCCATGTCCGGCAGGCGCAGGGCGGTGGTGACGAAATCGACAACCCCGGTGCCCAGCTGGGCAAGTGCCTCGGCTCCGGTTTCGCAGGCCAGCACGCTGACACCCGGCAGGTGCGCCTTGAGCGTCTGCTCGATCAGGCGGCGAACCACGCGCGAACCATCGACCACCAGCACGCGCGGGTTGTCGGTGGACAGGTGGCGGGTCAGCTTGGGGTTTGCACTCACGTCTTGGGTCGGCCGGTCAGGAGATAGCGGGTGGTGACGATCCAGGCGCCGAGCCAACCGAGCAGCGAACTGATGGCGACTACCGCGAGCGCTTCGAGCAGGTTGAAACCATGCAGGGCGAAGCGGTTCTGGTAACTGGCCAGCAGGTCGAACAGGGGAGCACGCACCGAAAGCTCGACAATACCGACCGCAAGCACGGCAAGCAAACCGCCGATCAGCCCATACCAGAATCCGGCATACAGGAACGGCCGGCGCACGAAGCCATCGCTGGCCCCCATCAGTTGCACCACGGCGATTTCCTCGGCGCGCGCCTGGATGTCCATGCGGATGGTGTTGCCGACCACCAGCAGGCTGGCCAGGCCCAACAGCCCCATCAGGGCGAGCATGCTGCGTTCGCCAAAGCGCAGGATGGCGGAAAGCCGTTGCCGCCAGGCAGCGTCGTACTGGACCATGTCCACGCGCGGATCCGCCTTCAGCTCGGCGAGCAGGGCAGGATCGGCGGCCAATGCCGGATCGCGCGGCTTGATCACCAGCATGCCCGGCAGCGGATTGCCTTCGAGCACGTCGAGGGCTTCGGCGAAACCCGAGAGTTGGCGAAATTCGGCCAGGCCTTCGGCGGGCGTGCGAACCGTCACGCTGGTCACGTCGCTGCGTGCTTCCAGTTCCGATGCATAGGCCCGTGCTGCGGCATCATCCTCGCCGGACGTGAGGAAGACGGTGATCTCGCGTGCTTCCTGCAGGCCGCCGGACAGGCTGCGTGCATTGTCGAGCAGCACATGCAGCAGGAACGGCAAGGCCAGGGCAATGCCCATGACCAGCACGGTGAGAATGCTCGACCATGCGCGATCACGCAGGCGCCGCAGGCTGGAACGGAAGCTGCCGCGATGATGTTCGAACCAGGCCTGCAGGCGCGCGGACACGGCACGCCGTTCACGCGGAAGCTGCGTGGCCGGAGCCTCGCGCAAGCGATTGCTGGAATTGCGACGACTGACCATCACGCCACCGGTGGACGGAAGTCGTCGATCAGGCGACCGTGATCGAGCACCAGCACGCGCTTGCCCATGTGCCGGATCAGATGCAGGTCGTGGCTGGCGATCAATACCGTGGTGCCCACCTGCTGGAATTCCGCAAACAGGTTCATGATCTCCACGGACAATTGCGGATCGAGGTTGCCGGTGGGTTCGTCGGCAATGATCAATGGCGGTTTGCCGACCAGGGCGCGGGCGATGCCAACGCGTTGTTGTTCCCCGGTCGAGAGCATTTCCGGGGAGGCGCGTTCCTTGTCGAGCAGGCCCACCTTGTCGAGTGCGGCGCGCACGCGGCGCGCGGTTTCGTCTCGCGACGCACCGACGATCGTCAACGGCAGGGCCACGTTGTCGAACACGCAGCGGTCCATGAGCAGGCGGTGGTTCTGGAAAACCATGCCGATGCCGCGGCGCACCTGGGGAATCGAACGCTGGCGAACGCGCGCGAGTGCGGCGCCGTTGACCGTGATCTCGCCGCGCGAAGGGCGCTCGATGAGGCCAAGCAGCTTGAGCAAGGTGGTCTTGCCGGCGCCGGAATGACCCGTCACGTAAACCATCTCACCGGCAGCCACCTCGAAACTGAGGTTGGACAGCGCCTCATGACCGCCGGGGTAGCGTTTGCTGACTTGATCGAAATGGATCATTGGGGGATTCGGGAATGGGGAATTGGGAATGGGGAATAGGTTTGAAGCCGCGGATTGAACATGTGGGCAGGGAGCAGGTGAAGGTGAAATGCTGAGGGTCACCGATTCATTGCCTTGACCATTCTCTATTCCCTATTCCCCATTCCCGGCTACTTGACCATCTGATTGAGGTCGAAGATCGGCATCAGGATGGCCAGCACGATGAACAGCACCATGGCGCCCACCAGCAGGATCACGGCCGGTCCCAGTGTTGCCGACAGCAAGCCGAGCGCGCGATCCAGTTCGCGCTGCTGCTGGGCCGCGGCTTCCTCGAGCATGCGAGGCAGTTCGCCGGAACGCTCGCCACTGGCAATCAGGCGCAGGGCAATCGGTGGAAACTGCTTGCTCTCGGCGAGCGCACGCGCAAAACCGCTGCCTTCACGCACCTTGAATGCCGCGCGCCGCAAGGATTCGCGCATCGGCAGGTTGGGCACGACCTGGGCGGCAATGGCCAAGGCATCCAGCAGCGGAACCGCGGCACCGGCAAGCAAGGCGAGCGTGCGTGCCGCGCGTGCGGTATTGGCGGCGCGGGTCAGTCGCCCGATCAATGGCAGGCGCAACAGGAACTGGTGCCAGCGATAGCGAACCGACTCGCGCTGCATGGCAAAGCGCACTGCAAATGCAATCAGTACAAGGATCACCAGCAACAGCCAGGCCCAGCTGCGCAGGAAATCGGAGAGCGACATCAGGACGCGGGTTACCAGCGGCAGGCTGCGCTGCATGTTCTCGAATACGCCGATGATCTGCGGCACCACCCAGGTCAGCAGACCGGCAACAACGGCCAGCGCGACCACGGAAAGCACCAGCGGATAGGTCAACGCGGCGAGCAGCTTCTGCTTCAAGGCGTCACGTGCCTCGGCATACTCGGCTAGGCGTTCCAGCACGTTGGCCAGATGCCCGGATTGTTCACCGGCGGCAACCGAGGCGCGGAAAATTTCCGGGAACGTGTCGGGGAAATCTTGCATGGCCTGGGCCAAACTCGCGCCTTCCATGACGCGTGAGCGCAGGGCCACGGTGAGACCGCGTTGTCGCTCGTTGTCGTCTTCTTCGGACAACGCAGCGAGCGCCTCGTCGATGGGCAGGTCCGCACGCACCAGGGTCGCCAGTTGTCGCGTCAGCAAGGCAAGTTGGGTGGCGGACAAGCCACGACGCACGAAGGGCAATCCACCGCGGGCCTGTTCACCGACTTCGTCCACGGCAAGCGGATGCAGTCCGCGTTCACGCAGGATGGAGCGCACCGCGCGCGCAGTGTCACCCTGCAGCACGCCACGCTGGGTGCTGCCGCTGCTGTCTAGGGCCTGGTAGGCAAATGCCGGCACAACCGATTCCATGCAGGGGCGCGGCGCCCATTGTCGCCGCAACCGGGTGCACTTGAGAACTTGATCAGGTCCTCAGCCATAAAGAATGAACCCGAGGGTCGCCAGCCAGCCGATGCTTGCCAGCAGCATCAGCGGGTCGCGGGTGGCAAGACGGCTGGGATCGCCACCGGCGCCACGCTTGAGCACGAGGAACAGGTAGCGCGCGATGCCGAGCACGACCCAGGGACTTGAGTAGACCAGCGCGGCATGTCCATGACGGGCCATCACGTCCGGCGACAGCGAATAAAGCAGATAGGCGCCGAGAACGCTGGCGGCAAGCACAAGCAGAATGCGCTCCACCGTGCGTCGATCGTACAGTGCTGCGCGGCCCTGGACATCGTGGACCAGATCGCCGTGACGCTTGCCCAGCACCAACATGAGTGCCAACAGCACCGCCATCACCAGGATCCAGCCGGTCAACGGCACCTGGGCACCGAAGCCTCCGGCAAGGATGCGCAGGCCAAAGCCGCTTGCCACCAGCAGCACATCGACAAACGGAATGTGCTTGAGCGAGATGGAATAGGCGAACTGGCTGGCGAGGTAGATGGCAATCACCGCAACGACATGCAGGTTGGCGAGCGCAGCCACGATCATCGCCAGCACGGCAAGCAGCACGGACATCCACAGCGCGCAAGCGACGCTGATGGCTCCACGCGCCAGTGGCCGGTTGCGCTTGTCCGGGTGCAGGCGATCGCGTGCGACATCGCGCGTGTCGTTGAACGCGTAAACAGCCGAGGCCGCCAGGCAGAACGCGAATGTGGCCAGCAGCGCGCCGCGCAGGGCCGCTGCATCAAGCAGGGCGTGCGCAAAAAACAGCGGCAGCAACACGAAGCCGTTCTTGATCCACTGGCCAGGGCGCGCAAGCTCAAGGAGGGGTTTAACCGCGGGCACGCTCAGTGATCGCCTGCGACCGGTGCGTCTTGTTCGAATCCTCGCCGAATCACGGTGTCGGCAGGCAGTGGTCGCTCGGGCGCAGCAAAAAACCGGTCGAACCAACTGCCATGGCCCTCGGGCTGCGCGGCGCGCGCGAGTTCCATGCCGGCGGAGGCGTCGCGAAGCCCATGGCGGTCACTGGCGTAGACCTGCAGGTACCTGGCGACCTTGCCATCGGCAAACTTCGGAATCGAAACGCGGAAGGTGTTGGTCTGCGCTACGCGAATATTGCTGGCAATCAATTGCTTGTCTTCATCGAGCCAGTCCAGGGCCACTTCACCGGAGAAATTCGCTCCGGGAATGGCAACCAGCACGCCCGAATCCCAACGCTGCGCGTCGAGTGCAAGCCGGGCTTCATCGCGCGGGCGCTCAAGCACCACCGCCGGATCGCCAAGCAGGTTGTACATCTCCACAAGCACGCGGTTGTTGATGGCTTGCTTGGCGCGCACGATGCCTTCACCGATGGTCTGGCCGGGCTTGAGCAATTCCTTGACCAGATGCGTGCTGAACTCCGTTGACGGCGAATTGCGCCAGGATGCGGCAAACACCGCGACCGCGCCCTTGTCGGCTTCGCGCAGGAAGCGCTCGCCGATGGAATCTTCGGTGGGATTGTCGAATGGTGCCGAATAGCAGGTCATGGACAACACCATGGGCAGGCGCCCGCTGTTTTCCAGCTTGCTGACATCATCCAGGGTGAACAGATCGTGGTTCTTGCGCAGGTCCGGTGGTCCGGTGCGCCAGATGAATCGACCGCCGTGGCCAATGAAGTGGACCAGCAACTGGCCATCGTTGAGGCCTTGCTTGATCGCGGACTGGTGCGCGAGATTGTCGGCTTCTTCTGCGCTTGCGTAGATCTTGTCGGCGCGGAATCCCTGCTCGCCGATGCTGTCGGCGATGGTGTCCGAGGTTTTCTTGAAGTAGCTGGACTCGTCGGTGATGAACATGACATCCCGGCGCCATGCGCCCGGAGTCGGCTTTACCAGATAGTCAATGGTCTTCTTGACGATGGCCGCCACCTCGGCCGGTTCCACCACCGGGAAGCGGCCCACGGCGACTACCGGGTGGTAATCATCGCCATCCACTGCGCCGAACCAGTTGTCACTGGCCGACTGTCCTTCCGGCGAAGGAAATTGCCAGGTCGGAATCAGGTTGCGACTGGCCATGGTCTTGCTGGAGCTGTCGTAGGCCGTGGCCGGGATTCCGGAGAAGTGTCCGGGATTCAACTCCTGCGGGCTGTTGGCGAACTTGGCATAGGCAAGGTCGTTGTAGGTCTCGCTGCGGATGTCGAAGCTGGCATCGCCCACCAGCAGCAGGAAGCGGGGTTTCGGATCCGGCCAGTTTTTCCAGGCATGCGCAACGAGGTTGCGGATGGCCCTGGGATGGGTGATGCCGTGATTGAAGGCGTCGTAGACATCCTTGATGTCCAGCAAAGCCACTTTCAATCCGCGCTTTTCATGGAATTCGGCCAATGGCTTCACCGCGTCCATCAGGCTGGCATGGCTGACCATCAGGTAATCCGCGCCCTGCGCTGGCGTGTGCAGGTCGTTGCTGCTGACTGCGCGGATCAGCGCGGGCTTCGCCAACGAATCGTGCTGAACCGGATACAGGCTGACGGTTTCTGCCGCCGCGGCAAAGCGGTAGCGATTCGAGCCGATGGCGGTCCCCGTTCGGCGCAGGCCATCGCTGCCAAACAGAACCGGTTCGTCGGTGCCGTGCCAAGCCAGTTCGATGGACTTCGCGCCAGGCGATGTCGTTTGGAAAGGCGCGCTGCTGGAATCGATGTTTCCGGAAATCGGATAGCGCCATTCCAGCCAATTGAACATGACCACGTCCACCACGGTCTGGGCCTTGTCCCAGGGCAGGGTTCGCTTGGGTATGCTCAATTCCAGGACGTTGCCCTCGGCACGCAATTGCGCAAGCGGCACCTCCAGGGTCTCGTTGAATTCCTCGCGGCCGTTCCAGATGATGGTCTTCTGGTGATGACCGTTGATGCGAACCTCAACGATGTGTTCGTCCGGCCGCGCTGCCTTCTTTTCCTTGTAGGGCACATGGATCGAGGAGATGCCGCGGAAATTGAGATGCAGGTGCGCACTGGTGCCCTGCTTGGCCAGGTCCGCAAGATCCATCTGCGCGGCAAACGGCGCCGGATCGGCCTGGGTGAGTTTGGCCCACTGCCACAGGTCCGGCTCGTCTCCTGGTTTGTGCAGGTTCTGATCGAGACGGATCATCAGGTTTTCCTGCTCAAGATGCAGGGTTCGCTCAAGTCGCGCGGAATCCCCGCTTGGGGCTTGGCGATCTTCGATGCGCGGGTGCGTGCCTGCACCGGCAGACAGCACATAGGTGTTGCTCACGCTGTACGAATCGAACCAGCTCATCGGGCCGTGCAGTTGCTCGCCGATCCATTCGATGCGGTCGCCCTCGCTGAATCGCTGGTCGCCCGAATCGACGATGCGAACGGGCACCGGCTTGCCCCCCGTGTTCATGGCCAGCTGGTCGATGGCGCAGCCGGCAAGTCCGGGCTGGGCAGCCACCACGTCGGCATAGGACATGGAATACACAGCGGATTGCTTGATCTCGACATGCACCTCGCCGGTACAGGCGAAGGATGAAAGCGGCAGCAGCAACAGCAGGCAGGCGCAGGTGCGCAACAACAAGGGCAAAGGCATTACGATCAGGAGATTACGCGCGGCGAGGGTCGTGCAGCCTATCCCGCGCATGGGTGGATCGCAAGGCAAGGCTGGCCGCAGGCCCAGCCACGTACGCACCGATGCGGCGCATGCCGTCGCACAACCGCGAAGCGGGAATTACTTGATCGCGCCCGGAACCAGTGACTGCCAGCGGTTGCCGCGCAGCTTGGAGGGCGTGATCAAGGTGCCGACTCCGCTGGCGCTTGAACCCGTGGGAGGCACCACATCGGCGACAGCCACGGCTGGCTTGGCGGCAGGCGCCTGTCTTGCATCACCGACCAGTGAGGGTGCGGGCTTGCCCGGCTGGCTTGCACGCACTTCCGGCTGGATGGCGCGCGTGATGGCAGGCTTCGGGCAGTCGGCATCGGACGCAGCGGTGTGGCTGTTGGATGCGATCCGGCTGCCTGCATCCATGGACATCTCGCCTGCCTGCGCAGTCACAAACATCAACAAGCCAAAGCTGGCGGTGAGGAAGATGCTGAGCTTGTGCGCGTTCATGCCAAGTCTCCGGTAGTGGTGCGGGACTGCCTGCAAGCCGTGGACCGCGAAGTTTCCCATGATCCAGGCACGGACTCCAGCGCCGTCGATTCGGGTTTCGCCAGCGTGCCGCCCAGGTCTGATTTCCCCACGCAGGTTTGCAGGGACCATGCCAGCGACGTGAAGTTCCGGTAAATCAGCCAATTGCAGGGATCGGGTTGATCGCGCGTGCTGTCCAGCGGACACATGCGGACAGTTGCGGACGGCCAAGTGTCCGCTTTCGTGACACGCCGTCAGGCCAATGCGCGGCAAACTTGGCGTGATGGCAGCCGGTGCAGCCGGCGCGCGTTGCGTCGCAGCACGCCAGAGGGATGCCGCATCGATAGACTCGACCCCATGTCTGCCTCGACCATCGAAACGCCCGTCTCCAGTGTCCAACGCCTCAGTGGCCGCACGCTCAAGCGGGCCTTGATGGCGGGCATCGGACGCGTCCTCGCGGAGCGCGACCCGCTCAATCGCATCAATGTTTTCCCGGTGCCCGATGGCGACACCGGCAGCAATCTCGCGTTCACCCTGGCCAGCGTGCGCGAAGCCCTGCTGGCGGTTCGCGGCGGCAACGTGCAGGCCATTCTCGATCGCGTCGGCAGTGAGGCCATCGACGGCGCACGCGGCAACTCCGGGGCGATACTTGCCCAGTTCCTGCAGGGCGTCAGCGAGGGATTCGCGGGACAGCAATTCCTGGCCCTTGGGCAACTGGCCGACGCCAGCGGACGCGGCTCACGCCAGGCGCGCCAGGCCATTGCCGAGCCGCGCGAAGGCACCATGCTGTCGGTGATTCAGGTTTTTGCCCAGTCGCTTGGGCTGGCACGCGAACAAGGGGTGGTCGACCTGCGTGCCGGTTACGAGCGCGCTCTGGTGGCCAGCCGCCAGGCTCTGGCCGACACGCCCAATCAGTTGGCGGTATTGCGCAAGGCGGGCGTGGTGGATGCCGGTGCCCAGGGCTTCGTGCATCTGCTGGAAGGGATCCAGGAATTCATTCGCCATGGCCGCAATGCGCAGGCCATGGATACGGCGCCCATCCGTTCCGAACAGGGCGTCATCGCAAGTGCGCACGTCGAGGCAGATGCCGGCCATCGCTGGTGTACGGAGTGCGTGGTATCGGCCAGCGACATCGATCGCGGCGCGGTGCGGTTGGCGCTGGATGGGATTCCCGGCTCCAGCCTGGTGATCGCGGGAACGCGCGAGAAGCTGCGCGTGCACATGCATGTGGATTCTCCGGCGCTGCTGTTCGAAACCTTGGCATCATTCGGCGAAGTGCGCGCAGCCAAGGCGGATGACATGCACGCACAGCAACGTGCGGTGCAGGCCAATGGATCGATTGCGGTCGTGGTGGATTCGGCCGCGGATCTGCCCGGCGATTCGCTGGAGCGGCTTTCCCTGCATGTGGTGCCGGTGCGCATCAATGCAGGGAGCACCGACTATCTCGACAAGGTGTCGTTGTCTGCGCAAGGGTTTCATGCCTTGTTGCGCGACAGTGATCAGGTCGTGCGCACATCGCAGCCGCCGCCGGGGGATTTCCGGCGCCTGTTCGAATTCCTGCTGAGTCATCATGCCGAGGTCCTGTATGTCGGCGTATCGCGCGCCATTTCCGGAACCTTGCAGTCCGGCGAGAGCGCCGGCGCCGTCTTGGGTTCTCGCGTGCACGTATTCGACAGCGAGAATGTCTCCGGTGGACAGGGTCTGTTGGCCCTGCATGCTGCCGAGCGCGCAGCTTCCGGGGTTGCGATGCCGAGGCTGCTGCGCGAGCTGGAGCAATTGCGCGCGCAGACGGCGACCTTTGCCTACGTGCGCGATCTCACGGCCGCGGTGCGTGGTGGTCGCGTGCCAGCCTGGTCGCTGCCGCTCACGCGCTGGTTGCGACTGGTGCCGCTGGCACGGATTGGCGGGCGTGACGGTCGGCTGCACATCCATGGCGTGTGCCTGCGGCGGCGTGACTTGCCATCCCATTTCGTCAGCAAAGTCCTGCGCAGCGTGGATCGCAAGCACGCATGGCGCGCCCAGGTCATGCACTGCTGCAATCCGGAGGAAGCCGCGCAGGTGCGAAGCGCATTGCTTGCGCAATTGCCGGGGGTCGAATGTCCGCAGGTTTTCGATGCCGGCAGCGCCATCGGCGCCCATGCCGGAAGCGGCGCCGTGGTGCTTGCCCTGATGCCGCGCCTGCCGGTGGCGTGAAACTGGTGTCATCATTTCCGCGAATGGTCTGAAGCAGGTTGGCGGATGCACGACGTAGGGGTGGTGATCGGAAAACTGGTGCTCGGTTGGTTGCTCGGTTCGCTTTCCGGCAGCCTGCTGATGGGGCGCCTGCGTGGCGTCGATATCCGCACCATGGGCAGTGGCAACGCCGGCGGCACCAATGCCTTGCGCACGGTCGGTTGGCGCTTCGCCATCGCCGTGGTCGCCATCGATGTCGGCAAGGGCGTGCTGGCTGCATGGCTTGGATTCGCCGACCTGGGCGACTCCCTGCACGCGGCGATGGATCCCCTGGCCCAGGCGTGCGCGTGCGGCTTCATGGCCGTGCTGGGTCATTGCTGGCCGGTGTTTTTCGGATTTCGAGGCGGCAAAGGCGGCGCCACGGCATTCGGGGCCGTGCTGATGATCGCGCCGTGGCTGGCACTGGCGATGGCGGCATGTTGGCTGCTGCTGATCCTGATCGGGCGCTACGTGGGTCTTGCCACCGTGCTCACCGCGCTGGCCGGTCCGCTGCTGGTGGCTGCGCCGGGTCTGCTGGATGGACAGGTGTCGAAAGCGCTGCTGCTGTTTGCCGTTTCCATTGCAGCACTCATCACATTCACCCATCGATCCAATCTCGCCCGCATGCGTGCGGGCACCGAGCCGCGCATCGGCAGGTCGTCGGCGCCATGATCGAGGCGAGACAGCTTTTGCAATGCATGGCCGAAAACGTGCAGATCTCGGGCAGCGAGCTTGCGCGTCGTTTCGGCGTCAGCCGGGCTGCGATCTGGAAGCAGGTGGAAAGCCTGCGTGCCTTGGGTGCGCCCATCCATGCCCGGGCGGGTAGCGGCTACGCGTTGCGTGTGCCCATTGAACTGCTGGATCGCGACGCGATCATGGCCGCGCTGCCGGCCCGCATGGGAGAGCGCCTGGAATCCATCGCCGTGCATTGGCAACTTGATTCCACCAACAGCGAAATGCTGCGCCATGCCCAGCAGGACGGGAGTGGCATGGCGGCCTGCCTGTGTGAAGTGCAGAGCGCCGGGCGCGGACGCCGCGGGCGCAGCTGGCACCTGCCGCTGGGTGGCGGATTGGCGATGTCGCTGCTGAGGAAATTCGAAGCACCCATGAGCAGCCTTGCCGGCTTGAGTCTTGTTTCCGGAATTGCCGTCGTGCAGGCACTGGAGCGCTTGGGGTTTGCGGGCGTGCAACTGAAATGGCCCAATGACGTGCAGGCCAAGGGTCGCAAGCTGGCAGGCATCCTCGTTGAATTGGGGGGTGATGCGCTGGGTCCCTGCCACGCCGTGATCGGCATTGGCATCAATGTTCGACTTGATGAAAGCGCAGTGCGCAGCATTGACCAACCCTGGATTGATCTGGCCTGTCTTGGCGAAGGCCGAACGCCGGATCGCAACAGGCTCGCGGCAGCGTTGTTTGCCGAGCTCATCAACATTCTGGATGAATTCGAGCGCTCGACCTTCGCCGCTTTCGTCGATCGATACGCCGCATACGACGCGCTGAAGGGACGGTCGGTTCTGGCCAGCAATGGACTTGGCGGCAAGGCGCTGGGCATCGATGCCCGGGGTCGACTGCGCGTGAGGACAGCGGATGGCGAGGTTGCCGTGGACAGCGGCGAGATCAGCGTGCGCGGCGGCGCGGAGACGACATGAACCTGCTCATTGATTTCGGCAATACGCGGCTGAAGTGGGCGCCGTGGATCGGCAGTCGGCTGGCTGAGGGTGGCGTGTTCGCACACGCCGAAGCCACATTGCCTGCGATGCTGGAACGCGAATGGGCGGGTCTGCCGCAGCCCGAACGGGTGCTGGTTGCCAGCGTGGTGAAGCCTGAGCTTGAACAGGCTCTCGAAGGTGTGGTCGCCAGTTTGTTTGCCCGCCCAACGCAATTCGTGCGCAGTCCCGTGAATGCGCTCGGCATCGTCAATGCCTATGCGGAGCACGTGCGCTTGGGCGTGGATCGCTTTCTCGCGCTTGCCGCATTGCATGCCAAGGCCGCACGCGGCCAGATCCTGGTCAGCTGCGGTACCGCCTTGACCCTGGATGCGTTGTGCGCCGATGGCCGTCATCTGGGCGGCTTGATTGCCCCTTCACCTCAGTTGATGCGAGAGGCGCTCGGTCGCTCCACCGCACGCACCGGCGGTGCGCGCGGCATGCTCACCGAGATCGCGGACAACACCGCCGATGCCGTGCATTCGGGCAGCGTGCTTGCGGCCGTGGCCCTGATCGAGCGGTTCCGACGCGGCGTGGAACGCAGCCTGGGATCGCCGATTGCCATGATCGGCGATGGCGGCGGCATCGATGAATTGTTGCCGCTGCTGCCTGACCTTCAGCGCGAACGGGATCTGGTGCTGCGCGGCCTCGCGCTCTGGGCCGAGCATGCGCGTGCCTGAATGAGCGAATGGCGGCGCGGTATCGAACCGGCTGGCGACGGATTGTTGTGGATTTCCCTGTCGAGCCAGTGCGCTACGCATTAGAATCCGGAATCCCGCGAGTTCCCTGCGCTATCCCGGTCGAGTCTGGATGCTGCCGAGAGTCCTGTTCCTGCTGCTGCTGGCACTCAATATCGGAGGTGCCTGCTGGATTGCATTTGCACCCGAGGAAACGCCGGCGCCCGTGCCTGCGAGCGATCCGGGGGTGACGCCCTTGGTGCTGTTGTCCGAACTGGAAGCCAACCGTGGCAGTGGCCCAGCCCAGGCAGGTGCGGCTGAGTCCGTGAGCTCATTGCCAGCCTCCGCAAACGAGCGCTGCGTCAGCGTGGGGCCGTTCCAGACCCAGTCGGACATGCGCGCAATGATGGGCTCGCTCAAGCCGAAGGTGCGGCGCATCCAGTATCGCAATGAAGTGGCAACCCAGTCGCGCGGCTACTGGGTGTACCTTGCGGCGCTCAAGTCGCGTGAAGAAGCCTTGGGCGTGGCGCGCAACCTGTCATCGCGCGGCGTGCGTGACTACTACGTGGTCACCGCAGGCGAACAGCTCAACACCATATCGCTCGGCTTGTTCCGCGAGCGTGCCAACGCGGAACGGCGCAAGTCGGAAATTGCAGCGATGGGATTTTCGCCGCAACTCATCGAGCGAACCGAACAATTGCCGGTCTACTGGATCGATTTTTCCGTGGCGGCGGATGCAGGCAGCGATTGGCAGGCTGCGATTGCAGGCGCCGCGGACCTCGAGCAACGCACGATCACCTGCTTCTGAAACCGCAAGCTGCTGCACTGACGGCAGATTTTTCGCGACCTCGTGGAAGTTCCGGGTAGAATGCCGCCCGCGCCGGCATAGCTCAGTTGGTAGAGCAACCGCCTTGTAAGCGGTAGGTCCCCAGTTCGAATCCGGGTGTCGGCACCAAATCACTCTTCATTCGGCTTGCAGTTCGCGATACACCGCGACCGTTTCCTCGACGCAGCGCGACCAGGGAAATCCTGCGGCATGCACGAGGCCCTCACGCGCGCAACGCTGGCGCCAGGCGTCGTCTTCAAGCAATCGCCGCAAGCCCTCGCGCAGTGCATCCTCGTCCAGCGGATCGACGCACAGTGCGATGTCGCCACAGACTTCCGGCAGTGACGAAACGCTGGAGGTGAGCACCGGAATGCCGCTGGCCATGGCTTCCAGCACCGGCAGGCCGAATCCCTCATACAGCGAAGGGAATGCAAAGGCGCGAGCGCCGGCATAGATCAGCGGCAGGTCGTCCTCGCTGACATAGCCAAGGCGGCGACTGGCGCTGCGGGCTTCCAGTGGAGCAAGGGTTTTCTCGAGTTCTGCGCTCAACCAGCCACGCGCGCCGACGATCACCAGCGGATGGCGCTTGCACACATCCGCCGGCAAGGCGGCATAGGCACGCGCCAGCCGAGCCAGGTTCTTGCGCGGTTCCTGGGTTGCCACCACCAGCAGGTACGCGCCGGCGACAAGTCCGTGTCGCTGCATGGCCTCGTTGATTTCATGGGGCTGACGGGGTGCAAAACGTGAATCCACGCCCAGCGGCACCACCCTCAGCTTGTGCTCGGCAACGCCGAACGTGTCGCGGATCTCGTCGGCGATGAAGCGCGAGTCGGTGAGGATGCGGTCAGCGCGCGCAAGCGTTGCCGGCAAGCGGCGCTCGAGGAAGCGCACGCGCTCGGGCGGATGGGTTTGCGGAAAATTGAAGGCGGAAAGATCATGCACCGTGGTCACGCTCGGCCCTGCGAACGGCATCAGGATGTAGTTGGGCGTGTGCAGCAGGTAGTCCTTCAGCTTGCGCGTATGCGCGCGAAACAGCACATCGCGCAGGCTTGCATAGGTTTCCAGTGCGCGCGTCTTGAAGGGGAGGTTCTTGCGCAGGCCAGCAAACAGCTGATTCGAAGAAAGTGCCTCGGCCGGATCTTCCACCCAGCGTACCGCCGAATACAGGCGCAAGGATTCGATATCCGCATGGCGGGCCAAACCATTGGCCAACTCCAACGCGTAGCGACCGATCCCGGTCAGCGGCGCACTGATTGCATCGACATTGAAGATGACGCGCACTAGACGGGTTGTCCCTGGCGCTCGCGGGCCATATCGGCTTCAAGCATGCGGCGGGCCAGCTCGGCCATGTCAATCCGTGGTGCAAAGCCCAGGCGCTGCCTTGCCTTGGCGGCGTTGCCGACCAACAGCGGCGCATCCACTGGTCGCAGCAGCAAGGGGTCGATGCGGATGCGGGGTTTGCCGTTGCCGCGCTCCACGGCCATTTCGTCGATGCCTTGTCCTTGCCACTCCAGGGGCATGCCGGCTGCGGCAAATGCCGCCGAGGCAAACTCGCGGATGCTCGCCGCCGCGCCGGTGGCGAGAATGAAATCGTCGCCCTTCTCGGCTTCGGCCATGGTCGCCATCGCACTCACGTATTCCGGGGCGTAGCCGAAATCGCGTTGGGCATCCAGGTTGCCGAGAGCCACTTCGGAGTCGAGTCCAAGGCGGATGCGGGCAGCGGCACGCGTGATCTTGCGCGTGACGAACGCGGCATCGCGCAGTTCCGACTCATGATTGAAAAGAATGGCGCTGCTGGCGGCAAGGCCGAAACTGGCGCGCCAACTGTGCATGGCGGCGTGCGCGACGAGCTTGGACAGACCATAGGGAGAGTCCGGCCGCAGCAGGGTGTTCTCGTCCTGCGGCACCTGTGCAGGGCTGCCGAAGATTTCTGCGCTGGAGGCGAGCACGAAATGCGCGTTGGGCGCGGCGCGGCGCATGGCCTCCAGAAGGTTGACCGTGCCGACGCCGTTGGCATGCAGGCTGCCGACAGGGTCGCGGAAGGAATCCGCGACGCGCGATTGTCCGGCCAGATGGAAGATGGCCTGTGGTGCGAATGCGGCAACCAGTTCGCGACAGGCAGCTGCATCGCCGGTGTCGAGGGCGTGGAGCTGCAATCGTGGGTGCTGGTCGATGCCCAGTTCCGCCAAGCGCCAGTTGCCACGCGGACTCGATGGCCTGTGCGTGCCGCAGACGACCACACCTTCGCCAAGCAATTGCGCGGCGAGGAAGGCGCCATCCTGGCCTCCAACTCCAGTAATCAACGCGCGTGAATAGCGGTGCCTCATGGATCGTTCTCTTCGATTGATGCGGGGATGCCCAGGCGTGCAGCCTGGGCGGCGAGCTTCCCGGCTACAAGGCTATCCGCTGACCCTGGCAGCACGACACGTTCAATGGCATGCAGCTGCAGCCAGTGGGCGCAGCAAAGATCGTCGAAGCGGATGACGGGAACCGATTCACGACATTCGCCATCGACAGCGACAAGGTTCATCTGCTCGCCTTGCACGTCCAGCAGCCAATGTTCGTGACTTCGATCCTGCGACCGGGAATTTTTGAGGTGCAGACAGCGCGGCAAGGGTGAACGCGAGGGCGAGCTGGACTGCGAGACGCGCAGGCGCCAGTCGAGGACGCGGCGTGCAAACGAAAACAGGGTGCGACCGACATCGGACTCGTAGTTCGGCCAGCGCTCGCGCAATACCTGCATGCCGGCCTGGCCCAAAGCCTGGCGGCGATCGCTGCCGAAGCTGAGGCTGCGCGCGTGGGCGACGTGAACGTTTCCGGCAATCAGATGGCGCCAGCCGCGGGCGCTCGCACGCTGGCAGAAATCGTTTTCCTCGCCGTAGCCCTGGGGAAATGCGGCAACGTCGAACAAGCCCACGGCATCCAGCACCTGGCGACGGATCAACATGCAAAAGCCATTGCCGGTTGGCAGCTCCGGATAGGCATGCCCGGCATCCTGCCATGTTGCGCGGGCCGTCTGGGCGTGGCTCCAGCCTGGCGGAAAGGGATTTTCCTGTTCGAGTTCCGGAACCGAAAATGCGCCGGCGTTGTTGGAAACCGCCGTTGCCGTGGCCACGTCCGGCGCGCTGTGCAGTGCATGGCGCAGACCGACAAGCCAGTTTGCAGCCACCTCGGTATCGGCATTGAGCAGGACCACGTCTGCGCGGGCCGCCATCTGCATGCCGCGGTTGACCGTTGCCGTGAATCCCAGGTTGCGCGGGTTTTCGTGCAGTTCGATGCGATCCCGTGAGCGGTAGGACTCAAGCAAGGGGGCGATGGCGGGATCGGTGCTTGCATCATTGATCACGATCACCCGATACGCGCCGTTGCTGTGCTCAAGCACGGAATCAAGGCAGCGTCGCACGGCCTCGGCTGCGTTGTAGACCGGTATGACAATGGCCACTTCGCCTTGCATGGGGCATGCGTCCAATGGCAAGAGGCGCGAAGCATCGTGCAACGGGGTGATGGCGACGGGGCCATCCATGACCGGTCGCGTTCCGCAAACTCCCATCGCCACGGAAAAGGGCGCGGTGAGCGGATCATCGGAATGGTCGTTCGCGATGAGTTCTACATTGAAACGAGCCTGGCCGGACGGGGAAAACGGAATCTCCAGCGTGGCGTCATTTTCCGGTCCAGATTGCAAGTCAATGAAGCGCTGGCCGTTGATTTTGAGTTGCATGCGAAGGATCTGTCCGCTCAGCACGCGTAGCCGGCGTCCATCCCATTCGACACGAGCGTGCTGTCGAAGTGCAGTGCTGGGCATGGGTATCACTGAATCCGGGTGCGGGGCGACGCGCGATTACGCACGCAGTCGCATGGATATGCAAGACCGGACCGACCTTCGCGAGCCATTCGCACTGCCTCACTGTCGCGCAGTGCTGATGCCGGAAAAGGCGACACACAGTGTCAGCTTTGTGCAGATTGGGTGGCGCACTGTCCACCTCGCGTCACCCCGTCCCCAATGTGACACAGCACGCAAAATTGCGTTATGGTGGCATCGTCAGACCACAGGGACCTGACAGCGGGGGATTGCATCCGGAACAGGGGGGTTCGCCGGATGGGCAGGAGCCGGGGAAGCACAGCGCAGGCGGGATGCAGACGGCCCAGCCCCAGAAATGCGTGTTGGCAGGCTTCATGCATGTGACTGTGCAACATTCCCGGCGATTCCGCTGCGGACACCTCGTTGGTGTACCTGAATGTCCGACTCGCCAACCACGGAGCGTCTGCCTGAAATGAATACATCCCTGATCCGTTCGCGTAACGCACGCGGCTCCGCAACACCCATCATCATCGTTGTCATCGTATTGCTGGCCGCCGCAGCCGCCGGTGCCTGGTGGTACATGAACCGGGGCGCAGGCACGGCAACGACGGCGACGCCCGCCGCCACCACTGCCCCGGCTACCGCCACCAGTGCCGAACCCTTGCCGACGGTATCCCCGGCAGTGGAAGAGCTGAGCATTGACCAACTGTATCGCGAGGCGCGCTCCGCCATGGCGGAACAGCGCATGGTCATGCCTGCCGGAAACAATGCACTCGAGTACTACCTGGCCATCCTGCAGAAGGATGCAACCAACGCGGGTGCAATGGATGCATTGCGTGAGCTGTTTCCATTCGCCAGCGGAACCGCCGAGCAACAAATCGACCAGGGCAATCTGGAAGAGGCCACCCGCATCATCGATTCGTTGGCCAAGGCCGATTCCAGCAACTACACGCTGACCATCCTGCGCAGCAAGATCGAGGCAAAGCGCAAGTCCATCGATCAGCAAGCCGCTGCGGAAGCCGCCGCAGCTGCCGCGGCTGCGGTGCCCAAGCCTCCTGTTGATACTGCGCTGGCACCGTCCACCGTAACCCCGGTGACAGCCAGCGAAACGACACCTTCGCCCACCGCAACGGCGGATACGGCGCCAGCCCAGCCGGTTGCCAGCCAACCGGAACCGACGCCCGCTGCTGCGGCGGCTCCGCAAGGCATTTCGCGCGACGTGGAAATCGTCACTCCGGTTGCGCCCACCTATCCGAGCCAGGCCGCGCGCAATCGCGACGAGGGTTGGGTCGAAGTCGAATTCACGGTGACCGCGGAAGGTGCCGTGGTTGGTGCCAAAGTGGTGGCCTCCGATCCGCCGCGAACCTTTGATCGCGAGGCTGTCCGTTCCATTGAGCGCACGAAGTTCAATCCGCGCATGGAGAACGGCGTTGCGGTAACCGCCACGGTGCGGCGTCGTATTGAATTCAAGCTCGGCAATTGATGCCTGACCGGGTGCTGGCGAGCTTGCTGGCCAGCACCTGGATGGTTGATTGAAAAACGCGCGTCCTGCGCGTTTTTCTTTTGCGGACAGGCGCTCGTCGGCGCGGATTCAAACCACTCTGCTTGCGTGCCTGATTGGGTTTCGCCGCAAGCTTGCGCCACCAAACTGCGACCGGCGGCTCTGCAACAGCCTGCGCCGGGTGCCGGATCAACGGGTGAAGTTCTGTCGCAGCTGGAATACCAGCTCCACGTCTGGCGCTACACTGGATCGTGCCCGGCCCAGATGCAGGACCTTGTCTGCTGCGGCCTCGTGTTGCAAACCGGCCAGGCTCGTAGCGAGTTGTCCGGCGAGATCCACCAGGACCAGCAGACCCAGCCCCCTGACACTCGGTGTTTCTGCCTTGACGGCCACGCTCAATTGCTGGATGGCTTCATTGCGGGCCTGCAATGAGCGCAAGGGAAAGCGATACGGACTGAATGGCCACCACGAGCTGCGGACACGATGCAACACGTCCCGCCTGAACAGGCTTTCCAGCAAGTGAATGGCCAGTGGATGCAGTCGAGCAACCATGAGGTCGATGGCGGCAGCAATCGGCAACCCGTTGGTGGGGCCACTCAGCACATGGGCGGCCGCCTCCAGTTGCGGATGGGTAGTCGGCAGCTTGCCATCGACGGCCACATGCTGCTTGTTGAAGCGCAGTCGCTTCTGCTCATACAAATCGAGCAGCAATCCTGCGGCAGCCAAGGCGTCCATGTCGGCATGGCTGCGCCCCAACTCGAATTCCCCGCGTTGCGGGTTGATGCACAGGAGTACCAGTTGTTCCGCGATCAGCACGCTCTGCCTCCTTGCAACGGCTCGACAGTCGTCGCACCCAGTGACACCCAAGACATGGACGGTGCAAGGACCGCATGGTAGCGCGAGCAGGAACCGCTGACGATCCTGTCAGGTAGCCCGACACACGCTGCAACAGGTCAGGGCCTATCCGGCATCGCCCGCCTGCTGGCGCGTGCGGCCAGCCTTGTCGAGGCCTGCCCAGTCAACCGCGGGCAGGTCCAGATAACGATCCATCAGCATGGGTAGCAAGCCGGCAGGAGCCGCTGATTCACAGTTCCACAACATGACCAGGCCAAATCGGCGTTTGGGCAGGAATCCAATCATGGCTCGATACCCTTGCACTGCACCCGCATGGAACACCAGTTGCTCATCGTCATACTGATAAATGCGCCATCCGAGCGCGTACTGGGCATCAACAAGGCGCTCGCGTCGCCAAGGGGTCGACCTGAGGTCGCCCGGGGTTTCAACCTGGGGCGAATGCAGGGTCTGCAGCAGTTGCTCGGGCAATACCTCGGGGCGTCCACCCATCTGCGCAATCAGCCATTGCTCCATGTCGCGCAGGCTGGCGTTGGCGCCGGCCGCCGGCGGCATGCGGTAATAGGTTTCCTTGGGTTCGAACGCGGTCCAGTCGCCGCGCACACGACGGTGGGGTTTGGCCCAATGTGCCGACTGCTCCAGACCGTCGCGCCCATAGGTTGCCGAGTTCATGCCGAGTGGATGGAAGACGCGCTTCTCCACCTCGTGGCTGAAGAAATTGCCGGTGACGGCAAAGGTGACATCACCGATCAGGCTGAACGCGACATTCTGGTAGGCATAGCACTCGCCAACCGGACAGGTCAGTGGAATCTCGCCCAGACGCGCAGCCAGCAGGGGATAGGGTTCGTCCTGTTCGAGCAGGCGATCGTAGGTGTTGTGCGGCAGGCCGACGCGGTGGCTGAGAATGTCGGCAATCGTCAGCTTGCCGCTGCTGACATCGTCGGCAAGCTTGAATGTCGGCAACAGCGAAGCAACCGGCGTGTCCCAGTGCAAGCGTCCGTCACGAACCAGCATCGCGCTCAGGGTGGTTGCAAACGCCTTGGACAGCGAAGCCAGTCGGAACACCGTATTTGCGCTCACGGCCTCCCCGGTGGAGGAGTCGGCAAGACCGATGCCGCGCTCCAGCAGGACCTGGTCATTCTCGACCACGGCAATCGCCAGTCCCGCCACATTCCCGGACGCGTCGATACGATCGACCCATGCATCCAGGGATGCAACAGCGCGTGCTGCCTCGTTCGAGGCGGAATCCGCCTTCAACGGCACGTTGAATTCTGGCTGGGGCGCAGCATCCGCGATTGCCCAGGCAGGTGCGAGAAGCAAGGCGATGCAGCACAACAAGGTGTGAATGCGGGTGTTCACGCGGGTGGCCGGGAGAATCGTCGGGGGCATGCTATTCTGGAAATCATACGGTGCATTGCGCGCAAATGCAGAGGAATCCATGAGCTTTCTGGTCTTGCTGGGCATCATCGCGGTCGTCGCGTTCTACGCAATCAGCATCTACAACGGTTTGGTCACGTCGCGCAACGGTTACAAGAATGCGTTCGCCCAGATCGACGTGCAATTGACCCGTCGCTATGACCTGATCCCCAATCTGGTGGAAACGGTCAAGGGCTACATGAAGCATGAACGCGAAACCCTGGAAGCCGTAATCCAGGCGCGCAATTCCGCGGTAACCGGGCTTTCTGCGGCAAAGGCCAACCCGGGCGATCCGCAGGCAATGCAGCAATTGGCGGGTGCCGAGAATGCGCTGGGCCAGACCCTGGGCCGCTTGTTTGCGCTGGCCGAAGCCTATCCGGACCTGAAGGCGAACCAGAACATGATGCAGCTCAGCGAGGAGCTGACATCCACCGAAAACAAGGTGGCCTTTGCACGTCAGGCCTACAACGATTCGGTCATGCACTACAACAACGCGCGCGAAGTGTTCCCGAGTTCCATCTTCGCCAACCTGTTCAATTTCCAGGCAGCCGAGCTGCTGGCTATCGAATCGCCGGAAAAACGCGAGCCGGTAAAGGTGTCTTTCAGCTGAGCGACCTGCAAGACGCATCTCAAGCGGGATCGTTGGGGCGCCTGCATTGAACTTCTTCCAGCACCAGGAGCTGGCCCGCAAGCAGTCGCGGCGAATGATCGTGCTGTTCACGTTGGCGGTGATTGCCATCGTGCTTGCGGTCGATGCGGTTGTTTACCTTGTGCTGGGAATTCTCGGCGCAGCGTCGCAAGAGCCAGCGGAGCCCAGGGTGGACGTCCTGGTTTTCACGACGCTCGGCGCGCTGTTGGTCATCGGGTTGTCCAGCGCGTATCGGATTTCATCGTTGCGCCGTGGTGGGGCGGTGGTTGCAAGGCAATTGGGAGGCACCCCGGTTCATGCCACGCCCAAGGAGTTCGCCTACCAACGCTTGCGCAATGTCGTCGAGGAAATCGCCATTGCCTCGGGTGTTCCGGTGCCTGAAATTTTCGTGCTGGAAGACGAGACGGCGATCAATGCCTTCGCCGCGGGCTACACCCCGGCCGATGCGGCCATTACCGTTACCCGTGGTTGCCTCGACAAGCTGACCCGCGAAGAACTGCAAGGCGTGATTGCCCACGAGTTCAGCCATGTATTGAACGGTGACATGCGCCTGAACATCCGCCTGATCGGCGTGGCTTTCGGAATCCTCGCCATCGCCGTCATGGGACGCGTGATCATGCGTGGAGCTTCCCGCTCCGGCCGGCGCAAGGATGGCCGATTGGTTCTGATCGGACTGGGCCTGCTGGTGGTCGGCTACATCGGCGTATTCTTTGCCCGCCTCATCAAGGCTTCGATCTCGCGTCAGCGTGAATTTCTCGCCGATGCCTCTGCCGTGCAGTTCACTCGCCAGACCGAAGGTATTGCCGGCGCGCTGAAGAAAATCGGCGTACTGGCGTCGGGCTCGGAATTGAAGAGCCATGATGGCGAGGAAGTGGCACACATGCTGTTTGGCGATGGCGTGGGCTATTCCGCGTTGTTTGCGACGCATCCGCCATTGATTCAGCGCATCAAGAGACTGCAGCCCGGGTTTGACCCCCGTGAGATGGTGCAGATTGCGCGTGCATGGAAAGATCCCGTTCGCGTGGGCGAGGTGGATGATCCGCATTCCTCAGTCGCCGGATTCGCACCCGCCGGGTTGGGGGAAGACAAGCCAGGGGCGGAGCATGCATTCAACTTGCCTCCTGCAAGCACGGAGTTCAAGGTTGCTGCTGGCGAGGTGGTGGCGCAGGTCGGTCGCCCGGACAACGTGGACTATGTGACAGCGGCGAGCCTGAACTCCTCGCTTTCGCTGCCGCTGCGCGAGGCGGCAATGGACCGTGAGCGGGCCATGGCCTTGGTGCTGGCATTGGTCCTCGATCCCGGGCCTGAAATCCGAACGGTGCAGCAGGAGTTGCTTGCCAACCACTACGATCATGGGACGCTTGCCGAGGTTCTGCATTTGCATGGGCAGGTGCAAGGCTTGCATCCCATGCACCGCCTGCCATTGGCTTCGCTGGCGTTTCCCGCCTTGCGCCGACAGCCGCGACAACTGTTGCAGGATTTTGCCGCCAATCTGGATCGCCTGATCGCTGCCGATGGGCAGGTCAATCTGCAGGAATATTGTCTGGCGAAGTTGGTCGGCATCCAGGTGATCGATGCGCTGGATCCGGCCGCGACCCTGGTGATCGGGCGACTCAAGCTGGGTCAGGTCAAGGTCGAATTGTGTGCCTTGTTTTCCATCGTGGCCGCGTACGGACATGACGATGCGCAAGGTGCCCGCCGTGCCTTCCTGCAAGGAATGAATGAACTGGGCGTGCAGGAGACGATGGATTGCGCGCCTCCCCTGGATTGGGCCTTGGCGCTGGATCGCGCCCTGCCGCGTCTGAATCAACTCGCGCCGGCGGGCAAGGAACTGGTGGTGCGCGGGCTTACCCAGGCGATCAGCGCCGACGGCTTGCTCAACGTGGCCGAAGCCGAATTGCTACGGACCGTATGCGCGGCCTTGCATTGCCCTTTGCCACCGATCCTGCAACGCAGCCCTTGATGGATGGGATTGCGCTGCCAGCCTCGGCGACCGCAGGCCGGTTTTCGCTGTCATCCACGCGAGCATTGCGTCGGATTGCCGGCTCATGGAGCATTACGCCCCCGTTTGGAACCGCGTGCCGATGACCCAGGAAACCGAATCCATCGATGCCCGGTTGACCCGCATCCTGAATGCTTTCGGGGCTCGCTTGGGCATCCTGCTGCGTAGCTATCACCTTGATCGGCAAGGAATTGACCCGGCCGATGTGGAACAGGAAGTGCGTATCCGCCTGTGGAAGGCCATCGAACGTGACCGCTCCGGGGCCTTCCATGCGTCTTATGTGCAGAGAGTGGTGGCAAGTACGGTGATTGACGCGTTGCGCAGGGCTCAGGTGCGGGCTGCCGAGCCGTTGCCAGACGAGGAAGACTCCGCTGCGGCCATCATCGAGGAAGGGGTTGGTCCCGAGCAATCGGCTGGTGATGAGGCGCGCATGGACGGACTGCGCCGTTGCCTGGCCGAGATTCCGGAACGCAGGCGCCTGCCCATCACGATGCATCTGCAGGGTCACTCCTTGCAGGAAATTGCCGATGTCGTCGGGGTTTCGGCGGAAGCGGCGAGAAAACTGGTCAGTCGCGGACTGGATGGATTGAAGGCGCGGCTGAATGAACTGGGATACGGTGATTTCGATGACTGAGCGCAGCTTGTCCAACCTGTACCGACGCATGGGCTCCGCCGCCCGCAAAGGTGCGCCGGAATTGCTGGATGCAGACACCCTGGTGGCAGCTTCCGCTGGACGCCTTGGCGGTGATCGTCGCGACGAGGTGGCTGCGCTTCTGGCCGACTCACCGGTACAAACCGGCCTGGTGCGCATGCTGCACGATCTGGCCGGCGACGCGGCGGAAGTTGCCCATGCGGTCAATGCACGCAATCGCCATTCCCATGAGCGCGGCCGGGGTCGGGTTCGTCATGCATTTGCATCGACGGATCGCCGTCTGCGCTGGGTGGGCATCGCGGCATGCCTGATGCTCGTGGTCGGCGCGGTGGTGCGCATGGCGCCCTTCACGCAAACCGACAGTTCGACCATTGCAGAATCCATGCAGCCGGATCGCATCTTCACCTCGGAGGACGAGATCTTCCGCATGACCGATGAAACGGCGCCGCGCGACATTGGCGATATCGTGTTCCGCTCGGATTTCAAGGGCGGCTGATCGCTCCGATTCCCACCCGTACCACTGCAGACGCCCGGCTTGCCCGGGCGTTTTCGTTGCTGCGCGAGTTGGATTGGTCTCGCCTTCCGTCAGTTGGCTCGTGGCGCGAGTGGGCCAGTGCAACCGATGCGGCAAGTCAGGCGGTCAATTCGTCACGGCCGCGGCATGCTCGCGCGTGGCGGCAAAGCGCACATCCGGCCAGCGCTCCTCGGTCAGTTGCAGGTTGACCCGGGTCGGGGCGATATAGACCAGCTCGCCGGCGGCATCGATGGCCAGGTTCTGCGCCGCTTTCTCGCGGAACTCCTCCAGCTTCTTCGCATTGTCGCAATGGATCCAGCGCGCAGTGACCACGCCGACATTCTCGAACGCGCAATCCACGCCGTATTCATCCTTCAGCCGGTAGGCAACAACGTCGAACTGCAGCACGCCGACTGCACCGAGGATCAGGTCGTTGGACATCAGCGGGCGGAAGAACTGGGTGGCACCTTCTTCTGAAAGCTGCGCAAGGCCCTTCTGCAGCTGCTTCATCTTGAGCGGATCCTTGAGCCGCGCGCGCCGGAACAGTTCGGGGGCAAAGCTCGGGATGCCGGTGAAGCTGAGCGATTCACCTTCGCTGAAGGTGTCGCCGATGGAGATGGTGCCGTGGTTGTGGATGCCGATCACGTCGCCGGCATACGCCTCGTCGACGATTTCGCGATCCGAGGCCATGAAGCTGAGCGCGTTGGCCAGCTTCATTTCCTTGCCGCTGCGCACATGCAGCGCCTTCATGCCGCCGGTGAAGGTGCCGGAGCAGATGCGCATGAAGGCCACGCGGTCACGGTGCATGGGATCCATGTTGGCCTGGATCTTGAACACGAAGCCGCTCAGGGGTTTTTCGTCCGCACTCACGATGCGTGTGGTGGTGGCGTGGGACTTGGGCGCCGGAGCATGTTCGACAAAGAAATCCAGCAGCAGCTGGACGCCGAAGTTGTTGACGGCCGAGCCAAAGAAAACGGGCGTCAGCTTGCCGGCGAGGTAGGCATCCTTGTCGAATGGATGCGAAGCGCCGCGCACCAGCTCAAGCTCATCGTTGAGCTCGTTCCAGGCTTCCTCGCCGATGCGCGTGCGCAGGGCGGGATCCTGCAATCCCTTGAAGATGGTGGAATCCTGGCGGGTGAAATTCTTGCCCGGCTCGAACAGGTGCACCTCATCGAGAAGCATGTGATAGACGCCCTTCAGGCGCGAGCCCATGCCGATCGGCCATGTGATCGGCGCACAGGCGATGCCGAGTACCGACTCCACTTCGTCCAGCAGTTCGATGGGCGCCCGACCTTCGCGATCGAGTTTGTTGATGAAGCTCATGATGGGTGTATCGCGCAAGCGACACACTTCCATCAACTTGATCGTGCGTTCTTCCACGCCCTTGGCGCAGTCGATCACCATCAGCGCCGAGTCGACCGCAGTGAGCACACGGTAGGTGTCTTCGGAAAAGTCGGCGTGGCCGGGCGTATCCAGCAGATTCACCACGCATTCGGCATAGGGAAATTGCATGACCGAGCTGGTCACGGAAATGCCGCGCTCTTTCTCCAGCGCCATCCAGTCCGAGGTGGCATGCCGCGCCGCCTTGCGCGATTTCACCGAGCCGGCCATCTGGATCGCGCCACCGAACAGCAACAGCTTTTCGGTCAGCGTGGTCTTGCCGGCGTCGGGGTGGGAAATGATGGCGAACGTGCGCCGTCGGCGCATTTCGCTGACTGGATTGCTCATCGGGAAACCTGGATCGGATGCGAGCAGCGGCCAGCGGCTGTCGCGGGAGCGGCATTGTACGTGAGAGCAGGGATGCAGGAATCGGGAATGCCGGGATTCGGGATTCGGGATTCGGGATTCGGGATTCGGGATTCGGGATTCGGGATTCGGGATTCGGGATTCGAGACGCGATGCTCTTCGACCTCTCCCGCTAGCGTACCCGGAGGGCATAAAGGAGAGGCCGACGCGCAGCGGCGGGTGAGGGTGATGCTTCGGTCTGTAGTCCACCCTCACCCCAACCCTCTCCCGCCGGCGGGAGAGGGGAGCAAAGCGGCAGGAGCGCGAGATTCGGGAGCGGGGAATGGGGAATCGTTGAATGGCGGAAAGCAGGTCAGGCCAGCAGCAACCGCGCCTCAGTTACGCTGGCTCTTTCGATTCCCCATTCCCCACTCCCGATTCCCGGCATTTCAGTTACTCCCTTTGCAGGGTGATATCGCCGCTGAAGCTTTCGACCGTGACGCGTGCGTCGCCGCTGCCGATGGTTGCGTTCAGCGAGCGGCCGGGACCGTCCTGCGACTCCGACACCGAGCCGAAGTCGCTGCGGATTCGGCCGCTGAAGGTTTCTGCAGCAAGTCGCGCCGATGCGTCGACCGGCAGGTTGATGGTCACGTCACCGCTCATGGTTTCCGCATCGACAAGGCCGCTGCTGCCCGGCTTGCCGCGCAACGAAATGTCACCGGATACCGAGCTGGCGGAGAACTCGCGATAGGATCCAAGGTGCGCGCTGATGGTGCCGGCAACGGTCTCCAACTGGACGTCCTGATGGCTGGACTGCAAGTCGATGTCGCCGGAGATGCTGTCCACGCTCGCGCGTTCGCCCTGTCCACTCACGCTGACGTTGCCGCTGACGCTGCCGATCTCGACCTCGCGGGCATTGCTGTCCACGCGAACCTTGCCGCTGACGGTGTCGATATCGATCAGGCGGCCGGAAACGGCATTGACGGTGATTTCCGCGCTCACGGTTTCAATGCTCAGTTCGACTCCGGCTGGCACGCGAATATCGAGGATTGAATCTTCCACGTTCGATCCCGAGCCCCAATTGAACCAGCCGGATCGCTCGGCACCTTCCACCTTGATTTCAAGATGTGACGCGTTGCCGCTGACTTCGAGGCCCCGGCTGCCGGAGCCCAGGGTCCCCTCGATACCGACCTGATTGCGATCCCAACCGGTGACCTTGACCGAACCTTGCACGTTGGAAATGTCGATGCGGGCATCGGCGTCCACATCGCGCGTCTCATTGATAGGCGTTCCAGCCAGCGCGAATGCGCTGCAGGTTGCAAAGGACAGGCCGAAGAGGCAGGACGGTAGAAGCTTCATGGGTGGTTCCTCAGCCGGCATTGAGCCCATGACGGGCAAGTCGACGTTGTTGCGCGTGGGTACGATTGATCAGGCCAACCAGGAACGTGGCGTCCGGTTGCTGCTGCAAGGCGGATTCGAGTTCGTTGATGGCCGAATCCAGCACGACTTCGGATCCGGCCAGGCGCGGGTCGCCGCTGCGGGCGCGCAGCTTGGCGCGCTCGATGCGCTCGCGCACGCTGTCACCTTGTGCGCTTGAGATTGCGTTGCTGGTGTTGCCCGCGGGTTCCATGCGCATGGACACGAGGGCGAGGCTGCTGAGCACGCCAATGACCAGGCTGGCCGCAAGGGCCAACGGCCAACGGCGGCGACGCCTTGGCAGCGCGCGGTTGCGACCAGGCTGGGTGATCCGGCTTTCGATGCCGGACCACAGGTCACGATGTGGGGCAACCGGCTCGCGCAGTCCGCGCAATTGGCGCAGCAGTTCAAACTCGTTCATGGGGATTCTCCCAGCGCACGCTTGAGCAAGCCGCGTGCGCGATGCAGTTGCGCCTTCGACGAGCCGACCGCCATGTCCAGTTCGCGGCTGATCTCCTCGTGCTTCCAGCCTTCGATGTCGTGCAGTACCAGCACGGCGCGCGCGCGCGGCGGCAAACCGGCCACCGCGCGTTCCAGGTCGGCGCGTTCGGCGACGCAGAACGGGCGTACCGGCTCGCTGGCGCGTTCGAGTTCATCACTTTCCGTGGTGTCTTCCAGATCCGGGCGGCGCAGCTCCATCAAGGCGACATTCACCGCCAGGCGATGCAGCCAGGTGGTGAACGCGCTTTCGAAGCGGAAGCTGTCGAGTTTTTCCCAGGCGCGCACGAAGGCTTCCTGGGCCAGTTCCTCGGCACGCGCGGGGTTCATTCCGGACAGACGCCAAACCGCACCATGCACGCGGCCCACGTGGCGCCGATAGAGTTGTTCGAACGAGCGCACGTCGCCACTGCGCGCACGTCGAACCAGATCGAAATCATCGGGTTCGGACTGCGTTTCGCGGCTCATAGGCAGTGGCATGGCGAGGCAGGCGGTACTCATGGTGCCGGCTTGGATGCGCTACGCGTATTCAAGGTTTAAGGCAAGGCTGAAGAAGTACCGTTCCTCCTGAGCCGGTCGAAGGATGTACATGCATTACCTTGATTCCGTTCATGGTTCCCTTCGACAGGCTTGGGACAGGCTCGGGCTCACCACGAACGAAGTTGCCAGTCGCTGTTCGTCCTTGTCCCCGTTCGCCCTGAGCCCTTCGACGCTGCTCAGGACAGGCTTGTCGAAGGGTGAGCGGTCGACCTCGCGATCCGTTCATGGTTCGACAGGCTCACCACGAACGGAATTTTTCGCTCAGAGCTGGTTGACCGGCAACAAGACTCTCACCACGAACGGAACCTGCATGTTCAGCGTTGCCTTGAACCATTTCAGCCGCCATTTGCGCGCCTGGCGACGGGTGTCGACTCCACGGCGGACTCAAGGGCGGCAGCGATTGCGCGCTGCTCGTCCTTCAATCGCTGCGGCAGGCGTGAGCCGAAACTGTCGAGGTACCTGGCAATGTCCGCCAACTCCGCGCGCCAGCCGTGCATGTCGACTTCCAGCAATTCCTGTCGGGCCGCGGCGGAAAGCTCGAGGCCATCGAGTTTCAGGTCGTTCACGCCGGGAACGAAACCAACCGGGCTTTCGACGGCATCGCTGGTTCCCTCGCAGCGACCCAGGATCCATTCCAGCACGCGCAGGTTTTCGCCAAAGCCGGGCCACAGGAACTTGCCGTCGCTTCCCTTGCGGAACCAGTTGACGTGGAAGATTTTCGGCAGCTTTGCGCCCGGCTGGTCGAACGACAGCCAGTGCGCGAAATAATCGGCAAAGTTGTAGCCGCAGAACGGCTTCATCGCCATCGAGTCGCGGCGCAGCACGCCGACTGCGCCGGTTGCCGCGGCCGTGGTTTCCGAACCCATGGCCGCGCCGACCAGTACCCCGTGGGCCCAATCCTTGGCTTCGAACACCAGCGGCACCAGCGAGGGGCGACGCCCGCCGAACACGATGGCGCTGATGGGAACGCCATCGGCGGCCTCTGCCATCGGCGACCAACTCGGGCATTGCCGTGCCGACACCGTGAAGCGCGCATTGGGATGCGCTGCCGGGCCTTGCGCGTCGTCGAATTCGCGACCGCGCCAATCCTTGACCGGCTCGCCTTCGCTCAAGCCTTCCCACCATGGTTGGTTGTCTGCAGTGACGCCGACATTGGTGTAGATGGTGTCGCGCTGGATCATGGCCAGCGCATTCGGATTGGTGGTGGTATCCGTTCCCGGTGCCACGCCAAAGTAGCCGGCTTCCGGGTTGATCGCCCACAGGCGGCCGTCCTTGCCTGGTGTCATCCAGCAGATGTCATCGCCCACCGTCCATACCTTCCATCCGGCCTTGCGGTAGCCCTCGGGTGGAATCAGCATGGCCAAATTGGTCTTGCCGCAGGCCGACGGAAAGGCCGCCGCGATGTAGCGGGTTTCTCCGGCGGGATTCTCGATGCCGACGATGAGCATGTGCTCGGCCAGCCAACCTTCGCTGCGCGCCTGCCACGAGCCGATGCGCAGGGCATGGCATTTCTTGCCGAGCAGGGCATTGCCACCGTAGCCCGAGCCAATCGACTTGATCGTGAGTTCCTCGGGGAAATGCATGATGAAGCGCTTGTCCGGATCCAACTCGCCTGTCGAATGCAGGCCCTTGACGAACTTCCCTTCGCGTTCGATGCGGGTCAGTGCCGCGGCACCCATGCGGGTCATGATGCGCATGTTGGCGACCACGTACGGAGAATCGGTGATTTCCACGCCGCAGCGGGAAATCGGAGAATCAATCGGACCCATGCAATAGGGGATCACGTACAGGGTGCGACCACGCATGCAGCCGGCAAACAAGGCGTCGATTTTCGCGTGTGCATCGACGGGGTCCATCCAGTTGTTGTTGGGACCGGCATCGTCGCGGTTCTGCGTGCAAATGAAGGTCAGGTGTTCGACCCGCGCCACGTCGGTCGGACTGGAGCGGTGCAGTGTGCAACCGGGATGGGTCTGCGCATTGAGGGCGATCAGGTCCCCGTTGGCCAGCATGCGCTCGTTGAGCAGGCGGCTTTCGCCATCCGAACCGTTGCACCAGTGAATCTCGGCGGGCTCGGTCAATCGGGCGACGTCGTCAACCCAGCGATTCAGGGAATCGAGTGAACTTGGCATGGTTTCCTTGGCGCAGGCCGCAGCCCGCAACGATCTGATGGGAGTATCGGGGGACGTTAGCGAGCCGGCCCGACCTTGGCAAGGTGAACTGCGGCAAAGCCGCCTGAATCAATCGGGCACCAGGGTCGTGATCACATGATCGACATAGGCCTGGTACTCGTCCTGGTCCATTCGCGGCATGCCATGTCGTTGATTCAATTGTAGAAAGCCACTGTATGCGGTGTAGGCAAGGCGGGCCCGATGGGCGGCGCGACGGGCATCGAAACCGGCTTCGCGATAGGCGTCGGTGAGCAGACTCAGGCGGCGGCGCGAAATCCGCTCGATCACCGGCTGCACCAGGGGAAGGTCGGACGCCTGCAGCAGCGCGGCATAGATGCGATGGGACTGGACTTCACGGCTGACCCTCTGGAACAGGTCGCGCAAACGCAGGCGGGGATCGGAAATCGCCTCGACCTGGGAAATGATCTCGTCCTCATCGCGCCGTTCCCAGCGGTCGATGGCGGCCTTGAGCAGGGCATCGCGGGTGGGAAAGTGCCAGTAGAAACTGCCCTTGGTCACCCCCAGCACGCGGGCCAGGGATTCAACCGCCAGCGCGGCCACGCCTTCGGCGGCGACCACGTCAAGGGCTGCCTGCTCCCAGTCTGCGGCAGACAGTCGCGCACGCGATTCCATGTTTTGCGGGTTGGCAGGCATTCGTCCAGTGTGCCGGAGCAGGCACGCGAATTGAAGCTCGACAGATCGCGGCTGTGCCAATTGATCTGACCTCGAATCCATACCATACTTGCGCGTATGGTCGAATTGCGTGATCCCCTTGCCGAGCCCGCCGCCCGTCAGACCCGCCTGCAAACGGTGGATGGCATCGCGTTGGCGCTGGAGGAATTCGGGAATGTCCCTGGTGCCGACATCGTCTATGCCCATGGTTTCGGGCAGACGCGGCAGGCATGGCTGTCTTGCGCCCGCGCCACCGCGAGGGCCGGATGGACGAGCACCACCTACGACGCGCGCGGGCATGGCCAGAGCAGCTGGCTGGAATCCGGTGACTATTCGGTAGATCAACTGGTGGATGATCTGCGCCAGGTCTGTGCCAGTCGCAGCCAGGCACCGGTCGTGGTGGGTGCCTCGATGGGCGGCCTGGTCGGCATCGCGCTGGCCGGTCAGGCACTCGACGCCTGCCGCGGCTTGATCCTGGTGGACATTACCCCGCGCTGGGAGGCCGCCGGTGTGGAGCGCATCCTCGCTTTCATGCGTGCGCACCCCGAGGGATTCTCCAGCCTCGACGAGGCCGCCGAAGTCATTGCCGGCTACCTGCCTCACCGCGCCCAACGCAAGTCGCCGGAACGCCTGGGTTCCCTGTTGATTCCGGATGCAGACGGTCGTTTGCGCTGGCACTGGGATCCGCGCATGCTCGAATCCATCGCGCACGACGGGGTGAGTCACCAGGCTGACCTGATGCAGGCGGCCACGCGCATTCGCGTACCGACCATGCTGATCAGCGGTTCCGAGAGTGACGTGGTTTCCGAATCGACGATTGCCGAATTCCTGCACCTGGTCCCGCATGCCCGCCACGCCGTGGTTGAGCAAGCGACGCACATGGTGGCTGGCGATGAAAACACCCGGTTTGCCGGATTGGTACAGCGGTTCCTGGATGAGCTTCCAAGCGATTGACCTCGAAGCAGAAGGGGCGGATCGTTCTGCCTGTCCGTCACCTTCCACAAAGGCCATTCGTCCAGATTGCCGTGAATGGCTTTCCCATCGTGTTGCTTGAGGTTGAGGAGACAAGATCATGTTGCACTGGATTCCGTTGATCGTCGCCGTGCTGGTATCGCTGACCGCCGCCTATTTGCGGCTTGGTTTGCGTACCTGGACCGTGGCCACGGCCATCGCCATCGTCGGCGCAGGGCTGTTGGCCGGATCGCACTGGCTCGCCATTGTCCTGCCGCTGGCCGTGTTCGCCGCCATCACGGTGCCGCTCAACCTGCCGGCCTTCCGCCGCACGCGAATGAGCGCGCCGCTGCTTGCGATCTATCGCAAGGTCACCCCCAATCTTTCGGAAACCGAACAAATTGCGCTGGAAGCCGGCACCGTCGGATTCGAAGGACAATTGTTCAGCGGCAAGCCCGACTGGTCGCAGTTGCTTGCCCAAGCAAAGCCGGAATTGAGCGTCGACGAGCGCGCGTTCCTGGATGGTCCGGTTGAGGAGCTGTGCGCTCGCATCCATGACTGGCAGATCACCCACGAGTTGGCCGACCTGCCGGAGGACATGTGGCAGTTCATCAAGGACCACAAATTCTTCGGCATGATCATTCCGAGGGAATACGGAGGCCTCGGCTTTTCCGCGCTGGCCCACTCTGCGGTGTTGCAGAAGATCGCCAGCATGTCGGCGACGGTGTTCTCGACCGTGGCCGTACCGAATTCGCTGGGGCCGGCCGAACTGCTGCTGCACTACGGTACCGAGGAGCAGAAGAACTTCTACCTGCCGCGCCTGGCCGACGGTCGCGAGATTCCCTGCTTCGCATTGACGGGGCCCTACGCGGGTTCGGATGCCACCTCGCTGCCGGACTACGGCATCGTCTGCAAGGGCGAATGGGAAGGCGGCAACGTGCTCGGCGTGCGCCTCACCTTCGACAAGCGCTACATCACCCTGGCGCCAGTGGCCACCATCGTCGGCCTCGCTTTCCGCATGCTCGATCCCGACAAACTGCTGGGTGACGAAGTGGATCGCGGCATCACCCTGGCGCTGATTCCGCGCGCCACCGAAGGGCTGGAAATCGGTCGTCGTCACTTTCCCTTGAATGTACCGTTCCAAAATGGTCCGGTGCGTGGCAAGGATGTGTTCGTGCCGCTGTCACAGTTGATCGGTGGTCCGGAAATGGCAGGCCAGGGCTGGCGCATGCTGGTCGAGTGCCTGTCGGTGGGTCGCGCCATCTCGCTGCCTTCCAGCGCGACTGGCGGTGCCTGCGCCGGAGTCGCCGCAACCGGTGCCTATGCGCGCATCCGCAAGCAGTTTGGTCTCGCCATCGGGCGCTTCGAAGGTGTCGAAGATGCGCTCGCCCGCATTGGCGGATTTGCCTACGCCACCACGGCACTGTCGCGATCAACTGCTGCAGCGGTGGATCGTGGCGAGAAGCCTTCGGTGCCTTCGGCAATCGCGAAATACCATGCCACCGAATGGGGGCGTCAGATCTGCACCGACGCGATGGACGTGCACGGCGGCAAGGGTGTAATCCTCGGGCCTGGCAACTGGCTGGGACGCTCGTGGCAGGGCGTGCCGATCATGATCACCGTGGAAGGCGCCAACATCATGACGCGCAGCCTGATGATTTTTGGCCAGGGCGCGATCCGTTGCCATCCCTATGTCCTCGACGAAATGCAGGCGGCCGCATTGCCGGACTATGGCGAGCGCCTGCGCGCTTTCGACAATCTGCTGTTCAAGCACATCGGTTTCGCCATTTCCAACGCGGTGCGCTGCCTGGTGATGGGCCTGACCCATGCCAGCATCGGTTCGGCTCCGGGCGATGCCTACACACGCCGCTTCTACCGCAAGCTCAATCGCTATTCGGCGGCGCTTGCGCTGTTGGCCGACACCTCGATGCTGGTGCTGGGCGGCAAGCTCAAGTTCAAGGAAAAGATCTCGGCGCGGCTGGGTGATGTGCTGTCCTATTTGTACATTGCCTCGGCCATGCTCAAGCGCTACGAGGACGAGGGCCGCCCACACGGTGACCAACCGCTGCTGGCCTGGGCATTCCACGAATGCGTCTGGCGCATGCAGGGCGCGCTGGATGGCGTGATCCGCAACTTCCCGCTGCGCCCTGTGGCCTGGGTATTGCGTGCGCTGGTGTTTCCCTTCGGGCGTCGCGAAGTGCCACCCTCGGATCGCCTTGGCCATCGCGTTGCTGCCATCCTCATGACGCCGAGCGAAGCGCGCGATCGCCTCACTGCAGGTGCCTTCCTCACGCCCACCGCCAACAATCCGGTGGGTCGCATGAACGCGCTGCTGCCGGACGTGATTGCCGCCGAGCCGGTCGAACGCAAGTTCCTCAAGGCAGTCAAGGCAGGCGAGGTCGATGCGCTCGAGTACGAGCAGCAACTGGAACAAGCCATGCAGAAAGGGGTCATCAGCGAAGCGGAAGGTGCGCTGTTGGCCCGCGTGCGCAAGGCCAGTTTCGAATTCATATCGGTGGATGATTTTGCACCCGAGGAATTGCGTGCGGCCGTGAGCAAGAAGCCGGCACCTTCATTGCGCAGCGTGGCCTGAGCGAATGGCTCGATCCACGCTGGAGACTTTCGGCCGTCTCTCGGGTTCGGCCATCGGGCGCTGGCTGTTTTCGCGCCTGGTGTGCTGGCGGGCCCCGTATTTTGGATCCATCCATCCGCACATCGAAACGCTCGAGCCCGGCCGCTGCGTGGTGCGCCTGCGCCAACGACGCCGCATCCAGAACCACATCGGCACCGTGCATGCGATCGCCATGTGCAATGCCGCCGAACTTGCGGCTGGCCTGGCCACGGATGTCACCATTCCAGGTTCCATGCGATGGATCCCCAAGGGCATGAGCGTGCGCTATCTCAAGAAAGCGCTGGGCGTCTTGACTGCAACCGCGCGGGTGGATCCTGTTGCCGATGACGCGAGCGCTCGGGAATTGCACGCGAATGTGGTGGTCAGGGATGCTTCCGATGAAATCGTCTTTGACGCCGACATCACCATGTGGATTTCGCCGCGCGGATCCGCTCAGGCGTGAAGCGCCGCGGCGTGATGACGAAGGTGATCGGCAATGAAGGTCTGGATGAACCAGTAGCTGTGGTCGTATCCGACTTGCATGCGCAGGTTCAGCGGCTGTCCTGACTGCTGGCAAGCATCGCGGAGCAGCTCCGGCTTCAATTGTTTCTCCAGGAATGAATCCGCATCGCCCTGGTCGATGAGCAGGGTGCCGTCGAAGCGGTGTCCGTTGCGGATCAACTCGACGCTGTCGTGCAGGTTCCACAGGGCGCGATCCTCGCCGAGATAACGCGGCAAGGCCTTATGTCCCCACGGCACCTGGCTTGGCGCGACGATGGGAGCGAATGCGGAAACCGAGCGGTACTTGCCCGGATTGCGCAGGGCTATGGTCAAGGCGCCGTGGCCTCCCATCGAATGACCTGTGATGCCGCTGCGGGAGAGGTCGGCGTCAAACGCATCTGCGACCAGCGCCGGCAGTTCTTCCACGATGTACGAATACATGCGAAAGCGCTTGGCGAATGGCGCGGTGCATGCATCCAGATAGAAGCCGGCGCCTTCACCGAATTCCCAATCACCGGTCGCACCTTCGAAACCCGTTTCGCGCGGACTGGTATCCGGAGTCACCAGCAGCATGCCGTGTTCGGCCGCCAAGCGCTGCGCGCCGGCCTTGATCGCGGCGGTTTCTTCGGTGCACGTGAGTCCGGCAAGAAAGTACAGCACCGGCAATTTGCAGCCTGGATTTCGCTGCGGCTGGAAGACACCGAACCGCATCGGGCCGCCGGTAGCGCGGGATTCGTGTCGATAGAAACCCTGCACGCCGCGGTGGCAGCGTTGTTCACTGATGACTTGAAGACTCATGCGAATTTCCGATCCATATTTAGGCAACGCTGAATTCGTTGTTTCCGGTCGTGGTGAGATTCCATACTGTCGGTCATCCAGCACTGAGCAAAAATCCGTTCGTGGTGAGCCCGTCGAACCATGAACGGAGTCGTGCCAAGATCCGCGCATTCTTCGAGCGGCCAAGAGCGAAACCCATCCCGGATGACAGGCCGGTTCCCCGGCCTGCCCTTCGGGCCAGCGCTTCGCGCATGTTCGCTACGGCATCCTGCCTACGCAGTGCGCTGCGCTGCATCCGGCTACGCCTCTGATTTCGGTCGTGGTGAGCTCCCGTCGAACCATAAACGGAAACACGACACTACGAATTCATACTTCGACATGTCAGGACACAAGATTTGATCTGATGCCTTGGGTTAGCGTGCTGTGTCAATCGCCGTGCTCTCCGAGTCCTTTTCGGTAGATTTTGGCGAAATTTCCGGAAGCATCCTGGCTGCGTGCCAACCGATCCAGCCGGACGCCGCCGCAGCCATCACGGCCAGGGAGGCGAAACCGCCAAGCGTGGTGCCAATGGCGCGCAACCCGTTGAAGCCGCTGGTCACCACCAGGTCACCAAAGCGCCACACCGCGGTGTCGATGAAGTTCTTGGTCTTGTAGCGGGTCTCGGCATCGACTTGTGCGTACAGGCTGTCGAATGCGGGCTTGAAAATGCCGTAGGCACTGGCGCGGGTGACCACTACTACCGCCGCTATCCAGGGTCCGGCAAACACCGCCATGCCAGCCAGCATCACGGCTTTGACCACGCCATCCAGTGCAAGTGCGGGGGCCGCCCCAAAGCGCACCATGAGCATACGGGTAACGCTCAATTGCAGCAGCGCCTGGAGAATGTTGGTGGAAAGATCGATGCTGGCGGCAAACTGCGTGCGTGCTTCGGGTGTCTTGTAGTGCGCGCCGCTGTAGTCGGCGAGCAGTGCATAAATCACCGTGCCAACCGCGTCTCCGAGCAGCATGAGGATGGCCAATCTGCGCATGAGGGGCGATCGGAAGGTTTCAATGGCGCCGGCAATGAAACTGCCGCCAATGATGCGCTCGTTGCGCTTGTTGTCGCCGGCCACCGGATTGCTGCGTGACCAACGCGCCAGCACCACGATGCAAATAATGGACAGCCCGAGCAGGATCGCCGAGATCACCAGCAATCCAGCCACGCCGACGATCGAAACCAGGGCACGGGTCAGCGCGGGACCGGCAATCGCCCCGGCTGCGCCACCCAAGGCGATCAGCGGAAACAGGCGACGTGCCTGCTCGACGTTGAACAGGTCCGCCATGTAACTCCAGAACACCGACACCACGAACAGGTTGAACACGCTGCCGTAGACGAAAAACGCGGTACCCAGCCAACGCGCGTCGATGGATTCCTGGGCACGGAACAGCGGAATGAAGGCAACCATTCCGGCAATGAAGAACAGGTACACCACCGGAATGAAGTGTCGCCGCGGATAGCGCGCCACCAGCGCGCCGAATATCGGGGCAAGCGCAATCGTCGCGACAAAGGTGGCGGCATAGAAGATCGGCAGCGCGGTGGAGCCCACCGCAGCGGACAATTGGTCGCGTACCGGCCTCACCACGTAATACGAGGCCAGCACCAGGAAGAAGTAGGTGGCTGCGACCAGCACGGCAAACCATTCGTGGCGCTGGATGGCGGGGTGCTTGGGCACGGGTCGGATCCGGGTGGGCTGCGGCGAGCCTAACATGGCCGCGCATGCCGGATGCAGCCATGCATAATGTGCAGATGACTGCACGGCTGTCACACATCAACCTGTTTCCGGTGAAATCCTGCGCGCCCTTGACGCCTGCCGAAGGACACGTCGAGTGGCGCGGCTTGCGCGGTGATCGGCGCTGGATGATTGTCGATGCCGAAGGCCGGTTCCTGACCGCACGCAAGCATCCGCGACTGGTGCTGATCAACGCGCAAGTGGAAGGCGCGAACCTGCGACTCAACGCGCCACGGATGCCGGAACTCGAATTGCAACCTGCACCAAGCGGCGCTGGGCTGAAGGTCAGGGTCTGGCGCGATGACGTGCTGGGTCGCGCTGCAACGGATTCGGCGGATGCCTGGATCAGCCGTTACCTCGGTTTTCCTGCGCGCCTCGTCTACATGGACGAGCAAACCGAACGTGCGGTGGACGCCAACTATGCACGGCCCGGCGATATCGTCAGTTTTGCCGATGGTTTCCCGTTGCTCCTGATCAGCCAGGCGTCCCTGGATCTGCTCAACAGCAAGCTGGCCAGTCCGCTGCCCATGCTGCGGTTTCGACCGAACCTGGTGGTCAACGGGACCGACGCACACGCCGAAGACGGCTGGCGATCCATCCGCATCGGCAATATCCCGTTCGATGTGGTCAAGCCCTGCATTCGCTGCGTGCTCACCACCGTCGATCCAGCCAGCGGCCAATTCGACGCCGCCGGCGAGCCGCTGCGCACATTGCTCGGCTATCGACGAACACCCAATGGCATTGCCTTCGGGCAGAACCTGATTCCTCGCGGCACCGGCACCCTTGCGCTGGGTGACGCGGTCGAAGTCATCGCATGAAACATGCTGGAGCATGTGCTCTAGCGGGGCCGACTACGGTCCAAGGGAATATCTGCGGGTTGGTGATCCATGACCTATGACTACGTGATCGTCGGTGCCGGCTCGGCAGGCTGCGTACTGGCCAACCGCTTGAGCGAGGACCCCACCCACAGGGTTCTTCTGCTGGAGGCCGGTGGACGAGACTGGCATCCGTTCATCCACATGCCCGCGGGCCTGGCCAAGATTGCCGGCCTGAAGTCGATCAACTGGGACTACACCACGGTACCGCAAGCGCAGTTGGGCGGGCGTGAAATGTGGTGCCCGCGGGGCAAGGTGCTCGGCGGATCCAGCTCGATCAACGCCATGTGCTACATCCGCGGTGTGGCCGCCGACTACGATGAATGGGCGGCAAACGGTGCCGACGGCTGGCACTGGAACAAGGTGCTGCCTTACTTCAAGCGCAGCGAAGGCAACGTCCGCGGCGGCAATGCGTGGCACGGGGGTGATGGCCCACTCACGGTTTCCGATCTGCGCCATGTCAATCCGTTGAGCCATGTGTTTGTCGAAGCCGGGCAGCAGGCCGGGCTGACCGCCAATGATGATTTCAACGGACCGCGACAGGAGGGCGTGGGCCTGTACCAGGTCACCCAGCGTGACGGCGCGCGCTGCTCGGCGGCAGTGGCCTACCTGGACCCGGCGCGACCACGCAAAAACCTGAGTATTCGCACGCGCGCGTTGGTCAAACGCGTGACGTTTGCCCAAGGTCGCGCCAGCGGCGTGACCTGCGCGATCGGTGGACAGGATGTGGAGTTCACGGCAACCCGTGAAGTCATCCTGTGTGGTGGCGCGATCAACTCGCCGCAGTTGCTGATGTTGTCCGGCATCGGGCCTGCGGATGACCTGCGCCGGGTTGGAGTCGAGGTGTTGTGCGATGTGCCCGGGGTGGGTGCCAATCTGCAGGACCATCTGGATGTCACCACCCTGCAGCATTGTCGCCAGCCGATCAGCTACGACCGCGCCAGTGAGGTAAAGACCGCGTTCGACTACTTCCTGCGTGGGCGTCGCGGCCCGGGCACCAGCAACGTGGCCGAAGGCGCGGGCTTCGCTCGGTCATCGCTGGCACCGGACGCACGTTGCGACATCCAGCTGCATTTCATTCCGGCAATGATCGATGACCACGGCCGCAATCGCCTGCCGGGCGATGGCTATACCCTGCATGCCTGTTTCCTGCGACCACACAGCCGCGGCCGCGTGAGCCTGCTTGGCAAGCAGGCCACCGACAAGCCACGCATCGATCCCAACTACCTGGGCGATGCGGAAGGATTCGACCTGAAGGTGATGGTGGAGTGCGCAAGACTGTCGCTGGAAATCTTTTCGCAAAAGGCTTTCGATGCGCATCGCGGCGCGCCCATCTTCCCGGCCACGCCGCCACGCAGCGAAGCTGATTTCGTCAACTTCGTGCGCCAGCGCGCAGAGACCGTCTACCACCCCATCGGCACCTGCCGCATGGGCAGCGATGCGGCTGCCGTGGTTGATCCACAGCTGCGCGTGCGTGGCGTGGAAGGACTGCGCGTGGTCGATGCGTCGGTGATGCCGAGCCTGCCCAGCGGCAACACCAATGCGCCAACGATCATGATTGCGGAGCGTGCGGCGGACTTGATCCTCGGCCGCAGCTGATCGCGTACACTGCGCGGGTCTTGAAGGGAAGCGAGGGGAGACTTGCATGACGGAGTCGGATGACTTCAGCCTGCCGTTGGCTGCGCCACCACCTCCACCGCCCGTTCCGCATTGGCCGGCGCGGGTGCAGCCAATGCCGCTGGTCGAGCACGAATTCGAATTCAGCGGTCGTGGAGATGAATATTTCCGCATCTGGATCGTCAATCTTGCCTTGACCATCCTCAGCCTCGGCATCTTCTCGGCTTGGGCCAAGGTGCGCACTGAGCGCTATTTCTACGGCAACACGAAATTGGTCGGCGTGCCCTTCGAGTACCTGGCAAAGCCCTTGCCGATTCTGCTGGGTCGCATCATTGCCGTGGTGTTGTTTTCCGCCTATGTGCTGGCCGGTCAGTTCAGTATTGGCCTGCAACTCGGGCTTGCCCTGCTGGTGGCGGTGCTGGCTCCCTGGTTGCTGGTTCGTGGCCTCATGTTCCGTGCCCGCTATTCGTCCTGGCGTGGATTGAGCTTTCGTTTCGTGCCGGACTACGGCGAGTCCTATATACGCTTCTTCGTGCTGTTCCTGCCCTTGCTTGCCTCGTTCGGCCTGCTCTATCCATGGGTCAAGGGCAAGCAGAAGGAATTCATCGTCGATCACCATCGCTACGGAACGCAGGTGTTCCGCTTCCTCGCCAGGCCAGGTCAGTTCTACCCGCCGTACCTGATCGCATGGAGCGTGATTTTCGCCTGGATGTTTGGCGGCGCCATGTTGTTCGGTTTCGGTGTGGCGCTGCTTTCGGCAGGCAGCACATCACCGCCGCCGCAGTGGATCATCTGGGCTTTCGTGGTGGCGATCTACGCAGGCTATTTCGTGGTGCTGGCGTTTCTTGCCGCGGCCATTGCCAACCTGGTCTACAACAGCACCGAGGTGGGCGGTCGACGATTCCAGTCCCGATTGAAAGGCGGCAGGCTGTTGTGGATCTATGCCAGCAACACCGTGTTGATCCTGGTGAGTGCGGGCCTCTTGATTCCCTGGGCCATGGTGCGTCTGGCGCAATACCGCGCCTCCTGTCTCAGCCTGCTGGCGCGCGATGATTTCAACGGCATTGAGGTCCGACAGGGTCAAGGCATCGATGCGATTGCGGCGGAGGTGGATGGTCTGTTCGACATCGACATCGGTCTATGACAAGCCTTGCCGCGCGCTATTTCGATGGGCAGTCCAGCCGTGTGCACGATGTCGCCGTGGAGCTGCTGGACAATCGAACCCTTCGCCTGCGCGGAGCGGGAATCGAGCGCGACGAGCCACTCGAACACCTGCGTGTTTCGCCACGACTGGCGCGCATTGCCCGCACCATCGAACTGGCTGATGGCGCGCGGCTGCTGCTCGACGATCACCCACTGATCGATCAATGGTTCCCGCTGCACAATCCGTTGCAGCGCTGGGTGGATCGCCTGGAACGGCATGCGCATGCGGTGGCGGCATCCATCGTGGTTTGTGTGCTTTCCGGCGCTGTACTGTTTTACTGGGGCGTGCCCTGGATGTCGGATCGCATTGCCGCGCAGTTGCCGGAGCAGGTGGAAACGCGCCTGGGCGAGGAGGTGTTGGCCCAGCTCGACCGCTTCGCGGGCCTTGCGCCCAGCAGCCTGGACATGGAGCGTCAAAGCGGATTGCTGGAACGCTTCGCCGCGCTCAAGGCGGACATGCCGGGTGCGGAAAACCATCGCCTGCTGTTCCGCAACGCGGCCGGCATCGGTCCCAATGCACTGGCCCTGCCGGGTGGTACGGTGATCATCACCGACCAACTGGTTTCCCTGGTCAATGACGATCGCGAAATCGACGCCGTGCTTGCGCACGAATTGGGTCACCAGCAGCAACACCATGCGCTGCGCCAAACCCTGCGCAGTTCCTTCGTCATCGTCATCGCGGCGATGTTTGCCGGTGATGTCAGCTCGGCGAGTGCGGTGGTGGTGGCGGTACCGACTTTCCTCCTGCAAGGCCATTACTCGCGGGAATTCGAGAGCGAAGCCGATGCGTTTGCCTTGCGCACACTCGCCGAGAGGGGGATCAGCCCGGCCTGGTTTGCCCAGGCCATGCGTACGCTGGAGGCATTCGTGTCCGATCAGGGCGAAAGCGATGATTCGCCCGGCTACCTGTCCAGCCATCCGCAAACCCGCGAACGCATCGACGAAGCCGAATTTGCCGGTGAAAAGTTCGCCATCGAGCATCCGGAGCTGTATCGCGAACGACCGGACTATGATGCCTGCGCGGAAGATGGCATCTGCGAAGATGCCGAAAGCGAGGAAATGGACAGCGACGAAGTCTATGAGTGCGTGGATGATGATTGCGAGCGCGTGGAGCCGGATGCCTCGCTGGAATTGCAATGAAGGAGCATACAATTGTTAGGCGACTGGTCGATGACCTGTACGCGCTGCCCTCCAGCCAAAATACACGCAAAGCAGCAGGAACATGACCGTGAGGATCATTGCGAAGTGAACTTGACGACACCGCAAGTGCTCAGCGAACAGCGAGAAGCTATTGCCGCAGAATCCAGAAGCCAGACTTGCGGCGGAGAAGATCCACAGAAAGCAGTAAGCAGAGGATAGTCCGCACAAGACTGATCCACTTATCAGCAAAGCCCGACGTGCCGTGTTGCTCATCCTACCGCCCAACGCTTGAGTTCAGCCTCCGGCAACTCGCGTAGCGGGATGACGGTCGGCTGCAGCGAACTGTTATGCGACAGCAGTTTACGAATACTATGAGAAAAGGTCACTTGGTTCGCCATATGCGAAGTTGTACACCTCCCCAAGAATTCGCCGTGCAGCAAGCACGGAAATCATGCAAAACGCTGGAATATCGGATCTACTCGCGCCGAGGCCTTCTTTTAGCGAGAAACTCTTGGCCGAGGTCACTTCTACGCCTGGTGACGTGTGCCAGTGTTCCGCTTTTTGCCTTGAAGTTGGCCGGAGGCCGCGGAACACCATCTGGACCGATGCCCGGCCATACCCTTGCGACTACAACTCCACCGTCAGGAAAGTCCATTCGTGTAAATTGATCCGGAGTTTCGATGGTTTCGATCACTGCGTGGTGTTTTTTTGAGTTTACGAGACTATTGATCGCCGCAGCATCGCTGTACAGCGCCAATGTACTCGGGATGACTTTTCGATCTCGGATGCGTTCCGAGAGAGAAAGCAAGGCATCGTATAGGCGTGGCTCTATTGACCGCAGGTCGTGAAATGGTTTTCCTTTGGACAACGAGTCCGGATGGAACGGAAAATATGCCGATACATTCTTGGCTAAGAAATCGTCGCGCAGATCTGCGGCGCAGTAGTCAAAGCACTCACGAGCAGCTTGCAATACTGCTCCCGCTTTTTGCCCAATATGCTTAACTTGGTTGTCAGCACGTTGTGCTTCAGCAACCAGATCGCTTAGTTCACGCCAAGCGTCGTCCGCATACGCAATGTTGTCTCGAATGTCCTTGATGCGTGCTGCTGCCATGATTTGGTCTGAACACTCAAACTTGAGGCCGTGAGATCAAGCGCGCTGCGTGCTGTCGCCAAACTACATATAGACCCCGTAAGCGGGGTGTAGCAAGGACGCTGGCTCCGAAACGACAGTACGGTCAAGGCGCGCATTTGCATGGGTTCATCACGTCACGTGCCTCATCGCGTTATCGCCTTCAAGCCGAGGTGTGCAACAAACGGATCAAAGTCATGATCGTTGTGCAGCAGCGTCATGCCATCCATGATGCAACGGGTCGCGATGACGCAATCAATGGTCTTGCGCACAGTAATTCCCTTGGCTCGCAAGTCGCGGAAGTTGCGCGCTGCCTGGATTGCCACGCTTGACCCACCCAGGGTAATGACCTCCAGACTGCTCAGCAGGCGCAAGCAGTCCTTGAAATCCCTTTCCGTGTTTGCACCCTGCAGGACCTCAGTCAGAATCAGGTCGCCTATGGCCAAGGGCTCTACGCCGAGCATTCCGTGGAGTTGATCCGTGAGTCTGTTGTCGATGCCACGCAGGTAGTCGATCCAAACGCTTGAGTCGACCAGGATCACTTGTCGAGTCTCATCTGCTCCAGATTGCCTTGCCAGTTGATGCGTCCGCGCAAGGTCTTGATCTGCGCCTGCTTGTTCAGCTTGAGCAAGGTGCGCAATCCAAGTTCCACGGCTTCGCGTTTGCTTTTGGCGCCGCTGGCTTTCAGCGCGTCGCGCATGAGCGCATCATCAATTACGATATTGGTTCGCATGTGTATGCTCCTTGAGGAACATACACATGCTACACCAAGCGAGACGCACGGTGCATTGGGTCGGCAGATTCAGCCCAGCGCGTTGGTGAGCTCGGGGATCAGAGTGAACAGATCGCCGACCAGGCCGAAATCGGCGACTTCGAAAATCGGTGCTTCGGCGTCCTTGTTGATGGCAACGATGGTGCCGGCGTCCTTGATGCCGGTCAGGTGCTGGATGGCACCGCTGATGCCGATGGCCATGTAAAGCTCGGGTGCGATGATCTTGCCGGTCTGGCCCACCTGCAGGTCACTCGGCACATAACCGGCATCCACCGCGGCGCGTGAAGCACCCACGGCTGCGCCCAGCTTGTCGGCCAGCGCGTAGATGATCGCGAAGTTTTCCGATGAACCCAGCGCGCGGCCACCGGAAACCACGCGCGCGGCGCTTTGCAGGTCCGGGCGATCGCTCTTGCCTTGGCTGAGCTCGACGAACCGTGTGTGGCCGGGCAGGGCGACATCGAGGCTGATGGCTTCAACCGTTGCAGTGGCGCTGCCGCTGGCGGCGGCGGCATACGAAGCGGTGCGCACGGTGGCCACCAGAATCTGGTCAGCAGGCGCCTGCACGGTGATGATGGCATTGCCGGCGTAGATGGGGCGCTTGAATGCATGTGAGCCCTCGACCGCCGAAACATCCGACACCTGGGCCACGCCGAGCAGGGCGGCCACGCGCGGCAGCACATCCTTGCCGAAGGTCGTGGATGGCGCCAACACATGGCTGTAGCCGGTCTTCGCAGCGGCGGCAATCTGCGGTGCCAACACTGCCGCCAGGGCGTGTGCATTTTCGGCGCGGCTGACGGTCAGTACCCTGGAAACACCGTCGATCTTCGCGGCTTCGGCCGCCACGCCGGAAGCATCGGCAGCCAGCACCAGCACATCGATGGATTCCGCCTTGAGTTCCCGTGCGCAGGTTACGCAGCGCGCGGTGCTGGAATTGAGTTTGCCGTCCAGATGTTCGGCGACGATCAGGATCTTGCTCATCAGACCAGCCCCTTTGTCTTCAGTGCCGAAACCAGTTCGGCGACGTCCTTGACCATCACGCCCTTGCTGCGTTTGGCCGGTGGCGCGTAATGCGTGGTTTGCAGATGGTCGCCGGATGCCACGCCGAGGTCGGCGAGTTGCAGGCTTTCAATCGGTTTGGCCTTGGCCTTCATGATGTCCGGCAACTTGATGAAGCGCGGCTCGTTGAGGCGCAAGTCGGTGGTGATGACCGCAGGCAGGTCGACTTCGATGGTTTCCAGGCCGGCATCCACTTCACGCGTGACCTTGGCGACGCTGCCACTGATCTCGACCTTCGAGGCAAACGTGGCCTGCGGTCGATCCCACAGCGCGGCCAGCATCTGCCCGGTCTGGTTGCAGTCATCGTCGATGGCCTGTTTGCCAAGCAGCACGATGTCCGGCTGTTCTTTCTCGATCAGCTTGAGCAGCGCGCGCGCCGCGGTAAGCGGTTGGATCGCCTCGCCGGTGACCACGTGGATGGCGCGGTTGGCGCCCATGGCCAGACCGTTGCGGATGTGCGCCTGGGCATCAGCCGGGCCGATGCAGGCAACCACGACGTCGGTGGCGATGCCTTTCTCGCGCAGGCGCAAGGCTTCCTCCAGGGCGATGTCGTCAAACGGGTTGGCCGACAGCTTGACGCCATCGGTGACCACGCCGGAACCGTCCGGCTTGACCTGGATGCGCACGTTGAAATCAACGACGCGTTTGTAACCGACCAGGATTTTCATCGGGGGTGATCCTCGCTCGTGGAGTGGCCGGATCGCATGCAAACGGCCAAAAGGAGCGCGATTTTAGCGGAATCCGGCCGCCCCGGTCATTCCCGAAGTTCCGCGTTCCGGTTTTCCACAGCGCGCGTGCATAGCCTGTGGACAAACCCGGTATGAAACCGCGCATGGCCGCGCGGCTGTGGGCGCAGCGTCGGATTGGTCAGGAATTGAACAGCACGCCGCTCAGCCCATGCAGTGGGCCAGCACGGTCCGCGCAAAACGCTCGGCAGAGCCGGGGCAATGGTTGAAGAACAGGGACGGCTCGGCCAGTTCCAGTTCGAGCAGGACCGGACTGCCGTCATCTGCGCGGATCAAGTCGACACGGGCATAGGCTGGAGCGGACTTGAATGGCAGGGCGGCCAGCACGCGCAAGGCCAATGCGCGCTCGTCCCCGGAAGGCTCACGCGCCTCGATGGTTTCCGGTGCATACAACTGATCGGTGGGGCCTTCATCCGCGCGCAGCAGTGCACCCTTGCGGATGGAATGGCTGTACGCGCCATCAAAGTGGATCAGCGCGGTTTCGCCGACTTCATCCACGCGATCCAGATACGGTTGCAGCATCACCGAGCGTTGCGCCTTGAGCAGGCGCGCGATGTGGGCACCCATGGCATTGATGTGGCCGCGCGCATGCCGCTGGGTATCCCGTGAACCCGCGCCGATGGCCGGTTTCACCACGAATTCGGCACAGCCCGGATGCCGGTCCAGCATGGCGCCGATTCGCGCGCCCACATCGGCATGAGGCTCGATGAACGCGCTGGGCACGATGGCGATTCCGGATTTCTCCAGTTCCGCCAGGTAATGCTTGTCGGTATTCCAGCGCACGACTTCGAACGGATTGAGCAGTCGCGTTTGCAGGCTCACGCGTTCGGCCCAGATCAGGAACTCGACATAGTGCTCGGTGTAATCCCAGCACGAGCGCAATACCGCGAGGTCGAAACCCGACCATTTGACGCGCATGTCGTGCCAGTCGGCGATGGTGACCGAGGCACCGGCCTTTTCCAGCGCTGCCTGCAGGGGCGACAGATCGTCATCGGTCGCGCGAGCTTCGGCTGTCGAAACCAGGGCAATGTGCGGCATGCGGGCGATTCGAAGGTTGGACTCGGGCGGTCATCCTGCCTTTCATTCAGCCAATGCTCAAGCCGAATGGCCGTGGTCCGGCAGCCATTGGGCAATTCCTGCCGAACGCGCTGGTGGGCGCAGCGATCCGTCGCAAGGCGGATTCCAGAATCAGACCCGTTGACTAGACTGCGGCGCTTGCGTTGGGCACAGCCGTCAAAACTTTGGGGGAATTCATGTCACGTACCTTGCAGCGCAGTACCCTGGCCGCGATTCTTGGCGTTGTTTCCTTTGCCGACGACGCCAGTCTGGCGCGTGCCGCTGAAGAATCCGATCCGCGCAGGAAGGCAAGCGAAACCGCGCAGGCGGATGCCGAGCGCAACGCGCTGCAAAGCGAAGCGCCCTGGGTCACCGAAGCCATCCGCGTCACCGCACGCGGCACCGCCAACGACTATCCGTCCGCACTTGCCAGCGAAGCGATCAGCTTCCAGGAATCCATCGCGTCGCCTTCGGATTTCCAGGATCTGATCACGCGGGTGCCGGGGGTCGGCGCCACCGGACAGAACGGCATCTTCGAGACATTCTCCATCCGCGGCAGCGGCGCCAACAGCATCCTGATCCTGGTTGGCGGCATGCCGATCACCGCGCAGCGACGCGCAGGCGTACCGGTTGCCTTTGTCGAGCCCGCACTGCTTGGGGACATCAATGTCACGCGCGGCCCGTCGGTTGCGCACTTTGGTGCCGGTGCCCTGGGTGGTGCCATTTCGATCGAGCCGCGTTGGTTCGACGCACCCTTCGTGGAAGGCGGCTATGCCACGTCCGGGGACGAATCCAACCTGACCGCCGGTTACGGGTCGGATAATTTCTCCTTTGCGGCTTCCCACCACGAAGCCGGTGACAGCGAAGCGCCCGATGGAACGCCGCTGAACACCAGCTTCCGCCGTGAAAGCGCGTCGCTGCAGATGCGCACGCAGCTCGGGGATTTCAATCTCGACGCCCTGATCCTGCCCTCGCGCACGGAAAACATCGGCAAGTCGAATACGCGCTTTCCCAACCGCACCACGACCTATCCCGAGGACAGCCACACCCTGGGGCGCCTGCGCCTGCGTCATGCCAACGGGTTCGAGGCGGCCCTGCGTGTGCACGACCAGTACCTCGGCACCTACAACCAGCGACCGGGTCGCGATGATGAATTTGCCGCGGTCAGCAGTTTCGATATCGGCAGCACCGTGCAACAGACGCTCGAGCACGGAAACTTCACCACCAACATCGGCATCGAGTACCTCGGTCGCGAAAACGTCGACGCCTACGATGCGGTGGTCTCGGTGTTGAATCGTACCTACAGCCTGAAGAACGGCAGCGAGGATGGCTGGTCGTTGTTTGCCCTCACCGATTGGCAGGCGTCCGCGAAGGTTGCGCTGGAGTTTGGCGGACGCGCAACCCGCAATTCACAGGATCACGACGGCATCCACTCCAGTGATACCGCCAACGCCTTGACCGCCGGACTCGTCTACTCGCCGAACGATTGGAGCCGCGTCACCGCCAACCTCGCCAGCGGATTCCGCTTCCCCACCCTGGAGGAGCGCTTCTACACCGGCGTCACCGCCCAGGGCGAAGTGGTCGGCAATCCCGACCTCGGCTCCGAGAAATCCAAGGGCATCGATATCGGTTATGCCATCGACCGCGGCAATTGGGGTGGCGAGATCCATCTGTGGCGCACCAATGTGGACGATCTGATCCAGCTCATCGACATCAGCGACGACGTGAACGGCTACGTCAACGTGGGTCATGCCAAGTTGCATGGCGGTGAAGCAGCCCTGGGTTTCACGCCGGTTGATGCATTGACCTTGCGCGGCAGCGTGGCCGTGGTGCGCGGCACCGACAACACCGGTCAGCAGCTGTACGGCATTCCGCCGGTAACTGCGGAAATCGAAGCGCGCTATCGCGCATCCGCCTTCGATGTGGGCGCCCGCTTCAGCCACCGCTGGACATTTGACCGGCCCGGCTTCGAGGAGCTCGAGCGCGATGCGGTGAATGTGGTCGATGCGGACTTCCGTTACCACTTCACGCCTGCGTTGAACATGCAGGTCTACCTGCGCAACGCATTCGACAAGAAATACTTTGCCACTTCCGATGAGCTTTCAACCTATGCGCCCGAACGTTCCATTGGCGTAAACATGCATTGGACGATGCAATAGCAAAAGCAATCGGCCAAGTCAGGCCCGCTCCAGGATGCTGCCGCTGCGGATGGCTTCGAGCAACGCGTGTTGCGATGCCGACAGGCTGGCGGTGAAAGGTCCCGGCGTGTTCGCGTCGGGTCTGATCCACTCGCCTATCGCCGCATCACTTGGCAAGTGCAAGCCGGCAATTCCCAGTGCAGCAAGTTCGCAATGCAGCTTGCGCGTGACCGCAATCGGGTTTGAACGCAGGGCGTCGTAGTCGATGGTCAGGCGTGGCCAGCCGTCGCTGGCCGCGAATGCTTCGCGGGTGTAGTGCTCCCACAAGGCCAGGGCCTCGTCCGCCGGCATGCCGTCGCGCTTCGCCAGCGAGGCGGCGACGGCGACGGGATCCCGGATGACGTGCAGGAACACCGGGCGCGTCAGCAGCGGCAACAGTTCGCGTGCCAGCAGGCACAGGCGCGGTTCCTTGATGAACCAGGGTCGACGGGATTCCAGGGTTTGCAGAATGAGCGCTGCTTCGCGGCGGAAGGCATCCGTTGCGGCCGCGGAGGATTCTGCGAGCGGATTGCGCCAATCGGCACCGACTGCCTGCAGTCGGCGCACGCACGCCATGTGCAAATCGGCCAATTCGAAATGGCCGCGCGGATTGTCGGCACCACGGAGGAGTCGTTCGTCCTCGCCGGGCCATGCGCCGAGCAGCTTGAGCAGACCGCCGACGCTGGACGTGCCCGAGCGGTGCATGCCGAGAATGACCATCTGTCCGGACACGGCAAGGTTCAGGTCTTGCGGACGATGGGGCGCGGGAAGTGTGCGCGCAGGCTTCAGGGTGGCACCGCTGGCCAGCCAACGTGCCAAGGCATCGGCGCTGGCGTCGAGCGGGTTCTCCTGCGCGAAGCGTGCCGCCTTGTGTCGCGCGTTGGCCAGCAGGATCTGCCGACCTTCGCTTGCCGCACGCATCTGCGCAATCAGGGAATCCGCGTCGGCTTCGGCCCAGCGCTGTCCGTGGCCAGGCTCGTTACTCGGGACCATCCGGTGCGCAACCGCAAGTCCGAAGCCCTGCACGAGAGCCTGCTGACTGCCCCATGCCGGCGCGAGGAGCATGCGTCCGCAGGCGACGGCTTCAGCGGCCAGCGGATCCCAGCCGGCGCCACGACGCGCACTCACATAGCAATCGGCTGCACACATCAGCTGCATGCGTTGGTAGGCCGGGAAGCCGGTATCCGCGAGCACGCGCACGACTGCGCCTTGGTGTTCGGCCAGCAGGCTCTCGACACGTTCGCGAATGCGTGCCTGATCGTCGCCCGGCGCCACATGCAGGATCAACTCGACATCATCCTGCGCGCAGAACGCACGCCGAAAGGCGGCAACCACCCGATCCGGTGCATCGCGCCGCAAGTCTTCGGCGAAGGCCAGGAAGACGAAGCGGCGGTCCGGGTTGCGTACACTGGGCACGTCGGGATGGGCGTAATCCTGGTCCACGCCAAGCGGCAGGATGCCGATGGGAATTTCCACGCCAGCGGCGCGCAATGCGGATTTCTGGAATTCGTCCGCAACCAGCAGCAAATCAAACTCGTGGCTGCGAGTGGCCCAGATGGGCGGCGCCCTGTCGCATTCGGACATGCAGAAGGCCACGCGAAAGCGTCCCTGCGGTCGTATTCCCATTTCCGGTGGCGCACAGAAAAAACTGACCTCGGGCACGGCAGGCATGTGCCGTTGCGCGGCCATCTGCAGGCGGATGTCCTGGGCATCGGTCAATTCGGGCGCCAGCGCGGAATACGTCATGTGCAGGTCGCGCGCGTCGAGGCGCCAGACCAGGCTTCGCGTGAGCTGTGCAAAGGCATGGGGCTGTCGGGTCACGCCTTGCCAGTGCACCGTGCCGCGCTGCTGGTCGAGCAGGCGCGCTTGCCAGCGCTTGGCAAAAGCAGTCCGGCTTTGCGTGCGCAGGCGTTCGCGGAAACCGCCATCGTCGCGGGTCGAACCGTGTTGCGCATGCTGCAGGGTCACGTTGCCGGCCATCACGCAGGCGATCCCGGCATCCGCCGCGCGCAGGCAGTAGTCGGTATCTTCGTAGTAGCTGTGGAAGATTTCATCCAGCACGCCAATGCGCGTCAGGCAGTCGCGGCGGATGTAGGCGAGGGCGAAGGCAATGCCCTGCACGCGTCGTGTGCGCGTGAATTGGCCGACCTCGGTTTCCTGGATGCCCGATTCCGTCTGCTGTCCCAGCAGGGTGTGTGCATCAATGAATCCACCCAGGTGATACAGGCGTGGATCATCCTCGCCGCCACGCATGCGACAACCGACGATGCCATTCTCCGCATGGCTGTAGGCAGCATCGCGCAGTCGGTTGAGCCAGTCGCGCTGCGGGAATACGAGATCATTGTTGAGCAAGACGACATCGTCATCGGCACGCGCCGCGGCAATTCCCGCGTTCATGCCGCGCACGAAGCCGAGGTTTTGCGCATGGCGGACGACCCTCACGCGCGAGGCATAGGCCGCGAGGGCTTGGGCCGTCTCGTCCTCAGAACCATTGTCGACAACGATGACCTGGGCGTGGTCGAGATCGCTTTCGAACAGGGAATCAAGGCAGCGCCGGGTGGTTGGCCACTGGTTCCACGCCAGGACGATCAGTGCTGCGCCGCGCATTCAGGCGCAAGCCTTCCACAGCAACTGCAATGCGCTGGCGAGCTCGTCGCGCGCAAAGCTGGCAGGGGATGTCAGCAGCAGCGCAGCACTGTCGTGGCAGGCTGTCGGTGCCAATAGTTCGTGCTCTCGGGTGAGTGCCAAACATTCACGCGCACCATGGTCCGGGTTCTCGGCCATGCCCGCAGCGGCAAGCAGGATGCCGCGCGGCGTCGTGCCCAGTCGTCGCGCCAGATGAGCAAGATCAGGGGCCGGGCCGGTGCTCACGCGCCGGTTCCTGCCAGATGCAGCTGGCGGTGATAGGCCTCGAATACCTCATCACGGCTGCCCTCCAGCACGCTCTTGCCGTGTTCGATCCAGAGCAGGCGGTCACACAAGGCCGACACCTGGGATTCATCGTGGCTGACCAACACCACGGTCTGGCCCTGGCGCATGCGCTCACGCAAGGCCTCGCCCGATTTCACCTGGAATTCGGCATCGCCCACGGCGAGCACTTCGTCGATCAGCAGAACATCTGGTTCAACCTGGATGGCTACCGAGAATCCCAGGCGCACGACCATGCCCGCGGAATACGTCGCAATGGGTTGCTCGAAGAAGTCGCCGAGTTCGGAAAACTCCTGGATCGATGGCAAGCGTGATTCGATCTCGCGGCGGCGCAAGCCAAGCATCAATCCGGACAGGATGGCATTGTCTCGGCCGGACAGGTAGGGCGTGAATCCGAGCGCCAGCGACAACAGTTGGCAGGTGACGGCGGCGCGCTTCACCGTGCCGCGATCCGGCTGCAGGATGCCGGCCAGTACGCGCAGCAAGGTGCTCTTGCCGGCGCCGTTGCGGCCGATCACGCCGAGGCGTTCACCGTGGCGCAGGTTGAGGGTAACGTCTTCCAGCGCCCAGAACTTGCCGCTGCCGAAGCGACGTTGCGCGCTGAAGGCGACGCCGACATTGCGGAGCTCGATCAGTGGGCTGTCCATCAGACCGCCAGCTTCGGATAGCGTGGCGAAAAGCGCAACACGCAACCGATACCCGTGGCGCAGACAAGGGCGGAAATCACGCCAACCTTGAGCAGGGCCCACCAGTCCGGCCACTGCGCATGCAGGAGTATGGCGCGAACGCCGTCGAGCAACGTGGCCACCGGATTCAGCGCGATCACCTCGCGCAGGGGCGAAGGCACGGCATCCAGCGCGAACACGACGCCGGAAAGAAACATCACCACCGTGAGTATCTGCTCGATGATGAAACGCAGGTCGGGAATGAACGGCACGAAGGCGGCAACCAGGAAACCCGCGCCAGCGGAAAAGAGCAGGGTCACCAGAAACAGCAGGGGCAATGCCAGGTAGGTGATACTCGGTGGATAGCCCGCGCACCAGAGGATCACCAGCAGGAGGACGAAGATGCACAGGAACTTGATGGTGTCGGCCAGCATTTGGGAAAGTGGAAACACCAGCACCGGCAAGCGTGCCTGTCGAATCAGGCCGAGGTTTCCCCAGATCGCGTAGCCGCCATGGGTGATGCAGGATTTCATCCACTGCCAGAGCGTCAGCCCCACCAGCAGGAACGGCAGGTAATCCGGCCCGCCGGATTTCAGGATCACGTCGAACACCAGCCAGAATGCGGCCATCATCATGGCGGGCTCGGCAATCCACCAGACCAGGCCGAGATAGCTGCGCGAGCGTTCCGCGCGAAGCTCGGCGTAGGTGCTGAACAGGATCAGTTCAAGGAGATGGAGAGGCATGGGTTCACAGTTTCCGTGGACCGGCGAGGATACCGGATCACCTCCTGATCCGGTTGCAGAGGGCGCCATCAGCCGCAGTTGCCATCCAGCAGGGGGCCGAGCCAGGCCAGTCCGAGCAACAGCAGCGCCAACACCGATGCCACGGTCATGCGCAGCGGGGAAATCGCCAGCGTTTCCGGGGCGTTCGCGCGCGAGGTGAACCGAGCCAGCGCACTGCCGGCAAAGCCGCACATGAACGGCAGCATCTGGAACAGGTAACGCTCCATCACGTGCAGGCCAAAATACAGGGCGAGCTGGTAGAGCAGGAATGCAGCGGTCAGCGCCGCCAGCGGGGCCCGCCAGCGTTGCCAGAGCGCCACGCCAAACGCGAACAGCACCAGGATCAAGCTGTGCGCGATGCGGCTGCTTGCGGTCAGGGCAGGCAGCAAGGGGTGATCGCCGTACGCGCCGAGATGACCGGAGCAGGCCGCACCGGGCATTTGCGATTCCAGCAGGGTCTTGACGTTGAACAGGCGGAAATACTGCGTACCGAGTTGTTCGAGGAACAGGTCCATCCAACCGCGCTCGGCGAGCGTCGCACGGATGTCCTGCATGGCGGCTGCGTTGCGTTGCTGCGGCGTGGCGCCGCTGCGGATGAATGCGGTCAGCGCAGGCAGTCCCGCCTCATCGATGTAGTCGCTGCGGCTGCGGTCGCGCAAGCCCACCTGCAGGTTGTAGATCGAGCTGTCGGCAATCAGCGGACGACCGGTTTCGACCTGCCCTTTCCACAGGGCCGGACTGATTGGCAGCACCAGCCCGATGATGAACGCGAGTGCCGCGACCCAGGCAAAGGACCAACGCGTTTGCTTGCGCGTGAGGAAACACAGCAGCAGCGCCGGCCAGAAGGCCGCGAGCAGACTCTTGAACAGCAGGGCGAGGCCGATCAGGAAGCCTGCCGCAAACGCGCGCAGGCGGGGCCGGTCGGCGACGCAAAAAAGCAGGGTCAGCGCACCGAGCAGGCAGACCAGGTGGGTGACTTCGGGCCACAGCCAATGGGCATAGGCCAGCGAAGCCGGATTGAGCAGGAACAACACTCCGGCAAGGCAGGCCGCTCGCGCGCTGTCGAGTGTTTTCCAGAGTTTCACCAGCATTCCCGCGCAGAACGCAAGCAGGACCACCTGCAGCAGCTGCACGGCAAGCACATGGTTTCCGAACAGGCGGTAGATGGCCGCGATGAACCAGGTCTGGCCGGGTGGCCAGATGAACAGTTCAGGTATCGGTTGCCCGGCGAGCAGCGCCAGCGCGCGCTTCTCGTAATCGAACTCGTCGCCAACCAGTTGCTTTTGCGCCGGGTCGAAATACAGCCACAGCAATACACCGTTGAGCAGCAACCACGCGAGCAGCACGATCCAGAACCATCGGCCTCGCGTGCCTTGGAAAACCTTGCTCATGGCTCAGCAAGCAAGGCGTTCATCGTCGCAACGGCGTGCCCGAACGGTGCAAATCATCCAGCCGCAGGCTCAGCCTTGGGTGAACGCTTGGCCGGTGCCTTGAACGTGGGCGTCATCTTTTCGCGCACGCCACTGGTGCTGATGGATTCGACGTAGTACCAGTAGTCCTTGCACGGATCGATGCTGTCATCGCGCCAGGAATAGCGGCTCGACTCATCCGTGGTGCCCGCACCGAGGATGGGCTCCTTGTTCAACTTGGTGAATTCGCCTTCTTCGCTGTCACCGCGAAACACGTCGAAGCCGAAATTGTCCTGTTCACTGGCCAGGGTCCATTTCGGCGTGTTGGCGAGGCGTTGGTCGGATGGCAGGGCGGATTGGTCGCCGCAGGTTCCTTCCGGCGCCTTGACCGTGGCGGTTTCCGTCGGCGCGCTGGCAGGCGCTGGCGTGGATTCGGCCGGGGCTGGCGTCGCGGTGGATGCGGGCGGGCTGTCGGGCGCAGGCTGGTCGCAGCCGGCAAGCAGGAAGAGACAGAGGGTGGAAAGTACGAGGGTGCGCATGGGAGCTCCCGGACAGGGGAAAGTGGTGGGGTTGACTGGACAGCGAGCGGCTCACGCAACGATAGTCGCCGCATGGACCTGCTGGCAACCCGAATTTCCTCGATCTTCCATCGTCACCTGGGCAAAACGCTGCGCAGCTTCCGGGGTTCGGCCCTGCTCATGGCCGGGTGTTTGCTTTCGGCGGGCGTATCGGCCCTGCAGCTGGACGTCGAGACGACGCCAAACGGGGAGGTGTTTCCGACCCTGGAACTGTCGCGTCCGGCGCTGGGCACCGAAGCGCTTGATGACGATGGCAATGGTCTGTTGCGAATTCGCTTGAGCGGCATGCAAACAGGCAAGGCCGTGAAGCTGCAACTGAGCACCCCGGGCTTGCTGCGGCCGCTTGTGATTGAACGACGCCTCGAAGGCAACACGCTGATTCGGCCGCGCCTGGCCTGGGATGTGGATGCCTTGCGCCAGTTGCGGGATCCGCGGCAACAAATGCTGACAGTCTCCATCAGCGGCGCAGGCCTTGCATCCACCGTGCGCAAGGTGCCGATCCGGGTGCATCCACTGGATGAGGCCCTGTATTTCGTGCGTGAGTCGAAGGCGGACGTGGATCTGGGCTGGGCGTTTGCGGCCTGGGTTGATCCCGACCATGCGGTCGTCGATGAGATCCTGGGCATGGCCGGATTGATCGATACGCCACGATCCCCTGGCCGGGACGAGCGCCTGCGCCTTGCGCGCGAGATGTGGATCGTGCTCGAACGGCGCGGCCTGCGTTACGCCAGCGAGCGCACCGGCATCAGCCAGGGGCCGGTCATGTACAGCCAGCGCGTGCGCCTGCTCTCCAGCATTTGGGATGATCGTGTCGCCAACTGCATGGATGGCAGCGTGCTGATTGCCTCCGTGCTTGAGCGGTTGGGCATCGACAGCGTCATCGTGCTGGTGCCGGGTCATGCCTTCGTGGGCTTCTACACCGGCAGCGACAAGCGCGAGGCGGAGTTCCTGGAAACCACGCTGCTCGGCAGCGCTCGCCAGTCGGAGACGCAAGGGCAAGTCGGGGAAGGCGCCTTGCGCGCACGCGCGCTGGCTGGATTCGAGGCGGCACGGCAAGCCGGCAAGACAGCGTATCGGCGCGCCTCACCGCGACTGGATGGCCGGCACCGGCCGGATTTTGCGCTGATCGATATTTCCACTGCGCGCGCCTATGGCATCATGCCGCTCGCTGGTGGAAACAAGCGGATGCACAGGGCCGGTGTCGTGGCCCAAGCGCCGAACCAGTCCAGCCAACGCCCCGCCGATCATTCTCCGTGAGCAAACCCGACGTCGAACCACCCATCGAGCGAATCCGCGGCGAACTGCGCGCGGCTGCTGAGCGTGCGCGCCATCAGGCTCCCGAATTTCCGCGCCGCGTGCCAAAGCAGGTCGAGCTGCAGCCGGAAATCGCCCCGATTGTGCAAACAGATGCCCATGCGGGTGCAACGGCGCAGAGCACAGTTGCCAACGTGGCAGGCGTCGTGCAGCTCGGGCAGCTCAGCCAATTCCATGGCGCTGCATTCGTGCGCAATGCCTATCTCGGCCTGCTGGGGCGCGAAGCGGATGAAACGGCGGTGAAGTCGCAGATGGCCCTGCTCGGCCGAGGTATCAGCAAGATCGAGATCATGGGCAACCTGCGCTGGTCTGCAGAAGGTCGCTTCAAGGCGGTATCCGTGCCCGGGTTGTGGCCGCGCTATCTTCTGCAAAAGGCAACGCATGTGCCTATCCTCGGCTACGTGCTGCAGCTCGCCATGGGTCTTGCAGGATTGCCTGCCATCGTGCGCCATCAGCGTGCGGCGGATGCGCTGCATGTCACGCGCGCCGATGCGATCGAGCAGGCAACGCATGCGCTTGATGCCAGGCTGCAGAGCCAGGCTGAGGAAGGTGCACGCTTGCGCGTCGATCACGATGCACTGCAGGTCCGCGCGGCGGCGGCCGAATCCGCGCTCGCGCAGTTGAGCGAGGCAATACAAGCCACGAGCGGACTGGCCCATCAATCCAATCAGCAGATGCTGGGCATGAACCACTGGTTGGCATCCCTTAGGCACAGCCTGGCCGAGATCGAGCGGCTGGCGGAATGCAAGGGGCGCGAGCGCGCTGTGCCGCTTGCCGGAATCACCGACGGATTACTGGCCGCAGACGCAAGCCGGAGCGCACGCCTTGACCAATGGCTGGAGCAATTTGCCGGCGGCTTGCCCGCTGCGGCGGATGTGCTCGACTTGGGTGGTGCCGCGGATTGGCTGGATCGATTGAGCCAGCGCGGCGTGTCGGTGTCGGCCTTGCGCAGCATCGGCAATCCCGGCCCCGTCGCCGGCGACCGTCGCATCGCGGTGTGCAACGACTTCGGGGTGGCTCTGTCACGCATTGCCGACGAATCCCTGCATGGACTCAGCGTGCTGGAGGCTTCGGTCGTGTCGCGCGAAATGCCATTGATGGACCTGCTGCAAGGTGCTTTCCGGGTCCTGCGCCCGAATGCTTGCATCCTGATCGGCCTGGATCGTGGCCCGCTGGTTCTTGCCGAACTGTTGAGTGGACGACAGGCATTGGCGATGGATGCCGACTTGCTCGAAGCGGCACTCGCGCACGGCGGATTTCATGACATCAAGCGGTTCGAAGCGAATGGTGTGGCCTGCGTCATTGCGCGCAGATCCAGCCAGCGCGGTAGGGCATGAGGATGCGGAACCACTGCCAATGAAGGCGGCCATCCTGATTCCCGTATTGACCGGCAAGGATGCGGTCGGCGCCGATGCCATGGCCATGGCACGCGTCCTCGAAGCCAAAGGCATCGATACGCGGATCTTCTGCGAATCGGCCGAAAACGCGCCGATGCCGACCTGGCCGGCAGACGAGCTGCTTGATTTTGCCGGTGGCGCGAATGACCTGGTCATTCATCATCTTGCGATCAGCTGGCCGAAGGCGCGGGAGATCCTCAAGCGCTGCAAGGGCTTTCGCGTCGTCAAATACCATAACGTCACGCCGGCCGAATTCTTCAAGGATTATTCCAGCCAGCACCAGGCTGCCTGCGAGAGCGGGCGTGCGGAATTGCCGGCCATGGTCAAACTCGGTTGCGAGTTGTATCTCGGCGATTCCACCTACAACATCGACGAGTTGCGGGCGCTGGGCGTACCGAGGGATCGCAGCGGCGTGCTGGCCCCGTTCCATCGCGTCGAGGAGATGGTCGAGGCGGAAGCCGATCTCGAACTGCTGCGCGCCCTGTCCGATGGTGCACGGAACTTCCTCATGGTGGGCCGTCTGGCCCCCAACAAGGCCTATCTGGATCTGATCGATGCGTTCTCTGCCTGCGCACGCATGCTGGATGAACCGGCGCGCCTGATCCTGGTCGGCAAGGTGGATGCGCGCCTGTCCCGCTACAACGAGGCAGTCCACGAGCGCATCCGGGCGCTGCGCCTGGAGCAGCATGTGTGCTGGATCAACGCAGCAAGCGAGGCGCAGCTCAAGGCCGCCTATCTGGCCAGTCATGCCTTCCTGTTGCTGAGCCAGCACGAGGGATTCTGCGTACCGCTGATTGAATCCATGGCGCTTTCGGTGCCGGTGATTGCGCGCGCGACCACGGCCATTCCGGAGACCCTGGGTGATGCGGGAATCCTGTGGCAGGAGGCCGATCCGTGGTTGTACGCGGCGAGCGCGTCGCGGATTTTTTCCGATCAGGCGCTGCGCGCCGACTTGCAGGCGCGCGGGCGCCGACGCTACGCGGAGAACTTTTCGACTCAGGTGTTGAGCCGGCGCTTCATGGATTTCCTGGAGCCTGCCCTGTGATACGACGCATTGCCATCGTGGTGTCGGGTTGCCGGGGCGGCTGGGAGCACGCGCGATGAAGGCGGCCATCCTGATTCCGGTGTTGGTGGGCAAGGACGCGGTCGGCGCCGATGCCATGGCCATGGCTCGCATCCTCGAAGCCAAAGGCATCCAGACGCGGGTGTTCTGCGAGTCGGCCGACAACGTCTCCGTGCAGACCTGGCCGGCTGATCAATTGCCGGATTTCGCTGGCGGCGCAGATGATCTGGTCATCTATCATTTCTCGATCAGTTGTCCTCGAGCGCGGGAGATCCTCAAGCGCTGCAAGGGCTTTCGCGTCGTCAAATACCATAACGTCACGCCTTCCGAATTCTTCAGGGACTATTGCAGCGAACTGGAGGCTGCGTGCGAGGGGGGACGCGCGGAATTGCCGGCCATCGTCGATCTTGGCTGTGAGCTGTACCTCGGCGCTTCCACCTACAACATCGACGAGTTGCGGGCGCTTGGCGTACCGAAGGACCGCAGCGGCGTGCTGGCCCCGTTCCATCGCGTCGAGGAGATGGTCGAGGCGGAAGCCGATCTCGAACTGCTGCGCGCCCTGTCCGATGGTGCACGGAACTTCCTCATGGTGGGCCGTCTGGCCCCCAACAAGGCCTATCTGGATCTGATCGATGCGTTCTCTGCCTGCGCACGCATGCTGGATGAACCGGCGCGCCTGATCCTGGTCGGCAAGGCGGATGCGCGCCTGTCCCGCTACAACGAGGCAGTCCACGAGCGCATCCGGGCGCTGCGCCTGGAGCAGCATGTGTGCTGGATCAACGCAGCAAGCGAGGCGCAGCTCAAGGCCGCCTATCTGGCCAGTCATGCCTTCCTGTTGCTGAGCCAGCACGAGGGATTCTGCGTACCGCTGATTGAATCCATGGCGCTTTCGGTGCCGGTGATTGCGCGCGCGACCACGGCCATTCCGGAAACCCTGGGTGATGCGGGAATCCTGTGGCAGGAGGCCGATCCGTGGTTGTACGCGGCGAGCGCGTCGCGGATTTTTTCCGATCAGACCTTGCGCGCCGACTTGCAGGCGCGCGGGCGCCGACGCTACGCGGAGAACTTCTCGACCCAGGTGTTGAGCCGGCGCTTCATGGATTTCCTGGAGCCTGCACTGTGAAGCCACGCATTGCCATCGTAACCATTCGTTGCCATGAGAAACTGGTCGGCGGTGCGGAGGCGCTCGCTTGGCAATATGCTGGTCTGCTCACCGGGGATTTTGCTGTCGAGATCCTGACTTCCAGCGCGTTCGACTACACCTACTGGAAAAACGATCTGGCGGTGGGCGAGGAAGCCCGCGATGGCATCCTGATCCGGCGCTTCAAGGTTGCGCGTGGACGCACAGCGTATTTCCATGGTTTGCATCAGCTCATGCTCGATGCGTTTGCACAACGCAAGGAGACTTCCTCCCGGCTGCACTACGGCTGGCCGGAAGCGCTGGAAGAGGAGTTCATCCACGCCCAGGGGCCCAATTGTCCCGACCTGCTCACGCATTTGCGTGAGCATGGCGACGGCTATGCCGCAGTGTTCTTTCTGCCCTATCTGTACCCGATGATCCTCGACGGCATCCGCGCCATGCCGCACCGGCGCTGGGCCTTGATTCCCGCCTTGCATGATGAACCGCCGGCCTATCTCGAAACGTTTGCGCACATGGGCCGCTCGGCACCACGCATCCTGTGGAACACGCTGGCGGAGAAACGCCTGGGTGCGCGCATCTGGAATCTCGAAGGCGGCAACGTGGTGTCGATGACCGTGGCGGTAGAACCGGCTGCCGCTGCGGTGGAAGAGAAACCGTACCTGCTTTATTGCGGGCGCATCGATGTCAGCAAAGGGTGTGCCGCGCTGCTGGAAGGATTCGATGCCTACAAGCGCGCCAACCCGCGCTCACCGTTGCAGTTGGTCCTGACCGGCAATGATGTGCTCGGCGTGGGCAAACGCCGTGATGTGCGCTACCTCGGTTTTGTCGACGAGCAGCGCAAGTTCGAGTTGATGGCAGGTGCCGTCGCGTTCGTGCAGCCATCACCCTATGAAAGCCTGAGCATCGTCCTGCTCGAAGCCATGGCACAGCGCGCGCCGGTCATCGTCAATGGCCAGTGCGAGGTGCTGGTGGATCATGTCCACGAGAGCCAATCCGGCTACGTCTACCGCAACCAGGGCGAATTCATCGACGCGGTATCCCGGGTGCTGGCCTTGGGTTCCGGGGCGCGAGCCGAGCAGGGTGCAAAGGCACGCGAATATGTGCTGAAGAACTACAGCGAGGCCCAGGTCAGCGCGCGCTTGCGGGCGGAGGTTGATGCGTTGCTGGCACTCTGAGTCGCTGCGACTCAGGCGCCGGCAAGATGCAGGTCGAAGCGGGCGCCGCCGAGTGACTGGGAACGCGAGACCTGGATGCTTCCCGAATAGGCCTTGACGATGTCCTGCACGATGGACAAGCCGATGCCGTGCCCCTGCACCCGCTCGTCGCCGCGCACGCCGCGTTGCAGCAGGTGTTCCACGCGATCGGCTGCAATGCCGGGACCATCATCTTCAAAACTCACGTGCAGGCCCTTGCCGCCGGCATTCGTGGATTCCATCCGCGCAGTCAGAAGCACGCGATGGTTCGCCCATTTGAAGGCGTTTTCCAGCAGGTTGCCGAGCAGTTCCATGAGGTCGCCCTGGTCGCCCCGAAAGCGTACATTGGCGTCGATCTCGAATTCGCAGAGGATGTGGCGCTCGGCATAAACCTTCTCCAGGCTGCGCACGATTTCCTCGGCGAAGGGTTCGATCGGCAACGGCGCGGCAAAGGTTTGCCGTCCCGACGTTGCGCCACGCGACAATTGGTAGGCCACGATCTCGTCCATGCGGCCCAATTGCTCCATGACCGTCCAGCGCAGGGTCTTGGCATCCACTTCCGATTCCAACTGGGTGCGGATGACGGCCAGCGGCGTTTTCAGGCTGTGGGCGAGATCGGCCAGGGTGTTGCGGTAGCGTTTGAGGCGCTCGCGCTCGGAATCGATGAAGGTATTGAGATTCTTGGCCAGGCCGGACAGCTCACGCGGGTAGCCTTCGCCCAGTCGTTCCTGGTCGCCACGCTCGACGCGGGCAAGATCCGCCGCAACTTCGCGCAGTGGCGCCATGCTCCAGCGCAACACGCCCAGCAACAACAGGATGAGCAACACGCCAAGTCCGCCCAGCCATGCGAGCAGGGTGCGTCGGAATGCGGTCACCTGGTTCTGCAACGCGCTGGCGTTCTCGGCGATATTGACCGTCAGCTTGAGCTCCGGGCGATCATCGACAGTCCAGGAAATGCCCTGGGAGAGCATGAACAGTTCGCCATAGGGCGTCTTGATCGGCCCGCTGAATTCGTTGGCGCCGCTTTCCAGCTCCGTGCCGAACGGCAAATCGAGCCCGAGTGCGGAGGGTGAACGCCATTGGCGATCGCTGGCATTGCGGATGTGATCGCCGACGATGCTCGCGTAAAGACCGGATTCCGGACGGTCAAAACGTGGATCGGGTCCCACCTCGGGCGGAATCAGGTTGCCTGCGCGGTTGGTATCGGCACCGGCCAGGTAGGCATGCAGGTATCCCTGCAGGCGCTCGCGCTGCGAGCTGAGTGCGGCATCGAAGAATGCCTTGTCGAGGGCAAAGAACGCCAGGCCAAGGAACGCCGCCAACGCAATACCCGCCGCAAGCAGCGAGCGGGTTTGCAGTGAAAGCGGATGCGCCATGCGGCGGGTCCGGCTCAGCGGGATTCTTGGGCTGCCGGTTCGTCAAAGCCGCTGCTGCGCTCGAGCGCGAAGCGGTAGCCTCGTCCGCGCACGGTTTCGATCGGCTTGATCTGGTTGTCCGGATCCAGCTTGCGGCGCAGGCGGCCGATGAATACCTCAAGCACGTTGGAATCGCGGTCGAAATCCTGCTGGTAGATGTGCTCGGTGAGGTCGGCCTTGGACACCAATTCGCCGGCATGCATCATCAGGTATTCGAGCACCTTGTATTCGTAACTGGTGAGATCAACCGGTGCCCCATTCGAGGTGACGGTTTGCGCAGTGGTGTCGAGCACGATGGGTCCGCATTCGAGCAATGGCCGCGACCAGCCGCTGGCGCGACGGACCAGGGCGTTGATGCGCGCCAGCAGTTCCTCGACGTGAAAGGGTTTTACCAGATAATCGTCTGCGCCGAATTTCAACCCTTGCACCTTGTCCTGCCACGAGGACCGCGCGGTGAGGATCAGGATCGGGAAGCGCTGTCCGCCTTCGCGCAACTGCTTGACCAGGTCCATGCCGGACAATTTGGGCAGGCCAAGGTCGATGATGGCGACATCGAACGGCACCTCGCGGCCGAGAAACAGGCCTTCCTCGCCATCGGCGGCGGCATCGACAGCAAAGCCGTCGCGTTTCAGGCGGGCCGCCAGGGTCTCGCGCAGCGGCGCTTCGTCTTCAACCAGCAAAACTCGCATTGCCTACTCCTTTACTTCTGGTCTGCCTTGATCTCGATGACACGCACCTGTCCACCCGGGGTCAGGATCTTGATGCGATAGATCTTGCGCTTGCCGATCTGCAGGGTGCGCACGTTGAGCACCTTGGCGTGGGTATCCTGCTGTACGCGGTCGACGGCTTCCTGCACGCTGATTTCCCGGGCCCATGCCTGCGATGCAGCCACCATCATGGCCATGGCCATGATGGTCGCTGCGCATCGACACGGTGCAAAAATCAAAGTCATTGGAATCGGGGAAGCCGTGCTGTCGGCGTGGGTGGTTGTTGGTGCGGCCAGTGTCGGTGGCGGGTTTTGAATTCCCGCTGAACTTGGCCGGAGCGTGTCAATCAAAACAGCTCTCCAACGCAACAGCGCAGGCTGCCGCCGGCCTTCTCGATTTCGGCCAGCGCCACGCTGCCGATGGAAAATCCGGCATGGTGCAGGATTGCGCGTTGCTCCGATTGCAATGAATTGGCAGCACGCTGGCTCATCCAGACGCGCTTCGGACTCAAGCTGATCACGTTGGCGGCAAAGGACTGCTTTTGTTCGGCGCTGAGCCACACAACATGCTCCCCGTACAACGATGCAATGGCGCGCGCATCCTCGGCATCGGCAAATCCGGATTCGGCGATCACGGCCGCCCGGCCCGCCAGGATCGCCAACACGACATTGGTGTGGTACTCGCCATCAGCCAGTCGAAAGCAGTAGGTGAGACGCAATCCAAACGCCGCGTGCATGGCGCGCGCCCCGGCCATGTCGCAGCGCTCGGAAAGCCCGCAATAGCCGATGCCACGGGCGCGGTCGATGACCAGTGATCCGGTCAGTTCGGCGACGAAATCGCCATCGGAGAGGTCGACGAGCTGGCGGCCAAGCAGCTTGGTGAACCAGGCGCGAATGTCGGACCGGCGCGTTTCGCGCTGGCGTACCGCATGGCGCATGCGTCCAACGATGAGGCGACCGGGCACGGTGGCAAACGCATTGTTTGGAAACACCCCATCCACGGCTTCCGGATCACCGGGAAAAGTGACGACTGGAACATCCTCGGCGATGCGGCGGGCCAGCTCGGCGTGTTCGGCCAGGGCAGCCAGCGGATCGGGTTGCTGCGCGAGGTCCATGTAGGCGTTGTCGGTGGCGGACTCTGCTGCCAGGGAAAAATTGGCCGGACTGACCAGATAGGCCGCTTCGGCCGTGGCGCCAAGGTTGATGGTCCAGGACTGCTGGCCGATGGCGCTCAGGAAATCGCGTGGATTGGTGACAATCATGAGCGCCTTGGTTTGTCTGACCGTTGTGGGTGTCGGAAACAGTGTACGAGATGATCATTGACCATGCCGGTGGCTTGCATGAATGCGTAGCAGATGGTCGAGCCGACAAAGCGGAATCCATGCGCGCGCAAGGCCTTGCTCATGGCATCGGATTCCGCGGTGCTGGCAGGAACATCCTGTGGTCGCTGCCAGTGGTTGAGCCGTGGAGTTCCCTTCACGAACGACCACAGCCAGGCATCGAGACTTCCGTGGCGCACAATGATTTCGCGCGCGGCGCGGGCATTGTCCCTCGCGGAAAAGATTTTGAGGCGGTTGCGGATCAGTCCGCTATCTTCAAGCAGGGACTCCAGTTCCACGTCCGTCATGGCGGCAACGCGGGCAATCGAGAAATCGTGGAAGCGTTTGCGGTAGTGCGCCCGCTTGGCCAGCACGGTGCGCCAGCTGAGGCCAGCTTGCGCACCTTCGAGCACGAGGAATTCAAAGAGCGCGTCATCGCCGTGCAGGGGCACTCCCCATTCCTGATCATGGTAGCGACGGTAGCTCGCATCGGCGCCAGCCACTGTTGCCCACGGGCAACGCGGAAGGCCGTCGTCTGCCAGAGGCTCTTGCGGGACGGTCTGGCGCGTTGCTCCGGTTTTCCTGGATCCAGTCACGCGCCCGTCGCCGTCCAGGGCAGCTTGTCGAGATCCACATTGCCGCCACTGAGGATCAGGCCAATGCGTTGACCCGCGAATTGATCGCGGTTGGCCAGCACGGCGGCCAGCACGGTGGCCGCGGACGGCTCGACAAGCAACTTCAAGCGTTGCCAGACCAAGCGCATGGCCGAGATCGTGGCATCGTCGCTGACGGTAAGCACCTGCACGCGATGTTGCCGGATGATGTGCAGATTGATGGTGCCGACCAGGGCACGCAATCCATCGCAGATCGTGTCGGGTTCGAAACTGGCAACACGTTCACCGCGCTGCAGGGATGTCCAGGTGTCCGCAGCGCCTGCGGGCTCTGCCGCCAGTACGCGCAGGGAGGGAGCCATTGCGGCGGCGGCAATGGCAGTGCCGCTGATCAGGCCGCCGCCACCCACCGGCGCGATCAATGCGTCCAGTGCGGGCACCTGGCCGAGAAATTCCAGCGCGGCAGTTCCCTGGCCGGCAATGACGGCAGGATCCGTGTAGGGGTGCACAAGGGTGGCGCCGGTTTGCCCGCGCACCGCCTCGGCGGTTTGCTCGCGGGCGGCGAGCGTGGGCGCACAGCGGTGCAATGTGGCGCCATAGGCTTCGATAGCGTCGATCTTGCTTTGCACCGCGCCATCGGGAATGACCACATGCGCAGGAATGCCGCGTGTCCGTGCAGCCAGCGCAAGGGCGGCCCCGTGATTACCCGATGAATGCGTGACAACACCGCGCGAAGCCATTGCCTGGGGAAGCGACCACACGGCATTGCACGCGCCGCGAAACTTGAAGGCGCCGGCACGCTGCAGGTTTTCGCACTTGAACAGCAGTTCGGCGCCTGCCAACTGGTCGATTGATGTCGAGCGGAATACCGGGGTGACCTGGGCAAGCCCGCGAATGCGCTCGGCAGCCTGTTCGATCGCGGCAAATCGCGGGATGTCGGGAAACGTCTGTGCGGGCTGGGTCATCGGGAGATTCTCGGCTGTCGTTCAACCACAGGGCTCAATCCTAACGTTTGCAAGCGGCCGCGGTGACGTTGCGATTCGATTGTTGCTGTCGGTCAATCTTCAGCTGAACAGAACCGGCTACTGAACGAATGCTCACGCAGAGCTTGAATCCCCGTGCCAGAGGGGGCATGTTGCCAAGGAAGATCCAGAGTCGGATCCGACCCGGAGAGTGTCATGTCGCGCCCCATCCTGACCACACTGATTGCTCTGGCCCTTGCCGGTTGCGCGAGCCAGGGGAATTACTACCGATACGACACCGGCGGTGACTACTACACGGGAGCCTCCGGCCCGGACGTTGTCCTGCAAAGCTCGCCTTATTACGGCGGCTTCGGTTTTTCGCATGGTTTTGGTTACGGCCCGGGCTTCGGCTACGGCTTTGGCCATGGTTACGGTTATGGTTACGGCGCCTATTCCCCATGGGGTTTCGGATACCCGCCCATCTACTGGTGGCCGGATTACTCCGTGGACAATGGCGCGCTCCGCCAGAATCGGGTCGAGCGGGAGCGCTCCGAGCGCAGCGCACTGGTCTGGCGACCGACCGTTGCGGCGCCACGCAACATGGAACTTGATGCCTGGCGGCGCGGCCAGCAACCGCCCAATCGATTCGACCGCCAGGCTAATGACTCGCTGCACAGGCCAGTCACGGGATTTCAGGACTCCCGTCCAGCGCGCGTGATCCGAACAGCACCCCAGGAAACGTTTTCGCGCTCATCTGACTCTGCGCCGGGGATGCACTCTGGCGGCGTGACCGCGCCGATGCAACGCATGCCGGCAAGCCAGCCGGTGCCGCGCAAGCAATAAAAAACCGCGCTTTCGCGCGGTTTTTCGGGTGACACCCCAACGTCTCAGCCAAGCATGGACGTTCAGGCCGGGAGGCGGCTGAGCGCTTCGTTGATGCGGGCGCGGCGGGTTTCCAATTGCTGGATCTGCGAAGTAGCCAAATCCAGGGCAGAGGTGTCGCGCATGTCCTGCATTGCCATTTCCAGGCGGCCAAGTTCGATCATGAGATCGTGGCGGAGGAACAAGGGGTTGACGCTCATGGTGGCGATACTGGAGATCATGGCTTGGCACTCCGTTGGGGTTGGGTGGCTTGATTGAATACGTAGCAAGGCCCGTGCCAACCCGCCTGGAATGCGGAAAAAATCCGAAATCGTGGATCCCGATCTGTCAAACCTGACAGTGTCTGTCGCTTGCTGACCGCGGCTGATCGAGTACAGCCCGCCTCGCCGCTTTACCGCGATTTCGGTCACAGTCTGCCATTCGTTGTTACCGATATCGTGGCGTGGACTCCGCAAACGCACGTGCCGCGCCTATAATCGCGCCGTCAGCGCAGGCAGGCTTCACTGGCGGAAGCAACCAGTCAATCTGGCGCCCGGCATCATGGTCCTCTTGGATTCCCCCCTGTTCCTAAGACCGCCGGGCGCCAGTCTTCTGTGCGCCGGCACCATTGCGGTGCGTACCCGGAGTCTGCAAGGGAAAGGTGCATCCTCCCACCGGCACGCGGCCAGCCCCTGAATTCCGACCTTCGGCGTGCTCGCAAACGCCTAGCGCCGGTGGGAGTGCGGATGGGGTACAGCAGGTTCCGTGCCAACTTCGCATTATCGGGCGCGAGCCGAAAACTGATTCCTTGTCTTGGCTCGCCGCCACAGGTTGCCTGTAACCATGGTGAAAATTGCGCCGTCAGACGCGGCGCGCGCTACGCGATAAAATTGCCCGCTATTCCCGGAGATCCGACAGGAAATGTCATCCCCAGCTTTCAACCGCTTCGATGTGATCGTGATTGGCGGAGGCCATGCGGGCACCGAGGCTGCGCTTGCCGCGGCTCGCTCGGGCGCAACCACCTTGTTGCTCAGCCACAGCATCGAGACCATCGGCCAGATGAGTTGCAACCCCGCGATCGGTGGCATCGGCAAGGGTCACCTGGTGCGGGAGATCGATGCCCTGGGTGGCGCCATGGCCCACGCTGCAGATCGCGCAGGCATCCAGTGGCGAACCCTCAATGCGTCCAAGGGGCCGGCGGTGCGCGCCACGCGCTGCCAGGCCGATCGCGTGCTCTACAAGGCGGCGATCCGCGCAATCCTCGAAGCCGAACCCAATCTGAGATTGTTCCAGCAGGCCGTCGATGACCTGATCATCGAGAACGGTCGCATCAGCGGTGCACGAACCCAGTCCGGGCTGACTTTCCATGCGCCCAGCGTGGTGCTCACCGTGGGCACCTTCCTGGCGGGCAGGATCCACATCGGCATGACGCATCATCCGGGCGGCCGAGCCGGGGATGCGCCGGCCATGCGCTTGGCCGAGCGCATGCGCGAACTGCCCATTGCCGTTGATCGCCTGAAGACCGGCACGCCACCGCGCATCGATGGCCGCAGCATCGACTACTCGGGCCTGGAAGAGCAGGCCGGAGATGATCCGGCGCCGGTGTTCTCGTTCATGGGCTCGCGCGGGGAACATCCGCGCCAGGTCAGTTGCTGGATCACGCACACCAGTGCGCGCACGCACGAGATCATTCGCGCCGGTTTGGGGCAATCGCCGCTGTTTACCGGGCAGATCGAGGGTGTCGGTCCGCGCTATTGTCCATCCATTGAAGACAAGGTCGTGCGTTTCGCCGGCAAGGAGTCGCATCAGATCTTCATCGAGCCGGAAGGCCTGGACAGCTACGAGATCTACCCGAACGGCATTTCCACATCGTTGCCATTTGACGTGCAACTGGATCTGGTTCGTTCCATCCGTGGATTCGAGAATGCGCACATCACCCGCCCGGGCTATGCCATCGAGTACGACTACTTCGATCCGCGCGGACTCAAGCCTTCGCTGGAAAGCAAGGTCATCGAAGGTCTCTACTTCGCGGGCCAGATCAATGGCACCACGGGCTACGAGGAGGCCGCGGCACAAGGGCTGGTCGCGGGTTTGAATGCCTCGCGCGCCACGCGTGGACTGGAGCCGTGGTCGCCACGACGCGACCAGGCCTATATCGGCGTTCTCATCGACGATCTCACCACCAATGGCACGATCGAGCCGTACCGTATGTTCACCTCGCGTGCCGAATACCGCCTGCACCTGCGCGAAGACAATGCCGACCAGCGCCTGACGGCCATCGGCCATGAGCTTGGCTGTGTCACTGCCGAGCGATACGAACAGGTGCGTCGCAAGCAGGATGCCGTGGCTCGCGAGCAGTCGCGCCTGCGCGCACTGTGGGTGACCCCGGGCAATGCGCTGGGGCGAGCCTTCGAGTCACGAACCGGTATCGGCGTTACCCGCGACTCAAGTGCGCTGGACCTGTTGCGACGGCCCGAGCTCGACTACGCGATCCTCAATTCGGTGCAGGGCATCGGCCCCGGCGTGGATGAGCCGGAGATTGCCGCGCAAGTCGAAATAGCCTGCAAGTACGAAGGCTATCTGGAACGCCAGCGTGAAGAAATCGAGCGCAGCCGTCGCCACGAGTCAACGGCAATACCGGTTCAATTCAACTATGACGAAGTACGCGGCCTCTCGGCGGAAGTGTTGATCAAGCTCAAGGCATCCCTGCCCACGACCATTGGCCAGGCGCAACGCATCAGCGGGGTGACACCGGCGGCAATTTCCCTGCTGCTGGTGCATTTGCGCCGTGGCAGGCATGTGGCCTGATCCAGCGTTTGCAGGCGGGCAGCGTCATTCGCACATTGCCGTTTGCATGAAAGCAAAAGGCCGGCGATGCCGGCCTTTCTTGTTGCGCGGGGATCGGGCAATCAGCGCTTTTTCGGCATCTTGGGCTGCGCCATGGCAAAGGCCTTCATTGCATCGTCGTAGTACTTCTGTGCTTCCTCGGGAGTGAACGTCTCGCCGCCACCGCGTTCATTGAGGATCAGCTGTCCGTTCTCGTCCCAGCCCAGTCGGCTATTGGCGCGTCCCTTGACCAGCAGGGCCATCGGTTTGTCGTTGAGGAACGCGTACTCGACGTTCGAACGTACCGCTGTATCGCCCTCGCCCAGCTCGGTATTGACGCGCATGAAGCGCAGCCTGTTGCCCGGCTCGACAAAACCATCCCAGGCGACCGACAGATCGCCATCGAGGAAGGCATCCTGGATGCGCCGCATGCCACCGATATGGTTCTTCAGCTTGTTGAAGTCCGCCTTCAGGAGCTCGCCAGGGGTGGCTTCGGCATTGAGAACAATCTTGATGTCCGAGCCGGCGCCACCGGTGAGCACCGGCGCCTGCAGCGCCTGTGTGTAGTGCCGCTCGCCATCGGTGATTTCCACGTTCACGACATAAACACGCGTGCGGTCAATGCCCGCCGGGTTCATCGGCAAGCGGAAGCTGTAGGGAGGCTGGCTGGTGAGGTCTTCGTTGTGTGTTGCCAACGCCACTTCCTGCTGGGCGACATCCACCAATTGCACGCTCAACTTTGCACCCGGGTTGATCACTGCCGGTTCGCGCAAACTGATGGTGCCGGTGATCTCGCTCGGAATCGGCGCATCCACGCCTTGGGGCGCGGCGGCAGGAGCCTCATTGCTGGCCGCCGTGCCGGCAGCAGGGGCTGACGGGTTGCGTGAATCGCAACCTGCGAGTGCAGCCAACACGATCAATCCGGTGGCGATGGGCTTCAACATGGTCTAGTCCTCAGGATACAACAAACGAAAGATATCGTAGATCGGCCGTGCAGGGGTAATGCCGGGAGTTAACGGGCATCGGTCGAAATTGGGGTGAGCTGGATCGGCATTCTTTTCCGTGAACGCTCGCGGGCCGAAAACAATAATGCTCCGGCGTGATGTAATCAATCGTCGGAAACGTGATTTTCCGTCATATGCCCGGCCTGGGCGCATGCCGGCATCGGCCCCCGCATTCCGCAATTCATCGGGCATGAGCGACATGCATCAGCCGGCAAATGACCACTTTCAGCACCTGGCAAAGGCGGTTCACGGCATCAAGCCAGCGCAGAGCAGACCTGGTTGCGCCCGCTTTGTTTTGCCCGGTACAACTGGGCATCCGCGGCGCGCATGAAGTCGCCGGTGCTGGTCATCCCGGCTTGCCACTCGGCCACGCCAACGCTGATGGTGATTCGCTTCACCTCGTTGTCGAGGTTGAACTCGAGTTCGGACAAGGCAAGGCGCAGGCTGTTGGCAAATGTCACCGCACGCGCCAGTTCATGCTCGGGCAACACCAGGGCAAATTCCTCGCCGCCGATGCGGGCCACGATGAAATCCTCACGGGCGTGTCCGCGCAGCGCCAGTGCGACCTTCTTCAGCACGATGTCACCATTCGGATGGCCGTATTCGTCGTTGATGGCCTTGAAGTGATCGAGGTCGATGATGAGCAGGGCAAGCGGACGCTTGTGGTTCATCGCGCGCACGATTTCCCGGTCCATCATCTCGAGGAATTGCCGGCGGTTGTAGAGGTCGGTCAAGGGGTCGGCGGTAGCCAGTTGGTACAGCTCTTCGTGGTAGCGGGCTTCGACGGAGGAGCGATCCATGAACTTGAGCACGCAGCTGCCCACCGAAATATGATCGCCATCCTTCAACTCCGCCTCGATGATCGGCTGGTCATTGAGGAAGGTCTTGTTTGTCGAGTCGAGGTCCTTGATCCGGTAGCCGGCCGGTTCCCGCGTGATGCGGCAGTGGGCCCGCGACACGCTGCGTTCGACGATCTGGAAATCCGCCTCCGGAGCACGTCCGATCACCAGGGGATTTTCGCCCAGGTTGATGCGCTGGCCCAGGCGTTGGCCCTGCAAAACCACAAGACAGGCGGGTACCTCGCCAGCACCGAAGCGCCGCTGTGGCTGCATGGTGCGGCGCTGCGTGGTGCTGGCGTCGTAGTTGCGCCCACTCATTGAGCAATCCTTTTCAGAAGGAAGGCCGAAGCACGTCGAGGGTTCAGGTCCCTGCCGGCAGGATTCTACGCGATCAGGGATTTTCGCTGATTGCGCTGGCCGGAAGCAGGGAAATGTCGGCAACGCGCAGGAACAAGCTTCGCAACCGCCCCAGCAGGACCAGCCGATTGGACTTGATGCGCTCGTCTTCGACCATCACCATCACTCCGTCAAAGAAGTGATCGACCGGTTCGCGCAGGCTTGCCAGGCGTCGCAGCAAGCCCACATGATCGCCTTGTCCGATCATGGGCAGGGCATCGACTTCGGCTTGTGCCAGTGCATGGGCAAGCTCGCGTTCGGCTCCAGCTTCCAGCAAGGAGTCGTCAAGCACGCCACCGGGAACAAGGTTGGCCTGGCGCAGGATATTGCCGATGCGCTTGTTGGCAGCGGCCAGCGCCTGAGCCTCGGGCAGGCGCGTGAACTCGACCAGTGCGCGCAGGCGCCGGTCGAAATCGCTCATCGATGGCGGTGCCAGCACGCGTACGGCTTCAAAGGCTTCCGCAGGGATGCCCTGCTCCAGGTAATAGCTGCGCATGCGGTCGAGCACGAATGCATACAGATCCTGGCCCAGCTCGGCACGTTGCTTGCCGAGATCCAATGCCGGAGCCTGGCCTGCCTTCGACTTGCCCTGCGCGCTGGCAAACGCGCTGTCCGGGAGGTTGGCCAAGGCTTCCGCAAAATGAGCTTTCAGGTCGATGTCGAGTTGCGCCTCGATCAGGGTTCGGGCGAGGCCCAGGGCAGCGCGACGCAAGGCAAAGGGATCCTTGTTGCCGCTGGGTTTCATGCCCACGGCAAAAATGCCGGCCAGGGTGTCCACGCGTTCGGCGATGGCAAGCACCTGCCCGACCGGAGTCGAGGCGATGGCGTCGCCGGATTGGCGTGGTCGATAGAACTCATCAAGCGCAACGGCGACTTCGGATTTTTCCGTTGGCTCGCCCTGGCTTGCGTAGTAGCGACCCATGACGCCCTGCAATTCGGGAAACTCGCCGACCATGCGCGTCATCAGGTCGCATTTGCTCAAGGCTGCTGCGCGCGTGGCTAGGCCGGCATCCACGCCGAGACGGTTGGCTATGACCCGTGCCAGTTCGGCAACGCGAATGCATTTGTCCCAAACGCTGCCCAGTGCCTGCTGATAGGTAACCGATTGCAGGGAATCCTGGAACGCGGCCAGTCCCTGCTTGCGGTCCTCATCGTAGAAGAACTGCGCATCGGCGAATCGTGGCCTGATCACGCGCTCGTAACCCTTGCGAATCTCCGCCGGATTGCGCGACTCGATGTTGGCAACCCCGATGAAGTGCTCGCTCAGGCGATCTTCGGCATCGAAAACCGGAACGAATTTCTGGTTCGTCTCCATGGTCATGATCAGCGCTTCCTGCGGCACGCGCAGGAATTGCGGATCAAAGCGGCAGGCGATGGCCACCGGCCATTCCGTCAGGTTGGCGATCTCGTCGAGCAGGCCCGCCGAGAGTCGCGGGTTGCCACCGGTTGCCAGCGCTGCGCGCGCAACTTCGTCCCTTATGCGATGCCGGCGCTCATCGGGATCGGCCAACACCTTGGCCTCGCGCATGGCCTCAAGCCAACCGTCGGCGCTGGCGATTTCGATCGCATCGGCGTGGAGAAAGCGATGGCCGCGCGAGTACCGCCCTGAATTCCGTCCGAGGATCCTGCAATTGACCACTTCCGACCCATGCAGCACGACCAGCCAGTGCACTGGGCGCACGAAAGCATAGTCATGATCGCTCCAGCGCATCGGCTTGGGGATGGGCAAGGCCTTGAGTGCCTCGTTGATGATTTCCGGCAGCAGGGCCGCTGTCGGCTGGCCCGGTTTTTCGCTGCGTGCGACGAAGCGTTCACCCTTGGCATCCGTCAGCCGTTGCAGTGCTTCGATGGCGAGTCCGTTCTTTGCCGCGAAGCCGGTCAATGCCGGTGTCGGCGCGCCGTTGGCATCGAGGCCGACAGTGAGGTAGGGGCCGAGCACTTCGGATTTCTGATCCTGCTGCTGCATGGGGACGTGCGGAATCCATGCGGCCAGGCGCCGCGGCGAGCAATAGCGGCGTACCGCATTGGCATCCGTTGCAATGCCACGCGCGGCAAGGCCGGATTGCACGTTTTCCGCGAACCGGATAGACAGCTCGTCGAGTGCCTTCGGCGGCAGTTCTTCGGTGCCGAGCTCGATCAGCAGGGATGCATTGCCTTGGCCCGCCATCATGCGGCCTCCTTCTGCTTCTTGAGTCCCGGGAATCCAAGTTTCTCGCGTTGCGCAAAATAGGCTTCGGCAACCGCGCGTGCGAGTGCGCGGACGCGCAGGATGTAACGCTGCCGCTCGGTTACGCTGATGGCGCGTCGGGCATCAAGCAGATTGAAGGTATGGCTGGCCTTGGTGACCTGCTCGTAGGCCGGCAGTGGCAAGCCGGCTTCCACCAGGGCCTTGGCCTCGGCTTCGCAGGTATCAAACCATTCAAAAAGCCTGGGTACGTTGGCGTATTCGAAGTTGTAGGTGCTCTGCTCGACTTCGTTCTGGTGGAACACATCGCCATAGCTGACCACGCCGCGCGGGCCGTCGGTCCAGACCAGGTCGTAGACGTTGTCCACGTTCTGCAGGTACATGGCGAGGCGTTCAAGGCCATACGTGATTTCGCCTGTCACCGGTCGGCATTCGAGGCCACCTGCCTGCTGGAAATAGGTGAACTGGGTGACCTCCATGCCGTTCAGCCAGACCTCCCAGCCCAGTCCCCACGCGCCCAGGGTGGGGGACTCCCAGTTGTCTTCGACGAAGCGCAGGTCGTGCACGAGTGGATCGATGCCGAGCGCCTTCAGCGAGCCGATGTAGAGATCGAGGATGTTGTCCGGATTGGGTTTGAGCACGACCTGGTATTGGTAGTAGTGCTGCAGCCGGTTCGGGTTGTCGCCGTAGCGCCCGTCGGTGGGTCGGCGGGAGGGTTGCACATAGGCGGCCGACCACGGCTCCGGACCCAGTGCGCGAAGGAAAGTGGCCGGATGGAAGGTGCCCGCCCCGACTTCCGTATCGAGCGGTTGCACAAGTACACAGCCCTGTTCGGCCCAATAGCGGTTGAGGGTCTGGATGACATCCTGGAAATTGAGTCCTGACATGGTTCCGGTCACGGCGGCAACGACAAAGCGCGCTAGTATAACGGGCAGTGTGGGAACTCCGAGGATCGGCAGGGCATGGCAACCACTCCGACGCGAACCGTGACCGGCAAGGCATCCGCTGCTTCGGATCCGTCCGCGCGTCTTGGCCAGCACTACCGTATCGATCTGGAAGACGTGCTGGCTGCCCTGCTTGCCGATGGCCTGATTTCCAGCGAGGACACGAACCGCGTGCGCGCGGACGTGCGCACGACCAAGGGCAAGCTGGAACTGCATCCCCTGGTCCTGGTTGCCAACCTGAAACTTGCCGATCTGCGCGAAGCAGGCAAGCCGTTGAGCCTCGAAGTCCTGACGCATTGGCTGGCCAATCGGGCTCATCTGCCGTATCTGAAGATCGATCCGATGAAGGTCGATGTGGCGGCGGTGACGCAAGTGGTCAGTCACGCGTATGCCATGCGCTATCGCATCCTGCCGGTGGCAGTCACCGAGCTGCAGGTGGTATTTGCCACTTCCGAGCCGTTCGACACGCGCTGGATTGCCGATCTCAGCCATATCCTCAGGCGCGACATCCAGCGCATGGTGGCCAGTCCGCTTGATGTCAGCCGCTTCCTCACCGAGTGGTGGGGCGTGCAGCGCTCCATCCAGCGTGCCAAGGATGCCAAGGCGGAAGCGGGTGATCGTTCGGCGCTTCTCAATTTCGAGCAGCTGGTCGAGCTCGGCAAGACCGGTGACTTGGGCGTCGATGATCGCCACGTGGTGCATATCGTCGATTGGCTGCTGCAATACGCCTTTGAGCAGCGCGCCTCGGACATTCACCTGGAGCCGCGACGGGATACCAGCCTGATCCGCTTCCGTATTGATGGAGTCATGCACAAGGTGTTCGAGTTGCCGACGCCGGTGATGACCGCAGTGACCTCGCGCATCAAGATCCTCGGGCGCATGGACGTGGCCGAGAAACGCCGGCCACAGGATGGCCGCATCAAGACCCGTTCGCCCGGCGGCCGTGAAGTCGAGCTGCGCCTGTCGAGCATGCCGACCGCGTTCGGCGAGAAGATCGTGATGCGCATCTTCGATCCCGACATCGTGGTCAAGGAGTTTCGCCAGCTGGGTTTCTCGGAAGACGAGGAAAAAATCTGGCGTTCCATGGTGGAGCGTCCGCACGGCATCGTGCTGGTGACCGGCCCCACCGGCTCAGGCAAGACCACCACGCTGTATTCGACGCTCAAGGTGCTGGCCACCCCGGACATCAACGTATGCACCGTTGAAGACCCGATCGAAATGGTCAGCCCCGAGTTCAACCAGATGCAGGTTCACAACGCCATCGACCTGGACTTTGCCGCAGGCGTGCGTACCCTGATGCGGCAGGATCCGGACATCATCATGGTGGGCGAAATCCGTGACCTGGAAACCGCGCAGATGGCGGTGCAGGCTTCATTGACCGGTCACCTTGTGCTGTCGACCCTGCATACCAACGATGCGCCGAGTGCATTGACCCGCCTGCTCGATCTTGGGGTGCCCAACTACCTGATCCAGTCGACCCTGACCGGCGTGGTGGCGCAGCGTCTGGTCAGGACCCTGTGCCCCCATTGCAAGAGCGAGACGACACTGGACGTTCGCGCCTGGGCGGCACTGACCCACCATTGGCAGTTGCCCGTGCCGGGCAAGAGTTACGGTCCTAAAGGGTGCCTGGAATGCCGCAAGACCGGCTTTCTCGGGCGCACCGGAATCTACGAAATGATGCGGATCTCACCGCCGCTGCGTGCCCTGATCCAGCCAAGCATGGATCTGGCCAAGGTTGGCGAGGTGGCTTTGTCCGAAGGCATGCAGCCCTTGCGTGTTTCCGCCGCCGCCCATGTGGCCAGCGGCATCACCACGCTCAAGGAAGTGATGCACGTGCTGCCGCCGGTTGAGGCGGCTGACTAGGGGCCTGCGCGGCAGAATGAATTCGACGCGAAACGGCGCTGGCGCGATTCAGCGGATCAATCGGAAGGTGCGCAGGGGGGGCTCTGCGCGGGCCGGGGGGGGGTTGTGGACCGGGGGGGGGGGGGGGGGGGGGGGGGGGGGGGGGGGGGGGGGGGGCCCCCGCCCAAGTCCGAAGGTGTTGCCTGAAATGCGGAGGCGCACCGGCCAGCCATGGCAATCGTGCAATGGATGCCCGCATGGAGTTGCGGGTTGAAGCTGCGGACCAGTTCAGTGGATCGAACTGGTCCGCCGTGCGTGAGCCTTACTTGCGGCCGCGAAGACCGCGACGAATGGCCTGCAGTGGATCACCCAGCTTGACGGTCGACAGATAGCTGTTGATCGCTTCGTTGGTTACGTCGTAAAGCGGACGTCCCATGACTGCTGCGGTTGCCTTGAGGCTGTCGCGCATGCGCTTGGATACACGCAGGCTTGCGTCGCGGGTGTCGTCATCAATTGCTTCTTTTTTCCTGGTTGCCATGTTCCCCCCAATGGGATGGTGATTAAGATGGTTGTGCGGCGAATTCCAGTTTCTCCGCGCCGCCAGTATAACGGCAAATGCTTGCGGAAAAAATGTTCACACGTGAAGTGCTGTAAGAATTTGTGAAACATGGGCTGGGGCGGAGCCTTGAGGCGGCTGCGGGCCTGCGCAGCTGAAGCGGTGCCCGACCCGATTCGGCGATAGGCGAGGCTCTGGATTCAGTTGCTTGACATGTGCGCAGAATCGGGGTTGTGGCGTACGACCAGGCGAGCCGCGAGGATGCCAAGCTCGTAAAGCAGGCACATCGGTACTGCAAGCAGGAACTGGGAAATCACATCCGGAGGGGTAAGCACGGCGGCAATCACGAACGCGCCGACAATCGTATAGGGTCGGCTTCGCACCAATTGGTCGGGAGTCACCATCCCGATTGCCACCAGTATGACCAGAGCGACGGGAACCTCGAAGCACAGGCCAAAGGCAAGAAACAGGACCAGGGCAAAGTCGAGAAAGCGGCTGATGTCGGGCATGACCGCGACGCCCGCCGGGGCCACGCTGGTCATGAAACTGAAGATCGCCGGCAAAACCAGGAAATAGGCAAACGCGCAGCCGATATAGAACAAGGTTACCGAGGATGCCAGCAAAGGGAATGGCCAATCGGCGTTCGTGCCGGTAGAGGCCTGGCGATACAAAAGACCAGAGCTGGAACAGTATGAAAGGCATGGCCAGGAAAACGGCGACGAAGAACGCCAGCTTGAGTGGGGCGAAGAATGGTGATGCCACGTCGGTGGCGATCATGGCGCCGCCCGTGGGCAGGTGCTCCAGCAATGGCTTGGCCAGCCAGGCATAGAGCTGGTTGGCCAAGGGCAGCAACGCAATCAGGATGATCAGTACGGCGGCAACGGCCTTGAGCAGCCGCGAGCGCAGCTCGAGCAGATGGGAAAGAAACGATTGCTCGGTGTCGCCGGTGCGCTCAGGATTGCTCATTGGACGGCGGCTTTCCGGTTTCGCCATTCACGGCATTCTTGATCTGTTCGGCCGCGGAGCGGATATCGTCGCCAAGGTCGACATTGTGCGAGGAATCGCGGATTTCACGCTTGAGGTCTTCGGCAGCCAGTTCGCGCTCGATCTCGCTGCGTACGCCCTGCCAACCATTGCGCAGCTTGCGCAACAGCGCGCCCACCGTACGGGCGGCCGTCGGCAGGCGTTCGGGGCCAAGGACCAGCAAGGCCACCACCGCGATGATGGCCAATTCGCCGAAGCTCAAATCAAACATCGGCGCGCCTAACCCTCGGCACGATCCTTGGCATTCGTGCTTGCCTGGGCGCTGGCAGAGGGCGGGTCCGCCTTCAGCTCCGCCGGCTTGGAAGCCTCGTCGCCTTCCTGCATGCCCTTGCGGAAACCCTTGATTGCCGAACCCATGTCTTCGCCGATGTTGCGCAACTTCTTGGTGCCGAACACCAGGGCGACGATTACCAGGACGATAAGCCAATGCCAAATGCTGAAGCCACCCATTGCGAATACTCCGTAGATTCTGTTGCCGGCGATGCGGAATCCGTCATGGTCGAACGTGGCCGAGACGGAATCCAGCGGCGAAAGTCATGCACGCGCCTGTCGGAGCCACGCAAGGCGGCATCCGCTCATTGCGCAGTGTACTCCTCCAGGCGGTCGCGGAAATCGATGATCTGCGCGGGAACATTGCTGATTCCGCCTTCGAAAATGCGTCGCGGAGTCACGCCTTCTCCAAAGATCAACTGGTTACTGTCGTTGCCGATGGACAACACGGTTCCGTCCAGGGCTACGCCCGCAAACAGCCCGCGAGCCCGCGAGTAGGAAAAGATCTCGGCCTTCAATTGCGCGTCGGTCGCTGCCTGCGCGGTACGGCCCACCGGTCCTGCTGCCACCGATGCATCGGCGCCAAGCGTGAACTTGCCGTGCACGATCGAGTCAACCCCGCGTTGGGTGCGGAACACAAGGATGACGTCGGTGGAGGAAACACCGGCCTGGAAGCCCACACTGCCGCCGGTGAGGTTCACGAAGCTCGGGTTTGACCAGGTTCCGTCGCGCGACTTGACCGACATCAGGCCTTCGCCACGCCGCCCACCGATGACGAATCCAACCTTGAGCACATCCGGTACCACCGCGATGGCGTGGGCGTCACGCAGCAGATCCCTCGGGATGGCCTTGTCGGGCGCCTGCATCACCTCATTGAGCACGCGTACCGCATTTTCCGCGCGCACGAGTTCAGGGTCGGCGGCAAATCCAGCCAGTGGAACCACGGCCAGCAGGCATGACAGGACGCGAATGGCAAAGGGCATGAAAGACTCCGCAGTGGAAACTCCACCCAAGCTAGCAGGTCAAGCTGAGTGTGCGATGAAGCGACGTGTGCCGCGGAGCGCGGCAGCGGGTCAGGCGCGGCGCTTGCGCAATTGCACGGCGCTGCCAATCAGGATCAGCAGACCGAGCAGAAGCATGGCCCAGGAAGAATTGGCCGGCAGTTGGGCGGGCTCTGGCGTGCCGCCAGGGCCTTCGGGAACGCAGGAAGTCGGTGCGACTGCCAGCCCTTTCATGCTGAAGTAGCGAAGGCCATCCGGTCCGGTGATTGGGCCGAGATTGGTCATGGCGCCGCTGGCAACATCAAACCGGGCCAGATCGCTCCATTCGCGATTGAATGGCGGGTTGTAGCTCAGCGTCGCCCAGAGCGTGCCGTCAGAGCCGAAGCTCGGGCCGATCCACGGGATGACGCCGTCAAAGCCGCCGATCAATGTGGCCGTGCCATCGCTGGTGCTGATCCGGTACAGGCCGCGGTCACTGTTGATTCCAGTGCCATAGAGCACGCCACCACGCATGGCCAAGCCGGTGATCTGGCGGCCCGTGGAGCCTACGCGGGTGATGATTGCGGTTTGCGCATTGACTCGCCACAGATCGTGGGTGAGCGCAGAGGTCATCCAGAAAGAGCCGTCGCAACCGTAGGTCATGGACAGGTCGAGGGCATCGAACTGGCCTTGTCCCTGGCCGGCAAGTCCGAAGTTGCCGACAAACGTGGCAGAACCATTCATCGCATTGATGCGCACCAAGGCCTTCTGCGTTCCGGCAATCGCGTACAGCTCGCTGCCTGGGCCGTAGCTCAGGCCGGTCAGGGCAGCCAGAGGCAATCCGGCGTAGTCGCCAGCACGCCCTACATAGGTCGCCTGGCGGGTGCCGAGATCGACGCGGTAAAGGTCGTCATACGCCACGCCGTAGGCAAACGGCTCCGCCACGGCTGCCGAAAAGGGAGCAATGGAGAGCACAGCTGCGATGAGGCAGGCACGCATGCGCATGGAAGGTTTTCTTTGTTATGTTATCGGTAATCGTCACCCCGACGAAGCCGCCGGGGTGCATCGAGTCTAGCAGTTTTCGTTGTGCAGACAAGGTCTTGAGCCATCCTGCCGACGCTCTGGAAACCCACTGGGAGAGGACCGGGCATGCCGCGTTACCTTGCGTTTCCTGCCCCGGAGAAAGGTCCCAGTCTGGCCGTCGTGCTGGTCAACCTGGGCACGCCGGATGCTCCCGACGCGGCCTCTGTCCGACGCTATCTGTCTGATTTTCTTTCCGATCCGCGCGTTGTCGAGCAGCCACGCTGGCTCTGGTGGCTGATCCTGCACGGGTTTGTGCTGCGCGTACGGCCGGCGCGATCGGCGCGGGCTTACCAAAGCATCTGGACGGCGGACGGCTCACCCTTGCAGGTCGGTACGTGCCAACTCGCATCCCGGCTTGACGCACGGCTCCAGGAGCTCGCGCCGGGTCGGGTGAGGGTGCTCCATGCCATGCGCTACGGTGCTCCCTCGCTTGCCGACACCCTTGCCCGGCTCGCGGGCGAAGGCATGCAGCGACTCCTGGTGGTCCCCCTGTTCCCGCAGTTTTCGGCGACCACCACGGCCTCTGTCCTGGACGCGCTCGGCAGGGTGCTGGCGCGTTGGCGCAGGCCGCCCGAGTTGCGTTTCGTCAGCGATTACCATGCGGACGAGATGCACATCGACGCGTTGGCGCGATCGGTTCAGGCGCATTGGCAAACGCATGGCCGAGGCGAGCGCTTGCTGCTTTCATTTCACGGCATTCCACAGCGCTACGTTGAAAATGGAGATCCGTACCTTGACCAGTGCCGGGCAACGGCTGCTGCCTTGCAAGCCAGGTTGGGAATCGAGGACCAGCAGGTCATCGTCTGCTTCCAGTCACGCGTCGGGCGCGAGCCGTGGTTGCAGCCCTATTTCGACGCGACCCTGGATGCACTTCCTGCCCAGGGCGTGCGCAGCGTCGATGTCTTGAGCCCGGGATTTGCCGTGGACTGCCTGGAGACGCTGGAGGAAATCGCCATGCGTGGCCGCGACAGCTTCCTCAAGGCCGGTGGCGAGAAATTTCATTTCATCGCATGCCTCAACGACAGTGATGACCAGGTGCAGGCTCTGGCAAGCCTGATCCGGCGCCAGTGCGCGGGCTGGCCGGAATTTTCCGCACGCCTCGTCGATCCGGCATGACCATGAGCGTGCCGGTGTGCGCCGAACTGGAAATTCCGCTCGCGCATATCCGGCTTGCGGCGAGGACATGGGGCAAACCGGGCGATCCGCCGCTGTTGGCCTTGCACGGTTGGCTGGACAATGCAGGCTCGTTTGACGCGTTGGCTCCGCTGCTCGATGGGCGCCACGTGGTCGCGCTTGATCTTGCCGGACACGGGCGCTCGGCACACCGGGAGGCTTCCAGCTGGTATCCCTATGTCGATTACCTCGACGAGATTGCCGGCGTCATTGATTTCCTGGGCTGGGATGCGCCAGACCTGCTCGGACATTCGCTGGGCGCGACCCTGGCCAGCGTATTTGCCGCGGTGTTTCCACAGCGGGTGAATCGACTGGCCCTGATTGAAGGCTTGGGTCCGCTTTCGCTGCCGGAAGCAGGTGCGCTTGAACAATTGCAGCGCGCAATGTCGGCACGCGTCGGCTATCGCGGAGGCAGGCTGCGCGTGTTTCCGCACATGGACGCTGCCATTGCGGCGCGGCAGCAGCACGGCCAACTCACGCTTGCAGCAGCGCGCAGCATCGTGATTCGCGGCACGAAGTCGGCAGCGGATCCACAGGCACCGGAAGCCTGCGTGTGGTCCAGTGATCCGCGCCTGATGCTGCCTTCGCCGATCCGGCTCGGCGAGGCGCAGGTGCTATCGATCCTGGCCGGGATCACCGCCCCAACGCTGTTGGTTCTGGCGCAGCCCGAGCAATCCTATCTGCCGCGCGCGAAGATGGATGCGCGTATTGCAACGGTGGCCGATATCCGCGTGGTGCGGATGAGCGGGAGCCATCACCTGCATCTGGAAAAGGCCGGAGAAGTGGCGGCGGAGATTCGCCATTTCCTGGGTTTGCGCGCGGGCGCCGACGTCAGTCCAGCGAGCCCTGAACCAGGCGCGCCAATTCGGCCTTGAGAGCCTGGCCATTGCTGCGCAGCCAGTCACGTTGATCTTCCCAATCGGGAATGTGCGATGACACCAGGGCCCAGAAACGGGGCGAATGGTTGCGGATTTTCAGGTGGCACAGCTCGTGTACAAGCACGTATTTGAGCGCCGCCGGCGGGGCGAGTGCCAAGGCCAGGTCCAGGGTCACCCGGTCGCGTGAATCGAGGCTGCCCCACAGGCTCTTCAGGCTGCGAACGCGCAGCGCGGTGGGCGCTGCACCCAGGGCAGGGCAATAGCGCGCCAGCCAGCGCGATACATCCTTGCGCAACTGGGCTTCGAAAAACGTGTGCAGAAGGCTGCGTGCGGCCGACAATGTGCGTCGATGCGGCTGTGGCAAGGTGAGGATGAGTCGATCGTCTTCCAGTTCGATGCGCGGATACGATCCGCTGCGCCACAGCAGGCGAACCGTCTCGCCACGCAGCGGAATCACCGTGGGTGCGCCAGGTTCCAGCGGCGGCGGTTGCGCACCCAGGTTGAGTTCGTCGAGTTTGCGCTCCAGCCATTCACCGTGCTTGCGCAAGAAGGCGAACACCTGGGCCGGATGCGTGCCCTCCGGATAGGTCACGCGTGCGCCGCCCGAAGTTACCGTCAGGCGCAATCGACGAGCGCGCGGATGACTCTTGCGCAGCACCTTGATGGTGTCGCCGGTGGGCGTCGGCAATTCCAGATAGCGATTTTCAGACTCGAGATTCATGGTTTACAGGTTCCAGACTTCTCATCCTGAATTGCGTTCGTCTGGTCGCGGCAGACCGAACCACTCGTCAAGCTTTTCCAGCAGGCGTTTCGTTTCCAGACTCATCAATGCGAATCGTGCATCCAATTCCTGTTGCGCGGATTCGGAAGTTTCCTCGCCGATCTCATCCAGCACCACGTCGAGAAAGCGGAATTTGCGGATGGTCAGATCTTCGCCGAGCACGAAGGCCATGCGTTGATCCAGCTCCAGCCCGAGTTGAAACACCTGCTTTCCCGACTTGAGATGCTCGCGCACCTCGTCGGATTCAAGGTCTTGGCGGCGACATTTCACGATCGCACCCGCTTCCACGGGATCGCGCAACTCGCACTCGTCGCCCCAGCCGAGTCCTGAGGGCAGCTTGCCACCAACCAGCCAATCCGTCATCAGGGATCTGGGCGAATCCGAAGGCGCCATCGGGGTGGCCGGGAAACGGCCCAGCGCCTCGCGCAACTGGCTGACCACCGCCTCCGCAAGCTTGCGACTGGCGGTATCGATCACCAGCCAGCCGCTGTCCTCGGTAAGCCAGGCAAAGGTTCGCGAGGGTTTCACGAAGGCGCGGGGAAGCAGGTCGGTCAGTACCTCCTCCTTGAGCCGCTTGCGTTCACGGGCGCTGACTCGGCGCGCCTCTTTTTCAGTGATTTCGCCGATTTTGACTGCCAATGCTTCAGATATGACCGAAGATGGCAGCAATTTGTCTTCGCCTCCCAGACAAAACAGGGTGTTTTTGCCGACCCGATGGGTCAGCTCTTCGGAATCGCGGCCAAACGGCGAAACAAAGCCCTGGGTGGCCATCTCGATGGGACCGCAGGGGCGCAGGCGATGATCGGCAAGGTGCTTGTCAAAAGCGGACAGGGCCCGACGTGGAAGTTCAGGGAAACGGAACAGGGTCAGATTGCGAAAGAACATGAAAAATGGAGTTTTCCGTGTGAAGTTGAAAAGGGAAGGCGATAATCGCTGCGATCAGGGTTCGGGCTCGCCGCGCGCGAGCCCGGCAAAATCAAACAGCGCGGAGTCGGCCAGTTGCGATGGCTCCACGCGGGTGAGTGCGCGGAAGATGTTCTCGACCCTGCCGGGGTGCCGCTGTTCCCATTCCGCCAGCATTGCCTTGACCTGGCTGCGTTGCAGGTTGGGCTGCGAGCCGCACAGGTTGCAGGGCAGGATCGGAAACCGGCGAAGGCTGGCATATGCGGCGATGTCGGCTTCGCTGCAATAGGCCAGCGGCCGGATCACCACATTGCGGCCATCGTCCGAACGCAGCTTTGGCGGCATCGCTTTCAAGCGCCCCTGATGGAACAGGTTGAGGAAAAGCGTCTCGACGATGTCCTCGCGATGGTGGCCAAGGGCAATGCGCGAGCAATTGTTGGCCGCAGCGAATTCATACAGCGCGCCGCGCCTGAGCCGCGAACACAAGGAGCAGGTCGTGCGTCCCTCGGGCACCAGGCGCTGCACCACGCTGTAGGTGTCCTGCTCGATGATGCGGAAGGGAATGCCGAGCGCTTGCAGATGGGCGGGCAGGATGGCCGGGTCATAGCCGGGTTGTTTCTGGTCGAGGTGCACGGCAATCAACTCGAAGCGAACCGGTGCGCTGCGCTGCAGCCCGTGCAGGATATCGAGCAGGGTCCAGGAATCCTTGCCGCCGGACAGGCAAACCATGATGCGATCGCCGTCCTCGATCATCGCGTAGTCGGCAATTGCCTGGCCCACTTGATGGCGCAGGTGACGCTCAAGACGGGAGAGGTCGGCACCGCCGTCGGGAGACTCGGCAATCATGGGCGAGTGCATTTGTGCCACTGGATCAGCATTGTCCTAAACTGTGCGTCGAGCCCGGGAGTCGCATGAGCGCCGAAGATACCGCCATCACCGTTCGCCGCCTGACCGCGCTCAAGTGCGAGCATCGCGACCTCGACGCGATGATTGCGCAATTGGCGCTGCAGCCCAGCCTGGATGAGCTGGAATTGAAGCGATTGAAGAAGCGCAAGTTGCAATTGAAGGATGCCATCGCGCTGCTGGAAAGCCGCCTCATTCCTGACCTGGACGCATGATTCCCCGGAGTCGATGGAGCGCACACGAACTCATTCACTCTTCTGTTCGCCGCTGGCCGCATCAGGTTCGGAAATTTCCGTGGGCTTGGATGTCAGCTTGAGGATGCCGTGGCGGATGTCGCGGCTGAGGATCACCTTGGATTCGGTGACCAGGGTCTCAAGCGCGACATCGAAATCGAGCTTGTTGTTTTCATCCGCGCGGATCACGCGACGTTCGCGCAGTTTCTGGATGAAGCCGCGGAACAGGGAACGATCGAAGAACTCCGGCGCGTTCAGCTCTTGCAGCAGCGACAGGCGCTGGGCGGTGAGGAAACAAAGATTCTCCAGTTCCGCGGCCGACAGTGTGTGGCGACCGTTGCTGACCAGCAAGGCGATGGTGATGTAGTAGCGCTCGACGGCTTGCAGGAGGCTGTGCGAAAGCGTTCGCAGGCGGAATGCGGTATCGCTTTGACCAGGCGAGCGCTCAAGCACGCGGCCATCTGCATCGGTGGTGAGCAGGCCGCGCTTGACGAAGAAATCGAGCGTGCTGCGCAGATGGCTGGTGAATTCCTCGGGGGTCCAGTGCAGGAACAGCTCGGCCTGGATGAACGGATAAATCAGGCGGCCGATGCGCAGGATGGTGGAGCGGCTCATGCGCCGGTTGTTGAGGAAGCAGCAGGCGATCCAGGCCGCTGCCACGAACACGTGCTGGACATTGTTGCGGAAATAGGAAAGCAGCACGGCGTTGTCGCCTTCCGCCATCAGCACGTCGCCAAGCGGATGCTGCACACGGCGGATCCACTGCATGGATTCCGCGTAGGCGATGATCTCGGCCGGTGACAGCGGCGTGATGGTGAGTCGCTCGCTGAAGGGCAGCGCCGCCAGCAGATCCTTCAGCAGCTCCAGCTGCGCCAGCAGATCGATTTCCGACATGGCGTGCTTGGGCATGGCCAGCAGGGACATGGCCAGCAGGTTGATCGGATTGATGTCGGCAGCGCGATTGACGCTGACCTGGATCTGCTGGGCCAACTCGTCGATGGTGTCGGAGAGCCACGCGGGTTTCTCGTCCTCCGCCACCGGGGCACCGTCCCAGCCCGCGTGTGCAGCGAGCACGTCGTTGAGTTTGATCGGCTCGCCGAAATTCACCGCCACCTGGCCATAGTTGCTACGCAGCACCTTGGGGATACCCATCAGCAAATGCCAGATCGATTCCTTGGCCTTCGGCTTGCCGGAAAGCTCGTCGAGGTAGCTGCGTCCTTCCATCAGTTTTTCGTAGCCGATGTAAACCGGCTGGAACAGGACCGGGCGACTGGGTTGGCGCAGGTAGGCGCGCACGGTCATCGCCAGCGAACCCGCCTTGGGTTGCAACAGGCGGCCGGTTCGCGAGCGTCCGCCTTCGATGAAGTATTCGATCGAATAGCCGCCGGCAATCAGCTGCGCCATGTATTCGCGGAACACCGCCGAGTACAGCGCATTGCCCTTGAAGCTGCGGCGGGCAAAAAAGGCGCCGCCCTTGCGCAGGATGGAACCAACCACCGGCAGGTTGAGATTGATGCCGGCAAAGATGTGCGGTGGCACCACGCCATGCGTGTAAAGCAGGTAGCTCAACAGCAGGTAATCCATGTGGCTGCGATGCGTCGGCACATAGACAACCTCGAAGCCGGGCGCGGCTTGTTTGAACTTCTCCAGGTGATGCACGAGCACGCCGCGATAGATGCGGTTCCATACCGGAGTGAGCATGAAGCTGAGCGAGCGCACCATCGGGTGCGAATAGTCGGCAGCGATTTCATAGGCCATCGCGTGCGCTTTTTTCTGCGCAGCTTGCAGCTTGCTCTTGTCGCGCCTGGCCTGGTCTGCAATGGCTTCGCGCACCGAATCTGCGGCCAGCACCGAATCCACCAACATGCGGCGTGTCGACAGGTCCGGACCCACCACCACTTCGCGCACCCGGCGAAAATGGGTGCGCAGTACCCGCGAAACCTTGCGCACGGTGCGCTCGGGCGAGAGGTCCTCGTCGACGATTTCACGCAGGCTGATCGGTGGCGCGAATTGCACAAGCGTGTCGCGACCATTGAGCAGGATGGCCAGCAGTCGCCGGAAGCGGCCCACCACGACCCAGTTTTCCGCAAACAGCACGCGGAACCAACCGGTCTGCCGATCCGGTGAACGGCCGACGAAAATTGAAACCGGCAGCAGGCGGATGTCCCGCTGCTCACCAGCCGCGACCATCGCGGCAAGACGCGTCAGGGTTTCGGATCGGGTCGGGTGCGGACGCGAACGAAACAGGCCCGGTCGGGGCGTCAGCGCGATGCTGGCGCGGGTTCGCTTCATCGGAAGCTGGCTGGCCGCTTCGTAGGGCGAGGGCAGCCCTGCCTCGTGACAGGCCTGGTCGAGTATCAGGGTGTCGGACAGGCCGTGGCGTTCGACCACGTAAACGGTCGGAACCTCATCGCTGCCGAGCAGTTCAAGCGGATCCTTGGGTTCGCGGCGGATGCGGATCCAGGGCCTGTTCACCGCACCGAACAATTTCAGCCAGAACGGCACCGCTGCCGATGCATCCGGGGCGCGATGCAGTGGCAGGCTTTGCTGGCGGGAATCCGACCCATGTTCCGCATCGCGCGGCTCGGGCATTGCGGTCACTCCCCGGCCGGAACCGCGGGAGCATTCAACGTGGAACCGGTGCGCCTGGCCAGTTTGTCGATGGTGTCGCGGTCATACCAGCGGCCATCCACCCTGACCATGTCGGATTCGGTCTGAACCGGCGTTCCGGCCAGGTCGTAGCTGATCTGCAACTTGACCAGATTGGGGTCATTGGTGGTGGTTTCAGTCACCTTGATCGAATCCAGCGTGGCGTCGACCGAGAATCCGTAGACTTCCAATATGCGCTTGAGGCCGCGAGCAAGCGACTTCATTTTCGGCGCTGCCTGGTCGAAAGTCAGCGAGCGGGCCTCGTCGAGGGTCTTCAGGTTGAGCGCGCGCGCGGTTTCGATGGCAACAACCAGCGCCTTGCGGGCTTTTTCCGGATCGGTCGGGTGGCTGGTCTGCAGGCCGCCAACCACTGCATCCAGCACCTGGGTGGCGCGCTGCTTTTCCGTCGTGGTCAGGTTCTGGCTTTGGTGAATCAATCCCGTCACGTAGCCGCTGCCCATGGCCAGGATGGCCGGCAACTGGTTCTTGTACTGCGCGTCGAACTGGCGAATGTCAGGCTCAAGCTGCTTGAACAGCCCGGTTTCGGCATCCTTCGCCGTGAGCCGTGTCATGGCTTCGGCAAAGCGTTTGCGGGCATCGTCGCTGACCGGATGCTCCGACGCGCGCTGGTCCCATTCCGTCTTCATTCGGGTGAATTCAGCAGGCGGCAGCGAAAGCTCGAGCAGACCTGCGATGTCTCCCTCGCGCGCGAGCCGGATCGATGCTTGCACCGTTTGCACCGCATCCGAACTCGGCGGCGGGATAGGCCCCGGATCGCGGTCGCAGGCGGCAGTCCCGGCAATCACGACGAGCGCGAGAAGTCGGCAGGCAATTTTCAGCATGAAACGATCCGGGACAGACTTGCGGGGAGGCGCGCACTCTAGCAGCCCGGTCCATTCCGGTCAGCCGCCGGGTCAGCCGATGCCCCGTTCAGTCAAAGAAAACCCGGAGAGCCAAGGCTTTCCGGGTTCAATCCGGCAAGGCCGGAGGGGGAAATCAGTCGTCGTTGTCTGCGGTGGGGATCCGATCCGGTGCAGGAAGGTCACCAACCTCCTGAAACCGTGATGCGCATGTTACTTAGGCGTTATTCCTAATGCAATACCTTAAGAGACATTATTTAATGCACTGATATTAAACCGAAAACGTCTGCAATTTCAGGAGTTGACCGCCATCAGGCCGATCATGCAGGCGCAAAACTTGCCCCCACCAGAGGTTGCGCGGCCCCGCTTGAGCCGATCCTGCTTTTTCAGTTCAAGCGCAGGGCCGCCTGTTTGGCCCGGCGCCTGTCTTGTGCGGGCTGGCGCCAGTCGTTGTTGAACAGGGCGGGCTCCCACGAGCCATAGGTCGGGTTGGGCAAGACGAACCAGCGTTCGCCAATCCAGTCCAGATAGGGTTCAACCGCGTCGCGACGACCTTGCGGGGTATTCGCCGTCACGTCGACAAAATCGCCCAGCTGATCGCCGACCTGGACCAACACGCGGTACTTCTGGGCAATCAGCTGGCGTCGGCATCCCTTCTCGCTGCCATGCTGCTCACAGCCGGGCACTACAGTGCCCAAGCCCAAAAATGCCTGCTCGTCGTTGGCGATCGGCAGGTCCAGTTTGCGCAGGTTGGCGAGGGTGGCCTGTTCAAGGTCGCTGGCCCGGTTGGACAGATAGAACACGGTGATGCCGTGTCTGCTGGCTTCCCGCAGGAATTCCACCACGCCGGGAACCGCATGGGCGCGTTCCTCCCGGCACCATTGGGCCCAAGTGAACTCGTCGTAGCTGGCGTTGTTCACGACCAATCTTGCCTGGTAGGGCGAGTTGTCCAGCACGGTTTCGTCGATATCGACGATCACCGCCGGCTTGAGGCCGGCAACCAGGGGCGACTTGCGATCCTCCGCCGGCAGCGCATCCCAAGCTGGGTCCGCCAGCGCCCGCGACAATTGCTGCCCGGCATCGCGATAAGTCTGGCGGTAGATCAAGTCGCGCTCTATCGCTGCCTGCGTCCAGGCCACGGCATTCAGGTTGTCATTCGGCGCGGGCGATTCGGCAGTCGCCGCAGACGATACCGAAGGCGATGCGGGTGCGGCCGGAGCCGTGCGCTGGGGCAGGTGGCTGCACGCGCCAAGCAGCAGCGAGGCAATCAACATCGGGACAATCAGTTTGTTCACGCAGTAACTCCACGGGACAGAAATGAAATTGGATTGCAGTTTGTGTCGAGTCTACGACAAGGGCATGACGGTCCGGACTGGCAAAGCGCGACAGCGGCTGACAGACTGCGCGCCGCCCTTGCGAATCCCCTGACCACATGTCCCACGAATCCGACATTTCATCATCACGTTTGAGCGGCATCAGTTATGCGCTGGTGGCGGCTGCGTTGTGGGTGGTCCTGCACCTGCACCTGCTGCCGGTGCTGCTGTCCGGCTTGCTGGTCTACACCCTGATCAACGCCCTTGCCCCGTGGTTGCAGCGCCTGTTGCCCGGCACCCAGGCACATTGGGTACTGGTTGCCTTGTTGTCTGCGGCCGTTGTGGGCCTCCTCAGCTTCGCGATTGCCGGCGGCATCGCCTACCTTGGATCCGAGAGCGGCAACCCGACCATCCTGTTCGAACGCATGGGGCCGGTCATTGAACGTGCGCGCGCACAGCTGCCGGCGTTCGTCATCGACCACCTGCCGAGCAATGCCGAGCAGATTCGTGACGCCATCATGGCGTGGCTCAGCGAGCATGCCGGCCAGTTGCAGTTGGCCGGCGCAAACGCGGCCAGGGTCATCGTGCATCTGCTGATCGGCATGATCCTGGGCGCCATGCTGGCCTTGCAGATGGCACTTGCGCAGTCGCCGGGTGGTCCGCTGACCGTGGTCCTCAAGAAGCGCTGCGAGAACCTGGTGATCGCTTTCCACGACATCGTGTTTGCCCAGGTCAAGATTTCCGCATTGAACACCCTGTTCACCGGAATTTTCCTGCTGGTCGTGCTGCCGCTGTTCGGAGTGAACCTGCCGCTGGCCAAAACCCTGGTGCTGGTCACCTTCATCTGCGGCCTGTTGCCAGTGCTCGGCAACCTGATCTCCAACACCATCATCTTCGTCATCGGCCTGTCGGTATCGTTGTGGGTTGCGGTGGCCGCGCTGACTTTCCTGATCCTCATCCACAAACTCGAGTACTTCCTCAATGCACGCATCATCGGCACCCAGATACGCTCGCGCGCCTGGGAACTCCTGATCGCCATGTTGCTGATGGAAGCCGCCTTCGGCATTGGCGGCCTGATCGCCGCGCCAATCTATTACGCGTATCTCAAGCGTGAGCTGGAAGCGAAAGCCTTGATCTGACGCGTGACCAGTCGACCCTCAATGGTCTCCTGCAAAAACCGGCCGAATTTGCGCATGAAAACCGACGGCATTTGTTCGTGAACTCGGTGGCGTTTGTAGGAGCGAGCTTGCTCGCGACTGGATGCACGAAGGCGTCGCGTGCGAGCACGCTCCCGCAAGAGCCAAAGCTGCGCTGTGCTGGATTGTGGAGCCTTGTTTTGTGTGGGAGCGAGCTTGCTCGCGACTGGATGCGCGAAGGCGTCGCGTGCGAGCACGCTCCCACAGGAGCCAAAGCTGCGCTGAGCTGGACTGTGAAGCCTTGTTTTGTGTGGGAGCGAGCTTGCTCGCGACTGGATGCACGAAGGCGCCGCGTGCGAGCACGCTCCCACAAGAGCCAAAGCTGCGCTGTGCTGGATTGTGGAGCCTTGTTTTGTGTGGGAGCGAGCTTGCTCGTGACTGGATGCACGAAGGCGCCGCGTGCGAGCACGCTCCCACAAGAGCCAAAGCTGCGCTGTGCTGGATTGTGGAGCCTTGTTTTGTGTGGGAGCGAGCTTGCTCGCGACTGGATGCACGAAGGCGCCGCGTGCGAGCACGCTCCCACAAGAGCCAAAGCTGCGCTGTGCTGGATTGTGGAGCCTTGTTTTCTGTGGGGGCGAGCTTGCTCGCGACTGGATGCACGAAGGCGTCGCGTGCGAGCACGCTCCCACAGGAGCCAAAGCTGCGCTGTGCTGGACTGTGGAGCCTTGTTTTGTGTGGGAGCGAGCTTGCTCGCGACTGGATGCGCGAAGGCGCCGCGTGCGAGCACGCTCCCACAGGAGCCAAAGCTGCGCTGTGCTGGATTGTGGAGCCTTGTTTTGTGTGGGAGCGAGCTTGCTCGCGACTGGATGCGCGAAGGCGCCGCGTGCGAGCACGCTCCCACAGGAGCCAAAGCTGCGCTGTGCTGGATTGTGGAGCCTTGTTTTCTGTGAGCGCCTTCAGGCGCTTGCCCCATTTTTGGGGCGATGCATCTACGCCGCGCCTATCGACCCTGAAGGGTCTCCTACAGCTGCGTGCGGCGCTTTGTAGGAGCCCCGCAAGAGGGGATAAACGCCCCTTCGTCGGGCTCAGGACAGGCTTCAGGCGTTTATCCCCTTTTGGGGGCTTGCCCCTGTTTCGGGGCGATGGATTTGCGTCGCACCTATCGACCCAAAAGGGCCTCCTGCAAAATCCGGCTGCGCAGTCCGTCATCACAGCGCAATGAAGTGTATGCGGGGTTTCCGATCTATTCCTCAAACAAGGCCGCGAGTTTGGCCAGGCTGGAGCTGGCGACTTCCTTGCGTTGTGCTTCATCCTGCTCGACGTCGCGGCCTGACCAATGCAGATCGGCTTCGGGCAGTTCGGCGAGGAAGCGGCTGGGGTCGTTGGCGATGATCTCGCCGAAGCGGCGCTTGCGTCGGGCATAGCTCAAGGCAAGCTGCTCCTTGGCGCGGGTGATGCCCACGTACATCAGGCGGCGTTCTTCATCGAGGCGGCCTTCCTCGATGCTGGCCTCGTGCGGGAAGGTGCCTTCTTCCACGCCGATGATGAACACGAAGCGGAACTCCAGGCCCTTGGCCGAATGCAGGGTCATCAGGCGCACGGCATTGCCCGGATCATCCCGATCGTTGTGCGCGAGCAGGGCCAGTTGCGCGGCGAGATCGCCAGCGGCACCTTCCTTCTGCATGGCGCGGAACCAGTCAGCGAGTTCCTTGAGGTTCTCCATGCGTCGCGCCCGCGCGCCCGCTTCGCTGACTTGCGCGGCAATATGGTCGGCGTAACCGATGCGCGTGATCAGGGTATCGACCAGTTCAGCGGCAGGCAGGCGTTGCGCATGCTGCCCCAGTTCGCCGATCAGTTGGACGAAGCCGGCCAGTGCACTCGCAGGTCGCGCCGACAGACTGGCCAGTACAGTGTCGTGCTGGGCTGCCCGCAGCATCGATTGATGGCGCGCGCCGGCAGACTGGCCGAGTTTCTCCAGCGAGGTCGCGCCAATCTCTCGACGCGGCACATTGACGATGCGCAGGAAAGCGGCGTCGTCATCCGGATTGTTGATCAGGCGCAGGTAGGCGAGCAGGTCCTTGACCTCGGCGCGTTCGAGGAAGGCGGTGCCGCCGGTCAGGTGGTAGGGAACCCGCGCAATGCGCAGCGCCTTTTCCAGCGGCCGCGATTGATGGTTGCCGCGATAGAGGATGGCGAAATCATGCCAGCGTGCCTTGTGCTTTTCGGCCAGGTGCAGGATCTCGGCGGCGATGCGCTCGCTTTCGTGTTCATCGTCACGGCATTCAAGAATGCGGATCGGTGGGCCTTCGCTGCTTTCGCTCCACAGCTTCTTTTCGAAAAGATGACTGTTGTTGGCAATCAGCGTATTGGCCACACGCAGGATGCGTCGACCGCAGCGGTAGTTCTGCTCCAGCTTGACGACTTTGAGTTTTGGATAGTCACGCGAAAGCTCGGCAAGGTTTTCCGGATTGGCGCCGCGCCAGGCGTAGATGCTCTGGTCGTCGTCACCCACTGCGGTGAACATGCCGCGCTCGCCGGCCAGCGCACGCACCAGCCGATATTGCGCGGTGTTGGTGTCCTGGTATTCGTCCAGCAGCAGATAGCGGATGCGCTCCTGCCAGACGGCGCGCAATTGCTCGTTGGTTTCGAGCAGTTGCAAGGGCAGGCGGATCAAGTCATCGAAATCCACCGCATTGAATGCGGCCAGTCGCTTCTGATAATCGGCGTAGATCTCTGCTGCCTCTGCTTCACGTGCACCCTGGCTGCGCTCGGCTGCCTGCTCCGGGGTGAGGCCGTCGTTCTTCGCGCGAGAGATCAGGTTCTGCAATGCCCACAGCGCATCGTTCTTGATGCCCTTGGGCGCGAGGTCCTTGATCAGCCCCTGGCTGTCGTCGGCATCCAGCACGGAAAATCCGCGACGCAAGCCAGCGTGGGTATGTTCGGTTTGCAGGAAACGCAAGCCCAACGCGTGAAACGTGCACACCGTCAAACCTTCGGCATCCGCGCCCTTCAGCAGCTTGCCGACACGCTCGCGCATCTCGCGCGCCGCCTTGTTGGTGAAGGTGATCGCGGCGATCTTCGAAGCCGACAGGTGCTTGCGCTTGACCAGATGGGCGATCTTCTCCGTGATCACCCGCGTCTTGCCCGAACCCGCGCCGGCCAGCACCAGCAGGGGGCCGTCGCAGTACTCGATGGCCGTGCGTTGTTGAGGGTTGAGCATTGGAAAGCCGGGATTGGGGATTGGGGATGCGGGAACGTCCCGAATGTCGCCGCTTGGAACCTACCATTGTGCCTTCGTTGCCGCTTGGCGTCATGGGCCGCGGCCTGGGCACTCCGGTCAGTTCATGGTGGTGTCAATTTCCGGCAGAAGTAGCCGCGCTGTCTCTGGGAAAAGGAGCGCCTTGGATTTGCGATGCTCCTCCGCAAAGTGTTCAAGTAAGAATCCTACCCATCCCCAAGTCCAGAACTCCGCCTGAGTCTTGTGGGCGAAGACCGTACGAATACCAAGCGTTGCGACTACCTGCAAAACTGATTCGAGCTCCGTAACAGAAGTGATGGTGTAGGGCATGTTGCTGATAATGGCCGAATCAATTCCATCATTGACCAACGTCTTGACGACCGCGTCATGAAGTTGTCCGGTGAAATGCCCACCAAACAAGTGCCAGTCTTCCAGCGTCACTATCACGGGATATATTGGAAGCTCATCCGCTTGCCATGTCGTTATTCCCTTCTTGGCATCCAGGATGTTCTTGTAGTTCTGGATGATCGCCTGCGTCATCGCAGCCAGATCCCGTTCTACCGCTTCAGGATCGGTGACGTTCTTCGATCCCAAGGAAAGGCGTTTGGCCTTGCATTCGATGAAAAGGTGTCCGGTGCCATCCGAGATGATCCAATCTGTACCATGCTTGAGTTTTGCCTTGCTTTCCGCGTAAGGAACTTCTTCGATCACTCTGAAAGGTGGGGTGGGCACGGTGGCCGAAATGACTTCGCCGACATAGCGTTGGAATGCATCACCATAAGCGTTGGCGAATCCGTCGCTGTTGACGATGTCATAGAAAACGCCACTGGCGACACGATTGAGCAGGTACCGCGGAACTGGGCAAAAAACGTGATCAGGAATTGCCGGATCCAATCTGATCAGTGGCGTGTGTTCCAGTGGGAAGGATGCATACAGCCAAGCATCATTGTATTGCTGGCTTTGACGGGTTCGTTCTCTCAGGGGCGGCAAGTCGCAGGTGAGCCGATTAAGGAGTGCATGTGAGGCAGCGGGCGGGACGCCAATGGATGAGTAGTCGCTTCCAGGGTTCAGGAATGGACGGTTCAGTAGCCCTCCCGTTACAGCCATTCCTAGCCGCAAGGTTTGCTGCATACTCATGCCGATTTGTGCATGAACTTTGGCATCCAGCGCATCACTTCCGAAGATCTTCTGAACGCGCACGATCTCAGCTGCACGTTTGGCGCTACCCGTCTGCCAACGGAACTGGCGATGCGGGATACGCTGAAGATCCACCATGACGTTGGCTCGATCTTCACCTTTTTCGTAGGGCACACCCTCGAGACGACGGATATGGTTGACTGCCTCCGCCAAGCTATTCCATTGGTGAAGGCCGTCGCTTCCGCGCGTATCCGCATTGAGGATCACTTCGCGCACGAGGATTTCGAGATCCCAGGGATGGAGGAATTGACGGAGGTCCAAGAATGAGGGTTTGCCTAGCGCTAGGTCGGGAGCAAGAGGCCTGTTCTCGGAAATGCAAACGAAATAGCCCCAGAGCTGGATTAGGCTTTGGGTGATTGCGAACCGACGCATATAGTTGCGGAACGGCTTGTAGGCGGGGTAGAGGTCGATCATCCCTTGGTCTGCTTATTGGGTGGCCAGCATGCTCCACACTTCCGTGTCCATTCCAAGCGCGTGCGGCAATACCTGGAACATGACGTAGCGATGGCGGGCGCGGTAGTCATGTCGGCTCAGAGCGGCCAGGCACAAGGCGTGCGCGGCGTTGTAGGCCGGATCGATGCAGTTTGTGTGCGTAGCGGCTTCGATCGCGACTAAAGCGAATCAGCCGTCGCTGCGTTTGCGTCCCACCGTGCGCTGTTGTGCGATGTCGGTCACCACGAAACGACCGCTATTGCCCTCGCGCACGACAACGCTACCCGAGCTGATCCGACTGCTCGCGAATTCGCGCAGTGATTTCTGCTCGGACGCGCTCAGCATCCGTGCGCGGGATGAGGTATCGCGCTTCCGACTCCGTGAGTTGCTCGAAGCCAAAACCGAAAACCTGCCGCCACCAATGTTCGAGGCCCTGGTCATGAATCTCTCTCAGTTCGACCAACGTGTCTGGTCGCAATGCAAGCCTACCGGAAACTGCTTTTCCTGCAAGTGACGTGAAGCCCGTCACCTGCCCACCGAGGCCGATGACGTGGCCGCGTAGATTGGCCAGCGTGGCGCCTTGACCGACGAAATCGTCCACCAGCAGGAAGGGCTGATGCACATCGACAATCCCATCGAACAGCGGCTGGATGGCGAGCCGATAGTAGCCATCCTTGCGGGTGCGGGCGGCCACGTTGGACTGGATGATGCCAGTCTCCACTTCCCAACCCAGTTCCATTGAAAGGCGCTGCGCCAAAGCCAGGGGAATCGCATTGACCCCATCGCTTTCTTCCGCGACGACCGGCAACAAGGCAGGCTGTCCGGGTAAACCGTGTCGGCGGATGGCTGCGACAACCTCGGTGTTGATGGTGGCATCCACCAGGCGCACCGCAGCCTCGCCATCCCCGGCTTTTGCATCGGCGTAGTCCGCATGCGCGCGTACCACCTGCTCGTCGGTCTGGTGGATATGCACATCGGGTTCAGCGTGCCAGGGTGCGCGCGGTGCCTTGAAGGGGATGGCAGGGATATTCGCAAAGGTTTCGATCATGAACGCACACAGCCTCCCTCGCGTTGCGCACGGATCGCCAGCAGGTCAAATGCGCCGATGATCTGCTTGGCCCGTGCTTCGGCGTTTTCGACATCGTGTTGATGCAGGTGCTCGACGATCCGGTCCAAGTCGTCGAACACTGCAGGAACCGGCCTGACTCTCGCCACTTAGCGGGCCTGTTTCCTGGCCGGTGGACGTTTCGAGCGTTTGCCGGCTAGACGTTGCTTGAGCCAAGTGTGCGCCTCCTTCCATGGGATGCTCGCGCCGGATTCCAGAAACTGCGCATAACGCTTGTCCGCCAGCGTATGAAGCGCGGTACGCTGTTCGGCCAGTTCAGTTTTCTCGGCGATTGCTTCCAAGATGAAGCTGTGCGGGGTAGTGCCGGACTTTTCGGCCGCCTTGGCGACGCGGGCCAGGAGAATTTCGGGTAGGCGGATCGTGGTGGCGCTCACGTGGGGTTCCCGGCGCAACTCAGCACGGAGAGGAATGTAGCACCGATGTGACACGTCGCTGTTGCTGGGTCCGTGCTTGAATGCGCGCGTATGCCAGAATCCACCGCCTCCAATTCCGAATCCCGGCTCCTCCATGGCCAAACTCTATTTCTATTACTCGGCGATGAATGCCGGCAAGACGACCACCTTGCTGCAGAGTGCCTACAACTATCACGAGCGTGGCATGCGCACGCGCATCTTGACGCCGATGCTGGACAACCGCGCGGGCGAGGGTGTGGTGGCGTCGCGCATTGGCCTGCGCGCGAACGGCATGCGCTTTGCCCGCGCCGATGATCTGCTGGCTCTGATCGATGCCGATATTGCCGAGAACGGCAAGCTGGATTGCGTGCTGGTCGATGAAGCGCAGTTCCTCAGCAAGGCGCAGGTCTGGCAACTGAGTGACGTGGTGGACAGACGCGGCATTCCGGTTCTGGCCTTCGGTCTGCGCACGGATTTTCGCGGCGAGTTGTTCGAAGGCAGCCAGTACCTGCTGGCCTGGGCCGACAACCTGGAGGAGATCAAGACCATCTGCCACTCGGGACGCAAGGCAACCATGGTGGTGCGCGTCGACGAACACGGTCACGCGGTCACCGACGGCCCGCAGGTTGAGATCGGTGGCAACGAACGCTACGTGTCAGTGAGCCGCGCCGAGTTCAAGAAGATCGTGGCCGGCGAAGGCCATATCGAGTTGCAGCAGCCGGTGTTGCCGTTGTAGAGCAGGGATCGGAGATCGGGGATCGGAGATCGGGGATCGGGGATCGGGGATCGGGGGCGAGCCGCGCTCTGCGTCTTTCCCTGATCTCTGATCTCCGATCTCCATTCCCGGCTCTCAACGCTGACACTGCGGGCAATAGAACGTGGAGCGTTGGCCGAGGCTGATGACACGGATTGGCCGCTTGCATACCCGGCAGGGTTCGCCGCTGCGGCCGTAGACAAACAGTTCCTGCTCGAAGTAACCAGGTACGCCGTCCGGAGAGATGAAATCCCGAAGCGTGGTGCCGCCGCGGCGGATGGCGTGGCCGAGGATGCGTTTGATGGCATCGGCCAGGCTATCGTAGCGTTCGCGCGAAACCGATCCGGCCGCGCGTGAAGGATGGATGCCGGCGGCAAACAGGGCTTCGGCGGCGTAGATGTTGCCGACACCGACCACGATGGACTGGTCCATGATGAAGGTCTTGATCGACGACTTGCGTCCGCGCGAGCGGTGCCAGAGCAGATCGCCGTTGAACTCATCCGACAGGGGTTCAGGGCCAAGCGTAGACAACAGCGGGTGCAGGGTTCCGGGGGGTTGCCAAAGCAGGCAGCCGAAACGGCGCGGATCGGTGAAGCGCAGCAGCTTTCCCGAATCGAGCAACCAATCGTAGTGATCGTGTTTGCCGGGAGCCGCTGATTGATCGAGTACGCGCAGGCTACCGGACATGCCCAGATGCAGCACGGCGCTGCCTGCATCGGTATGCACCAGCAGATACTTGGCACGACGTTCGATGGCGGCAATGCTCTGGCCGGGCAGCTTGCGAATCAGCGTACGGGGGATCGGCCAGCGCAAACTTGGCTGGCGGATGGCGAGGCGTTCAATGCGTCGACCCAGCAGGTGTGGTGCGATGCCTGTCCGCGTCGTTTCGACTTCCGGCAGCTCGGGCATGAGCGTGAGCCTCAGGGTGCGTCTGGTTCGGCGAGGAGCGCCTCGGCCTGCGATGCATCGAGCGTGTAATCGAGCGCGGGCTGTTCTCGATGGGCGATCACGGATCCTTCCGTGTGCGACAGTTGATAGTGAATCGTCGTGCCGTCATCGAGTTGGATCTCGACGGAGATGGCATCGGCTGGCGTGGACGCACCCGCGCGTGCGCTGATTTCCGTCGCCCGTGCCGCACTCCAGGCCGCAGCACGCGCCATGCTCTGCTTTCCATCAATCACCAGCGTCGTAGGCGTGCGACCCGGTGGCAGCAGATGCGGATCGAGTTCGGATTCGGGTGTGGCCAGAAGATAGGGGCTGAAACGATCCGGCACCATGGCGATCACATCGTCGCTGCGCACGTAGCGATCACCGTTGAACGCGTCGGTCATGCCGAAATCAAGCGCCTGGGCATCGATGCGCAGGCTCATCAGGGGGGGGGCCAAGCCGATCTTGGTGGCGTCGAGTTCCGCAAGCGGGCGCCGACTGCGCACGCCGGAACCGGCGATGGCGAGTAGGCGTTCGACTTTCGTTGCATCAGCGGCGAGTGCATAAGGCGCGCGCATCTGCCACTGGCCATTGACGCGCTCGAACACGCGCGCCGTGCAATGCAGGCAACGTACTTCCAGTGTCTGCACCGCGCCCGGATCAATGGCACTCAGCGGCGGTTCGAATTGGTCGACTTCATGGCGCACCTGCAACCACACGCCGATGCCCAGCAGGGCAACCACGGCCAGCAATATCAGATTGGTGCGTGCAGCACGTTGCATCAACGTTTCCGGCGCCGGCGCCAGATCCACAATCCGCTGCCCGCAAGCAGCAGCGGGAGTACCAGGAGAAAAGCAAAACTCAGCACGCTGAGCGCCGGGCCAGACAGGGCGATGGTGCGGTCCGTGGCCACCGGTTCGGCAATAGTTATCAAAGCGTCATCGGCCAGCAGCCAGTCGAAGATGCGCGTGCCGAGATCGCGATTGCCACCGTTGCCGATAAAGCTGTTGGAGATGAAATCGCCATCGCCGATCACCACCACGCGCTGTTCGGTTTTGGCCGGGCTGGGCGACAGGCGGGTCAAGGCCAGCCCGATATCCAGCGGGCCGGAAAATTCGCCGTCATCGCCATCGAAGCGGATGCTGCCCTCCGCTTCGCCAGCCTGTGGAATGTGGCCGGTTTCGGTCCACGACAGTTTGGAAGTTTGCAGGAACGGCGTGATGCTCCAGTCGGGCGGCGTGATCTGCGCCAGCGCCACCGGCTGCGGAAACAGGGTGCTCAGGTCCAGGCCCTGGACGATGGCATGGTCGGGATAGGCGCTGAGCGCGACCATGCTCGGATCCTCGATGCCGAGGGCCTGGCCCGCACCATCGACGACGATGCCATCGAGCACACGGATGGAGAGGGCATGGGCAAGCCGATCCAGGCCGTTCTTTTCTCCGGCTTCGAGCATCCACAACAGGTTGCCGCCGCGTTGCAGGTATTCATCGACCTTGCCGACGGAGGCGGCATCGAGCGCGACGCGCGGATTGGCGATCACCAGCAAGTCGAGGTTGTCGGGAATCGTCTCCAGCGTGCTCAGTGCGACGTTGACTGGGCGGATGCCGCGTTGTTTCAAGGCATCGCCGAATTGCCCGAGATCGGCATTGGCAACGCCATCCGGCTTGCGTTCGCCTTCGCCTTCGAGAAACCCGACCAGGGATTCGCGTGCGCGCGACAGGCGCAACAAGGCGCTGCTGACATCGGTTTCGCTCAGCGAGCGCAGGCGCTCGCTACGAGAGTTGTAGCGGACGTCCATTTCGCCGTTGATCTGCACCCCGGCAGCGCGCATGGCATTGGGGTCGGCATCGGGATCGACGAAGCGCAGGCTCAGGTCCGGCTTGATCCGCGAATAACGGGCCAGGAAATCACCGATGGTCTTGCGCAATTCGCCGTGCGGGCGCGCGTAGGAAATGATTTCAACCGGGCCCTTGAGCGATTTCAGCAGCTCGACAGATGCCGGGCCAAGGCTCGCACGCTGCGTGCGGCTCCAGTCCTGCACGAAGCCATGACGCGTGCTCAGGAATCCGATCAGTAGCGCGAGCGCGATCAGCAACAGGGCGTGGAAGAGATTGGTCAGGCGTGTGCTCATCGCTCAACCATGCGCCCGCAGGCCATCCAGCCGGCGCCCGGCAAACAGCAGTGCCAGCGTGGTCAGCAACAGGAAATAGACGATATCCACGCTGGCAACCAGGCCGAACAGGAAGGGTTCAAGATGCGTGGACAGGGACAGCCAGTTGATCAGCGCATTGTCGATGCCCTGGAAGCGCGCTCCCATGTCGAGCATGGCAAGAAAGCTGCCGATCACCAGGGCCGCAGCCGCCGCCAGCGCCGGATGCGAAGTCCAGGCGGAGCAGGCGATGCCGATGGCGGTCAGTGCACCGGCATACAGCAACAGCCCGAGTGCTGCCGCCGCCAGGCGCCCGAGGTCCATGTCCGTGCCAAAGTGCAGGGCCAGCGGCATAGCCAGCGCGATCACAACCACCAGGGCGACCAGCGCATAGGCGCCAAGGAACTTGCCGAGCACGATGCGCAGGTTGCCGATGCCCGCAGCCAGCAGCAACGGCAGGCTGTGGTTCCTGCGCTCTCCGGCAAGGCTGCGCATGGTGGCGAGCGGCACGATCAGCATGAGAAGTCCGGACAGGCTGCGCAGCAAGGGAATTGCAATCAGGTCAGTCGCGCCCTGGGAATTCGGCACGTTGGCGAGCTTCGGCACGATGCGCAGGTAGGCATCCAGCGCAACCAGAAACTGCCAGGCGAGCAAGGCGCAGGTGAGCGCCAACACCACCCACGCAAACGGTTGCACGAACTGGCGCTTGACGTCATTGCGCGCAATCAGCAGGAACCCGCTCATGCCGCGGATTCCATCGACGGCGATTCACTGGCGATCCGAACGAACTCGCTCTCCAGCGCTGCAATTTCCGATAAGGGTGCCGTCTTGCGCAATCGGCCGCGGTGCAGGATCGCAACCCGGTCACAGCAGGCCAGCACATCCGAAAGCACATGCGTGGAAAGCACCACCGCGCAATCCTTGGCCATGCTGCGCATCAGTTCGCGCAGGCGCAGGGCCTGGATGGGATCCAGGCCGGAGGCCGGTTCGTCGAGAACGATCAGGGACGGCTCGTGGATGATGGCCTGGGCCAGGCCCACGCGTTGGCGAAAACCCTTGGACAGCAGGCTGGTCAGGCGGTGACGCATCTCGCCAAGCTCGCATCGCGCAATGGCCTGCTCAACGGCCTGGTGAACCTTGTCGCGACCGATGCCATGCAAGCGCGCACAGAAACGCAGGTATTCCTCGACCGTGAGCTCTCCATGCAGGGGCGGTTCCTCCGGCAGATAGCCGATGCCGCGACGGGCCAGCTGAGGATGGCTGGCCAGGTCACGACCTTCCACAAACACCGTGCCGGTACTGGGCGTGAGCATGCCCACCATCATGCGCAACGTGGTCGACTTGCCCGCACCGTTGACACCCAGCAGCCCAAGCACCACACCGCGCGGCACATCGAGGCTCAGGTCCTCAACGATGGTGTTGCCGGACAAGCGGCGCGATACGTGGGAAAGGGAAAGTACAGGGGCAGGGATATTCATCTCGTCGGGATTGTTCCGGCAATGCAAGCGGAGGGCAAGCCCGCAACGCAAACCCGCGCTCCCGTTCCCGTAGGTAGGACTTCAGCCCGGCGTGCAGCCTGCCGCTTTTGTAGGTCGGAATTCATTCCGACATGCCGGTCGCGCATCAACAGAATCGTCGGGTTGCAACCAACGACAATGCTGAAACGGCGCATGCACGCCTATCTGTACAACCGCAGTTCGAGTTGGTGCAGGTCGGAATTAGTCCGACACGCAGCCTGCGGCTCCTGTAGGTCGGACTTCAGTCCGACACGCAGGCTCCGGCTCCTGTAGGTCGGACTTCAGTCCGACAAGCAGCCCGCACATTGCCAAGAGCGTCGGGTTGAAACCCGACCTACCCAATCGCCGTTATCCATGAGCGTTGGAGCCAGTGCCTTGCGCTTGCGATGAAAGCCAGGCCAGAAAACAGAAAACCCGCCGGGAGGCGGGTTTTCCTAAAAATACCAAGACACTGGATGACCAGCCTACGGCTGTTGTGAAGCGCTTCCGGCCTTCGCCGGGATGAAGCATCGGCAAAGCCGCGCGCCATGCGCGCGGGCCGATGCTTCATTTGATTTTCGCTTCCTTGTAGGACACATGCTTGCGCACGACGGGGTCGTACTTCTTGACCTCCATCTTCTCGGGCATGTTCTTCTTGTTCTTGTCGGTGGTGTAGAAATGGCCGGTGCCGGCAGAGGACACGAGGCGGATCTTGTCGCGCTTGGATGCCATGTTCGATTACTCCTCAGATCTTCTGGCGCGCGCGCGCAGCTCGGCAATGACAACTTCGATGCCCTTCTTGTCGATGGTGCGCAGACCATGGCTGGAAACCTTGAGCTGGACCCAGCGGTTCTCGCTGGCCACCCAGAAGCGGCGCTCGTGCAGGTTCGGCAGCCAGCGGCGCCGGGTCTTGTTGTTGGCGTGGGAAACATTGTTGCCGGACTGGAAACTCTTTCCGGTGACTTGGCATACCTTTGACATGCGAACCTCGTCGTTGTCGGTTGCCGACCTTGGCCAGGTCGGAAGCGGCCCAGCGGCGCCGATGCGCCACACGAAGCTGGGGAGCTTCAGCATCGGAAGGGGGTCGTGTACCGGTCCCCGCCGACCCGAAAAACCGGGATGAAGGCTGAAGCGAGCCGCGCTTTATAGCGGATTTGGCCATTCCTGGCAAGTTTCAGGGGGCAAGCGGTGGCCGTGGGAAATCAGATCTCGTCAATCCCGCTGCGACGCGAGCGGCGAATCAGCCAGGCCACGCCGCGCAGGTCGGCGATGCCGACCAGGGCGCGATTGAGGTTGTTGTACTTGGAACTGCCTGCGCTGCGCGCACGGTGGTTGACCGGCACGCTTTTCACCTGCCAGCCGGCGCGCTGCATCAGGGCAGGCAGGTAGCGGTGCATGTGGTCGAAGTAGGGCAGGTCGAGGAAAGCGGCACGTTCGAACAGCTTGATACCGCAGCCGGTGTCCGGGGTTTCGTCCTTGAGCAGGCGGCTGCGGATCGCATTCGCCCATTTCGATGCCCAGCGTTTGCTGCCCGAGTCTTGTCGGTTCACGCGCCAGCCGGCAAACAGCTTGATCGATTCCGACGATTCATTGCGCATGGCCAACAGCTTGGGGATGTCGGCCGGGTCGTTCTGGCCGTCGCCATCCAGGGTGGCAATCCACTCACCGCGCGCTGCCTTGACGCCGTTGCGAATGGCCGTGCTCTGCCCGCTCTGCGTGTGGTGTTGCAGAACGCGCAATTCCGGGTTGGCCGCCTTGGCTGCTTTCAGGATCGACACGGTGTCATCGCGACTGGCGTCATCGACGTAGACGATTTCAAAATCGACCTTGCCGCGCAGTGCCGCAGTGATCTCCGCAATCAGCGGCAGCACGTTGTCGCGCTCGTTGAAAACGGGGACGACGACGGAAAGGAAAGGCATGGGGTTCGTGGTCTGCTTCAACGGATGCGGCCGAGGATGCCATCCAGTTCATCCAGGCTGTGGTAGTGGATGACGACCTTGCCGCGACCACCGCGACCATGATTCAAGGCCACGCGTGCTCCCAGCTTTTCGGCAAGTTGGCTTTCCAGGGCCAGGATGTCGGCATCGCGCTTGGGCTTGGCGGGCTTGCCCTTGGGAAGTTCGCTGGAGAGACGCACGGCCTGTTCCAGTTCGCGCACCGACCATTGTTGATCCACCGCCTTGCGTGCCAGCGCAATCGCGCGCGCTGCGGGCAGGGTGAGCAGGGCGCGACCGTGGCCCATTTCCAATTGGCCGTCATCAAGCAGTTTGCGGATTTCCTCCGGCAGTTCGAGCAGGCGCAAGAGGTTGGACACGGCGGCGCGCGAACGTCCCACCGCATCAGCGGCTTGCTGGTGGGTGAGTTTGAATTCGGCAATCAGGCGCGCCAGTGACTGCGCTTCTTCCAGCGGAGAGAGGTTCTGGCGCTGGATGTTCTCGATGAGTGCGATGGCGATGGCCGAACGATCATCGATCTCGCGCACCAGGGCCGGAATTTCCGCAAGGCCGGCCAATTGACTGGCGCGCCAGCGGCGCTCGCCGGCGACAAGCTCGAAGCGACCGCTGGAGATTTCACGCACGATGACCGGCTCCAGCACACCCTGGCTCTTGATCGACTCGGCCAGTTCATTGAGCAGGTCTTCATCGAAATGACGGCGTGGCTGGTGCTTGCCGGCGCGAATACTCGCCACGCCGAGCGTGCGCAGTTCTCCCGACGAACCTTCGGCTGCAGAGGAATCATTTTTCGCATCGCCCGAGCCGAGCAGGGCGTCGAGTCCGCGGCCCAGGCTCTCGCGTTTCTTTGCTGCCATGAGTGTGGAAATCCTAGGATGCAGTCGGTTGGGCGGAGTTGCGCTCGCGGCGCAGCATCTCTCCGGCCAGGCCGAGGTAGGCGATGGCACCGCGTGATTCGCGGTCGTACAGGTTGATTGGTTTGCCGTGGCTGGGTGCCTCGGCCAGGCGGATGTTGCGCGGGATGATCGAGCGCAGCAGTTTTTCGCCAAAGTGCTTGTGCAATTGCGCCGAGACATCGTTGCTCAGGTTGTTGCGCACGTCGTACATGGTGCGCAGCAGGCCTTCGATTTCCAGGCCCGGGTTGAGGCGCTTGCGCACGGCATTGATGGTGTCGACCAGGCTGGAAAGCCCTTCCAGCGCAAAGTATTCGCATTGCATCGGGATCAGCACGCCGTGGGCGGCGGTCAAGGCGTTGATGGTCAACAGGTGCAGCGACGGCGGACAGTCGATGAGAATGGTGTGGTAGCGGTCGCCCAGTTTTTCGAGCTGGTCCTTGAGCCGATGCTCGCGTGCGAGGCCATCCATCAGCTTGATTTCTGCCGCAGTGAGATCGCCATTGCCCGGCAGCAGGTCAAAACCGCCCTCGGTCTTCACGATGGCCTGCTCGATAGGCACTTCTTCCAGCAGCACGTCGCAGCCGTTGGGCTTGGCGTTGCGCTTGTCGATGCCGGCCGCCATGGTCGCGTTGCCCTGCGGATCGAGGTCCACCAGCAGGATGCGCCGGCGCGTCTCCGCCAGTGCCGAAGCGAGGTTGACGGCGGTGGTGGTCTTGCCCACCCCGCCTTTCTGGTTTGCCACGGCAATGATGCGAGTCATGCTGATTCCGGGTGTTTCCGGGGTCGCGAAACAGCCCGCAACCCGCCCTTGAACTGCCCATGTTGCGTGAGCCGGACGCAACTGACAACGCCCCGTCCCGGAATTTTCAACCGGATCGACGCGAAATCGGGCCTGCCAAGGGCGCCCTGGACCTGATCAGGCCGGTTCGGGCAGGCGCTCCAGCACCAGCAAATGGCGCTCGGCATCGAGGCCGGGAACCTTGATCTCGTGCGCTTCAGCCAGTCGGAAACCGCTTGGCAGATGGTCGAGTTCGTCTTGCGGGAACTTGCCCTTCAGCGCCAGCCAGCGTCCGGCCGGGGCAAGCAGGTGGCCGCCCCAGGCCAGCATGTCGGCCAGGCTGGCAAATGCGCGCGCGGTGATGCAGTCGAATCGACCACTGACGGCCTCGACCCGGCCTTCGATCACGCGAGCCTTTTCCAGCTTCAATTGACGAACCGCCTCGCGCAGGAAGCGGGCCTTCTTGCCGTTGGAATCGACCAAGTGAACCTCAAGGTCCGGTCGTGCCAGGGCCAGTGGAATGCCCGGAATGCCGGCACCGGTGCCCAGATCCGCCAACGAGCTGCCGCGCACAAAAGGCAGCACGGCCAGGGAATCGAGCAGGTGGCGGGTCACCATCTCCAGTGGATCGCGCACTGCCGTCAGGTTGTAGCTCGCGTTCCAGCGGATCAACAGTTCGAGGTAATCAAGCTGCTGCCCGATTACGGAATTCGGCAGTTCGATGTCAAGCGTCGCCAGCCCCGCGCACAGCCGTTGGCGCATCTGTTCGCGAATCGACATGGGAGGGTTTGCTGGAAATGGCTCGCCAGTATCGCGAGGCAATGGGGCGAAAACCAGCCCTCGAAGCGTGTTAGGCGGCGTTGCGCAGATCTATGCGGGTTACCAGCAATCCGCGTTCGCGGAATTCCGAGTTCAAGGACTGCTTCAGCCACGCGCGGCGATCATTGGGCTCGCCTGGCACGCCACCATGGCCGAGCAGGGCAACCGCGCGCTCGCGCAACAGCGAGTCAACGGATTCAATCACCGTGTCCGCGCGTTCCGGATCCAGCACCTGGTAGTAGACGCAGGCATGGCAATCGCCACCGGAATTGAGTTTTGCATCGATTTCGAGCTGGCTGCCGCTCAGACTCATGCGGTGGGAGACCCGCTCGATCAAGGGCATGACGAAATGCATGCCGGCGCCGAGGAATCGCACCTGGCCGCCAAGACGGCGCATGGAGTGAACCTGACCTTCCGGAATACGTCGCACGCAGGCGATGGCTATCAAAGCCATCATCGCGAGCAGGATCCAGAGGTTTTGCGGCAACATTTACTTTACCTACAGATGCTTGGATGCGTTTCTTGAAGTGAAGACTAACAAAGGCTGCGCGCAAAGGGAATAACGCACCCTTAACATTCTCCGGATTTCGCAGACGACCAACGCGGAACCGATTCACAGTTCCGGCGTCTGCATGGATGGATGCGCCCGCAAGGACAAGCAAGAAGAAGGCCAGACCCCTTCCGCGCCTCTGGAAAACGCGCGCTGTCTTTTCGAATCAGCGCGCGATGCAGGCGTACTCAGGGTCGAAGGTGCGACTCGAACAACTCCAGCACGCGTCGGTACTCGTCATACCAGGAATCGGCGTGGACGAAACCATGGCGTTCCAGCGGGTAGCCGGCCAGTTCGAAGTCTGTCTTTCGCAGCTCGATGAGGCGCTGGTAGAGGCGCACCGAATCCTGGAACAACACGTTGTCGTCCAGCATGCCGTGGGCGATCAGCAAGCCTCCCTTGAGGCCATCGGCAAACTCGATCGGTGAGGAGCGACGGTAGGCGATCGGATCATCCTGCGGTGTGTTGAGGATGTTCGAGGTGTACTCGTGGTTGTAGCTGGTCCAGTCGGTGACCGGGCGCAACGCGGCGCCGGCGGCAAACACCTCCGGTGCACGGAACATGGCCATGAAGGTCATGAAGCCGCCGTAGGAGCCGCCGTACACGCCCACGCGCTTGGCATCGACCGAGTGCTTGGCCACCAGCCAGTTGACGCCGTCGATCAGGTCTTCCAGTTCCGGATGGCCCATCTGTCGATAGATGGCCGTGCGCCAGTCGCGGCCATAGCCCTCCGAGGCGCGGTAATCCATGTCCAGCACCACATATCCCTTTTCGGTAAGCAGGTTGTGGAACATCTGCTCGCGAAAGTAGTTGGGGTAGCCGAGCACCGTGTTCTGCAGGTAACCCGCGCCGTGCACGAACAGCACCGCCGGATACTTCTTCGAGGCATCGAAATCCGCCGGCTTGTAGAACTTTGCGTAGATCGGATCGCGCGTGTGCGTGGACGGGACTTCGACAATTTCCAGCTTCGGCCAATCGAGCGCCTTGTACTCGGCGGTGCGGGTGTCGGTGAGCTGTCTTGATTGCGAGCCATCCACGGCATGCACGGCCAATTGTGCCGGCGTGTAAGCGGATGACTGCAACACGGCGAGGCGGCTCCCGTCCGGCGACAAGGCGAAGCTCTCCATGCCCTGCACGCGGGTTATCCGTTGCAACTGGCCACCCTTGGCCGCCACCCGATAGACATCGTAGGCATACGGGGCTTCGGCATTGCTGCGCAGATAGAACCAGGCGCCATCCGCACTCGGGACCGGATTGGATACTTCGAACTTGCCGGAGGTCAGGGCCTTGGCATTGGCGCCTGGACGCTTGCTGTACAGGTGCGAGTAGCCGGTCTCCTCGCTCACGTACCACAGGCTCTGGCCATCCGGACTCCAGCCAAATTCATTGAAGCCCCAATTGATCCAGGCGGCATCGTGCAGTCGGTGCTGGCTGACCAGGGCGTGCTTGCTGAAATCGACAGTGCTGATCCAGCGGTCCTTGTTGTCGATGGCGCGCAGCTGGATCGCAATTTGGCTGCCGTTGCGATTCCAGGACATGGTCCAGGCGGTGACCGCGCGTTGGACTTTGGTTTTGGCGGACTTGTCGGGAGTCTTGCTGCTGTCCGCGTCGGCTTTCATCAATCCCGCCTTGCGGTTTTCTTCGCGAATCGCCTCCAAGGGGTCGTCGGTGATACCAGGCAGCGCATCCATGGCGAGCGCGTGCACTTGGCGATCCTTGAGATCAACCAGCCATAGCGAGTGCGGCGCGGGCAGGTTGCGCCCGACACGGGTGCGTTCTTCTTCCTGCTCCTCGTAGCCGGATTCGGTCACGTAGTGTTGGAGCTTTGCCACCTTGCCCGCATCGAAATCCTTGGGCGTGGTCACCACCACCAGATAGCGGCCATTGGGTGACAGGCTGCTGGAGAAGATCTTGACCTTGTCGCCGAGATACACCGGCATGGGAGCGCGGCTGGCGTCCTGGGCCTGGAATTGCTCTGCGTGCGCGCGCTTGGCGTCGCGGTCGTTCTTGATGTCGCGCAAGGTGGAAAACAGGCGCAACTGCAATTCACCGAGTTCATCGGGCTTCTTGGCCTGCGGATCGTTCTCGGCAAGGACAATCGCAGCCGGTCCCGTCACGCTGCTGGCGAACTCGTGCACAAACCAGTCGGTGCCGACCGTGAACTGCAAGGCAGCGTCATCGCTTGAAAACTGCACATCCGATTCTGCCTGCGGCGAACGTGTGATCTGCTCAAGCTGGCCACTGCCCAGGTTGCGCACAAACACGTCGCCGTTGCGGATGAAGGCGGCACGGGTGTGGGCGCGGTCAAAGACCACATGGTCGCCGTCGGCGTCGCTCATCATCTGTGGAGTAACGATTTGATCGCTGCCGCTGGCCGGGTCCATGCGATGCAGGTCGAGAACGCTCGAACCTTTCTGCTTGAGCGAGTAGTAGATGGACTTGCCATCCGCGCTCCAGTAGGGGGACTCCACGGCGGGCCCGATCCAGTCCGGATTGGCCATGGCCTGGTCGAGGGTGATTGCCGATGCCGGCGATGCGCCCAGTGCGGACACAAACAGGGCCAGGATGAGGGGCATGCGAAGCATGGTCGGGCTCCGGTTGGACGGGAAACCGGCAATCATACCGGCATGATTCACATGGACCATGCGCCAAAAGTCAGCGGCACCCGCCATGCATCCACGTAGAATGACGTCCTGATTCCCAGCTTCAGGATCCTCCATGCTCGACTGCGTTCAGACGGAAACCGGTGTCGCACCGAAATTCTCGGTGATCTGGCTGCATGGGTTGGGTGCCGATGGCAATGACTTCGGACCCATCGTGCCGGAACTGATTGCACGCGATTGGCCGGCCATCCGCTTCGTGTTCCCGCACGCCCGGGTGCGTCCAATTTCGGTCAATGGCGGTGCACGCATGCGCGCGTGGTACGACATCACCGGCTTCGAGATCGCCCAGCGGCAGGATGAAGCGGGCATCCGCTATTCGATGACCGAACTGGAGGAGTTGATTGCGCGCGAGGTTGAACGCGGCATTCCGTCCTCGCGCATCTTCCTGGCCGGATTCTCGCAGGGGGCAGCCATGGTGTTGTCCGGCGGCCTGCGTCACGCCCAGCGCCTGGCCGGCATCATCGCGCTCTCCGGCTATGTGCCGCTGGCAGACGCGCTGGCAACCGAGCGCTCGGAGGAAAATCGCGGAGTGCCGATCTTCATGGCGCACGGCAGCGTGGATCCCATCGTGCCGCAGCCCCTTGGCATGCTCGGGCGGGATTTCCTGCGCAACCTGGGTTATGGCGTGGATTGGCACAGCTATCCGATGGCGCATCAGGTTTGCGCCGAGGAAATCCTCGATCTGCGCAACTGGATGGGTGCGCAACTGGCCAGCGCGACCGATTGAGCGCACGGCACCATGCCCGCGATCCGTACAACCTGCCCCGTGACTGCGCCGTGAGCAAGCCCGCGAGCCCAGCGGCCAAGCATCACTGGCTGCCGCAATTTTGCAGCCTGCCGACCTTGTTCGCGCTCATGGTCGTGGCCGAGATCGTGGCCCTGGTCATCGCCATGGCCCCGCATCGCAATGCGCGCTCCTGGATCAGCGAACTGGCGGTGGCCAGTGTGTTCGTGCAGTGGCTGGCACTCTTGAATGCGGTGGTGCTGTGTTCGTCGCGCGAGGCCCTGCAGCGAATGACCATTCGTGCCGGGTTTGCCTGTGCCTGGCTGCTCGCGGTGATCACGACGGGCTTGGGCAGTGCCGTGGTCTATTCCATGGATCATGTGCTCGGCTACGGATTGACCGGACCCAGCGGAAGCGGATGGCGCTTCGTGCTCGGCAATGCGGCCATCTGCTCCCTGATCGCGGCAGCGCTGCTGCGATACCTGTATGTCCGCGAACTCTGGCAGGAGCGCGTGCATGCCGCAGCCAAGGCCCAGGTCGATGCGCTGCAGGCACGCATCCGGCCGCATTTCCTGTTCAACAGCATGAACACCATTGCCAGCCTGATTCGCAAGCGACCCGAGGACGCGGAGCGAGCAGTCGAGGACCTGTCGGATCTGTTCCGCGCGGCGCTTGGCACGCAGGAAGCCCTGGCCACGATGGGCGAGGAGCTCGACCTGATTGCCCAGTACCTGCGCATCGAAGGCCTGCGCCTCGGCGAAAAGCTGGTGCTGGATATTGACGTGTCCGCCTTGCCCCGTGAACAACTGTTGCCGCCCCTGCTGCTGCAGCCATTGATCGAGAATGCGGTCTATCACGGCATCCAGCGCTTGCCCCAGGGTGGCACCTTGCACGTACTGGGCAAACGCGATCAGGACATGATCGAGATCACCATTCGCAATCCGACGCCGCGTGATCGCGCGCGGCCGGGCAATGCGCACGCCCTCGCCAATGTGCGCGCGCGCATCGAGTACCATTTCGGTGAGAAGGGGCAGCTGCAGGTGCACGCCGGTGAGGAGGAATTCCAGGTCACCGTGCGCCTGCCGGTTGGAGCGATGAAATGAAGGCACTGGTGGTGGATGATGAGTCACTGGCGCGCGAGCGATTGATCGATCTGCTCGCCGACATCGAATCCATTGAGGTGGTCGGCGAAGCCGCCGATGGTCGCGAGGCGATCGATGCCGTGCAGCGGCTGTTGCCCGATCTGGTGCTGATGGATATCCGCATGCCGTGCATGGATGGCCTCGAGGCAGCCCGTCATCTTGGTGCTCTGCAGGATCCACCCGCCATCGTCTTTTGCACCGCCTATGACGAGCATGCGCTCGCCGCGTTCGACGCCAATGCCGTCGATTACCTGCTCAAACCCATTCGTGCCGAGCGCCTGCGTGCAGCCATCGAGCGCGCCGGGCGCTTCAGCGGAGAGAAGCTGGTTCGTATCGAGAATGCCAGTCCGGTTCGACGCGAACGCAGCCACCTGTGCGCGCGCGTGCGCGGCAGCCTCGTGCTGGTGCCGATTGTCGAGATCGATTACCTGCTTGCCGAGGACAAATACGTGATCGTCCACTATGCCGGCAACCAGGTGCTGATCGAGGAACCCTTGAAGATGCTGGAAATCGAATTTGGAGATCGCTTCGTGCGCATCCACCGCAACTGTCTGGTGGCGCTTGATCGCCTGGCCGGCCTGACGCGAACCACCGATGGACGCGTGCTGGCCAGGCTCGAACGCATGGACGCCAGTCTTGAGGTCAGTCGTCGCAACCTGCCGGCGTTGCGCAAACTGGTGCGCTCGCTGTGAAACGACTGCGCATCGCCACGCGCCAGAGCGCACTCGCCCTGTGGCAGGCCGAGCATGTCGCTGCACGCCTGCGCGCCGCGCATGCGGGACTCGACATCCAGTTGGTACCGATGACTACCCGTGGCGACCAGATCATCGACCGGCCGCTGGCCGAAATCGGCGGCAAGGGCCTGTTCCTCAAGGAACTTGAAGTGGCCTTGCAGGAAGGTCGCGCCGACATCGCCGTACATTCATTGAAGGATGTGCCGATGGAGCTCGAACCCGGATTCGCCATTGGCGCGGTATTGGAGCGCGCCGATGCCGCCGACGCCTTCATCAGCAACGCCCATGCGAATCTTTCGGATCTGCCCACGGGTGCGCGGGTGGGAACCTCATCCTTGCGTCGCCAGGCACAGCTGCGCGCATTGCGCCCGGACCTGCACCTGCTGGATCTGCGCGGCAACGTGAACACGCGCCTGGCCAAGCTCGATGCCGGGCAGTACGACGCCATCATTCTTGCCTGCGCGGGGCTGGAGCGGCTGGGGCTTGGCGAGCGCATTCGTTCGCGCCTGTCAGCCCCGGACTGGTTGCCGGCGGTGGCGCAGGCGGCCATCGCCATCGAACAACGCGCCGCCGACGACGGCGTGGCCGCGCTCACGCGCGTGCTCGACGATGCCGACACGCGCCGCTGCGTGGAGTGCGAGCGGGCCATGAATCGACAACTGCATGGCAGCTGCAATGTTCCGATCGCGGCCTATTGCATCGAAACGGAAAACGGGCTTCTGCTGCATGGACTGGTAGGCGATGCAAGCACCGGTCGCCTGTTGCGGGCCGAGTCGCACGCATCCGATCGCAGCGCGGGCGAGATGCTCGGCCAACGTGTTGCTCACATGCTGCTGGAGCAGGGCGCCGGGGAAATGCTGGGCAACTGAAAGCTGTTGCTCTGAGCAATAAATTCCGTTCGTGGTGAGTTCCCAAGCCCCGTTCGTGGTGAGCCCAAGCCTGCCCTGAGCCTGTCGAAAGGAACCATGAACGGCTCTCACTCCCTCCGTTCGTGGTGAGCCCTTCGACTGTGCTCAGGACAGGCTTGTCGAACCATGAACGGACTCGCGCCGAAATCCGTTCATTTTTCGAGAGGGTCGGAATCACGTTTTCCCGGATTGCGCTGCACTTCATCCGGGCTACGTTGCCCAAACCAGTTCGTGATGACCCCCAAAATCCGTTCGTGGTGAACTCCCAAGCCCCGTTCGTGGTGAGCCCGTCGAACCATGAACGGGCTCGTGCCAAGATCCGCGCATTCTTCGAGCGGCCAAGAGCAAAGCCTATCCCGGATGACAGGCCGGTTCCCCGGCCTGCCCTTCGGGCCAGCGCTTCGCGCATGTTCGCTACGGCATCCTGCCTACGCAGTGCGCTGCGCTTCATCCGGGCTACTCACTGAAAGCTGTCGCTTTGCCCGCGAAACGGGAAGTCTCATGGAGACTCCCCGTTTGCTTGTCGCAATGACCCAGGATCAGCGGTGTGCTGATCCTGCAAGGCTTCAGAACTTGAACACCAGGTTGGTGGTCAGCAGCGTATCGGTCTTCTTGGTACCCGGGGTCACGTCACTGTTGTGGCGCACCTGGTAGCCGACCTTGAGTGCGAGGCGGTCGTTCATGCTCACGGCGAGCCCGGTGTCGTTCTGCAGGAACGTGTTGTTGGAGCCGGCTTCGACCAGGGTGGTGTTCTCCAGCGCGGTGGTGTCGGTGAATTTGTGCTTGTAGGCGATCAGGCCACGTGCCACGACCTTGCCTTCGACATCCGGATCGACAATCGTGGTGACCGGTGGGTCGCCAGCCGTCACGGCAAACGCGCGCGGATCGGCGCGGCGATAGCCGGGTCCGACTTCGGCGGAGAATTCGGTCTGCTGGTTCTTGATGAAGGTGTAGCCGTAGCCGATGGAGACGATCCACTGGTAGTCGAACGGCGAGAAGTCATCGTTTTCATAACGCGCGGCACCGACCAGATAGCTGCGCTCATCGAACTTGTAAGCCGACGATGCACCGCCTTCGAAGCGGTTGGCGGTGAGGTCATACACGCCATTGGCTTCGCCCTTGCTGCGCAGCGCCTTGAGGAAGAAGTTGTGCTTCCACAGAGCGTCTTCCTTGGTGAAATCGAGCTTGGCATTGAGGTTCTGCGACTTGGAATTGCCGGTGGTCAGGGCAAGTCCGAGTTCGCCGCTGCCGGTCCATGCGCCATCCTGGGCCTGGGCGGTGAACGGCACGGCGGCGAGCAGAGCGCTCGCGAGGAGAGCTTTTTTCATGTGGAATTCCTTGAGGGATTGATTGGATGAAATGCCGATGCGCAAGCGGCGCAGCGGAACAGCGGCGCAAATGCTAGCGATCAGGATTGAACGTGAAGTGAATGCGCAGCGCGCCTTTCACAGATGTTTACCCGCTGCGGGCGCCGTAAAACAGCATCACGACGTGTTTTGCTTCGGCAAAAAACAACCAGCGCTCAATGAAGATTCCGCCCATGCCGAACAGCACGGCAAGCCAGGACGCCCATGCACCGGCCGATGGCAGCACAAGCGCCAGCACGGCCAGCAGGGCGGGCATGCCGAATCCAAACGCAAGCACCAGGGCACGCAACTTGCGGGCGTGCTTGCGGGCAAGGCGAAAACCCATTTCGTGGGTCAGGTAGTTCTCCTCGGTGTGCGGTTGCTCGACGCTTCGCACCGTGCCGAGCGCGCCCAGGCCCGTCGCATCCGGCGCTGCTGCCCCGGGTTTGTCGAGGAATTGCCAATAGGCCAGCTTGAGCAGACCGGCAGCGATTGCTGCTGCGCAGATGCCGATCAGCAAGGAGGACGAGGTGGTCGGGGCTTGCGTCATGCCGATCAGCAGCCAAAGCCAGAGAACACCGCTGTAGATTCCGAGCACGAGGTAGGCGGGCACGACAAAGCGGTTGTGCCAGGCCCGGATTGGCTTCAGGCTGGCGTAGATGTTGGCGGTGCAGAACAGGGTGACGATCGCCAGCAACAAGAGAATGCCACCGGCACCGCGGCTGCCGGCCATGCGCAGCAGCCAATTTGAACTGCGGGTGTCGATGGCATCACCTGTTGCCCACCCGCCAAGGATGCAGGCCAGCAGCATGGCGCCCGCAGGGATGTAGCAGAGCAGGGCCGCAACGCCTTCGCGAGAAAGCCAGGAGCTGCGCCACTGGGACAGTGCGCGCCAGGCCCGTTGCGGTTGGCCGAGATGGGCAAGTGAAGAAAACAGGCCGGCGCTGACCAGGAGGAATCCGGCACACAAGGCGGCACCGACGAGATCGGTCGCGGCCCACGCGTTGCGATCATCCGCAAGGCGTGGCGCAAGCAAGCTCAGCCATCCGCTCAGGATCCAAAGGCCATAACCGGCACCGGAAGCCACCGTGAAGAAAATGATCGAGAAGGTCGGTCTCATGAGGGCTGCCAGGCTCAGCGCGACAACACGCGATCAATCCAGCGCAGCAGCGGCGGCATCGGCATTTCATCCGGTGGTTCGGGATGACTCGTCGGCTTGGGCTGTGAGGCGTCGCGTCGCGGGCGTGGTGGCAGGTAACGGTTGACGGGTTGGTAGCCGAGTTCGGGCATCAAGGCATAGCCGCCGCGTTCGGCGACCAGCTTCGAGACGTTCGAGTTTTCATCGCCCAGATCGCCAAAGTGCCTGGCGCGGGTTGGGCAGGCCTTCACGCAGGCGGGTTGGCGATCGGCGGGTTCCAGGGTTTCGTTGTAGATGCGGTCAACACACAAGGTGCACTTCTGCATCACCCCGCGCTTGGCGCTGAACTCGCGCGCACCGTAGGGGCAGGCCCAGGCGCACAACTGGCAACCGATGCACTTGTCCTCATCCACCAGCACGATGCCGTCCTCGGCCCGCTTGTAGCTGGCCCCGGTCGGGCACACGGTGACACAGGCCGGCGTCTCGCAATGCAGGCAGGAGCGCGGGAAGTGAACGGTTTGCGTTGCAACGGGAATGGGGAGCGGTGAATGGGGAATGGAAGCAGCGCAGGGTGATTTGTGCGCTGCTCCCGCTTTTTCGATTCCCGATTCCCGTTTCCCGACTCTCGGCTTCCCAGCGATTCCCGATTCTCCATTCCCGATTCCCGAAATTTCATACGTATGCACGCGGTTGAACCACACGCCGTCCGGTTCGGCGCCGTAGGGGTCGGAATCCGGCAGCGGGCCGAAGCTGCCGCCGTCATTCCATTCCTTGCAGGCCACCGCACAGGCGTGGCAGCCGACACAGATGTCGAGGTCGATGACGAGGCCGAGCTTGCGCGCGGTCGGAGGGGGCAGGGTGGTCATGGTTGCAGTGGCCAGAACAGCGGAATCAGGTACATCGAGAGGGCGCAGAAGATGGCGATCAGCGGAATGCCGACCTTCATGAAATCCATGAAGCGATAGCCACCTGCGTAATAGACCATGGTGTTGGTGGGGTAGCCGACCGGCGTGGCAAACGAGGTGGCAGCGGCAAACGCAACGGCGACCACGAAGGGCCGTGGATCGGCGCCCACCGTGTGCGCCACGGTGACGGCAATGCCGATCATCAGCACCACCGATGGATTGTGTCCCATCAACTCGGTCAGCAATGCAGTAAGCAGGTACACCAGCAAAAGCGCCGCCAGCGGTCCGTGATCCCCGACCAGGCCGATGCCGGCCTGCACCAGGGTGTGCGATAGGCCACTGGTCTCGATGGCGGTGCCCAGCGGCAGGATGGCGGCCAGCAAGACGATGATCTTCCAATCGATGCCCTGGTACAGATCCTTGCGTCCGTAGCAACCGGCGACCGCCATGGCCACGGCGCCTGAAATTGCAGCAATCGGAATCGGCAGCCAATGCAGGCCCGACACCAGCACCACGGTCGCCATGATCAGCACTGCAGCCAGCGCGCGACCGGATGTGCGTCGCGTGTCTTCGCGCTCGCTGAGCACGACGAAGCGCTCATCGCCACGCAGGGCAGCGGCCACTTCATCGTTGACCAGCAACAGCAACACGTCTCCGGCGGCCAGGCGCACGTCCTTGAGCTTGTCGCGCAGGATGCGCCCACGTTGATGCACGGCCAGCGCAATCGCATCCATGTTGCGCTTGAAGTCGAGCTCTTCCAGCGTGTTGCCTTCAACCGTGCTGGCCGGTTTGACCATGACCTCGACCAGCACGCGGGCGCTGCCTCGGTCATTGCCGAAACGATGCTCCGGATCGAGTTCGAGATCGGCGCGTTTGCGGAATTGTTCGATCTTTTCCCAATCGCCGCGAACCAGCAGCACGTCGTGTGCTTCCAGGCGCTGTGATCGTGGCGACCACAGGTGGCGATCACCGCGCAGCAGTTCCAGCGCATAAATGCCGTGCTTCTCGCCCAGCTTCGCCTCGGCAATGGTTTGTCCGACCAGGGGCGACGAGGCATTGAGCTTGAGCTCGGTGACGAACTTGCCGATCTCGTTCTGCGTGGTGGCAACCGTGGTGGTTTCCTGTGGCAGCAGCCAGCGTCCGACCAACATCAGGTAGGTGATACCGACCACGGCCAGCAGGGCGCCGAGGCGGGTGAACTCGAACACGCCGAAACCGGCCAAGCCGTGTTGCTGGGCGAGGCTGTCGGTGAGCAGGTTGGACGAAGTACCGATCAGGGTGCACACGCCGCCCATCTGCGCGGCGTAGGCCATCGGCAGCAACACGCGTGCGGGCGAGGTGCCGGTGTTCGCGCACACGCGCAAGGCGAGGGGAAGGAAGGTTGCCACCAGTGCAATGTTCTTGACGAAGGCACCCATCGGCGCAATCGCCAGCATCAGCGCAAGGGTCAGCAACCAGGGCTTGCGGATGCGCGAGAGCAGGCGTGCCAGCGGCTCCAGCGCGCCGGATCGCTCGATGCCGAGGCTGAGCGCAAACATGGCGGCGACCGTGACCGTGGCCTCGTTGCTGAATCCTGCCAGCGCCTGTGCCGGGGTGACGAGATCGAGCACCACCAGCAACACCACCACGATCAGCGCGACGATGTCGATGCGCACCTTTTCGCTGGCAAACAAGACAATCGCGCACAGCACGATGGCCAGGGTCAACCATTGCGGCGTGGTCATCGAACCGCGTCCCTGGCAATGGGCTCGATGCGATGGCCTGGCACGCGCGGCTCGGCGTCGGTTTCGATGCGCACGCGCAAGTCGAACCAGGCGGCCTGCCCGGTCACCGGATCGGCATTGGCGTAGCGATGCGCATGATCCGCTGCCGGCAACAGCTCGCTGATCAGATGGTTGAGCAGGAAGCCCTCACGCGATTCGGGGGCATTGCCGCTCAGCTTCCACGCGCCCTTGCGCTTGCCGATCGCATTCCAGGTCCACACGGTTCCGGGGGCGGTGGCCGCATGCAGTTTTGCCTGCACGCGGATGCGGCCGAGTGGCGATGCGATCCATATCCAGTCTTCATCATGCACCCCGTACCTGCTTGCGGTTTGCGGATGCAGGTAGAGGAAATTGCGTGCCGCGATCTGGCGCAACCAGGCGTTCTGCGAACCCCAGCTGTGATACATGAACATCGGTCGCTGGGTGATGGCCGAGAGCGGGTAGTTGCCTGCGCCATCCGTATCGGCAGCAGGCGCGTCGCTCGCGACACCTTCGTACCAGAACGGCAGCGGATCGAAGTAGCGTTCGACACGGGCACGTTCGCTGTCGGGTGGTTGCGCCTTGCCGTGGCCGCGCGCGGCCAGGCGGAAGCGCTGCAGGGTTTCGCAATACAGCTGCATGACCATCGCCTGGGTGGAGGCGACGAAGCCCAGCGATTTGGCCCATTCCAGATAATCGCGGTTGGCCATCTTGTAGTAGCGCCCAGCGTCGGGAACCTGCGCTTCCCACACGCAGCCGTGTTCGATGTAACGCTGCAGCTGGTCGGGATTGGCCTCGCCGAAACCGCGCTTGCTGCCATCGCTTCCGCGCCAGCCAGCGAGCATGCCGACACCGGGTGCGCGTTCGTGTTCAACCATGTACTGGGCAAAGCCACGCGGATAACGCGCGCTGCCGTCTTCGTTGACCAGGCCGGGTAGCCCGAGGCGCGTACCGAGATCAATCAACACATCCTGGAATGGGCGCACGTCACGATCCGGTGCAAGCACCGGTTGGCGGATCGCATCGGCAGCGCAATCGGCATCGGAGATCGGCCGGTCCAGCATGCTGATGCAATCGTGGCGCTCCAGGTAGGTGGTATCCGGCAGCACGAGATCAGCGAAGGCCACGGTTTCCGAGGCATAGGCATCCGCATAGATGATGTGCGGGATGCGGTATTCGCCGCTGGCCGGATCGCGGTCACACAACATGCGCTGGGTCTCGCCCACGTTCATCGACGAGTTCCAGCCCATGTTGGCCATGAACATGAACAGGGTATCGATGCGCTGGGGATCGCCGGCCCAGGCATTGCGGATCACCGAATGCATGAGGCCGTGCGCGGCCAGCGGGAATTCCCAGGAATAGGCCTTGTCGAGGCGGCGTGACGCGCCCGCGGCGTCCACCAGCAGATCGTCGGGTGATTGCACGTAGCCCAGCGGACCGCCATCCAGCGCACCGTTGTCCTTGCGCGCCTTGCCGGGACGGTTCGGTGGAGGCGAGGTCTTGGGGTAAGGCGGTTGGTAGCGGAAGCTGCCGGGGGTGTCGATGGCACCGAGCAGCATCTGCAATACGTGCAGGCTGCGGCAGGTGTGGAAACCGTTGGCATGCGCCGAGATTCCGCGCATCGCGTGCATGGCGACCGGCCGACCGGTCATGGTCTGGTGCTGGCGCCCGAATGCATCCGTCCACGGCTGTGCAAGCGTGATGGCCTGGTCGAAGGCGGCTTCCGCCAATTCTCCGGCGAGGCGCCGGATGGTGTCGACACCGACGCCACAACGCTCGCTCACCGATGCCGGGGAATATTCATCCGCGAGATACCGCTCGGCCAGCAACTGGAACGCGGGTACGGCGATGCGTCCGTCGGCAAGCCGGTATTCGCCAACCACCCGCGGCGAGATGTCGATGGCACCGGCCTTGGCCAGTTTGAAGGCCTCGCCGGTGTCGCTTCGCGCCGCGCACAACGCATCGCCGTCGGCATCGCGCGCAATCAGGCCGTCATCGGCTGCGCCTGCATCGCGAATGACCAGGTGATGTGCATTGGTGTAGCGAACCAGATAATCGAGATCGATGCGATCCGTGCGCAACAGTTCGTGGATGAAGGCACCTGCGAGCAGGCCATCGGTGCCCGGATTGATCGGCACCCATTCGTCGGCGATGGCGCCGTAGCCCGTGCGCACCGGATTGATGGCGACGATCTTGGCACCGCGTCCCTTGAGCTTGCCGAGGCCCAGTTTGATCGGATTGGAGTCGTGGTCCTCGGCCACGCCCCACAACATCAGGTAACGGGTCAGTTCCCAATCCGGCTCGCCGAATTCCCAGAAGCTGCCGCCGAAGCTGTACATGCCGGCCGCGGCCATGTTGACCGAGCAGAAGCCGCCGTGTGCGGCGTAGTTGATGGTGCCGAATTGTTGCGCCCACCAGCCGGTCAGGGCCTGCGACTGGTCGCGCCCGGTGAAGAAGGCGAGCTCATCGGGGTTGCGCTGGCGGATGTCGCCCAGCCACTTCGCGGCGAGGCTGAGCGCCTCTTCCCATTCGATCTCGCGAAACTCGCCGGAGCCGCGCTCGCCCACGCGCAGCAGGGGTTTGCTCAGGCGCGCAGGCGAGTAATGCTGCTTGATGCCGGCCGAACCCTTGGCACAGATCACGCCGCGGTTGACCGGATGCTGCGGATTGCCGTCGATGTAGCGGACCTTGCCGTCCTTCAGGTGCACGCGGATGCCACACCGGCACGCGCACATGTAGCACGTGGTGGTCTTGACCTCGTCGCCGGTGGGCGTGTTCAGGGCAAGGGAAGCGTGTGGCATGCGACCGGACCAGGAATCCAGGAACCTCGAATGGTAATCGGTATGCCGGCGTTCGGGGACGACCGGGCATCGCATTGAACCGTCGCACCAGCGCAAGCGCCTGATTCCCTTGACGCCTGCGCGGTCGCTGGCGACTCGGGATCTTTCCTGTGGATATGTCAAACTTGGCGCTGATCGGGCACTTCGGCACGCATGCCTCATGGATCGCCACGAACGCACCCTCATCCTGCATCGCATTCTCAAGACCGCGCGCTACCCGGTCAGCCTCAAGCGCGTGCAGGAAGAACTGCAATGTTCACGCGCCACCATGTATCGCGACATCGCGTTCCTGCGCGATGCGCTTGGGGCGCCGATCGAAAGCGATCCGGAAAGCGGGGCCATTCACTATGCCAGCGACGAGGCCGAGCGTTTCGAGTTGCCGGGCCTGTGGCTGTCCAGCGACGAGATGGCGGCACTGCTGGCCTTGAATGAACTGCTGGATCGCTCCGATCCGGGCGTGCTGGCCGGCGCGCTGGCACCGTTCCGCAAGCGCATCGAACACCTGCTCTCGGATCAGGCCAGCGGCAGGGTGCTTCCGGTCGAACGCATCCGCGTGATCGCCAGTGGCGCACGCAAACTCGATCAGGTCGTGTTCCGAACGGTCAGCGGCGCCTTGCTCAATCGGAAGCGGCTCTCGTTCCATTACCGCGCGCGCACCACCAATGCACCGACCACGCGTGACGTCTCGCCTCAGCGCCTGACCCACTACCGCGACAACTGGTATCTCGATGCCTGGGACCACGAGCGCGAAGCCTTGCGCAGTTTTGCGCTGGATCGCATGAGTTCGGTGCAGGTCGTCGAAAAACCCGCCGAGGACCGCAACCCTGCGGACTTGGACGCGCACCTGTCTTCAAGCTACGGCATTTTTTCCGGCGCGCCCAAGGCAACCGCGGTGGTGCGCTTCTCGGCGCATGCAGCACGCTGGGTTGCCGACGAACACTGGCACTCCCAGCAGCAGGGCCTATGGCTGGCCGATGGCCGCTACGAGCTCAAGGTGCCCTACAGCAATTCACGCGAGTTGCTGATGGACGTGCTCAAGTACGGTCCCGATGCGGAAGTGGTTTCGCCGGTGTCCTTGCGCGAGGAAATGAAGATCATGCTGCAGTTGGCCATCGGCAGTTACGGCAGTGGTGCGGTTCGTTGACCGAAACGCCATGAATCGCGAAGGCGCCACCTCACGCAAATCGATTTCGCTGGTGCTGGGATCCGGCGGCGCGCGCGGCTATGCGCATATCGGCGTGATCGAGGAACTGCTGGCCCAGGGCTACGAGATCCGCTCCATCGCCGGCAGCTCGATGGGTGCCCTGGTCGGTGGCGTCTACGCGGCGGGCAAGCTCGATGAATTCCGCGACTGGACGCTCGGCCTGGCCCGCTTCGATGTGTTCAAGCTGCTCGACATCACCATGCGCGGCGGCGGTTTCATCAAGGGCACGCGGGTCATCAACCGCTTGCGCGAGATGGTCGGCGACATCGATATCGAAAGCCTGCCGATCACCTACACCGCAGTGGCTGTGGATCTGGATGCCCATCGTGAGGTGTGGTTCACGCGGGGGTCATTGTTCGAGGCCATCCGCGCCTCGATTTCCATTCCCACCATTTTCCGTCCGCACCATTACCAGGGCCGCTTGCTGGTGGACGGCGGACTGCTCAATCCGCTGCCGGTTTCACCGACCCTGCGCGACCTGACCGAAGCCACCATCGCGATCGATGTGAATGGCGTGGATGAGTCGCTGGAGGCATTGCCCGAGCAGAGCCTGGCAGAGCCGATGACTCCGAACGCAACGCGACGACAACTGCGCAGGCTCGGCTCCTGGTTTGCAGGCGGCCGGGGTGGCCAGTCGCCGGATCCCGGATTCGTCGAGTTGTTTGCGCGTTCGCTGGATACCGTGCAGGAAACCATCACCCGACTCAAACTCGCGGCCCAGCCGCCCGACCTGCTGATCTCCATTCCACGCAACATCTCGACTTTCTACGAATTCCATCGCGCCCGCGAGATCATCGAGTTGGGACGGCGACGCACACGCGAGGCCCTGCAGCGCTGGGTGTGAGGCGGGAACGACGCTTTGCCTTCGGGCTGGAATCTGCCGCTGCAATCGACTGGAATGACGCCCTTGCCCATGGCGCCCGTACACGAAATATTTGCACATTCACTCCGGCCTTCACCTAGAGTCAGCCTCCCTTGACGCGCTGGAGGAGGAATCATGAACAAGAAACCGGTATTGAACTGCCTGTTGCTGGGTGCCGCCTGCATGGTGGGTTCTGCCTTTGCGATGAATGACGACATGAATCGGCAGAAGGCCAGCCCACCCTCCAAACAGGACACCACTGCGCCGGCGCAAAAGCAGCAGGATCAGAATGCGGAAAATGCGGCCAGGGAAAAGGCGCGTGAGCAGGAGCAGCAAAAGCAGAAGCGCGAGGAGCAGGATCGCAAGTACTGAAGTTGCACCTGCGCCGTCATCCTTGATGCACCGATTCAAGGTGACCTGCGCAGAATTCAAGGGGACCGTCGGGTGACCAGGCCCTGCGGTTCCCGATCAACAGCCTGCTAGACTTCGTCGCAGCCAGATGTTCCCGGTAGCGACGGAGTCGTGGTGCCGTGAAACCCGTAGCCAAAAGCAGCCCTGCCGGCAATCCGCTTGATGCGGATACGCGTTCGTGCATCGAGCAGATCATCCAGCCGATGACAGGGCTGCCCGGTGCCCTGTTGCCCATCCTGCATGCCATCCAGGATGCGTTCGGACACGTGCCGGCGGCATCGGTGCCCTTGATCGCCAACGCGCTCAACCTGAGCCGGGCCGAAGTGCATGGCGTCATCAGCTTCTATCACGATTTCCGCAGCACGCAGCCCGGGCGCCACGTGCTGAAACTGTGCCGCGCGGAAGCCTGCCAGGCCATGGGTGCGCGCGCGCTGGAAGCGCAACTGGTGTCGCGCCTGGGTATTGGTTTTCATGAAACCACGGCCGATGGATCCATCACCCTGGAACCGGTCTACTGTCTCGGCAACTGCGCCTGTGCACCGAGCGCGATGCTGGATGACAAGGTGCACGGACGGCTTACCCTGCAGCGGCTGGATGCGTTGATCGATGGCTGCGGGAAGGCATCATGAACGTGCGCATCTACGTTCCACGCGATACCAGTGCAAACGCCTGTGGTGCCGATGAGGTCGCCGCTGCCATCGATGAGCACGCGCAAGCGCGTGGCATCGCCATCGAACTGGTGCGCAACGGATCGCGAGGAATGTGCTGGCTGGAACCGCTGGTGGAAGTGGAAACCGAACGCGGTCGCATCGGGTTTGGTCCGCTGACCGTCGAAGCCGTCGCCGGGTTGTTCGATGCGGGTTTCCCGAATGCGGATACCCATGCGCTGTGCCTGGGGCCGGTGGAAGACATCGACTGGTTGAAGCAGCAGCAGCGCGTGTGTTTTTCACGCAATGGCATCATCGATCCGATCAGCCTGGATGACTTCGAAGCCCATGGCGGCTGGCAAGGTGCGCGCCGCGCGCTGGCCATGACGCCGCAGGACATCGTTTCCGCCGTGACCGAATCCGGATTGCGCGGACGCGGCGGCGCGGCCTTTCCCTGCGGCATCAAGTGGCAGACCGTGCACGACCAGCCTGCCGCGCAAAAATTCATCGTCTGCAATGCCGACGAAGGCGATTCGGGCACCTTCTCGGATCGCATGATCCTGGAAGGCGATCCGTATCGACTGATTGAAGGCATGCTGATTGCCGGCATCGCCTGTGGGGCGACGCAAGCCTATGTGTATCTGCGCAGCGAGTATCCGCTGGCGCGCCGGGTTCTTTCCGAAGCGATCCTTCGCGCCCGCACCGCGGGTTGGCTGGGCGCGGATGTCGCCGGCAGTGGTCGTGCATTCGATATCGATTTGCGCATTGGCGCGGGTGCCTACATCTGCGGCGAGGAAACGTCCTTGCTCGAAAGCCTGGAAGGCAAGCGCGGCCAGGTTCGCTTCAAGCCGCCGCTGCCGGCGATCAAGGGCTTGTTCGGACAACCCACGGTGATCAACAACCTGATCACCCTGGCCTCTGTGCCGGACGTGCTGGTCAACGGGGCGCAGTGGTATCGCGATCTCGGCTACGGGCGCTCGCGCGGCACCTTGCCGATCCAGCTCACCGGCAATATCCGTCGTGGCGGGCTTGTCGAGCTCGGCTTTGGCGTGAGTTTGCGCGAGCTGCTGTACGACTACGGTGGCGGCTCGGCCAGTGGTCGACCCATCCGCGCCGTGCAAGTGGGCGGTCCGCTCGGTGCCTACCTGCCGGAATCGCAATTCGACACCGTTATCGACTACGAAGCCTTTGCCGCCATCGACGCCATGCTCGGTCACGGCGGCATCGTGGTGTTCGATGACACGGTGGACATGGCCGAGCAGGCGCGCTTTGCCATGGAGTTTTGCGCCATTGAATCCTGCGGCAAGTGCACGCCCTGTCGCATCGGTTCGCGACGTGGCGTGGAAGTAATCGACCGCCTGCGCCAGGGCGTGGATGCACAGGCCAACCGTGTGTTGCTGGACAGCCTATGCGACACGATGCAGCATGGCTCGCTGTGCGCATTGGGCGGCTTGACGCCGCTGCCGGTAAAGAGCGCGCTCAGGCATTTCTCCGAAGATTTCCATTCCACGAAAGTGCAATTGTGTAGGAGCCCCTTCAGGGGCGATGCTTTTCAGCAAGCAGCATCGGCCATGAATGACCTCCTACAAGAGCCTTGGCAACACATCGGGAAATGAATCATGCGTAATGCCTCCGACACCGACTACGGCACCCCGGCCATCCAATCGCTGGATTCACTCAAGCTGGTGCAGCTCAGCATCAATGGCATTGCGGTGCGTGTTCCCGCCGGCACCTCGGTGATGCGCGCCGCTGCGCTCAGCGACATCCAGATCCCGCGCCTGTGCGCCACCGACACCCTGGATGCGTTTGGTTCCTGCCGCCTGTGTCTGGTCGAGATCGAGGGCATGAAGGGCTATCCGGCCTCCTGCACCACGCCGGTTGCCGAAGGCATGCGGGTAACCACGCAGTCGCACCGCCTGGCCGAACTTCGGCGCGGGGTGATGGAGCTGTATGTCTCCGACCATCCACTGGATTGCGATACCTGCCCTGCCAACGGTCATTGCGAATTGCAGGACATGGCCGAGGTGATCGGCGTCAGCGCAACACGCTACGGCCATGCCGGTGCCAACCATTTCCGCGCGCCCGGCAACGATCACTTCGTCGCGCCAGATGCCTCCAATCCCTATTTCGCGTTTGATCCGTCGCTGTGCATCGTCTGCTCGCGTTGCGTGCGCGCCTGCGACGAGGTGCAGGGCACCCATGCGTTGACCATCCAGGGACGCGGCTTCGAATCCAAGGTTGCCGCCAGCCAGGATCAATCCTTCCTCGATTCCGAATGCGTGTCCTGCGGTGCCTGCGTGCAAGCCTGCCCGACTGCGGCGCTGATGGAGAAATCGGTCATCGCGTTGGGTCAACCCGAGCGCAGCGTGATCACCACCTGCGCCTACTGCGGCGTGGGTTGCTCGTTCCGCGCCGAGATGCAGGGCGAGGACGTGGTGCGCATGGTTCCGCACATCGACGGCAAGGCCAACCACGGCCATGCCTGCGTCAAGGGACGCTTTGCCATTGGCTATGTCTCGCATGCCGAACGCATCACAACGCCGATGATCCGCGCCAGCATCCACAATGCATGGACGGTGGTGTCGTGGGATGAAGCCATTGCCCACACCGCACGCGAATTTCGTCGCATCCAGGCCGAGCACGGCCAGGGCGCCATCGGCGGCATCACCTCCTCGCGTTGCACCAACGAGGAAACCTGGCTGGTGCAGAAGCTGGTGCGTGCCGCCTTCGGCAACAACAACGTGGATACCTGTGCGCGCGTGTGCCACTCGCCCACCGGTTACGGTCTCAAGGCCACGCTTGGCGAGTCGGCCGGCACGCAGAACTTCGACTCGGTGCGCGAGACCGATGTGATGTTCGTGATCGGCGCCAACCCCACCGATGCGCATCCGGTATTCGGTTCGGCCATGAAGCGCCGCCTGCGCGAAGGCGCGCGCCTGATCGTCGCCGATCCGCGCAGCATCGACCTGGTGCGCGCTCCGCATGTCCGGGCGGACCATCTGCTGCAGTTGAAGCCGGGAACCAATGTCGCCCTGCTCAATGCCATGGCACACGTCATCGTGGACGAGGGTCTGCACGATGCCGCGTTCATTGCGCTGCGCTGCGAGGATGCCGCGTTCGCGCGCTGGCAGGCCTTCATCCGCGAGCCGCGCAATTCACCGGAAGCCAGCGAAGCGGAAACCGGCGTACCGGCCGCCAGCGTGCGCGCCGCCGCCCGCCTGTATGCCACCGGCGGCAATGCGGCGATCTATTACGGCCTCGGCGTCACCGAACACGCGCAAGGCTCCACCGCGGTGATGGCGATCGCCAACCTCGCCATGCTCACGGGCAACATCGGTCGTCCCGGCGTGGGTGTGAATCCCTTGCGCGGGCAGAACAACGTGCAGGGCTCCTGCGACATGGGCTCGTTCCCGCACGAGCTGCCGGGTTACCGGCATGTGTCCGACGACGGCGTGCGCGCCGAGTTTGAAAAGGACTGGGGCGTGGGTCTTTTGTCCGAGCCGGGCCTGCGCATTCCCAACATGTTCGAGGCCGCGCTGGATGGCGAGTTCATGGGTTTGTACATCGAAGGCGAGGATCTGGCCCAGTCCGATCCCAACACCCAGCATGTGACTGCGGCGCTCTCGGCCATGGAATGCATCGTGGTGCAGGACCTGTTCCTCAACGAAACCGCCAAGTTTGCCCATGTGTTCCTGCCCGGCTCCACCTTCCTGGAAAAGGATGGCACCTTCACCAATGCCGAACGCCGCATCTCGCGCGTGCGCAAGGTCATGCAGCCGAAAGCCGGTTACGCGGACTGGGAAATAACCCAGTTGATTGCGCAGGCCATGGGTTACCCGATGAACTACACGCATCCATCGGAAATCATGGACGAGATCGCGCGCCTGACGCCCACGTTTGCTGGCGTCAGTTACACGCGCATCGACGAACTCGGCAGCATCCAGTGGCCGTGCAACGACGCCGCGCCCGAGGGCACTCCCGTCATGCACGTGGACGAATTCGTGCGCGGCAAAGGGCGCTTCATGCTCACCGAATACCTGCCAACCACGGAACGGGTTAACGCGAAGTTCCCCTTGATCCTGACCACCGGGAGAATCCTGAGCCAGTACAACGTCGGCGCGCAGACAAGGCGCACGCCCAATTCACTCTGGCACAGCGAAGATGTGCTTGAGATCCATCCCCACGATGCCGAACAGCGCGGCATCCATGAGGGCGACTGGGTTGGCATCGCCAGCCGCGCCGGCGACACCGTGCTGCGCGCACGCATCAGCCAGCGCATGCAGCCGGGCGTGGTCTACACCACTTTCCACTTCCCGTTCTCCGGCGCCAACGTGATCACCACGGAAAACTCGGACTGGGCCACCAATTGCCCCGAGTACAAGGTCACCGCGGTGGAAGTGACCCGCGTCAGCCAGCCCTCGGAATGGCAGCAACGCTATCGGGCGTTCAGCGAAGCGCAGCAGCAGTTGTTGCGTGAACGCCGGATGTCGCCAACGCCTGCCGCCCCATGAAACCCCGTTTCAGGCGCGGCGCTCACTTCGGCATCGAGCCTTCGATCAGGAATTGACCGGGACGGAGAATTCCCGCAATTGGACCGCGGGATTTGGCCGCGCGACGGGCGTGCGCCAATGATATTTATACGAAAGATCTCATTCTCCGCGCCAAGCCGGCCGTGATAGGCTGCGGGAATAGGTCTCGCTGTGGGGCCAAATAGTAGTTTGCTGCCATGCGACTCCACCTCTTGCTTGCTGTAGTCCTGACCCTTGTGCTGGCCCTGCCCGCGTTCGCGTGCGACCCCGCAGGGAGCGAAGTTTTCAATCCGTCCCGCGACAAGGCGATTCATCATTCAGACCCGACTACCGGCTGGGCCGCGCACCCACCGGCTCCGGAAGTCGTCGCGGTGGATGTGTCGCGCGGCACCGGCTCCGATGGATTTAGCTGCGCCGACGCCGGTTCGGTATCGATCAAGCTGCGACTTCCGGAGTCCACGCCCTTCCAAATCGGAGAGCTCGGCTTCTACTTCCGAGTGCTCACTGGCAACAACATCCTGGCCGGCCATGCGGTTCCGCTTGTGACCAACTCGAAGCGGAGGCGAGTGGGTTCGTTCGTGATCTTCTGGCTAGATGGCTCCCCGGCTCAGCAGCAGCCGCTTGACATTGTTGCGGAGGTTTTCCCAGTCACGCACTGGCTCGAAATCGGCCCTGCGACTCGGTTCGAGATTCGCGCGCCGGTTGGCAGCTAACTACGTGTTGCAGCGGACGCCGGGGACGTTCCGCGTATCATCGAAACTCCGCGACCAGGCGCCGCTGAACACGGCGTTGGGCTGCACAGAAGGGAACCTCATGCTGCGCATCGAGCTCGATGATCTTTCTAGGCCGCAGGTTCTTGCGCTTCTGCAAGAGCACTTGCGCAACATGTACGAACTCTCGCCACCGGACAAGGTCTTCGCCTTTGATGCAAGGAGGCTCAGCGCCCCTAACGTCACTTTCTGGACGGCGTGGAATCATGAATTGCTCATGGGCTGCGCAGCGCTCAAGGAGATCTCCCCGACAGAGGGCGAGATCAAATCCATGCGCACTCCGAGCGCGCTGCGGAGGAGTGGCGTAGGTCGTGCGCTCCTCAATCATGTTATCGAGGTCGGTCGTTCCCGCGCGTATCACGTCATATATCTCGAAACCGGCCCCAATTCCGCATTCGCCCCTGCTCAAGCCCTTTACCGTAGCGCAGGGTTCGAGCTGTGCGGACCCTTCGGTTCGTATCAGGAGAATGGAAACAGCGTGTTCATGTCGCTGTGGCTTACGTAGCGTGCTGCCCAACAAGCGCATCAAGTTCGTGCCATTCGCGCACCCGACTCGCAACGGCGAAGCGCCGTTGCTCGCGGCTTATGCGCGGCGTTGAGGCTGTAGAAAAACCCCTTTTCGCCGACGTGATTTCCCCGTGCCGCGCGATTTTCCATCGGCATGTTTCAATTGTCGGGTTTTTTCGTTTGATTTGGTCACTGATCGCGATCGCAGTTGTGTGGGTCGCCTTGCTGCTTGCGGGTACGATCCGGCGGTGATTTTCGCGGGCGTTTTTTCCCTTACGCTTCCTTTCGGCAATTGGCCAACGTCTCGATGTTGTGAACCAGGGCAAACAGCTTCCATTGACCATCGACCTTGCGCTGTCCGCGCAGGGTGAAGCGGTTCAGACCTTTGTTGTGGCGCAGATTGGCGAACACCGGTTCAACAGCGGCAAAGCGTTGGCCGTCGTGGTGAAGTGCGGCTTGGCATCGCCGGTCAGGGCAATGAACAGTACTTTTTCGCGGTAGGCGCGTTCGATGCAACGCGAGCTGACCTGGTCTTGTGAATAGGCCAGCAACACGGCCTTGAGCAACACGGATGGCGCATAGGCCGTGGCACCGGTCTCATCATTGCGGTAGCGCGCATCAGAGGCAGAAAGGTCCAGTTGATCGACCAGATGATGCAACGAATGGGCAAACGACCCCGGCACCAACTACGCATCCAGATTCACCGGCAACAGCCGTGGACTCATGTCGATCATCTTGTATCTCGCCATGAATTTGCTCGCTTGTCAGAGTGAGCCTATTCGAGCAAGATCAGCGGAGGTTTTCTACAGCTTCGTTAGGCCGCTAATGGCAGATCTTCGGCAACTTCGAGATATCGCCGCGCAGCTCCGCGAGCTCCAGCGGACATCTCCGGCTCACGTAGCTGATCTCGCTGATTGGAACGCTTCGGCACGCAAATTCTCTAGTGCGGTAGGCGTGCCGCTCCCTCCTCAGGTCATGCACTACCTGCATGATGCAGACATTCGGATCAAAGACCCGGAGTACCGTGCATCCCAAGATGAGATGATCGCCGACATCATTTCCGACCTTGAGTCCGGCATTGTCCCGGCATCAACCAGCACAACCATATCGTTCCACCCACGCTGGCTTTGGGCAATTGCTCTTGTTGTTCTCGCAATCATCTACATGGCCGTATTCAGGTGACGCAGCCTAACAATTTCGTAGCAGACTTCCCGTCAACCCCACCCGCATGACGCTCTTGCCTTGAGCTTCTCGGGCATTTGCTGATGGCCGGATAGCGCTTGTATCGCATGGTGCACGTAAGTGCTTGTCGGTTCGCAACGCAAGTCAGACTGCATTTCCGTCCCACGGGGATTTCCTTCGGTCGTAGTCGGTCCCTTCGACAAGATCAGGACAGGCTTCTTGCATCGATGGGTTGATTCGGACCAGGGTACAGCGATCATGATCGAAGCAGGTGCCCGGAGACCTCGCTGATTGATCGGTGCCGTCGATGCCGCAGGGATTAGCTGCAGGATGCATTGGCGGCCGGATCGACAGTCAGGTGCACTTCGCGCGGTCGAGTGATGAAAACTCACCGCCGCCACGGTCGTCGTGGCGCACCTCGCCACCGACACGGGCATCAGTCAGCGAAATCTCGATCGATTCCTTGTGACCATCCGACCCAACGGACACGGTATGCTTGTTCATGGCCTGCCTCCGCACCAATTCGTTGTTGACTGATGAGCCCACGCTGTGGCTCGGTGCTCTCACGCGCGTTATCCACGGTACCGCGCCGGCAGGCCGACTTGTATCAAGCCATTCTGACTAGAGTCGCCAGTCACGTCTCTTGGTACAATCGAACGATGGACCTGAAAACGATCGAACGAGAGGCGTTGGGTCTCACGCCTGCAAATCGCGCCAAGCTTGCGCACGAGCTCCTTGAGAGTCTCGATGCCCTTTCGCCAGCGGAAATCGACGAACTCTGGCTCGATGAGGCGGAGCGTCGACTCAAGGACCTCGATGAGGGCCGTACACAGTTGGTGCCTAGCGAAGAGGTGTACCGCAAGGCGCGGGCCTTGCTCAAGTGAAGGTATCGTTCCTTCCGGAAGCCGAATCCGAGCATCTCAAGCAAGTTGCCTACTACGAGGCGCAGCAAGCCGGTCTTGGTGCGCGCTATCTTGCCGAGGTTACCGCCGCCCTCGAGCACATTTGCGAGACACCTCACCGTTTTCCAATCGCTCGTCCGCCGGCATTGCGCAGGCTCTGTCTCAAGCGTTTCCCGTTCACCATCTTCTTTCGCGAATTGTCTGGTCTGGTCCAAGTGGTTGCAGTTGCACCGCATCGTCGGCGTCCAGGTTATTGGAGTGGGCGGTTCTAACTATTCGCTCAAGAGACTGCCTGTCAATGCGGAGTGAGTAGTGCCGCTGCCATGAGCTTCCAGGTTTCTGCGGGCCGTTGAGTTGTTCCGTAGTTGCGTGTGGCGCTGACCAAGCGATGTAGACTCGGTTTCAGCGCCCCCAAACCAACATGCCGATTGGAGCTTTGCGATGGATACTCCGGACTCAGGGAAATTCGACCTCGGGCGCTTTGTATCCACAGTGGCAAACCTGGGTGTGCTGGTTGGACTGCTCCTGGTTGCGGTGCAGATCAGTCAGAGCACGGACATTGCCCGCGCCCAGCTTGCGAATGACTACTACCTCGCCGACATGCAACTGGAGCTTTCCATGATGGGCGAATCGCCGGTGGATTCATGGACAAAGGCAGTGCACACACCCGATGACATCACTCCGCACGATGCGGCCGTTCTTGACCGGTTCTTCAACTACGGACTGGTGCAGGTGCGACGACTTCAGCAGATGCAGCAACTGGGGCTGGCCGAGAGCGAGGTGCTCGATCAGCAGATTCGCTATCTGGAGTGGCACCTCGGCAACGAAGTGGGCCGCAGGTGGTGGGCGCAGTACAAGTCCGAAGAACCGGAAGACGAGATCGTGCGGATGATCGACAAGGTGCTCTCGACTGCCGACTACGACCAGAATCGCAGGTACATGGACGCACTGATGAAGGCGCCAGCTGCGCAGGAGAAACCGGATTGATGCCGAATCTCCAACTTTTGCCGATCCAAGCCCCGACTGCGTTGCCAGCAGACGAAAGACGCGGCCATGCCTGACACGACGCTGCACCGGCCCGCGATTCCGCGCAGCGTGTGGGCCTTGGGCCTGGTCAGCCTGTTCACCGACATCGGCTCGGAAATGGTGCACAGCCTGTTGCCGTTGTTGCTGGTGGGCAGTCTCGGCGCCAGCGGCTTGGTCATTGGTTTGATCGAAGGCACCGCGGAAGCCCTGGTGCTGATCGTCAAGGTGTTTTCCGGCTATCTGAGCGATGCCTGGGGTCGGCGCAAGCCTCTGGTGCTGCTCGGTTATGGCCTGGCGGCGCTGAGCAAGCCGCTGTTTCCCATGGCCGGGTCGGTGAGCACCATCGTTGCCGCGCGCTTGCTGGATCGTTTCGGCAAGGGCATTCGCGGTGCGCCTCGCGATGCGCTGATTGCCGATGTCACGCCCGTGGCGATTCGCGGTTCGGCGTTCGGCCTGCGTCAGGCGATGGACACGCTGGGGGCGGTGGTCGGGCCGCTGTGCGCCGTTGCGCTGATGACCGTGTTGCTCGGCGACATCCGCGCCGTGCTCTGGTTTGCGGTGTTGCCTGGATTGATTGCCGTGGCCTTGATCGTGTGTGCCGTGCGCGAACCCGAATCCTCCGCACGACCGGCGCGCCTGCCGATCACGCGCGAAGGACTGGCCAGTCTCGGCAAGCCGTACTGGATGCTGGTCGCGGTGGCAGCGCTGTTGGCGCTGGCGCGCTTCAGCGAGGCATTCCTGATCCTGCGCGGTGCACAGCTTGGCCTTGCGGATGCGCATGTTCCGCTGGTGCTGGTTGCGATGAGCGTGGTTTATGCCTTGTCTTCCTGGCCTTCGGGTTCCTTCTCCGACCGTTACGGCCGGCGCGCGCTGTTTGTTGTCGGCGTGCTGGTGCTGGTCCTTGCCGATGGCGTGCTCGCGCTGGCCACGGGACCCGTGGGCGTGTTTGCGGGTGCGGCGCTCTGGGGATTGCACCTCGGCATGACCCAGGGCGTGCTGTCCGCCATGATTGTCGATGCCAGCGGTGCGCAACGGCGCGGTACCGCGTTCGGTGTCTACGGATTGGCCAGCGGCGTCGGCTTGTTGGTGGCCAGTGTGGTCGCGGGCGCAGTCTGGGATGGTTGGGGCGGCCAGTCGACGTTTGCCTTGGGCGGTGTGTTGGCTGTGTTGACGCTTGCCGCCGCCATGTTCTGGATGCCGCGCAATCGCAATATGCCATGATGCCGATGTGGCGGCCGCTTGCAGTGCTGCCGATATTGAACGATCACGCGGCACACGCACATGGCTACCAGTCCTGCCATCGGCAATCACTCCGAAGAAGACCGCGCAGGCAGCGTGCATCGCCCGGTGCTGCGAGTACGTGACGGGACAACCAGCGTGGATGTGGATGCCGTCGCCAGCGAAGTGCCGCTGGCCTTGAGCTACAACGGCGAGTCCTTTGCGGTGATGATGGCGACGCCGTTGGACCTGGAAGATTTCGCGCTGGGCTTCTCCTTGAGCGAAGCCATCATTCCCTGCGCCAGCGAGCTTTCAGGCATCGATGTGCATGCGCACCTGGAAGGTTTTGCCATCGACATGCGCATTCCCCAGGCGCGCGCCGAGATGCTGGCCTCACGCGCACGCAACGTGACCGGCAACAGTGGCTGTGGCCTGTGTGGCACGCGCGAACTGGAGCAGGTGCTGCGCCATCCGGCTCCGGTTGCGCATGGCGAGGCACTTCGCGCGGCGGCGCTGCAACGCGGGCTTGCTGCGCTCGGCGCCGCGCAACCACTGAACCAGGCGACCGGTGCAACCCATGCGGCGGCGTGGGCAGACATGGACGGTAAACTCGTCTTGCTGCGCGAGGATGTCGGTCGCCACAATGCGCTGGACAAGCTGATCGGTGCCATGGCGCTAACGCGGGTCGAGGTTGCCGATGGTTTCCTGATACTGACCAGTCGAGCCAGCTACGAAATGGTGCAGAAAGCGGCCACGTTCGGCATCGGATTGATTGCCGCCATTTCCGCGCCGACTGCATTGGCCATTCATTTTGCCGAAGCCTGCGAGGTCACCCTGATCGGTTTTGCGCGCGGCACGAGTCATGTCATCTACACTCACGCGCAACGCGTCATCAGCGGGGAGTCCTGATCCATGGATGTGAAACGACTGAATGCCATGGCCAACGACATTGCGGCCTACTTCGCCAGCGAGCCGGACAGGGAAGCGGCGATTGCCGGCATCGTCAATCACATCCGCAAGAGTTGGGATCCACGCATGCGGCGCCAGATCACGCAGCAGTCGGCCGACGACGCGGCTGGTTTGATTGAGCTTGCCCGCGCCGCTATCGATCGCCTGACGTTGCCGCCAGACTCCGGGCCTCCAGGAATGTAGGAGCCCCGAAGTGGGGGTGAATGCCCCTTCGTCGGGCTCAGGACAGGCTTCAGGCGTTCATCCCCTTTTCGGGGCTTGCCCCCTTTTCGGGGCTTGCCCCCTTTTCGGGGCGAAGGCATTTCCGCAGGGATGACGATCCAAGGAAGGTCTGAACACGTATTGTCGCGAGCAAGCTCGCTCCCAGCATTGCATGATTTTGTGGGAGCGAGCTTGCTCGCGACGAATGAGCTCCGTACTTGTTCAGAGTATCCCTAAGGAATCGACCCTCAAGGGTCTCCTACATGAGGGGCACGGCGGCGGACTGCGTCATGCTGATTGCCGGCAGTGCCACGTTGGTGCTTTCCGCAACGGCTTCGAAATCCGGGCGCACGGTCAAGGTCGGCATCAGGGTGACCGGCTGCGGACGCGTGTTGGCCAGTTTCCAGCGCGCAGGTGCACCGGGATTCGAAACGCTGGCCGTGACCGTCATCTCCGGCATCAGGGTAGCCGGAACGGGCGCGTCTGTTTCCAGGGTGGCGAATGATTGCGCGTTGGCGCCGGCGGATGCGAATGCCATCAAGGCACCACAGCACAGCAGCGAGATATAGGTTTTGCGATACGTCGAGCGAGCGTTCATTTTACAACTCCTGCAATTGAGTGACTCGGTTTTCATTGAGCAAGCACCGTGCCACCCGTGAAACCGTTGTCGCTTGCAGGAAATGAGATGCAGGATCAATGAATTAAGTTGCTAGGCTGGAAGTCATGCGTGCGCAAGCGGACACCCGAGCGGACGCTTTGCCTTGTCCGTGGACAGTCTGCATGGCCCCGCGCGGTGGCCCAATTCCCGATGCTTCCGGTTGCTATTGGAAACCGTCTTCAAAAATGAAATCCCAGGTCTGGTTTTCGTAGGCACCGGGGTCCAGCGCGCTGAAGCGCGTGCGCAGCGATCCGCTCAGGTCATAGCCGAGGTAGCCATAGATTGGCACTGTGCCGAGCCCCGCGTTGATGAAGGGCGAATCGTCACGCAGGCGGAAATCCTGGTTGGGGGCATCGACGAAACGCGGGTCGCCAACCAGCGCGTTGCTTGCGCTCAAGGGCAGGTTGCCGGAAAGCGCGCCGATCAGGCTGTAGTTGGCAAACGCCGCGCCATTGCCGAAGCCGCCCGCAGCGGCGCCTTCGATATTGACGTCGGAAATCGCGTTGTTGAACAACAGGCTGTTGATGATGTCCAGGCGCATGCCCTCGCCCAGCATCGCGGCAATGCCGCACCCACGAACTCCCTGACCGGGGCATTGGCCGTTGGCAAATGTGCTGTTGGCGACGAGCACGCCATTGGGGCCATCGCCGGCCAGCACAACGGCGGAAAAATGGGCGAACGCTGTGGTGGGCGCCACGTTGTTGCTGAACTGGCTGTTGACGATTCGAACCAGGCCGCGACGTGCGTAGAAGTCCGCACCACCGCCGAAGTACCCGGAACTGTTGGCAACGATCACGTTGTCCAGCCAGAACTCGACCTGGACATCGGTGTAGGAAGCCATCTGCAGACCGCCGCCGCGCTGGAACGTGGCTGAATCACCATAGCCGTCGCGAATGCTCAGGTTCTGCAGGCCATAGCGTGGTCCCGAGGACACGCCAGCGTTCGGCAGGAAGTACATTGCCAACACCTGATGCATTGCGGAGCCGGTCAGCACCGTACTGGCGGCGTTGCCGTTCTGCGCGGCGCAATTGTTGTCGCCCTGCTGCACCCAGCCGCCGGTCAGGAAAGCCCAGCCGGGGTTCGGACTGTTGTAGACCAATTGCTGGCTGGACGCATAGATGCCCTGCCGCAGCCGGATCTCGTCGTCGTTGAACGAGGCTGCGGCCGCAGACAGTGCAGTCTGTAGATCGCTGACGTTGGTGACGCAGTAGATGGCTGCGGAAGCCTTCGGCACGACCATGAGCAGGCCCAGGCCAAGCAGGAACCCGGTCGACAGTCGGAAAAAATGGGACACGACGCGCTCCGCAGTGGGGTTGGTCCCGAATACGCAGTTTCGAGAGCAAATCCCCAAGGAAGGTCTGAACAAGTATTGTCGCGAGCAAGCTCGCTCCGACCATTGCTTGATTTTGTGGGAGCGAGCTTGCTCGCGACGAATGAGTTCCGTACTTGTTCAGAGTTTCCCTGACGCGGTTGACGGCTGCGGTCGCCCCGGTTACTCCGACAGGGTCAACAGCGAGGCATTGCCGCCCGCCGCGGTGGTGTTGATGGTGAGCGTGCGCTCAGTGGCGAAGCGCAGCAGGTAGTGCGGGCCGCCGGCCTTGGGGCCGGTGCCGGACAGGTTCTCGCCGCCGAAGGGCTGCACGCCAACCACCGCGCCGATCTGGTTGCGGTTGACGTAGCAGTTGCCGACCTTGGCACGCTTGACGATGTGATCGACCGTATCGTTGATGCGGCTGTGGATGCCGAGGGTGAGTCCGTAGCCGGTGGCGTTGATCGCGTCGATGACCTTGTCGAGTTCGTCGGCCTTCCAGCGCAGCACATGCAGGATGGGTCCGAAAACTTCCTTGTGCAGGATGTCCAGGCGCGGAATCTCGTAGGCGCGCGGGGCAAAGAAGGTGCCATGCTCGGTGCCTTCGCTGCGTGAAACCTCGCCGATGAGCTTTGCTTCCTTGTCCATGCGCTGGGTATGGTCGGTGAGCACCTTGTGCGAGGCGACATCGATGACGGGGCCGACATCGGTGGAGAGCAGGCCGGGGTCAGCCATTTTCAGTTCGGCCATGGCGCCCTTGAGCATGGTGATGACCTTGTCGGCAATGTCTTCCTGCACGTACAGCACGCGCGCGGCCGAACAGCGCTGGCCGGCCGAATCGAACGCCGACGCACAGACATCCTTGACCAGTTGTTCGGGCAGCGCCGACGAATCCGCGATCAGCGCATTCTGGCCGCCGGTTTCGGCGATCAGTGCGGCGATGGAGGAATTGCGCGCGGCCAGGGTACGGTTGATGGTCCAGGCGGTTTCGGTGGAACCGGTAAAGCACACGCCGGCCACATCGTTTTGCGTGAGCAGGGTATTGCCGAGCACCGAACCCTTGCAGGGCACGAATTGCAACACGGCCTCCGGTACCCCGGCCTCGTGCAGCAGCTTGACCGCGGCATGGCCGATCAGGGTGGTCTGGTCGGCGGGTTTGGCAATCACGCTGTTGCCAGCGGCGAGTGCGGCGACCACCTGGCCCATGAAGATGGCCAGCGGGAAGTTCCACGGGCTGATGCAGACAAACACGCCACGGCCGTGCAGGTGCAGGGCGTTGGATTCACCGGTCGGGCCGGGTAGGGTTTCGGGTTGGGCAAACAACTTGCGTGCCATGGTCGCGTAGTAGCGGCAGAAGTCGGCGGCTTCGCGCACCTCCGCAATGGCTGCCGGTATGGTCTTGCCGGCTTCGCGCACGCACAGGGCGATGAATTCCGCTCGGCGCGCTTCCAATGTGTCGGCGGCATGTTCAAGGATCTTGGCGCGACTGGCGGCGGGCAGGGCATTCCATTCCGGTTGCGCGGCAACGGCATTGCGCAAGGCCAGTTGCAACGTCGCGGCGTCGGCACTCCGGCTGTGGCCGACCACACGGCGGCGGTCGGCTGGGTCGGTGACCTCGCGCGCGCTTTCCGACGTCTGGCTGCCCGGCACCAGTGGCGCAGCGGACCATGGTTTGTGCGCGGCATTGACGCTGGTCGCCAGCGCGTTCAGTTCGTTTTCGTTGGCAAGGTTGGCGCCCATGGAATTCTTCCGTTGCTCGCCGAACAAAGCGATCGGCTGTGGGATGCGGGGATGGGATTTGGAATCGAGTGGTCGTACCAGCTCGCAGGGATCGGCGACCAGATCACGGATCGGCACGTTCTCGTCGACCACGCGATTGACGAAGCTGGTGTTGGCGCCGTTTTCCAGCAGGCGACGCACCAGGTACGGCAACAAGTCCTCATGGCTGCCAACCGGCGCGTACACCCGGCACGGCACGTTGAGGTTCTTCTCGCCGATCACTTCGGCATACAGGTCGGTGCCCATGCCGTGCAGGCGCTGGTACTCGTAGGGTCGGCCATGCGCGTAGTGGTGGATGGCGGCAATCGTGTGCGCGTTGTGGGTGGCAAACTGCGGATAGATGAACTCGCTTCCGACTTCGAACATCTGTCGAGCGCAGGCGAGGTAGGAAATATCGGTGTTCGGCTTGCGCGTGAACACCGGGTAGCCGGAAAGCCCTTGTTCCTGGGCGCGCTTGATTTCGGAGTCCCAATAGGCGCCCTTGACCAGGCGTACGCACCAGCGCCGCTTGTGCTTGCGTGCGGTTTCGGCCAGCCAGTCGATCACGAACGGCGCGCGCTTCTGGTAGGCCTGCACGGCCAGGCCGAAGCCGTTCCAGCCGGCGAGTGACGGATGGGCGAATACCGCACCGATCACGTCCAGCGAAAGCTCCAGCCGATCCGCTTCCTCGGCGTCGACCGTCATGCCGACGCGCTGTGCCATGGCCAGTTGCGCGAGTTCCAGTACGCGCGGCGTCAGCTCGGCATGCACGCGTGCGCGGTTGGGGATGTCGTAGCGCGGATGGATTGCGGACAGCTTGACGGAGATGGAGGGCGCGTCGAGGACATCTTTCCACGGTCCACGCTTGCCGAGAGCGCGAATGGCGTCGCGGTAAGCCTGCATGTAGCGCGCGGCATCGGCTTCGGTAAGCGCCGCCTCGCCCAGCATGTCGTAGGAATAGCGGTAGGCTGCATTGTCCTTCTGCGCGGCGCGATCCTGCGCTTCCTCGATGGTGCGGCCCATGACGAACTGATGGCCCATGATGCGCATGGCCTGGCGCACGGCCAGGCGGATCACCGGCTCGCCGGCGCGCCCCACCAATCGGCGCAAGGCACCGGTGAAATTGGTCCGGGTTTCCTCGGCCAGCTGCACCAGGCGACCGGTGAGCATCAAGCCCCAGGTCGAGGCATTCACGAACAGCGATTCGCTGGCACCGACGTGCTTCTTCCAGTTGGCATCGCCGAGCTTGTCGCGAATCAGCTTGTCCGCGGTTTCCGCATCGGGCACGCGCAGCAGGGCTTCGGCCACGCACATCAGCAGCACGCCTTCCTCGCTGGAAAGGTCGTACTCGCGCATGAAGGACTCGACAGCGCTCTGCTTGTCGGACTTGGCGCGCACCTTGCCCACCAGATCCGCGGCGCGCGTGAGCACCTGCTCGCGCTCGACCGGACCGAGACTGGCCTGGCCCAGCAAGTCATTGACCGCTTCGGTTTCATCGCGTGACCAGGCAGCAGTGATCCGCGCGCGCGCGGGGTCGGATTGCGCGGGCAACTCAGGACTCAGGATATCGCTCACGATGTGTGGGCTCTCGGGCTGTGGGCAGGATGGAAATCGATGTCGCGGCGGTGAAAGTCGGTTGCCGGCACCGATCCGTGCAGAGCTTCGGATCAATCCGATTCCGCGGCAATCGGGCAATTGGCCGCGCACGGCAATGCCGAATGGAACCTGGAGCATGTCGGCAAGCACAGGAAGCAACGACAATTCGCGCAACCTGCTTATTCTAAGGCAACGGTGATCAACCGGCGAAGGCGCCAGGAGGCGCGGATGCCGGTGTCGGCATGGCGCGGCGGGGGACGCCCCGCAGGAACCGCGAATGGACGCAATTCAAGGGCTTGGCGCGTTCGGGGCCAGCGTGTCCTTGCCGCTGCATCGCGCACTCCACTATCATTCCGAGGCTCCCCAGCCTGTCGAATCCGCGGGTATTGCATGCCTTGCATGCGTTTCCAGCGGACTGCGGGCAAGGCAATCCGAGTCGATCACGGGGTTGGTCGACCAACGGTCCATGTGATCCAAGGTATCCAAGGTGATGGCAATGACGTCAGGTGGGATCTCGCGAATGCGCCGCGCGCTGGCCGCGCCAGCTTTGATGGTTCTCGGCATGTTCGCGCATCAGGTTGCGATGGCCAATCCGGAGCCATGGCAGCTCAACATGCCCAAGGGCGTGACCGTGACCTCCAACGAGGTCCATGACATCCACATGATCGTGCTGTGGATCTGCGTGGCCATCGGCGTGGTCGTGTTCGGCTTGATGTTTGTCGCCATGTTCCGCTTCCGCAAGTCGAAGGGCGCGGTGGCGGCCACCTGGGACCACAGCACCAAGCTTGAAGCGATTTGGACCATCATCCCCATCCTGATCCTCATCGGCAGCGCCTGGCCGGCCACCACCTTGTTGCTGCGCATGGCCGACACCTCCGGCTCCGAGATGACCGTGAAGGTCACCGGCTACCAGTGGAAATGGCGCTACGAGTACGTTGATTTCTTCGGCAAGGACCCCGGTATCAATTTCGTGTCGAGCCTTGAAGCGCAGTCCAACCGCGCACGCCAGCTGGGTTCGGGCATCGATCCCGCCTCCATCCAGGTGGACGGCGTCTCGACCTATCTTCTCGACGTTGACAAGCCGCTGGTGTTGCCAACCGGCGTCAAGATCCGCTTCGTGTTCACGGCGGATGACGTGATCCACGCCTGGTGGGTGCCGTCACTGGGTTGGAAGCAGGACGCCATTCCCGGCATCATCAATTCCGCCTGGACCGAAATCAGCCAGCCGGGCACCTACCGCGGCCAATGCGCGGAACTGTGCGGACGCGATCATGGCTTCATGCCGATCGTGGTCAAGGCCGTGCCCAAGGCTGAATTCGAACAGTGGATGACCGCGCAGGCGCCCGCACCGGCACCTGCACCAGCGCCCGCGGAGCCTGCTCCGGCAGAGCCTGCACCCGCCACTGCAACCACCAACGCTCCGACGACGGCCCCGCAAGGCTGATTCCGAAACCGATTTTCCCGAGGTAGAGGCCATGGCCCACGCTGCCGTCCACGACACCCATCACGACGCCCACGACCACAAGCCGCAAGGCTTCCTGCATCGCTGGCTGTTCACTACAAACCACAAGGACATCGGCACCCTGTATCTGGTGTTCTCGATGCTGATGTTCTTCGTTGGCGGCTCCATGGCCATGATCATCCGCGCCGAATTGTTCGAGCCGGGCATGCAACTGGTGCGGCCGGAGTTCTTCAATGAAATGACCTCGGTGCACGCGCTGGTGATGATCTTCGGCGCGGTGATGCCGGCATTCGTCGGCCTGGGCAACTGGATGATCCCGATGCAGATCGGTGCTCCGGACATGGCCCTGCCGCGCATGAACAACTGGTCGTTCTGGATCCTGCCGTTCGCCTTCACCCTGCTCTTGTCCAGCCTGTTCATGCCGGGCGCCGGGCCGCAAGGTGGCTGGACCCTGTATCCGCCGCTGTCGCTGCAAGGCGGCAACAGCGTCGCCTTCGTCATTTTCGCCATCCACATGATGGGCATCAGCTCGATCATGGGTGCGATCAACATTATCGCCACCATCCTCAACATGCGCGCGCCGGGCATGGACCTGCTGAAGATGCCGATCTTCGTCTGGTCGTGGCTGATCACCGCGTTCCTGTTGATTGCGGTGATGCCGGTTCTGGCCGGTGCAGTAACCATGCTGCTCACCGACAAGTATTTCGGCACCAGCTTCTTCAACGCGGCCGGTGGTGGCGACCCGGTCATGTACCAGCACATCTTCTGGTTCTTCGGGCATCCCGAGGTGTACATCATGATCCTGCCGGCGTTCGGCATCGTCAGCGAGATCATTCCGACTTTTGCGCGCAAGCCGCTGTTCGGCTACCAGGCGATGATCTATGCCATCGCCTCCATCGCCTTCCTCTCCTTCATCGTCTGGGCCCACCACATGTTCACCGTGGGCATGCCGCTGGGTGGAGAGCTGTACTTCATGTACGCGACCATGCTGATCGCCATTCCCACCGGGGTGAAGGTGTTCAACTGGGTCACCACCATGTGGGAAGGATCGATGACCTTCGAGACGCCGATGCTGTTCGCCATCGCGTTCGTCATCCTCTTTACCATCGGCGGATTCTCCGGCCTGATGCTGGCCATCGTGCCGGCGGACTTCCAGTACCACGACACTTATTTCGTGGTTGCCCACTTCCATTATGTGCTGGTTACCGGCGCGATCTTCGCGATCATGGCCTCGGTGTACTACTGGCTGCCGAAGTGGTGCGGCAACATGTACTCCGAGCGCTGGGGCAAGATCCATTTCTGGATGAGCGTGATCTCGGTGAATGTGCTGTTCTTCCCGCAGCATTTCCTCGGGCTGGCCGGCATGCCGCGTCGCATTCCCGACTACAACGTCGCCTTCGCCGACTTCAACATGATTTCCTCGATTGGCGGATTCTGGTTCGGCGCCAGCCAATTGCTGTTTGTCGGCGTGGTCATCCATGCCGTGTACTTCTCGAAGAAGCGTGCGCAAGCGCGCGTCTGGGAAGGGGCGCGCGGCCTGGAGTGGACGGTGCCTTCGCCGGCGCCGCATCACACCTTCAGTGAGCCGCCGGTGATCGACAATTCGCAGTTGGCACACGGCGACGTGACGCACTGAGGTGGTTGGATGAGAAAGCAGGTCGGCCAGCATGAATCCGTGAAGCACGACGCACGCGGCATTGCGCGCGTGGCGCTGGGCGTGGTCGCGGCTTCGTTCCTGTTCGGTTTTGCCATGGTTCCGCTGTACCGGATCGCTTGCGAACAGGTGCTGGGCATCAAGCTTTCGGAAGGCGCAGTCAGTGCGGCCGAGGCCTCGTCGATGCAGGTGGATCCATCGCGAACCGTGGTGGTCGAATTCATGACCAGCGTCAACAGCAAGCTGCCGTGGGCGTTCAAGGCGGAAAAGACCCGCGTCGAGGTGCATCCGGGCGAGTTGACCGAAGTCTGGTTCGATGCCACCAATCAATCCGCGCAAGCGATTGTCGGCAATGCCGTTCCGAGTGTTGCACCGAGCGCGGCATCCGCGTTCTTCAACAAAACCGAATGTTTCTGTTTCACCGAGCAGGTGCTGGCTGGCGGCGAGACCCGTCGCATGCCGGTGCGGTTCATCGTCGATCCACAACTGCCGCAAGGCACGCACACGCTGACGTTGTCCTACACGTTCTATGCAAACGAGCTGGCCACCAGGAATCTGGCCCTCGTGAATCCGTCTGTCGACGGGATTGCAAAGAACTGACTTTATCCTTGTATCCGGGGTTCGAGATCATGGCGCAAACACAAGGTGCTTATTACGTTCCGCACGGCAGCCACTGGCCGATCGTGGGTTCCATCGGACTGTTCAGCACGGTTATCGGTGCCGCGAACTGGTTCAACGACGGTAGCGGACTGACGGCGAAGCCGCTGATGTTCGTGGGCCTGGCGATCCTCGTGTTCATGATGTTCGGCTGGTTTGGCACCGTCATCCGCGAATCGGTTGTCGGCATGTACAACAAGCAGGTCGACACCTCGTTCCGCATGGGCATGATGTGGTTCATCTTCTCCGAGGTGATGTTCTTTGCCGCGTTCTTCGGCGCCCTGTTCTATGCGCGCATGTTCTCGGTGCCTTGGGTCGGTGGCGAAGGTCACGGCGGCCTGACCAACTACTACCTGTGGCAGGGCTTCACCCCAAGCTGGCCAACCAATGGACCCGGCGACATCGGCGGCAGCTTCGAGACGATTCCGGCCTGGCATCTGCCCCTGCTCAACACCCTGTTGCTGCTGAGCTCCGGCGTCACCATCACCTTTGCCCATCATGCGCTGCGTGCCGGCCATCGCAAGTCGCTGCTGGCCTGGTTGGCGGCGACCATCGCCCTTGGCGCAGCCTTCCTTTATTTCCAGGCCACCGAGTACATCGAAGCCTACCAGCACCTCAACCTGACCCTGGGCAGCGGCATCTACGGATCCACCTTCTTCATGCTCACCGGCTTCCACGGCATGCATGTGACCCTGGGCGCAATCATGCTCACGGTGATCTGGTTCCGCTGCGCCAAGGGCCATTTCAGCGCCGACAACCATTTCGGCTTTGAAGCCGTGGCCTGGTACTGGCACTTCGTCGACGTGGTCTGGCTCGGGCTGTTCGTGTTTGTGTATGTGCTGTAAAGCCGGGAATCGAGAATAGGGAATGGGGAATCGAGAAAGCGGCAATTCGCACGGTGCCCGCTTTCCTGTTCCCGATTCCCCATTCCCCACTCCCGGCCTTACAAGCCATGCGGCTGAATGATTCCGGTCAGCATGCCGATGATGATCAGGACGATCAGCAGTACCGACAGGCCGATTCGCCATGACAACGCCCTGACCGTGCGGTTGCTGCGGCCCTTGTCGGTCATCATGTAGTAGAAGCCGGCGCCGAGGTTCCAGACGATGGCGATCAGGAACGCGATAATCAGGATCTTGCCGGTCATGCTCATGTGTTCAATCCAAAGTGCTCGCTGTGCGTTGCGCGGGCGTCGAGTATAGACGCTGGCATGCTGGGCAGACGCTGGATCACACCTTCCTGGTTGGCCATTGCCCTGTTGCTGATGGCTGTGCCGACTTTCATCACCCTGGGTTTCTGGCAGTTGCAGCGGGCCCATGAAAAGGAATTGCTGCTGGCGGCCTTCGCCGGCAATGCCGGGGCACAAGCGATTCCGCTTGAGGTGGCGCGGCAGCAGGTGAAGGGGGAAGTGTTTCCGAGGGTTGAGGTGTCGGGCCGCTTCGACCTGCAGCACGGCTATGTGCTCGATAACCAGGTTCGCGGTGGTCGCCTCGGCGTTCTGGTCTTTGCGGTGTTCGAGCCGGCGGATGGATCACTGCCCGTGCTGGTCAACCGTGGATTCCTGGCCACCGCGGCCGATGGCAGTCGCGCGCCGATTCCCACGGTCGAGGCGGGGCAGCGGATTCTGCATGGGCTGTATGCGCCGCCTCCCGGGGTGGGCATGCGAATGGGTGGCAACGCCCTGGCCAGGCAGACGCAATGGCCCAAGCTGACCGTGCACATCGATCTGGCTGAAATCGGCGCGGATCTCGGGCGTGGCCTTGATTCCCGGGTACTGTTGCTGGATGCCGATGCCGAATCCGGGTTCGAGCGGGAATGGACTCCACAAATCATTCCACCGGAACGACATCTTGGCTACGCGTTCCAGTGGTTCTGCTTTGCGCTTGCGGCGCTGGTCATATTCATCGTGCTGCACTGGCGGCGCGCGCGTTCGGAGTCGAATTGATGTCATCAAGAAATCGCAAACGCATGCAACTGGTGCTGATTGCATCGTTCTTCCTGGTACCCATGCTGTTGGCTGGCGTGCTCACGTTCAGCGGTTGGGTGCCGGATGCACGAAGTTATGGCCAGGGCATTGTTCCGCAGCGCTCGTTGGCGCAGGTGGAACTGGCGCTGGAGGATGGAACACATCTGCAGTGGATTGACCCGGACTGGCGCTGGAGCGTTGTCGCGATCAGTGGCGGCCATTGCGCGGATGCATGCATTCGCCAGTTGGACATGCTGCACAGGGTACGCGTGTCATTGAACCAGAATGCCTCGCGTGTGCGCCTGGTCTATGTCGGCACGCCGCCGCAGGGCGCGGAAGCGGAAACGCTGATGAAGGTCTGGCAGGTCGGCAGCGACACCAACCATGCCTTGACCGAATGGACTCCAAAAGGCGAAGACGGCCTGGCCGTGCTGCTGGTCAAGCCGGAAGGCACCGCCATCACCTGGTATCCGAGTGGCTTCGATGCCTCCGGCCTGCGCAAGGATCTGGCCAAGGTGACCAAGTGATGCGTGATTTGCGCAGCATGGGAATCGGAGCAACGCCGAAGGAGTTGCCTTTGCCGTCATTCCGGCGCAAGCCGGAATCCATTTCCGCCTTGACAACCTGCCATTGGAATCAAGATGGATCCCGGCTTGACCAGACCTTCGGCTGTTGTGAAGCGCCTGGCCGGAAAAAGCGAATCGATGGGCGTCGCATTGGCAGGCCGGCAGGTGACGCGGTCTGGCACAAGCGCTACCGTGCCTACGCCCAACGCGATGCCCAGGCCTGATCTGATGTCTTCGATTGCCCGCCAGTATTTCGAGTTGACCAAACCGCGTGTGGTGGCCCTGATCGTGTTCACCGCGATCATCGGGATGTTCCTGGCCGTACCGGGCTGGCCGCCGCTGCGCCAATCGCTGGCGGGATTCATCGGCATCTGGCTGGCGGCGGCATCGGCGGCGGCAATCAACCACCTGATCGACCAGCGCATCGACCGCGTGATGGCGCGTACCGCGCATCGTCCGCTGCCGACCGGATCGCTCACGCCGACGCAAGTGCTGGTGTTTGCCATCAGCCTGGGCGCCTTGTCGATGGCCATCCTGATCGCGCTGGTGAATCCGCTCACCGCGATCCTCACCTTTGCTTCGCTGATCGGTTACGCCATCGTCTATACCGCGTTTCTCAAGCGCGCCACGTCGCAGAACATCGTCATCGGCGGTGCCGCCGGTGCCGCACCGCCATTGCTGGGCTGGGCAGCCGTCACCGGGCAGGTGCATCCCTATGCGTTGCTGCTTTTCCTCATTATCTTCGTGTGGACGCCACCGCATTTCTGGGCGCTGGCCATCTTCCGCGTCGAGGATTATTCACGCGCCCAGGTGCCGATGCTGCCAGTCACCCACGGAGTCACCTACACGCGCTGGCACGTGCTGGCCTACACCGTATTGCTGGTGATTGTCACCGTGCTTCCGTATCTCACCGGCATGAGTGGCGTGTTCTATCTCGGCGGCGCGCTCGCCCTCGGCGCCGGCTTCATCTACTACGCGGTGCGCCTGCTCAATCCACCGGATGAGCTGTTCGCCATGAAGGTGTTCAACTATTCGATCATTTACCTGATGGCCCTGTTCGCCTTCCTGCTGATCGACCACTACCTGATGCCGATGCCGGTCTCATTCAATCCGGGCCTGAACTTCAAGCCCGTAGCTTGAGCCCATTGATTGCGCCCATGCAGCGTTTCAATGCTTTGGCTTCGGTGGCAGAAGAAAACACCTGGCACCGGATTCTGGCGGTTCGTGCCTGCAAACGAGCTGCGCAATTGAGTTTCGAAGCCAAGGCAGGATCACCTCCAGTCCGGCACGGTGCCATTCAACAGGCGAAAACAAGAAGGTGGTTGCTGGGCTCCAAGTGCCATATACTTGCGCCATATACATGCCATTACTCAAGCGAGGCAAAACCATGACCACCACCACCGTGTTCACCAACAATCGCACTCAAGCGGTGCGACTGCCAGCCGAGTTGCGCTTGCCCGAAGGTGTGCGCAAGGTGCGGGTACGGGCGCGCGGTACCGAGCGCATCATTGCTCCGCTGCACAATACCTGGGACAGCTTCTTTCACGATGGCCCCAAGGTCAGCGAGGATTTCCTGGTCGAACGTGCCAGCCAGGCGCAGTCTGATCGGGCGGTGTTGTGAATGTTGCGCTATCTGCTTGACACCAACATCGTCATTTACGTGCTCAAGCGCCGTCCCATCGAAGTGCTTGGTACGTTCAACGCCAACGCCGACCGCATGGCCATTTCCGCGATCACTTTGGCAGAGCTGCTGCACGGCGCAGAGAAAAGCAGCCAGGTCAGCAACAACTTGTCTGCCATTGAAGACTTTTGCAGCCGCATGGAAGTGCTGGCCTATGACGCCAAGGCAGCGCAGCACTACGGAAGCATACGCGCCGAGCTTGAAACACGCGGGCAATCGATAGGCGTGAACGATCTGCATATTGCCGGTCATGCGCGCAGCGCAGGCCTGACCTTGGTCACCAACAACGTGGACGAGTTCGTGCGCGTGTCGGGCTTGCGAGTCGAGAACTGGGTTGGGGGTGCTTGAGGTCGATCGAACAGCGTGCGCATCCGTCTGCGCAAGAATCACACGGAGTCGGAAGTAGCTCCGCGAGTTGGGGTTGCGTTGCAACGCCGGGATCAACATCGCCCCTGCGCGTAACGCCGCGCAATCACCGCGCAGGCGATCAGCTGGATCTGGTGGTAGATCAACACCGGTAGCACGATCATGCCGAGTGCCGGATTGCCGGCAAACAGCACATTGGCAATCGGGATGCCGCTGGCCAGGCTCTTCTTGGAGCCGCAGAACACGATGGCAATGCGGTCCTCGCGCTTGAATCCGAGACGCAAGCTGAGCCTGTGGGTGAAGAGCAGTGCGGTCGCCAGGATCGCGCTGACGATGGCGAACAGAACAGCCAGTGAAGCCCATGGCAGCATGCGCCAGAGTCCTTCGATGACCGATGCGCTGATGGCGAGGTAGACCACAAGCAGCACGGTGCCGCGGTCGGTCCAGGCCAGCAGGTTGCGGCGGCGTTCCAGCCAGCGCGCGAGCCAGGGTCGAGCCAGGTGACCGGCAACGAAGGGCAGCGCCAGTTGCAAGATGATGCGCAGGATGGAATCCACGGAGACCGTGACTTCCCCGCCTCCGCTCATCAGCGCAGTTGCGAGCACTGGGGTCAGGAAGACACCAACGAGATTGGAAAGAGATGCGCTGCATACGGCAGCGGCCACGTTGCCGTGCGCAATCGCGGTGAACGCAATCGAGGACTGCACGGTGGAGGGCAGGGCGCACAGGAACAGCACGCCCAGCATCAACTCGGGCCCGATCCAGCGCGAAGGCAGTACGAGCTTGAGGCCGGCGCCGAGCAGGGGAAAAAAGACAAACGTGACTGCCAGCACGAGCAGGTGAAGGCGCCAGTGGGCAAGCCCGGCGATGATGGCCTCGCGCGGAAGGCGGGCGCCGTGCAGGAAGAACAGTAAGGCGATGGCCAGCGTGGAAACCGCGTGCAGGGTTTCGGCCACCGCGCCGCTCGCGGGCAACGCCATCGCCAAGGCGATGGTTGCGAGCATGATGAGCAGGAAGCGGTCGTAAACGATGGACAGGCGGGACATGGCCGGACGTTCGAATGCAGTCGGCTATTCTGCGGCATCCCCGCTTTGCATGCGCGGAAGCCGCTTGCGGGTGCCGCGCAAGACTGCCGCAAGCACCCGTTCAGTGATATATCTCGCGCGCCCATTTCCGACCCGAAGCAACCATGAGCAAATCCGCTGGCCCTGGATTCAGTCGTCGCGACCTGCGCACCCTGACGCTTGCCGCCCTGGGTGGCGCGCTGGAGTACTACGATTTCATCATCTTCGTGTTCTTCGCCTCGGTCGTTGCGCAGCTGTTCTTTCCCCCGGACATGCCGGAATGGCTGCGTCAGTTGCAGACCTTCGGCATCTTCGCCGCCGGGTATCTGGCAAGACCGCTGGGTGGAATCATCATGGCCCATTTCGGCGACCGCATCGGACGCAAACGCATGTTCATGCTGAGCGTGTTGCTGATGGCCGTGCCCACCTTGCTGATGGGCGTGTTGCCAACCTATGCAACCGTGGGAATCCTTGCGCCCTTGCTGCTGCTGGTACTGCGCATCCTGCAGGGTGCGGCGGTGGGTGGCGAGGTGCCCGGTGCCTGGGTGTTCGTGGCCGAGCATGCGCCGAACGGTCGTTCGGGATTTGCCATCGGCGTGCTGACGGCCGGGCTGACTCTTGGAATCGTGCTCGGATCGGCGATGTCCAGTTTCGTGAATTCGTTCTGGCAACACGATGAAGTTTTGGCGTGGGCCTGGCGCGTACCGTTTTTGATCGGAGGTGCGTTTGGCTTGCTGGCGGTCTGGCTGCGGCGTTACCTGCACGAGACGCCGGTGTTCGAGGAACTGCGCAAGCGACGCGAGCTCGTGCAGGGATTGCCGCTCAAGGTTGTCCTCCAGGGTCATCGCATGGCGGTTGTTCGGGTCATGTTGATCACCTGGACCCTGACTGCCGGCATCGTGGTGGTGATCCTGATGACGCCGGCACTGGTGCAGAGCCAGTATTCAATCTCCGCAGCCGAGGCAGCCAATGCAAGCACGCTGGCGACCTTGGCGCTGACCCTCGGTTGCGTGATCTACGGCATGGCCGTTGATCGCTTCGGAACCACCCGCGTATTGCTGGTTGGGTCGACAGGGCTTGCGCTGGCGGCCGGTGGCCTCTATTGGACCTTGCAACATGCCGTCGGGCATTTCACCCTGGCATTCGCCATCAGTGGCTTGCTGGTGGGCGTGACGGGGGCCATTCCAAGCCTGATGGTGAACCTGTTTCCGGCTCCGATCCGATTCTCCGGAATTTCCTTTTCCTACAATGTCGCGTATGCGATTTGCGGCGGGCTCACGCCACTCGCCGTGACCCTGTGGTTGCGAGCCGGCGAAGCGTACGCGCCGGTCTACTATGTGGCGGCGGCCTGCCTTGCCGGTGCGCTGGCGATCTTGATCGCGCGTTCCGCGCCCTCGCGCATTTTGGCAACCGAGTAGCTTCAGCCTGGGCACGACAATCCAATGACGAATCCGAACAAAACCTGCGACGCAATCATCATCGGCGGTGGCCACAACGGCCTGGTCTGTGCGACTTACCTGGCCAAGGCCGGACTCAAGGTGCGCGTGCTGGAGCGACGCGGCGTGGTGGGTGGCGCGGCAGTGACGGAGGAGTTTCATCCGGGCTTTCGCAATTCAGTCGCGGCTTACACGGTTTCCCTGTTGCAACCGAAAGTGATCCGCGACCTCGATTTGCACGCGCATGGGTTGCGCATCGTCGAGCGCAAGTTGGGCAATTTCCTGCCATTGCCGGATGGTCGCTACCTGCGTGCAGGCGAAGGCGTGACCCAGGCGGAAGTCGCCAAGTTTTCGAAGCGAGACGCCGAGCGCCTGCCCGAGTATCAGGCGCGACTGGATGCCATCGCCGATGTGTTGCGTGCGCTGGTGCTGGAGCCGCCGCCGAATATCACTGAGGGCGGCTGGTGGAAGACGATCCCGGAGCTGGTGCGTGCCGGCAAGCTCGGCAAGCGCCTGTTGAAACTCGATACAACGCTGCGCCAGGAGCTGCTGGACCTGTTCAGCATTTCCGCAGCCGAGTATCTGGATCGCTGGTTCGAGAGCGAGCCGGTCAAGGCGCTGTTTGGCTTTGATGGCATCGTCGGCAACTACGCCAGCCCGCACACACCGGGTAGCGCCTATGTGCTGCTTCACCATGTCTTTGGCGAGGTGAACGGCGTCAAGGGCGCCTGGGGCCACGCCATCGGTGGCATGGGCGCGATCAGCCAGGCCATGGCCAAGGCGGCGATTGCGGCGGGCGTGCAGATCGATACCCAATGTGGCGTGCGCGAAATCCTCGTCGAAAATGGTCGTGCCGTCGGCGTGGTCACCGAGCGCAGCGACGTGCTGCATGCGCGCGCCATCGTCGCCAACGTGAATCCCAAGCTGCTGTACGAGCGCCTGCTCGCACCTTCGCAGGTGCCATCGGCAACCCGCGAGCGCATGGCCAATTGGCGCTGCGGTTCGGGCACGTTCCGCATGAACGTGGCGCTGGCGGAATTGCCGAGGTTCAGCGCACTGCCGGAGCCGGGGGATCATTTGACCGCCGGCATCATCATGGCACCGAGCATCGCCTACATGGATCGCGCCTACCGCGATGCCGTGGATTTCGGCTGGTCGCGCGAGCCGATCATCGAAATGCTGATTCCCTCCACGCTGGATGATTCGCTGGCGCCGTCTGGCCAGCATGTGGCCAGCCTGTTCTGCCAGCACGTCGCACCGGCACTGGCGGGAGGTCGGAACTGGGATGATCATCGCGACGAAGTGGCTGACCTGATGATTGCCACGGTCGACCGCTTCGCGCCCGGCTTCAAGGCCTCGGTACTTGGTCGTATGGCGCTGACGCCGCTGGACCTCGAGCGCAACTTCGGCTTGATTGGCGGCGACATCTTCCATGGCGCGCTCAGCCTCAACCAGTTGTTCAGCGCCCGGCCCATGCTCGGCCAGGCCGGCTACCGGGGAGCACTGCCGGGACTGTACCTGTGCGGCGCCGGTACCCATCCGGGCGGCGGCGTCACCGGCGCGCCGGGACACAATGCGGCGCGTGTGATCGCGAGCGATTTGCGCTGACCCCGGCTGCTGGCCTGCGCAAACGAAACCGTATCCGTATCCGCATGACGAACATGACCCCAGGCCAGCGCCTGCGCTCCATATTCAGCGGATCCGTGGGCAATCTGGTCGAGTGGTATGACTGGTATGTCTACGCCGCATTTTCCCTCTACTTCGCCAAGGCATTCTTTCCGCAAGGCGATCGCACCGCGCAGCTGCTGAATGCGGCGGCCGTGTTTGCCGTGGGATTCCTGATGCGGCCATTGGGTGGCTGGTTGATGGGACTGTGGGCGGACCGGCACGGACGCAAGTCGGCGCTGGTGCTTTCGGTATCGTTGATGTGCGCGGGTTCGCTGATGATTGCGTTGACTCCGGGATACGCAACGATTGGCGTCGCTGCACCGATCCTGCTGGTGCTTGCGCGGCTGCTGCAAGGTCTGAGTGTGGGCGGCGAGTACGGCACCTCGGCAACCTATCTCAGCGAAATGGCCAGCCGCGAGCATCGCGGCTTCTGGTCGAGTTTCCAGTATGTGACCCTGATCCTGGGCCAGTTGCTGGCGTTGGCAGTGCTGATCGTCCTGCAACAGTGGGTGCTGACGCCCGCGCAACTGGAAGCCTGGGGCTGGCGCATTCCCTTTGTCATCGGCGCCTTGTGCGCGGTAACGGCGCTCTACCTTCGGCGCAACATGGCAGAAACCGAGTCGTTCGAGCGCTCGCGCAAGCGCAAGGCACAGACAAGTTCACTGCGTGCCTTGCTGCGCCATCCACGCGCCATCCTGACCGTGGTTGGACTCACCCTGGGCGGAACGGTGGCGTTCTATACCTACACCACTTACATGCTCAAGTTCCTGGTCAACAGCGTCGGCATGGACAAGGCCACCGCCACGCTCGTGTCGGCGGCAACCTTGTTCCTCTACATGTGCCTGCAACCCATGGTCGGAGCGCTCTCGGACCGCATCGGCAGACGACCGATCCTTATTGCATTTGGCGTGCTTGGCAGTGCGCTGACCGTACCCATCCTCAACCATCTGGGCGAGGTCACCGACGCCTTCGAAGCCTTTGCCCTGATCATGCTGGCCCTGCTCATCGTGTCCGGCTACACGGCGATCAACGCGGTGGTGAAGGCGGAGCTGTTTCCAGTGGAAATCCGCGCGCTCGGCGTGGGCCTGCCCTATGCCCTGACGGTGTCGCTGTTTGGCGGCACCGCCGAGTACGTGGCGCTCTGGTTCAAGAGCAGCGGGCTGGAGCAGGGCTACTACTGGTTTGTCACGGCCTGCATCGCGGTTTCCCTGCTGGTGTACCTGTTCATGCCGGAGACTCGCCAGACCTCGCTGATCGATCGCGAAGCCCGGGGTGGCTGAAACTCCGCCGTACCGTCTTGCCGCGCCGCAGCCGGCGATTGAGCCCTTGCAGGGCGGCGTGCGCCATATCGCATCCCGACTGAGCCGCGCGGTGTAATATGCGGCAGGATCCGGTTAACCCGCCGTTGGGAGAAGGTCATGAGCAGCGTCGATTTCACCTCGTTCCTCAAGTTGATGGTGCACAAGAAGGCGTCCGACCTGTTCATCACCGCGGGCGTAGCACCGTCGATGAAGGTGCATGGTCGCATCTCGCCCATCACGCAGAACGCGCTTACGCCACAGCAGGCGCGCGACATGGTGCTCAACGTGATGACGCCCTCGCAGCGCGAGGAGTTCGAGAAGACCCACGAATGCCAGTTTGCGATTGCGGTGACCGGTGTCGGCCGCTTCCGCGTGTCCTGTTTCTACCAGCGCAATTGCGTCGGCATGGTCCTGCGCCGCATCGAAACCCGCATTCCTACGGTTGATGAGCTGAACCTGCCGCCGATCATCAAGACCCTGGCGATGACCAAGCGCGGCATCATCATCTTCGTCGGCGCCACCGGTACCGGCAAATCGACCTCGCTGGCCGCGATGCTGGGGTACCGCAACCTCAATTCGACCGGACACATCATCACCATCGAGGATCCGATCGAATACGTGCACAAGCACGAGGGCTGCATCATCACCCAGCGCGAACTGGGCATCGATACCGATTCCTGGGAGAACGCGCTGAAGAACACCCTGCGCCAGGCTCCCGACGTGATCATGATCGGCGAGGTGCGTACCCGCGAAACCATGGAACACGCGATCAACTTCTCGGAAACCGGCCATCTTTGCCTGTGCACCCTGCACGCCAACAACGCCAACCAGGCCATGGATCGCATCATCCACTTCTTCGCCGAGGATCGGCGCGAACAGTTGTTCATGGACCTGTCGCTGAACCTGAAAGGCGTGGTCGCCCAGCAGCTGATTCCGACCCCGGATGGCAAGGCTCGCCGGGTTGCCATCGAGGTGCTGCTGGGTACGCCGCTGGTGCAGGACTACATCCGCCAAGGCGACATCCACAAGCTCAAGGATGTGATGAAGGAATCCACCAACCTTGGCATGAAGACATTCGATCAGAGCCTGTTTGAGCTCTACCAGGCGGGCGAGATCTCCTACGAGGATGCCTTGCGCCATGCCGACTCGGCCAACGAGGTGCGCCTGAAGATCAAGCTCGCCCAGGGCGGTGATGCGCATACCCTGTCGCAGGGCCTGGATGGCGTGGAGCTGATTGAAACCTGACGAGGCGCGGGAATCGGGAATCGATCCTCGTTACATGCCGATTTGGACGATGACTCGGCCGCATGGCGGCTGAGCCGGCGCTGGCTGGTGGAGTGCGATCAGCCTTCGAGCAGCGTGGCCAGCACCGCCATGCGCACCGGAATGCCATTGGCTACCTGACGCAGCACGCAAGATTGCGGACCATCGGCCACCTCGGGCGCGATTTCCACACCCCGGTTCATGGGCCCCGGGTGCAGGACCATGGCCTCGCTGTTTGCCCGCCGCAATCGCGCGGCGTTCAGGCCAAAGCGCTGGAAGTACTCGGACTCGCTGCCGGCCAGCCCCGCAACCATGCGTTCCTTTTGCAGGCGCAGCATGATGATGGCATCGCAACCTTCAATGGCTTCGTCGAAGCTGTCGAAGCGGGGGCAAGCCTGAAGTTCGGAGGCATCCGGCATCAGCGCGGCCGGTCCACACAGGCGCACTTCGGCCACGCCCAGGGACTTGAGCACATGCACGTCGGAGCGCGCCACGCGCGAGTGGCGAATGTCCCCGCAGATCACCACTTTCAGCGAGGCCAGGTCGGGATGACGGTCGCGGATGGTCAAGGCGTCCAGCAGGCCCTGGGTTGGATGCGCGTTATTGCCATCTCCTGCATTGAGGATGGCTGCGCGCTGCGCATGGCGGGCCAGTCGCTCCGGGGTGCCGTTTTCCTTGTGGCGGACGATGAAGGCATCGGCCTGCATGGCTTCCAGCGTGGCCAGCGTGTCTTCCAGGGACTCGCCCTTGCTGGTCGAGGAACCGGATATGTCGAAGTTGAGCACGTTCGCACCCAGTCTTCGCGCTGCCAGCTCGAAGCTGGAACGGGTGCGGGTGGATGGCTCGAAAAACAGGTTGACCACGGTTCGTGCGGCGAGCAGTTGCGGCCTGCTTCCGGTGGCGCTGAAGGCCTCGCGCAGTTCGACTGCTCGATCAAGCATGCCGGAGATGTGCGAGCGCTCAAGGCCCTCCAAGGTGATCAGGTGGCGCAAGCGGCCATCGGCGTCGATTTGCACATGGCTCATGGCGTGTCCGCCTCGTCGTCGGGAAGGGAAAACCAGGTTTCCAGGATGATTTGCGCGGCCAGTGCATCCACCTCGGTACCGTGCTTGCGTTTTGCCGCACCTTGCGCGCGCTGGTTCGCGAATCGGCGCGCCGCCTCCTTCGAGGTATGGCGTTCGTCGACCAGATGTACCGGACGTGCGTGGCGGGTTCCCAGCCTGGCGGAAAAATCGCGGGCAATTCGGGTCATTTCCTGCTCGCCACCGTCATGGGTCAGCGGCAGCCCCACCACGAATGCCGCCGGTTGCCATTCCTTGACCAAGCTGTCGAGCGTGGGCCAATCCGGATGACCGGCACGGACGGTGAGGGTGGTCAAGGCGCGTGCCATGCCGGTTTCGCGATGGCCGATGGCAACGCCAATGGTTCGCGTGCCGAGATCGAATGCGAGGACATAGCCGGCAGGCTGCGTTGCGCTCATGCCTCAGGCGTGGCCGGCATAGGGTGAAATCTGCGTCAGGTTGACGCCCACCAATGCCGCGGAAGCCTGCCAGCGTTCATCCAGTGGCGTGCTGAACACGATGGCATTGTCGGCCGGTGCGGTGAGCCATGAATTTTCGCGCAATTCATGCTCGATCTGGCCAGGACTCCAACCCGAATAACCCAGGGCGACAATGGCGTGGGACGGACCATTGCCGCTGGCAATGGCTTCGAGAATGTCGCGCGAGGTGGTCACGCTGATCTGGTCGGAGATGCGGAACGAGGAATCCCAGCCACCGTGCGGCGTGTGCAGGACAAACCCGCGTTCCGGCTGCACCGGGCCGCCGATCAGCACCGGCGCATCCAGCACCTGGGCCAGTTCCGAGCGCACATTCATTTGCGTCAGGACATCGCCGAGCCGGTAATCCGATAGCCGGTTGATCATGATGCCCATCGCACCGTCGTCGCCATGCTGGCAAACCAGGGCCACACTGCGGGCGAAATTCGGGTCGCGCAGGCTGGGCATGGCAATCAGGAACTGGTTGGACAGGGATGAGGGCTCGTGCATGGGCCCATTGTACGGCGGTATGCGTCGCCGGGGATGTCAGCGGTTGCGCAAGACATTGCCCTCGAGGAACTGCCAGGTGCGGGTAATGAACAGTTCGTCGACGGCCTCGGAATTCCTCGGCAGCGGATTGAACGGGGCGGCGAGATTCACGATGCGGATGGCGGCATCGTCCAGTACCTTGTGCCCGCTGGGCTGGATGATGTCGATGCTCTTGACGCTGCCGTCCTTGTTGAGGCCAACGGTCAAGACCAACTGGCCGTGAAGCTCACGCCGGCGCGCCTCATCGGGGTAGTTGAGATTGCCGATGCGCTCGATGCGCGCAACCCAGGCCGCCATGTAGCTGGCGAAGGCGTATTCCTTGGTGTTGGCGGAAATGTACTTGCGCTTGGGACGCTTGGCGTACTGCTCGGATTCGCGCTGGATTTCCTGCGCAAGGCGTGCCATCTCCAGCTTGCGCTCGATGATTTCGCGCTCGCTGGGTGCGCGCAGGTCCGGTGTGTCGGGCGTCTGCGGGGCGGAATCGACGCTGCGTTCGGCTTGTCGCGTGGTCAGCAATTCGGTCTGCGTGGGTGGCGAGGGGCGCGGCGCGCCGTTTTCGGTGGGGCGTGGCGCAATGCCGGGGATGGGCTTCGGTACATTGCTGGTCAGCGAATCGGTCGGCCGCTTGGCTTGCTCCGACTCGCCGCCACCACTGTTGTTGGCCTGGGCGAGGAAATCGGCCTTGTCGGGCGCCTTGCCGCTGGCGGCCTGCAGCAGGATCACGTCTAGCGCGGGCAGTGATGGCGCCGCTTTTTCAATGCTGAAGGTGATGCCAAGCGCGAGCACCGCATGGGCCACCACGGAAAACAGAAAGGTGACGCCGAAGCGGTCGGCAGAGTGGCTGGAAGCGGAAGCGCTCACGACAGTCGGGATTCAATGACGTCAAACAGGGTGGCGGCGATATTCAAGCCGAATTGCGCATCCAGTTCACGCAGGCAAGTGGGCGAGGTGACGTTGACCTCGGTCAGCCAATCGCCGATCACGTCCAGGCCCACGAACAGCATGCCGCGGCGTTTCAGTTCGGGGCCCACCTGGGCGGCAATCCAGCGGTCGCGTTCGGACAAGGGCACGCCAACACCCCGGCCACCGGCGGCAAGGTTGCCACGGAAGTCGCTGCCTTGTGGAATCCGCGCCAGCGCATAAGGAACCGGTTCGCCATCGATCATCAGGATGCGCTTGTCCCCGGCACTGATCTCCGGAATGAACTTCTGCGCCATGGCAAAGCGTGTGCCGTTCGCGGTCAGCGTTTCGATGATCACATTGAGGTTCGGATCGCCATGGGCGGACGAAAAGATGCCTTGCCCGCCCATGCCATCCAGCGGCTTGAGCACGATCCGGCCATGCTGCTCGGCAAAACCCTTCAATTCGGTTGCGCTGCGTGCGACCACGGTCGGTGCGCAGCACTGCGGGAAGTGTTGGGCAAACAGCTTTTCATTGGCATCGCGCAGACCCTGCGGATTGTTCACCACCAGCGCGCCGCCATCATGGGCAAGCTGCAACACCTGGGTGTCATAAATGAATTGGGCGTCGACCGGTGGGTCCTTGCGGGCAAGGATCACGTCCAATCCGCGCAAGTCGGTCCAGGTCGCCTCGCCGAGCGTGAACCAGTCCTTGGCATCATCCCGCACCGAAAGCGGCGCCAGTCGCGCCCACGGCGTACCATCGCGGATGGCGAGGCCGCCCTGGGTCAGGTAATGGATTCGATAGCCGCGCCGCTCGGCTTCGAGCAGCAAGGCGAAGCTGGTGTCCTTGGCAACCTTGATGGATTCGATGGCGTCCATCAGGACGGCCAGGCTGCGTACCATGCGGGTTCTCCGGCAAGCGCGGGGACGCGCAGGCGACCGCCACGCGCATTGCCGGCTATATTACACTTGGCAACGCTGGCGACGATTCAATTGGGGGCAGAAACGCGGCCTGCTTCCCAAGATTTTCTGAGCACTTAGCTGTCAAACTTGACAAATTAGCTAAGAGTTGGTTAAGAAGCATGGACGCGTTGTTGGCGCAGTACTGCGCGTTGGCCCCTGAAACTTCCGACGTTCGCATCGAAGTCCCGTGGAGCTTCCGCACATGGTCAAGGTAGGCACGGATCTTGCGTGCCAGAACATTCAGCATTCAGCGGTGGGGGTCCAATTCAGGTGGATGAGACCAAGCAAGGCAGCCTGAGCGGCCTCAAAGTCATGGTCATCGACGATTCGAAGACCATCCGCCGAACGGCGGAGACCCTGCTGCGCAAGGAAGGCTGCGAAGTCGTTACGGCAACGGACGGTTTCGAGGCGCTGGCCAAGATTTCCGACCAGCAGCCGCAGATCATTTTCGTGGACATCATGATGCCCCGGCTGGACGGCTATCAGACCTGTGCGTTGATCAAGAACAACCAGGTTTTCAAATCCACCCCGGTGATCATGCTGTCTTCGAAGGATGGATTGTTCGACAAGGCGCGTGGGCGAATTGTCGGATCCGAACAATATTTGACCAAACCGTTCACGCGCGAGGAACTGCTCGGCGCGATACGGCGCCATGTGGACTGGAAGTAATTCCGTTGGCGTGGCCATTCGACTCACAGGGGCAAGGCGATGGCACACATTTTCATAATCGATGACTCGCCGACGGACGTGCGCGTGTTCACCACGTTGCTCGAAAAGGCGGGGCACCGTGTCAGCAGCGCGGTAAATGCCGAGGAGGGCATCAGCGGCGTCAAGCGCGAGTTGCCGGATCTGGTGATCATGGACGTGATCATGCCGGGCATGAACGGCTTCCAGGCGACCCGTGACCTGAGTCGGGATAGCCAGACCGGGCACATACCGATCCTTATCGTCACCACCAAGAGCATGGAAACCGACCGCGTCTGGGGCATGCGCCAGGGCGCCAAGGATTTCCTGACCAAGCCGGTGGACGCAAAGGCGCTGCTGCAACGAATTGATACGCTGCTGCCAGGCTGAACTGAAAACCATGTCGACCAGCCCCGAACAACTGCCCTTCGGTCCTTTTGAAACGCTTGCCGACTACGAGCGCCGCAGCCTTTCGCACGTTGCCGGCATGCCCGAACAGATCGAGGCTCCCGGACTCTGGCGCGGCATCGCCTTCCGCATCGGCGACCATCACCTGGCCAGCAGCATTTCGGAAGTCAACGAAATCCTGACCTTCCCATCCCTGACCGTGGTTCCCGGCACCCAAGGCTGGATGCTGGGCGTTGCCAACGTGCGCGGCAATCTGGTGGCGCTGGTTGACCTGCGCCACTACCTGGAGGGTGTGCGCACGCTGATGACCGAATCCACGCGCGTGTTGCTGGTTCGCCAGCATGGCGGCAGCGTTGGCCTTCTGGTCGACGAAGTGATGGGGCAGCGAAGTTTTTCCGATGAGCAGCGTTCCGTTGCCATCGGCGAGGAAGACGAGCGTTACGGGCGTTTCGTGGGTGAAAAGGTCCAGCTCGGCGGAATTTTCTGGGGATTGTTCAGCATGGCCGCGTTGGTGCGCACAACGGATTTCCAGCAGGCATCGGCATAACAGTACTCCGACAGCCTGGCGGGCCAGGGTCGGAATCGTGAAACATTAGGGGTGAGGTAATTCCATGAGCACTACTTCCAGCGCACTCTCGGGTTCCGAGCGGTCAGGCAGTCTCAACACCATCTTGATCGTGTTGCTGGTCCTGGCAATCGCGTTCGCGGCCGCTGACTTCATTTATCTGAACATCAAGAGCAACCACGACCGACAAGCCAGCGCCCTGACGACAGAAATCCAGGTGTCCTCGCAGGCTTTGGCGACATTCGCAGCCAACGCGGCGGGAGGCAACGAGCTTGCGTTCGGAGAGCTGGCCGACCGCAACAACGCCATCGACTCCTTCATCGGCTTCCTGCTCAAGGGCGCCAAGACCGGTGACTACAAGGGCATGCCCTCGTATGCATCCGAAGCCGGCGTGTCCAAGGAGCTTGCCGAACTCAACACGGCCTGGCAGCCGGTCTTGACCAATGCCACCAAGATCCTCAACGGCAAGAGCCAGGTGCTCGATACGGCGACCACCGCCAACGATTTCACCTCGAAAATGCCGGTCCTCAACTCGCGCATGAACGAGGTGGTCAACATCCTCACCGAACGCAACGGCAGCGCGGGCCAGGTCTATATCGCAACGCGCCAAATGCTTCTCGCCGACCGCATGATCCGCCGCGTTCAGGAAATCGTGCAGGGCGGCGAGAATGCACAATCGGCCGCTGACGGATTTTCGCGTGACGCTGCCCTCTACCAGGCGGTCTTGAACGGCCTGATCGAAGGTGCTCCGTCGATGAACATCAAATCCATCGACCAGGCGAGTGCGCGCGACATTCTTGCCGACGTGTCCGAGCAATGGACCGGGCTGGGCGAAACCGTGCAGAAAATCATTGGTGCCTCGAGCTCGCTGCGTGAAATCAAGCTGGCATCCGACGAGATCTTCACCGACAGCCAAAGCGTGTTGCTCAAGGCGCGCAATGTAGCCAGCCGCCTTGGTGAGCTGCCGGAGAAGCGCTTGTTCCCCAACCCCTTGTGGGGTGGCATCGCGGCCCTTGCCGCCATCATCCTGGTCATCCTGCTCGGAATCATCCTGGTTCGAGACCAGCAACATCGCTACCAGATGTCCGCGGAACTGAACCAGCGCAACCAGGAAGCCATTCTGCGCCTGCTCGATGAGATGGGCTCGCTGGCTGAAGGTGACTTGACCGTAAAGGCAACGGTTACCGAGGACATCACCGGCGCCATCGCGGACTCGATCAACTTCGCGGTCGAGGCGCTGCGATCGCTGGTTACCACCATCAACGAGACCGCCGTGCAGGTGTCTGCGGCAGCCCAGGAAACCCAGGCAACCGCGATGCACCTGGCCGAAGCTGCCGAACACCAGGCGCAGCAGATCACCTCGGCTTCCGCGGCCATCAACGAAATCGCGGTGTCCATCGACGAGGTGTCGAAGAACTCCACGGAAAGCGCCGAGGTGGCGCAGCGCTCGGTGCAAATCGCCGCCAAGGGCGCCGCCATCGTGCGCCAGACCATCCAGGGCATGGACTCGATTCGCGACCAGATCCAGGAAACCTCGAAGCGAATCAAGCGCCTCGGCGAGTCCTCGCAGGAAATCGGATCCATCGTCGAACTGATCAACGACATTGCCGAGCAGACCAACATTCTGGCGCTGAACGCCGCCATCCAGGCGGCCTCCGCCGGTGAAGCCGGTCGTGGATTCGCGGTGGTTGCCGACGAAGTCCAACGACTCGCCGAGCGCGCATCGAACGCCACCAAGCGAATTGAAACGCTGGTGCAGACGATTCAGTCCGATACCAACGAAGCGGTCAGCTCGATGGAACAGACCACCGCCGAAGTGGTGGCGGGTGCCCGCCTGGCCGAGGACGCCGGCCTTGCGCTGGGCGAGATCGAAAAGGTTTCGCATGACCTTGCCGACCTCATCCAGAACATTTCGGCCGCGGCAAGCCAGCAGTCCGCTGCTGCAACCAACATTTCAGCCACCATGAACGTGATTCAGGAAATCACGACGCAGACCTCGGTGGGTGCGAGCCAGACGGCGGAGTCAATCGGAAACCTCGCCCACCTGGCTGGTGACCTGCGCCGCTCGGTGGCCGACTTCAAGCTGCCTGGTTGATTCCGGGATCCATCACTTTCCAGATCAAGGAGAACCCCACATCCATAGCCTGTTGTCGGCGCAGCCGCTCAGATCCCTTCGTTGAACGACGGAATGCCCGCGAGTCGCGATTCGCGCAGCAATCCGGACGCACAATCGGCCCGGTCGTTTCCTGTTTCCGGGATTGTGCGCAGCGTTGTTTTTCGCGGTCACGCATTGGGTTAGGTTGATGGATGGCGGGTTTTGCCAGGGTGAACGAAGACCATGAAACTGCACGACGATTTCACCACCCTCAGCTGGGTCAAGGGCGAGCTTGATGACACCCTGAAGCAGGCCCGACAGGCGCTGGAAGCCTTTGTCGAGGACCCCGCCGACAGCAGCTTGATGCGCTTCTGTGCAACCTATCTGCACCAGGCCCAGGGCACGCTGCGCATGGTGGAGCTGTACGGTGCGGCGATGGTGGTCGAGGAGATGGAGCGTCTCGCCGAAGCCCTGCTCAATGGCAGCGTCTCGCAGCGGGATGAGGGCTACTCGGCGCTCATGCGCGGTATGGTGCAGTTGCCGGACTACCTGGAGCGCGTGCAAACCGGGCACAAGGACATTCCCATCGTCCTGTTGCCCTTGCTCAATGATCTTCGCGCCAGCCGTGGCGAAAAGCTGTTGAGTGATTCGGCGCTGTTTGCCCCGGATCTGGATCGACCGCTTCCGGAATCCGCAAACGGCGTCGGCGAAACGATTTCGATCAAGGAACTGCGTTCACGCGCGCTGCGCCTGCGCCTGGCCTTCCAAGCCGCCTTGCTGAAGTGGTTCAAGAGTCCCGCCGATTCGGCAAATCCGCAACGCATGCGCGATGTGCTGGACAGGCTGCGCGCAACGGTCGCCTCCGGGGTCGAATCCAGACGCTTGTTCTGGGTTGCCGGTGGGCTTGCCGATGCGATCGGTGAAGGCGCGCTGGAGACGGGTGCATCGATCAAATTGCTGTTCGGCGGAGTGGATCGCGAGATCCGGCGCTTTGCCGAACACGGTGAGCAGGGCATGCAGGCCGGCTCGACCGACGAACTGCTGAAGGGCCTGCTTTATTACATTGCCAATTCCAGGGCGAGCAGCCCGCGGGTTGCCGAGATCCGCAGCACCTACGAACTCGACAGCCTGCTGCCGTCGGACCAGGAAGTTGCCCACGCGAAGAGCTCGCTCAGCGGTCACAACCGGACTCTGCTGGATACGGTGTCGATCGCGATCCGCGAAGACCTGATGCGGGTAAAGGAATCGCTCGACATCTACCTGCGCGCTCAGCATCGTGATCCCGCGGACCTGCTGGCCCAGGTTGAATTGCTGGACCGGGTGCGCGACACCCTCGGCATGTTGGGTCTTGGGGTTCCGCGCCGTGTAGTGACCGAGCAGCGCAGCGCCATCGAGGAAGTGGCCAGCGGCAGGCGCGACGCGGACGAAGGCACCTTGCTGGATATCGCCGGCGCCTTGCTCTATGTGGAAGCGTCCCTGGATGACCACATCGAACGTCTCGGCGATACGGCAGGCGAGGCGGATGACGATGCCTTGCAGTTGCCCAAGGCAGAGGTGCGCAAGATTCTCGATGCTTTGATGCACGAGGCGGCGATCAACATCCAGCAGGCAAAGCATGATGTCATCGCCTTCATCGAATCGCCCTGGGACCACGAACGGGTAGAGCAGATTCCGCGCCTGCTGGAGGAAATCTCCGGTGCGTTGCGCATGCTCGATCTCGGCGTGGCCGCAGAGCTGATGAACGGCATCGTGCGCTTCATTGAAGTGGAGCTGCTGCGGCATCGTCGCGTGCCCACCGCCGAACAAATGGACAGCCTGGCCGATGCGCTGGCGTCCATCGAGTACTACCTCGAAGCAACCCGCGAGCAACGCGGCGGACGTGAAAAGATCCTCGACGTCACCCGTGGAAGCCTGGAAGCACTCGGCTATTGGCCAATCCCGCAAGCCGAGCGCCCCGAGGAGTCGGCACCTGTTGCGCCGGCTGCTGCGCCAAGCCCCGAAGATGCAATCGCGGCCGCTGCCGCGCTCGCCTACCAGGTGGCTCCCGCCGCCACCACGGACTACGGCTCGACGATCGAGATCAAGCCGATTGCGGAAGATGAAAGCGAGGGCGAGACCGAATTTCCCGCCTGGGGCGAGCACCTGCCCATTGAGCAGCGCCATGCCTCGCGCGGCGATGACGAGAGCGCTTCCAGCGAACTGGACTTGAGCAATCTCGAGCTCACGATTGATGATGAAACAGCGCCACCGGCTGTGCCCGTTGATGCTCCTGCTGAACTGGACAGCATTGTCGAAGTGGCGCCAGGCAGCGACCTGCGCGGATTGATTGTCGGGTCCACCAATGTCGAAGGCGTTGCCGCGCAGAATCTGGATGGCTTGCGACTGGCCGAAACCGACGACGACCTCAGCCGTGAAAGCGAACAGGTCGATGCTGACGCCTTCATCGTCGACGAAGACGGCAATCGCTGGATCGAGATCGAGGAAACCATCGAGGAAGAAGTCGAAGTCCCCGCTGAATCCGCAAGCGATGGCAGCTTCCAGAATACGGCTTCCAACGAAATCGATGACGAAATCCGCGATGTCTTCATCGAGGAAGTCCAGGAAGAAATCGACAACCTGCGTGCGCAATTTCCGCTGTGGCGGGCCAACAGCCAGGATCTTGAACTGGTCAAGCCGATCCGGCGCTCCTTCCACACGCTCAAGGGTTCGGGTCGGCTGGTGGGCGCGCTGGCGCTTGGCGAATTCAGCTGGAAGGTCGAGAACATGCTCAATCGCGTGCTCGACCGCTCGATAGGTCCCAGCGCGCAAGCCATCGCCCTTGTCGACCAAGCCATCGGTGCATTGCCCAGCCAGCTATCGGCATTGCGTGGCGAAGGCTCCGTCGATGCCAGCGTCGGTCCAATCATGGAGACTGCCGACCGCCTCGCAGAAGGCGAGTTGGTCAACGTGCCGCAGCCACAGGCTGCGCAGGTTTCCATGGTGCGGAAGCTTGTCAGCCGCGTTGTGAAGCGTCGCGTACCCTACGTTGCGCCGGTCACTCCCACCGCCCCAATCAGCAGGGAAGTCGAATTGCCTGCGGCTGTTGAGCTTGAGTCGACGGACACGGGAGAAATTGTCGCCGGGCCGCTGCCGAATCTTGATCCCGTCCTGTTCGACATCCTCAAGAGCGAAACCGAAATGCACCTCGGCGTTTTCGAAGATTTCCTGGACCAGGCCAGAAGTTCCGCGATGCCCGTGTCGGAGCCCTTGCTTCGCGCAGCACATACCTTGAGCGGCGCCATTTCGATGGTCGAGATGCGCGAACTGGCGGCCTTGCTCGGGCCGTTGGAAACCTACCTCAAGCGCATGCGTGCCGGTTCATCGACGGTCGATGCAGATGGCATCTCCGTTCTTTCGGAAACCGCGGAAATCGTGCGCGAAACGATGAGGCGCCTGGACAGCGGCGCGCAGTCGCTGCCGGCAACCGATGCCATCACTGCGCGGGTTTGCGCACTTCGCGATTCCCTGCATGAACCGGAACATGCACTTGACGTGTTCCACGAGTACGGCGCAGAAGACGTCGAAGCTGAAAGCGCACCCGCGACAGTGGCGCAGGAAGGGGAAGCCCCGCCTGCCGAGTGGGCCGCAAGCCCGATTGAAGCGCTGGCCGAAAACGAAGAGATCACCCCTGCAGAAGTGGAAACGTCGCTGGAGTGGAATATCGACTCGCTCGCTGCGCATGAGCCTGCAAGCGCGGAGGTGACGAACGCGCTCGATCTGGATGATCTCGAGGACGCGGCAAGCGCATTGACATCCGTATTCGAGACACCCGCGCAGGAGCCGCTCAAGACTGAAGCAGTGGAGTTCGATTTCACCGGCGAACTCGACGAAATCGAGATCGACGCGCTTGAGATCGAAGATCAGGCCGACACCTTGCAAGCGACCGCTGGCGAGGCAGTGCAGTTCGCAGAAGATGAGGCGGAGGAGTTGCCGGTCGAAGCCGATCTGTCGCTGGATGAAGCACTCGGCGCGGATCTGCTGGAAGAAATCGAGGCAGCAGGGCTGCATGATCAGCCGATTCTCGACGAACCGGCGATGGTCCAGGCCGAGCCGTTGCCTGAAGTCCGCCAGCCAGTGCGCGCAGCCTTCACGGTGCCGATGGATGTGCAACCCGAAGGTCCGCTTGATCTGCCGGAGATGGATCAGGACCTGCTCGACATCTTCGTGCAGGAAGGCAACGACATCCTTGACCATTCCGATTCGGTCATGGCCAAGCTGCGCGAGGCGCCACAGGATCGCGAATTGATTGCAACCCTGCAACGCGACCTGCATACCCTCAAGGGTGGTGCGCGCATGGCCGGCATCGGGCCGATCGGTGACCTGACCCATGCCATGGAGTCCCTGCTTGATGCCACCTATGACGGGCATCGCAGCATGGACTTTGCGTCGGTGGAAGCACTCGAGCGCAGCTACGACAGTTTGCACGGACTGGTTCAGCGCATCGCACGGCGCGAAGCGATCGCCCTGCCTGAGGCGATGATTGCGCGCCTTTCCGCCCTCGCTACCGGCGAAGAAATTCCCGCGCAGGCCGCCGCTGCCGAGCCCGTTGCCGCCGTCGAAGCGGAAGCCGCACCGATTGCCGAGCCGGTGCGGGCACCGGCTCCTCGCACGATCACCACCAGCGAGATCGAAGAAGAGCCGCGTGCGCCGCAGGAAATGATCCGCGTGCGCTCCGAACTGCTCGATTCGCTGGTCAACTACGCAGGTGAGGTTTCGATTTATCGTTCCCGCCTTGAACAGCAGATTTCAACCTTCCGCTTCAACCTGATCGAGTTCGAGCAGACCGTCAGTCGTCTGCGCGAACAGTTGCGCAAGCTGGAAATCGAAACCGAAGCGCAGATCATTGCGCGCTATCAGCGTGAACATCACGAGGGTGCGGATACCGTATTCGATCCGCTCGAACTGGACCGTTTCTCGCAGCTTCAGCAGTACTCGCGTGCGCTGGGCGAATCGGTTTCCGACCTTGTGTCGATTCAAGGCCTGCTTGATGACCTGACGCGCCAATCCGAAACCCTGCTCTTGCAGCAGTCGCGCGTCAGTTCGGACCTGCAGGAAGGTCTCATGCGCACGCGCATGGTGCCGTTCGATTCGATGGTGCCCTCATTGCGCCGGACACTGCGCCAGGCGGCCCAGGAACTCGGCAAGCGCGCCCAACTCAAGGTTGAAGGTGCGCAGGGTGAAATGGATCGCAACCTGCTTGAGCGCATGAAGGCGCCGTTCGAGCACATGCTGCGCAACGCACTCGCGCATGGCATCGAGACGCCACAGGAGCGCCTGGCGGCCAACAAGCCACTGGATGGCACGGTCACCATTCGCGTTTCGCGCGAGTCGACCGAAGTGGTGCTGCGCATCAGCGATGATGGCGCCGGCATGGATCGTGATGCGATCCGGCGCAAGGCGATTGCCCTGGGCTTGCTCAGTCCGGAAGCGAAGTTGTCGGATCGCGACCTGTACGGGTTCGTGCTGGAAACCGGCTTCTCCACGGCAGAGAAAGTGACCCAGCTTTCGGGTCGTGGTGTCGGCATGGACGTCGTGCACAGCGAGATCAAGCAGCTGGGTGGTTCGCTGGTCATCGACTCGGTGCCTGGCACGGGAACCACGTTCACCATCCGACTGCCATTCACACTTGCTGTTACCCAGGCGATCCTGGTCAAGCTTGGCGATTCAACCTATGCGGTGCCGATGTCGTCGGTGCAGGGCGTGGTGCGCATCGCGCTGGATGACTACAACAAACGCGTAGGCAGTGGTGAACCCACCTACACCTATGCGGGTGAAGACTTCACCATGTACGAGTTGTCCCAATTGCTCGGCGTTGCGCAGGGACGCATTGTCGATGAGACCCAGTTGCCGCTGCTGATGACCCGCACCGGCGATCAGCGTGCGGCCGTGCGCATCGACAGCGTGGTCGGATCGCGCGAAATCGTGGTCAAGTCGGTGGGGCCGCAGATCAGTTCGGTACCCGGCATCTTCGGAGCCACCATCATGGGTGACGGCTCCGTGGTCATGATTCTCGACCTGGCTCCTCTGGTCCGCCGCGTCGCATCGCTGCGCGCCAGCGTTGCCGCAGGCGAGGCACCTGCGCCGGCAGCCATCACACCAGCGCCTGTCCAGGCCGAAGTGCGCCGCAAGACCATGATCATGGTCGTGGACGATTCCATCACCATGCGCAAGGTAACCACCCGCGTGCTGGAGCGCGCGGACATGGATGTGGTGACGGCGAAGGATGGCCTGGATGCAGTCGAAAAGTTGCAGGACAGCATCCCCGACCTGATGCTGCTCGACATCGAGATGCCGCGCATGGACGGATACGAACTCGCCACCTACATGCGCAACGATTCGAGGCTGAAGGGTGTGCCAATCATCATGGTCACCTCGCGTACCGGCGAGAAGCATCGCCAGCGCGCACTGGAAATCGGCGTTGAGCGCTACCTGGGCAAGCCGTATCAGGAAGCCGACCTGCTGCGCCAGGTTCAGGAAACCTTGAGGACCAGCCGTTCCGATGCATGAGTCGATTTCAATTGCATTGCTTTCGCAGACAGGAGAGACCGGACGGCATCTCCGTGATGCGTTGATGCATGTCGGAACCCCGATCGTCTATGAAGCGGCGGCATCCGATCTGGATCGGGATGCGCTGGAGCGTTCCGGTGCCCGAGTGGTGGTGGTCAATCTGGATCCGGATGTCGAATCCCACCTCGACGACGTCTATGCGTTGCTCGACGATGATCGTTACAACGTCATCTTCAACGAAGCGCAGGTATCCAGCCAGCTCTCAGGTTGGGAGCAGGCCCGGTGGGCGCGCCATCTGGTTGCCAAGATCACCGGCGCGGAAAACGCCGATCCTCCGCGGCCGGAAGGCGCCGAAGCAGTGCCACAGCGGGTCGTTGCATCCGCGATCGCGGTTGCAGTGGATGTCGTCGCATCGAATGAGGCATTCGATGAACCACCCGCGCCCGCGGTTGCGCAGGCCGTCCCGGAGTCCATGCCCGAACCCGCCATTGAATTGAAGTCTGCGGCGCCCGACGTCGCGGACGATTTCTCGGATATCGTCAGCCTGCTGCAGGAAGTCGAACCCGAGCCGGCGCCGGATTCCGCGCCCGCCAATGACTCCGCCAAAGTCGATATCGACACGATGTTTGCCACGGTGCCCATGCCGGTGCTCGATCTGTCCGCATTCGACGATGAACCGGATGCCATCGATGTACCGGATGCCGTCAATGTACCGACCGCCGTCGAAGTGTCGGCTGCTGAATTTGACGACCTGTCCACGCTGGCCTTTGAAGCAATCGTTGTCGGCGAAGTCGAGACCGAAACCGAAGTCGAAATTGAAATCGAAAGCGGAACCGAGGCCGAGCCGGAAGCTGCAGCGGCGGTGGATGGCGGAATCGGCTTTGGCGATCTGGATGATTTCGCCGACGACGGTGCAGAGGACGGTCCCTTGCTGGATTTCAGCTTCGACACGGAACCGGCCAGTCCGGCCCCGGCAGTTTCCGACCCCGTGCAAGAGGCGGCTGCCGCCGATATGGCAGCCGACGGCGCCGGTGTCATCGAGTTGGAGTTGCTGGATCTGGATTTTGCCGATACGCCGCCGTCGAGCGAGGAAGCCGATTCGGATGAACCGGTTGCAGCCGTGCCTGCAGCAGAGATCGGCTCGGCATTCTCGTGGTCGCTTGAAGAAATCGACGACGGCGAATCCACGCCGAATGCCGCTTCCCCAACTGCGCAGCCCGCAGAGTTCGGAATAGAAACGATCAGCGCGTCGGACTTCCTTGCTCCCGAATCACAAGCGCCGGTTCCGCAAACACCGCTGGTGGAGCTCGAGCTGGTGCCTATCGAAGAAGCAATGGCGCCCACCGTCGCCACGTTGGCACATGACAACAATGGGCCCGGTGTGTGGCTGGATCCGGATGCCATCAAACAACAAGTCGTCAGCAATGTCTGGGTGATGGGCGCATCCATCGGTGGTCCGGAGGCGGTGCGTGAATTTCTTGCCGAGTTGCCGAAGGATTGCCCGGCCCTGTTCCTGCTTGCCCAGCACATGGGGCCGGAGTTCGTGGACATCATGGCGCAGCAGCTGGCTCGTGCCATCCAGCTGACTGTGCGCACGCCGACACATGGCGAGCGGGTGGCGCATGGCGACATCGTCATTGTCCCCACCACCCATCGACTGCGGGTCAACAAGCAGGGCGTGATCCTTCTCGAACTGCTGCCAGACAACACCCAGGGCAACAGGCCGTCCATCGACCAGGTGCTCAACGATGTTGCGGATGCCTTTGGAGCCAACGCGGGCGTCATCGTGTTCTCCGGAATGGCCGAAGACGCTGCGGAAGGCAGTGTCTATCTGGCAGGAATCGGTGGTCGCGTCTATGTCCAGGATCCGGATACCTGCGTGATCAGCTCGATGGTGGATGGCGTGATCGAAACCGGAGTGGTCACCTTTGCCGGCTCGCCCAAGGCGCTGGCCGGCAAGGTCATGGGTGACCTGAAAATGGCTGCACGAAACTGAGGAACGGGTGATGTCAGATCTGCCGCGCGAAATCCGAGGCGTCATGATTCCGGTAACCGGAGGGCGCGTGCTGTTGCCGAACGCGACGGTGGCCGAGGTGATCACCTACACCGCGCCGGAAAAAATCGAGGGCGCTCCGGCATGGTTGCTCGGTCGCCTGGGCTGGCGCGGCTGGCGCCTGCCCTTGTTCTCGCTGCCCATGCTGGCCGGCCATGCCAGCGAGGAAGATTCACGCAATGCCCGCGTCACCGTGCTCAAGGCCCTGGGAGGCACTGCCAAGTTGCCCTTCATCGCCATGCTGGCCCAGGGCTTCCCACGCCTCACGACGATCACGCCGGAGTTGCTGATCACCACCGGAGACGAGTCCGAACTTGGCCCGGGCGTGCAATCCGAAGTGTTGGTTCGCGATGACCATGCGGTCATACCCGATCTCGGGACCATCGAGAGGCTGATCGCGGAAGTGCTGGCCGCCTGAGCCGGGTTTCTGCCGCGCACGCGCCTGGCTCAACCGAAGTCGCCATGCATCACCTGCATGGCGGCAATGGCGGCAAGCCCGGCCGTTTCGGTTCGCAGGATCCGCGGGCCCAGGCGCAAGCCCTGGAAACCCGACTGCCCAAGCTGGCTCATGTCCTGATCGGACAACCCGCCTTCCGGGCCGACAACCAAAACGGCGGCAGACAGGGCGGGCAGATCCCGAGGCGAGAACCTGCCGTCCGGATCCAGGGCCAGGCGCAATCCGGTTGAATCATCCAGTTGTGCAGCCCACTCGGGCAGGCGCAGGGGTTCGGCAAGGCTGGGCAAATGCGCGCGACCGGATTGCTCGCAGGCTCCGGCAATGATTGCCCGCCAATGCGCCATGCGACGGCCCGAGCGTTCCACATCGAGTTTGACTTCGGTGCGCGAGGTGATCAGTGGAACGATGTGGCGAACGCCAAGTTCAGTCGCCTTCTGCAGGATCATGTCCATTTTTTCGCCGCGGGCGATGCCCTGTGCCAGGGTCAGCTCGAGCGGACTCTCGCGATTCACGGCAGTGCCTTCGGAGATGATTCTTGCCACCACCGCCTGCTTGGCAAGCTGGATGAGTTCCGCCTGATACTCGCGACCGTCGCCATTGAACAGGACAAGCGGCTGTCCACGCTCCAGGCGCAGCACGCGCACGAGATGCTCGCCCGCCTGCGCGGGAAGCTTCAACTCCATGCCGGGAGCCAGTGGATCGAAAACGCAGATTCGCGGAGTACGCATGGCTCGATGATAAGGCAACCCTGATCGCGTGGCGCAGCGACAACGACTCATGGCCAGCACCGCGCAGGATCAATGCGGGTCAGGCACAGGCGCGATCAATCCCCTCGATGGCAACCTCGACCATGAAGTCGATTTCGTCAGGCGTTATGCAGTAGGGCGGCACGAAGTAGATGACGTTACCCAGCGGACGCAGGATCACCCCGCGTTGCAGGCCGTGCAGATAGACACGCAATCCCCTGCGTTCGTCGCTGGGATACGCAGCTCGCGTGGCCTTGTCGCGGACCATCTCGATTGCCGCGATCATTCCGCTCTGGCGCACGTCCGCAACATGCGGATGGTCAATCAAGGGAGCCAGTCGGTTGGCAAGGTGCGCGGAAAGCGCGCGATTGCGTTCGAGCACGGGTTCGTCATTGAAGATCGCCAGTGTCTCCCATGCCGCCCTGCACGCAATGGGATTGCCGGTGTAGCTGTGTGAATGCAGGAATGCATTGCCGCGTGCGTATTCGGCATAGAACGCGGAGTAGACCTCCGAGGTCGTCAGCACGGCTGACAAAGGCAAGGTTCCGCCGGTAAGCCCTTTGGAAAGGCAGAGGAAATCCGGGCTGATGGCGGCCTGCTCGCAGGCAAACAAGGTGCCGGTGCGGCCAAAGCCGACGGCAATCTCGTCGGCAATCAGGTGCACGCCAAATTCGTCGCAAAGCTGGCGCAAACCGCGCAGGTAAGCGGGGTGATACATGCGCATGCCGCCAGCACACTGCACCAGCGGCTCAACAATGACTGCGGCAACACCATGCGCGTGGCGATCCAGCAGTTCGCGCAAGTCTCCAAGGCGGCGCAGGGCGAAGGCCTCGGGAGTTTCGCCCGGTTCACGCAGATAGGCATCGGGCGAGGGTGCCAGCAAGGGTTCAAACAGCAGTGGCGAGTAGGTGCTCCGATAGAGTTCGACGTCGGTGACCGAGAGCGCACCGATGGTTTCACCGTGATAACTGCCGCCCAGGGCGATGAAACGCTGGCGCAAGGGCTGGCCCTGATTGCGCCAGTAGTGGAAGCTCATCTTCAGCGCGACTTCGACGGCACTGGAGCCGTTGTCTGCATAGAACACCCGGTCAAGCCCCGCGGGTGTCGCCTTCACCAGTTGCTCGGCCAGCGCGACCGCCGGTTCATGGGTCATTCCAGCCAGCATGACGTGGTCGATGCGATCAAGCTGGTCCTTGAGCGCGGCAACGATGCGCGGATGGCGATGGCCAAACAGACAAGTCCACCACGAGCTCACCGCATCCAGGTAGCGCCGGCCTGCGCTGTCGGTGAGCCATGCGCCTTGCGCCTGCGCAATGGCCAGCATCGGCACGCTTTCATGGTCATGCATCTGCGTGCACGGGTGCCAGACCACGGCAAGGTCGCGCGTGGCCAATGGGGATGAGAAGGGCGGGGAAGCAATGGACATGGCTTTGCTATGATCCACGCCATCTCCACTCCAACACAAGCCGCCGTGATGTCCGACACTGCCTCGTCTCGCCACCGTTCCGCATTCTGCCGTGCGTGCATTCATGCCCATGCAAGCGTGCGACGTGGACCGATGCGCGCAGGCTTTGCTGGACCCAATCCCGAATCCCGAATCCCGAATCCCGCGAGCGCACGCGTGCACGGCTTCACCCTGATCGAGATCCTCGTTGTCGTGGTCATTCTCGGCATCCTCGCTGCGATCGTGGTGCCGCGGGTGATGGAGCGGCCCGGTGAGGCGCGCATCACCCGGGTCAAGCAGGATCTGCAAGGCGTGATGACCGCGTTGAACATGTACAAGCTGGACAACTTCCGCTACCCGGACAGCTCGCAGGGGCTTGAGGCCCTGGTAACCAAGCCCAGTGGACAACCGGAAGCGCCCAACTGGAAGGGGCCGTATCTGGACCGTTTGCCCAAGGATCCCTGGAACCAGCCCTACCTCTATCAGTACCCGGGCCAGCACGGCGAAGTGGATGTGTACAGCTATGGCGCCGATGCGCGCCCCGGTGGCGAAGGAGATGCTGCCGATATCGGAAACTGGGGCGACTGATGGCACGGCATGCTCATGGCTTTGCCGCCTGCGGATGAGTCAGCGCGATGAGCCGTGGTTTTTCCCTGATCGAGATTCTGGTGGTGATCGTCATCATCGGTGTTCTCGCCCTGGCCGTGACCCTTGGCGTTGCCAGTGCCAGCACGGAGCGCCAACTGACGCGTGAAAGCGAACGCGTGCAGGCATTGATCGAGCATGCCTGCGTGCAGTCCGAACTCACCGGCAGGGAAATCGGGGTGCGCGTCGATGAGGCGGGCTACGCGTTTTTCCAATTGGGATTCTCCGGCTGGACCGATGACACGCTCGGCAACGAATTGCGGCCACGCAACTGGGTCCAGGGCATGGCGGTGCGCTTGCGTCGGGATGGCCGCGAAGTTCGCTTGGCGCAAGGCGCTGCCGAACCGCCACAGATCGTGTGCTTCTCCTCGGGGGAGTTGTCCCCTTTCGAATTGCGACTTGATCTGGGCGATGCCGGCATGAGCTACGAAGTGCGCGGCGATGCCAGCGGCAAGGTCAGCCTGCATCGTGAGCAACGCAGGCCATGACCCGTCGTGCAGGATTCAGCCTGCTGGAAGTGCTCATTGCATTGGTCGTGGTGTCGCTTGCGCTGCTGGCCCTGACGCGAACCGCCGGTGGGCAGGTGGCGAGCTTCGACGCTCTGCGCGAACGCACCCTCGCCAGCTGGGTGGCTGCCAATGTGCTTGCGGAAACGCGCATCGCCACGCCCTTTCCTGCGCCGGGAACGCGCGATGGCCGCGTTCGCCTCGGCAATCGCGACTGGCGCTGGCAGCTGGAGGTGCGCGCCACCGATGATGCCGACATGCGACGCCTGGAAGTACAGGTGTTCGCAGGTGATTCGCAGATGCCCAGTAGCAGCCTGGTCGGATTCGGCAGCCGGCAGCCGCTGCCATGAAGCCGGCAATGTGCAAGCCGGCAGGATTCACCCTGATCGAGATTCTGGTTGCGCTCGCGGTATTTGCGGCATTGGCCGCGATTGCCTGGGGCGCCTTGAACCAGATCGCGCGCACGCGCGCCGCGCTCGATCAGCAGCAACAGCGATTTGCCCAGGTCGCGCGTGCGGTAACCGACCTGGAGAGGGATTTGCGCCAGGCGATATCGCGCCCGGTTCGCGGCAACTTCGGCGAGTTGTTGCCTGCGCTGGCGGGTACTGGCGAGCGCATCGAGTTGAGTCGCCTGGGCCATGCCAACCCGCGCGCGGAACAACGCAGCAATATCGAGCGCGTGCGCTATGAAGTCGAGAGTCGTGCCTTGCGACGCGGGCGTTACGAGGTGCTCGACCGCGCGGCAGGCAGCAGACCGCAATGGCGCGAGCAGGCAGATGAAGTGAATCGATTCCGCCTGCGCTACCTGGACGCACAAGGCGCCTGGCAGGAGCAGTGGCCGCCGCGAGAAACGGCCGCTGAACTCCTGCCGCGTGCGGTCGAGTTCAGCATCGCGCTTGAAGACCTCGGTGAGCTGCGGCGGGTGATTGCATTGCCCGGCACGATTCCGACACGCGGCGTCGGTGCGAACGGCACGCCTGTGCAGGGCTCCTTGCCTCCCGTTGCCAACCCCTTGCCCTCGCCGCAGTTGTGATGAAAAGCCCCGGCGCACAACGCGGTGTTGCCCTGGTGATTGCGCTGCTTGCCGTTGCGCTGGCCCTGGTCCTGATTGCCTCCTTGCTTGATCGCGGTGAATTGGCCTATGCGCGCACGCGCAATGTTGTGCGCGGCGAACAGGCCGCTGCCTATGCCGAGGGTCTGGAAGCGTTTGCCGCGCAGGTGCTGATGCGTGACCGGGATGCCAACCCCAACCTGGATACCCTGGGTGAGCCATGGGCATTGCCCTTGCCGGCGCAGCCGGTGGCGGGTGGGCAGATCAGTGCTGCCATGCGCGATCTCAACGGTTGCTTCAACCTGAACAACCTGATCGATGACACGGGCGGCGTGTGGCGAAAGCGCCTGCGCAACCTGCTTGCGACCTTGCAACTGGATCCTGCCCTGGGCGGAGCCATCGTGGACTGGCTGGATGGCGATGCCGCGATCGATGCCGAAGGTGGCGCCGAAGACGCCGCCTATCTGGCGCAGGCAATACCGTATCGTCCCGGCAACCGCGCGTTTGCCCATGTCTCCGAGTTGCGACTGGTGCGCGGCATGGACGGCGACAGCTACGCGCGGCTGGCCGCCGAGGTCTGTGCCTTGCCAACGGGTTCATCCATCAATCTCAACACCGCATCGCTCGCGTTGCTGATGAGCCTTGATTCACGTATTACCGCTGCACTTGCGGAGCGCATTCGCCAGGATGGCCAGGCACGCTGGGCGGACGTTGACTCGGCGCTGCGCGAACTCGGCCAGCAGGGCGTAACCATCAGCGATCCCGACCGGGCAGGGCTCGGCGTCACCAGCAGCTACTTTCTCGCGCGCGGCGAGATTCTGCTGGACGAGGTGCCCTTTTCCTTTGCCTCCGTGCTTGAGCGTCGCAGCTCGGGGGCGGATGGAGGAATCCACGTGCTGGCGCGCAGCCGTGGCGAAGATGATCTCGCGCCACAGCAGCGCGCAGTGGTTTCAGAGTCGCCAAGCGCCAACTGAACCTGCTGATTCGTTGGGCGCAACGCGAAGCAGGTCCCGCCCGCGAGGCATGGAAGGTGCCCCGCAAGCCCGTGTGCGCGGACCGCTTGCCAAACTGCCGCTGGTTTCCTCGGCGCGCCGTGTGCACGTTCTGGCGTGGATCGCGATGTTCTCGCGCGCGTCCCCGTGTGCCGGCAAACGGCCCGGGACGACATCGAAAATTGCCCGAACCTGTTGCTGAAATTTCCTTGACAGCCTGAAACGGGCGGAATAAGGTGGGTTTCGGTGGGTTTTTGTGGTGTTTGGTGGTCATGTTCCAGGGCGAAACCGCTGTAACGCTGGACGACAAGGGTCGGGTATCCATTCCCGCAACCCAACGCGAGCTCGTGTCCAGGCTCAGCGGAAACCGCCTGGTGGTCACCTACAACCCGTTCGAGCACGGATGCCTGTGGCTGTTCCCGGAAAAGGAGTGGGAGCAGGTGCGCGATGAAGTCAATGCCCTGAGTCGGGCCAAGACCGTGCATCGCAACCTGCAGATGAAGTTGGTGGGTGCCGCGGCACATGTGGAACCCGACGGCAATGGCCGCGTGCTGTTGCCGGCCAGTCAGCGCAGTGCGGCAGGCATCGAGAAGAAGGCGGTCTTGCTCGGCATGGGCAACAAGCTGGAGTTGTGGAGCGAACAGGCGCACCTGGCAAAGATCCGCGAAACGATCAGCGAGGAGCAGATAACGGAGGACATGCTGGACCTCAGGTTCTAGACGGGCGGGCGGCGATGGCGCAAGCGGAATTCACGCATGTACCGGTCATGCTGGAGGAGGCGGTCGAGGCGCTGCAGGTGCGGGCGGACGGAAGCTATCTGGATGGCACCTTGGGCCGCGGCGGTCACGCCAGGCAGGTGCTGGCAAGGCTCGGTGAAGGCGGCAGGTTGTTGTTGATGGATCGCGATCCGGTGGCCATCGAAGTGGCGCAACGGATGTTTGCCGCAGACCCGCGCGTACGCATCCGCCAAGCCAGTTTCGCCGGCATGGCGCAGTGGCAGGAAGTGAAGGGTGGGTTGGATGGCGTGTTGCTGGACCTCGGTGTGTCGTCGCCGCAACTGGATGACGCCACGCGCGGATTCAGTTTCCAGGCCGAAGGACCACTGGACATGCGGATGGATCCGGGCAGTGGAAGCAGCGCCGCCGAGTGGCTGGCTGCAGCTTCCGAAAGTGAAATCGCCGACGTGTTGTGGCGTTTTGGAGAAGAACGACTGAGTCGACGCATTGCCAGGGCGATCGTGGAGCGGCGCATGCAACAAGTCTTGCAGACGACAACGCAACTCGCGGAACTGGTGGCGCGCACGATCGGTTTCCGCGAGCGCCACAAGCATCCGGCCACGCGAACGTTCCAAGCCTTGCGCATCCACCTCAACAACGAGCTGGGAGAACTTGAAGCTGGACTTGCCGCAGCAACGGAAAACCTCAAGCCGGGTGGCCGCCTGGTGGTGATCAGCTTTCATTCGCTGGAAGACAGGCTGGTCAAGCGCTTCATGCGTGGACAGGACTCGCAGCCGCGCAGCCAGCGCAATCGACCGCCGGCCGAGGCGAAACCTGCGCCGCTGGAAGTGATCGGCAAGCGTTTTGCGTCGGATGCGGAGCTTGATGCGAATCCGCGCTCGCGCAGTGCGGTGATGCGTGTTGCGGAGAAGCGTCCATGAGCATGCGCCTGGTCGTGGTGCTCGTGCTCATGCTGGTGCTGATGGCGAGCGCGATCGGCGTGGTCTACGCGCGACATGAGGGACGCAGGCATTTCATTGAACTCAATCAGCTCAACAGCGAACGCGACAACCTGAATTTCGAATTCGGGCGCCTGCAACTGGAGCAGGCGACCTGGGCAGAAAACAATCGAATAGAACAGATCGCCCGTGGACGTCTCGGCATGGTTGCGCCGGGCACCACGGAGATGATCGAAACAACTCGTTGATCCGGCAGTGAGGGGGAAACTCACAGTCATGAACGGAAGCGTTTCCGAAAAGGATGCTGCCGTACGCCTGGCCATGGCCAGGCCTGCTCTCGCCTGCGTGGATGCGCAGGCGTGCGCGTTTGCGCGTGCGCGGGAGATGTCCCGATGACTCCACGCAGCAAGCCGGCAAACCTGCGCTTCCGCCTGTACACGGTGCTGATGGTGCTTGGCCTGGCATCCACCGCACTGGTGGTGCGCGCGGTCGACCTGCAAGTCGTGCGCAAGGATTTCTACCAGGACGAAGGTGATGCCCGCTATCTGCGCGACATTCCGATCCAGGTCTCGCGCGGCACCATTTTCGACCGCAATGGGGAGCCGCTGGCGGTTTCCACGCCGGTGGAGTCGATCTGGGGCAATCCGCAGCAGTTGCTCGCCAATCCCGAACAGTTGCCGAAACTGGCGGCTGCGCTTGGCGTCAGCAATGCGGAATTGACCGAGCGCCTGGTGCAGCGCAAGGACAAGGAGTTCCTCTATCTGAAACGCCAGCTCGATCCGGATGCGGCACGCGAGCTGCTGGATCTGGAAATTCCCGGGATTGCCAGCGAGCGCGCATTCCGCCGCTACTACCCGAGCGGCGAAGTGCTTGCGCATGCGCTGGGCATCACCAACATCGATGATCGTGGTCAGGAAGGCCTCGAGCTCGCCTTCGACGATTGGCTGGCCGGCAAGCCCGGCCTCAAGCGCGTCATCCGTGATCGACTCGGGCATGTGGTCGAGAACGTCGAGATGCTGCGCGAAGCGCAACCCGGCCGCGATCTGGTACTGACCCTGGATCGACGCATCCAGTACCTTGCCTATCGCGAGTTGAAGGCCGCGATTGCCGAACACGATGCCTCGTCCGGATCGATGGTGATCCTCGATGTCAGCAACGGCGAAGTGCTGGCGATGGTGAACCAGCCTTCGTTCAATCCCAATTCGCGCATTTCCATCAATCCGGCATTCCGCCGCAATCGCGCGGTCACCGACGTGATCGAACCCGGTTCGACGATGAAGCCGTTCACCATTGCCGCGGCGCTGGAAAGCGGGCAATGGAAGCCGACCACGGCGATCGATACCACGCCGGGCACCCTGCAACTGGCTGGTGGCTACACGATCCGGGATTTCCGCAACTACGGGGTGATCAACCTGACCCGGGTCATCACCAAGTCGAGCAACGTGGGCGCGGCGAAGATCGCATCCTCGCTCAGCAGTGAGCACATGTACGACGTCTTCCACCGTTTCGGATTCGGCGAGGTGAGCGGTTGCGGATTTCCCGGCGAATCTCCCGGATTCCTGCCGATCTCGAAGAGCTGGGGACCTGTGGAGAAAGCCACGATTTCCTATGGCTACGGCCTGAGCGTGACGCCGATGCAATTGGCGCAGGCCTACGCGGCCTTGGCCAACGGCGGCAGGTTGCGCAAGCCCGGCTTCGTCAAGGGCGCGCTCAATCCCGATGTTGCGGTCATCGATCCGCAGATTGCGCAGAGCGTGCGCGCCATGCTGGAAACGGTGATCTCGCCGGAAGGCTCGGGACTGGCCGCCGCCGTGCCCAACTACCGGGTTGCCGGCAAGACCGGAACGTCGCGTCGCGCCGCGGGCGGCAGCTACGAATTGCGCTATGTGTCGATGTTTGCCGGCATGGTTCCGGCCACCAACCCGCGCCTGGTCGGTGTTGTCGTCATCAATGACCCGGGCCAGGGCAAGGGCGCCTACTACGGCGGCCTGGTGTCGGCGCCGGTGTTCAGCAAGGTGATGTCAAACGCCCTGCGTCTGCTCGACGTGGCGCCGGACAATGTGCAGCACTGGTATGCAGGTGGACCGGACGCTGGCCATCCGATCGGACCGGCCAGCGCACCACCGGTGTATCCGCCGGATCAACCAAACTACCAAGAGGCGGTGCCGCAATGAGCGCGCCGATGCGCCTCGACACCTTGTTGGCCGGCTTTGCCGACCCTGGCCCGCATGCGGGTCTGATGGTCAATGGCCTCGGTCTGGATTCGCGCCAATTGCATGCTGGCGATGCGTTCATCGCGCTGGCCGGCAGTCGCGGGCACGGCTTGCAGTTCGCCGCGCAAGCCGAGGCTGCGGGTGCAGTTGCGGTGATTGCCGAAACAGACAACGCGACGGCCCTTGCTGCGCCACGTATTCCGCTGGTCCCGGTGGCCGGGCTGCGCGAGAACCTGGGTTCGATTGCAGCGCGTTTCTACGGTGATGCCACGCGTAACCTGCGCGTCATCGGGGTCACCGGCACCAATGGCAAGACATCCACCGTGCAATTGCTGGCCCAGGCGCTGTACGCGCTGGGCCGGAAGCCAGCCACCATCGGCACGCTCGGTTCCGGGCTGCATGGGCACATCGATGCGGGAGAGCGCACCACGCCCGATGCCATCAGCGTGCAACGCCTGATGGCCGATTTCCGCGACGCGGGTGCCAGCGATGTGGCCATGGAGGTGTCCTCGCATGCGCTCAGCCAGGCGCGCGTCGCCGGCGTCCACTTCCATCTTGCGGTGTTCACCAACCTGACCCGCGATCACCTCGACTATCACGGCGACATGCAGTCCTACGCAAACGCCAAGCAAGGCCTGTTCCGCATGCCGGGGCTTGCTGCAGCGGCGATCAATCTGGACGACGAATGCGGCAGGCGCTTCTTCAGTGAACTGCCCGCGGGCGTCTCGGCGATTGGATTCGGCATCGAGCATGCCGATGCCTCGGTTCGTGCCAGCCGGATCGAAACCCGTGCCGCCGGCCTGGGTTTCGACCTGCACTCGCCGTGGGGTGAGGCGCGGATCGAGTCGCGCCTGCTCGGCCGCTTCAATGTGTCCAACCTGCTTGCGGTGGTGGCGAGCCTGGGTCTGCTCGGTTACGACTTCAATGCCATTTGCGCGGCGCTGGCCGAACTTGATCCGGTTCCCGGGCGCATGAATCGACTGGGTGGCAGCGAAGGGTGCGCGCTGGTCGTCATCGACTATGCGCACACTCCGGACGCCTTGCAGCAGGCGCTGGCCAGCGCCCGCGAGCATTGCGCAAACCAGTTGCTCTGCGTGTTCGGCTGCGGCGGCGAGCGCGATGTCGGCAAGCGCCCGTTGATGGCGGAGATTGCCGAACGCCTGGCCGACCGGGTGATCGTGACCGATGACAATCCGCGCAGCGAAGATGGCGCGCGCATCGTCGCCGACATCCTTGCCGGATTCGATCGCGCCGAGGCAGTCGTGGTTGAACGCGATCGTCGACGCGCAATCGAGCGCGCCGTGGGCGGCGCCGGTCCGGGCGATGTGGTGCTGATTGCGGGCAAGGGCCACGAGCCTTACCAGGAAGTCAACGGCGTGATGCATGCGTTCGACGACTTCGAGGTGGCGCGCACGGCAATCGAGGCCAGGCCATGCTGAACCTCGCTCTTTCCACCATTGCGCAATGGACTCAGGGTCGCCTGCTGGGTGGTGATGTCGAAGTGCAATCGGTTGCCATCGACAGTCGCACGCTGAAGCCGGGTGCGCTGTTCGTCGCCCTGCGCGGCGAGCATCACGATGGCCATGATTTCGTCGAAGCCGCCCAGCGCAATGGCGCAGCGGCCGCACTGGTGGAAAGACCGCTGGCCACGGACCTGCCGCAGGTCGTGGTTGCCGATGGCGAACGTGCGCTCGGTGCGCTGGCTGCCGGCGTGCGCGCACGCAGCGCAGCCTGCGTGGTCGGCATCACCGGGTCGAACGGCAAGACCACGGTCAAGACCCTGCTGGCCGGAATCCTGTCGCGACATGCCCCAACTCATTTCAGCAGTGGCAGTTTCAACAACGAGATCGGCTTGCCGCTGACTGTGCTCTCGGTGCCGCCGGATACCCGTTTTGTCGTGCTCGAGATGGGTGCCGGCAAGCCCGGTGACATCGCCTACCTCGCGCAGATCGCAAAGCCGCGCATTGGCCTCGTCAACAACATTGCGCCGGCCCATCTCGAGCGCATGGGCAGCATTGAAATGATCGCGCAGACCAAGGGCGCGCTGTACTCGGCGCTGCCAGCCGATGGCGTGGCGGTGATCAATGCAGACGATGCATTTGCCGGTTGCTTCTCGGAATTGGCACAAGGGCGTCGCGTGCTGCGTTTCGGACTCGATGCGCCCGCCGATGTGAGCGCGCGATTCGATGCGTCATCGAACCCGGGCGCTTTCACGCTGGTTTCGCCTGCCGGCGAGATCGAAGTGAGCCTGGCCCTCGGCGGACGTCACAACACGATGAATGCACTTGCCGCTGCCAGCCTGGCGCTGGCCTGCGCGGTTCCGCTGGAGACGATCAAGCGCGGCCTTGAATCCGCCAGCGCCGTGCCGGGCCGATCTGCGCGGCGGGCGCATGCCAGTGGAGCCTGGCTGATCGACGACACCTACAACGCCAACCCGGCGTCGTTTGCCGCCGCCGTGGCCACCCTGGCCGCGTGCAGTGGCCGACGCATCCTGGTGGCCGGTGACATGCGCGAACTCGGGCCGGGCGCGCAGTCGCTGCATGCGCAAGTCGGCGAGCTGGCGAAGGCAAGCGGCATCGACGCGCTGTATGCCGTTGGAGAACTCAGCGAAGCCACGGCGCGCGCATTTGGACGCCAGGCCCGCCACTTTGCCGATCAGGCGACTTTGATCGAAGCGCTGCGCGATGAGCTGGTCGCAGGCAATACCTTGCTGATCAAGGGTTCGCGCGGTTCGGCCATGGACCGCGTGGTGGATGCACTGCTCGCCGGACCGGCGGAAAACGGAGGGCGACATGCTGCTTGAACTGGCCGACCTCCTGAGTGGCTGGTACCGGGGCTTCCACCTGTTCCAGTACCTCACCTTCCGCGCCATCATGAGCACGCTCACCGCGCTGACGGTGTCCTTGCTGTTTGGGCCGCTCATCATTCGCAAGCTGGCCGATCTCAAGGCGGGCCAGGTGGTTCGCAACGATGGTCCGCAATCGCATCTGACCAAGGCCGGCACACCAACCATGGGTGGCCTGCTGATCCTGTTTGCGGTCGCCGTGGCCACCTTGCTGTGGATGGACCTGCACAACCGCTATGTCTGGATGGTGCTGGGCGTGACACTGGCCTTTGGCGGCATCGGCTTCTATGACGACTATCGAAAGCTGGTGCTGCGCGACAGTCGCGGCCTGGCCTCGCGCTGGAAGTATTTCTGGCAGTCCGTGTTTGGACTGGCACTTGCCATCGTCCTCTACATGACCGCCGACCAGCCGGAACACACCGCGCTGTACCTGCCGCTGTTCAAGACCGTGGCATTGCCGCTCGGCGTGCTGTTCATCCCGCTTGCCTACCTGATGATCGTCGGCTTCTCCAATGCGGTGAACCTGACCGATGGCCTCGATGGGCTGGCCATCATGCCCAGCGTGCTGGTGGTCACTGCGCTGGGTGCGTTCGCCTATCTCGCCGGAAACATGGTGTTCTCCAGCTACCTGCAGATCCCGTCGATCCCCGGCGCCGGCGAATTGGCCATCTTCTGCGGAGCGATGGCCGGTGCGGGGCTCGGTTTCCTCTGGTTCAACACCTATCCCGCCCAGGTGTTCATGGGTGACATCGGCGCGCTGGCCGTGGGCGCCGCACTCGGAACCATTGCCGTGATCGTCAGGCAGGAAGTGGTGCTGCTCATCATGGGCGGGGTGTTCGTCATGGAAACCGCCTCGGTGATGTTGCAGGTCGCCAGCTTCAAGCTGACCGGCAAGCGCATTTTCCGCATGGCACCGATCCACCATCACTTTGAACTCAAGGGCTGGCCCGAGCCGCGCGTGATCGTGCGCTTCTGGATCATCAGCGTGGTTCTCGTGCTGGTGGGACTTGCCACCTTGAAGGTGCGTTGATGTTCGCATTCTCCGCCAGCAACCAGGCCATTCGCCGCGGAACCCCGCAAGGCCGCTATCACCTTGGCGTGGTGCTTGCTGCGGTGATGCTGGCCACGCTCGGCGTCATCATGGTTGCCTCCAGTTCCATCGCCATCGCCGACAACCAGAACGCCAAGCCGTTCTACTACCTGTTCCGCCATCTCGTGTTCCTCGGCCTGGGCCTGGGGTTGGCGATTCTGGTTGCACGCACCGAGTTGGCGAAGATCGAGCAACACGCCTTCTTGTTGCTGCTGATTGGGTTGATCCTGTTGCTGCTGGTGTTCGTTCCCGGCATCGGCATGCGCGTGAACGGCGCACGGCGCTGGATCAATGTCGGCATTTCCGGATTCCAGTCGGTTGAACTGGTCAAGCTGATCCTGATCGTCTATCTGGCCAGTTATCTTGTGCGCCATCGTGAAGGCGTGCAGGCCAGCATGTGGGGCGTGTGCAAGCCCATCGGAATTGCCGCGCTGCTGGTTGGCTTGCTGTTGATGCAGCCGGATTTCGGAAGTGCCGCGCTGCTGATCATGATCACGCTCGGCATGGTCTGGTTGGGTGGCGCGCGTCTGCGCAACCTCGGCCTGCTTGCGGCACTTGCCATGCCCGCGCTGGCCTGGGCGGCCTTGTTCGAGGAGTACCGGCTCAAGCGCCTGAAGTCGTTCCTCGATCCCTGGGCTGATCCGTTCAACGAGGGTTTCCAGTTGACCCAGGCGCTGATCGCGGTGGGTCGGGGCGAATGGTTCGGCGTCGGGCTTGGTGCCAGTGTGCAGAAGTTGTTCTACCTGCCGGAGGCGCACACCGATTTCATCCTCGCGGTGATTGCCGAGGAACTGGGTTTCTTCGGCGTGCTGCTGGTGATTGCCTTGTTTGCCTGGCTGGTGGGTTGCGGACTGCGCATCGGTCTGCGCGCGCTGGAGCGCGGCCAGCGTTTCGGCGGCTATTGCGCGTTCGGTGTTTCCCTGATGCTGGCGATCCAGGCCCTGGTTTCGATCGGCGTCAATCTGGGCGTGCTGCCGACCAAGGGGCTGACCCTGCCGCTGATCAGCTCGGGCGGATCGAGCGTGCTGATGACCTGCGCGGCCATCGGATTGCTGGCGCGCGTCAGCTACGAATTGACCCGCGCCGAAGACGCGGCAGCGCAAGCCGTGTCCTCGCCGGAAAGTCCGGGAGAAGCCGAATGAGCGCTCCCGTGTTGATCATGGCCGGCGGAACCGGCGGGCACATTTTCCCGGGCATCGCCGTGGGGCGCGAACTGGATCGGCGTGGTGTTCCCGTCGTCTGGCTGGGTGGCGAAACGGGACTTGAGGGTCGCCTCGTTCCTCAAGCCGGCTTTGCGCTGGAAACCCTTGCCTTCTCCGGCGTCCGTGGCAAAGGGCTGTTGACCCTCCTGCTTGCGCCCTTGCGACTGCTGCGTGCGGTGTTCGCCGCGCGCGCCGTGTTGCGTCGTGTGCGTCCGCGCAGCGTGTTGTCGATGGGAGGCTATGCCGCCGCACCCGGTGGCATTGCCGCCTGGATGGCCCGCGTTCCCCTGGTCGTGCATGAGCAGAACCGGGTCGCCGGCATGACCAACCGTTTGCTGGCACGATTCGCCCGGCGCGTGCTGGCCGGGTTCGACCAGGTGTTGCCGGCTTGCGAATGGACCGGAAATCCGGTGCGCGCGGAAATCGTTGCGCTGCCCGATCCCGGCAGTCGCATGGCGCAGTCATCGGCTCCGCTGCGGCTGTTGGTGCTGGGCGGGAGCCAGGGTGCACAAAGCCTCAATTCCATTTTGCCGCAGGTGCTGAGCCGCCTCGCCGCAATGCACGGGTTGACCATTCGTCACCAGTGCGGCGCCCGCCATCTGCAGAGCACGCGCGAAGCGTATGCGATGGCTTTCCTGGATGCGGATATCCAGCCCTTCATTTCCGACATGGCAGCCGCCTATGCCTGGGCAGATCTTGTTGTCTGTCGCGCCGGTGCCCTGACCATTGCCGAGATCTGTGCCGCCGGCGTCGCGTCGGTCCTTGTCCCGTTTCCAAAAGCCGTGGACGACCATCAAACGCGCAACGCCGAGGTGTTGGTGGAAGCCGGCGCGGCACAGCTGGTTGCCGAAGGCGAGGGCTTTGCAGAGCGCCTGCACGCCACTCTCGATGCCTGCCTGCAGGATCGCGCGCAACTGCTGGCAATGGCCCGGTCTGCGCGCGCGCTGGCGCGGCCACAGGCCACCGCGCGCATTGCCGATGTGTGCTTGGAGGTTGCCGCATGACGCCGCAGCGCCTTCGCCAGCACGGCGACATCATGCAGGATTTCCGCCGCGTCCACTTTGTCGGCATCGGCGGCGTGGGCATGAGCGGCATTGCCGAGGTGCTCAACCATCTCGGCTATACGGTATCCGGGTCCGATCAGGCGGATTCGCCAACCACCCGCCGCCTGGCTGCCTTGGGCATCACCGTGCATCGCGGCCATGCCGCGCAGCATGTTGCCGATGCCGATGTGCTGGTCACCTCCAGTGCCATTCGTGCCGATAATCCGGAGCTGCTTGCTGCACGCGAACTGCGCATTCCGCTGGTGCCGCGCGCCGAGATGTTGGGTGAACTGATGCGCTTCCGTCGCGGTATCGCCATCGCGGGCACGCACGGCAAGACCACCACCACCAGCCTGACCGCCAGCGTGCTCGCCGAGGCGGGTCTTGATCCAACCTTCGTGATTGGTGGCCAGCTCACCGCGGCCGGTGCCAATGCGCGCCTGGGCAATGGCGAATTCCTCGTGGCCGAGGCCGACGAGTCCGACGGTTCATTCCTGCTGCTTTCGCCGGTGATCGCCATCGTCACCAATATCGACCGCGATCATCTGGAAAATTTCGGCGGCGACTTCGGCCGGGTCAGGGCGGCTTTCGAGCAATTCCTGCATCGCCTTCCGTTCTACGGATTGGCCGTGCTGTGTGTTGATGACCACGAAGTTGCCGAGCTGGCGGCGAAAACGCCGCGACGCACCCTGACCTATGCCATCCACGCCGAAGCGGATGTGACGGCCAGCGATGTGCGCCAGCAAGGTGCGCGCATGTTGTTCGACCTGCACCTGCCCGAACATGGGCAGGCGATTCCGATCGAGTTGAACCTGCCGGGGCGGCACAACGTGCTCAATGCCCTGGCTGCCTGCGCAGTCGGTTACCAACTGGGTGTATCCGCAGCGGCCATGCAGAAGGCGCTGAGCAGCTTCCAGGGTGTTGGCCGGCGCTTTTCCATGCGCGGCGACGTTTTGCACGACCGTGGACGTGCGCAACTGGTGGATGACTACGGTCATCATCCCAGCGAACTGGCTGCCGTATTCGAAGCTGCACGCAGCGGCTGGCCGCAGAAGCGCCTGGTGGTCGCCTTCCAGCCGCATCGCTATTCGCGAACGAGCGACCTGCTCGATGACTTTGCACGCGTACTCGCGGATGTCGATGTGTTGTTGCTGACCGAAGTCTATCCGGCTGGCGAAGCCGCCATCGCCAATGCCGATTCGCGCGCACTCGCACGCGCCATCCGCGCGCGCGGCAAGGTCAATCCGGTGCTGGTCGATCACCCGCGCGACCTGCGTGGCGTACTCGGCAGCGTGCTTGAGGACAACGACCTGCTGGTCCTGCTCGGCGCTGGCGACATCGGCGCTGCTGCCAGCGAATTGGCGGCCGCCAATGATTTGAGGACACGGACATGAGCACGACGACGGATCCGCGGCGGTTTGGTCGGGTGGCCGTGGCCTACGGCGGCAATTCGGCGGAACGCGAGGTGTCCCTGGATTCCGGTCGCAACGTACTGGCGGCCCTGCGTGCGCGTGGAGTCGATGCGCATCCGGTGGATGGCATACCCGCCTTGCTGGATGCCTTGCGCGCCGGGCACTACGCACGCGTGTTCAACATCCTGCACGGACGCGGTGGCGAAGATGGCATGTTGCAGGGTGCGCTGGATGCCTTGCGCATTCCGTATACCGGCAGCGGCATCCTCGGCTCCGCCCTGGCCATGGACAAGGTTCGCAGCAAGCGCGTCTGGCAGGCATTGTCCCTGCCCACGCCCGCGTATGCGGCCTATCGTCCCGGCGAGGACCTGGCCGCGGCGATTGCGTCGGTCGGATATCCGGCCATCGTCAAGCCGTCGCACGAAGGCTCCAGCGTGGGCATCAGCCGCGTGTTCTCCGCCGGCGATCTGCCACAGGCAATCGATCTGGCATCGCGATACGACGGCGAGCTCCTGATCGAGCGCCTGATCGAAGGTGACGAGCTGACCATTGGCATCCTCGGCAACCAGGCGCTGCCATCGATCCGCATCGTTCCGGCCGGCGCGTTCTACGACTACCACGCAAAGTATGTGGCCGAGGACACGCGCTACCTGTGTCCGGGTCTGGAAGGCGAGGCCGAAACGGAAATCCGTGCGCTCGCGTTTGCCGCGTTTGAAGCGGCAGGCTGTTCGGGCTGGGGCCGCGTGGATGTCATGCGCGATGCGCAGGGCAACAACTTCCTGCTGGAGGTCAACACCACGCCGGGTATGACCAGTCACTCGTTGGTGCCCAAGGCGGCCAAGGCCACCGGCATGGATTTCGAGTCGCTGTGCTGGCGAATCCTGGAAACCTCGCTGGCGAGGGATGCCGGATGAACCGACACCTGCCCTTGAAGACGATTGCCTGGGGCATCGCCCTCACCCTGGTGGCGCTGCCGATTATTGGCGTGCTCAACGGCTGGTTCGCATCGCAGCGCTGGCCGATTCGCAAACTGGAACTGCGCGCGGAATACGCACATGTCAGCGCCGAACAAATCCGTGCCGCGGTATCCAATCACCTGGGCAAGGGATTCTTTGCGCTGGAGCTTGTCGATGTGCAGGACGCGGTCGCAAAACTGCCCTGGGTGGAGCGCGTCGAGGCACGCAAGCATTGGCCGGATACGCTGAGCCTGACCGTGTACGAGCGCCGGCCATTTGCGCGCTGGGGCGCGAAGCGCCTGATCAGCAGCAATGGCGTGATCTTCAGCGTGCCGGGCAGTGAAGACATGCAGGGGTTGCCACAGCTGTCCGGTCCGGATGAGCGCCTCGCCGAGGTGATCAGTTTTCATGCCCAATGCCTGCGCGAGTTCTCCGGAAGCGGCCTGTCGGTTCGCGCCATCGAACTGAGCGCACGCGGCAGCTGGCGCCTGACCCTGGCCAGCGGCGCGCTGATTGAAATCGGCCGGGTCGATGCGCTGGCGCGCTTGCACCGCTTCCTCGATGTGTGGCCGCAACTTGCCGCGAGTGGCAATGGTCCACCGGTTTACGTCGATTTGCGCTACGAAAACGGTTTCGCATTGCGCTGGGCACTGCCCGAATCCCCAAGCCCAACCCTTCCACCCGGCCCCGAACCGGCCGGCCAGGTCTGAACGCACATGAATCGAAAGTCGGAAAAGAACCTCATCGTTGGCCTGGACATCGGCACCTCGAAGATTGTCGCCATCGTCGGTGAGCACGAGCCAGGCCAGCCGGTCGAGATCATGGGCATCGGTTCGCACCCATCGCATGGCCTCAAGCGCGGCGTGGTGGTGGATATCGAATCGACCGTGCAGTCGATCCAGCGTGCCATCGAGGAAGCCGAGTTGATGGCCGGATGCGAAATCCGCTCCGTATACGCCGGCATTGCCGGCAGTCATATCCGCTGCCTGAACTCGCACGGCATCGTGCCGATCCGTGACAAGGAAGTGACCGAAGCGGACCGCGAGCATGTGATCGAGGCAGCCCGCGCGGTGGCGATTCCGGCGGACCAGGAACGCCTGTATCTCGAACCCCAGGACTACGTCATCGACGGCCAGGAAGGCATCCGCCATCCGATTGGAATGAGCGGCGTGCGACTGGAGTCGCGCGTGCACCTGGTCACCGGTGCCATGAGCGCCGCCGCCAACATCCGCAAATGCGTCTCGCGCTGCGGCCTGCGCGTGGATGACCTGGTGCCGCAGCAGATTGCGTCCAGTTTTGCCGTTCTCACCCAGGATGAGCGCGATCTCGGTGTCTGTCTCGTCGACATCGGGGCCGGCACGACGGACATCGCCATTTTCACCCAGGGTGCCATCCGCCATACCGCGTCCCTGCCGATCGCCGGCGACCAGGTCACCAATGACATCGCGGTCGCCTTGCGCACGCCGACCGCGCATGCCGAGGAAATCAAGGTCAAGTACGCCTGTGCGCTGGCCCAGCTTGCGCATGCCGAGGAAACCATCCAGGTGCCGAGCGTGGGCGACCGTCCACCGCGGCGACTGGCCAGGCAGACCCTCGCCGAAGTGGTGCAGCCGCGCTACGAGGAGCTGTTCTCGCTTGCGCAGGCGGAACTGCGCCGGTCCGGGTACGAGAGCCTCGTCGCCGCGGGCATCGTCCTGACCGGTGGCGCGGCAAAGATGGAAGGCGTGGCCGACCTCGCCGAGGAGGTCTTCCACATGCCGGTACGCCTGGGTACGCCACAACACGTGACCGGCCTCGCCGATGTCGTCTCCAACCAGATCCATGCCACTGGCGTGGGCCTGCTCCTGTACGGGAGCCGCCAGCAGCTGCAAACGCCACGCCGCGGCGTCGAGGCGGTGGGCGGTGTCTGGAACCGGGTTTCCAAGTGGTTCACCGGAAATTTCTGAGTGCACGCGCAAGCAGGCACATCTCGCAACAACCACCGCACGGGACGCGCGGTGAGGCAACCGAAACGGTTGCGCAACGAAGGACACGCCAGTCTTTCGCAATTCGCAGGCCGGGGCGGAGTGCCCGGTGGGCGGTTACATCAAACCAATACGGCCTAAGCCGACGGAGGGTGGGAAAATGTTTGAAATGATCGAAAGAATGGAGCCGAATGCTGTCATCAAGGTCATCGGCGTGGGTGGTGGTGGCGGCAACGCCGTAAGCCACATGGTGAATGCACAGATTGAAGGCGTGGATTTCATCTGCGCGAACACCGATGCGCAGGCACTCAAGAACAGCGGTGCCAAACACACCCTGCAACTCGGGGCCAATGTCACCAAGGGACTCGGTGCCGGGGCAAACCCGGAAGTGGGTCGCCAGGCGGCGCTGGAAGATCGCGAGCGCATTTGCGAGTTGCTGCGCGGGGCAGACATGGCCTTCATCACCTGTGGCATGGGCGGCGGCACCGGCACCGGCGCAGCGCCGGTGGTTGCCCAGTTGGCCAAGGAGCTCGGCATCCTGACGGTTGCCGTGGTCACCAAGCCATTCCCGTTCGAGGGCCGGCGTCGCATGCAGGTGGCGCTCAAGGGCATCGACGACCTCGGCCAGCATGTGGACTCGCTGATCACCGTGCCCAACGAGAAGCTGCTCAGTGTGCTGGGTCGCGATGTCTCCCTGCTCAGCGCCTTCAAGCAGGCCAACGATGTGCTGCTCGGGGCCGTGCAAGGCATTGCCGACCTGATCACCAGGCCGGGAACCATCAATGTCGACTTTGCCGACGTGCGCACGGTGATGTCGGAAATGGGCCTGGCCATGATGGGCAGCGGCAGTGCGCGTGGCGATGATCGCGCGGTTGCAGCGGCGGAAGCGGCGATCAACAACCCGTTGCTGGAGGACATCAACCTGGCCGGTGCCTGCGGCATCCTGGTCAACGTGACCGCCGGCAGCAATCTCACCATGCGCGAGTTCGAGGAGATCGGCGGCGTCATCCACGAGTTCGCCAGCGAGGATGCAACCGTGGTGGTGGGTACCGCGATTGATCCTGAGCTGCAGGATGAGGTACGGGTAACCGTGGTGGCCACGGGGCTCAATCGCACTGCGGCACGTCAACCCGTCCGCAGCGAGCGTGAACGCGAAGCCATCATTGCGCCGCGTGCGCCGATTCGGGCGGTGAGGAATGCCACAACCGGCGAGATCGACTACCTCGGAACACCCGGACGCATGTCCGCGCAAGCGATATCCGCACCGGCCGAGCAGGTCGCGGTTGCCGCCGACAACCAGGTCGACTATCTCGACATCCCGGCCTTTCTGCGCCGACAGGCCGACTAGGAGGCGCCTTCACAATCGATTGACTCAAACTCCGTAGGTCCCATTCCGCGCCGGGTCGCCTGATCCGATTCGCGCCCGATCCGCCGTCATTTGCCGGTGGTGGCCGGGGATTCCATGCCGTCGCGTGGCGTCGCGACGGCATTTTCTTTGGTAGCGACCGGGCAGGATCGCTCTTCGCTCAGAGACCATTGTGTTGCAAGCACGCAACATCTGTCTGATTTTGACGTCAGATTAACTATCGCTGACCGCGACCCTGTGCTAATCTCCCCGGCGTTTTGATGCTCCTGCCCCAGGGGTCAGACCAAAAACATGATCAAACAACGCACGCTCAAGAATGTAATCAGGGCGACAGGCGTAGGTCTCCATACGGGTGACAAGGTCTACATGACCTTGCGCCCCGCTGCGGTCGATACAGGGATTGTCTTCCGGCGCGTGGATCTCGCCGAGCCGGTGGAAATCCGTTCCTGTTGCGAAAACGTGGGTGACACGCGACTGTCGACAACGCTGGTGCAAGGCGATGTCCGCATCGCCACGGTCGAGCACCTGCTTTCCGCGATAGCCGGCCTTGGCATCGACAACGCGTATGTCGACCTCTCGGCGCCCGAGGTGCCCATCATGGACGGCAGTGCCGGTCCGTTCGTGTTCCTGCTGCAATCGGCAGGTATCGAGGAGCAGGCGGCCCCGAAGCGCTTCGTGCGCATCAAGCGCCAGGTCACCGTCCGCGACGGCGACAAGTGGGCGCGATTTGAACCCTTCGATGGCTTCAAGGTCGGATTTTCGATCGATTTCGATCATCCGATGTTCGCCAAGCGCACCTCGACCAGCGAAATCGATTTTTCGACCACCTCGTTCGTCAAGGAAGTCAGCCGTGCGCGCACCTTCGGTTTCATGCGCGACATTGAAATGCTGCGCGAGCGCAATCTGGCGCTGGGCGGATCCATGGACAACTCGATCGTGCTCGATGACTATCGGGTGCTGAACGAGGACGGATTGCGTTACGAAGACGAGTTCGTAAAACACAAGATTCTTGACGCAATTGGTGACCTGTATCTCCTCGGGCGCAGCCTGATTGGTGCATTCTATGGATACAAGTCAGGTCACGCGCTCAACAATACCTTGTTGAGGGCATTGCTGGCGGATCGGGAGGCATGGGAAGAGGTTTGCTTCGAGGATGAAGCGAAGGCTCCGATTTCCTACGCACACCCGGCTCAGGCCATCTGAGCGAAACTGCTGGTTGCTGCCAGGGACTCCGCTGCGGAGTCCTGATGCTTCAGGGGACAAGAGAAACCTTCAGGTTTCCGGTGGATTTTTTTCTTCGGCGATGGAAGCCAGGTGTTGATAGAGGGCCTTGAGTTCAGGGTCCTTGAGCGTTTTTGCGGCTGAGCGCAGATGTCTTGCGGCGGCTGCGGAGAGCGGTTTTGGCCTGGTCGGTTCCGGGGGAACGGGCGACGGGGCTGCCACTTTCACAACGACGAGATCCACGGTGTTGCCGCAGGCAACACGGGCCTCCTTGAGCAGGGTTGCCTGGTGCAACCTCAGGCGAGTGGCCCAGGTGGGACTCGACGCGAGAAACACAAGCCGTCCGTTGCGCACGTCCGCGAGTCGACATTCGCGAGCGAGCGCGTCGGGCAAGTGGTGGCGGAGTTTTCCATCGAGCATCTCCAGGGCATGCGCGCGTTGCGCCAGCGTGTCGAGGTTGATGCACTCGGCGACAGGCATCAGGGTGCCGGGTCGCTTGGGGCGCGGTGGACGACTTTGCTGCATGGCGGTACCTATTCGGCGAACAGTCAATGAACATCATCCTGGTAGCGAAATCGCATTGTGCTCCACGTTGTATCGATCTGCGCAGCATGCGCGGACGCTTGTTGATTGCCGCAACCCTTGGCTCCCTGTTCCTGTTGTTTGCGGGAATCGGATTTGCGGTTGCGGTGCTGACCGTCAATCCGCGTGATGCCGCCCTGCGCGAACTGGTGGCGCTGCGCGCCCAGATCCAGTTGCAGAAGCAGGAGCTGGGCGGGGTCGAGGAGAATTCACGCCGGGATCTTGATGCGCTGGCCATGCAGATCGGCCAATTGCGTGCGCAGGCAACCCGCCTCAATGCATTGGGTGACCGACTCACCCAAGTTGGCAAGCTCGAGGGCGGAGAGTTTGATTTCGGCAGCGAACCGGCCTTGGGTGGCCCCGAAGAAAGCCTGGGTGGTGCCGCCCCGCTGCCGGTGGAAGACGATATCGCCGGGCTCCGGCTGGAGTTCGAGCGCCAGGAAGCGCAACTGACGGTGCTTGAAGACCTGTTGCTTGATCGCAAGATCGACAACGCCCTGCTGCCGGCCGGCATGCCCGTGGCCTATGGATATATCGCATCGGGTTTCGGAACGCGTACGGATCCGATCAGTGGTCGCAAGGCGGTGCATCTGGGCGTCGATTTCGATGTGCCGATGGGCAGCGACGTGCTCGCCGTCGCCGAGGGCGTGGTGACCTACTCCGGCATCCGCAACGGCTATGGCAACGTGGTCGAGATTGATCACGGCAACGGCTACATGACCCGCTACGCGCACAATTCGCGCAATGTGGTGGAAGTCGGTTCCAGGGTCCGCATTGGACAAGTCGTCGCCAAGGTCGGCTCCAGTGGCCGCTCCACCGGTCCCCACTGCCACTTCGAGGTTTGGTTGCACGGGCGGCCGGTGAACCCCACGGCCTATGTGAGGTCCACCCGCGCCAATCGCGCCTGAGCGCCGTATCGGGGCCTTGAAACGGGCGATCCGAACACAATCTGATTTGGCGTAATGCCGGGGCCGCCGTATCATCGGCGGCCTTCGTTTTTCTGCTGTGTCGCATCAGTCCGCTGCCGCAGCCCTTTTTTCGGATATTCAAACCCATGTTGCAACGCTTCCTGACCGGCATCTTTGGCAGTCGCAACGAACGCATCCTGCGTTCACTCAACAAGACGGTGGCGAAAATCAACGCCCTTGAACCGCGCTTCACGGCGATGGACGATGCCGGATTGCGCGCCATGACCGATGAACTGCGCCAGCGTGTCGGCAGCGGCGAGTCGCTTGACTCGGTGCTTCCCGAAGCATTCGCGGTGGTTCGCGAAGCGGCGCGACGAGTGATCGGCCTGCGTCATTACGACGAACAGATGGTCGGCGGCATGGTCCTGCACATGGGCAAGATCGCGGAAATGCGAACCGGCGAAGGCAAGACCCTGGTCGGCACCTTGCCGGTCTACCTGAACGCGCTCACGGGAAAGGGCGTCCATGTAGTCACCGTCAATGATTACCTGGCCAAGCGTGACTCGGCGTGGATGGGGCGCATCTACAGCTTCCTCGGCATGAGCGTGGGTGTTGTCTATCCAGGCATGGACCATGCCGACAAGCGCGGTGCCTATGCTGCCGACATCACCTATGGAACCAACAACGAATTCGGTTTCGACTACCTGCGTGACAACATGGCGCAAACCCGCGAGCAGCGCTACCAGCGCGAGCTCAGCTATGCGATCGTCGATGAGGTCGATTCGATCCTCATCGACGAGGCGCGCACGCCGCTGATCATTTCCGGCCCGACCGACGAATCGCCGCAGCTCTACATCAAGGTCAATCGCCTGGTTCCGAAGCTGGTGCGCCAGGAGAAGGAAGACAGCGCGGGCGATTTCTGGGTTGACGAAAAGCAGCGCCAGGTACACCTGTCGGAAGCGGGCATGGAACACGCCGAAGCGCTGCTGCGCACCGATGGCATCATCGGCGAGGACGAGACCCTGTACGACAGCAAGCATCTTGCCGTCGTTCACCACCTGAATGCCGCACTGCGTGCGCACTCCATCTACCAGAAGGATGTCGACTACATCGTTCGTGATGGCGAGGTCATTATCGTTGATGAGTTCACCGGACGCACGCTTGCTGGACGCCGCTGGTCCGATGGCTTGCACCAGGCGGTCGAGGCAAAGGAAGGCGTGCCGATCCAGCGCGAGAACCAGACCCTCGGCTCGATCACCTTCCAGAACTACTTCCGCCTGTACAAGAAGCTGGCCGGCATGACCGGTACCGCCGACACCGAGGCCTACGAGTTCCAGTCGATCTACGGGCTGGAAGTGGTGGTCATTCCCACCCATCGTCCGATGGTGCGCAAGGACGAGGCGGATGTCGTATTCCTCAAGGCCAAGAACAAGTACGACGCCATCATCGACGACATCCGTGACTGCTACGAACGCGGTCAGCCGGTGCTGGTGGGCACCACGTCAATCGAAACATCCGAGTACCTGTCCGGCCTGCTGCGCAAGGCGGGCGTTCCACATGAAGTGCTCAATGCCAAGCAGCACGAACGCGAAGCGATCATCGTGGCCCAGGCCGGGCGTCCCGGCTCGGTCACCATTGCCACCAACATGGCCGGTCGCGGTACCGACATCGTGCTTGGCGGAAACCTCGAAGCGGAACTTGAAATCCTGCCCAAGGATTCGAGCGAGAGCGCACGCGAACAAGTGCGCACGGAATGGACCACCCGCCACGCCAAGGTCATGGAAGCGGGCGGCCTGCGCATCATCGGTACCGAGCGGCATGAGTCGCGACGCATCGACAACCAGTTGCGCGGTCGCTCCGGGCGCCAGGGCGACCCGGGTTCGAGCCGCTTTTACCTGTCGCTGGAAGACAATCTCCTGCGCATCTTCATGGGCGAAAAGGTGGCCGGCCTCATGCGCATGTTCGGCATGAAGGAAGACGACGCGATCCAGGATCGCATGGTCACCAAGCAGATCATGAACGCACAGCGCAAGGTCGAAGCGCAGAACTTCGACTATCGCAAGAACGTGCTTGAATTCGACGATGTGGCCAATGACCAGCGCAAGGTCATCTACGAACAGCGCAACGAACTGCTCGAAAGTGAAGGCGTGGGCGAAACGGTGGCCAGCATCCGTGAGGATGTATTTGCCGAACTGGTGCGGCGCTTCGTGCCGCCCAATTCGGTCGACGATCAATGGAACATTTCCGGATTGGAAAAGGAGCTGGAGTCGGAATTCGGGCTCAAGCTGGATCTGCGCGGTTGGCTGTCCGAGCAGGAGGAAGTGGGGCCCGATGGTCTGCTCGCGCGTGTCGAAGACGCCGCGGCGCGCCTGTTCCGCGAGAAGGAAGCCCTGCTCGGCGACGAGACCATGCGTTCGCTGGAAAAGCACGTGATGCTGTCGGTTGTCGACAACTGCTGGAAAGAGCACCTGACCAGCATGGACTATCTGCGCCAGGGCATTTACCTGCGCGGCTATGCGCAGAAGCAGCCCAAGCAGGAGTTCAAGAGGGAGTCGTTCCTGTTGTTCGAGCAAATGCTTGAGCGCATCAAGCATGAAGTCGTGCAACTGCTGGCACGCGTGCGCATCCGCAGCGAAGAGGAAGTGCAGGCCATGGAGGCCCAGCAGCGCGCACAGGCCGAGGCCCAGGCAAAGACCATGCAGTTCCAGCACGCCGAACCACCCGGATTCCAGGGTGAGGCGGAAGGTGCGGCGGCAGCCGAGCCCGCTGTTCGGGTGTCGACTCCCGTGCATCGCGATGCGCCGAAGGTCGGACGCAACGAACCCTGTCCCTGCGGCTCGGGCAAGAAATACAAGCAATGCCACGGGAGCCTGGGCTGATTGCATGGGAATCGGGAATGGAGAACGGGGAATCGTTAAAGCGGCGATCAAGTCCCGTTCGCCCTGAACATTGAACGTAGCGCAGCGAAGTTGAAGCGTGCCCGAGTCGGAAACAATCATGTGCCGGTTCAACCAGCATGTGGTAGCGGGCGTACTGCGTGATGGGCAGGGCCGCGTGCTGCTGGCGCAACGACCGTCAGGCAAGGCTCTGACTGGCATGTGGGAATTCCCCGGTGGAAAAGTTGAAGCGGGTGAGGATCCCCGTGCTGCGCTCGTTCGCGAGCTTCACGAAGAATTGGGTGTGCACGCCACCATCGGTCGGCGCCGCATCGCGGTGCCCGGGCCTGACATCGAACTGGATGTCTACGATGTGGAATGCTTCAGCGGCCCGCTGCGCGGTCGCGAGGGCCAGGCCCTGGCCTGGGTAGACCCTTTGAAGACAGAGCCGCAGTGGCTACCGCCGCTGGACAGGCCCGTGCTTGCTTCCATCAGGCTGCCGGATCGCTATCTGATCACCCCGACTCCGGCTTCCGGCAAGGAAAGCGACTTTCTGGATTCAATCAAGGCTGCGCTCGCCGCAGGCATTCGCCTGATCCAGCTGCGAGCTCCCGGCTGGTCGCGGGATTCCTTGGCGCCGCTGGCGCGACGCGTTCACGGCCTGTGTCGGGAACACGGAGCCCGCCTTTTGCTGAATGCCGATTTCGAGCTGGCCGCAGTGCTTGGCCTGGATGGCGTGCACCTTCCGTACCGGATTGCCTCTGGACTGAACGAGCGGCCGGTTCCTGCGTCCATGCTGCTCGGCGTGTCCTGTCATTCCCCGGCGGAGCTTTCGCAGGCCGCGAACATAGGTGCCGATTTCGCCACCCTGTCCCCGATTCGGGTGACGTCCAGCCATCCCTCCGCACCCGCGCTCGGATGGGATCAGGCCCAGGCCTGGGTCACGGCGGCGCGACTTCCGGTATATGCCTTGGGCGGCATGAGCGAAGGCGACCTGGAGATGGCGTTTGACCGGGGTTTCCAGGGCATTGCTGCCATCCGCTCGCTATGGACCGCGCTTCCGCCTCAAGGCTGAAGAATCCGCTCGACAAGGCACGAAAAAGCGATTAGGTTCACACTTTCAGTTTCCGCAATGGAGATTGGGTCCGCCATGACGTTCGTGTCATCCGGCGGCTGGGATGGGCAGCGTGTCGGGAAGTCCTCGGGAGTAAGGCTGACAGTTTGGCCCCGGTGCACCAAAGACTTCTGCCTTGGGAATCCGGATCCGGACTTCGTTGCGGGGAGAGGTTGTGGCCCGCCATGCGCCTGGGCAATGCACTTTGCAGAGGAGAGGGGAACATGTCAGCAAGGTTTGTCGGTAGTTCGGTTTCGGTCATTTCTCGCCGCGGGGCCCCAATCCTGTCAGCGCTTTGTCTGACGCTGCTTTGCGGTTCACATCAAGCCAGTGCCCAGGTGGACAAGGCCGCGTCCTATGCTGAAATGCTGGGATTGACGCAGCAACTGGCCACGCTGAAGCCGCAGGCAGCAAGCAACGCCCAGGCGGCGGCGGATTATGTGCTTGGCGAGCGGCGTTACGAAGCACTGTCGCTGGCATTGGGTGGCGATGATCCGGGCTTCGTTACCCATGGCGTGGATCCGGCGCAGGCCCATGTCGGCTCGCCCGGCGTTCTGGGCACGTTGCCCGCAGGCTGCAACACAACCACGACCAATTTTGCCAACACGACTGCGCTCGCCATTCCGACCGGACCTGGCGTAGTGACATCGACGATCGTCGTTTCGGGTGCGTCGACCTACTTGCTCGATCTCAACGCCATCACCCAGATCGAACATACGTTCAATGCCGACCTGGACATCACCCTGACCTCGCCCGCAGGCACGGTGGTAACCCTCAGCACCGACAACGCCGCGGGTAACGACAATGTGTTCAATGGCACATTGTGGGACGACAGTGCCAATCCCGCTGGCCAGGTTCCCTACACGACCAACAACGGGTTGGTGACCGACAACGCCTACGTCAACCTGACCACGGCGACGCCACTGGTTCCCGAAGAAGCCATGGGCGCGTTCATTGGCGAGAATCCCAACGGTACCTGGACCCTCACCATTTCCGATGATCTGGCGGGCGACGGCGGCAATCTGACGGGCTGGTCGTTGCAAGTGAGCACGTTGCCCAGCGCACCCATCATTGCCAACGTACCCACGGCAATCCAATCGACGCCCGTGGCCATCCCGACGGGTCCCGGAGTAGCAACCTCGACAATCCTTGTCGCGGGTGCCGGGTCCGCGATCCACGATGTGAATGCTCAGACATTCATCACCCATACCTTTTCTGCAGACATGGACATCACCCTGACCTCGCCCTCGGGCACGGTGGTGACACTTTCCACCGACAACGGTGCAGGAAATGACAATGTGTTCAACGGTACCGTCTGGGATGACGATGCCAATCCGGCAGGCCAGGTGCCCTATACCACCAACAACGGATTGGTGTCCGATCACGCCTATGTCAACAACACCCTGGCTTCGCCATTGGTACCGGAAGAAGCCATGGCAGCCTTCATGGGGGAAGACCCGAACGGGACCTGGACCCTGACGGTTTCCGACGACCTGGCAGGTGACGGCGGCAGCATCGACAGCTGGTCGCTGGATATCGACACCTTCACCTGTGCTTCGGCCGACCTCTCCATCACCAAAACCGACGGCGTTGCGACACCGGCGGCCGGGCAAACGGTGACCTACACGATCACGGCCAGCAACGCGGGCCCGACCGATGCCCCCGGCAGCACCGTGGCCGACAGCTTCCCGGCGCCGCTGACGGGCTGCACTTGGACTTGCGCGGGTGCATTGGGTGGAACCTGCACTGCAGCAGGTGCAGGCAACATCAACGATGTGGTGAATCTGCCCAATGGCGGTTCGGTGACCTACTCCGCCACCTGCACGATCCCGCCCAACACCCCGGCCGGAACCGTCATCGCCAACAATGCGACGGTCACTGCATCCGTGGCCGTGCCGGATCCAAACACCGCCAACAACACGGCGACCGACACCGACACCACCATCGTGTCTGCCGACCTTTCCATCAGCAAGACCGATGGTTTGACCTCGGTGATCGCTGGTGACCCGTTGACCTACACCATAGTGGCCAGCAACGGTGGGACCAGCGATGCGCTGGGCAGCACGGTGGCCGATACCTTCCCGGCTTCGCTCACCTGCAACTGGACCTGTGCCGGTGCGGGTGGCGGTACCTGTACGGGTGGGGGTTCCGGCAACATCAACGACAGCGTGAACCTGCCGGTAGGCGCCAATGTGACCTACAGCGCCAATTGCACGGTTGCCGCGGCCACCTCCAATGGCACGGTCATCAGCAATACGGCCACGGTTGCCACTCCGGCGGGAGCGTCCGATCCCAACGGCGGCAACAACTCGGCCACTGACGACACCACCGTGATTGCCGGTTCCGGAATCAGCGGCACCAAGACCCTGTCCGGCAATCCGGTGCCGGGTGGTTCAATTACCTACACCATCGTGCTGAGCAATGCCGGCCCGGGTCCGCAGGCCGACAATCCGGGCGACGAGTTCGTCGATGTTTTGCCTGCCCAAGTTGCTTATGTTTCGTCCACGGCGAGTTCCGGTACGGTGGCCAATGCCGGCAATATGGTGACCTGGAATGGTGCCATCCCTGCGGGTGGAAGCGTGACCATCACCATCGATGCCATTGTGGCGAGCAATGCCAATGGCGCGGTGACCAACCAGGGCACGATCAACTTCGACTCGGATGGCAACGGTGACAACGATGCCTCGGGCCTGACTGATGATCCGAGTATCGCTGGAGCAGCCGATCCAACCGGCTTCCTGATCTCGCGTGAATTGCCGACCTTGGGCCCGCTGGGCATGATCCTGCTCGGCTTGGGCCTGGCGGCGATCTGGTATCGCCGTGAAGGCAAGCTGCGCGTCTGAACCTTCCGATCCGGGAAGTTGAGTTGAAAGGCCGGGCACCGCAAGGTGCCCGGCTTTTTCGCTGAGCATGATGCGGCTTTCCGGGTCGACCGGGACGCTGTCCATACGGCAAAAAATCCCCTCGACAGCAGCTTGGGCAGTCGGGCACACTCGGCAGGCCATTTCGGCATTGCTGCATGTCGCATGCACATCATTCCTGGGGGAAGAACCATGTTTCAGAGATTCAGGGCCGGCGCTCTGGGCGCGGCCGCGTTCGCGATTACCTTGCTGTCGGCTGGACAGGCGGATGCCGGAGGCATGGCGGCGACTGCAATGCTGCAGGCGTCGCTGCCGTCTGGAATTCTCGCGGCGACAGAAGTCAGTCTCCCTGATGTCAAGCGTGCCGAGTTGGCAAACACGCCGCGCTGGTTGGCACTGGCCGACCTGACGGATCCAAAAACCACGGCCGCACCCACGCAGGTGACCGCGTTGCCACTGGCGGACGATGAAGTCAAAGGTCATGACAGCGATTCCAAGCCGTCGAGCTTCAGTCCGGGCGGGACAATTTATGCCCCTGCGGAAATCCTGGGCCAGGGATACCAGGGCGAAGTCGAGCCCAACAACACCTCTGCCACCGCGTCGCCGTTGACGGGCACCAATCTGGTGGTCCGCGCTTCGGTTTACCCAAATGCAGATGTCGACTTCTATTCCTTCTCCGCCAATGCCGGGGACCGCATCTACGCGGCGGTGATGACCAGTTTCTCCGCGAACGCCACGTCGGACAGCCAGCTGAGATTGCTGGCCTCGGATGGCACCACCTCGATCGAGTTTGATGACGACAACGGCAGTTTTGGCAGCTTGTCCTCCTCCATAGCCGGAGCCACCATCCCGACCAGCGGGACGTATTTCCTGCAGGTCAACCATTTCAGCGCCACCAACCAATTGCGCCCCTACGAGTTGCACTTGCAAGTGCAATCCGGTAGCCCGACGCCAGAGGTGGAAGCCAACGACACCCCGGCGACCGCCAACCCGTTGCCGGCCAATGGCTGGGTCAGCGGTGCGCGCAATCCGGCGGCAGCCACCGAGCAGGACTGGTACAGCTTCACCTTGAATGCCGGTGATACCGTCTACCTGTCGCTGGATACCGACCCGGAACGCGATGGCGTCTTCTGGAATGGCCGTCTCGGCATCGCCTTGTTCGGCGACGCCAGCAACCAGATCCTGGTCGTGGATGATGCAGGCGCCGCGGAAGGAGCCAATCCGACCATTCCGTCAGAAGCCTTGTTCATGACGGTAAAGACGGCGGGCACCTATTTCGCTTTCGTCGATTCATCCTCTGCGGCGGTGGGCGGGCCGACGGCAACCTATGGACTCAGCGTCAGCGTGCATCCGGCCGCAAACGAAGGGGTGAACTGCACCACCTACACCAGCACCGATGTGCCCAAGACCATCGGTCCCGGAACCGGCCTGGTCAGTTCGGTCATCAGCATTCCCGGCAACCCGCGCATTGCAGACCTGGATGTCGAAATCCAGCTCAACCACGCCCTGATGCAGGATATCGACGCCCACCTGCGTTCACCAGCAGGCAACGACAATGGCTTGTTCACCGACATCGGCGCGGCCGCCACCGGCGGCCAGACCCAGATGGATGCCGTGTTTGATGACGAAGCCGGTATCCCGCCGGCGTTTACCGTTCTTCGCGGATTGCAGATGAAGCCCGAGCTCGCCTATCGCCTGGCGTGGTTCGATGGAGAGAATGCCGGAGGTACCTGGACCCTTGATCTGCGCGACGATACGGCAGGCGCCAACGGCGGCACACTTACCGCCTGGAGCCTGCGTGTCTGCGAAGCGCCGCCACCGCCCACCTGTCCGCCAGGCTTTGCCAGCACCACCGTGTACTCCACGGATTTCGAGTCCGGCGCGGCAGGATTCACGCACAGCGGAGCCGCCGACGAATGGGAACTGGGCTTGCCCAACTCTCCCGCCACGACGACCGCCAATCCGCTTGCCGCGTTCACGACCTGCAACAGTGGCGTCAACTGCTGGAAGACGGATCTGGACAACACCTACGATGTATCGAGCAGTCAGGATCTGTTGTCGCCCAATATCAACCTCGCTGGATTGGTGGCACCGATCGTCGTCAACTGGGCACAGCGCTACCAGATGGAGAACGCCACTTTCGACCACATGTTCGTGGACTTTCAGCAAGCCGGTGGTGCCACGCCGGTACGCTTGTTCGAGTTCCTCGATGCGACGATGACCAACGCGGTGGGCAATCCATCGACCAACATCGGCGCCAGCGCCGGTTGGGCGCAGATGTCACGCCGTGCCGACAGTCTGGCCGGACTCAACAGTGAGCTGCGTTTCCATGTCGACGGCGACAACACGGTCAACTTCCAGGGTCTGGCCGTCGATGATGTCAGCGTGACCGGATGTCGCGCGCTCAGTGCAGACCTTTCGATCACCAAGACCGATGGCGTGACCACGGCGCTACCTGGTGGCAGCGTCACCTACACGATCACCGGCAGCAACGCCGGACCGGACCCGGTGACCGGCGCGACCATCGCCGACACCTTCCCGGCCAGCGAGACCTGCACCTGGACCTGCGCTGGCGCAAGTGGCGGCACCTGCACGGCGGCCGGATCGGGCAACATCAACGATACCGTCAATCTCCCTGTTGGAGGCAGCGTCACCTATACGGCCAGTTGTGCGATTTCGGCAGCAGCGACCGGAACCCTGGTGAACACGGCGACCGTTTCCAGCTCGATTGCCGATCCGACCCCGGGCAACAATTCGGCCACGGATACCGACACCTTGACGCCACAGGCCGACCTGTCCATCACCAAGACCGATGGCGTGGCGACCGTGGTTGCCGGCGGTTCAACCATCTACACGATCACCGCAAGCAATGCTGGGCCGAGCAATGCGCCGGGTTCCACGGTTGCCGACACCTTCCCGGCTTCGCTGACCTGCACATGGACGTGTGCAGGCGCAGGTGGCGGCACCTGCACCCCTGCCGGCTCCGGCAACATCAATCAGGTGGTGAATCTGCCTGCAGGAGGTTCAACGACCTTCACCGCGACGTGCAACATATCCGCCGCCGCCACCGGCAGCATTGTCAATACGGCGACAGTTGCCGCTGCGGCCGGTGTGACGGATACCAACCCGGCCAACAACTCGGCAACCGACACCGACACCGTACTTCCGCCGGGCGTTCTCAACGTCAACCCGACCAGCCTCGACTTCGGCAACGTCACCGTTGGTGCGACCAGTGCGGCCCAGACAATAACGCTCAGCAACACCGGTGGCAGCTCGTTGCAGGTCACGGCCTTGACCGCAGCGGCAGCACCGTTTGCGCTGAGCGGCGGAAGTTGTGGTGCGGTGCCGTTCTCGATCGGCGCGGGACTGTCCTGCACGCTCGACTACACCTTCAGCCCGACCGTCAGCGGACCGGCCAGTCAGAACTTCACCGTAACCAGCAATGTCGGCAATGGTGCCTTCGCATTGACCGGCACAGGTGGTATCGGAATCATCGGTGTCCTCTCGGCGACAATTGATTTCGGAGGCCAACTGCTGGGTTCGAACAGCCAGCTTGCGCTGACGATTCTCAACACCGGTACCGGTCCATTGCAGGTGACGGCGATCTCCGCACCCTCGGCTCCCTTTGCGGAAGTTCCCGGCGGCACCTGCGGGGCGGTGCCATTCGGTCTTGCAGCGGGTGCCAACTGCACGGTGTTGTACAGCTTCGCACCGGTGGCACCGGGCCTCTACAGCGAGGTCATCACGATCACCTCCGATGTCGGCACGGCGACAGCAACTCTGAGCGGCGAGGGCGTGACGGGCGCGGCAGCTCCTGTCGAACTCGATGCGCTGTCGAACTGGAGCCTCCTGCTACTGCTGGCAACGCTCGCCATGAGCGCCCTGGTGACCATGCGTCGCCACTACTGAGCAAAGTGAGCGTTTGAATCGAAGGCCCCGGGGTGCAAGCTCCGGGGTTTTTTATGGCCATGGATGGCCGGTATGCCTGCAATGCAGGAGCAATTGCAGGCGATGGCCATGGATGGCATGGCCACCCCCCACCTCCCAGCGAGGGGCAATGAGCGGCGATGGCCATGGATGGCACCCAACCCCCCCGCCAGCGGGAGAGGAAGACAATGCAGGAGCAATTGCAGGCGATGGCCATGGATGGCATGCGCCACCCTCACCCCAACCCTCTCCCGCCAGCGGGAGAGGGAGACAATGCAGGAGCAATTGCAGGCGATGGCCATGGATGGCATGCGCCACCCTCACCCCAACCCTCTCCCGCCAGCGGGAGAGGGAGACAATGCAGGAGCAATTGCAGGCGATTGCCATTGAAGGGTTGGCATGCCTGTCCGCAATGTCACTCCTGAATGTCCTGCGTGAAGCTCAACCAGCCAGTTGCAGATAGCGTCGATGCAGGCGTTCGACGGCGTCGTCGAGAGACTCCAGATCGGCGCTGTTGTCGATCACGTCGTCGGCCACGGCCAGCCGTTGTTCGCGACTGGCCTGCGCATCCAGCATGGCTTCCGCCAGTTCGCGGCTGATGCCATCGCGCTTGAGCAGGCGTTCCCGTTGCACCTCGCGCGGCACATCGACGACCAGCACGCGATTCACCCAGGCATAGTCGCCGGATTCGACCAGCAGTGGAATCACCAGCATGCCGTAGGCGCTGTGCACCTCGCTGGCGCGCTGCCTGAGCACCTCACGCACGCGGGGATGGATGATGGCTTCAAGCTGACGACGTGCGCGTTCATCGGCAAACACGCGCTCACGCATCGCCCTACGGTCCAATGAGCCGTCTGCCGACAGGACATCGGTACCGAACACTTCCACGATGTCGGCAAGCCCAGCGGTGCCTGCGGCCACGACCTCACGTGCGACGTGATCGGCATCGATGATTTCAATGCCGCGCGAAGCGAACAGTCTTTCCACCGTGGACTTGCCGGAAGCGACCCCGCCGGTCAATGCAACGGTGAACATGTTCAGTCTTTCCGCACAGTGCGGAAGCGGTTGATTGCATCGCGCAGATCGCGCGTTGCGCCGCGCGCAGCATCGGCAAAATCGCTGCCGTGACTGGCGTACAGGATGGCGCGCGAGGAACTGATCATGAGACCCGTGCCATCTTCGGTCGCGCCATGGCGCATGACCGCTTCGATGTCGCCGCCCTGGGCACCGATGCCGGGTACCAGCAGCGGCATGTCGCCGACGCGTTTGCGGACTTGGCCGAGCTCCTCCGGCCAGGTGGCACCAGTGACCAGCGCGCAATTGCCGTTGCCGTTCCAGTCGCGCGCAATGGTTTCGGCCACGCGCAAGTACAGCGGTTGGCCGCCGCAGTCCAGGTTCTGGAAATCCGCGCCGCCCGGATTGGAGGTGCGGCAGAGCAGGATCACACCCTTGTCTGCACGATCAAGAAACGGCTGCACGGAATCTCGGCCCAGGTAGGGATTGAGCGTGACCGCATCGGCGCGGTAACGGTCGAAGGCTTCGCTGGCGTAGTGCTGCGCGGTAGAGCCAATGTCGCCGCGCTTGGCATCGAGAATTACCGGCATACCCGGATGCGCGTCGTGGATATGTGCGATCAGGCGTTCCAGCGCGGATTCGGCGCGCAACGCGGCGAAGTGGGCAATTTGCGGCTTGAAACAGCACACCAGATCCGCCGTGGCATCGACGATGGCGCGGCAGAACGCAAACACGCCATCGGCATCATGGGAAATAGCATCCGGAAATCGCGCAGGCTCCGGATCGAGGCCGACGCAAACCAGTGAGTCGTTGCGCTGCCATGCCGAGCGCAGGGTTTCCATGAAGCTCATGTGACTCTCCTGCAGCTCAGGATTGCTTCAATTCCCTGTAGAAGCCCCCAAGAGGGGATAAACGCCTTCAGGCACGATGCTTCCCGTCGTTCCTGGACGAAAGGCGTTCGCCCCTGAAGGGGCTCCTACGGGTCAGGTGCAAAACTGCATTTACGATTCCCAATTCTCAATTCCCCATCCCAGCTATCAAGCCAACTTCTTGTAACGCAAACGGTGAGGCGCGGCAGCGTCATCGCCGAGGCGGCGCTTCTTGTCTTCTTCGTATTCGCGGTAGTTGCCCTGGAAAAACTCGACATGCGAGTCGCCTTCGAAGGCCAGGATATGCGTGGCGATGCGGTCGAGGAACCAGCGGTCATGCGAGATGACGAAGGCATTGCCGGGAAACTCCAGCAGCGCATCTTCCAATGCACGCAGGGTTTCGATGTCGAGGTCGTTGGACGGCTCGTCCAGCAGCAGCACGTTGCCACCCTGCAGCAGGGTCTTGGCCAGGTGCAGGCGGCCGCGTTCGCCGCCGGACAGGGTGCCGACCAGTTTCTGCTGGTCCGGGCCCTTGAAATTGAAGCGGCCGATGTAGGCGCGTGACTGGATCTCGATGCCGTTGATGGTGAGGATGTCGGCGCCGCCGGAAACTTCCTGGAACACGTTGTGGTTGCCTTCCAGCTTCTCGCGGCTCTGGTCCACATAGGCGATCTTGACCGTCGGGCCCTTGACGATTTCGCCCTGGTCGGGTTTTTCCTGGCCGGTGATCATCTTGAACAAGGTCGACTTGCCCGCTCCGTTCGGACCGATGATGCCGACGATGGCACCCGGTGGCACGACGATGCTCAAGTCATCGATCAGCAGGCGGTCGCCAAAGGATTTGGACACGCCCTTGAACTCGATCACCGAGTTGCCGAGGCGCTCGCCCGGCGGAATGAAGATCTCGTTGGTCTCGTTGCGTTTCTGGTAGTCGACGGATTGCAATTCCTCGATGCGCGACAAGCGGGCCTTGCCCTTCGAGCGACCGCCCTTGGCATTCTGGCGCGCCCATTCCAGTTCGCGCTGGATCGCCTTCTGGCGCGCCTTCTCCTGGCTTTCTTCCTGCTTCAGGCGTTCGTCCTTCTGCTCAAGCCACGAGGAGTAATTGCCCTTCCACGGAATGCCGCGGCCACGGTCGAGTTCGAGGATCCACTCGGCGGCGTTGTCGAGGAAGTAGCGGTCATGGGTGACGGCGACCACGGTGCCCGGGAAGTCGGCGAGGAAATGTTCCAGCCATTCGACGGACTCGGCATCCAGATGGTTGGTGGGTTCGTCCAGCAGCAGCATGTCGGGCTTGGACAAGAGCAGGCGGCACAAGGCCACGCGACGCTTTTCACCACCGGAGAGCTTGCCGACGTTGGCATCCCAAGGCGGCAGGCGCAGCGCGTCGGCGGCGACTTCAAGCTGGCGCTCCAGCGCGTGCGCGTCGGATGCGGCGAGGATGTTCTCCAGGCGTTGCTGCTCGGCGGCGAGTTTGTCGAAATCGGCGCCTTCCTCGGCATAGGCCGCGTACACCTCGTCCAGGCGCGCCTGCGCGTTCATGATCTCGGACACGCCTTCCTCGACCACTTCGCGCACGGTCTTGACCGGATCCAGCTTGGGCTCCTGTTCCAGGTAGCCGATCTTGATGCCGGGCTGCGGGCGTGCCTCGCCCTGATAATCGGTATCCACGCCGGCCATGATGCGCAGCACCGTGGACTTGCCGGCGCCGTTCAAACCCAGCAGGCCGATCTTGGCACCCGGAAAAAACGAGAGCGAAATGTCCTTGATGATCTGGCGTTTGGGCGGAACGATCTTGCTCACGCCGATCATGGTGTAGATGTACTGCATGCGGACTCCGGTTGTGCACACTGCCGACGCGGCCGGATGAGGCCGCGCCCGCACAGGGAAAAGGGGACTGCGGATTATCGCTGATTGGGAGAGCCGGGAATAGAGAATGGTGAATTGGGAATCGGGGTGCGCCACTCCGGTTTGCCGTGGTGGATGCGCCCTGCGGGCTTATCCACCCTACCCATCAAGTCTCATGGCTGCTTTCGTAGGGTGGATAAGCGCAGCGCATCCGCCATGCATCACGCAACAGGTCGCCGCAGAATCGGGGCTCGGGAACGGCCCCGGCAAAGCGAGTTCGTTCTTTTGCTACTGACGATTCCCGATGCTCGATTCCCGATTCCCGGCCTTGTCAGAGTCTTCCCAACTGCTCGTTCAGGCCGCTTAGCGTGGTGCTGAACTCGGCCAGGCGCCCGCGCTCCTGTTCAACCACGGCGGCGGGGGCGTTGGCGACAAAGGTGGCGTTGCCGAGTTTGCCGTTGCACTTGGTGATCTCGCTTTCGATGCGCTTGATCTCGCGGTTCAGGCGCGCCTTCTCGGCCTCGATGTCGATCAGGCCGGCCAGCGGAATCAGCACGCGCAACTCGCCGACGATGGCCGATGCCGAGGCCGGCTCCTGTTGCCCGGCGTCCAGCCAGGCTTGCGATTCGGTGCGGGCGAGGAAGGCGATCTGTTCGGCAAAGCGTTCCACGCGGGTCCGGTCAGCGGCAGCGCCCTTGGCGAACAACAACGGAATTTGCTTGCCCGGCGCGATGTTCATCTCGCTGCGGATGCGGCGGATTTCGCCAAGCACAGCTTTGAGCCATTCGATATCGGCGACTGCCTGTGCATCGGTTGCATCGGCGAATTCCGCAGCGCGCGGATAGGGGCGCTCGGCCACCGAGTTGCCGCTGATGCCGAGTTTGGGCGCGACGGATTGCCAGATTTCCTCGGTGATGAACGGGGTGATCGGGTGCAGGGCGCGCAGGATGGCTTCCAGCACGCGCAGCAAGGTGCTGCGCGTGGAGGCGGCAGCGGCCGCATCCTCGCCATTGAGCGCGGGCTTGCTGAGTTCGAGGAACCAGTCGCAGTAATCGTTCCAGACAAATTCGTACAGCGCCTGCGCAACCAGGTCGAAGCGATACAGTTTCATCTGTGCTTCAACTTCGGCAAGCGTGAGCGCGAGTCGGGCGAGAATCCAATGCTCGGCAGCGGTAGCCGGTGCTCTTTCGATTCCCGATTCCCCACTCCCGATTCCCGTATTCATCAACACAAAACGCGCCGCGTTCCACAGCTTGTTGCAGAAATTCTTGTAACCCTCGGCGCGCTTCAGATCGAAATTGATGGTGCGGCCATAGGTGGCCAGCGCGGCGAAGGTGAAGCGCATGGCGTCGGTGCCGACTGCCTTGATGCCGTCCGGATAATCCTTGCGGATGCGCTTCTCCACTTTCTCGCGCACCTGCGGAATCAGCAGCGAAGCGGTCGATTTCCTGACCAGGGATTCCAGATCGATGCCGTCGATCAGGTCCAGCGGGTCAATCGTGTTGCCCTTGGACTTGGACATCTTCTGGCCTTCCGCATCACGCACGATGGCATTGATGTAGACCTCGCGGAACGGCACCTTGCCGGTGAAATACTGGGTGGCCATGACCATGCGCGCGACCCAGAAGAAGATGATGTCGAAGCCGGTAACCAGCACCGCGCTCGGGATGAAGGCCTGGTCCTGACTCCAGTCGGCGACGACCTTGCCGTTCTCCGTGACGGGCCCTGAGACTGGCCAGCCCATGGTCGAGAACGGCCACAGGGCGGAGGAGAACCAGGTGTCGAGTACGTCGGCGTCCTGGGTGAGCTTGCCGACCGGCGGCGTCTGCCCGTGTGCGATGGCATCGGCTTCGTCTTCGCCCACGAAAATGTTGCCGGCTTCGTCGTACCAGGCCGGAATTTGATGGCCCCACCAGAGTTGTCGGCTGACGCACCAGTCCTGGATGTTTTCCAGCCACTGGTTGTAGGTACTTGACCAGTTGTCGGGTACGAAGCGGATCTCGCCATCGCGTACAGCGGCCAGCGCCGGTTCGGTGATGGCCTTGCGTCCGCCTGGACCCGGTTTGCCGTCAACGCGCGTGTCGCTGGTCAAGTCGAGAAACCACTGGTCGGTCAGCATGGGCTCGATCACCGCATCGGTACGCTGGCTGATCGGCACCTGCAGCTTGTGCTTTTTGGTTTCCACCAGCAGGCCGAGGGATTCGAGATCGGCGAGCACGGCCTTGCGTGCGGCAAAGCGATCGAGCCCGCGATATTTCTCGGGCGCGTTGTCGTTGATCTTGGCATCAAGACTCAGCACGGTGATTGGCGTGAGCTTGTGGCGTGCGCCAATCTGCCAGTCATTGAAATCATGCGCCGGGGTGATCTTCACGCAGCCGGTGCCGAATTCGCGCTCGACGTAGTCATCGGCAATCACCGGAATCTCGCGCCCGGTGAGCGGCAGCTTGAGCGTCTTGCCGATCAGCGCCTGGTAGCGTTCGTCCTCGGGATGCACGGCCACGGCCACGTCGCCGAGCATGGTTTCCGGACGCGTGGTGGCGACCACCAGGCCTTCACCGCCATCGCTGGCCGGATAGCGGATCGACCACAGCGATCCGTCCTTTTCCTCATTGTTCACTTCCAGATCGGACACCGCCGTCATCAGCACCGGATCCCAGTTGACCAGGCGGCGCCCGCGATAGAGCAGACCATCGCGATACCACTGCACGAACACGCGACGCACCGCGGCGGACAGCCCATCGTCCATGGTGAAGCGTTCGCGTGACCAGTCGATGGAAGCGCCCAAGCGGCGCATCTGGTTGCTGATGGTCGAGCCGGACTGTTCCTTCCATTGCCAGACGCGCTCAATGAATGCGGCGCGACCCAGGTCGTGGCGCGACTTGCCTTCGGCGGCAAGCTGGTTCTCGACGATCTTCTGCGTGGCGATGCCGGCATGGTCGGTGCCGCCTTGCCACAGGGTGCGCGAGCCACGCATGCGCTGGTAGCGGCACAGCGCATCCATGATGGTCTGCTGGAAGGCATGCCCCATGTGCAGGGTGCCGGTCACGTTCGGCGGCGGCAGCAGGATGCAATAGGGATCGCCATCACCGCTCGGCTTGAATGCGCCACTGGATTCCCAGGCGGCATACCACTTGGGTTCGATCTGACCGGGTTCGAAGCTTTTGTCCATGGCTTGAGGCTGGGAATAGGGAATGGGGAATAGGGAATGGGTTAGCGCTGGGAATATGGAATGAATTGAAGCCGGAAGTCGGGAGTAGGGCAGCGAGAATGGTTGTTCGGAGATCGGAGATCAGAAATCGGTAAATCGCGCTTTGACGATTCCCCATTCCCCATTCTCAATTCCCAGCTTTAACGATTCTCCATTCCCGATTCCCGATTCCCGGTCCAATCACATGTCATGCTTGTTCAGTTCATAGCCGCGTCGCTTGTATTCGCTCCAGCGTGCGCGTGAGCCATCGCGCTCGGCGGGATCAGCCGCAACCACTTCCAGTACCCGCTCGTGCCTGCCCAGCGCACAGCTGTCGCGCAGGTTGATCGCCAACGGGCGTTCCTCCACGGCGACGGCAGGAGGCACGATCAGCACCGGGGTAATGTCATCGTCATCGTCACCGGCAATCTGGTGCGGAATGAAGGCGTCATCGGAAAAATCCCAGAGCCGTGCGTCGAGTGACTCCGCCTGGTCCTGCGAGCGCACCAGGATCACGGTGGCCTGTGCATTGGTGAATGCGCGTCGCGCCAGTTCGCAGACAAGCAGCAGGGGATCGTCGCGAAAGCGCGGTTTGCCGATCAGGTAGAAATCCGCGCGCGGCATGGCTCAGAGCGTCGCCGGAGTGCCGGGAGCCGCGGCGAATGTTCCCATCAGCGTGGCGCCCACGGCAGAGGTCACCGCGCAGCCGAGCACGAGGCCGAAAAAGTTGAGGATGGGTGCCACGCGCGCACCCGCTGGCCGGGTCTTGTACAGGTAGTAGGGCACGAAAACCGCCGCGAGCAGCACGATGCCCACGTTGAGCCACATCGGTCGACGGATGTCGCGTTCGGCACTGTCGGCACCCAGCCAGCGAAAGCCGAGCACGAACAGGAGCACGTTGGCGACGAGCTGGATGCCGAGCGGCATGCCACTGGCCGCATTTTGTGGCGACAGCGCCGCAATCACGATGCCGGTGATCAGGGACAGGCCGAACATGGCCGTGATCGCCGAGGACTTTTGCTTCTGCCAGAGTGTGGCTTGATCGTTCATGCGCAGCGGTCGATCAGGTACTGGGTCAGCAGCGGCACCGGGCGGCCGGTGGCGAGTCCCTTGCGCCCCTCATTCCAGGCACTGCCGGCAATATCCAGATGGGCCCAGCGATAGCCGCTGGTGAAGCGCGAGAGGAAGCAGGCAGCGGTGATGGCACCGGCGTACTTGCCGCCGAGGTTGGCGACATCGGCAAAGGCGGAATCCAGTGAGGATTGGTAGTCCGACCACAGCGGCAGGCGCCAGGCGCGATCCAGGGTGCGATTGCCGGCGTCAAGCAACTGCGCGGCAAGCTCTTCGTCCTCGCTCATCAGTCCGCTGGCGTACTTGCCGAGCGCAACCACGCAGGCGCCGGTGAGGGTGGCGGCATCGATGATCACCTGCGGTTCGAACGTCTGTGCGTAGGTCAGCGCATCGCACAGGATCAGGCGACCTTCGGCATCGGTATTGAGCACTTCGATGGTTTGCCCGGACATGCTGGTCAGCACGTCACTGGGGCGATAGGCATTGCCGTCGGGCATGTTTTCCACGGCCGCGGCGATGCAGACGAGATTGAGTGGCAAGGCCAGTTCAACGGCCGCGAGGAACGTGCCGAGCATGCCGGCTGCACCGCACATGTCGAACTTCATTTCCTCCATGCCGGCTCCCGGCTTCAGCGACAAGCCGCCGGAGTCGAAGGTGATGCCCTTGCCGACCAGGGCGTAGGGCTTGGCGCTGCCGCCGCCGTTCCAGCGCAGCACGATCAACTTCGGTGCATTTGCGGAACCGCGAGCGACGCCCAGCAGCGAACCCATGCCGAGCTTTTCCATGTCCTCGCGCTCAAGCACTTCGCAACTGATTCCGGCGTGTTCGCTGGCCATGGCGCGCGCGCGCGTGGCCAGATATTCGGGATTGCAGATGTTCGGTGGCAGATTGCCCAGTTCGCGGGCCAGACGTACGCCACGCGCCATGGCGGTGGCCTGCTGCAAGGCGGGACCGGCGCCTTCACCGACAAAGGCAATCGATGCAAGTTCAGCCTTGGCGGATTTCTCCCTGGGCTTGAAGGTGGCGGTGTAGCGGTAGGCTTGATGATCGATCGCCAGCGCGGCGGTTCGCACTATCCAGGCCGCATCGCGGCCGACCACGTCGATTTCCGTGAGCCAGCAGGTGGCCGAGGCAATCGGCAGGTTGGACAGCGCGCGTCCGGCTTCACCCAGGGCGCGATTGAAGGCGGCGGCATCGAACTTGGCTTGCTCACCGAGTCCGACCAGCAGCACGCGCTCTGCCGCGATCCCCGTCAGCGAGTGCAACAGCCAACTGCTGCCGAGCTTGCCGCTGACATCGCCGGTGCGGATCAGGCGCTGGATGGCACCTGCACTTGCTGCATCGATCCGTTCCGCGGCATTCGTCAGTCGGCCATCGGTAAAAACACCGACCACGGCGCAGGGCGTGGCGGCAGTTTCGGGCGAGGCCTGGGTCATGCTGAACGATAGGGTCATCAGAGGTTCCGGATCGGTCACGAAGGAAGGGGTTCGCGCGCAGGCATGCCGGGGCCGGTAGAATCGACCTCGAAGCGCGTTCCGCAAGGGGCGCGAAACCCCGCATTCTAAGGCAATCCGTCGCTTTGCTGCGCATCATCGACCGCTACCTGTTGCGCGAACTCGTGCTGACCGTACTCGCGGTTTCGGCGGTGCTGCTCTTGATCAGCATCGGCGAGACCGTGATCGCCGTGCTCAATCAAGTCACCAGTGGCCAGGTTCCCGCCGATCTGCTGGCCATCATGATCAGTCTGCGCGCGGTCGGCAGCCTCAATGTCCTCCTGCCGTTGGCGATTTTCCTTGGCGTGCTCATGACTTACGGGCGCCTGTATCGCGACAGCGAGATGGCGGTGCTGAGTGCCTCGGGGCTGGATGTCAGCGGCACGCTGCGCCCGCTGGCGCTGGTGGCCGTCCCCACCGCGATCCTGCTGGCCGTGATCGCGTTCTGGCTTGCGCCTGCGGCGGTCAGGCTTTCCCAGCAACTGGTCGATGAAGCCAATCGTTCGTTGCTGATTGCCGGCCTTGAACCGGGACGCTTCGTGTCCCTGCCGGGACGTGACGGGGTGATCTACGTCGGCGAGATGTCGGCCGATGGCTCGCGATTTCGCCGCATGTTCGTCGAAAGCGAGCCGATGGAAGCCGACGGCTCTTCGCAGATCAACATTGTCACCGCAAGCTCCGGTGAGCTGTTTCGGGATACGCCAGGGGGTGACCGCTTTCTTGCCTTGAGCGACGGTTTTCGCGTTGAGGGGCGGCCCGGACAGGACGATTTCCGTCTGCTGCGATTCGAGCGCAACGACATCCGACTGTCCGAAAACGAAACCGTGGACAATTCGGAGTCGGTCAAGCGGGCGTCACCCACGTCGGTCCTGTGGCAGAGCACCGATCCACTCTTGACTGCCGAATTGCATTGGCGCCTCGCACCGGTGCTGTCGGTGCTGGTGCTGGCATTGCTCGCGGTACCCATGGCGCGCACCAGCCCGCGCCAGCCGCGTTACGGCAATCTCATTCTTGCCGTGCTTGGCTACATCATCTATGCCAACAGCCTGGCCCTTGGCCGTTCGTGGATGGCACAAGGCAAGTTGTCGGCGCTGTGGGGATTCTGGTGGGTGTATCTGCCGACCCTTGTGCTGGCGATCTGGTTGATCCGACGTGGCCAGCGCCTGCGCCAGAAACGGAGCGCACGGTGAGAATCGGACCGGTCAAGCGCGTCGATCGGCTGGTCGGGCTTTCCGTGCTGGGCGCGGTGGGGCTAACCTGGTTCGTGCTGGTTGCCTTCGATGCCTTCACCATTTTCGTGGGCGAGCTCAACGATGTCGGCCAGGGGAGCTACACCGTGGCCAAGGCGATCAGCTACACATTGCTGACGGTTCCGCGACGGCTCTACGAAATGTTCGGTTATGCCGCGTTGATCGGAGGCTTGCTCGGCCTCGGCGGCCTGGCCGGCACCGGCGAGTTGACCGCGTTGCGCGCTGCAGGATTGTCCAAACTGCGCATTTGCGTGTCGGTCGTGATCACCCTGTTTGCGCTGACACTCTGCGTGGCCGTGCTCGGTGAAACCCTGGCGGCCTGGGGAGATCGCAGCGCCAAGGCGCTGTCGCTGGGTGCCAAGTCCAAGGACATCACCCTGGCCAAGGGCGGCAGCGTGTGGGCGCGTGATGGTGAAACCGTGATCAATGCAGGCAGCGGCCGCACACGCGAAACCGGCGAAGGGCCGGTGGTCGATCTCAATCGCGTGCGCGTGTTCGAGTTCGATCAGCAGGGCCGCCTGGTGACCCTTTCGGTGGCCGCGCGTGCGGAGCATCGCCTCGGCAAGTGGACATTGTTCGACCTCAGGCGCACGGTGTTCGGCGAAGCCTCGGCCACCAGCACCGAAGCAGCCCGGATGGATTGGCCATCGGGACTCGACCCGGACCTGCTGGCATTGAGCATCGTCAAACTCGACTACCTCAACCTGGCTGCGCTCGCGCGCAACATCGCCTATCTCGAGCGCAATAACCAGGATGCCGGCAAGTTCCACGAAGCCTGGTGGGCGCGCGCGTTTTATCCGGTGAACGTGCTGGTGCTGGCATTCTGCGCCTTGCCATTCGCCTTCGGCACCCTGCGCAGCGGTGGCATGGCCAAGCGCCTGTTTGTCGGCATCGTGCTGGGCATCGGCTTCTACTTCCTGCAACGCACGGTGGTCAGCATGGGCTCTGTCTATGGCCTGCCACCCGCATTGGCCAATGCCTTGCCACCGCTGATGCTGATTGCCGGTTCAACGTTCTGGTTTCGAAGGAATGCCTGATTGTTCGGGGTGCGGAGATCGGAGATCGGGGATACGAGAAGCCCGCTCTTCCCCTGATCTCAGATCTCTGATCTCGCCCTTTTGCTCACCGCGTCCCGCACCCCGACTCCCGGCTACACAACCATCCTCGTTTTCGCCATTACGTCATGCCAGGCGCGACGTTCGCCATCAAGCAGGCAGTAGATGAATCCGGCGCCAAGCAGCAGCAGCGAGAGCAGCGCACACACGAAGCGCAGCAGGGCGCGAGGAAAGTCCGGGGAATGCCCGTTGGCATCGACGATGCGCACGCGCCAGGCGCGCATGCCGATGGTCTGGCCGCCCTTGCGCCAGGAAACGACGAAATACAGGGCGGTGACGACGAACAGTGCCGCTTGCAGCAGCACGTGATAGAGCGGCGGCTGCCGTGCCACATCGACCTCGCCCTGGAAGGCGAGCAGGATCAGCGCCGCGGTCACCATCCATATCGCCATCAGCACCAGCAGGTCGTAGATCAGGGCGGCGATGCGTCGCCAGAATGGGGCTGCGCGCGGGAGCATGGTCGTGTTTCGCGGGAAGAATCGCGCTAGCCTCCGGGTTTGAGCCAGATCCTGCAAGCCGGTGAATTCGTGAAAGAGGCAAATCCTGCTCCGCAAGCGCCACCCATCGCGGCGGGAGATCGATCGCTGATCGAGGGTTTCCTGGAGCGCATCTGGTCGGAACTGGGCCTCGCCGACAACACCTTGTCCGGCTATCGCAACGATCTCGAACAATTTGCCGCGTGGCTGGCGGCGCAACAGCCCGCATCAAGCCTTGGCAGTTGTCGTCGCGACGAACTGTTTGCCTACCTCGCTGCGCGTTCGCAGCCCATCCCAGGGAAGAAGCGCGGATACAGCGCGCGCTCCACGGCGCGCTTGCTCTCGGCATTGCGTCATTTCTACCGCTTGTTGCAGCGTGACGGCCAGATTGCCGAGGACCCGACCTTGCTGGTCGATGCGCCGAAGCTGCCGCGCAGCCTGCCCAAGGCGCTGGCGGAGTCGGAAGTGGAGAGTCTGTTGCGCGCGCCGCCGGACACCGCATTGGGCTTGCGCGATCGCGCCATGCTGGAACTGATGTATGCCACCGGTTTGCGCGTGAGTGAACTGGTGGGCTTGCGCGCCGACCAGGTCAACCTGCGCCAGGGTGTGCTGCGTGTCACCGGCAAGGGCGGCAAGGAACGCCTGGTGCCGATCGGCGAGCTGGCTGCGGACTGGCTGCAACGTTATCTCGGCGAATCGCGGCCACTGCTGGTCAAGGGCGCACGTGTCGATGCCTTGTTCGTGACCGCACGTCGCGCCGGCATGACCCGGCAAATGTTCTGGATCCTGGTCAAGAAGCATGCGCAGGCCGTGGGTATCGCCAGCCAGCGCATCTCGCCGCATGTGCTGCGCCATTCCTTTGCCACTCATTTGCTGAACCACGGCGCCGACTTGCGTGCCCTGCAGATGCTGCTCGGACACAGCTCCCTGTCGACCACCCAGATCTACACCCTGGTGGCCAAGGAAGGACTCAAGCGCCTGCACCAGCAGCATCATCCGCGTGGCTGAGGAGCACCGGATAAAGTCGTAGAGCCGAGCTTGCTCGGCTGTAAGAGTGCGAAGAGGGCAACTCGGCCCGGATGTATTCGTCGGTCGGGCTTCAGCCCGACACCCTGCCGCAGAAGAGCCAAAGCCGTCGGGTTGAAACCGGTGGCTGAGGAGCACCGGATACAGTCGTAGAGCCGAGCTTGCTCGGCTGTAAGAGTGCGAAGAGGGCAACTCGGCCCGGATGTATTCGTCGGTCGGGCTTCAGCCCGACACCCTGCCGCAGAAGAGCCAAAGCCGTCGGGTTGAAACCCGACCCGCCAGGGTTTCGTGTGCCCGCTCCAAGTGGAGGAAGCTTGTATGTCTCCGCTCAACAGGTCCGGCAGGGGGGGCACTTCGGCCTCGCTGCGTTAAAATGACGGGCTGGCTGGAACCATCGTCGGGCCGCGGGGTCCGAGCTGGGTTGAACCTGGGGGTATTTGGACTGCAATGAAGGTGTTGCGCGCATTCTTTCTGCTTGTCGGAATCCTGTCTGCCGGCATTGTGCTTGCCGCGGAAGGGGCCGCTGCGCGCGCCGCCATCCAGTCGATTGCGCCGCTTCAGCAGGTTCACGCGTTTCGTCGTTCTGCCTTGCCGGGCTACTTCGAGGGAGTTATCGACGGTCAGATGGCCTATGCCAGCGAGGACGGCCGCTATCTGCTGCGTGGAAACGTCCGCGACACCACGGACCGGGTTGATCTCAGCGAAGCCAGCATGGCACAGCGGCGCCTGCAGGTGCTTGCGGATCTCGGCGAAGCGCAGCGGGTCAGCTTTGCCCCGGCGGCGCCCAAATACCGCCTGACCGTGTTTACCGATGTCGATTGTCCGTTCTGTCGTCGCCTGCACGCGCAGATTGACCAGTACAATGCGCTCGGCATTGCCATCGATTACGTGTTCTTCCCGCTGTCCATCCATCCTGGCGCGGATCGCAAGTCGATTGCGGTCTGGTGCGCGAAGGATCGCCAGCACGCTTACTCTGCGGCCGTGACGGGGCAGGTGGTCGCTGGTGCCGGTTGCGACAACCCGCTGGCGCGGATGCGTCAGGCGGGGTCCGACATCGGTGTCGGGCAGACGCCAACCGCCATCGCCGAAGACGGCAGTGTCATTGACGGCAATGTGCTCCTGTCACCCATGCGCCTGCTGTCGAGGCTGAAAGAAATTTCCGCCAAATCCGGTTCCATTCCACCGGCCACAACCGAGGCCGGTCACTGAGGCAACTCCGAGGTAGTCCATGCGTTATCTGTTTTTGCTTGCAAGTGCCCTGTTCAGCCTCAGCGCGTTCGCTGCCACCCCGCAGGAGACCGTGCAGCTGGCGCTGTCGAAACTGGCTCCCCAGGTCAAGGTCGACGCGGTGCAGGAATCCGTGGTGCCCGGTTTCTACGAGGCGCTGGTCGGAAGCCAGTTGCTGTACGTCAGCAAAGATGGTCGCTTCGTCCTCGATGGCAATGCCATCGACGGCGCCAGCCAGCGCGACATCACCGAGGCCGCGCGGGCCAAGAGCCGCATGGTGCACCTGGCGAAGATCGGCCCGGACAAGCGCATCATCTTTGCGCCCGCCAACGCGAAATATTCGGTGACCGTGTTCACCGACATCGATTGTCCGTTCTGCCGCCGCTTCCACCAGAACATCGCCGAGTACAACAAGCTCGGCATCGCGGTGGAATACATCTTCATGCCGCTCGACATCCATCCGGGTGCGGACAAGAAGGCTGAGGCGGTCTGGTGTGCCAGTGACCGCAACGCCGCGTTCAGCGCGGCCATGAACGGTGCCGACCCCGGCAGCGCAACCTGCAAGAACCCCGTTGCCGAAACCACCGCCCTGGCCCATGCCATGGGTATCAATGGCACGCCGACCATGCTGGCAGCGGATGGCAGCCGCATTGCCCCGCAGATTTCCCTGGCACCGGACAAGCTCGTTGTCGAACTCGAGCACCTGGCCAAGAACCCGATTTCAACGCGCTGAGCGCATTTGTTCCACCGAGGAATTGCAGATGAAATTTTCCATGATCGCCGCGCTTGCCCTGGCCTTCATTGCGCCGCTTGCCCATGCCGCGCCAAGTGATGCCGCCGCGCGTGACGCCATCCAGAAACTGGCGCGTGAGCGCAAGGTCGAGGCTTTCGAGAAGTCGCCCATCCCCGGTTACTACCAGGCGGTGATCGGCAGCCAGATGCTCTACGTCAGCGAGGATGGCAGATACATCCTGCAAGGCACGCTGTATGACGCGGATGCCAAGCTCGACCTCACCGCGATGCGCATGGCGCGCGTCAATGTGGCCAAGCTGGATGCCTATCCCGATGCCAAGCGCATCATCTTCGCGCCCACGTCGAAACCGAAGTACACGGTGACCGTGTTCACCGACATCGATTGCGGCTACTGCCGCAAGATGCATTCGCACATTGCCGAGTACAACGAACGCGGCATCCAGGTTGATTACCTGTTCTTCCCGCGCTCGGGCCCCGGTACGCCCTCGTTCAACAAGGCGGTATCGGTCTGGTGTGCCGCTGACCAGAAAAAGGCATTCACCGCGGCCAAGTCGGGTGTCGACCCGCAGCCGCTGCAGTGCGACAACCCGATTGCCGAGGAATTCCAGCTTGGCATGCAGGTTGGCGTCGACGGCACACCGGCCGTTTTCGCGCCGGATGGCAGCAAGATCGGTGGCTACCTCACCCCGGACCAGTTGCAGGCCCAGCTGGAACGCATCGCGGCAATGAACAAGTCCGGATCCTGATTCCGGACGCGGTCGCCAGGAGCCTGCGGTCGGGCGGGTGGTTCTCGCCCGAGGGGTCGTTCGGCTATCATTCGCCCCCCTTGCGAACCGACTGCCATGATCGTCCTCGACGGCCAGCCGGCCCTTTCCGCGTTTCGAATCGAGCGACTGAACCACGCACTGGCTCGCGATGGCGGGCGCTGCGTGCTGCGTTCGGCTCACCACGTCTATCTGGTTGAAGCCGAAGCATGTCGCGACCCCGATCTCGCCAGATTGTGCGAGATCCTTGAAGCCTGCCCGGAATCCCCTCGCCAGAACACCCTGCTGGTGGTTCCGCGTACGGGCACGATCTCGCCGTGGTCGAGCAAGGCCACCGACATCCTGCGCGGTTGCGGCTTGCCGGTGCGCCGCGTCGAGCGGGCGTGCGCGTTTGTCGTCGAACCCATGCCCGAAGCCGGCAGCCCGGCGTGGCTGGCGATTGCTGCCGCGCTGCATGATCCGATGACCCAATCGGTGCTGGTGGAACGCAGCGGTCTGCAGCACCTGTTCGAGATGGGCGATGCGTTGCCGCTGGAGCGCATCGGTCTGGAGCAGGGCGCCATTGCGGCTATCACTGCGGCCAACCAGCGGCTCGGTTTGGCGCTGGCCAGCGACGAGATTGCCTATCTCGCCGACAGCTATGCAACGCTCGGTCGTGATCCGACGGATGCCGAGCTCATGATGTTTGCGCAAGCCAATTCGGAACATTGCCGGCACAAGGTATTCAATGCCGAGTTCAACATCGACGGCGAGGATCAGCCCCTGTCCTTGTTTGCGATGATCCGCAACACCCACAAGCAGTCGCCCGCGCATACCCTGTCCGCCTACAAGGACAATGCCGCGGTGGTTGCCGGCGCCAGTGCGCAGCGTTTCTTTGCCGAACCCGATTCGGGTGTGTACAGCGCGCGCGGCGAAGCGACTCCGTACGCGATCAAGGTTGAAACGCACAATCATCCCACCGCCATTTCGCCTTTTGCCGGCGCCGCAACCGGTGCCGGCGGTGAAATCCGCGATGAAGGCGCGACCGGTCGCGGCGGCAAGCCAAAGGCCGGTTTGTGCGGGTTTTCGGTGTCGCATTTGCGCATACCCGGTTTGCCGCGGGCCTGGGAACAGGAACGCCCGTTGCCGCCGCGTTTCGCAAGCGCCTACGAAATCATGCGCGATGGCCCGCTGGGTGCGGCGGCCTTCAACAACGAGTTTGGACGGCCGTGTCTTGGCGGTTACTTCCGCACCTTCGAGCAGGCCACCGATGAAGCTGGCCTGCGCCGTGGTTACGACAAACCGATCATGATTGCCGGTGGCCTTGCCAACCTGCGCGAAGCGCATGTCGAGAAGCGCATGCTCGCTCCCGGCGACAAGGTCATCGTGCTGGGCGGACCGGCCATGCTGATCGGCCTCGGTGGTGGTGCTGCGTCTTCGGTGGTGGCTGGCAGCAGTTCCGAAGCGCTCGATTTCGCATCCGTGCAGCGCGACAACGCGGAGATGCAACGCCGTTGCCAGGAAGTGATCGATGCCTGCTGGGCACGCGGCGATGCCAATCCGCTGGTGTCCATCCATGATGTGGGTGCGGGCGGCCTGTCCAACGCGATCCCCGAGCTGCTCAACGATTCCAGTGTGGGCGGCCGGCTTGAGCTGGAGGCCATTCCCAGCGATGACCCGCACCTGTCGCCGATGCAGATCTGGTGCAACGAATCGCAGGAACGCTACGTCCTCGGCGTGCGTCCGACGGACCTTGGTCTGTTTGCTTCGATTTGCGCTCGTGAGCGCTGCCCGTACGCAGTCGTCGGTGAGGCAATCGCCGAGCGCAGGCTCCTGCTCACCGATTCCCGATTCCCCATTCCCGATTCCCGGCATTTCCCCATTGACCTGCCGTTGGACGTGCTGTTTGGCAAGCCGCCGCGCATGCAACGCACCACCCAGCGCAGATCCGAGCATCTTTCGGTGATTGCCGACACCGAAGGCCTGGAACTGAAGGACGCCATCGAGCGCGTGTTGCGGTTTCCCGCCGTCGGCAGCAAGTCCTTCCTGATCACGATTGGCGACCGCAGCGTCGGCGGATTGTGTTCGCGCGATCCCATGGTCGGGCCATGGCAGGTTCCGGTGGCCGATTGCGCCGTCACCTTGAATGACTTCGCGGGTTTCGCCGGCGAAGCCATGGCCATGGGCGAGCGCTCGCCCTTGGCCCTGCTCGATGCGGCGGCTTCGGCGCGCATGGCCATTGGCGAGGCGCTGACCAATCTCGCGGCTGCCTGCGTGAAACTGGACGAGGTGCGCATGTCGGCCAACTGGATGGCCGCCGTTGATCATCCGGGCGAGGATGCCGCCCTGTATGACGCCGTGCATGCGGTCGGCATGCAGTTGTGTCCGGCGCTGGGTGTCTCGATTCCGGTTGGCAAGGATTCAATGTCGATGCAGGTATCCTGGCGGCAAGGATCCGAAACACAGCGCACGGTTGCCCCGGTTTCACTGGTGGCCACGGCGTTTGCACGCAATGCCGATGCGCGCCGCGTATTGACGCCGCAATTGATGCTTGACCAGGGCGCCAGCGAACTTTGGATCATCGATCTTGGTGGCGGGCGTGGTCGCCTGGGTGGATCCGTGCTGACCCAGGTTTTCCTGCGTGCCGGTGACCTGCCGCCGGACGTGGATGATCCGGCCCGCCTGCGCGCGTTCTTCAACTTCATGCAGGAAGCCAATACCGCCGGCCTGCTGCTTGCCTACCACGATCGTTCCGACGGGGGTGCCATCGTGGCCCTGATCGAGATGGCGCTGGCCGGGCACTGCGGAATTGAAATCGAGTTGTCGGGTTGGGCGGACAACATGCTGCGTGCCCTGTTCAATGAGGAACTCGGTGGCATCGTGCAGATTCGCCAGGCCGATCGCGATGCATTCCAGGCCCTGCTGGACAAGCACGGACTTTGCAAGATTTCCGCACGCGTTGGCGAGCCGAGCAGCCAGATGAAGGTCAAGCTCCGCCACGACAACGAAAAAGTGGCGAGCTGGACCTGGAGCGAACTCATGTCGGCATGGTCGGAAACCAGCCATGCCATGCAGCGTCGGCGTGACAATCCGGAATCCGCGGATGCTGAACTCGCCTGGCGCGTGGATGCGACCGATCCCGGCATTTCGCCCAGGCTTGGCTTTGATGCCGATGAAGACATCAGCGCGCCCTACCTGAATCTGGCGGCAAAACCGCGGGTTGCGATCCTGCGCGAGCAGGGTGTCAATGGCCAGGTCGAGATGGCTGCTGCATTCACGCGCGCCGGATTCGATGCCGTGGACGTGCACATGAGCGACCTGCAGGACGCTCGACATGTGCTCGCGGACTTCAAGGGCTTTGCCGCTTGCGGGGGGTTCAGCTTTGGTGACGTACTCGGCGCCGGGCGTGGTTGGGCGGCTTCGATCCTGTACAACGAAAAGCTGCGCGAACAGTTTGCACGCTTTTTTTCCGACGAATCGCGCTTTGCCCTCGGCGTGTGCAATGGCTGCCAGATGATGTCGGGACTCAAGCAGATCATCCCCGGCGCTGAAGGCTGGCCGGCGTTTGCGCGCAATGCATCCGAGCAGTACGAGGCGCGCCTGGTGACCTTGGGCGTGGAAGAATCCTCGTCGATCTTCCTCGCCGGCATGCAAGGCTCGCGCATCCCGGTCGTCGTCGCGCATGGCGAAGGCCGCGTTGATTTCAGTGCTGCTTCCAAGCAGCGCGCCAAACCCTGCCTGCGCTATGTGGATGGTGCGGGTCGCGCCACCGAACGCTTTCCCTTGAATCCGAATGGATCCGCCGAAGGTGCAGCGGGTTTCAGCGCTGCCGACGGCCGCGTGCTTATCCTGATGCCGCATCCGGAGCGGGTTTTCCGCAGTGCGCAGATGAGTTGGCATCCGCGCGAATGGGGTGAAGCCTCGCCGTGGTTGCGCATGTTCCGCAATGCGCGCAAGTGGGTGAACTGATGAAGGAATCACCAATCCGGGGTCTGGGCCTGCGCGCATTGCTGTGGCTGCCGCTGAGCTTCTTTTTCTGGTTCTATTTCGCCTCGCCCCTGGTCTGGCCCGTGGTCAAACTGGCCAAGCTCGGCCTCGTCACGCTGTGGCCGGACCTGTTCTCCGATGTGGTCCAGAATGGACACAGCATGGAAGTCACCACCCACCTGTTGGTGAATCAGGTGGCCCCGGACGGGCGCAGCGGCATAGGTGAACTCGTCCTCGTGCAGAACCCCTTGCTTTACGGCTATTCCCTTCCGCTGTTCAGCGGATTGGCGATGGCCACCCCCATTTCTGCACGCACGCGCTTGGCTCACTTTGCCGTTGCGCTGTCGGTGATTTGGATCGCGCAGGCGTTGGGGGTGGTGGCGGAAGCCTTCAAGATGATTGCGTTCAACTCCGGAGCGGCCGGTGCCAACGCCATCACCAACGCCGGTATTTCGCCGGATGTGATTGCACTGGGCTACCAGTTCGGTTATCTCATTCTGCCAGCGGTGGTCCCGGTGGCGCTGTGGCTGGGTTTGAACCGCAAATTCATCGATTCCCTCGTGCATCCGGACGAGGAACCGAGTGGTCGGGGCGCGGGTCCAAGCGCGGGTACCCAGGAGTAAATGATGTCGGTTGCGACCGAACAAGCCGTCCCCGAATCCGCCGCCGCGGTCCTGACTGGTCCGGCGCTGGATGAACGCATCTGCCAATTCCTGGTGGCCAAGGGGCGCCTCAAGGAAACCGATCTGGTGCGCGGCCGCAGGCTGCATGAGGAAGATCCATCGGGTCGACTGATCGCGCTGCTGACGCGACTTGGCCTGGTGTCCGAGCGCGACATGGCCGATGCCGTGGCCGAAGTCATGCAGCTGCCCTTGCTGGCATCCAAGGATCTGCCGGAAGCACCGCCCGCCAATGTGCAGCTGTCGGTGCGCTTTCTCAAGCACCATCACGTGGTTCCGATTGGCGAGACCGAGAGCGAGGTCAAGCTGCTGATCGCCGATCCGGCCGATCACTATCCGCTCGAAGCCATTGCCCTGGCGACCGGGCGAAAGGTATCGCTCAGCGTGGGTTTGCGTCCGGATATCGACGATCTGATCGAGCGCTACTACGGCCAGGGTCGCTCGGCGATGGGCTCGATCGTGGAAAGCCTGAGCGAGGACAATGCGCGCAGCGAGGATGACATCGAGCACCTGCGGGATTTGGCTTCCGAAGCGCCGGTCATCCGCCTGGTCAACCTCGTCATCCAGCGCGCCGTGGAGCAGCGCGCATCGGACATCCACATCGAACCGTTTGAAAGCCGGCTCAAGGTGCGTTACCGCATCGATGGCGTGCTGCACGAAGTGGAGTCGCCGCCGGCGGCATCGACCGCCGCCGTGATCTCACGCGTCAAGATCATGGCCAAGCTCAACATTGCCGAGCGCCGCTTGCCGCAGGATGGTCGCATCATGATCCGCGTGCAGGGCAAGGAACTCGATCTGCGCGTTTCCACCGTGCCGACCTCGCATGGCGAATCGGTGGTCATGCGTATCCTTGATCGCGAAGCCGTGGTGTTTGATTTCCAGACCTTGGGCTTCACCGACGAATTCCTGCCCAAGTTCAACAAGGTGCTGGAGTTGCCGCACGGCATCCTGCTGGTGACCGGCCCCACCGGATCAGGCAAGACCACCACGCTGTACACGGCGCTGAGCAAGCTCAACACGCCGGACGTCAAGATCATCACCGTCGAGGATCCGGTCGAATACCAGATCGAGGGCATCAACCAGATCCAGGCCAAGCCGGCCATCGGGCTCGACTTCTCGCACGCATTGCGATCCATCGTGCGCCAGGATCCGGACATCATCATGATCGGCGAAATGCGCGATCTGGAAACCGCGAAGATCGCGATCCAGTCGGCGCTGACCGGCCACCTGGTGCTGTCCACCCTGCACACCAACAATGCGGCCGGCGGCATCACCCGACTGCTCGACATGGGCGTCGAGGATTATCTTTTGACCTCGACGGTGAACGGCATCCTTGCCCAGCGCCTGCTGCGCCGCCTCGATCTGGCAACCGCGCAGCCCTACGATGCCTTGCCGGAAGTGATCCGCGAGTTCGGCCTCGAAAAGCTGACCAGCAAGCGTCCGATCCAGTTGTACAAGCCGGTTCCCAGCCAGGCCAACCCCAGCGGTTACTACGGACGTACCACGATCATGGAGTTCCTGGTCATGACCGACGCGGTTCGCCGCCTGGTCATGCAGCATGCGGGCATGGGCGAGATCGAGGCGCAGGCGCGCGCCGACGGCATGCGCACCATGTACGAGGATGGCCTGGTGAAGGCACTGGCCGGCCAGACCACCATCGAGGAAATCCTGCGCGTCACGCAGGAGGGGTGATGATGGAGCCGGGATTCGCTGAAAGACCGGGAATCGGGAATCGGGAATCGGGAATCGGTGAAAAGCCGCGTTCTCGCCGCGCGTTGCGTTTCCGCTTCGCCCATTCCCCATTCTCCATTCCCCATTCTCGGCTCTCAATCCATTCCCCATTCCCGATTCCCGATTCCCGGCTTTCCAGCAAATGACCCTCTTCCACTACAAGGCGATCACGCCTTCCGGCGAGGTGCTCGAAGGGCAGATGGATGTGGCCTCGCACGACGAGGTCGTCAACAAGCTGCAGGATGCCGGCAACATTCCGCTGGATGTGCGGGACGCGGCGAGCGTTGAATCGAAAGGCCTGTTCGCCGCGTTGATGAAAAAGCCCACCCTGAGCGATGCGCAGGTGGTGCAATTTACCCAGCAACTGGCAACCTTGCTTGGCGCGGGGCAGCCGCTGGATCGCGCCCTGCAAATCCTGCTCGACCTGCCGGAAAGCGAAAAGGCGCGCAATCTGCTGGAGCGCGTGCGCGACGTGGTGCGTGGCGGTGCCACTTTGTCCGATGCGCTGGAGGCGGAGCGCGGCACCTTTTCCCGTCTGTACGTGAACATGGTTCGCGCGGGCGAGGCCGGTGGATCGCTGGAAGACACCCTGCGACGTTTGGCTGATTACCTGGAGCGTTCGCGTGCGCTGAAGTCCAGCGTCATCAATGCATTGATCTATCCGGCATTCCTCGTCGGCATGGTGCTGGTGTCGTTGTTTGTCTTGCTGGTCGTCGTGGTGCCGCAGTTCGAGCAGATGTTTGCCGACATGGACGTGCAATTGCCCTTGCTGACCCGCATCGTGGTCGGCGTCGGCTCGACGCTGCAGAATTTCTGGTGGCTGATGTTGGCTGGAATCATCTTCTTCGTGGCCTGGTTGCGTCGCCAGATGGCCGATGCGGAATCTCGATTGGCCATCGACGAGCGCCTGCTGCGAACCCGCATCGTCGGCGAGTTGTTGCGCAAGCTGGAAACCGCGCGCCTGTCTCGTACTCTGGGCACGCTGCTCAAGAACGGGGTGCCCTTGCTGGGCGCGATGACCGTTGCGCGCAATGTCATGGGGAACGCGGCACTGGGTTTGGCTGTCGAAAAGGCCACGGAAGAAGTGAAAACCGGCAGTGGCCTGGGTTTTGCGCTGGGTCAATCCAAGCAGTTCCCGAAGCTGGCCCTGCAAATGATCAGCGTGGGCGAGGAATCCGGCGAGTTGGACACCATGCTGCTGAAGGTTGCCGATACCTTCGACGTGGAAGTGCGCAACACGCTGGAGCGCCTGCTGGCCGCCCTGGTGCCGGTGACAACCGTGGTCATGACCGTGGTGGTAGCCATCATCATGATGGCCATCATCCTGCCGATCCTGACCTTGACCAGTTCGATTCAATGAGGAGCACGAAAATGAACAAGTCCAATCTGCGCACGACGCGCCCGCTGCCGCGCGCAGCCGGTTTCACCCTCATGGAAATGATTGCGGTGATCGTGCTGCTTGGCATCGTCATCACCATTGTCGGTGGCGGCATGATGAACACCTTCGGTGGCGGCAAGTGGAAGGCCGGCACGATCCAGGTCAAGAAGCTCTCCGGTTCCGTTGAGCAATACCAGATGAGTGTGGGTTCGTACCCGAACTCGCTGGAGGACCTCACCAAGCGCGACGGTCTTGGGCCGTATGCGAAGGACACCGACCTCAAGGATCCGTTCGGCCATCCCTTCGTCTACAAGAAGCCGGGCGATGCCGGTCGTGATTTCGACATCATCTTCCTCGGCAAGGATGGCAAGCCCGGCGGCGACAGCCAGGACAAGGACTATGGGAGTTGGGAATGATTGGGGCCGGGAATCGAGAATAGAGAATTGGGAATCGTGAGAAGCGACGTGAGTCATCCTCTTGCTTCGTCGCTTGCGTGTTGCCGCAGGATCGAAACCAGCGTCGAGAGGACATTGCACCCGCTTTTCCCAACTCCCGATTCCCGATTTCCGACTCCCCGACTTTCCCCCATTCCCCATTCTCCATTCCCCATTCCCAGCCGTCCAAGCGGCTTCACCATGATCGAGATGATCGTGGTGGTGGTGATGATCGGCATCATTGCCAGCGTGGTGGCTTTTTCGTTCACCCAGAGCCTTTCAGGGGCGCGCATCCAGGCCGCAAGCCGCGATCTGGTGGCGGCGCTCCGCTACACGCGCGGGCAGGCCATCGTGAAGGGCGAGCAAAAGGTCCTCACTCTGGACCTCGAGCACAACACCTATGAGGCGCCCGGCAAGTCCAGCAAGGAACTTCCCAAGGACATGAAGCTGCGACTGACCACGGCGCAGCAGGAACTGGTCAGCGACACCTCCGGCGGCATCCGCTTCTTCCCCGACGGCAGTTCCACCGGAGGCAACATTGCCGTCGTGCTCGGTGAGCGCGAATGGCGGATCAATGTGGGTTGGTTGACCGGGGAAATCACCCTGGACGAGACGGAATCGAAGCGGTGACGAACTACCTCGCGCCAGCGCGGTCAGTTCGGATCATGCGCAAGCCCCTGCCCAAAGCCGAACGCGGATTCACCCTGATTGAAATGATCGCGGCATTCGTGATCTTTGCCATCGCGGTCGGTGCCTTGATGCAGATCCTCACCCAATCGCTGCACAACGCGCGCCAGTCGCGCGATGAAACGAGGGCGGCGTTGTGGGCACAAACCCTGCTGGACAACGTGGGCATGGGCGAGCCGGTCGAGGCAGGCGGTAGCAGCGGCGAGTTCGACCGCGAGTTCCGATGGGAAATGCAGATCGAGCAGATTGATCCGCAAATGATCATGGTCAGCGCCGGTGACCATGCGCAGGATGCAGGCCAGGCCCTGGCTGCGGCCGCCGGCCAGGAGCTGCCGCAGATCGACCTGTTCCATGTGGATTTGCGCGTAACCTGGGGCAAGGGAGGTCGTGAGCACAGTGCGCGCTTCTCCACATTGCGCACCGCCAGGTCCGACATGCCGGAGCGCCGCTCTTCCGGCGGCAGTCGAGTGGGTCGTTCGATGGGGCCGGTGGATTTGTCCGGCGGGCAGCGAGGCGCAAATCGGGCCGCGCCGGATGAAGGGCGCCGCAAATGATCACCATTGGCCAGCGCCGATCCATCTCGGGTTTCACGTTGATCGAGGTATTGCTCGCCACCTTGCTGCTGGCGGTGTTGCTGGCTGCTGCATTCGGTGGCATCCGTTCCGCGGTGAAGGGCATGACGGCCGGTGAGGCACTCATCGACCGCACCAACCGCCTGCGCGTCGCCCAGGAATTCATCCGCCACCAGGTCAGCCGCATCCTGCCCTTGCCGTTTGGCGAGAAAAAGGGCGGGGAAGGGAACCTGCTGTTTCAGGGCGACCGGGATTTCATGCGATTCGTTGCGCCCATGCCCGGTTATCTCTCCAATGGCGGTGCCTACGTGCAGACCCTGGAATTGGCCAGCACACGCAACGGCAAGCAGTTGTTGTTCACCCATGCCATGCTGAACGGGTTTGACCTGGAAAAACTGAACCCGTCGGATTCGGAGCCGGTGATCCTGATGGACCAGATCGACAGTGGTGAATTCGAATACCGCGCGCTGGATGACCAGGGTGAACTTGAAGACTGGTCCGATGACTGGGACGAGGAGGGATCGACGCCGGTCATGGTCCGCATCACGCTCAAGATGCGCCCGCAGGCCTTGGTCGACTGGCCGGACATGGAAATACCCCTCGTCCTGGGCGCAGGCGCGGCGCGTCAGTCGGGCGGGGTTCGTTTCGATGACATCCCGCCACCGCCCAATCCGGCTAACCAATCCGGTGGAACCCAGCCCGAGCGATGAACACAATTCATCAACTTGCAAGTTTCCGTTGGGGCGCGCGCAGGCAATCGGGCGTTGCCTTCGTGTTGGTAATGTGGGTGATCGCCATGCTTTCGGTGGTGCTCGGCAGCTTCGCCTTGATCGCGCGCACCGAAGCCATGCAATCGAAGCACCTGTTTGATACGACCACGGCTCGCTATGCCGCCGAAGCGGGGCTGAACCTTGCGGTCTATGGGCTCAGCAAGTCCGACCCCGAACAGAAATGGATGGCCGATGGGCGACCGTATTCGGTCACTTTCGATGATATCCAGGTGGAACTGACCATCACCGATGATTCCGGCAAGATCGACATCAATGCGGCGGATTCGGCGGGACTCAAGAATCTCTTCGTCGGTGCCGGGGTCGAGGAGCCGCAGGCCGAGGAGCTTGCGGATGCCATCGTCGACTGGCGTGATCCGGATGACCTCAGCTCCCTGCATGGCGCGGAGCGTGACGACTACCGGGCTGTCGACCTGCCTTACGGTCCACGCAATGCGCCGTTCGAGACCCTGTCGGAGATCCAGCAGGTCCTCGGCATGAACTATGAGCTGTACAGCAAGATCGAACCGGCCATCACCATGTTTTCAGGGCGCAGCACGCCGAGTGCCGCTTATGCCCCGATCGAGGCATTGATGGCCATTCCCGGCATGACCCTTGAGCAGGCGCAACAGTTGATTGCCCAGCGCCAGGCCCTGGCACCTGGCCAACTGGGCCAGGGAAATTCAGGCCTGATGATGCCGGACGGCTCGCCCTTGATGGCGGATGGTGGGGGGCTCACGTATAGTGTCAAATCCCGTGCCAGTCTCCCGAACGGAGCGAGCACCGTGCTGGATGCGACGGTTCGCATGGGCGGGATGAATTCGGCGGGGCGACCCTTTGTCGTGCTCCGCTGGCGTGATGGCGAGAACTCGTAACCTGCCGTGAAAGAAGCCCTGGACAGACTGTTGGCGCGTCTGCGCATGCGCCTTGCCAAGACTCCCATACCCCGGTTTTTCAGCTGGTGGGGTACGGAGCTGCTTGCCTGCCTGCCCGAACGCTGGCGAAAACTGATTGCCGGCAGCAACGAGGCGCTGCTGGTGGAGCAGGATGCCGAGGAGTTCGTGGTATCGCGTGAACGCGAGCGCCACACGGTCGAACTGGGCCGGATTGCACGGAACCTGGGTGCGGAAGCGCAGGTGGCGGAATTTCGACGCTTGCAGGCGTCCATCCAGAATCCCGCGCTGCGCGCCATTTTCTGCATTCCCGAATCCTCTACGTTGACCCGCAACCTGAGCCTGCCTGCTGCGGCAGAGGACAACCTGCGCCAGGTGCTCGGCTTCGAGATGGATCGGCAGACGCCATTCAAGGCGGACCAGGTGTATTTCGACAGCCGCATCGTGGCGCGCGATTCCGCTTCACGCAGCCTGCGTGTCGAGTTGATCGTCCTGCCGAAAGCCCTGCTGGACCCGCAACTCGCATCCATCGGTGGCGGAGCCATCGATTTCGACGCCGTGGACGTGCGCAGCAGGACTGACGGCGATGGCGCGCGTCGCGGCATCAACCTGTTGCCGGTGGAAAAACGGGCGCGGCGCCGGGACATGCGCCTCCCGCTCAACCTGGGTTTGGCTGCTGCCGCCGTGTTGCTGCTCTTGTTCAACATGTCCGAGTCGCTCAGCAATCGTCAGATTGCTGTGGAGACCATGCAGGCGGAAGTCGACAAGGCAGCCGCAGCGGCTCGCGAAGTGGTGGATTTGAAGAAGAGCCTGCAGGATTCAATCGACGGCGCCAATTTCCTCTCGGAAAAAAAGCGCAACGGCGTGCTGACCATTGCCTTGCTCAATGATCTGACTGGCCGGCTCAATGACGATACCTATCTGGAGCGCCTGAGCGTCGAACGCAATCAGATCCAGATCCAGGGCCAGAGCAAGGAAGCCGCGAGCCTCATCAATGTGCTCGGGGATTCTCCATTCCTCGGCAATCCCAAGCTGGAAGGCCAGATCCAGCCGGACCCGCGTACCGGCAAGGACCGCTTCACCATCAGTGCGGAACCCAGGAGCGCCGTTCCTGCGCAGGCCGGCCAGGATACGCAAGATCCAGGGTTGCAGGCCACGGTGAGCGGCGATGGCGAGCCCAAGGAGGACAGCGATGGCACGCCTTGAATTGCGCCCGAAGGATGGACGGCTGCTGGCGGTTGTGCTGTTGCTGATCGTCGCCTTGTGCGTCTATCTGTTTGGCGTGCATTGGTGGTTTGTGGCTCCGCACCTGAGTTATTACGAGCAGATGCGCGACCTGCGCGAGGCGCAGCAACGCTACGCGCGCATCATCGCCGAGCGAGGGGCCATCGAACAGAAACTGGCCGAGGTTCGCGCCTATGAACAAGGGAACCAGGCCTTCCTTTCCGAAGCCGATGCCAACGCGGCATCGGCGGGGCTGATTACCCGCCTGCGCCAGTCGCAGACCGACCAGACCGATCCCAAGCGCTGCTCCGTGGTCAGCAATACGCCCTACAGTGGCGGCGATGAAGAGCTGTACCAGCGTGTTGTCGTGCAGGCGCGCTTGCGCTGCGACCTCGAATCGCTGGCATCGATCCTGTATGACTTGGAAAGCGGAAAGCCGTATCTGTTTGTCGATGAACTCATGATCTACAAACAGCAAACCTACGTGCCGCCGGGGGCAAAGCGGACGGCCAGCCCGCTCGATGTGCGATTCAATCTTTCCGGCTATCTGCGCCAACCTGGGAAAAAGGCGCCCTGATGGAAATCCGTCATGCCCGCAACCTGACCCTTGGCCTCGCCGGCATCTGTGGCGCGTTGGTGCTGGCTGCCCTTGTTCAATTGGCTGGCTACGGTCGCGGCTACGGCTGGCTGCCAGCGGATGCGGCCGGCGCGCCCGAGTTGCTGGGCGACATTGACCGCGAACCGTTCCGCATGCCCCCGCGATCGGGCTTCGGCGACGTTGAAACCCGTCCCTTGTTCAACGAAGACCGCAAACCGACTCCCGTGGGAGACGGCGACCTGACGGCTGAGGCGCCACCGGCGGCGCCCCTGAATGCCACCCTGACCGGGGTGATCCTGGTGCGCAAGACGCAATCGACCGGTGAGCTCAGGATCGCCATGGTGCGTGACAATCTGCGGAACGAAACCGTTGCGCTCAAGGTCGGAATGCCATTGCAGGGCGATCAGGCGGGCTGGACCTTGGTTGATCTGCAACCGCGCCTGGCAAAGTTCCGCAATGCCAGCGATGAGACGGCGGAAATCGAGTTGAACACGGCTGCCGGTCCTGCCCAGGCGCCGCCAGCACCGCGCGCACCTGCAGAGGCGCCCGTTGGCCGCGGACAGGTTGCTCCACCCAAGGCCGGCAACCCGGCGGAAACGGACCTGGCAAAACGCATTGAAGAGCGCAGGCGGCAAATGCGCGAAGAGGCAGAGCGCCTGCGGGCGCAACGCGGGAATTCCCCCGCCGAGCAGAAGAATTGACGGAGTGATCCACGTGGCAACCAGAATTTTCAATCTCGCGGTCGCTCTGGCCCTCACCGTGCTGGCAGGGTGCACAAGCGCGCCAATTCGGGGTGACTCGGCTGGCGGGCACCGGCAGTCGGTGCTGACCGCGGACAACATGGCAAAGCCTCCCCGCGGTCGGGATGGGGCCAAGGCGACAGACTCCGAAGGGCTGGACGTCAGTGCCACGGGGCCGGATACCTTTGCCGCGCCCAAGCCGGAAATCCAGATGGGTACCGGCAAGTTCATCAACGAGGAAGCTGCCCGGCGCAAGGCCCCCGAGCCTGCGGGCGAGGGGCAGGTCGACTTCAATTTCGAGAACAATCCAATCCAGGCGGTGGTCAAGGCGATCCTCGGCGACCTGCTGCAGGAAAACTACACGATTGCCCCGAATGTGGGCGGCAATGTGTCGTTCTCGACGGCCAAGCCGATTCGGGCGGACCAGGCCATGTCGGTCCTGGAAATGTTGTTGTCCTGGACCGGCAACACCCTCATCCACAAGGACGGTCGCTACACGGTGCTGCAAATCAAGGATGCGGTGCCTGGCAATCTGACCCCAAGGCTGGCATCACCCAAGCTGGCGGATGGCTACGAGGTGCGGGTTTTCCCCCTGCGCTACGTTTCGCCCTCGGAGATGGCCAAGCTGCTTACGCCGTATGCCAAGCCGACGGCGTTCATCAACATCGATACCGCGCGCAGCATGCTGGTTCTTGCCGGTACGGCTTCGGAGCTTTCCAATTACGCCCAGACGATTGAAATCTTCGATGTCGACTGGCTCAAGGGCATGTCCATCGGTGTTTTCAACCTGCAGCGGGTGGAAGTGGCAACCCTGATGCCCGAGCTTGAAAAGATCTTCGGTGCCACTGGCGAGTCGCCTTTGGCCGGCATGTTCCGCTTCGTGCCGATTGAGCGCACCAATTCGGTGATTGCCATCACCTCGCAGCCGGAATACCTGAAACAGGCCGAGGAGTGGCTGCACCGACTGGACCGTGCCGGTGACGAAAGCTCGACCCAGTTGTTCGTCTACGACGTGAAGAACATCAAGTCGGTCGATCTGGCCGACTATCTCAGCCAGATCTTTCTTGGCAGCTCCGGCGGCGGCTCTTCCGGGCGTTCGGACACCTCCGGTTCGGTTGCGCCGGGGCTTGCTGCCGCAACCATCGCCAATGCGGGAGCCAATGCCACAGGCGGTACCGGTTCGCGGCGATCCAGCCGCTTGGGTGGCGCCGCCAGTGCAAGCAAGTCCAGTTCCTCGGCGGGGTCCATCTCCAGCAGTCCGGATTCCGACATCCGCATCACCTCCGTCGAGGAAAGCAACCAGTTGCTGGTCATGGCCACGCCCGCAGAATGGGATGCCATGCAGGGCGCCATTCGCCGCCTGGACATCGCCCCACTGCAGGTGCATATCGAAACCAAGATTCTTGAAGTGACTCTGAGCGGAGCCTTGCAATACGGTGTGAAATGGTGGTTTACCGGCTTGATGGGAGAGGGCTATGGCGCTACCTATGAAAATCCCCAAGGTAGGCCGTACCCGAACCCGAGCGATCGTCAGCGAGGCTTGTTGGGCGCGGTCACCACGCCGGTAGCCGCCGGTTCCAACATCTTTGCTTCCTACCTGAACAGCAAGTTCCAGGTTGCCTTGAGCGCCCTGCAGAACAGCGGCCAGGCCAAGGTGTTGTCCGCGCCTTCCCTGGTCGTGATGAACAACCAGGAGGCGCAGATCAATGTCGGTACGCGCATTCCGGTGCAGCAGACCAGCATAGTCGGACTCGGGGCGGTCCAGGGCGGGGTGAGCAACCCGAATATTGGAAATTCAACTGGGGTTGGACAGGTGTCCTACCTCGATACCGGCGTGATCCTGCAGGTCAAGCCAAGGGTCAATCCGGGCGGTTTGGTGTATCTCGAAGTTTCCCAGGAAGTCAGTAAGCCGGGTGTGGCCGGTGCCGTCAATGGCAATCCGCCCATCAATACCCGTACCCTGGATACCAGTATTGCCGTGAACAGTGGTGACACGATCCTGCTGGGTGGCTTGATTTCCGAAGACGACCAGACCTCGGAGGATGGCGTGCCTGGCCTCAGCCGCATTCCCATACTCGGCAAATTGTTTGGAAGTACCCGCAAGGAAACCCAGCGAACGGAATTGATTGTCCTGATCACGCCGCAGGTGATGAACAACTCCGAAGACGCGCGTGAAATCACCGAGGAATACAAGCGGCAGTTCCAGGGACTGGTGCCCCTGCACGAAACAGGGAACCGGGCCAAACCTGAAGCGGTCGATGACACCCCATGATTCGAGGAGAAAAGACGTGATCCAGCTTCGCCGCATTGCATTGCCACTGATTGCCCTGGTCGCCGCAGGTTGCGCCAGTCAGGCGCAACGAACAGAAGTTGCTGCCAATGGCGACACGGCACCATCGGCAAAGGACAAGGCAATCATTGAACAGCGCGCCATTCAGCGCTGGGAATTGCTGATCAATCACCAGGCGGCAAAGGCCTATGATTTCCTGAGCCCCGGCTTTCGCGCCACCAAATCGCGGGAGGCCTATGCTGCGGAAATGAACAATCGGCCCGTACAGTGGAGCAAGGTTCTGCCCTACAGCCAGAAGTGCGAAAAGCCGACGGTTTGCGAGGTGAGCCTTCAAATCGACGCAAATGTCAACATGCCCGGGGTCAAGGGACCAGTTTCTTCTGTGGGCTTCGTCACGGAAACCTGGATCAAGACCGGTGGCAAGTGGTATATCCTGCCGAACATGCCCGGTGCCAAAGGCGGTTAGGAGGCTGGTCGCCGGGATTTGGAACGGGTATAGTGCCGGCAAGTGCGAGCTCTAAGAGCTCGTTGCCCGTTCCATGTTTATCGTCTTGTGCCAGGGGAAAGCCGGGTTGAAGTGGATTGCCCGGGAGGGATTGCACCGCATTGGACCTTGCCGTACGATTGGTCCGCTGTTGCCTAACCCTGCCCTCTGAAAAGCGGGACAAAACTGCTGTTGGACAGACGTTAGCCGTAAGCAAAAGCCCTGTGGTCAATTTAGGAGTGTCAGTAATGAAGCGAAATAGCTTGACGACCGCCGTCGTCGCCGGTATCGCCGGTACGGTGGGCATCGCGAATCTCGCGAGCGCAGTCAATCTGAACCCGGATGGTTTGGGTCAGGTTCTTATCTACCCGTATTACACCGTCAACTCGAACTCGCCAGGCAACAACCTGCAGACCCTGTTCTCCGTGGTCAACACCACCGACCAGGGCAAGGCTGTCAAGGTGCGTTTCGTTGAAGGCTACAACAGCCGTGAAGTCCGCGACTTCCACGTCTACCTGTCGCCGTTTGACGTGTGGACGGCCAACCTGTTCAAGTTGCCGGACCAGGAGCAGGCCAACCTGCTCACCGACGACAACTCCTGCACGGTGCCGGACATCAAGGGCGCTACCGGTAATGGCCTCGGCCAACTGCCGGATGGCCGCACCTACCTGCCGTTCACCAATGCCCGTTACTCCGGTGCGTATGACGATGGCGGTCCGACCGGTCTGTCACGTACGCGTGAAGGCCATTTCGAAATCATCGAAATGGGCGTGGTCACCAATGCGACCGAAGGTTCGTTGGACGCCATCACCCACGTCGCTGGCGTGCCGGACAACTGCGCCCAGGTCATCGCTGCATGGGTCGGCACCCCGGCCGGCTACTGGATCACCGATCCGAACATCGACATCGATCCGCCGACCGGCGGCTTGTTCGGTGCGACCCTGTTGCTCGATCCGGCTACGGGCGTCAGCTCCGGCTACAGCGCGGATGCGGTTGACGGCTTCGTCACCGACGGCACCAACCTGCATGGCGTCCCGGGCGATGTGAACCCGTCGCTCTCGAGCGTTCGTGGTTTGCCGGCTGGTACCGCAACGGCTTACGTGTTCAACAATGGCGCCTTGATTTCTGCCACCTACGGTGGTGGTTCCGGTCGCCCGATCGACGCAGTCAGCGCCGTGTTCATGCAGAACAACATCTTCAACGAGTACGTGCTCGGTGGTGGTGCTGCTGCAACCACGGATTGGGTGGTTACGTTCCCGACCAAGCGTTTCTACGTTGACAACCTGATCGTTGGCGCCGCCGCGATCCAGCCGTTCGTGCAGGTGTTCGATGGCGTTTCCGACGTCGAAGTGGGTCTGTTCCCGTATGATCGTGAAGAAGGCAATCCGTCGGCATGTACCGGCTCCGATTCCGACAACCCGAACTGCGGCGTCTGCTTCTCGCCTTGCGACGACCCGACCTTCAATGCTCCGGTACTGAGCTACGAAGCCCAGGTCATCTCGTTCCAGACTGCAGCCGACTTTGCGGCAGATTCGACCTCGCCGGTTTTGGGTTCGGCTCTGGCCAACAACGTCGACGTCCGTGCTGACTTCCTGAATCAAGGCTGGATGCGCATTGCGTTCAACCCGACCACGGAACCGCACCTGCTGTCGGCTTCGACTCAGGGTGAGGTGTTTGAAGGCCTGCCGGCTACCGGCTTCGCCATCACCAACTACATCAACGCCAATGCTGCTCCTGGCTTGCTTGCCAATTACTCGGGCCTGTGGCACCACAAGGGTTCGCGTAGCTGCGCCGCTGCAACCGCTGCTTGCTCCTGATCGATATCTGGTCAGGCTTGTACTTCAGAGAGCCCCGCGTATGCGGGGCTTTCTTTTTTTTTAAGGCGGCAGGGTCTATGCTCTGCGCAACGTTATGCCTCTCAAATTCATTTCCGTGCCCAAAATCATGAAAAAAGCCTTTTTTGCCTCTGTCGCCGCGCTCGTGATACCACTGTTTGCGCTGCAACCGGCTGCAATTCGCGCCGCCGATTTCCAGGTCGACGTGAAACGCCTTTCGGTGACCCAGTGTTCAATGACGGGATCGCTGCTCAATATCGATCCCAACACCGGGAATGTATCCATTGAACTGGTAGCGGATGCTTCGTGCTATCCGACACCGGTCAACCAGATGGCAAGCAGTGCCAACATGACTGTCGTGGGAGCAACAACCGTTGGTGGTGGTCAGACCGGACAAGGTTCGGTGAACCTGCAACTCAACACGGGGCTTCCGGGAGTTACAAATGGCGTCACCTGTGTGCCTGACGGAGTTACGGCGTCCAATGTGACCGTGGTCTCCGGCTGGACCTCCACTCTATGTACCAACTGTGGCGCGACGGCCTCGCGGACGGTCGTTTTGCAAAACGGCAACAACCAGACCAACGGCACCATCAGTTTCAAGGCCAAATGCACCTATCAGGATCCAGGGAACGCAAATTTGCAGACCGTGCGATCCAACATCCAAAGCGCGCCGACTGTAACGGTGCTTCCGGGTGTCATTCCGCAACCGGATTACTGTGAAAGCGTGACCGAACTGGCAGTTCCCAACGGTCTGACCGACGCGATGCGCCAATTGACGGGTACGGTGACGGGTGGCTTGTATCCGGGAACCGGGAAGGACTTCACCATTTACACTGCGGTTTGGGGATTTGCAAACAGCACCTACGTCGCAGGTGATCCAGATAGTGCAAGTTATGGATTTCCAGGCGACAACCGGACCAACGTTCAGCTTGGATTGGAGCGTAGCAAGTATGTATCCTTCCGTTTCAGGGCGCCAAGCAATCCGGTCTGGAACAATCGCAGCGGTCACCATCAGGTGATACCGGGTGCCGCCTTCACCTTGGCATCAATTGGAAAATGCCCCGGTCAGTTTGCTTCGGATCCGGCGTTTCCGATGAACGCTGCCTGCAATATTTCGGGCAAGGGTCAGGATCTGGTTTGGACGGTTACGTCCGGAACTACCGGAGCGTGCAAGCTGGAGCCAGGTGAAACGTATTATTTCAATGTCATCCAGGCGCAAGGTGCAGGGAACCTGACTACGCCGACCTGTGCATCCTCGCTTTGCACGTTCAAGGTCAACATCACGGGTACGTTCCCCTGACAGAATCGTTCGGTTGTCGATGACAATGGATTGGGCGGCGTAACTTGATTGCGCCGCCCTTTTCTTGGCCATGGCTTGGTTCCCGATGCGCAGGAATTGAAGAGTCTGCGTTCCTGGGGAAGCGGCGAACCCAGATAGCATGCGGAGAACGGGGTTGCGCAAACCTGCCGCTCCTTTCGCGAAGGAAACTGACCAGCAAAGGAAAAGGTCTGCGCCAGATTCCTCCATGTGGGACCTGAATGCATCGAACCATTCGGACGGATTGCAGTCATATCTGGCCACGAAGGCAAACTGACGACGCGGAAGTTACGGTGCGAGTTCCGCTGCAAGAGTGGTGCCGGAGCGGCGCATTGCCGCGATCGTCAATTCACGAAATTTCCTTGGAGTAAACAGCGTGTTCAATTCACTTCGCCTCACCCTTTCCGTCATCCTGTTGCTCGGTGCAATGGGCGCGGCTCACGCTGCGGAGCGCTATCCAACGGATACTGTCGTGGCCAAACGGGGTGATGCTGTCGTAACGATGTTGGATGTGGATGCGGCCCTTCTGCGCGTGCCGGAGCGAATCCGCGCCAATGTCATGAATAGCCCCAAACGCATCGAGGAGTTGATAGATCGCCTGCTGACCAACCGCCAGTTGGCCAGCGAGGCTCGTGCCGAGAAGCTCAACCAGGGTGAAGCATTCAACCGCGCCGTGCAGCTGGAAACAGAGAACCTGCTCTCCGAGTTGCGCTTGGTTGAAATGCGGACGAACCTGAATGTGGGGAAGGTGGATGAACTTGCGCAGGAGAGGTACGAGGTCAATCCTGAAGCTTATTCAATCCAGGGATCGACCTCGGCCCGTCACATTCTCATTGACACCAAATCACGCAGCGAAGGGGAAGCGCGCAAACTGGCTGATGAATTGCACGCAAGGATCGGTGCGGGTGAGGACTTCGATGCCCTGGTGATGAAGTATTCCGACGATCCCTCCAAGACTTCGAACAAGGGTGTCATTTTTGCTGCAGATTCGGAATCCATGGATCCGGCCTTTGCGGATGCGGTAAAAAAGCTCGCAAGTGCCGGGGATGTCTCCCCTGTAGTGAAATCCTCGTTCGGTTTCCACATCATCAAGCTGGAGCAGCGCGCCGCCGCCAGGCCGCGCAGCTTTGCCGAGGTCAAGCAACAGATCGTCGGTGAAATCGAGAAAACCATGCGCGAAGCGAAGGTGAAGGAGCACCTGGATGAGCTGAAGGCCATGCCGCTTGAAGCCACCCCTGAGGTGGTTGCGTCGCTGCGCACGCGATACCTGCCGGAAGACGCCCAGCAACAGCAACCGTAGGTCAATCCGGAGTGCACGGTTGGATTCTGGGCGAATCTGGAACAGATGACCTTGCATTCACGGTATGGCGCCTTGATTCGTTAATGGTTGGACAAGCCTGTCCTGAGCACAATCGATGGGCTCGCCACGAGCAGAATCTGCCTGCCACGCGGCGCCCTGGTCGGTGCTTCATGTTCTGATGGTGCCGTGGGCGAAAAGTCGGTTCTGGCTTCCCTGGGTTACACAAGGAGCCAGACAGCCGCGCCGGTAGGCATCTCAGGTTGAATACGGGCGGTATCTGATTGCCACGCGTATCATTGCACCGGTGCCGGACGGATAGGCAGTGGACCGGCACACCGCCGGTTTGCGTGAGCTCGCCGCCGGCTCTTCAGTGGGGAAGCAATGAATAGATTTTCACTCGCCCTGCACTTCGTCAGGCGAGAACTTCACGAACGCTACCGCGGCAGCTTCACGGGGTTTGGCTGGGCATTCCTGCAGCCATTGCTGCAACTGGCCATCTATGCGTTTGTCTTTGTGGAAATCTTCAAGGCGCGAATCCCCGGCGCGGGCGCACCCGGATACGTTCCGTTCCTGGTGGTGGGATTGTGGCCGTGGATCGCGTTCTCGGATGCAATCCTGAGATCGACAACCGCACTGCAGGACAATTCCGCGCTGATCGGCAAGGTTGCCGTGCCGAGGGAGATTCTCGTATTTGCTCCATGCGCCGCAGGATTCATGCTGCACCTGGCTGGGTTCATCGTGATCTTGCTCGTCCTTGCACTGACGGGGCAGGGAATCAGGATCCAGGGTATTCCCTTTGCAATTCTCATGTACCTGCCGATGTTCCTGTATGCCTATGGCGCGGCACTCTGCTTCGCCGCATTGCAGGTATTCGTAAGGGACCTGGTGCAGATCCTGGGCCAGCTCCTGACCTTGATGATGTTTGCCGCCCCCATTTTCTATGACCGCAGCAATCTGCCCGATCGCTATCAGGGTTGGTTGGACCTGAATCCATTCACCGGTTTTGTGGAGGCGTATCGCTTCCTGCTGCTTGGGCACGGAAACTTCGGTTGGGGTGCATTGGGCCTGGTGCTTGCAATCGCAGTGATCTCGTATCTGGTCGGATCCTGGTTGTTCCGTCGCCTTGATCCGCACTTCGAGGACTTTCTGTGAGCGAGATCCTGGTTCGCGCGGAAGGGTTGGGGAAGCGATTCCCGAAATCCCATCGTTCCTCCGATCGCCTGCGTTCGCTTGGCCGACTGTTGCTGGGTGGGGGCGATGTCGATGGCCAGCAGGTTTTGCACGACATCAACCTGGAAGTGAAACGAGGCGAGTCGGTCGCCATCATCGGCGAGAACGGGGCAGGCAAGTCGACCCTGCTCAAGTTGATTACCGGCGTGCTTACCGCGACCGAAGGCACGGCGAACGTTTACGGAAAGGTCGGCGCGTTGCTTGAACTGGGTGCCGGTTTCCACCCCGAGTACAGCGGGCGCGACAATATCGCCATGGCGGGTGCGCTGTATGGATTGAACCGAACCCAGATTGCGCAGTGCCTGCCAGGCATCATCGACTTCGCGGATATTGGTGCCTACATCGATGAGCCGGTGAAACACTACTCCTCGGGCATGGTTGTCCGCCTCGGGTTTGCCATCATTGCCGCTCTCAAGCCTGACCTTTTGATCACGGATGAAGTGTTGGCGGTAGGGGATGAATCCTTCCAGAAAAAATGCGTGCGCTGGATGGAGGACTATCTGGCGGGTGGCGGCACCTTGTTGCTGGTTTCGCACAGCATGTATCACGTGCAAAAGCTCTGCAGCCACGCGCTCTGGTTGCACCACGGAAAGGTTGCCATGTACGGGGACGTGTTCGATGTCTCGCAAGCCTATCTTGCCTGGCATGAGCGCCGCCAGGCGGCGGTGGCGTCGGATCACGGTGTGCGCGCGGGGCAGGAGTTCGAAATTGTCGAGTTCACCGTCAATGGGCAGGACGAAAGTCCGGCTCCGGTTCTCGACATCGGAAATTCTTTGCGCCTGCGGGTTCGCGCAGGGTCGCGCGAACGGCGCACGCCGGTTGTCTTGTTTGGAGTTGCTCGCGCCGACGGAACGCCGGTTTATGGCGTCAGTTCGGAAATGGATGCTGTAGCGCTGGAAGGTGGGCAGTCATCCGTCTACTGCGCAGAGATCGAGTTTGAAGGCATCGGCCTGCTGCCGGGGAGTTACATGGTCAAGGTGCATGTGCTGGACTCCGAAGGGATCCGTCTTTTCGACACCGAGGAGCGAACATTGACCGTGCGCGGCGAATCAAGGGAATTTGGCTTGGTGCGCCTGCCGCACCGATGGGTCCGATTCGTGGGTGAAGCCAATGAATGAAGACACTCCGCCCATGGCGTTTACCGGCGAGCGCTTCACTCCCGAATGCGTGCGTGAAATCTGGTACGAGCACTGGCATCGATATGCATTTGCCGCCCCGCTGGTTGCCGGAAAGCGCGTCCTGGATGCTGCCTGCGGCGAAGGCTACGGATCCAATCTGCTGGCCGGGATGGCGGCGGAAGTCGTTGGGCTGGATATTTCCGCCGAGGCTGTTGGACATGCGCGCTCGCGATACGCAGATCGCAAGAATCTTCGCTTCGAGGTCGGTGATGCATCCAAACTGCCGTTTGCTGACGCGACTTTCGACTGCGTGGTGTCCTTTGAAACCCTCGAGCACCTTGCGGCCCAGCAGGAGCTGGTCGCCGGATTCCAGCGGGTTCTGAAGCCCGATGGTCTGCTGCTGATCTCCTCCCCGGACAAGCGCAACTACAGCGATATCGCCGGGTTCCGCAATGAATTCCATGTGCGAGAGCTGTATCGGGAAGAATTGCAGGAACTCCTGCTTCAGCACTTCCCCCACGTGCGCCTGTATGCACAGAAGCTGCTGTTCCAGTCGGCCTTGTGGTCGCTTGATGGGCAAGGCTCGGGTTGCCGGGTTTCCTCCCTCGATGCGGATGGCTCAGGCCTCGTCGATGGCATGACCAGTGCACCGCTTTACTACGTGGCGGCTTGTTCCAGGCAACCCTTGGCGCCGGAATTGCCGGCCATTTCCTGGTTCGCAGATCGTCAGGAATCGGTGTATTCCCATTACAATGGGGAGGTTCGCAAGAACATGAGCAGCGGAACCCGCATCGCCGAGCTCGAGGCCGAGGTTCAAAGGCTGCGTGATGCCTCCACACGAAAACCGCGAACCCGATGGTTCGGCTGGTTGCGTCGATAACGACGGTCGGCAAGGAAATGACGAAAACATCCGAATTCCAGGTCAGCTATGGCCAGATGAAACCTGTGCAGGCTGCGGCGGCGCAGGCCGAAGCCCCACTGTACGCGGCCATCGATGCAATGGTTGCGCCGCTGTCCAGCGACGAGTACGCGTTCATCGCCAAGGATTCGGGTGAGCGTCATGTACTGAGCCATCACGTCTTGCAGACGCTTGATCAATGCCGCGAGTTCAGGCCGATCGACGAGCATGCGGCGCGGGTTGCATCAGTCGTCCCCGGTCTGACCCAGCAGGACCGGATCCGCAAGGGCCTGGAAGGTTTGGCCACGGCGGGATTGCTGGTGAAGGATTCGGACTACCTGGATCGCCTGAGGCGTGCGCCGGAGGCAAGCCCGAGAACCCTGCACGCCATTTACATCCGCGCCTGTGATCGGCCGCAGCAGCTGAAGAAGCTGCTCGATTCGCTGGCCAACTACGAGCGGAAATTCCGCGTTGCACGACCCGTGGTATTGCTGGACGACTCGACGGACGCAAGGAACCAGGACCAGAACCGCGACCTGTTGCGCGAGTTTGCGCGCGCAGTCGGCAATCCGGTCAGCTACTTTGGGCCAAGCGAGCGCCAGCGCCTGCGCGAGCGCCTGCTCAAGGCCGTGCCGGGTTGCGAGAAGAGCCTGGAATGGTTGCTCGATCGCGGTCCGCGCACGCGCCGACCTGGCGGAGGACGTTCCTGGAACGTCGCGCTGCTGCTCTCGGCAGGACGCATGTTCGCGATGCTCGATGAGGATTTTCGCTTTCCCCTGCGGCGTCTTCAGGACGTGCGCCCTGGCCTGGAACCCAATCCATCGGTTGCTGCGTCTGCGCGATTCTATCGGCGCCTCGAAGATGCGCTGTCAGCCGGGGACGAGGAGTCGTCGGATCCGTTTGAATCGCATCTGGCGGTTTGTGGTGCCCAACTGGGTTCCGTGCTCGGCCTCGAAGGATACGGGCTTGAACGCCAAAGCCTGCGCGGTATCAACCTCGGCCGGCTTGAACATCTGCGCGGCGATGCGCGCATCCTGTACTCGCTGAACGGTACCTGCGGCAGCTCCGGTACGGAGAGCGCGCTATGGCTCTACCAGTTGGACGCGGAAAGCCGCGCCGACTTGTGGGCTGACCGCGAAGCCTATCTTCGCAATATCGAAGCACAGAGCCTTTGGTACGGCTGGCTGCGTCCAAAGCCGGCCGCGCAAGCCTATTTCACGCCCTTCCTGTTCGACAATCGCGAACTGCTTCCGTGCACGAACCCGGATGGCCGCGGGGAGGATGGCCTGGCCAGCGCAGCAACCCGGTACTGCCGCGAGGATTCCCTGGTGATGCATCTGCCGAGCGTGGTCGGCCATGCGCAGGAATCAGCGCGCAAGCGCTCGGAAATCACCATGGCCGCGCACATGCCCCGCTTCAACCACTTTCTGCGCGACCACGTCAGCGGACAGGTCGGATCGGCCCGGGCCCAAGATCCTGGGCGTCGCCTGCACTTGCTGGCGGAGACCACGGCGGATCTTGCCGCAAGCAGTGATTCGGCCCTGGAGAACTCCTTGCAGGAATACCTGGGTTTCATCCGCGCCGACATCGTTGAGCGATTGCAGAACCAGTTTGAGTTGCTCAGTGATGCACCGGTTTACTGGCAGGCCGACGTGCGTTCCATCGTGCGCAACAATGGCAACGCTCTGTTGAAGCATGCCGCGCCACGCCTGGCCGATTGGCCCGAGCAGTTCGATGCCAAGCAATGCGTGGACGCGACGCGTGCCGAACTGCTGGATATTGCCCAGGCCTGGCGCGACTGGCCGGTGTTGTGGAATGCCGCGCGCGAACAAGGCGACCGTCTCGTCAGCGGACTCTGAGCAAGGGCAAGCCGACCGTGTCCTTCGCATCGGCAACAGGGAAAACCAGCGTCGTTGTGGTCACTGCCGACAGTGGATGCGTGGCCATGGCCGGTATCCGCAATGCCCTGCATTCCACTGCTGCGGTCGAACTGATCGTTGTCGACAATGCGTCGGAAGATCGATTGCCGGCGCGCGTGGAACACGAGTTTGCCGAAGACGCGCGCCTGCGCCTGCTTCGAAACGAACGCAATCTCGGGTTCGGCACCGCGTGCAACCAGGCATCGCGACTCGCCGTTGGGGACATGATCATGTTCCTGAATCCCGATTGCCTGATCGAGGACTCGACCATCGCCGCGTTGCGCGAGGTTGCAGCAGCCCACCCGGATGCGGGACTGCTGGGGGTGCACGTCGTGGATTCCCAGGGTAGGGGAGAACGTGCCAACCGACGTCGGGATCCCTTGCTGCAGCGTGCACTGGCAACGGCAACCGGGCTGTCGCGATTACAGCAACGCTTTCCGAACCTGGCAGGAGTCGAGTTGCCCTCCGCGCTGGCCATGGCACCGGTTGAGGCGGTCGACGCGGTTTCCGGCGCCTGCATGATGGTGTCGCGTCGAGCGTTTGATGCAGTCGGCGGTTTTGACGAAGGCTACTTCCTGCATTGCGAGGATCTGGATCTTTGTCGGCGCATTCGTGATGCCGGATTCAAGGTCCTGCATGTTGCGTCCATTCGGGTCGTGCACGCACAAGGCAGCTCAAGTCGCAGTCGTCCGGCTTTTGTCGCCTTCCACAAGCACCGCAGCATGTGGCGCTACTTCAGGAAATTCGATCCGGCAGCGCGCAATCCAGTCCTGCGTTCACTGGTCTGGCTCGGCGTCTGGGCGCATTTCTCGTGCATGCTTCCGGTCTACGCGTGGCGCCGCTTGAGGCACCGTCGCGAGTCCGTGGACGAAGCGTAGCAAGAGCCGACCCAAAGGCAAGTCTGATCGGCTGCTGCGCCCGGTCAGGGTGCATCCTGGTCAACGAATCGGGATTCGTACAGGAGATCCTTCACCTTTGTCTCCTGGCCGTCCTCAAAGGCGAAACCGAGATCTTCGGCATTCTCGCGCACGCAGGATGCATCGACAGCGATGACGGTTTCCTGGTCAAAAATGAAATAGATGCAATAGTGTTTGTCGTCGGCAGTTTGCCAATGCTGTGGACGTGCAAGGCGGGCGCCGCCCTGTGAGAGGTCGCGCACTTCGCTCAGCCAGCCCTGGCCGGCCTGCGTGATCAACGCCGCGGAGAATGCGGGCAAACGGGGAAAACGCCGCTTTTCGCTCTCTTTCATTGCCACCACGATAGTCGCCAGACGGGCGCGGACGCAAGCCGGCCCGGGTGTCGATCAGCTTCCGCGGCGCAGGACCAGCATCGGTGGCGTGCGCGCGATGCGACGGGTTCCCAGCAGTCCGGCAAGCATCACCAGCAAGGCCGATGCCACGGCGACAACCGCAAGGCCGAATGCCGGTGGCCGGAAGCCCTGCATGTTGAAGACTTCGCTGGCGAGCACCACGCTGGTCGCCGCAGTTCCGAGGCCGGAGATGGCGCCTGCCAGCAGGCCAAGTGCACCGAATTCGCCAAGGATGGCCAGGTTGACCTGCCGGCGGTCGGCTCCGAGCGTGCGCAGCAGCGCCGTTTCGAAGCGGCGCTCCTCGGCGGTGGAGGCCAAGGCGCCAAGCAATACCATGACGCCGGCAGCCAGACTGAATGCCAATACCCACGACACCGAAGTCGTCACTTTCTGGATGACGTCGCGCACCCGGTCGAGGATGGAGTTCACATCCACCAGGGACAGGTTCGGCATGTCCCTGGACAGTGCGGCAAGTGCGCTGGAGCCGTTGGCAAGATGGAAACTGGATATGAGGCTGTGCGGTAGTGGATCGCCATGCGCCGGATCGAGCATGAGGAAGAAATTGACCCGGAACGAATCCCAGTCGACCTCGCGCACGCTGCTGATCGCCGCGCGCAGATCCTGATCGCCAAAGCGCAAGGTGAGGGTGTCGCCGAGCTTGAGCTTGAGCATTTCCATCCAGTTGCTGCTCACCGACAGCTGCGCGGCAGGCGGCGCATCCTCGAACCAGGTGCCTTCGATGAGCGTGTTGGCTTCGGGCAGGGTGGAGCTCCAGGAAACGCGCACCTCTCCCTCGATCCTGCGACTGGCTTCTTCGTCGCCCGCACCCAGGTGCAGGGCCGGATCCTTGCCATTGATGGCGACCAGCTTGCCGGCGGCCAGCGGCAGCAGGCTGAAATTGTCGGCGCCGAGCGTGCGCAGCCGATCCTCGAATCCCGCGCGTTGGTCGGACTGCAGGTTGAGGACGAAATAATTGGGCGTGTCCGCCGGCAATTCCGCACGCCAGCGCTCGAGCAGGGAGGGGCCCACCACGGCCAACAGATCAAGTGCTGTCAGGCTCAAGGCCAGTGCAGTGACCTGGATCATTGTCAGGCGCTTGCGTCTGCCGAGATTGGCCAGCCCGAAGCGCAGCGCGCCCGGCCAGTTGCGACCGACGGCACGCAGGAGGCGCAGGACCAGCAGGGTGAACAGGCTGGCCAGCAGGCCCACCGCAAACAATCCGCACGCCAACACGAGGGCCAGGGTCAGCGAATTGCTTTGCGTCATCAGCAGGCCGGCGCTGACCGCGAGCGGCAGCAAGTAGAGCACATCAAACCGGCGCAAACGGGTTTGCATGTCCTGGCGGAACACGCGCATTGGCTCGACGTCACGCAGCCGCAGCAGCGGCGGCAGGGCAAACCCGATCAACACGGCCAGGCCGATGGCAACGGCCGCGAACACGGGTGCGAATGGAATCGGCGCCGGAGCGGTGCCCAGCATCGGTCCGGCAAAGGCGAATGCCGCCTGATGCAGGGCCAGGCCAATGGCTCCACCCGCGGCGAAAGCCGGCAGTGCCAACATGCCGAGTTCCAGCAGCAGCGCAAGCAGGATCTCGTTGCGGCTGGCGCCAAGGCAACGCAACAAGGCCACCTCTTCCGTCTTGCGACGTGCAAAGCGCTGCGCCGCAAGCGCCACCGCAACGCCGGCCAGCAGTACCGCAAGCAGCGCCGCCATGCGCAGGAAGTTTTCCCCGCGCTTGAGAGTCGTCCTCAGGTTGGCCTGGGCGTCGGCAATCGTCGTCAAGCGCGCGTTGTCCGGCAGGCGCGGCTTTGCCCAGTTCGAAAAGCGCTCAATGGCATCGGCGTCACCGGCAAGCATGAGCCGATAGCTTGCACGGCTGCCGACGCCGAGCAGGCCACTGGATTCGGCGTCCCGCAGGTTCATCATCATGGCCGGGGCAAACTGCACCACCGCGCTGCCGGCTGCGCGAATCAATTCGCCGGCAATTCGATAGTCGCGTCCGCCCAGTTGCACGACATCACCAATGCCGCTTTGCAGCGTTGCGCCCACCGCGTGATCAATGTAGACCTCGCCGTTGGCGGGTGCTCCCACGCGTTGCTGCAATCCTTGTGCATTGGCCACCACCAGTTCCCCGCGCAAGGGAAAATCCCCGTCGACGGCACGGATTTCAGTGAACTGGCTGCGGCCATCGGCAAACAGCACGCTGGCGAACTCGATGCTGCGGCTGCTGGTCAGTCCAAAGCCGGCGGCCTGTGCGGAGAATTCTTCGGGCAGTGCGCTGCGCGAAGCGCTGATGCCGAGGTTGCCGCCCATCAGGTCCGCGGCAGAACCAAGCAGGGTATGTTCGACGCGACTGGCCAGGGTGCCTACGGCAGTGAGTGCGGCCACGGCCAGCAGCAGGGCAATGGCCAGGGTCGCCAGTTCACCGTGGCGGAACTCGCGGCGCAGGCTGCGCCATGCAAATGCTCCGGTTTTCATGCCTCACCCATGACGATGCGACCGTCACTCAGGCGAACGCTGCGCTGGCAGCGGGCAGCCAGGCTTTGGTCGTGGCTGACCATGACCAGGGTGGTCGCATGCTCCCGATTGAGGGAGAACAACAGGTCGCTGATGGCGGCACCCGTGCGTTGATCGAGATTGCCGGTCGGTTCATCCGCAAACAGGAGCTTGGGCCGGTGCACGAACGCGCGTGCAATGGCGACCCGCTGCTGCTCGCCACCACTGAGCTGGTGCGGGTAGTGATGCAGGCGCGCCGAGAGGCCAACGTCTGCCAGCGCCCGCGCCGCGCGTTGCCGCGCATCCGCAAGGCCTTCCAATTCGAGCGGCAGCATGACGTTTTCTTCGGCATTCAGCGCCGGCAGCAGATGGAACGATTGAAACACGAAGCCAACCATGCGACGGCGAACCCGCGCCCGCGCTTCCTCATCCAGAGCGTCGAGCGTGTGTCCACCGAGGGTGACCGAGCCGCTGCTGGGTCGGTCGAGGCCGGCCAGCAGGCCGAGCAGGGTTGTCTTGCCGGAACCGGAGACGCCGACGATGGCCAGGCTCGATCCTTCTTCGACACTCAAGCTCACGTCATCGAGAATGGTCAGCGAACCATCGGGGCCGGTGACGGTTTTGCTAAGCTTGTCTGCACTGAGTACGAGACTGGATTGCGCGTTCATGCTGCGTTGGTTCCTTGTTGTCTTGCTCGCGGCCCTGGCACCTTCGGCGTGGGCTGCGTCACCGGTTCAACGGATTGTCGTGTTGGGTGATTCCCTGTCTGCCGCCTACGGCTTGCAGGCGGGCAGCGGTTGGGTCGATTTGTTGCGGTCCAGGCTTGAAACGCACAGCCCGGCGTACCAGGTGGTCAATGCATCCATCAGCGGCGAAACCACCGCAGGAGGTCTGGCGCGCATGCCGGAAGCGCTTTCCGGCAACACCCCGGCTGTCGTCATACTCGAACTCGGCGCCAACGATGCCTTGCGCGGATTGCCGCTGGAGGCGCCGCGCACGAACCTCTCGCGCATCATCGAGATGTGCCAGGCGGCTGGTGCACGCGTGCTTCTGGTGGGGACGGAGATTCCGGTCAACTACGGACCTCAATATCGCGACGGATTGCGCACTATGTATCGGGATCTGGCGCGCGATTTCAACGTGCCATTGGTCCCGTTCCTGCTGGACGGCGTGGCGCTGGATGCCGCGCTGATGCAGGACGATGGCTTGCACCCCAATGCCCGGGCGCAACCGCGTGTTCTGGAGAATGTCTGGCCTGCGCTTGAGGGCATGCTCAAGCGCTGAGCGGAAACCCGGTGGACGGCACTGCTTCGTGGCCTGTTGATGCGCCGCTGGCCCAGTCCCGTTCGTCCAGAATCCCATGACCTTGCCCGTGGCAGGCCTGTCGAAGGACGAGAGCGTGGCGTCTTGATTCCGTTCATGGTTCGACAGGCCTGTCCTGAGCACAGTCGAAGGGCTCACCACGAACGGAAACTGCTTGTTTCACGTAGCCCTAGCGAGGCGGAGTTTCGCGAACGGGTCGCTTGGCCAGCTTGCGCTGCAGGGTGCGGCGATGCAGGCCGAGACGCCTTGCCGCTTCCGAGATGTTCCCCTCGCAATCGTTCAATACGCGCTGGATGTGTTCCCACTCCAGGCGCTTGAGCGGCGGCGGTGCATCCGGCAGCTTCAGGTCCGCGGCCTGCTGCTGCACCGAATTTCCGAGCAGTGCCTGCACCACCTGGTCGGCATCCACCGGTTTGGCCAGGTAATCGTGCGCGCCGCGCTTGATGGCCTCCACTGCGGTGGCGATGGAGGCATAGCCGGTCAGCAGCAGGATGCGCGCATCCGGAACCTCGCGGTTGAAGGACGGGATCAGGCCAAGGCCGCTTTCCGTTCCGAGCTTGAGGTCAAGCACGATGTAGCGGGGCTTGAATTCGGCGCACAGGGCCAATGCTTCCTTGCCGTTGTGAGCACCGCGCACCTCGAAGCCGCGCGTGGAGAGCGCGCGTCCAAGAACCTGGTTGAAAACCGCGTCGTCGTCGACGAGCAGGATGCGACCGTTCGCTTCATGATTCATGGGTGAAATTGTCCAGCGTTTTGAGCGGTAGAAGCAATCGCAAGCGGGTGCCGCCACCTGTGGCGGGGTAGGCGACCAGGGACCCACCGTAGCGATCAGCGGTGGCATTGGCCAGGGCCAGTCCCAGGCCGAGGCCATGCTGCTTGGTGGTCTGGAAGCGCATGCCTGCACTGGAGAGGTCGGCCTCGCGCATGCCCTTGCCGTGGTCCCGCACGTCGATGGCCAGCGATTCCCGGTCGCGCCCGACCACCAGCTCCACGCGGGTATTGCCGCATGCGCGCGAAGCGTCGGCGGCGTTGTTTAGCAGGTTGACCAGCGCATGCTGCAGGGCCGGGACTACCTCGATCGATCGCTGGGCGAGGTCCGGGTCAAGCCTGAATTCCACTTCCACTTCCGGGCGCAGCAGGGCGAACGAATCGCGGGTCGAATCGAACAGGCGTGCCACGCTCAAACGTTCGGCAACGCCACTCAACTGGTTGCTGCCCACTTTCACCAATTGGCGCAGGATGTCCCGGCAGCGGTCGGCCTGGCTGATCAGCAGTTCGACATCCGCCGCCAAGGTTTCCTGCTGAGCGCTTTCCCTTGCCAGCTCCCCGAGCAGGGTGCGCATGGTCGAAAGCGGCGTATTCAACTCGTGCGCGGTGCTGGCTGCTTGCGTGGCGATGGCCAGGATGCCCTGGTCGCGCAAGGCGCGTTCGCGCTCATGTTCGGCCTCTGCCTGTTGCGCGCGCAGGGCGCGGGCAAGTCGTGCGATGAAGAATCCCAGCATGCCTGCAGTAATGGCAAAGCTGATGGCCATGCCGGTGAGATGAAGATTGAACAGGCCCGAGGCCCCTTCGCCACTGACCTGTGGCAGCGCCTGCGAGTGATGCATGAGAAAGAAATAGGTGCCCACCGAGAGCACCGCCACGATGGAAACGGAGCGCAGCGGCAGTGCGGTCGCCGCAAGCGTGATCGGCATCACCAGCAGCGAGATGAAGGGATTGCTGGCGCCGCCGGTCAGGTACAACAGGTAACCGAGAACCAGGGTGTCCACGGCGATGTGGGCAACCGGCTCCCAGGCGGCGATGCGCGTGCGCTGGCGCAGGCGCCAGAAGGCGAGCACGCTGAATACCGCGAGCATGGCGATTCCTGCGCACAGCGAACCAACTGGAATGGGCAAATCCAGCACCCAGGTCACGAACGCAATGGTCAGGCTCTGGCCTGCAATTGCGCACAGACGCAGCCATGCCAGGCTTCGAACCAGTTGTCGTGGGCCATGTGGCCAGCTCTTGCCGGCGTGTTGCAGCACCAGTGTGTCCCCCGCGATCACGTTGCGCGAGCATATCAGCCTGCAATCGGCAAATACCCCTGCGTGCGAAGCCCCGACATCCCTGCTGGATGCGGGCGGAGCGTGCTCAGCGCGTGGCCGTGGCGACGGCGGGTACTGCCGTGGCTTTGAACTGTTGCAGCAACGCGCGCAAGGTGAGCGCCACGCATGCGGCGATCAGCGCCGAGGCGCAGACATCCGAGAGGTAGTGCCGCTCCATGTTGATGCGCGCAAGGACGACGAAAACGGCGATCCCCAGCAGCAGGGTGCGCAACCAGATGCGTGATGTCGATGCCGCCAGCGGCAGCAGCAGTCCGAAATAGAATGCGCCGTGGCCCGAAGGGAACGAGCCGCCGCCCATGAACCACATCGCCGACCAGTCCGTCGATGCCAGCAGGTCCACCGGTCGCACACGGCCAAAAGTGTTCTTGCCGAGGATCATCAGCAGGTTGGTTGAGGCCTGGACCAGTGCGACGGAGACCAGGGTCTGCCCGGGCAGGCGATACCGCAGCCTGTTTCGAGAGATCACCAGCAAGGCGGTTCCCACGACGATGCAGAGGCTGGATGCAAGCCAGTAGGAGAGCTTCACGCCGAAGATGGTGTCGAGAACGCCTATGCTTCCAACCATCAAGGGTGAGGCGGCCAATCCGCTGTCATGGACCCAGCGTGCCAATGGCAGGTCCAGCCACAGCAGGCCGATGCACATCAAGGCCAATGCGATCAGGGCGACGCTCGCCAGTACGCGTTTGCTCATGCACGCTCCGGGTGGTCAAGCGGTATCGATCCGTACCCGCGTGTACCACCGGGAGGGCCTCGACTTTATGGCATCATATCTCGTTGACCAATCCGTTTTAAGAGCAGGTGCATGCCCAGTAGCGAACCGCGCGGACCCAGGCAGATTGGTCGCGCCCTTGTTTGGTCATGGAAAGGCTTGCGCGCGGCATGGCGGCATGAAGCCTCGTTCCGTCTTGAAGCATATTTGAGCGTGGTCCTGTTTCCCCTAGGGTTTTGGCTGGGTCAGGATGCGATTGAAAAGGCAATGCTCTGTGGCAGCCTGATCCTGGTGTTGTCGGCTGAGCTGCTCAATTCGGCAATCGAGGCCGTGGTCGACAAGGCAAGTCCCGAGTTTCACGAATTGGCCGGGCGCGCCAAGGACATGGGGTCGGCCGCGGTTTTCCTGCTCATGCTCAATGTGATGATGTGTTGGGGCCTTGTGCTCGGGCAACGATTTTTCTAGACAGCGACACCACGTGAATGCTTGAACTTCTGCTGGATCCACAATTCTGGGTGGCCCTGTTCACCCTGGCGACGCTGGAGATCGTCCTCGGCGTCGACAATCTGGTGTTCGTCTCCATTGCGGTCAGTCGCCTTGCTCCCGAGCAACGGCCGCTGGCGCGCAAGATCGGCCTTGGCCTTGCCTGCATCACCCGCATCGCATTGTTGCTGGTGCTGTCCTTCCTGGCTGGCCTCGATGACGAGAAGCTCGGCTTGTTCGAGCTGGCGGACCAGGTGATTTCGCTGCGCGACCTGATCCTGATCGGCGGCGGCCTGTTCCTGCTGGTGAAGGCGGTGATGGAAATCCACAACGAGCTGGAAGGCTTTGCGTCCCCGAACGCGGAAGGCCACGTGTTTGCCTCGTTCACCGTGGTCATCCTGCAGATCGCGGTCATCGACATCGTGTTCTCGCTGGATTCGGTGATCACCGCGATCGGCATGGTCAACCAGGTCGTGGTCATGGTGCTGGCCATCATCCTTGCCGTTGCAGTGATGATCTTTGCCTCCAATCCGGTCGGGGATTTCATCGACCGGCATCCGACCCTGCGCATGCTGGCGCTGGCCTTCCTGATTCTGGTGGGCGTGGTGCTGATCGCCGACGGCCTCGAGTTCCATGTGCCGCGCGGCTATGTGTATTTCGCCATGGGTTTCTCCATCGTGGTGGAAATGCTGAACCTGATGGCGCGCAGGAAGGCCAGTCGCGGAACGTGATGTACAGCCGGACAAGCCGGCTGGCATACGCGCACGGTTAGAATGGGCGGTATCGTCGCCTGGAATCACTGCCGTGTCCGAATCCATCGAGTATCCCGCGCTGTACCTCAAGCGCGGCGAGGATGCGCGTCTGCGCGCAGGTCATCTCTGGGTGTTTTCCAACGAAGTGGATGTCGCGCGCTCGCCACTTGCGGATTTTGAGCCAGGGCAGGCGTGTGCCATCGCCGACCATCGCGGCAAGCCGCTGGGCGTCGGTTACGTCAATCCCGCCTCGCTGATCTGCGCGCGCCTGGTCAATCGCGGCATCGACCATGCGCTGGACCGCTCGCTTTTCGTGCACCGCTTCAAGGTGGCGCTTGCCTTGCGAGAGCGGCTGTTCGAGGAGCCTTGGTATCGACTGGTGTTCGGGGAATCCGATGGTCTGCCGGGCTTGACCGTCGACCGCTTTGGCGACGTGCTGGTGGCACAGGCCACCACTGCCGGCATGGAACGACTGAAGGGTGAAATCGAGGCGGCGCTGGCCAAGGTGTTCAAGCCGCGCCAGCTGTGGTGGAAGAACGACGCTTCGATTCGTTCCCTGGAAAATCTGCCCGAATACGCCGACCTTGCGCTCGGGGAGCCGATTGATGCGCCCCTGATCGTGCGCGAAGCCGGCCTGGAGTTCGAGTGCAATCCGGTATCGGGGCAGAAAACCGGATGGTTCTATGACCAGCGCGGCAATCGTGATCAGCTGGCGCGCCTGGTCAAGGGCAAGCGCGTGCTCGACATGTTCAGCTATCTGGGTGGCTGGGGGCTGCGTGCCGCCCGCGATGGTGCCAGCGAAGTGGTCTGCGTCGATTCCTCGCCTGCGGCGGTCGATGCCATCACCCGCAACGCGCAGCGCAACGGTTTGCAGGATCGCGTGCGGGCCGTGCGCGCCGATGCGTTCGATTTTCTCAGGAACTTGCGTGAGCAGCGCGAACGCTTCGATGTGGTGATTCTCGACCCGCCGGCGTTCGTCAAGCGCAGGAAGGATCTTGCCGAAGGCCGCATCGCCTATCGCCGCCTGAACGAGCTTGGCATGCAGGTACTGGAACGCGACGGCATCCTGATCACCTTTTCCTGCTCCCACCACCTGCCGCGCTCGATGCTGCTGGATGGCGTGCAACAGGCGGCGCGCCATCTCGATCGCCAGGCGCAGATGCTGGTTTCAATGCAACAGGGGCCTGACCATCCGGTGCATCCGGCGATTGCCGAGACCGAATACCTGAAGGGTTTCATCCTGCGCGTCCTGCCCGCTTGAGCGGTCTGCTGACATAATGCGCAATCACTTTCCACGCCCTGGCGACAATTCATCCGATGCCCTATCTGGTTGACATCGACCCCATCGCGTTTTCGATCGGACCGGTTGCCGTGCATTGGTACGGCATCATGTACCTCATCGCGTTTGCCGCGTTCTGGTGGCTCGGCGAGCGCCGGCGTCGGGCTGGACGCTTGCCGGTGGGGCCGACGGCGTTTTCCGATCTGGCCTTCTACGGCATGATCGGCGTGATCCTGGGTGGGCGGGTCGGCTACATGCTGTTCTACGCCACGCCCGAGTTGCTTGCCGATCCGCTGTCGCTGTTTCGCATCTGGGAAGGCGGCATGTCCTTCCATGGCGGCCTGCTCGGCGTGCTGGTCGCGATGTGGTACTGGTCGCGGCGCAATGGCATGCATTTCTTCGACGTGATGGATTTCGTCGCTCCGCTGGTGCCTATCGGCCTCGGCACCGGTCGGCTCGGCAATTTCATCGGTGGCGAGTTGTGGGGACGCCATACCGACCTGCCCTGGGGCATGATCTTTCCGCGCGCCATCGATACCGCCGGCCACAGCATCGAACAGTTGAAGGCAATGGCCGGGGCAGGCCAACTCGCCGCTGAAGCCAGGCATCCTTCGCAGCTTTACCAGATGCTTCTGGAAGGCGTGTTGCTGTTCTGCATTCTCTATTTCGTTTCGATGAAACCAAAGCCTCGTTATCTGGTTTCCGGGCTGTTTGCCCTGTTCTACGGTGTGTTCCGCTTTGGCGTGGAATTCGTGCGTGAGCCGGATGCACAACTGGGTTACCTGGCTTGGGGCTGGCTGACCATGGGCCAGATTCTGTCGCTGCCGCTGATCCTGCTCGGCGTGGTCCTGTTGCTGGCCTCGCGCTCCGCGCCCACGCTGCAGCCGCGTGTGGTTGCCGATCCGGTGCCTGGGAAGAAATCCTGATGCGTGTCTATCTCGACCTGCTCAGGCACGTGCTTGAGCAGGGCACCCCGAAATCGGATCGCACCGGCACGGGCACCCACAGCGTGTTCGGCTGGCAGATGCGCTTTGACCTGTCGCAGGGTTTTCCTCTGGTCACCACCAAGAAACTGCACCTGCGTTCCATCATCCATGAGTTGATCTGGTTCCTGCGCGGCGAAACCAACATCGCCTACCTCAAGGAGAACGGCGTCGGCATCTGGGATGAATGGGCCGATGCCGAGGGCAACCTTGGACCGGTGTACGGCAAGCAGTGGCGATCCTGGGGCGCGGCGGATGGCCGCTGCATCGACCAGATCAGCTGGCTGCTTGGCGAGATCAAGCGCAACCCGGATTCGCGGCGCCTGCTGGTCAGCGCCTGGAACGTCGGCGAACTCGAGCAGATGGCGTTGCAACCCTGCCACACCATGTTCCAGTTCCATGTCGCCAATCGCAGGCTGTCGTGCCAGCTCTACCAGCGTTCGGCGGACATCTTCCTCGGCCTGCCGTTCAACATTGCCAGCTACGCACTGCTTACCCACATGGTGGCGCAGGTGTGTGATCTGGAAGTCGGCGACTTTGTGCACACGCTGGGTGATGCGCATTTGTATCTCAATCATTTCGATCAGGCCCGCGAGCAGTTGCAGCGGGAACCCCATGCACTGCCCAGCCTGCGCCTCAATCCCGATGTGCGTTCGTTGTTCGATTTCCGCTTCGAAGACGTGCACATCGACGGTTATGTCGCGCACAAGGCAATCAAGGCTCCGGTGGCGGTGTGATTGCGCTGATCGCAGCCATGGACCGCAAGCGGGCCATTGGCCGCGATGGCGACATGCCCTGGCACCTGCCGGATGACCTGCGCCGCTTCAAGCAGCTGACCCTGGGCAAGGCCGTCCTCATGGGGCGCAAGACGGCGCTGTCGATCGGGCGGACATTGCCGGGTCGGACCAACCTGGTGCTGACCCATCAGGCCAGTGCTCCGTTTGCGCAGCAGATCGTGGTGGAATCGCTGGATGCCGCGCTGCTGCAGGCAGGTACAAGCGAGCTGATGGTGATTGGTGGCGGCGAGGTCTACGCACAGGCGCTGGACAGGGCGCAGCGACTTCACCTGACCCTGATCGATACCGAAGTTCCCAATGCCGATACCTGGTTCCCGCCATTTGACGTTTCGCGCTGGCAGTTGCTCAGCGAGGAAACCCATGCGGCCGATGCGCGGCATGCCCATGCCTTCCGTTTCTGTGATTACCAGCGAACGCGTTGAAGCGGGCGATCACTCGCTCTGCCTCGGAAACCGGATCCGCACTCGCCCGTAAACGGGCTCCTGCAAACTTTGCTTGCAACTGCAGGAATCCCAAAAAGGGGATAAACGCTTTAAGGAAACGCTGAACAAGTACGGAACTCATTCGTCGCGAGCAAGCTCGCTCCCACAAAATCAAGCAATGGTGGGAGCGAGCTTGCTCGCGACAATACTTGATCAGACCTTCCTTCAGGCGTGATCATTCGTACAAGCAAGCCACGGTTCGCCCGTAAACGGGTTCCCACAAGCCCGTTCGGGCCGATGGCGCCGGGGAGCCTATTCGATGAACTTTCCGCTTGGCGTCGGACGTTCGGATTTCAACACCACGAACTCCGGTTCCGGCACGTCGATGCGCATGGCGGTCAAGGCGCCGCCCCATACGCAGCCGGTGTCGATGGCGTAAACACCGAGGCCGGCGAAGCGGCCCAGGGTCGACCAGTGTCCGCAGACGATGCGCAGTTCGCGGCGCTTCTGGCCCGGAACCTCGAACCAGGGATACAGCCCCGGGCGCTGCGTTCCCGGCATGCCTTTCTCGGCGAACGCGATGCGTCCGCGCACATCGCAGTAGCGCATGCGGGTGAGTACGTTGATGCCGGCACGCAGGCGCTCGATTCCGCGCAGGCGCGGCGTCCAGGTGTCGGGCTTGTTGCCGAACATCTGGCGCAGCAGGCGCTTGTGGTCATCGCCGCGCAGCCGGGTTTCGATTTCGCGAGCCACCGATTCGGCGCGCGCGATGTCCCAGCTCGGCGCCAGTCCGGCATGTACCAGCATGCAGTCGAGGTTGCGGTCCACATGCAACAAGGGGCGCTGGCGCAGCCATCCAAGCAGTTCGTCGCGATCCGGCGCAAACAGGATGGCACGCAACTCCGGGTTGATCTTGGCCTGGTCCTGTTCGCTGCGCACGCTCACCGCGAGCAGGGAAAGGTCGTGGTTGCCGAGGGTGACCACGGTGCGTTCGTTGAGCGACTTGACCAGGCGCAATACTTCGAGGGATTGACCGCCGCGGTTGACCAGGTCGCCGCAGAACCAGAGGATGTCGCGGGCCGGATCAAATCCAAGCCGCTCGATCAGCATCGCCAGTTCGTCGTAGCAGCCCTGGATGTCGCCGATGGCCCAGACCGCCATGTCAGTGCACCGGCACGCAATCCGACGCCACGCGCGCGGCCACTAGTGCAAGGTCCGCGGTATGGAAAGCACGAACTCCGGGATCTCGGCATCGAAGCGGGTGCCGTCCTCGGCCACCATCTGGTAACTGCCGTGCATCGTGCCGACCGCGGTTTCCAGCACGGCCCCCGAGGTGTATTCGTAGCCTTCACCCGGTCGCATGTGCGGCTGCTCGCCAACCACGCCATCGCCGCGCACCTCGCGGATCAAGCCGTTTGCATCGGTGATGACCCAGTGGCGGCTCAACAGGCGCGCGCCGATGCTGCCGCGGTTGTGGATGGTCACCGTGTAGCTGAAGACGTAGCGGCCGTCCTGTGGCATCGATTGCTCGTCGATGAACTGGGTCATGACCGAAACGCTGATGTCGTGGGTCTTTTTCGCGCTCATGGACGGATTGTCAGCGAGTGCGGCACGCCCGGCAAGCGCGGATGCATTCAATTGCGGGATTCGGGCTTGTCCTGCGCTTGCGCCAGATGCCCGGCCAGGCGCACGAAGGCGGCCGGTGCGAGCTGTTCGGCGCGGTCGCCCGGATCAATATCGACGGCACGCATTTGGGTTGCGCTGGCGAAGTCGCGCAGGGCATTGGAAAGGGTCTTGCGACGCTGGCCGAAGGCGGCACGCACCAGCTGCTCGATGAGTCGTGCGTGGCGCAGGGGACGCGCTTCCATGGGCATTGGCGTCAGGCGCACGACGGCCGAATCGACCTTGGGTGGTGGGCGAAAGGCTTCAGGTGGCACGCCGAGCAAGGGTTCGATGCGACAGGCCAGCTGCAGCATCACGCTCAGGCGCCCGTAGATCTTGCTGCCGGGAGCGGCAGCCATGCGATCGACTACTTCGCGCTGGAGCATGAAGTGCATGTCCTGGATTGAATCCAGATGCTGCATGCAGTGGAACAGGATGGGCGAGGAAATGTTGTAGGGCAGGTTTCCGACCAGACGCAACCGGGCATTTGTCGCCAGTGCGCCGAGATCCACCTCGAGCACGTCTGCGTGGATGATCTCCACCGCGCCGACATCCTTGCAGGTGGCCGCGATGCGCGGAAGCAGGTCGCGATCCAGCTCGATCACCGCAATCTGGCCGGCCCTGCGCAGCAGCGGCAAGGTGATCGCACCTTCGCCGGGGCCGATCTCGACCAGGCGCTGGCCCGGCGCTGGTGCAATGGCATCGACGATGCGCTGGATGATGCCTTCATCGCGCAGGAAATGCTGGCCAAAGCGCTTGCGCGTGACGTGGGCGGACTCAAGGGGATTCGATGCGCGGGAATTCACGGGATGCTTTGCGGGGCAGGGAAATCATCGAAGGCGCAGTGTACGCCAGTCGACAATGACCCCGGGTCCGAGGCCCGGCGACCGATGTGGACACGCCGGGTTGCCGCGTAGAATGCGCCGGCTGCATTGCATCGATGTCACGCGCATTGCACTTCACCCCTGGGTATCACTCCATGCCGCTTGCATCGCTGATTCGCCTGGTCCTGCTCGGCATGATCTGGGGCGCGTCGTTCCTGTTCCAACGCATCACCGTGCCGGCGGTCGGAGTCGCATTCACGGCGTCCATTCGCATCGTGTTGTCGGCACTGATGCTGGTACTGATCGCGCGCGTGCTGGGGCTGTCCCTGCAATGGCGAACGCACTGGCGGGTGTGGCTGTTCCTTGGAACGGTCAACACGGCCATTCCGTTCCTGTGTTTTGCCGCGGCTGCGCGCAGCCTGCCAGCCGGATACATGGCGGTGATCAATGCCACCGTGCCGCTGCTGACGGTGATCCTCGCATGGGCCATGTTCCGCATCCGCCCGTCCGCGTCGAAACGCGCCGGCGTGGTTGTCGGACTGCTTGGAGTCGCGGTACTCGCCCGCTACGGCAGCATCGCCATGACGGCGCCCGTCCTGCTTGGCATCGGCCTGCTGTTCGCGGCCGCTGCGATGTATGCCTACATCGCGCTGTACGTTCGCCAGTATCCATTGGGCGTCGATCCGCTGGTAATGGCCGCCGCAAGCCAACTTGGTGCCGCATTCGTCATTCTTCCGCTGGGCATCCATTCCCTGCCAACCGAATTGCCTTCACTGCAGGTGCTGGCTTGCCTGCTCGTGCTAGGCATCGTCTGCACGGGTGTTGCCTATCTTCTCTACTTTCGCCTGCTCAGCGACGTGGGCAGCGAAAAGGCGGTGACCAACACCTTCCTGGTGCCGCTGTTTGCCCAGCTTTGGGGTGCCTTGTTCCTCGACGAGCACCTGACCGCGTTCGGCGCCATCGGTTTTGCGCTGGTGTTGTTGGCAGTGGCTCTGGTTTTGGAAATCCGGCCATGGCGCAAGGCTCAGGCCTGATTCCGGCGCCTTGCTTCAGGCGTTGCGGCGTCGCGCGAGTTGCACGGCCAACCGGATGGCCGAGCGCAGGCTGCCGGCATCCGCGATGCCACGGCCGGCAATATCGAGCGCGGTTCCGTGGTCGACCGACGTGCGCACATAGGGTAGCCCCAAGGTCACGTTGACGGCATGGCCAAAGCCCGCATGCTTGAGTACGGGCAGGCCCTGGTCGTGGTACATCGCCAGAACGGCATCGAATGTCTCAAGCTGCCGTGGCACGAACGCGGTATCTGCGGGCAGCGGGCCGATCAGATGCAAACCTTCGCCACGCAGCTGCTCAAGGGCCGGAATGATCGTCTCGATCTCCTCGCGACCCAGGTATCCGCCTTCACCGGCATGGGGATTGAGGCCAAGCACGGCGATGCGGGGTTCGTCCAGGCCAAAGCGCATGCGCAGGTCGTGATCGAGGATGCGCATGGTGGTGGCCAGGCGCGCGCGGGTGATGGCCGATGGCACCGCAGACAAGGCGAGGTGGGTGGTGGCCAGCGCCACCCGCAAATTGTCGGAGGTCAACAGCATGACGACATCGCAGCCGGCGCGCTCGGCCAGCCATTCGGTGTGTCCCGAGAACGGAATGCCGGCATCGTTGATGATGCCCTTGTGCACGGGCGCCGTGACAATGGCATCGAACTCTCCGGAGTGCGCACCTTCGGCAGCGCGATCCAGGCAGGCAAGCACATAACGCGCGTTGCGTGCATCAAGTTTTCCGGCCAGCGAAGGAGCCGACAGCGCGATGTCCACGCACTCGAATCCGCAGGCGGCATTGCCGTCACTGCCAGGAAGGGTGCCGGCGGCGAGAGCACGTTCGATCAAAAGCTGGCGACTGGCGATCACCACCAGATCGGCACGGAAATCCTCGGCGAGGACCTGTGCCACCAGCTCGGGCCCGACGCCAGCGGGTTCGCCGGCGGTCAGGGCGATTCGTGGGCGGCGAGGCTCAGCCGGAAGCGCCGGCACGGTCCGATCCGGGCAGGCGGATCTCGATATAAGCCTCGGCACGCAGCTGGCGCAGGAAACTGGTGTATTCCTCTTCAGCCTTGCGCGTGCCAATGGTCTGGCGTGCCTTGTTGCGCTCGGCTTCGGCCGTCTTGTCCTCGACGCGCGTGGCGAGCGGTTCGAGGATGTGCCAGCCGACATCACTGTGGAAAGGTTCGCTGATCTGGCCGACCGGTGTCTCGTCCAGTGCCTTTGCGACCTGGGCTCCGTAGCCACCCTTGGTGAACCAGCCCATGTCGCCACCGATGTTGGCGGTATTGGCATCCTTTGAATATTCCTTCGCCAATTTGGCGAAGTCCTCACCGGCCGCGATGCGCTGGCGCAGCGCACGGACCTGCTGCTCGGCCTGGGCCGAGGAAATCACTTCATTCTCGCGGATCAGGATGTGGCGCACGTGGTACTCGGTGATGATTTCCGATTGGCCACTGCGCTTTTCAATCAACTTGATGATGTGGAAACCGTTCGGACCGCGCACGGGTGGCGAGGCCTGGCCCGCTTGCAGGTTTTCGGCGATCTTCGCGAAGGCGGTTGGCAGTTCGTCGGTACCGCGCCAGCCGAGGTCGCCTCCGTCCAGCGCATTCTGCGCATCCGAATAGCGAATGGCCGCCGCGGCGAAATCCATGCCCGAAGCCAACTGTTGGCTGACCTCATTGGCCTTGGCCTCCGCGCTTGCAATCTGCTCGGCACTGGCCCCTTCCGGCAGCGTGATCTGGATATGGCCAAGATGCAGTTGATCGCGGTTGCCGCCACCGTTCTTGATCAGTGAATCGACCTCCGCATCACTCACGGACACCTGGCTCTGCACCACGCGTTGGCGCAGCGCACGAACCACCGCTTCTTCGTGCACGTTGTCGCGGAACTGCTGCCAGGATGAGCCTTGTGCCTCGATGGCCTGGCGCAACTGCGGAACCTGCATGCGGTTCTGTTGGGCAATCTGCTGCAGGGTCTGGTCAAGTTCCGCATCGGACACCTTGACGCCACTGCCGTCAGCGCGGGCGACCTGCAGCTTGGTCATGATCATGCGTTCCAGCACCTGGCGTTCGAGTTCCGCCTGTGGTGGCAAGCGCTCGGGATTGCTGGCGTACTGCCGAGCAATGGCCTGCACCTGACGATCGAGTTCGCTGCGCAGGATGATGTCCTCGTCGACCACGGCGACAATGCCATCGATGGGCTGGCTGTTCATCAGCTGGGCATGGGCCATGGGGCTCAGGACAGCGGCGAGGACGAGGAAGGAGGCAAGCAGTTTGTTCATGGGCATGGAGATTCGCGCAAGCCGGAAAACCAAAGACCGGGATTGTAATCCGAAGCAGCCAGGGCAGGGTTAAGATTTGGTCCGCGGGTGCGGGCAGGTGGTTGGGCTGGTTGGTCCTGGATGGTTCGAGCCTGCTTGAGATGGGGGTTTGCCGGGGTTCTTCGGATCGCCCGGCGGGGCGGCTTTCTCGCACCTGTGGCGCCCTCAAAAGCAGAGCTTTCTCACGGCGTCGGACATTTTCAGAACAGAGCTTTCACACGCCTTCGGCGTGCGAGTTACTTTCTCTTGAGTGGACAAGAGAAAGTAGGCAAAGAGAAGTCCACCCGGGTTTCGTGCATCGCTCGCACAGCGAGCGATGTGCCCTTCGCGCCTTACCGTCCACGGGCCGGCGCCAACTCGGCCATCCGTGGCCTCGAACAAGGGCGCCTTGCTCCCGTGTCCGACTGCGTTGCTCGGCACGAACCACGGGGTTTTGCGTGCTGAAAGAACTCTGTTCAACAAATGTCTCGTTCCGCGGCAGCGCATGATGAAAGCGTATGGTCCGAGGCCGTGGCCAGGATGGCCACCAACTGGGGCCCCTGCCAGGCGGCAATCGACCTGAGGAATAGCCCGCAGGGACGCGCGCACGATGCGCGCGTGCCGAACGCCGGCACAGGGATGTGCCGTCGATCGGCCCCGAGGGTCGAGTGCGAACTCGCAGGGCAGGAAGCCCGCAGAGCGTCTGGCCGGGGTGGCCTTCTCTTTGGTTACATTTCTCTTGGCCACTCAAGAGAAAGTAACTCGCGCGCCGAGGGCGCGTGAAAGCTCTGTCTTTGATAACAAAGCAAGCGCGTGAAAGCACTGCTCCCGAGACCGCCGAAGGCGTGTGAAAGCCTTTCTCCTGGATACTCCGGAGGCGCGTGAAAGCTCTGCTCTTCAGGCAACCGAATCCGCGTGAAAGCCCTGTTCTGACAATGGTAGACAGAGGCAAAAATCAATCAGATCACTGATACCCGAACACCGATCGACGCAGGAAATCCCCCGTCCGCTGGCCAATCGATCCGACGCCCTTGAACTCCAGTTCGAAGTAGAGGGCATTGGTCGATTCGCGTTCGACATTGTGCACATAGTGGCGTGCCAGCACGCGCCAAGCGATGCAGCAGCTGTCGTGCTCGATGCCGGCAAAGGCTTCCAGGGTTTTTTCGTCGTACAGCGAGTAGTTCCAGCGTCCGATCAGCCTCCAACTCGGGTTCAGCGGAACCAGCACGGAGAGGTCCGCTTGCTCAAGCAGGTTGCGGCGGAAGCGGTAGGACACGTTGAACACGCCTTGCTTGCCGAAGCGGTTCTGCAGTCCGACTGCCGAAAGGTCGGTCTGGTCGGTATTCGGGTTCCACAGGTTGGAAAATGTCGCCCGCCAGCGGTCGTTGATGCGCAGGTCCAGTTCTCCGACGTAGCTGGAGCCGGAGAAATCCGTCGCGGAGGCGCCTGGCAATTGCACGCGCTGGTCATCGAAATAGCGGATCTGGCCGATGCTGGCGGAGACGCGCTCCTGCCCGCTGGAATCCTCGATCAGGCGTGAGGTCAGGGCCAGCGTCAGGTTGTTGGCGTTCATTTGGCGGTCGGCGCCGATGAAGCGGTTGCTGCGAAACAGCTGGCCGAAGCTGAAGGGCACTTCCTGGGTATCGAACAGCGGCAGGTCATCCTGGTTGCGATACGGCACGCGCAAATAGTAGAGGCGCGGTTCAAGCGTCTGCGTATAGCCGAAGTCGCCGAATGCGAGCGGGCGCTCGAAGCGCAATCCGGCATCGACGCTTGCGATGGGCATGCCGCGATCGGGCGCATCGTCGTCATCGCGATCAAGCTGGTAACCGGTGTAGCGATAGCCCAGTTTGGGCCGCAAGAACCAGGCCGCGCCTTCCACGGGATAGGCCAGATAGGGGAACGCATCGAGGCGCTGCCCATCGAGCGCATCGTCCTTGCTGAAGGCGACGAACTCGGATTCGATGCCAGCCTGCAGGTTGCCGACCAGGGCGCGATCAATTTCGAAGGTGGCGCGTGGCAAGCGGCGGTAGGGTTCGGCGGCACCCGGCAGGGTGGGATCGGTCACCTGGAATTCGTCGCCTCCGATGCTGGCGTTCCAGCCGATGCCCTGTCCACGAAGATAGGCACTGGAGGGCAGCAGACTGGTGGAGGCGATGTCGAGGCTGCGGCCAAAATCCTCGAAGTAGCGATCATCGGAAACGTGGTTGATGTCGACATCGGCGCGCCAGTGCTGGCCGAAGCGACTGGCATGGTTCCAACTCACCAGGCTGCGTCGATCATCAGCTTCGCGATCATGTGCCAGCCACTCGGCATCGATGCTGCCGCTGCTGGAATCGGTCAGGTAGCGGAATTGGCCGCCAAGCATCAATCCGCGCTGGGTCATCAGGCGTGGCGTGAGCGTGGCGTCGTAGTTGGGCGCAAGATTGAAGTAGTAAGGCTGCGCGATGTCGACTCCACGCTCATCACTGTAGCCAAGCGTGGGATAGAGGAATCCCGACTTGCGCCGGTCATCCAGCGGAAAGCTGGCATACGGCAACCACAGGATCGGCACATTGCCGACTCGGAAACTGACATCGCGGGCGACGCCCACGCCGTTGGCTTGATCCAGCTCGATGGAGTCGGCACGGAATTGCCAACCCGGGGAATCCAGCGGACAGGTGGAGAAGGTGGTGGCGCCGAGTTTGGCGTGTTCGCTGTCGGTCAATTCAACGGTTGCCGCCCGCCCGTTGCCGCGCGAGGACAGCAACTGGTAGCGCACCTGGTTGAGCGAAGCGGCACCGCTGGCGGTATTGCCGCGCGCATCGCTGGCGCCGAGCAGCAGGTCGCGATCCTGGTAGCGGACATTGCCGTTTGCGCTCCAATCATTCGATGAGCGTGCATAGGTGAAGCGGTCTGCACGGATCAACTGGTCGAGCTGCTGGATGCTGGCATCGCCTTCCAGCACGAAATTCTCGCCGTCGGCGGATGTCGACTGGCGCGCCTTGACCTCGGTGTCCGCCGCGCTGCGATCACCTTCGGTGGGCAATCCATCCACATGGAACTCGAACAGGTCGCCGGGCTTGCACAAGGACCAGTCGATGACGGGTTTTTCGCAAACCAGACTCCCCACCGGACAGGCGGGTGCATCGTCCGCGCCCAGCGCGGGGCCGGCAAGGCAAGACAGGATGGCGAGGGCAATGGCGCAGCGGGGCAGGCGATGCAATAGGTTGGAATGCACGGTTCGGAGAATGGCCAGGGCGGTTGTCGGGCTAGTGTAATGCTTCACAGGCGCGCTTCGGCCGCCGGCAATGCCGCTCAGGCACCTGCCAGGGCATTGACATGGGCAATGGTGGCCTCGCGCAATGCGTTCAGGCTGTAACCGCCTTCCAGGCTGGAAACCACGCGCCCGTCTGCATGGCGGTTGGCCACGGCGACCAACTGCCGGGTGACCCAGGCAAAATCGTCGGCTTCCAGGTTGAGGTTGGCCAGCGGGTCCAGCCGGTGTGCGTCGAACCCTGCGGAGATGATCATCAGTTGTGGCGCAAACCGTTCCAGCGCGGGCAGGATGTGTTCGTTGAAGGCGGCCCGAAACGGTACGGAACCGGCACCCGCAGGCAAGGGCGCATGCACCAGGTTGCCCACGCCGCGCTCGGCGGCAGCGCCGCTGCCCGGATACAGTGGCATCTGGTGGCTGGAGGCGTAGAGCACACGGGCATCGGCCGCGAAGATGTCGGCGGTGCCGTTGCCGTGATGCACGTCGAAATCGACGATGGCCACGCGTTCGAGTCCATGCACGGACAGCGCATGGGCGGCGGCGACGGCGACGTTGTTGAACAGGCAAAAGCCCATGGCCTGATCGGGCGTTGCATGGTGACCGGGCGGACGCACTGCGCAGAAGGCGCGGTGAAACTCGCCCTGCATGACCATGTCCACCGCAGCGCAGGCCGCACCCGCGGCGCGCAAGGCGGCTTCCAGCGAACCCACCGACATCGCGGTGTCGGGGTCCAGATACGCGGTGCCTTCTTTGGGAGAGGCGCCACGCACCCTGGCGATCATGTCTGCCTGGTGGACGCGGGCCAGCATAGCGTCTGCGGCAAGCGGAGCCTCAAATCGCCGGGTGGCGGCGCATTGCCCGTCATCCAGCGCATCCAGCACGGCGCGCAGCCTCGAAGGGGATTCCGGATGCGCCGGGCCCGGCTCGTGCAACAGGCAGGCCGGATGCGTGAACACCGCAACGGTCACGGCATCGTGCTCAGCGTTTGATGCGTTCGTGCTGCCACAGCACTTCACCGTGCTCCGAAGCCCGCGCCAGGACGCGCGAGATGACGAACAGCAGATCGGACAGGCGATTCAGATAACGCACCGCTTCGCCACGCACACTTTCCGTGCGCGAAAGGTGGATGACCGAGCGTTCGGCACGGCGTGCGATGGTGCGCGCGAGGTGGCCGTGCGCAGCGGCAATGCCACCGCCCGGCAGGATGAACTCCTTGAGTACCGGCAGGTCGGCGTTGAAGGCATCCAGTTCCTGTTCGAGCCGTTCAATGTCGGCGTCGTGCACCATTGCCATGCCGGGAATGCACAACTCGCCACCAAGGTTGAACAGCTCGTGCTGAACCCGGGTCAGGCTGGCGCGCACCGCGTCGGGAATTTCGCAGGCCAGCACCACGCCGAGCGCGCTGTTGAGTTCATCCACCGTGCCGTAGGCATCGACGCGCGCGGAATCCTTGCCGACCCGCGTGCCGTCACCGAGCCCGGTGCTGCCGTCGTCGCCGGTGCGTGTGTAGATCTTCGAAAGTCGGTTACCCACGTCCGGAAATCTGTGCCGCACCACTGCGGGTGCGCAGCAACTGTGACACGACAAGGTGCAGGCCGGTCGCCAGCAGCACGTACATCACGCTGGTGCGCAGGTATCCGAAGTACCAGTGGCCCATGTTCTCGACCCAGCCGGAGACGCTGCGCGTCGCCACCTGGCTGCTGAGCCAGTAGAAGCTGCCATTGGAAATCACGAAACACACGCTCGCGGAAACCAGCAGGCACGTTGCAAGAAGGCCAAGGCCCTGGGCTGCACTGCCGGTGTGGAACTTGCGCAGGAATGCACCGCCCGCCCACATGGCTCCGTAGGCGGCCAAAAGGAACCAGTACGCCGGCGAAACGCAGTAATGCTGCCAGAAATTCAGGCCTTGGCCGGTGATGACCAACAGATCGACCAGCACGGCGATGGCAATGAGCAGGGCAAACGCCCAGCGCCAGGAACCACGAAGGTAGAAACCGGCAACGAAGAACACGGCCCAGCTCGCATCCGGAATCGCCGCAAAGTGGTTGATGCGGGTGCCGGCCATGACCAGGGCAAGGATGAGGAAAATGAAAGCGCGTTGCGTGGCAGAAAGCGTCATGGTCTGGATTCCGGGGAGAGCTGCAAGCCGTATCTTAGCCGATGCCGAAGTCCGGGGCTCGACCGCGCCCGCATGCACCGTTCACTCCGGTTCGAAACGCGTGGTGTTCATGTGGCGCACCTCGAACTGTCCGCGCGCATGGCGCAGGCGCGAGACGCGCGCCGGTTCGATGCCGATGCTCTGGGCGCGACCCGGAGACAGGCCCAGCGCGTGGCACAGCAAGGCGCGAATGGATCCGGCATGGGCGACGGCCAGAACGCAATCATCCTGTGCCGTGGAACTCAGCAGCGCGGCAAGCCAGGCGCCGGTGCGCCGGATCACGTCGGCAAAACTTTCCCCCTCTGGCGCCTGCTGGATCACCCAGTTGTCGCGCCAATGCCGGTGCAGGTCGGCATCGCTGGCGCTGATGTCGATCCAGCTGCGGCCTTCCCAGCGGCCAAAGTCCATCTCGCGCAAGCGTGCATCGGCGAGTGGTTCAATGGCAAAGCGCGCGGCGAATACCTGCGCCGTCTGCTGGGCGCAGCGCAAATCGCTGGAAAACAGGAAGCGCGGTGCCGCCGCGCTCCAGCCCGCCGCAAGTCGCTGCACGCCGGTGAATCCATCGCTGGACAAGGCAAGATCCGCCTGCCCGATGCAAACCCCAGGAGCGGAATCGGTGGCGCCGTGGCAGACCAGGATCAGGTCCATGCGTGCAAGGCCCGTTTCGGATGGATGCAGCCTAGCATTGCCATGACCCGGTTGGCTTCAATGAATGCGGCTGAACCCTTGACGCTTGCACGATCGCATCGGAATGAATCATGCAGGATCGTCGCTTGCTCAGATGCTGCGTCGGAATTCGGGCTGGGCTTGGTAGCATCAGCGAATGAACATGCAACCCCCGAGCGTGCATTACCGGTTCCTGCAATGGAGCTACGAGCCCGAGCGCCGGCTGCTGCAGTCAGCGGAATGCGAGATACGCCTGAAACCGCTCCTCGACCGCTTGCTGAGACATTTTCTCGACGAACCGGGCAAGGTGCTGGGGCGGGACTACCTCATCGAACAGGTGTGGACGCGCAGTCAAGTCAACGACGAAGTGCTTTCGCGGGCGATTGCCGAATTGCGCGCGCTGCTGGGTGATGATGCGCGTGATCCCCGCTTCATTGAAACCCTCTCGAAAGGCGGTTATCGCTGGATAGCTCCCGCGTCGCGGGATGCCGCATCGCAACAGCCACAAGCGGTGGGTGAATCCAAATCTCCGGCTCGCGGCTCTTTCTCATCGCATCGGCGACGAGTCGCATTTGCGCTGTTGCTCCTGACCCTGGTTCCACTCGGCCTCTGGCTCCATGGCCAGCGAAGTGGCGACGTGCAACGCTCGAACGAAGCCCATGTCCTTGGCTTGCTGGATGCACGGCCATTGGCGGCGAATGCTGAACTCGATCTGGATGCCCGATTCACTCCCGCGGGTCAGGTCATCTACGTCCGCTCGGAGCGTGAATCCGGGGCCAGCGAACTGGTTATCGTGGATCCGAAAAGCCGCGCAGAGCGCATCCTGTGGCAAGACCCGCTTCCTTTGCGCAATCCGGCTGCTTCCCTGGACGGGCGTGAGGTCGCCGTGATTCGCCGAAGCAAATCAGGATGCGAGCTCTGGAGTGTCGTGTTGGTGGATGCTCGCCGCCGCCAATTGGCCGCATGCGCCAATGAAGCGGAGGGCGTCGAATGGGTGGATGGCGACTCCGGCATCATTTTCACCGGGGCAGCCATCGATGCGGCACACGCCCCCGGTCTGGTGAGGCTGGATCTGAAGAGCGGCCAATCGCGTGCACTCACCACTCCCGAGCTGAGCGAAGGTGCGCATGTCGATCCGCGGCTCTCGGCCGATGCCAGGCGATTGGCGTATGCCAGCAAGTTTGGTGGAGAGGGCCAGCTCTGGTTGAGCGATTGGCCCGACATGCACGGTCGGCACTCCCTTCTGAAGCGCGCGGAGCCGATTTACGGACACGCCTTCGAACCCGATGGCAAAGCCCTGTGGGTGGCCGGTGACCTGACCCGATATCGTGCCTTGCATCGCCTCGTTCCGGGCAGCGCGCCGGTGCTGATTGGAGGACGAGGTGCGCTTTCCATTGACCTGGCCCAGGACGGCAGCGCAGTCTGGTCGGACGCTCGCCACGACGGCGACATCGAGCTCCGACGGTCAGGCCGGGACGATTGGGAAGCGATCGCCCGCACCAATCGCTACGAGTCGCAACCCGAGTTCTCCTCGGATGGGAAGCACATTGCGCTGGTCAGCAACAGGGATGGCAGCGAATCCATTGTTGTCTACAACATGGATAGTGGGACCGTGCTTCCGCTGGCGCTGGAGCCGAGGTTTCGATGGGTGCGGCCAACCTGGTCGGCACGAGACCAATCCCTGATCCTCACCGCGTATGAAGACGTGGAAACACGGCTTTATCGTTATCGGCTCGACCGTGGCGTGCTGGAAACAGTGCCGAATGTCGAACCGGGAGCATTTCATGGAGTGGAACTCGCGGATCGGCTGTTCTTCCTGAGCGGACACCGCACCCGGCAGAGTGCATTGATGCAATTGCGCCCAGGCAACGCGCAAGCCGAGCAATTGCCGTTTGGCATCGTACAGGCCTATCGCGCCTCCACCCGCTGGCTGGCTTGGCGCAGGGAAGGATCGCGGGCATTGCATTTCGCACCCTTGCCCTCCCTGAGCCCGATGCTCGAGGTTGCGCGCGTCGACGAAGGCGCAGTCGAAGCGTTCGCCTTGGCCGGGGACTCACTTTATTTTGTTGACAAGGGTGCGCTGTGGAAGAAGGAGTTGCCTGATGGCCAAGCGGTCGAGGTGGCGGTCAGGTCTGTTCCTGGAGGCAGCAGTCCGGGACTGGCTGCGTCCGCGGCCGGTGATCTGGCCGTGGTCCGGCTGACGGACTTGAGCATTGACCTCATGATTGCCGGGCCGCCCGCCGACGCACGACGCACGCGATCATCCGAGCCATGATGCCTGCGGATTTTCTCCCCCATTTGACTTGGCATTTCGCTGCGGGCATCGCAAGCAGGCGATGCCCGCAACGTCGGGTTTGGCCAGTTCAGGGCGCGGCGCCGGGACAGGTGGTCCCGGCAATCTGGGTCAGGCGGGTAATTGCCATCGACCCGCTGCCATAGCCCGGAACCGTCGAGTTCCAGCTTGCCGTCCCGTTGTTGCAGTCGCTGAAGGTGAAAGTCAACGTTCCCCACGCAACCGCATTGATGTCATCGTGGTTGAAGTTTGGCGGAAATCGCGCGCCGCTGGTGATCGCCGCCGGCAAGGTGACCGTGTTGGATGTGGGGTTGTAGGTGCCCTGGCCATAGATCCAGCTCTGCGTGTTGCCATCCGGCGCATAGGCAAACCAGTAGACCAACATGACCGGCAGGCCGGATGCCGCATCAATGGCCGTGGTCGCCTCGATCTGGAAGCCGATGCCACTGGTATCGGGGTTGTACCAGTTGCCGCTGGTGTGGCCGCCCAGTTGCACGGTGGGTGTTTCGTCGAGGGCGGGATTGGGAATGAGCGCGACAAACGTGCCACCCACGATTCCACCCGCCGCGCCCTCGGCGACCGTGGCAAGCAGGGCGCCGGAGTTTCGGTCGTAGCGACGTACCTTGTTGCCGGACAGCACGAGCAAACTGCCATCCCGATCCAATGCCATGCCGGTGGGCTGGTTCAAACCGCTGACCAGGGTGCCGACCAGCGTTCCATTGTTGGCATTGAACCGATAAATCGCCCCGCTGCCTTCGCCACCCACCAGGATGGTGGCACCCTCGTCGACGATTCCGCGCGTGCGGCGCAGGCCGCCGCTGCCGGCTGCGATGAATTGGCCTTCAGCTTGTCCGGTGACCAGGTTGACCCGGGCGACACTGTTTGAACCGTATCCCGGCACGAAGAGATTGCCGGAGGCGCTCACCATCATGCCGTTGTCGGCACCACGCAATCCGCTGTTCGAGGCGAGTACCACGCGCACCTGTTGGCCACTGGCCGGATCCAGTTCAACAACAGTGTTGGACTGGTAGCCGGCAACGTAGACCTGGTTCTGTGGACCGAAGGCGATACCGGTCGGATCAACGTTGCCGGCCAACTGGGCAAACACATCGACAAACTCGAAATTGGTCGAATGGCGATAGCGCTGGATCTGGTCGTTGCCCTCGCTGACCACGTAAATCATGTCATCGGCCGGGTTGTAGCGAACAGCCTGTGCGCCCCGAATGCGCCCGGCGCTCTCCAGCTGGCGTACATAGGCGCCATTGCAGGCGTCATAGATGGCGACGTTGTCGGAGAAGTATCCGCTCACCAAGAGCTGATGGCTGCATGGCTGGGCCAAGGCAGTGGATCCTGCCGCGCAAAGCAGCAGGGCGATGAACATCTTGAATGACATGCTGTGGTCTCCTGGGTTGGGGGAGCCGCAGCGTGCGGGTAGCAGCCGGTGGAGTCCTTCTCGCCGGTTCCTTTCCACTTCCTTTTTTTCTCCCCATCGAATTTCCTGCGGGGGATTGGTCCTGGCTCGATCAAGGGAACTGGCTGGGCCTTGCGGGGCGCGCCTGGGCACGCATGGATGCGCATGGCCAGCAGGTGGGCGCGCTATGCTTTGGCCGGAACCATCCGGAATCCTGAGCATGACCGCCACAGCCGCACGCAACTGGATTCGTCTTGCCCGACAGCATCCATCGGCCTTGCTGCTGGCCGTGCAGTTGTTGGGCGTGTTGCTGTATCCGGCCATGGAAGACACTCAGGCAGGTCGCGCAATGTTCGGCGCATTTGGCATCCTGGTGCTGTCGCTGGCGCTCTGGGTGGTCAACCGCAGTCCGCTGGTCAATTGGGTGGCGTGGGTGTTGGCCCTGCCATCAGTGACCTTGTCGATCTTCGCAGCCCTCAGCGGACGTGCCGATCTGGTCGCCGTCATCCATTTGCTGGAAGGCATGCTTTACCTGTATGCGGCCTTCGGCCTGATTGCCTACATGCTGCGCGATCACCGGGTCAGCCTCGATGAGCTGTTTGCCGCCGGTGCCACCTTCACCCTGCTGGCCTGGGCCTTCGCCTATTCGTATTCGGTATGCCAGCAATGGTTTCCGGGCAGTTTCATCGCAGCCGTAGAACCCGACGCGCCGCGGACCTGGATGGAATTGCTGTTTCTGAGCTTCAGTACGCTGTCCGGCGTGGGCCTGAGCGACATCATCCCGATCCGGCCGCAGGCGCGCGCATTGGTCATGCTCGAACAGTTCGCCGGGGTCATGTACATCGCGCTGGTGGTTTCGCGCCTGATTGGCCTTACCGTACTGCGTGCGCCACCGCGGCGCGAGTGAGTCGGTGAGCGGTGGTGGAATGCAGGAGCGTCGGGTTGAAACCACCAACGCCGAAAGGGCACGCCCGCCCCCGTAAAGGGGGGGGTGGGGGGGGGGGGGGGGGGGGTTGGCCCCCCCCCCCCCTCGGGGCGGCGGGTTGAAACCCGACCCACACAAGCACGTTCAGCAAGGCGAATCAAAACGCCATGGTCGGCTAAGAGGCCGGCAATGCGATGAGCGGAGCAAGCTCCGCTCTACCGAAGACGTGGAATCTGTCGAGTTCTTGTAGAGCCGAGCTTGCTCGGCTGGGATTCTATGGCTTTTGTAGAGCCGAGCTTGCTCGGCTGCGTTGCCGCAGCGGCCGTTGCAGTCGATGAGCGGAGCAAGCTCCGCTCTACCGAAGACGTGGAATCTGTCGAGTTCTTGTAGAGCCGAGCTTGCTCGGCTGGGTTGCCGCAGCGGCCGTTGCAGTCGATGAGCGGAGCAAGCTCCGCTCTACCGAAGACGTGGAATCTGTCGAGTTCTTGTAGAGCCGAGCTTGCTCGGCTGCGTTGCCGCAGCGGCCGTTGCAGTCGATGAGCGGAGCAAGCTCCGCTCTACCGAAGACGTGGAATCTGTCGAGTTCTTGTAGAGCCGAGCTTGCTCGGCTGGATCGGGGCTGCTCTGAGAGCCGAGCTTGCTCGGCTGCGTTGCCGCAGCGGCCGTTGCAGTCGATGAGCGGAGCAAGCTCCGCTCTACCGAAGACGTGGAATCTGTCGAGTTCTTGTAGAGCCGAGCTTGCTCGGCTGGGATTCTATGGCTTTTGTAGAGCCGAGCTTGCTCGGCTGCGTTGCCGCAGCGGCCGTTGCAGTCGATGAGCGGAGCAAGCTCCGCTCTACCGAAGACTTGGAATCTGTCGAGTTTTTGTAGAGCCGAGCTTGCTCGGCTGGATTTCCGATGGTGGCCCTTGCAGCTCAAAGCGCGTCGAAGTTGAGGATTGCGTTGGTCACCAGCGGATAGCTGCCCAGGGTCGCCGCGCGCCACATCGGGTTGATGGCGAACAGCAGCACGTGGCCCTTGCCCAGGCGGGCATCGACCAGCGCGGCCTTTTGCGCCAGCGCACCCGCGTTGTCGATCAGGCCAGAAACCAGCAACTCGTCGGCATCGGCAAACCGCAGCAAGGCGCGCGGGCGCTGGTCGGCGGGGATCAGCAGCACGTTGTTGCGTTCCTGTTCGACGTTGAGTGGCACCGCCTGCCAGGGTTTTGCCGAAGGCAATTCCGGCGGCACACCATAGCCGGCCACCTCCGGCAGGTCGGTGTCATCGGCGCCACCCCGACCCGTAGGACGCTTGTGCTCGTGCGCGGTCGGGATGTTGCCGTCACCTCGCGTCTGGTTGCTCACCTTGAACGCCATGCCATCGGCTGTGTACACGGTGAAGGGTTCGGTATAGCCCCAGGTCACCGGACTCGCGCTTTCCGTGTTCTGCGCGCGCACCAGCGTGCCAACGACGCGCAGGTCGCCCTTGCTGGCGATGCTCACGCCGGGCGCGAGACCGACGTCGATGGCAAATTTCGCGGTGTCCTCGGAGGTGATCAGGACGCCGCCGTCGCGCACGAAGCGCTTGAGGTTGTCGACGCCGTTGCCACCAAGGCCGGGACGAATATCATCGGTGCTGTCGATGCGACCAAGGTTGGGCGTGAGCGCGGTGGTCTTCCACGGCATCGCGTTGCCGTACATCGGAAGTCCATCGACCAGCAGGCGCGTGTCGCCGTAGCCGATGGGTCCGAACAGAATCACATCGAAACGCTTGCGCAAGTCGCCCATGCGCGCCACATCCTGGGTGCTGATGTAGTCGAACGGAATGCCGAGTTCATCCAGCGCCATGCGCCACCAACCTTCGGTCTGCGTGCTGATCCAGCTGTGCAGGATGGCCACGCGTGGAAGGCCCAGCTTGCGCGTGGCCACATCGGGCAGGCTGTCCACGGCCATGCTGGCGAGCCCGAGTCGGCCGCTCACTGCATCGAACCCGGCATTGGCACGACGCACGATCAGGGTGCCCGCGGCAAACGTGCGTGTTCCGACCTCGAAGGGCTCGGTGGCGATTTCCATCGCGGTGTCCTTGGCCGCGAAACGCAGCGAAGCCAGTTCCGCCGCAGCCGGATTGGAAATGACGCGCAGCGCGCCGCTACCTTCCACGTTGACGGCAGGCAGGGGCCAGGTCACGGCCTGCATGGGCGCCTTCAACAACGCGACATCGGTGACGCGCACGACATCCAGGCCAAACTGATCGCCCAGCGACCAGCCGGTATCGTCGTAGGGATGCTTCTGCGGGTCCTCCGGCGACCAGTACTGGCGATCAAGCAGCACGTCAGCGATGCGCGAATAGGGTTGGTCCATGCGCACCACGTAACTCCCGGCCGGAAAGGTGCGCGTGGTCGGCGCCTTGTCCTTGCCGCCTTTCCCGTCGGCATCAGCCTCATCCGCCTGCGCCGCCTTGGGCAACTGAACGGTGAGCGCGGCATCCAGGCGATGCACCTCCGCCTTCTGCCGATGCAGCACTTCGATCAGCTTGCGCTGCGCACTTGAGCGCGGATCGTCGGCACTCAACACGTAGCCGGCCGGTCCTGAATCGGCCGCCTTGGTCACCGAGCGTTTCGACTTCAGCCAGAAGTTGCGCAGGAAGGCCTGGCTGTTGCCGGCAAAGTAGTCAAGCGCGGTCAGCATCGCACTCTGCGAATAATTATTGTTGTTTCGCTGCGACCAGAGCACCTTGGCGCGCGGCGGATTCGGCCGATACCAGGTGCGTTCGTACTCCTCGGGCTCGAGGATGCGTTCCACGGTGTCGGCGCCGGCGTTGCCGAAGGTTTCGTACAGGCGGCTGATGCCGTTGTGGGTGGCGGCGATGAACATGAGATACCCGGGGCTCCAGGTATCGAACTCGCCGTGGGTGAACACGCCCGGCAGTCCGAGCCGGGTCAGGGTGTCGACATTGTTCCAGCCCAGTTGCTGCCACTCGCCGACCAGCAGCGGATCGATCCAGCTGTTGTAAGGACCGGCACCGACCGTGTTGTCATAGAGGAACGGCACCGACTCGTGCATGTCATGCAGCACCTGTGCGTGCCAGCCAGTGTAGGTGTCGATGACATTGCGGGTGAGCGCCAGCGAGGCAAGCATGGCGTCGCGGTTGTTGTCGTGGGCAACGTAGTGGCCCCAGTAGAGCAGGCGCGGATACTGCGCGTCCGGATGGGCGCGATGCCAGTCGTAGAGATCGACCATGCGTTCCCATCCGTCGGTTTCGACCACCGGCGTGATCAGGGTGATCATCTTCGAGCGAATCGCGCGGATGTAGGGTGCTTCGTCCACGGTCAATCGATAGGCCAGTTCCATCAGCGAACTGGGGTTTCCGGTTTCGGTCGAGTGGATCGCGCCGGTGATGTAGTAGACCGGAACCGATTGCGTGATCAGTTCCTGGGCACGTGAGTCATCCAGCCCGATCAGGCGCGGATCGGCAAGCTGGGCGAGGCGTTGCCGGTTGTTTTCCAGATCGGCCAGCAAGGCTTCATCCGCAATCGCTGCGGCGATCATCTCGCGGCCTTCTTCCGAGGTTCCGATGGAAAACACCTTGACCCGCGGGCTGCTCGCGGCCAGCGAACGGAAGTAGTCGTGGATCGTCTTCAGGCGCGGCAGCATGTTGGGCGCGCCGGAGACATCGCCCATGGCCTTGGCCGGTGTCGGCACCGTGTCCGAAGCGGGCAAATAGCGCGTCAGTTGGGTGTTGAACGCCGGATCGGTGGTGTATTTCGCAATCTGCTCGCCATACCAGGCGTCCATCTTCTGGTTTGGATCAGCGGCGAAATGTGTTTCCAGCGGCGAGGCGGCGAACGACGGAAACGCGCTGAGCAGCGCGGCAAGCGCAATGAGCATGCGTGGCATGGATTTCCCCAAGGGCAAGGTGGCAGACCTGCGTCATTGTGCCAGAGCGTTGCCGGCGGGCAGCAGTGACGATGGTCATTCCGGTCCTCCGCCGCTTGCCCGTATCATGGCCGCATGAGCGCAATGCACGACATCGTGATTGTGGGTGGTGGCTTGGTGGGTTCCAGCCTGGCCATTGCCCTCGATGGCAGCGGCCTGCGTGTGGCCCTGGTGGAAGCGGCGCTGCCGCAGGTTGCCGCGCAGCCGAGTTACGACGAGCGCAATCTCGCTTTGGCGCGGGCCAGCATCAATGCCCTGGGCGCGCTGGGCGTGTGGGCAAAGGTGGAACAGGCACCGGCGCCGATCACGCAGATCCACATCAGCCGACGCGGTGGTTTCGGATCCGCGCAGCTCAACGCCGCCGAACTTGGCCTTGCGGAATTTGGTGCGGTACTGCCGGCTCGCGAGCTGGGCAATGCCTTGCTGTACCGGCTTGAATCCTGCCGTGATCTCGACCGCATCGCTCCGGCGCAACTGATTGCCATCGAAAGCCAGGATGATGCGATCGGTTTGGGCGTGCTCGCCGATGGCACGCAGCGGCAGCTGCGCGCGCGCCTGCTGGTGGGTGCGGATGGTACCGAGTCGTTCGTGCGCAACCACTTCGCCATTGGCGCGGATCGATTCGACTATGCGCAAAGCGCGCTGGTAACCACGCTCACCTGCGAGCGTGCGCCGGATGGCTGCGCGTTTGAACGCTTTACCGACAGCGGTCCGGTGGCCTTGTTGCCGTTGGCTGGAAATCGTGCCGGACTGGTGTTGAGCGTGCCGACCGCCGATGCCGCGCGGGTGGCCGAACTGGATGACGATGCATTCATCGCACTCGTGCACGAGCGTTTTGGCTACCGCCTGGGCCGCTTCAGCCGACCGGGAAAGCGCAAGCCGTATCCCTTGGCGCGCATGTTGGCATCGGCGTTGACGGCGCCACGCATGGTGCTGGTCGGCAATGCCGCGCAGACCGTGCATCCGCTCGGCGCGCAGGGTTTCAACCTGGGCTTGCGTGATGCGCTCAGCCTTTCGGAATTGCTGATCGAATCACGGCGCGATGCGGGCGATCCCGGCGCCGCCGATCTGCTGGCGCGCTATGTGGCCAGACGCACGCCGGATCGGCAGGCCACCACCGCGTTCAGTCATGATCTGGTGCGGCTGACGCGCAATCCGTTTCCGCCATTGCGCTGGCTGGGTTCGCTGGCGCTGGGCGCGCTCGATCATTTGCCGCCGCTCAAGCGGCGCGTGGCCCTGCGCGGCATGGGATTCCGCGGTGATGTTTCCAGACTGGGCTTGAGTCCATGAACCGACGCGGCGAACACGATGTGGTGGTGGTGGGTGCGGGCGTGGTCGGCGCGGCGACCGCGCTGGCGCTGCTGCGAGAAGGCTTCGACGTGGCCCTGGTGGAAGCCCGTCCGGCGCCGACCTGGAATGCCGCAGACGACGTGGACGCGCGCGTGGTCGCACTGGCGCCGGATGCAGTCGCGCTTCTGGATGGTCTGGGTGTCTGGAAGTCCGTCACGGACGCACGCGCCTGCGCCTATTCGCACATGCGAGTCTGGGATGCGCTGGCAGCCGGCGAGCTTTCGTTTGCGGCGGAGGATCGCGGAGAGACCGCGTTGGGCTGGATTGTCGAGAACCGCTTGCTCCAGCATGTGTTGTGGCAGGCGCTGGTCGAGGCTGGCGCACGCGGAGCAGCGATCCAGTTGCGCGTGCCCGGCGAGGTCACTGCAATCGAGAACGATGAGCGTGGCGTGGCAGCTACGCTCGCAGATGGCAGCGTAGTGCGCGCCCGACTGCTGGTGGCGGCGGATGGTGCCACCTCACCCATTCGCACCCAGCTCGGCATCGCTGTGCGCGAGCACGACTATGGCCAGCGCGCAATCGTTGCCCACGTAGGCATCGAACGTGCACATGAATCCACTGCCTGGCAGCGATTCCAACCCGGTGGTCCGCTCGCATTCCTGCCCCTGGTCGACGGTCGTTGCTCGATCGTGTGGTCCTTGCAAGGGAACGAAGCCGAACGGGTATTGGCATTGGGCGATGCGGCGTTCTGCGCGGAGCTGGGTTGTGCGCTGGATTTCCGCCTGGGCAACATCACATCGACAACGCGACGCCTGGCGTTTCCCTTGCGCATGCGTCTGGCCGAACGCTATGTGGTGGGGCGCACGCTGCTGATTGGCGATGCGGGACATGCTGTGCATCCCTTGGCTGGACAGGGCCTCAATCTCGGCTTGCGCGACGTGAACAATCTCCGCGGACAGTTGCGTCGCGCCAAGGCACGCGGCATCGATGCGGGTGCCGCACAGGTGTTGCGTCGTTACGAGCGTGAGCGCCGCAGCGAAAATATCCTGGCCGCCAGCAGCTTCACTTTGATCGAACGCTGCTTCAACTCCGAATCCATCGCCGTGGCGGGATTGCGCGGTTTGGCCCTCGCGGTGGCGGACAAGGTGACGCCGCTCAAGCACGTGCTGATGGACGCCGCAGCCGGACGCTTGTAACCGCGCAGGTTCCTGGCTCAGATCAGATCAAGCAAGTCCGGATCGATCTCGCGCAACTGTTCGGCGATTGCTGACGTGGCATCCAGCGTGCTGAAGCCGCGCCATTCGTATCCGGGCGCCACGGTGCAGCCTACCAGCGCGTAGCTGCCCAGTGGTCGTGCCGCTTGCCAGCAACCGGCGGGCACGACGAACACCGGGGCCGACTCGTGGCTGACTGGGCCAAGCACATGGCGCGAGAGCTGCTGGTCACGCGGATCAAAGCGCAGCATTTCCAGCGCCTCACCTTCGTACCAATGCCAGATTTCGTCGGCGTCGATGCGATGCCAACGGCTGACCTCGCCTGCGCACAGCAGGTAGTAGATCGAGGTCGCGGCCAGGCGCTCGCGGCCATCGTCGCCAACGCGCAGCGTGCTGCTGGATTCGTAGATGCGGCGATAGTGACCGCCCTCGACGTGGGCATCGAGGCGCAGCAGGCGTTTGAGGTGTTCGGCGCGTTCATTCATGCGCATAGGATACCCGTGACCCGGCACGGCAGGTATGCTCAGTGGCGTCTTCCATTGCGCAATTGGATTGCCGAAGGTCGCCGCCGCGCGCAGCAACCGGGGCGAAGAGGAATCTTCTCAGTCGTTAGACGCAGCTGTGGTGCCTCGTTAGACTCCAAGCCATGCAGTTCGAATGGGATCAGCGCAAAGCCGCCAACAACCAGCGAAAGCACAAGGTTGCCTTTGCTGACGCAATCACCGTCTTCGCTGATCCGCATGCCCGAATTTTTCCTGATCCGGACCATTCCGAAGCCGAAGAGCGAGAGATTATTGTCGGTTACGATGCCGCAACCCGCTTGCTCTACATCAGTTTCGTCGAGCGGCATGGTAACGTTCGCATCATCAGCGCGCGTCGCGCCACCAATTCCGAGGCACGAGCCCATGAAAGCTACCTCAAGTAAAGCGTCGCAAGACGAACTTCGGGACGAATACGCACTGGACTACGCCAAGTCCAAGCCGAATCGCTTCGCCGCAAAGCTCAAGGACACTACCGTTGTCGTCCTCCAGCCGGATGTTGCGGAGGTCTTTCAATCCTCCAAGGTTGTCAACGACCTGTTGCGCTCTGCAATCACAGCCACGCGCGCGTCATCCGCAAAGCAGCGATCAGCGCGTCGCTCGAGTTGACGCCACTAGCACGACACTGTTGACCTGGGGGCGCTGACACTGGCTTGCCGAGGATGAGGTTGGATTGGTTGAGGACTTGCCCAATGGGTGCTCGTCCGCAAAACCTCGATGGCTTCCAGCCTGGTGATTTGCGGTAGCGGAGCATCTTCGTGCGGTGCGTCCCAAAGGCTGAAGAACCCAGGAATTGGTGGCAAGTGTATGAATATCGACATTGATACGCTGAGCGAGTCCGAGCTTCACGATCTCAACCACCGAATCGTAGAGCGACTTCGGTTCATGCGCGAGACGCGTGCGCATGTGACCATGTTGCAGTTCCGCATCGGACAGCGAGTCTGGTTCCCTGCGCAAGATGGCGAACGCATCATTGGAGTCGTCACGCGCCACAACAGGAAGTCGGCTACGGTTGTTTCACTGGATGGTGTTCGATGGAACGTGGCGCCGGGGTTGTTGCAGGCCGAACCCGAGTTCGTTGATGCTCGGTTGGCCCCTGCCAACGTGGTGCTGCTACCGAAAAAGTAGCCAGTACGCATTTCAACCGTCGGCTTCGGCTGACGGCGGAATGTTGTGCCAGACCTGATCCGTCGGGAATCCCGGATCAGCTATTTTTCAATGCGGTAGTTGATGCCGGCGCGGCTGCCGGTGGTGGCGTTCTGTGCCTCGAAGTTCCAGCGCCTGCTCATGAGGTAGCGCAGGGTAACCACTTCGCCGGGATCGAAGATGCCAACGCCATAGCTGAGATACAACTTGGGCGAGAGGTACTTGCCGATGGTGAATGCAGCCCCGCCCAGCGTGGCATCGTCGGCGACGCCGATGTCATCGACTCCGAGGCGACCGCCGATGCTCTTGGCCAGCAGGTCGCCGGTGGCGGTGCCCAGGGCGCGCGCCGCCGTGCCCAGCATGTCGCCTTCGCCGCTCTTGAGTGCCGAAAGCGGCTTGCCGGTGACGAGGTAAGACAAGGCTTCGGATTGTTCCATCGCCGGTTCGGAAAACACCGTCAGCACCGGAAGTTGCGCGGTGCCACGCACCAGCAGTCCGGCACGGATTTCCCTGGCCTTGATCTCGCGCACGGCCCGGATGTCGAGGCCGGGGTTGTCGATGCCTGCGCCGACAAACAGGATGCGTCCGGATTCGATCTTGAGATCCTGGCCGTAGGCCTTGTAAATACCACCGGCGTTCAGAGTGCCGCTGCCACTGGTGGCCCGCCCGGGCTTTTCGATGATGGTGAGATTGCCATTCAGCGTGCCGTTGAATCCATAGCCGGCGAGCTTGACCTCCTCTCCGAGCACGAGCCTGATTTCCGCACTCACCGGCAGGGATTTTTTCGTCGAAGGCTTTGCATCATCGGTGACCACGACATCCGCCGACGCGGAACTTGCGCCGCCACCGGGCAGCTTGGCGAGGTCGATGTTTGCCGCCGGAATGCCGAGCGTGCCGCTGGCGCGCACGCCGCTGGCGTCCTGCTCGATGACGAGGTCCGGACTGATGCTGATCTTCAACGCGGGAATGTCGGCAACCAGCACGTTTTCCCCACGCAAGGTCATGCGCAGCGGCGTGCTGCCATCGAGGGTACCTTCACCGGCAACCACGAGCTGCCCCTGGTTGGCGTCGAGTTGGCCTTCCAGCACGAAGCGCTGCGCATCCTCGGCGCGCACGCTGAACCTGCCATCGTGCAGCTTGAGGCCGAGGGCAGGGACTTCCGTTGCCAGCCCTTCCACGTTCAGCGAGCCCAGCAGGCGCGGTTCGGCCAGCGTTCCGGCAATCGTGTACTGCGCGTTCGCGCGCCCCTGGCTGCGGGTGATCTCGGGACTCAACAGGTCGAGGAAGGCAAGATCGTTGAGGGCGAGGTCGAGGTTTCCATCCAGCACCTGCTCACCCGCCGGGCCTGGGGTGACGTTCAACGCGCCCTGGATGCGACCTTCGTGGTCGAATCGGGTTTCGAGTTTCACGTTGCCGGAGGCGCCATCGAGGCTGCCTTCCAGCAACAAGTCGCTGTAACGGAGGGCCGGTGTGTTGCCACCTTCCGGATAGCGCACCTGGCCGCTGGCGGAAGTGAACCGCGCGTTGCCCTGCAGGGGTCCCGATGCGCTGCGCTTCAGTTGCGCCGAACCGTCCAGTTCACCGCGAAAACGCAAAGGCGAATCCGCTGCCGCCAGGCGTGTGATCAGGCGCAGCGGCAGATGGGCGATTTGCAGGCCCAGTTCCAGATCACCGCCCGCGGCGGTTTGCCCGTTCACGCACAGGCGCGTGGGCGCTGTTGTTGGTTCCGCTGCGGCGGTGCCATCAACGGTATGGCTTTCCGGCGAATCAGGCGTGTTCCCGTTGTTGCCTGTGGCCACCGGCAGCGTGCCCGTCAAGCAGGTTTCGCCGAGTGAGAGGCGGCTTCCATCCCAGGCCAAGGCAGCGGGTTGCTCAAGCGACAGATCCGGCAAGCGGCGTGCCTTGGCGTCGAAATCGAGGCGGGCGAGATTTCCCTGCCATTGCGAGCCGTCGAAGCGGCCATCAAGATCCAACGCAATGCCAAGCGGATCGCCTTTGGCATTCACGCGCAGATGGTGCGCAGTTCGATTGCCATCGGCGTCCACGCGCAATGACTCGAACCGGAACGGCCCTTGCGCCAATCCCGTGACATCGATGCCCATCGATCCGGCGGCTTGTCCAAGATCGCTGATGCGGATGTCGGCCTGCAGCGTATTGGCCTTGAGATCCGTCCAGCTGAGGTCATGCGCCGACACCTGCCCGTTCAGCGCAAGCGCAGGCCAGCTGCCGCTGATGCGCAGATCGCCACGGGAGGCACCGCGCGCCGATGGCAGCCAGTCGGTCAATGCGGCAAGCTCGAAACGCAGGCGTGCGTCGGTCTGCGTGCCGCCGTTGCCGGTGATCGAAATGCGACTGTCGCCCAGTTGCAGATCGAGATTGCCATCGACGATGTTGCCGGGTTGCAGACGCAAGTCCGCGCTTCCGCCCAGGGCGCGATCGCGCAGGCGCCCACCGATGCGTGGCATTTGCAGGTTCGCCTCGATGCCGTGATCGGTCAGGCGGCCCTGGCTGTTCAATGCGAATTCGATGGCGCCCGGCCACTGCGCGGCGAATGCAGCCGGATCGAGTCCTTGCGCGTTGGCCTCGATCTGCCAGGCCAGCTCAGGTTGCAGAGTGAGTGTGCCCTTGGCTTGCAATCCGCCATTGGCCTGCTTCAGCTGAATGCGCTTGAGTTCGACGCTGCGGGTGTTGCCCTGGATGTCGATGTCGATATCCGCCAGCGCGCCCTGCGGACCGAGCGCGAGTTGCCCGAACGCGCTGTAGTCATCCGCATGGCCGCGCAAGGCCAGGCTGCCATGACTGTGCAGGGCCTGGCCCACCCATTCCGCCGGCAGTTGCAGATCCTTCCAGCTGGCGGTGAGATCCGCCTGCGGCGTGTCCGTGGTCAGATCCAGCGTGCCGCTCACCTGCAGGCTTCCGGGTGTGCCCGGCATGGAAATTTGCAGTTGTTCGATGTTCAGGGCCTTGTCGGCCAACGCGACGCGCAGCGGTTCGAGCGCCACGCTGTACGCACCGATGCCAAGCAGGCCGTCCACGCTGGCATGCCTGCGGTCGCCACTGCCGTGCAGTTGCAGGGAAAGATCGCCCAGCGTGCTGTCGGTGAACACGCGTTGCGCGGGAAACGCGGGAATCTCCACCGCGAGGGTCCACGGCAGCTCGGCGCTCTGGCCAATCGTGGCGTTGATGCGGGTCTGGCTGGGCTGGTCGAGATCCAGTTGCAGACGTGTCTGTCCACGTTCGCCGCGTGCATTCACGGTGCCGGAAAGCGTGATGTCGCCAAGGCGCCAGTTGAACCATCCATCCGCCTGGCCCGGGTAGCCGGTCTGGTTGGCCAGGGTGCCACTCAGGTTGACCTGGCCATCGACGGCTTTGACTTCCAATTGCCGGAGCACCACGCCCCATCCGCTCCAGGCACCGCTGAGTTCCGCGTGATCGATGGTTTGCAGCGGCTGGCCATCGCGGGTGATCGCGGCGCGGTCGATGCGCAGGCGCTCGACGATCAGGTCGATGGGCGGTGACAGCGAGAATTCCGAGGGTGGTTCGGCAGGCGATGCCACGCTCGTCAAGGCCACATGGATGTCGCTGGCCTCTTAGGTCCTGGATCGCCACCCGGCCACCGAACAGGGCCAGCACGCCGACATCGACGCTGGCCTGCGCAATCTGCGCATCCACGCCGCTGTCCGCATCGCGGTAACGCAAATCCGTCACCCGCAGCGGACCGGCCAGGGTTCCGTCGATACCGCCGATGCCGAGTTTGTCGTCCAGCGCCGCCTGCACGCGCGCCAGCACAAAGCGCGCTCCGGAGGCCGTGTGCAGCGCCCACAACGCGGTCAAGCCGATCAACGCCAATACCACCAACAAGCCGATGCCCACTCGACGCAGGATGCGGCGCTGGCGTATCGGTTTCACCTTGCTGGGGTTCCTGTCGCGTGGCGTGTTCACAGGTCGGGCCCGATGATGATGTGAAGTTCCACGCCGCTGGCGAACGTGTCGCTTATCGGCGTGCCGAGATCCACGCGCACCATGCCCACCGGAGAGCGCCAGCGCAGGCCGAGCCCCGCGCCGATCTTGAGATCGAAGTCCTTGCCACTGAAGGCATCACCGGCATCGACGAATGCGGCCGCACCCCACTTCGGCGAAAAATAATGTTCGTATTCGGCACTGCCGACCAGCAGGCGCTCACCACCGATGACTTGTGGTGTCGCTTCGCCTTCCACCGCAATGCGCGGACCCACGCTCTGGAACGAGTAGCCCCGGATCGAGCGGTCGCCGCCGGCAAAGAAGCGCAGCTCCGGCGGCAGCTTGTCGAAGCCGCCGACCTGGGTGATTCCCGCCGAGCCGCGCGCGATGAAGCGGCCATGCTCGCCCAGGCCGTGGATCCATTTCGCATCGGCGCCAATCTGGGCGAAGCTGGTGTCTGCCAGCACGCCTTCCTGCGCAGCGCGCCCAACCAGGGTCAGTGACCAGCCCTTGCGCGGGAAATTGAAATCGTCGGCATGCTTCTTCGAAAGGGAAATTTCCGGATAGAGCAAGGTGGTGTTGCCCTTCTGCTGGGCCACGGTGAAATCGCCGGTCAGGAACTGCAAGCCGAAGGTTCGCGTCCAGCCGTGCCATGTGCGCGAGTCGTTGGCCGCCAGGCGAAAGGTTTGCGACTCGCTGGTATCGGTGTTCTCGTCGCGGTAGGTGACGCCAAAGTTGAAGCTGTGGTTGTCCTGGCCAGGCAATGGAATCTGGTACAGCGAGGAAAGGGTTTTCAGCCGTTGCGCCACGATCGACTCGAAGCGCAACTTGTGGCCGCGCTTGTTCACCCAGCGTCGCTCCACGCCGCCGCGCAGGCCGAATCCGGTATCCGTGCCGACGAACAGGCCGCCGGTATAGACCGTGCGCTTGGCTGGCGCCAGCATCACCGCGATCGGCACGTTGTCATCGGCGGCATGCTCGATGTCCGGCTGCACCTGGGAAATCGAGAAGTAGCCGGTATCGACCAGACGCTGTTGCAACTCCAGCAGTTTGTTTTGCGAGTAGTAATCTCCGACGTTCCAGGGAATGAAACGCTGCATGAATGCGGACGGGAACTGGCCACCCTCGAAACCGGTTTCGGCAAAGCGATGGCGATGGCCGGCCTTCCAGAGCAGGGTGATGTGCGCGCTGTTGCTGGCGCGCTCAACCTCGACACGGTGTGTCTCCAGTTTCGCATCGAGGAAACCGACGCCGATCAGCGCGGCATGGATCGCGGCCTTGCTGCGCTCGTAAAGGGCATGGTCAAGCGGCTGGCCCTGGCCCGGCGCAAAGGCGCTGCGCGCGGCCCTGACGCTGCGCATCGCGTGGTCATCCGTCGGCAGGCCTTCGATTTCCAGGTCCAGGCGGGTGATGGTCACCGCGGGGCCGGCATCCACCTGCAGGCGTGCGGTGTAGGTCTCGCCGTCCTGATCGAGTTTTGAGGTGAACGTGGGGTTGTAATAGCCGTACGGTTCCAGCGCGGAACGCACCTGGCGTTCGGCGCGACGATACAGGCGCTGCACCTGGGCGCGGCTGACCTCGCGGGATGCGTACTGATGAAGCTCGACGGCGCCCAGGATCACCGTCTGCAATTCGGGGCTGACGCCCTCTACGGTCACGTTGACGCGCGCCGCCGATGCCGACGACGCGGCCAAGCACAGGAGCAGTGCGAGCAATTTCCGAGAAGTTTGGGTAGGCAAGACTGCGGCGCGCAAAAAAGAACAGGGCATGGTGGACTTATAGCAGGGCCGCATGAAAATCGGTGTTAGGGCAACACGGAACAAGTTGCTTGTAACGTCATTCCGGCGCAAGCCGGAATCCATTTGGAATTTGAAAACACGCCATGGGAATCAAGATGGATCCCGGCTTGCGCCGGGAAGACGACTTGAAAATTGATGCCATTGGCCAGCCTTCACAGCAGACCTTGGGGACATCGGGATCGATCTATCTATCAGGCCATTGCCTCATTGGACTGGTGCGCCACCCAGGCGCCGATCAGGGCGGAGGCATAGGGGATGGCTTGGGCGGCCAGGATGCCGATCCACAGCTTGCCCTCGGTGTAGGTGATGGCATTGGAATTGATCATGCCGAAGATGCAGGCGAGCAGGGCGAGGAACATCAGCAGTTCCTCGCGCACCGAGGCAAACGCGCTGGGCTTGCTGCTCAGGCGGCGACTCTTGGCGGTGCGCACGAACTCTCCCTTCTTCTTCCACAAGCCGAGGAAAATGCCGCGCGCGATGGCGTGGCTCAGGCCCATGCTGGCAATCGAGGCCATGATGGTGTCGTGCCATGAGCAAGGCACCCGCTTGCGGTAAAGCACGATGCCGAACACCGCCTTGCTGACGAAGAAGCCGATGATCGGAATCAGGAACAGCTCCATCGGCAGCGAGAAGTATTTTGGCCAACCGACCATGCCGATGGTCCAGGCAATGGCCATCATGGTGAACACCAGGTGCAGGGCATCGGCAAACCAGGAAAACCAGCCGGTCAGGAAATGGAATTTCTGGCCGCGGCTCAGGGGGCTGTCCTTGCGCGTCATCCAACCAAAACGCGCCTTCATGATCTGCATCGCGCCGAATGCCCAGCGGTAACGCTGTGACTTGTACGCAGTGAAATCGGCAGGCGTGAGGCCCTTGCCGAGCAGGTCATCGACATAAACCAGATCGTGTCCGGCGTGCATCAGGCGCAGGCCCAGCTCGGCATCCTCGCAGATGGTCCATTCCGACCACGCACCGGTGCCGACCAGCAGGTCCTTGCGCACCATGGTCATGGTGCCGTGCTGGATGATGGCATTGCGCTCGTTGCGATGGTGCATGCCGATGCGGAAGAAGCCGTCGTACTCCCAGGCGGTCATGCGCCGGAATGCGTTGTCCTCGAAATCGCGGTGTGCCTGCGGACACTGCACGACGGCAACCTTGGGATCGTGGAAATAGCCAGTCAGCGAACTCAACCAATCCTCGCGCACCACGTAGTCGGCATCGACCACGGCAACCACTTCGGCGCGCGGATCGGTTTGCTCCAGGCCGAAATTGAGTGCGCCAGCCTTGAAGCCCTCCCACGGATTCAAATGGAAGAAGCGGAAGCGTTCGCCCAGCTTCGCGCAATGCTCCTCGACCGGTTTCCACACATCCTCGCGCTTGGTGTTGTTGTCGATCACCAACACTTCGTAGTTCTGGTAGTCGAGCGCGGCCAGCGAATCGAGGGTGAGGATCACCATCTCCGGCGGTTCGTTGCAGCAGGCCAGGTGGATCGAGACGAACGGCTGATCGGCAGGCGGCGAGGGTTGCAGAAGATTGAAATGGCGCAGCCAGCGCGGACGCCACAGCACCTCGGTGAATTCGAATCCGTTGATAAGCAGGATCAGGATGATGGCGATCTGGGCCGGAACCAGCAGCAGGAACATGGTCCAGTCGAGCGGGCTGAGATAGAACGCCAGCGGCACGCTGACCGACCAGACCACCACCGATGCCGACAACTGGATCAGACCGAGGAAGAACAGGATGCCGGTCACGTAAAAACGCATGAAGTGACGGGCAAACCAGAACATCGGCAGGAATGCCAGCAAGCATGCGGCGATTGCCTTGATTGGCCAGCTCGGGTCCTCGACCACTTTGCCGGTCAGTGCGAATTTCGGTTCGCGCGCGGCGTTGAACATGCCCCAATAGGCTTCGACCCGGCCGGCGAGTGCTTCCTTCCACGGCTGGTCGATGGCCTCCATCACGTAGTAGTCGATGTTCTCGCGCTCGGCCACGTTGAACCACTCGCGCAGGAACTGCGCCTCGTCCTCGATCGAGGGCTTGGCGTATTCCTTGCGGTCACCGGCCGAAGGCCAGCCGATTTCGGCAATGACAATGTGTTTGTCGGGAAACAATTCCTTGAGGCGGTGGTACTGGCCGAGGGTGAAATTGATGGCGTCCTTGCGCGGCAGTTTTTCCCAGTACGGCAGCAGGTGCACGCTGATGAAATCGACGTGATCGGCCAGTTCCGGGTTGCGCTCCCAGACGTAGAACGGTTCTGCCGTGGAGACGGGGATCTTGAGCTGCGCGCGTGCGCGGTCGATGTAGCCGATCAACTGCTTGACGCTGATGTCGGCACGCAGCAGAACTTCGTTGCCGACCATGGCGCGGGTGATGTTGGGATGCTTGCGCGAGAGGGCGATCAAACCCTCGAGCTCGACCTCGTTGTTGCGCATGCGACGGTCGATCCAGGCGCCGGCCATCACCTCCATGTCGTAGAACGCCGCGATGCGTGGAACCTGCGGGCTTTCGGCCGAGGAGTAGGTACGCAGGCGCTTGGTGTGCTTGGAGAGCAGGCGGATGTCGCTGGCCAATTCCTGCTCGCTGGGATAGAGGCCAAGGATCGGGCTCTGGTAACGCTGGAATGCGTTGTAGGCGAGGCCGCCGATCTTTCCGCTCCAGTCGTCGATCTGCTTGGGGCGGTTGAGGAAGGCCCACAGGCCGAAATTCAGCATGGCCACCAGTGACGCGAACATCACGGCGCGCCAGAAGGACTTTGTAACCACCTCGGAATGGGTATGGATCAAGACAGGCTCGGACGGGCAAAGCGCAGCGCGGCAGCATAGCCGAGGCCACTGTGTGCCTCAATGGAAACCGGGTCTGGCCCGTAGAGCGGAGCTTGCTCCGCTGCCCCGCAATGCCCGACATCCAGCCGAGCAAGCTCGGCTCTACACGGGTTTATTCAGGATTGCCGCGGCCGCATTGCGGTCGGCATCGCCGCCGAGCTGTGCGTGAAGGCGTTGATACTCGGCAAGCAGGGCGGGGTCGATGCGGCGCGTGCGCAGGGGTTCACGCAGCGCGGCGGCCAAGGCATCGGGGGTGCAGGCGTCCTGCATCAATTCCGGGACCAGTTCTCGGCCGGCCAGATGGTTGGGCAGGGAGTAGCGATCCACCTTGAGCAGGCCCAAGCCCTTGACGATGCGGTAGGTGAGGGGCGACAGCCGGTAGGCCACCACCATCGGCCGCTTGGCCAGCATCGCCTCCAGCGCTGCGGTGCCGGAAGCCAACAGCACCGCATCGGCAGCGATCATGGCTTCGTGTGCTCGCCCTTCAAGAACGAGAATCGGGAATGGGGAATTGGGAATGGAAGTGGAGCCGGGAATGGAGAATGGGGAATGGGGAATGGTTGGATCCAAAGCGGATGCCGGGTTGCTGTTGTTTTTCTCGACTCCCGACTCGCGAATTCCCAATCCCGCTTTCGCCAGCTCTTCGGCGAAAGCACGCCGACAGGCGTCATTGGCCATCGGCGCAATCACATGCAGATCCGGGATGTCCTGGGCAAGCAGTTTGGCTGCGGCAATGAAATCCGCGCCCAGGCGGCGGATTTCACCCAGGCGGCTGCCGGGCAGCATCGCCAGCACGGGCGCGTCGGCGGGGATGCCCAACGTGGCGCGCGCCGCGGCCTGGTCGGGATTCATGGCAAACGCATCGGCCAGCGGATGACCGACAAAGCGCGCATCGACGCCGTGACGCGCGTAGATTTCCGGCTCCATCGGAAACAGGCACAGCACGCGGTCGGCGCTTTGGCCGATCCTAGTAGCGCGCTTCTCGCGCCAGGCCCAGATCGACGGACTCACGTAGTGGATGGTGCGAAAGCCGGCGCACTTGAGCGTGCGCTCCAGCGCAAGATTGAAATCCGGGGCATCGATGCCGATGAAGGCATCCGGGCGCAAAGCCATGGTGCGCCTTCGTACGTCACGTCGGATGCGCAACAGTTCGGGCAAGTGGCGCAGCACCTCGACCAGCCCCATCACCGCCAACTTCTCGGCCGGATACCAGGCATCCAGCCCGGCCGCGATCATCTGCGGACCCCCGATGCCGGCAAAGCGCGCTTCGGGAAAGCGCTCGCGCAGCGCCTTGATCAGCCCTGCACCCAGCAGGTCGCCGGAGGCTTCACCAGCGATGAGGATGAAGAGCGGAGAGTCGGGAATGGGGAATGGGGAATGGTTCAAAGCCGGGAGTAGTTCAAGCCTGGGAATCGAGAATGGGGAATCGGGAATGGTGTTGAGCCGGGAATGGAGAATGGAGAATCGGGAGTCGAGAAAAGCAACAGCAACTCGGCTTCCGCTTTGGCTCCAACAATTCCCGGCTCCCTATTCCCGATTCCCGGCTTCTAACGCACCAACAAACGTTGTTGCAGTTTTGCGAAACCCTTCAGCGCTGTATTCGCGTGAGGAAAACGTTAGTCAAACCCATCCTGAAAAATGATATCCGAAGCCGGGCAATTGCCGCCGCTTGGGCCATCGCATGGATCGCTGATGGGGAGTCCGACCATCGGAAACTCGTTGGCATCGCAACGCACCGATGGACTGCCACTGCACGAACCATCGCCATCGGAATCCTTCAGCAGGATGTTTGTTCCGACCACATACTCAAACCCATCGACCAAGCCATCACCGTCACTGTCAACGGCCGGATACGCGTAACCGAGACGCTTGTTGCTGCCAGCTGGGAATGCAGTCGTGTAGCCCATGCCTTCAAAGGTGGTTCGTTCGTTCTCAAGAAACGTCGCGCAGTCGCCGTCCACCGATTTGCAGGCTCGATAGAACTTCTCGGCTCCTGGCGGAATGCAGGAAGGCTCGGGCGTGCAAGGCTGATAGATGTAGCCCTGAATGGTTCGCAGGTTGTAACCGGAAACTCGCGCTTGCTCGATATGCGTGGTGGTGGTCAGCAGGGTGAAATCCTGATTCGACAGCACGCAACCAGCGACACCCTGACAACCCATCGGGAAATAATGTCCGCGGTCAACCATATGCAAAGGAATGAGATCTGGCCACGAGGCGCGTGGCTTGTATTCCGTCGTCAGCACGTAGACCGAAGCCTTGGGTACGGAAGGTGGGGTCGAAGCGGAAGGAAACGTTGGATAGCCGGGAACCGTCGCGCCTTGCGAGGTGTAGCCGCCTGCGGCAAACAAAGCGGAATGAGCGAACTGAGGTGACGTAGTATCGAGATAGTCCTTGCTGGTGCTGCCATACAGTCGGAACAGCGGCGTCACCCGATTCTTGATGACGCTGCCTGCCACCCAGCCAAGCACATTCTGTATGGCTGAATTGGCGTCGGGCCGTCCATAGCCCAGCTTCGGGTCCCAGGGAATCGACGACTGTGCCTGAAAAGTCGTGTTGATGAGCACGGTACGCATTCCCCATGGCTGGCCGACGGGCGGAACCGGAACGCTTGGCGGCACCAGGGGATTGACCGAACGCAGGATACCCATCACGCCGGAAATCAGCGGTGCGGACATCGAGGTTCCCGTGCACGAGCCGACACCGTCGCTCGGTGTGGTGGCAAACGAATCCCCACAACCGATGACCGTGTTCCAGTCCTTGCCTGGGTACATGCTGGAGACGATGGACTTGGCTCCAGAGACCACTTCCTGTTTCGGCAAGCTGGGTGGGCGCGACCAATTGGATCCGCATTCTCTATTGTCCCCGTATGGACAGTTCGCATAGTTCCCTGGCGATTCGTCCCAGAACGTGATGGTGTCGTCGTAGCCCCCAACCGCGACCACCCGAGGATCAGCAGCAGGAAATTGCAATCGAATCCGCCAGTTGCCCGAAGCCCCTACCAGCACAACCCCGCGCGAGTCGGCGTAGGTCATGGCCAGACACCACACGTTCGATGGATGCGTGGCGCAATAGTCAGGCGGATCCAACGTCGCGGCCCCCAGACTCATGTTGACTATTTGCACCCCGGAATCGGCCAGCCAAGTAATGCCTTCTGCCACACTAGGAAAAGTAATGTTCGTAATAACGACGCCATTCCCGTCACAAAAACCAGCCGCAATCCGCGCCATGGCTACACCGCAGTGCTTACAGGTGCCTTTGAAACCCAAGCCACTGCTGACGTTGGATCCAACCAGACCAGATACATGTGTTCCGTGTCCGGCGAAGGTCACAGGGACGCCGGGCAATCCCGACGGATTGCAGCTTGGATCAGTGATCGACTCGGGCTCTTGCTCATCGACGTTGTAATCCGTTGTCGAGGTACCGCCCACATCCAGGGAAGCGGCGGGAATGAAGTTGCCACCGATGTACTGCCCGCTCGCTGAAAACTGCCGCAATGCAGAATGATTGATGTACAGGCCGGTGTCGGTAATTCCAACCAAGGCGTAACCCGTCGCGCGAAACCACGCAGCCTCCAGGTTGAGCGTGCTCCATTCATAGTCATTGCCCAACGGGCCTAGAGGAATGTCGCCGTACACGGCGAAGCTGGATAGTTCAGTGGATGAAAAATCCACGGCCGGAGAAACATACGCCGCCTCGATCGCCGGATCCGTCCTGAGCGAATGCAAAGCAAGCTCGACATCGATGTCGCCGGGATAGCGGATAAGCAGGTAGCGTTCCAGTTTCGCCCGAGCCGAATCTGGATGCTGATCGAGCCAAGTCTTGAGCTCGGGGTGTGCGCGCCTTGCCAGCAGAAACGCAGCCCCTTGCGGCCCCACATCGCGGAACGCAGCCAGTGGTGGATCCCCGCCAGCCGCGCCATCCACCCAAAACACGACATCTTCGGGTGTCGGTGTACCGGGCTGTCCGGAAAGCAGAGCCTCCACCAAATACGATGTGTCCTGCGCGCGCAGGTCTTGGGAGATGGGCGCCAGTATCAATGCCGCGCAAAAACTTCCTAACCCGAGCAAGGCCCGCTGCCGACGGGCAACCAGGCCGACCAGGCCGCCGATCAAAAGCAGACCAGCAACCAGGCCGAACGAGGGCAGTGCATTCGGCGAAGGTGCGCCACTGACCGTAAAGGTGAAGTTCGCCAGGGTCTCGAACACAGGTTCCGGCACCAGAGTTTCGTAAAACCGTTCCACATGGAGTGTGTACTCCCCTCCAGGGAATGTTCCAACATCGAAGACGCCGGTGGATATCGGGTTCTGGCAGAACAGAGGATCGTCAAAATGCGTTGTTTCGAGCAACATGTGAATGGAATTTCCCGTCTGAGTAATGGTCGGCGGGGCTGCGGAAATCCCGTCGCATTCTCCATATCGAATACTGACCGAAATCATTTCGCCAGCTACCGGGTTGGCAGGTACCAAGACCGGCGGATCAATAAACGCGAATGCGTTTGATGGGCCGATCAAACCAGCACTCATGCCGACAATCAGAGACAGGTAAAACAACCATCCGCGCTGCTTGCTCGCCATCGCAATTCTCCCCGGGTCTGGCATTGCTTCGATCGCTTGCTCTACTCAAGCACACTCAGCTGATGCAAAAGGATACCGCCGACCCATTGAGATTCTGTTCCAAGTATCGCAACGCTTCATTGTGGGCGCCATGCGATTGCCCGATTCATCGGCGACCCTGTGCAGAACTTGCCCTCAAATGCGGGGAAAGTGGTTAACAAGTTGCCCGAGAACTACCGGAACCATCCATCGGTGAGAGGATGGGGAGGTCGAGATTAGGATTGGGGACTGGGGCATGGGACGGGAATCGGGAATGGTGTTGAGCCGGGAATGGAGAATGGAGAATCGGGAGTCGAGAAAAGCAACAGCAACTCGGCATCCGCTTTGGCTCCAACAATTCCCGGCTCCCTATTCCCGATTCCCGGCTTCTAACGCACCAACGACCGTTGCGAGCGTTCGATGAAATCGAGCAGCAGTTTCACGTCGGGCGCGCCTTCGGCGGCGCGGGCCAGTTCCGATCGTGCTTCGGCCAGCGGCAGGCCGGAGGTATAGAGCGTGCGGTATGCGCGCTTGATCGCCATGATGCGATCGTTCGAATAGCCGCGGCGGCGCAGGCCTTCGGAATTGATGCCCTTGGGTTCGGCAAAACTGCCGGCGACGGTCACGTACGGCGGCACGTCGCGATTGATGATGGCGCCCATCGCGGTGAAGGCGTGCGAGCCCACCTGGCAGAACTGGTGAACCAGGGTGAAGCCGCCGAGGATGACCCAGTCGTCAACGCTGACGTGCCCGGCCAGCGAGGCAGCGTTGGAGAAAATGGTGTTGTTGCCGACCGTGCAGTCGTGGGCAATGTGCACGTAGGCCATCAGCCAGTTGTCGTTGCCGATGCGGGTCAGGCCGCCGCCATCCTCGGTGCCGCGGTTGAAGGTGACGAACTCGCGGATGACATTGCGATCACCGATTTCCAGGCGCGAACGCTCGCCATGGAATTTCTTGTCTTGCGGGGCTGCGCCAATCGAGGCGAACTGCCAGATGCGGTTGTCGCGGCCGATGCGGGTATTGCTGCCGATCACCACGTGGGAACCGATGCTGGTGCCATCGCCGACCTCGACATCGGCCTCGATGATGCTGAACGGGCCGATGCTCACATTGCTTCCGATCCGCGCGCCGGGATCGACCAGGGCGGTTGGATGGATCATCCCTCTCTCCGTTCCGCGCACAGCAATTCGGCTTCGGCAACGATCTCGCCATCGACTTTTGCCTGTCCCCAGAACAGGCCCATGCGCCTGAGCATGCGTTTTTGCTCCACCTCCAGCACCAACTGATCGCCTGGTACCACGGTGCGGCTGAAGCGGGCCTTGTCGATCTTGACCAGATAGAACAGGGCCGGCTGGTTGGGGTCCTTGGCCACGGACAACTGCACGAGTGCGCCCGATGCCTGGGCCAAGGCCTCGATCACCAGCACGCCGGGCATCACCGGGTGACCCGGGAAATGGCCCTGGAAAAACGGCTCGTTGAAGGTCACGTTCTTGATCGCCGTCAGGTGCTTGCCCGGATCCCAGGACACGACGCGATCAATCAAAAGGAAGGGATAGCGGTGCGGCAGCAACTGGGCGATCTGGCGCACATCGATCGGGCCACGCTCCGGCATCGGATTGGTTTCATTCATGGGAGGGTCCATTGTCCTTGTCCGCAAGCTGCCGCGCCAGCTTGTCCAGATGTTTGAAACGTGCTGCGTTGCGTCGCCACAGTCGGCTTTCCTGTATCGGCGTACCCGACGAATACTCGCCGGCTGCGCGGATGGAGTGGGTGACAAGGCTCATCGCGGTGATGGTCACACGGTCGGCAATCGTCAAATGACCAATTATGCCAGCCGCGCCGCCAATCAGGCAGTAGCGGCCCACCCGCGTGCTGCCGGCAATCGCGGCGCAGCCGGCAATGGCGGTGTGGGCGCCGATCACCACGTTGTGGGCGATCTGGATCTGGTTGTCCAGGCGCACGTCCTCTTCCAGCACGGTGTCTTCGAGGGCGCCACGGTCGATGGTCGTGTTGGCGCCGATCTCGCAGTCATCGCCAATGCGCACGCCGCCCAGTTGCGGCACCTTGATCCAGTGGTCGCGATCAAAGGCCAGGCCAAAACCGTCGGCGCCGAGCACCGCACCGGAATGGATCAGCACGCGCTGGCCAAGCCGCACGCGACGCACCAGGGTCACGTTGGCGCCCAGGCGGGACTGTGCGCCCACCACGCAATCCGCGCCGATGGTGCAATGAGGACCGAGGACTGCCCCTGCTTCAACGCGGCTGCCGGATTCGATGACGCAAAACGGGCCAATCGACACACCCTCGGCAATTTCGGCGTCGGCGCAGATCACGGCACTGGGATGAATTCCGGGCGAGCCGGCGGCATCGTCGGCAAACAGGGCGGCAATGCGGGCAAAGGAAACGTAGGGCTGCTCGGCAACCAGCAGCACCGTGCGCCCGGTTTCAATGCCGGCCACATCTGCGGAAGCCACGATCACAGCGCTTGCCTGGGTGGTGGCAAGCTGTGCGCGATAGCGCGAGTTGGCAAGGAAGCCCAGATCACCGGTTCCGGCCCCGGCCAGGGTGGCGACGCCGCGGATGGTGGTGTCGCGGTCGCCCAACAGTTTCAGGCCGAAGCGTTCGGCCAGATCTCCCAGACGGTGTGCATGCGCGGGCCTGCTCATGGAATCTTCGATGATGCCTCGAAGGCGCGGCGCAGCCGCTCCAGAACCTGGTCGGTCACATCAATGCGCGGGCTGGCATACACCACGGGACTCGGCACGATCAGGTCCATGTCATTCTCGCGGGCGAATTCAACCACGGCATTGTTGATTTCGCGCCAGCTGCGATCAAGCTCCTGGTCACTGCGCGTCTTGAGTTCGTTGCGAAGGGTTTCCCGGCTGCGCTTGATGGAGCGATCCAGGGCCTCGATTTCGCGGCGCATGGCGGTGGCTGCATCGGCCGCCAGTGTCGGCGATTCACGTTCGTAACGTGCGCGCAGTTCGGCCAACTTCGTGGACTGCGCATTCAATGCGGTATCGCGTGGGGCAAATTCGCGCTCAAGCTTCTGGCGGCTGGCGACAACCTGCGGCGCATTGTCGAGCAGGCGTTTCATGTCGACATAACCGATGCGCGGACTCGGTGCTTGCGCAGCCAGCGGCAGGGCGAACGACATCAAGAGCGCCAGCAGCAGCGCGCAAGTCGTTGTTGCCCTTGATGCGCTACCAGCCAAGCCCGTACTCCCGCATCACGTCCGATTCAAGTATCGCTCCCCGCTCGCTCCGCGCAGGGTCAGAACTGGGGTCCGAAGGAGAATTGAATGGACTCCGTATCGTCTCCGTCCTGCTTGCGCAACGGTTTGGAAATGCTGATGACGATGGGACCGACCGGCGCGCGCCACTGGAACGACAGGCCGGTCGAGGCGCGCAACTCGCTCGCGTCCCAAGCGTTGTAATCCTTGAACACATTGCCGACATCGACGAACCAGGACAGGCGCGTGGTGTTGCTGCCTTCCTTCATGAATGGCGTCGGGAAGATCAACTCGGCCGTTGCCACCGTCTTGAATGCGCCACCCAGCGGCTGCCGGAAACCGGCACTGAAGTCGGCGGGTCCGAGGGTGTTGTCGCGGAAGCCGCGGATGTCCGCGCTGCCGCCGGCAAAGAAGTTCTCGAAGAATGGCAAGCCGCGAGCGCCGTATTCCGTGGTAATCGGCGGATCCTGGCTGTTGTCGGTGGCCGTGCGGTAGACGCCGCTGTAGCTGCCGCCGTATCCAACCGACGCGCTGCCGAACAGGGTCAGCTTTTCGGTCAATGGGATGTACTGCGAATACAGGTACTTGAACTTGAAGTACTCGACCGTGGAGCCGGGCAGGGTGGTTTCGAAGGAAACGGTCTGCAACGAACCCCGGGTGGGGTTGTAGTACTTGTTGCGTGTGTCATGCGCCCACGAAAGTTCAAGGCTGCCGTTGTGGAAGGTGTTGTGATTGAGCGCAAACAGGTAATCGATGAACTGTTGTGGCGTGCTTCCGCGGAAGGTACGGATCGTCGTCTGGCTGATGCCGATGCGCGTGTTGAGGACGTCGCTTTCGGTAAGCGGCAGGCCAATGTAGGTGCTGAAGCTGTCGGAATTGGTCAGGTAGTTGGCGATATTGGCCTGGCCGGAATCCAGTTCGCGATGCGCGATGTCGTAGCCGAGGCCGATGCCGTCATCGGTGAGGTATGGCTCGAAATAGGAAATGCTGTAGGTCTTGAGATAGGAGCTGCGTTGCAGGGTGAGACCGACGCGGTCACCGGTGCCGAAGAAGTTGTTCTGCTGCAGGGAGATGCTGGTGATGAGGCCCTGTACCTGCGAATAGCCGACGCCGAAGGTGAAGCTGCCGGAGGGCTGTTCCTTCACTTCCACGGTGATGTCGACCTGGTCTTCCTGACCGGGGACGCGTGGCGTATCAATGGCCACCGTTTCGAAATAGCCCAGCCTTTGCAGGCGGATCTTGGAGCGGTCGATGGCAGCCTGCGAATACCAGGCACCTTCAAGCTGGCGCATTTCACGGCGAAGAACCTGGTCTTCGGTGTGCAGGTTGCCCTTGAAGCTGATGCGGCGGACGTACACGCGCTGGCCGGGTACCACCTGGAAGTTGAGGCTGACCTCGCGCTTTTCGCGATCAATCTCGGGAATCGGGTTGACCTCGGCGAAGGCATAGCCGATGTTGGACAGAACCGAGGTGATGGCGTCGGACGACTGCTCGACCTTGCGCCGGGAAAAAGTTTCGCCGGCCTTGATGGAGAGCTGCTTGCGCAGGTCCTCGTCGGTGAGGATGAGGTCGCCGGTCAGCTTGATGTCGGAGACGGTATAGACCTCGCCTTCCTCGATATTGGCAACCACGTACATCTTGCGCTTGTCCGGGCTCATCGAGACCTGGGTTGAATCAACCGCGAAGTCGACATAGCCGCGGTCCAGGTAAAACGAGGTCAGGCGCTCCAGGTCGCCGGACATCTTTTCGCGCGAATACTGGTCGTCCTTGGAGTACCACGAAGTCCAGTTGGTGGTGTCGGACTGGAAATCCTCGCGGATCTTCTTGGCCTTGAACGAGTTGTTGCCGACGATGTTGAGGTGCTTGATCTTTGCCGCCTTGCCTTCGGTGATATTGATGCTCACCTGCACGCGGTTGCGGTCCAGGTTGACCACCGAGGTCTTGACTGAGACGTTGTACTTGCCGCGGTTGTAGTACTGGCGGGTCAGCTCCTGCTGCACGGAATCGAGCGCCAGGCGCTTGAAGGTTTCGCCTTCAACCAGGCCGATGTTCTTGAGACCGGCGCGCAGGTCGTCTTCCCTAAGCTCCTTGTTGCCGCGGATGGCCACCTTGGAGATCGAAGGGCGCTCGCTGAGCTTGACCACCAGGATGTCGCCCTGGCGGTCAAGGCTTACGTCATTGAAGAATCCGGTCTGGTAGAGCGCTCGAATCGCCTGCTCGGCGCGGTCGCTGGTCAGGACGTCGCCTTTTTCTACCGGCAGGTAGGTGAAAACCGTTCCCGAGGCGATGCGCGACAAGCCGTCGATGCGGATGTCGGAAACCGTGAAGCTGTCGAACGCCAACGCATTCTGGGCGCTGAGCGAGGCAAGCAGGAGCAGGGCGGCGATACGCTTCATCGTCACTTCCATTGGTGCATGGTCGGCTTGCGGTCAGGGCAAACCGCATCCGTTGTTGTTGGGCAGCACCGGCTCAGGGCAGGAGCCGATGGATATCGTTGAAGATTGCCAGCCCCATCAGGGCCACCAGCATCAGCAGGCCCACGTACTGGCCTGCAATCTGGCTGCGCTCACTCACCGGACCGCCTTTTATCAGTTCGATAAGGTAATACAGCAGGTGGCCGCCGTCCAAGATCGGGATAGGCAAGAGGTTGATGATGGCCAGCGAAAGCGAGATCAGGGCAAGGAATCCGAGGAACCAGGCCAGACCCATCTGCGCCGAACCGTTGGCAAAGCGGGCAATGGAGATCGGGCCGGACAGGTTGTCCAGGCTGGCCCGGCCGACCACCAGCATCTTCAGCATGGAAAGCGAGCTTTTGGTGGCATCCCAGGTTTCGGCAAATGCCTGCGGAATGGCAGCCAGGGGGCCGTATTGGAGCTTGGCGTCGTACGCGGCGGTACTGCCGACGCCGATGATGAAACGGGACTTGCCATCCCCTGCATCGACGGCCGCTGCCGTGAGGGGAATCTCGATGCGTTCGTTGCCGCGCTGGATGAGCAGGTCCAGCTGCGGATCGCGGGCGGCCTCCTCCGGGATGAGGGTTTCGATGTCGGAAAATCCGTTCACGTCGCGGTCGTTGATGCGCAGGATGCGATCACCGACCTGGATTCCGGCCTGTGCAGCCGGGTCGCCGTCGGAAATCCGGCCCACCACCGCCGGGCGCTCGCGCGGGGCCAGGCTGAGGCCGATCTGGTCGAAAAGCTGGTCCTCGCCAACATTCGCGGGCATTTGGCTGAAGGCCAGTGTGCGCGTGGCGCTGCCATTGCCTGAGGTGACCACGTCAACCCGGGCATCCATGCGTCCGATCGCGCTTTCGCCCAGTTTCTGCAGGGCCTTGCTCCAGGAATCCACCGCATCGCCATTGACTGCGGTGATGCGATCGCCAGCCAGCATGCCGGCCTCGGCGGCAATTCCGGAGGGTGCGGCAACAATCGGCAGGAAGTCGGGCTTGCCGACCACGAACATCAGCCAGAACGCCAGCACGGTGAATACGAGGTTGAAAGCGGGGCCGGCGGCGGCGATGGCCATGCGCTGCAGAACCGGCTTGCGGTTGTGCGCCTGATCCAGGTCAGCCGGCGCCACCTCGCCCTCGCGTTCGTCGAGCATCTTCACGTAGCCGCCGAGCGGAATGGCGGCCACCGCAAACTCCGTACCGTGGCGATCACGGCGCATCCATAGTGGCTTTCCGAAACCCACCGAGAACCGCAGCACCTTGACCCCGAACCAGCGGGCCACGATGAAATGGCCGAACTCGTGGAAGGTGACCAGGAGGCCCAGGGTGACGATCAGCCACCAGACTGACCCAAAAAACTCGTTCATCAAAAAAATCTCGTCGATCATGCCGCCAGCAGGCTGTTGAAAAACTACCTGCGTTGCCATTGCTGCGTTAAAAACAGGCTCAAAATGCTCATTTACCGCACGTAAACTGCGCTTTTTCGCCTGCTTTTGTCTTGCACTGGCTGCCTCGCCTACGTTTTTCAACAGCCTGCTAGTCGGGCAATGATACGTTGTGCCTGCCGGCGCGCGGTTAAATCACTGTCAAGCAAGGCGTCCAGACCGTCGGCAGGCCGGGCCGGCAAGGCCGAAAGGCACTGCTCGATCACCTCGGCAATGGCCAGGAACGGCAGGCGGCCACCAAGAAATGCGGCCACGGCTTCCTCGTTGGCGGCATTCAGGGTGGTTGGTGCGTCTCCGCCTGCGGCCAGGGCCTGGTAGGCCAAACCAAGGCAGCTGAAGGTGCCGTGGTCGACTGCCTCGAATTCAAGTCTGGCGATGTCGATCAGGTTGAGCGCAGGCACGCCGGCTTCGATGCGCTCGGGCCAGGCCAGGCCATGGGCAATGGCGGTGCGCATGTCCGGATTGCCCAGCTGCGCCAGCACCGAACCGTCGCGATACTCGACCAGGGAATGCACGATGCTTTGCGGATGGACCACCACCTCGATGGCCGAAGCCGCCGCGCCAAACAGGAAATGGGCCTCGATCACCTCAAGGCCCTTGTTCATGAGCGTGGCCGAATCCACCGAGATCTTGCGCCCCATCGACCATTTCGGATGGGCACAGGCCATGTCTGGCGTCACATCGCCCAGCTCGGCACGGCTGCGGCCGCGGAAGGGTCCACCGGAAGCGGTGAGCAGGATGCGCCGCACCCCGGCCTGCGCGAGATCCGGCCGAGCACCGGGCAGACACTGGAAAACGGCGTTGTGTTCGGAATCCAGCGGCAGCAGATCGCCACCGCCGCGTTCCAGCGCGTCCAGCAGCAAGGGGCCGGCCATCACCACCGATTCCTTGTTGGCCAGGAGCAGGCGCTTGCCGGCGCGCGCGGCGGCCAGCGTGGACCCAAGGCCGGCTGCACCGACAATGGCGGCGACCACGCAATCCGCATGCGCGCCTTGTGCCGCCTCGACCAATGCCTCCGGTCCGGCCAGCACCCGGGTCTCGGGGCTTTGTGCAGCGAGCAAGCTGCGCAGTTCGGATTCACATCCCTTCTCGGCCACCACTGCGATCTCGGGGCGGAACCGGGCGCACAAGCGGGCAAGCGCGGCGACATCGCGATTTGCCGTCAGCGCGGTAACGCGAAAGCGATCCGCATGGCGCGCGATGACATCAAGCGTGCTTGCCCCGATCGAGCCGGTCGCGCCCAGCACGGCAACCCGTTTCATGGCGCAACCAGCAGATCGATGCCGACTTTGCCGATAACGAACAGCGGCAGGGCCGCAAACACGCCATCGAGCCGATCGAGCATGCCGCCGTGGCCGGGAAACAGGGATCCGGAATCCTTGACCCCGGCCTGCCGCTTCATGAGGCTCTCAAACAGGTCGCCGATGATGGAGAACACCACGCAGAGCACGGCAAGCCCCACCAGCAAGGCCAGGCCCGCGCCACGCTGTTGCATCCACCAGCCGGCAATCAGGGCGACCAGCGCGGTGCCGATGAGGGCGCCCCAGACGCCTTCCAGGGTTTTGCCGGGACTGATCCGGGGCGCCAGCTTGTTGCGTCCGAAGCGGCTGCCGGCAAAGTAGGCGAAAGTATCCGCCGCCCAAACCAGGACCAGGGCAAACAGGGTCCACAGGCGGCCATCGGGCGTTTCCCCGTGGAGTTGAACCAAGGCAGCCCAGGCCGGAACCAGCACGCAGAGGCCGGCAAGCAGCTTGATTGCCTTGTTGCGCGACGTTGGTGAGGCGGAGAACGTGTAACGCCGCATCCACAGCAGGGCCAGCCACCACCAGACCACGCCGGCCACCAGCACCACCCACCACAGCGAGCTGTCGCGCACGGACCACAGTCCTGCCTGGGCAAGCACCACCGCCAGCACGGCCGCGATGCGGACTTGTGCGGCGCGCATGCCGATCAATCCGGTCCATTCCCAAACAGCCACGGCCCACACCACCACCAATACGCTGGCAAACAGTGAAGTGGGCGCGAGCAGGATCAGGCAAACGGCAACAATGGCCAGAATGAGCGCGGTGACGATGCGTTGCTTCATGCGTTCCCCGTTGCACTGCTTGCCTGAACCTGCGCGGATGTCTTGCCGAATCGCCGTTCCCGCCGATGGAATTCGTGCACGGCAGAATCCAGCACGGCGGCGTCGACATCCGGCCACAGGGTATCGACGAAAACCAGTTCCGCATAGGCCAGTTGCCAGAGCAGGAAGTTGCTGATGCGCTGCTCTCCGCCGGTTCGCAGCAAAAGATCGACCGGTGGCTGTTCCGCCAGGCTGAAGTAGGGCGCCAGGGTGGCCTCGCTGATGGCATCGGCCGCCAGCTCGCCACGGGTGACCGCCTCGGCAGCAAGCCGCGCAGCATGGGCGATATCCCAGCGCCCGCCGTAGTTGACCGCGACATTGGCAAACAGGGCGCGATTGGCCTGCGTCTTGCGCATGGCCTTGTGCATGCGTTCGCGCAGCTCGGCGGAAAATGCGCCCAGGTCGCCAATGAATTCGATACGCACGCCATGTCCGTGCAGCTCGTCGACTTCGCGATCCAGCGCCTTCAGGAAAAGCTGCATCAACGCGCCGACTTCCTCATCGGGGCGCTTCCAGTTTTCACTGGAAAACGCAAACAGGGTCAGCGAGCCGATGCCGTTGCGAAGGCAGTATTCGATGGTCGCACGCAGCGCCTTCTGTCCTTCGCGGTGGCCGAAGCTGCGCGGGCGATGGCGTTGTACGGCCCAGCGGCCGTTGCCATCCATGACAATGGCCAGATGGCGCGGAGCACGCGCAGGAGACGTGCTCGCGGAGTCGATAGTCATTGCGGGAAATGATGGGCGATCGGATCAGATCGCCATCAACTCGTCTTCCTTGTGCTTGACCACGCCATCGACTTCCTTGACGTATTTGTCGGTCAGTTTCTGCACATCGTCCTCACCGCGACGTTCCTCGTCCTCGCTGATCTTCTTGTCCTTGAGCAGTTCCTTGATGTGATGGATGGCATCGCGGCGGATGTTGCGGATGGCGACCTTGGCGTTCTCGCCTTCGCCTGCAACCTGCTTGGACAACTCCTTGCGCCGCTGTTCGGTAAGCGCAGGCAAGTTGATGCGGATGACCTGGCCGACCGTGGTGGGCGTGAGGCCAAGGTTGGAACCCAGAATGGCCTTCTCGACCACGGCAACCATGGTCTTTTCGAAGGGGGTGATGGTCAGCGAGCGCGCATCGGCAACAGCGATGTTGGCAACCTGGGGCAACGGCACGTCGGATCCGTAATAGGGCACCTGCAACTGGTCGACCAGGGCCACGCTGGCGCGGCCGGTGCGCAGATGGGTCAGATCATGGCGCAGCGATTCGACGCTTTTGGTCATGCGCGTTTGCGCGTCCTTCTTGATGGTGTCGAGCATGATGGGGCTACCCGTGGTGCATGGTGATTGGCCGGGAAGTATAGCAGCGGCGCCCATGCTTCCTCGCAGATCGGAGCTTGCTCAGCTGTCTTGTGTGGCGTTGCGATGAGCGGGGTAGATTCCGATTGTAGAGCCGAGCTTGCTCGGCTGTCGTGTCAGGCGCTGCTGCCGACCAACGTGCCGATGGAGGCGCCTTGCATGATGCGCATCAGGTCGCCTTCCTTCGACATGTCGTAGATGCGCAGGGGAATCTTGTGGTCGCGACACAGGGCAATGGCGCTGGTGTCCATCACTTGCAGGTTGCGCTGGATGACATCGTCGTAGCTCAGGCTTTCGTAGCGCGTGGCAGCAGGATTCTTGGCCGGATCGGCCGAATACACGCCATCGACCTTGGTCGCCTTCAACAACAGGTCCGCCCCAATCTCGATGGCGCGCAAAGCCGCCGCCGAGTCGGTGGTGAAAAAGGGATTGCCGGTACCTGCGGCAAACAGCGCGACTCGGCCTTTTTCCAGATGGCGGATCGCGCGACGGCGGATGAAGTCCTCGCACACCTGGTTGATCTTGATCGCGCTCATGGTGCGCGCGGTGCCACCGGCACGCTCGATCGCATCCTGCATGGCCAGGGCATTCATCACAGTAGCCAGCATGCCCATGTGGTCACCGGTAACCCGGTCCATGCCGGAGGCGGCAAGCCCCGCGCCGCGAAAGATGTTGCCGCCGCCGATGACGACGCCAACCTGCACTCCGGCGTCGCGCACGTCGATGATTTCCTGGGCCAAGCGGCCGATGACCTTGGGGTCGATGCCGTAATCGGCCTCACCCATCAAGGCTTCGCCGGAGAGCTTGAGCAGAATGCGTTTGTACTTGATCGCTGACATCAATGGCTCCGGGCCGGCAAAACCGCTGCATTGTACGGGACTTCCCCGCACTTGCCACGCGCGATGTTGCAAGAAGCAGCCGACGAAGCCGGGCAGATGGTCGAATGCCGATTCGCGCGAGCGCCGCATTGCCCCTGAAGCCTGTCCTGAGCTCGACGAAGGGGGCTCCTACAGAGTGAATCAGCCACCGTAGGAGCCCCTGCAGGGGCGAGCTCGGATACGCGAGATCGCCCAATTGCCGGGGAGCATTTGTGATCTGTGATGCGAGTGTTGCGAATTGCGAACCACCTTCGACAACGTGGTCCGAGATTGTCCCCGGGGTTTGGTTTCTCTTGGGAAGGTCTGAACAAGTATTGTCGCGAGCAAGCTCGCTCCCACCATTGCTTGATTTTGTGGGAGCGAGCTTGCTCGCGACGAATGAGTTCCGTACTTGTTCAGAGTTTCCCTAGATGTTGGGAACGCATCAGCGCGCAGGGCAAGTCTCGCGAGAGATGCGCGTGTGGCGCCTTGATTCCGTTCATGGTTCCCTTCGGCAGGCCTGTCCTGAGCACAGTCGAAGGGCTCACCATGATCGGAATCTACTTTTCTGCGCTGCCTCAGTTGGCCTTTGCGGGCGGTGCCTTGCGCACAAAGCGAATGGAATCCTCGCCACCGAGGATCAATGCGCTGACATTGCCGTCGCCGGCTTGCTCGAAACGCACGGCCATATCCCCATAGCGGCCATCAACGCCGCGCCAGCGGAAACTGTCGTAATGCCAATGAGTCAACGGACCCTGGTTTTGCGGCAATGGGCCGAAGCGGAGCAGCAGGCGTCCGTTGCGGCGCTCGACTTCGATGTCGCCGAACGCAGGGTGGAGGTAGGTGCCGGCATAGGCGCTCAGCGCGTGTGATGGCTGGGTTCCCTTCACCCGACGTGCATTCTGGGCGCGTTCCTCAGCCTTGCCCTTTTTCTTCGCATCGCCGTAGAGGGTGAGCAACTCGGCACTCCAATCGCGTGCCGGTGCATCGGTATACAGGTCCATCGCCTTCCACATCAGCGCATGGCGCAATTCGACGTGATCGGCGTTGCCGAACACGTAAACACCCAGGTTTGCATCCGGCATCAGTCCGATGATGGAAACGCGACCGTCGATGCTGCCCGTGTGCATGGCGACGTAGTGGCCACGGTAATCCTGCTGGAACCAACCCAGGCCATAGCTCACCCAGTGCGGTTGGGTCAGTTGTGCGGTTGGATAGAACTGGCTGGCAGGGACCAGTGCCTGCGGTTTGAACATCTCGCGGAAGTTGGCCTCGCTGAGCAGACGCTTGCCGTCCCACTGGCCGCCTGCCAGCAGGAAGTTCATCCAGCGTGCCATGTCGGTTGCACTGGACCAGGCGGCGCCGGCGGCAGGGACGCTGTCGACCGTTCCGTCGCCAATGCGCTTGAGCTTGCCGTCAATCTCGAAATGCGCGGTGGATACGTTGCCGCTGTTCTGCGCGAGCATGCCGGCATGGGTAGCGCTCGATTCGGTCATGCCCAGCGGGGCGAAGATGCGGGTTTCCACGAAGCGACTCCACGGCATGCCGGACGCCGCCGAGACCAGTTCGCCGGCAAGTTCATACATCACGTTGGCGTAAATGAAGGAGGAATAGGGTGTGTAGGCGGGTTCAAGCTCGCGCACGCGTTCGAGGATCTGGCGGGAATCCAGATCGCCACGCACCCACAACATGTCGGCTTCCGGTGCGAGACCGGCATTGTGGGTCAAGGTGTCGCGGACGGTGAGCTTGCGGCTGAATTCGGCATCGGCCAACTGGAACCACGGCAGGGTCTTCTGCACCGGATCATCCCAGGCCAGCTTGCCTTCATCGACGAGCATGGCCACCGCCATGGCGGTCAGCGCCTTGGTCGTCGACATCATGCCGAAGCGCGTGTGGGTATCGACCCGGGTCGGCTCACCCACGGTGCGCACGCCGAATCCGCGCAGGTAAACCGTCTGCCCATCCTTGACGATGGCGATCGACAGGCCGGGCATCTTCCAATCGCCCATGGCCTTGTCGATGTAGGCATCTAGCTCGGTCGTTCTTGCATCCGTCGCGAACGACGTTGCGCTTGGTTGATCCTGCGCCAGCGCAGGTCCCGCGACGAGCAAACACAAAGCCAGAACCATCCCGCGCATGCGAAAGTCCTCATCAAGGTGGAACTCGATGATAGGGCAAGGCTCCGCTCAGGTGGGGCGAGTCTTGAGCGAGTGTCTGGAGTAGCAAAGGTTCGCCCCTGAAGGGGCTCCTACCGAGAAAAGCCACCACTGTAGGAGCCCCCTTCGTCGAGCTCAGGACAGGCTTCAGGGGCGAATCCGATCCACGGGCGATCTTGCGGGAGCCTGCATTCGGACGGCGATTGCTTCATCTTGCACCTCATCACCAAGGCGCAAGAAAAAGCCCCGCGTGTGCGGGGCTTTTCGGGTTTGCATCTCTTGAAGGATGAAATCAGGCCAGGCCGGCCTGCTTCATCACTTCGGCGGCGTAGTCCTCGACCACCTTCTCGATACCTTCGCCAACCACCAGGCGATGGAAGGCGATGACTTCGGCGCCTTCCTTCTTCAGCACGTTGCCCACGGTCTCGTTGGTGTCGAGCACGTAGGGCTGGCCGACCAGGGTGACGTCGTTGATGATCTTGTTGATCTTGCCGCTGATGATCTTCTCCAGGATCTCGACCGGCTTGGACTTGTCCTTCTCGGACATCTTGGCCAGCTCGATTTCCTTTTCCTTGGCGATGAACTCGGCGGGAACGTCCTTCTCGGCGATGTGCGGCGGGTTCATGGCCGCGATATGCATGGCCAGGCCACGCGCCAGATCGGCAGAGCCGCCCTTGAGCTCGACCAGCACGCCGATGCGACCGCCGTGCAGGTAACCGGCCACCGTGTTGGCACTGTCGATGCGCACCATGCGACGGATCTGCACGTTCTCACCGACCTTGGCGATCACCGCAGCGCGTGCTTCCTCGACGGTTCCGCCGCTCGCATAGGCGGCACTCTTGAGTGCTTCGACGTCAGCCACGCCCAGCGCAGCCTTGGCCACGTTGTCGGCAAAGCCGAGGAAGTTGGCATCCTTGGCGACGAAGTCGGTTTCACTGTTGATCTCGACCAGCACGCCCTTGCCGGCATCCTGGGCCAGCACGATGCGGCCTTCGGCGGCGACGCGGTCGGCCTTCTTGTCGGCCTTGGCCAGTCCCTGCTTGCGCAGCCACTCGATCGAGGCGTCCATGTCGCCATTGTTCTGGGTCAGGGCCTTCTTGCACTCCATCATGCCGGCACCGGAACGCTCGCGCAGTTCCTTGACCATCTGGGCAGTGATTTCCATCGGTAAACCTCGCAACTGGGCGTGACCCTGGGATCACGCGAATGAATGAAAGTCATGCAGGCTTGCGTCCGCACCGGCGCTGCAAAGCCGGACATCGTGCGTTGGCGGAATTCCCTCGCGGGCCACCAACGCCATTCCTTGAGGACTGCGGAATCCGTTTGAAGCTGGGCAGGTCAGGCCATGGCCGAACCTGCCGGTAAACCTCAGGCGTCGCTGCCGGCGTCGTCTGACTTGGCTTCGGCGCGCGGCTTGGCCGGACCGCGACGCGCGCCGCCCGACGGTGCGCCACGCTTGGCCGCCGGCTTGCCACGCGGGGCCTGCTTGCGACGATCATCCTTGGCGATCGGGTTGCCTTCGGCATCCATTTCGACGAACTCGTCGCTGTTGACGGCAATCGCCGGCGCTGCCGCCTTGCCTTCGAGAACGGCATCGGCAACGGCGCGGGTGTACAGCTGCACGGCGCGAATGGCGTCGTCATTGCCCGGGATGGCATAGTCGACGAGGCTCGGGTCGTAGTTGGTATCGACTACCGCAACCACCGGAATGCCGAGTTTCTTGGCTTCCAGGATGGCGATGTTCTCGTGGCCGATGTCAACGACGAAGATCGCGTCGGGCAGGCGCGGCATGTCCTTGATGCCGCCCAGCGAGCGTTCCAGCTTCTCGCGCTCACGCTGCAGCTGCAGGACTTCGTGCTTGACCAGCTTCTCGAAACGGCCGTCGGTGGACATGGCCTCGATTTCCTTGAGGCGGGCGATCGACTGCTTGACGGTGCGGAAGTTGGTCAGCATGCCGCCCAGCCAGCGCGCTGCGACATAGGGCTGGCCACAGCGGGTGGCGTCTTCCTTGATCGCTTCGCGGGCCGAACGCTTGGTGCCTACGAAAAGCAAGGTTCCGCGCTTCTGCGCCAGGCCGGACACGAAATTCATCGCGTCGTTGAACAGCGGCAGGGTCTTTTCAAGATTGATGATGTGGATGCGACCGCGTGCGCCGAAGATGTACGGCGCCATGCGGGGGTTCCAGTAACGGGTCTGATGGCCGAAGTGGACGCCCGCTTCGAGCATCTGGCGCATGGTTACCTGAGGCATGGTGTAGCTCCAATGATGGACAGCCGCACGGCAGAGCCTTGTGGTGTGCGGTGATGTCCGGGGTTGAGACCTCCACGCATCCGCCGCTTGCGACCTTCAGTGAAGGCACCCCGAAAGCGGTGACGATACGTGTGCGGATTTGGCGGATTGAGGCAAAATGACTACCCTTGTCCACCGTATTCGGCCGCGCACCTGGGTGCGTGACCGGCTTGGGCTGTCGGTGCAGGGAACACAATTGCCCCGACAAAGCCTCGGAATTCTAGCCAATCGCGGCGATTCCGACAAGGCATCCACCCCGCAATCGAACCTTTCGGCCCAATCGCCATGTCCGTCACCATCAAGACCCCGCAGGAAATCGAGAAGATGCGCATCGCCGGCCGGCTGGCCGCCGAGGTGCTGGAAATGGTGGCGGCGCACGTCAAGCCGGGCGTGACCACCGAGCAGCTCGACCAGATCTGCCATGACCACATCGTGCAGGTGCAGGGGGCGATTCCGGCCAATGTCGGCTACAAGGGCTTCCCCAAGACGGTGTGCACCTCGGTCAACCATGTGATCTGCCACGGCATTCCAAGCCCCGGCAAGGTGCTCAAGGATGGCGACATCATCAATATCGATGTCACCGTGATCAAGGATGGCTGGCACGGCGATACCAGCCGCATGTACTACGTGGGCGAGCCGTCGGTACTGGCGCGGCGCCTGGTGGAAACCACCCGCGAGGCCATGTTTGCCGGCATCTCCGTGGTGCGTCCGGGGGCAACCCTTGGCGATATCGGCGAGGCCATCCAGCGGCATGCCGAAGCGCAGGGTTTTTCGGTGGTTCGCGAGTACTGCGGACATGGCATCGGCCGCGTGTACCACGAAGATCCGCAGGTTCTCCACTACGGCCAGGCCGGCGCCGGACTCAAGCTCAAGCAGGGCATGACCTTCACCATCGAGCCGATGATCAATGCCGGCAAACCGCAGACGCGGCTGTTGCCCGACGGCTGGACCGTGGTCACCCGCGATCATTCGCTGTCGGCGCAGTGGGAGCACACCCTGGCCGTCACCGAGACGGGCTTCGAGATCCTGACGCCCTGGCCCAACGCAGCCTGAGGCCCCGTGCAGCAGGTCTCCGCCACGCGCGTGCCCCCGCTGCCGCGGCTGGCGCAGCCGCTGCCGCGGGCCGGTGTGGTCGGTGCGTCGAGGTTGGCCCTGCGCCAGTATCTGATGGACTACGAGCGCGACCTGGCCGGCTCATTCCGCGATGGCGCAGCCATTGACGAGGTGATAGCAGCGCGCACGTCGGCGGTCGAAAAGGTGTTGGCGCATGTCTGGTTCGGCTGGATGGGGGAAACCCCGGATGCGGCCCTGTTGGCCGTGGGTGGATTCGGTCGGGGCGAACTGTTTCCGCACTCGGACGTCGATCTCCTGGTCTTGACCGTGGCCCAACCCGAGCCGCGCGTGTTGCGCGCCATCGAGGCGTTTGCGGCTTGCCTCTGGGATGTGGGGCTCAAGCCGGGCATGGCGGTGCGCGATGCCGGCGCGTGCTTCGCGCTGGCCGAGCAGGACCTGAGCGTCTACACCAGCCTTCTGGATGCGCGCCATCTCGATGGATCGCGATTGCTGAGCGTCGCCCTGCTCGAATCCGGGCAGGAGTCGACGCGCTGGACTGCGCCCGCATTCCTCGCCGCCAAGCGCGGGGAGCAGGAAGCGCGGCATCAGCGTTATGGCGACACCGCCTACAACCTGGAGCCGCAGTTGAAGGAGGGAACCGGTGGCTTGCGCGACCTGCACCTGATCGGCTGGCTGGGAAAGCTGGTGTGTGGCTCGTCCGACCCATCGCGCATGCAGGCGGATGGCTTGCTGGATCCGAGTGAGGTGCTTGCCCTTGCCGCGGCCAGGGCATGCCTGTTCCGCATTCGCTATGGCCTGCATCTGGTAGCGCAACGTGCGGAAGACCGCCTGCTGTTCGATCACCAGCGGCAACTGGCCACCCTGCTCGGCTACCGTGACGAACGTGCCGACAACCTCGGTGTCGAACAGTGCATGCAGGCGTACTACCGCGCGGTGCGCTGTGTTGCGGCCATCAATTCGGAATTGCTGGTGCTGTGTGATGAGCGCTTGAATCCCCAGCAAAACGACGTGGTGGCTCTCGGCAACGGATTGCTGCGCGTTGGCGATGGTCTGGATGTTGAGCCCGGTTGCAGCTTGCATCAGGACCCGAAAGCCCTCGTCGCGCTGTTTGCCGAGTTGGCATCCGGCAATGGCGTGCGCAGGTTGCGCGCCAATGCCCTGCGGCAGCTGCGCCTGGCGCTGGATGACCCGCAGCTCGATTTCAACCACCCCGACGTGCTCGTTGAAGTGCGCAACATCTTCCTGCGGGGTGCCACTGCGGTCGATGCCCTGGCAGCCATGGCACGCCATGGCGTGCTGGCGCGCATCATTCCCGGATTCGCCCGGGTCAGCGGGCGCATGCAGTACGACCTCTTTCATGTGTACACGGTCGATGAACACACCATTCGCGTGTTGCGCTTCATGGCGCGCTTTGCCAGTGCCGAAGGCGCCCGCGAATTCCCGCTGGCGCATGCGGTGTACCAGCGCATTCCGCAGCCGGAACTGCTGATCCTGGCCGGGATATTCCACGACATCGCCAAGGGGCGTGGCGGCGATCATTCGCTGCTCGGCGAGGACGATGCCCGTGAATTCTGCACGCGATTGGGCTTGCATCCGGCGGCGGTCAACCGCGTGGCCTGGCTGGTTCGCGTGCATCTGTTGATGAGCGTGACCGCGCAGCGCCAGGACATTACCGATCCACAGGTCGTGCATCGCTTTGCCGAGCAGGTGCAGGACTGGGAGCGGCTGGACTACCTTTATCTGCTGACCGTGGCCGACATCAACGGCACCAGCCCGAAATTGTGGAACACCTGGCGTGATCGCCTGTTGTCGGATCTGTACGCCGGCACCCGTTCGGTACTGCGCGAGGAGACCGGCGAGTTGCCAAAGGCCGAGGAGCGTGTCGCCGAAACCCGCCTGGCCGCACAAGGCCTGCTCACGCAGGCGGGCATCACCGCAACGCAGGCTGAAGCCGTCTGGGAGGATTTTCCCGGGGAGAGTTTCCTGCGCTACCGACCCGAGCAGATTGCCTGGCAGACACAGGCCATCGTCGAGCATGCCCAGAGTGAATCGGCATTGGCGCGGGTCAACCCCATGGGCGCACGCGGAACCACCGAGGTGTTCGTGTATTCCGCCGACCGCGACGGCCTGTTCGCCGCAGTCACCGCCGTGCTCGACCGCGCCCATCTGAACGTGCTGGAAGCGCGTGCGATCACGGCACGCTCGGGTCGTGTGCTCGATACCTTTTTCGTGCTCGACAAGCACGCCAAGCCCTTGCTGGAAGCAGAGCGGGTCGCGGCGCTGGAGCAGAACCTGCGTTCCGTGCTGGGACGCAGAGCGCTCGATGTGCAGCCGGTTCGACGGGCCTTGCCGCGCAACCTGCGCCATTTCCATATTGCACCGCGCGTCGTCTTCACCGAGGAAGATGGACGCACGCGCCTGGGTCTCGTGTGCAGCGATCGCCCCGGATTGCTGGCGTCGGTTGCGCAAACCTTTCGCAGCCATCGCATTCGCGTGCATGATGCGCGCATCGCGACCTTCGGCGAGCGGGTCGAGGATTTCTTCCGCATCAGCGATGAAAATGACGCGACGCTTGATCAAACGACCCAGCAGGTCTTGCGCGACGCCCTGCTCGAACAGCTTGAATTGCACCAACCCACAGCCTTGAAGGAACGCCATGCACGACATTGAGCGCATCATCGACAGCGCCTGGGAGCGACGCGCCGAACTGCTGCCGGATTCACCCGACTTGGAGGTGCGTGCGGCCGTGGACGCTGCGCTGGACCTGCTTGAATGCGGTACGCGCAGGGTTGCCGAGCCTTCACCGGACGGAGGCTGGCGAGTCAATCAATGGCTCAAGAAGGCAGTGCTGCTTTACTTCCGCATCAACGCCAACCGGGTCATGGCGGGCGGTCCGGCGCAGGCCTGGGACAAGGTGCCTCTGCGTTTCGGCAACGCCGATGCGGAGGAGTTTGCCGGGCTGGGTGCGCGCGTGGTGCCCGGTGCGCTGGTCCGCCGTGGTGCGCACGTGGCCGCCGATGCGGTGCTGATGCCGAGCTACGTCAACATCGGTGCGCATGTGGGCGCCGGCAGCATGGTCGATACCTGGGCCACGGTGGGTTCCTGCGCGCAGATCGGCGCGCGCGTGCACCTGTCCGGTGGTGTCGGCATCGGTGGCGTGCTGGAACCGTTGCAGGCTTCACCCACCATCATCGAGGACGATTGCTTCATTGGCGCACGTTCGGAAGTGGTGGAAGGCGTGGTGGTGGAGCAAGGCAGCGTGATCGGCATGGGTGTGTTCCTCGGCCAGTCCACGCGCATTTACGACCGCGCCAGTGGCGAAGTCGGCTATGGCCGCGTGCCTGCCGGCAGCGTGGTGGTGGCAGGCTCGCTGCCTGCCGCCGATGGCAGCCACAGCCTGTATGCGGCAGTCATCGTCAAGCGCGTGGACGCGAAGACGCGCTCGAAGACCAGCATCAACGAACTGCTGAGAGCCTGAGCATGGCCATCCAGATGTATGGTTTGAAGAATTGCGATACCTGCAAGAAGGCGCGCAACTGGCTGGATCGGCATGCCGTGGAATACCGTTTCATCGACTACCGCGAGCAGCCCGCCACGCCCGAGCAGCTCAAGCGCTGGGCAGAAGCGGCCGGTGGCTTCGAAAAGCTGGTCAACCGCGCCGGAACCACCTGGCGCAACCTGCCGCCGGCACGCAAGACTCCTGGTTCAACACCCGAATGGACCTTGCTGATCCGCGAATACCCGGCGCTGGTGCGTCGCCCGGTGCTGGTGATGGCTGACGCCAGTGTGCTCGTGGGCTTTGCTGCCAAGAGCTGGGAATCGAGAATAGGGAGTAGGGAGTAGAGAATAGGGAAGAGCGAAGAGCGAAGAGCGAAGAGCGAAGAGCGAAGTGCCCTTCGCATTGGTCCTTGCTCTCGACCATTCTCGATTCTCCATTCCCAATTGCCGGCTCCTCAACCATGTCCGAAATCCTTGATCTCACCTGCGAACTGATCCGCCGTGCATCGGTCACCCCCGAGGATGCGGGTTGCCAGCAACTGCTGGGCGAGCGATTGGCAGCGGCGGGGTTCGCCATCGAAGACCTGCATTACGGCGACGTGCGAAATTTGTGGGCCACGCATGGAACCGACGGTCCGGTCTTGATCCTGCTGGGCCACACGGATGTGGTGCCGACCGGGCCGGTCGAGAACTGGACCAGCCCTCCGTTCGAGCCGACCATCCGCAATGGTCATTTGTTCGGCCGTGGCGCAGCCGACATGAAATCCGGCGTGGCCGCCATGACCCTGGCGCTGGAGGCGTTCGTGCGTCGGCATCCGCAGCATGCCGGCGTCGTCGGGCTGTTGTTGACCAGCGATGAGGAAGGGCCATCCATCGACGGCGTGCGTCGGGTGGTCGAGGAGTTTCACAGGCGCGGACAGCGCGTGGACTGGTGTCTGGTCGGCGAGCCTTCGTCGCGCCAGGCATTGGGCGATCTGGTTCGCGTCGGTCGACGCGGTTCCCTGCATGGTCGCCTCAGCGTGCGCGGCATCCAGGGTCATGTCGCCTATCCGGATCTGGCGCGCAATCCCGTTCACCTCGCTGCTGCGGCCCTGGCTGAGCTTGCAGCCACGGTCTGGGACGAGGGAAATGCCAGCTTCCCGCCAACGAGCTTCCAGATTTCCAACCTCCACGCCGGCACCGGTGCCAACAACGTGATCCCCGGGCAGTTGGAAGTCGTTTTCAATTTCCGCTACGGAACCGCCAGCAGCGCGGATGGATTGCGTGCGCGGGTCGAAGACTGCCTCAAGCGCCATGGCCTGGACTACGCAATCGAATGGGAGCTTTCCGGCGAACCGTTCCTGACCGAGCCCGGCGCCCTGCGTTCGGCTGTCGAGGCGGTTCTCATGCAGCACTGTGGCCGGGTGCCGGAATCCAGTACTGGCGGCGGCACCTCGGATGGGCGCTTCATTGCGCCGCTGGGCGCGGAGGTGGTGGAGTTCGGGCCGGTCAACGCCAGCATCCACAAGGTGGACGAATGTGTGTCCGTGGCTGATCTGGAGCGATTGCCCGATATGTACCTCGCGATCATCGAGAGGTTGCTGGCTCCGTCCCCGGGCTGAGCTTCCCGTGGTCGGCTTTTTGCGTATGCCCGCACACATCTGCCGCATGCTTGACCGGCTTTTCGGACGCTTAACGCCGGTTTGTGATAAAAATCAGCGGGTTTTACTGTGCGCAAGGCGAAATGGGGCGAATAGCAGCCGCCGAAGCACGCAGACTCCCACTCCAAGGAATTCAGGCATGGACAGGCTGGCGCCCTTCGTGGCGCGTTTCGTGCATCGTGATTACAGCATCAGGTGAATGCATTGTTCGGGAAAACCGCTTCTTCCGTGAAGTTCGCAACGAGGCTGGCTGCAATGCTGGCTTGCCTTGTCCTGTCGAACGCAGCCTGGGCCATCGACTTCACCCCGCACGGCACGCAACCAGGCCTGGCTTGGGGCATGGAAGAGCCGATGGCCTGTTCGTCCTGCCATCGTGGTTTTTCCGGCAACGATCCAAACTTCATGCCGCACAGCACCTGGGGCGGAAGCATGATGGCCAATGCCATGCGAGACCCCTTGTTCTGGGCGGCACTGGATATTGCCAACAAGGATTATCCGGGCGTTGGTGATTTCTGCCTGCGTTGCCATACACCTCCGGGCTGGCTGGCGGGGCGCGTGGTCAAGGCCATTGGAGGAGGTTCCACCGGACCGGGTGGCGCCAGCGGATGCCAGCTCAATGGCGACTACGATGACAATGATGGCAAGAGCAACGATTACGCAGGAGTGACCTGCCATTTCTGCCACCGCATGATGCCGACCGGGCCGGCTGGACAGCCGGGAATGATCGGCAATGCCAACATCTGGATTGATGACTCCTCTACGTGCACCAATCCCTCTGGAGACACCTTTGGTGGACCGTGCCGGCGCGGACCGTATGGCTACACCAGCGGGTTTCTCGAACCACCTCACGGCTGGGTCGCGTCTCCCTACCATCAGGATTCCAAGTTGTGCGGAACCTGTCACGACGTGACCACCCCCGATACGGACGAGGGACCGCTGAAGACCCTGGTGCTGGAAGGCGGAGTGGCAACCACGCGACCCATGCCGCTGGAGCGCACCTATTCCGAGTGGAACAACAGCCTGTTCTCCGAAACCATATTCCGCGATGGCATGGGCGAAGGTCCGGACCTGGTGCCTGCCATTGCCAAGGCCCAGCAGTGTCAGAACTGCCACATGCGCAGCAGCGACGATCCGGAGGCCAAGGCCTGCAACCAGAATCCGGACGGGTCACGAACGGGCAATCTCCCCGTCCATGAATTTGCCGGTGCCAACACCTGGATCCCTTCCATCATCAAGACCGAATACGCCAATGGCGTGACCGGTTTTGACCGCGAAGCCGATTTCGATCGCACCATTGCCAGTGCCCGCGCCATGTTGGAGTCCAGCGCTTCAGTCGAGACATCAATCCTTGCCTACAGTCCGCCAACTGCCGGCAGTGCCGGCTCCATCAGCGTGCGAGTCAAGGTCACGAATCTGAGTGGTCACAAGTTGCCGACCGGTTACGCCGAAGGTCGGCGCATGTGGCTGAACGTCAAGGCCCTCAGTGCAACCGATGCCGTGGTTGCCGAAAGCGCCGCCTATGACGGCACGACCGGCGTCCTGACCGAGGACGCGCAAGCCAAGGTATACGAGGTTCTGCAAGGCATCTGGACGTCGGGTCCGCCTGCCGAATGCAAGATCGAGGAAGCAGGCAAGAAGCAGTTCCACTTCGTACTCAACAATTGCGTACGCAAGGACAACCGCATTCCGCCGCTGGGTTTCCATCCGGCAGCCGATGGTGATCCCAATGGCGATGAGATTCGACCGGTGGCGTACACATATCCCGAGGTTTCGCCCGGCTCCGGCGTGCTCGTCAACTACGATTCAGCCGACTACACCTTCGTGTTGCCGGCTGGTACCGCGCGGCCGATAAAGATCGAGGCCGGGTTGAAATTCCAGATTGCCAGCAAGGACTACATCGAGTTCCTCAAGGATGAATCCGCTGAAGCACCTGCGGTTCCTGCGGAGAACACCTTGTGCACGGGCGGTCCGGGTCGGCCCTTCAACATCGGTCCGCAGTCGCTTTCCCGGGCGGACTACCTGTTCCAGTTGTGGAACAACCCTGCTTACGGAAAATCGCCGCCGGAAACGGCGGGCAATGTCGCCACCGTATCGACCCCAAATTGATCAACAGCCATGTCTGAATCGAATCGTTCTCCAGCTTCCCTTTTCCGCGCGTGCTACCTGCTTGCCCTGAGCCTGGGGCTTGCTGCTTGCGGCAGCCAGGCGACCAGGAACGATATTGCTTCCGATGGCATCGATCACAGCGGCAGGATGCGCGGCTATGTGGAGTCAAGCCGGGTTACGGATTTCTGTCCTGACCAGTCCGAACGTCGTGACGACGAACGTTGTGTGGTCACTCGCGGATGGGACTACGCGCGTGGACAAAACATCGTCCGCACCTTCGATCCCAACGGGAATCTCATCGCCACCCAGTATCCGCCTGGCGCTGATCTCAGCCTGACGGAGCCCGAGCGGCAACGCGCGGCCGCGCTGGTGAAGTTGGATCCGAGGACGCGTGACATCGTGAACAAGCCGGACGTGATGCTCTGGCATGGTGGTTTTGCCATGCGTGAACCTGGGGACCCCTTTTGCGACAGGGGTTCGCGCTGCATTCGCGTGATCGCCGCCGTGAACAACGGAGACGATGTGATCCTTCATTCCGTGGTCGATCTGATGAGCGATCGCGTTGTTTATCCGGACTACGTGCCTTCCGGACGGAAGGCGGCCCATTCATCGTTGGAGCATTGAGCCATGTTCATCCAGAGATTCATTCCTGTTATCGGGCTGGCGATGTTTGCCTCCTCGGCACTTGTGCACGCCGGATCACCCACCTGCGTTGCGCCGGAAACCAAACTGAGCTGGCCTGCCGTCAACCCGGTTTGGGAAATGTGCTGGTTGGCACCGGATGACAGCGTGGGGCCCGCAGGCTCCGGCATGGAATTGCGCAACGTGTACTGGAACGGGCAACTGGTGTTGCGCCGCGCGCATGCACCGATGCTCTTCGCGGAATACAAGGATGGCAATGGCGGAGACTGCTATCGCGACTGGAAGGACCAGCCGACTTCGACCCTGGCCGCCAACGCCGTGCAGAACCAGTTGGGAGATATCCCGCCGGGTGGCAATGCAGCAATCACTAGTTGCGATCGCTCGAATGATGCGACCGCCTCCTATGGCTATTGCCCCTATCTATTGCCGATTCCAGCGGGCTACTCCTGCACCCAGGGCGTCGCCATCGAGAACATGGGCGACCACGTGCGCCTGACGGCGCAGTACATCGCTGATTGGTACATGTACTCATCGCGCATGGAATTCTATGTCGATGGCCGCATGAAGCCGACCTTCGGCTTTGGCAACCGCAACGGCACCTTCAATGGCGTGACACATTGGCACCACAACTACTGGCGATTCGAGTTCGACATGGATGGGCTCGGCAACAACGTGGTCAGCATCGACAATTCCGATCAGGCCGTCGAATTCACCGACTTGCGCAATGTCGGTGGTGGTCCCGGCGGCGGGCCACGGACTTGGTCGGTACGCAATCCCTCAAGCGGGAATGGCTATCGCATGGTTCCTGGTGCCAGTGACTACGAGTACGCGACCAACGAATCCGGTCGCGGATTCCACACGCTCGATTTCATGGCGACGCGAACGCACGCCAACGAGTACGGTGACAACCCGAACTACGACTTATTCGATTGCGAAATGCATGAAGAGAACATCGTCAATGGTGAAAACATCGCCAACACCAACCAGGCCATCTACTACCGGGTTGCCGTTCGTGACACCACAGCGAACAGCTGGCCACCGGGCTGCAGCGGTGGAAATTGTCAGGCGCAGAATTCCATGGTCTGCAAGTCGGTTGGTCCGACTTTGTACCCATTCGGCCCTTGGGCTGATCTGATTTTTGCGGATGGTTTTGACGTGCTTGTGCCTGGTGCCCGGTTGCAGATCTACTGATCCTGGCGTGGAAACGACCATGAAATACCTGCGCCCCGGATACCTGCTCACGATCGTTGCCATATTGATTCCGGCCTTCATCGCTTCTTGCCAGCCGAGAACCCGCACGGAAGGAGTCCGTGACGCTGACAGTGCGATGACTCCACTCACGGCATCGGCCGGAGTAGGCGGCAACAAGGTGAGAATCGACCGCAATTCGGCAGACATCAAGCTGCCGGATTACCAACCGGTGCGGCGGTATGGCGATGTATTCACCGAGAATGGCATCAACCGGAAAGTGTTCGTTGAGTATGGTTGGGACTATCGACGTGGTGTCGTCGTGGAGTCGGTTTTTGACGAGTCCGGCAATTCGCTGAGGCGCACGGACAAGCCTGGGTACACCTTGAATTTTGCAGATCGTGAGCTCGAGTTGGCGATCGCATTGGCCAGGGAAGAGCCCAGTCTTCACGAATTGCTGTCCGCTCCCGACTTGAATTTCTATGCCGGATTCGTTCTGCGCAACGAGAACGATGCTGGTTGCAAAGCGGGTTCCAGATGCGTGCACGTGATCGTATCCCGTGGCGATGGCCAACAGCATGTGGCCCACGCCATTGTTGATTTGATGACGCGGCGAGTCGTGCACGCCGCACTTGACCCGGATCGGAAGCCCGATCCGGTAGCTGACAAAAACTGAGGACAAGCCGATGCAGATGATCACGCGCAGACTGGTGGCAGGCTTGGCCCTGCTTGGCATGGGAATCAGCGGATCCGCATTCGCTGCGGCCGCAGATTGCGGTCTGTGGGGCGGTAACTTGCTGCAATGGCCCGCAGCCAATCCGGTCTGGGAGATGTGCTGGGTACAACCGAGCCAGAGCGTGGCCGCGGATGGCTCCGGCCTGGAATTGCGGGATGTGCACTACAAGGGAATTCTGGTCGCCAAGCGCCTGCATGCTCCGATCCTGTTTGCCGAGTATCGCAACAGCGGTACCTGTTATCGCGACTGGAAAGATTCCGATGCGCGTTTTGTCGCATCGGTCCCGGTACGCAATCAATTGGGTGTACCTTCGCCCTACATTGCAACCACGGTATGCGACGTTTCGCAGGACGCAACTGCGGCCTACGGAAGCTGCCCGTTTACCGGTGCGCCAGGAACCAACTTCGTCCTGGCTGATTGCATTGGTGCGCCAGGCGGAGTCGCAATCGAGGACATGGGAGATCATGTGGTCCTGACCACCCAGTACTCGGCAGCCTGGTACCAGTACACGGGTCGTTACGCGTTCTGGGCCAATGGCGACATACAACCGGAATTCGGTTTTGGCAACAGAGATGGAACCAACAACAGCCTCACCCACTGGCACCACAACTACTGGCGCTTTGATTTCGACATCGATGGCTCCGGCAACAACGAAATTCTTTCCAATGGGGTATCGCAGTCAACGGAGTTTTCCGGATTGCGCAGCCTGACCGGCGGACCGGGTGGCGGGCCGACGTATTGGGACGTGATGAGCACCAAGGGAGATTTCGGCTACCGCATTGTTTCCGGATCGGGTGACTACAATCCGCCGAATCAGTCCGGGCGCAATTTTCATTCGGTTGACGTGATCGGCAGCCGTTTCATCAACAACGAATACGCCGACCGTAGCGACAACAACCTGGGTGACTGCACCATGACGGCAACGAATATTGCCAACAGCCAGTCGATTGCAGATACGGATGTCGTGTTCTGGTATCGCGCCAGCGTACGGGATGCCAACGGCAACAACTGGCCGCCCGGTTGCAGCGGAGCTTCCTGCGAGCCGCAAAATTCGATGGTGTGCAAACAGGTCGGTCCAACCATTACCCAAGTCGGCGACTGGCCAATTTTCCGAAACGGTTTTGAGTAATCGAGGGTTTCCGTGGTAGCGAAACGCCACGCAACCAGGATTTTGACTTGGAGTAAGCGAAATGCAGCGTGATGCAGGATTTCAGAGAGTCATGTTGGCGAGCGTGCTGGCTTTCGGGCTTGCACCCGCATGGGTGATGGCTGAGTCAAGCACGACCGCGGCAGAGCTCAGCCAGGATTCGCTGTGGGCCGTATGGGGTGGCGAAGTGGGCATGCGATGGAATCGCGAGCTGCTTGCCGACATGGGTTTGAGCATCACCAAGACGAATGGGAAGCTCAAAGATTTGAGCTGGCGGCAGCATGAACGGTTCAACGTTCGCCAGTCCGGCAGTCTCGAATTCCGCGTGCACAACAACAACCTGCAAAGCTTCGTGGGTGGTTCCGTGCAGGCGCGCGGTGGCTATGTCTTGGCGCTGAACGATGGAACACAGATCAACCTGTCGGATTTCCGCCTGCGCACACGGGCGGATGACCCCCTCATCCTGGATCTGGTGGGTGCAGATGGAATCGCCTGGTTTTATGTCGATCGCCTGATGTACGAGCTGGTCAATGACAACCGCACGCTTGCCGTACAGACGATGGACTTGCGCATCAGTCCGGCTCTTGCCAGTCGCCTGGGCTTCCCTGAGCGCGCAAACTGGGCGATTGCCGACATGATGTTGCTGAGTCAGGTGCTTCGCCAGGGTGTTGGAGCCACACCCAAGGGCGGCAGCGTGTTTGACTGGACAGGGACCCAGGTGCCTGGGCAACCCGCGGGAACGGTCTACCAGGCCGATCTGTTCATGCAGAACTTCAGCGTCAGCTACAGTCGCTGCAATGGCTGCACGGGAAGTTCGACCACGGGCCAGGTGGTGTTCACGCCGAGCTCCACCCTGAGGAACAATGTCAACAATGGCTCTGCCCAGGCAACGGTTGCGGGTGATCCATTGGGAACCAGCTCTGTGCTGTGGACCGCCGACATTCCCTGGTACACCAAGTTCTCCGGCACCTTCGCGCCCTATAGCAATGACCAACACCCATACCTGATCTGGAACCTGTATCGATACAACGCCGATGGCAGCATCGACCAAATCGGGCGCTCTGGCGTCAAGCACGCGTTCCTGACCACCAATGTCGGTTGCGCCTCTGGCCATGGCACCAATTCGCATGTGCTCGGTCGAGCTTGTTCCGACACCTATGGAACCGGCAACAACGACAGCAACAACGATCTCGGTCCGCGTTCGGAAATCATTCCTGCCGACAACATCTGGGGTCGTTGCGGTTCCATCTACGACACCAATTGCGATGGCAATTCGAACAGCTCCGGCAACGGTCAGTATTCACAGCGCCTGATCACCATCGAGTCCCAAATCGATCCCGCCTTGAATGCGGGAGCGTCGTATCGCTTCGAATCGTGGTATCTGGCGCGCGAAGACGTGAACATCTACAACTCCATGGCCACGCGTGGTGTTTCACCTTCGCGCTCGGGTTCAACCTGGATGCCAGGGGCCGGAGAAGCTTTCCGCCTCGGCTCGGCCATCGATCGCTGGGCTGAAACCACACCGCCGGGTGGTGCCAAAGCCATTCAGGAACTGGCCAGCAGCGAAGGTCACGTCAAGGCTGCGGTCAAGGTGTTTGATCTTGGCGGCGGCCAGTACCGCTACGACTACGTGATCATGAACTTTGATTTTGCGCGCGCTGCGACGGAGTGCCTTGATCCGAATCCTGCTCCTCCGTGCGAGCCAGGTTATGTAAAGGTCGTGCACAATTTCGGCCTTGATCGTTTTCGCATCAACACGGCCCCAGGAATTTCCATCAGCAACCTGGTTTTCAGCGATGGAGATCTGAATGCCGCGAATGACTGGACAGGCACGGTTGCGCCGACCGCGGTCAACTGGGTTGCGCCGGCGGATCCGTCGCCGCCGGTCGGCACCCCAGCCGTGACCAATCCACTTAATTGGGGAACGATGTTCCGGTTCTCGTTCACTGCCAATGCTGCGCCGACAGCCAGCGGCGTGCATTTGCATGTTGCCCAAGCCGGTTCCGCGGGTCAGGCCGACAACCTTACGACAACACTGCTTGGTCCAGGGGCCGGCAACGACGTGATTTTTGTGGACGGCTTTGAAACCTTAGCCAGGCCGTGACGCGTTCATCGGTTTGACCATGGCATCGACGAATGAGCCGGCACCGAATCGGTGCCGGCTCATTCGCGATCAGTTTGCCGGCTTGAATACCAGATGATGGATGGATGGGCCAGGCAGGAACGGTGTCGGCTTGCCCTCCACCCAATCCCGGTGTCCCGCGCCGTAGAACGGTGACAGCGGATGGCCGCTCTGGCCTCCCGGCAGTTCGAAGTAGCCGTGCTCCTCGTCACCCGGTGCAACCGCAAAGCGTTCGGACGCGCCGAACGCGGGGCCTTGTACGCGGGGCATGTTGCTGTCGCCGGGCAAGGGATCGGCGGGCATGTCGAGCAGACGGGCGAGGAATGCGGGCAGGGCGCGTGAAACCGGATGCGCAATGCGCGCCGTGTTGCGCTCGCCCCAGGTTCTTGCGGCGAGACCACCGGCCTGTTCATCCAGGCGCGCGACAACGCGGTCCAGGCATTTTCGTTGCAGGTCTTCCCAGTCTGCATAGCCCGGTGGCAACAGGTGGGGTGGACGCTGTTGCAGGAGCGACCACACGGCGTGCTCGGCCTGGGCCAGTTTGGGCATCTGGAAATCCGCATATTTCGCCCGCACAACTGCGGCAAATCCGGCAAGCACGGTGTCTTTCATTTCATTGCGCCAGGCGCGCACCAGGCGATAGGCGACCGAATCAACCGAGGCATGGCCGCTCCAGTCGGCGAGGATGCCGCCAATCCGCACCAGCCCTGGATCCTCGGGTGACTGCTTGATCAAGCCATCGAGGCGCTCGTGCCACGGTTTCAGGAACAGGGCGCGATCATCCAACTGGATCTCCAGCATGTCGGCGGCACGGAACTGCTGCTTGGCGTTGAGCGCGTCGCGTATCTGCATCTGTCGCGCGCCCAGGTCGTATCCGCCGTCGCCCAGTTGCTCGAGTTGGGTGCCGCTGTCGACCAGGCGCGCATTCGCTGTCCACAGCCGTTGCCAGGGCGGATTGGAAATCAGCGGATAGTCCGCGTGGGCGAGCCAGCCATCCCAACCCGTTCCGGGCTGGCTCCAGTCGGCCGGCAGTCGCGGGTCGTAGTTGCCCGTGCGGTGGGGCATGCGACCGGCAATCGTCCATGCAATGCTGCCAAAACGGTCAGCGACCAGGAAGTTCTGTGCCGGCATACCTGCGCGCTGGGCAATGGCGACAGCCTCGTCCGAGGATTCGGCAGTCTCCAGATTCATTAGTTCCAGGTTGTGTGCGCCGGGTCGGTGTGCAGTCCACGCCAGCGCCAGCGGTGTGCCGTCGGCATCCTTCGCCAAAATCGGACCCCAGCGCGTGTCGCGAACTTCCAGCGTTTCCGCTTCGGCACCTTTCACCGCAATGGATTCGTTGTGTACCACGACGGCGTCACTGCCATCCGGAGTCTTGTACCGATTCGCATCGCCCGCGTCGGGCAACACGCGGACCCAGTCGGTGAAATCGCCATAGCTGTTGGTGAAGCCCCAAGCCACCGAGCGGTTGCTGCCAACCACCATGGCCGGCGTGCCGGGAAGGCTCGCACCGGTGACATCAACGGTCTGGCCCTGTCGACGCGGATTCGGATAGATCAGCCGGGTGCGGAACCAGATTCCAGGTACGCGCAGGTCCAGGTGCATGTCGTTGGCAATCAATCCCGCACCACCGGCAAGGCTTCCGCTCACCGCAAAACTGTTGCTGCCGGGAACCGCATCGGATACGGGGCCGTCCGATTTCATCGTGGCTGGGTCAAGTTTTCCGAGATCCAGTTCTGCGGGAGTTGGCAGCTTCGGCCAGCGCATGGCGGGCCCGCTGAGCGGGGCATCCCAAGCACCGCCAATGGCCGAGAGGAACTGCCAGGCGGAATCGGGCAGCGTGGCCTTCATCCGCGAGAACGCAAGCTCACGCGTGTTGGAGGCATCGTTGAGCGAGAAGTACATGGCGTCAACGACCAGCAAGGTATCGGCGCTGGTCCACTCGCGAGGCTTGGTTCGCGTGAGCAGATAGGCGAATGGCCGCACTTGCAGATCGGATAACCCAGCGTTGATGCCGTCGCGATAGCGCGCAATCAGATCGCGATCAGCTGCCGGGGCACTGGCAAGCTCGGCCTCGGCGCGAGCGCGCATGCGATGAGCGCGTGCCCGACGATCAATGGGCAGCGCCGCGCTTCCAAACAGCTCGGCGAGTTCGCCGGAAGCACTGCGACGCATCAGGTCCATCTCGAAGAATCGCTCCTGCGCGTGGATGTAACCCAGGGTCCATGTGACATCCGCCCGGTTTTCGCCCCGGATGGTGACGGTACCGAGGGCGTCGCGCTCGACGGTCACCGGAAAGCGCAGGGCAGGAGTCGTCAGCGTGCCATCTGTCTTTGGCAGGCTTCCCCTGAGAAGCAACCAGGCGCCAAAACTGATGCAAATTATGGTAATCAGCGCCAAGATGCTGAATTTTCTAATGAACCGGATCAAATCAATCTCTCCGTCTTCAGAATGGGGAAGCGGTCTTTTTCGGCGTTGGGTCATCTGCCAGGGCGATCCGCCTCAAGACCCATGCAGTTGCTGCTTTTGTCGCACTGCTGACAGTGCTAGGCTGCGAGAAGCCACCGCGACACGCTGCGGTTGCCACTCTGCTTCAAGAAGCCTTTTGGTGTTCGCAGCGGGTATCAGCGCCCGCAGTGGAACATCGAAGTCATACTCTGCCCTGGGGATTAGATCATGCCGAATCCGATGAGAGCCATGGCCTTGGTGCTCGCCGCCACCGCCTTGAGTGCACCACTTGCGTTTGCCCAATCGTTTTCCAATTCAACCTTCGAAGTTCCGAAGCCGCTGCGTCCTACGGTTGTGGCACCCACAGGTGCTTGCGGGACCATCACCCTGACCCAATCCACTTCGCAGTCCATCACCTCGGGCAACTCGGTGTCCTGCAATTCAGGCGGCCTGCATACGGATAATTCCTACTATCGCTCGTTTGCCCTGGCCGCCGACATCAATGTCTGCGAAGTGCAGTTCGGCATCGAGACGGCCGCAGGTACGGGTGGCTCCCAGCCGGTGACGGTCAATCTGTACTCCGGTGCGGGTGCGTTTCCGGGCACCTTCCCGGGCGGTTATACGCAGATTGGCACCGCCTCGTTGAACGTTGCGGACCAGACTGCCACCGTCTTCCCGGCCACGGTGTCCGGCTTGGCCACTGCGGGTTCCAATCTGGTCGTCGAAGTATTCACGCCCAATGGGCAGACCGCCGGCAACTCCTTCTTTATCGGATCCAATGCCTCCGGTGAGTCGGCGCCGAGCTATCTGGCAGCTGCGGACTGCGGCGTTACTGCACCGACCGCAACCTCTGCGATTGGCTTTCCGCAGATGCAGATCGTCATGAACGTGATCGGCAACCCGGGTGGCCCGAGCCTTTCGGTAGGCTCGGCGTCGGCAACGGTGGCTGATTCGTGCAGCACAAACACCGCCCAGAACAACGGCACGGTGGAGCCTGGTGAAACCGTGACCGTGCAGGTGCCGATCAGCGCGGCTGGTGGCAGCTTCACTGGCGTAGTGGCGTCGCTCGACTTGCCTGCTCCGGCTGGCATCACCTATGTCACCTCCACGGCCAACATCGGCAATCTGGCCGATGGCAGCAGTGCGAACGCGACCTTTGTCGTCTCCGTTGCAGAAACCGCGAGCTGCGTGACCCCGTTCACGCTGCCGATCAGCGTCACCAGCAACGAAGGCACCACGGCAGCCGGCTCGGTGGCATCACAGATTGGACAGTCAGGCACTGTGACACCGAATGAAACCCTGCCGCTGCCGATTACGGACAACAATCCCGCCGGCGTGACCTCCACGATCACGGTTGCCGAAGACATCACCTTGACCGACCTGGAGGTGGGCGTGGAAATCGATCACACCTGGGTAGGTGACGTGTTCATCTCGCTGACCAGCCCGGGCGGCACCACGGTGACCTTGCTGGATCGTCCCGGAGTACCTGGGAGCACATTCGGTTGCAGCGACAACGACATGGACGTGGTGTTCTCGGATGCAGCCAGCGTCAATCCGGAAACCACCTGCAACGCCACCACGCCCTGGCTGACCGGCCCTGTGCTGCCTGCTTCGCCGCTGTCGGCATTTGATGGCGAAAGCACGGTGGGCACCTGGACCCTGACCGTCAGTGACAACGCGGGTGGCGATACGGGTCAAATCGTCAACTGGAGCCTGATCCCGACGCCCGGGTTCAGCGGAGTTTGCACGGTTTGCGTCGGTGGCGGTGGTGGCCCGGTGCAGCCGGCCATCGAGCTGCCGACCCTGCAATCCTGGAGCAAGCTGGCACTGGCTCTGTTTACCCTGATGCTGGGCGTGTTCTATTTCCGGCGCACTTCCCGCCGTTGATCAGGTTTGCAAGCTGACAGGAAACGGGGGCCGCGAGGCCCCCGTTTCCATTTGTCAGTACGTCAGCCCCAGCCTGACCCACAGCATTCGTCCTGGTTCATTGATGCGTTGCGGATCGGCGGGAAATCCGAAGTCGGCATTGCCGGCAAGGTTGAGGTGTTCGCTGTAGCTGCGGTCGAACACATTGTCGATGCCGGCGGTCAGCTGGGCGTTGTGGTGAAGTCGGAATCCGCCGTTGATCGCAAGGGTGGCGAACCCTTTCGACGGACCGAGGTCACGCCCTGTCACGTTGCCCTGGTTCTGCGCTATGCGATCCTGTGCCGCCACGGCGCGAAACAACAGGCCGAAGCTCCAACGCCGAAGATTGAAATTGGCCGAGAGCCGTGTATCCAGCGGTGGCATCTGTGGAAGCGCCGCGCCGCTGTCGCGATTCTCGCCCCAGGCATGGGCCAGCGTCGCGCCAAACATCCAGCAGCCGTCTGGACGAAATTCGATACCGGATTCGGCTCCGCGGATGCGGGCATCCACGTTTGCCGCCGCCGACATCGGCCCCATCATTCCGCCTCCGGTGTAGGTGAACAGAATGAAGTCTTCAATGCGCCCGACGTAGGCCGACAGCCACGCGTGGATCCGTTCGCCGTGGAATTGCGCGCCGATGTCGAACTGGGTCGTGCGTTCCGGCTCGATGCCCGCAAATGCATTGGCTGCGCCGGCCGGGCCCTGGTCCGGCGAGAACAGCTCCCAGTAGTCCGGCATGCGCTGTACATGTCCGAGTCCGGCGTACCAGCCCAGCGGCACGTCAGTCGGTGTGCCCTCGAAGCGCAGGAAGCCCGACTGCAAGGTTTCCTTGCGGGTCATGCCCGAACTGGGATTGGGCATGCCGGCCATGCCGATGGTTGCACGCTTGTCGGTTGCTTCTGCCCAGTCCACTCGGGCACCTGCGATCCACTTGCCGTCATTGGCAAGCGGATGACTCAATTCACCGAAGATCCCACGGTTGGCAAATGTGGCGTCCTTCATTCTCGGCTTGATGAGGTACGCGTCGCGACCCATTGCGCTGCGTCTGCGGTGCCGGCTGTCCTGGGTGTCCATGCCGGCGCTGAGCTCCCACTGCGACCAGGCCCAATCCAGTGCGACGCGCCCACCCACCGTACGGCGATCGACATTGGAAGCCATCGGCATCGGCATCGGACCCATCGGGTTGGGTTCGCGCAGGGTGTAGTTGTCCATGACATGGTCGGCGTGGTTGCTGAAGATGCTGGCTTGCAGCGATTGCAGTGGTCCGGAGAATCCGGATTGATTGAAGCGCAGGAGATAGCTGTCGCGCCTGAACTTCGAGCCGTCCATGCCTCGAGCGGCATAGCGGGCCTCGCCGTCTCCGGATCCTGCGGAGAGCTCCAGCCGGGTTTCTTCATTGGGTGTCCAGCCGATCGCGGTATCCACGTTCCACTTGTTCCATGACGAAGGTACGACATGACCGTTGCCGTCCTCGTAGTCGTCCGCTTCGGAGTGGTTGCCATTGACCCGAAGGTAACCTGGCGCGGCGCCTGTTTCGAAATCGGCCACCTGGTCGTTGCGTGCGAACGATCCGGCCAGAAGACTGCCGTTGACGCGGATGCCAGGCTCTGCGAAGCGGTCAACCTCGCGTTCGAAACGAACCGTGCCGGCGGATGCACCCGGCCCCCAGAGTACGCTTTGTGGCCCCTTGATCACGATCAGGCGATCGTAGGTTTCCGGGGACACGTACGAGAGCGGATTGTCCATCCGCGCCGGGCATGCGCCGGGCATGCTTCCGTCATTGGTCAACAAGGCCAGGCGCGAGCCAAACATGCCGCGCAGGACAGGATCCCCGTTGGTGCCGCCGTTGCGCAGAGCGCTGAACCCCGGGATGGTCTTCAGGTAGTCGGCGCCGTCGCTGGCGGGGACGGGCTGTCGGGGTACTTTGGGGTCGGTTTCCCAGGTCAATGCGGATTCTGGCGCTTCGCCGATGACCTTGACCGCAGGCAGGATCTGCGCGCCGCGCGGTTCAAGGTCGACAATCTCGGCAAGGACAGGAAAGGAAAACAGCAGCGCGGCAGCAATGGCCACGGAAATGCGCGACGAACATCGCGTCGATGGACGAAGAATGGACATGTTGGCTCCAAGGCACAGGGGCGCGGCCCGCGGGCCACGCAGGAAATGATCAACCGGAGGCGTGGCTCAGAGCGCGAGCGGTGGAGCCTGGGAACCGAGGCCGCGTCGATTGCGCGGCGAGTGCAGGATCAGACAATAGAAGTGACGCCCGTAGGCCGGTGCCGGGCGCAGATGCGGGACCGTCAGCAGGGCTGCAACGAGCAGCAACGGCGCAGCAAGAACGCAATAGTCGCAGGCTTCGTCCATATGCGGCATGGGAGTCATCGGATCCGACTTCCCGCCAGACAATGAGAGGTCAATCAACTTCAGCCCGGTCGCGGTGCACATCTCCACCAGGGACGTGGAGGCATTGCCCGCGTGGGACGCCAATATGCGGCTGACTGCTGGCGCCAACGCAATCAACAGCGCGGCCACAAGGGCGAGCCACGCGGTACGTCTGAATCGGGAAGACGAACGGATCACGACCGTATTGTAGGTGGGTGGCTGTCGCCTGCATGCCACCTGATGCGCGCCAAAAGGTCGCAGACTGCAACCGGTCGCGGCATCGTGACGATCATCCGTTCGGCTGCGATCAACAACCTTTCCATTCTGCTCGACGCGAGACCAAACACAGCTGGTTTTCCAACGACCTGCTAGTGGGTTGTCTCGCGAATTTCATCAGACAATTCCGGCGTATTTCGCCGCGATACTGCGTTGCTCGTCGTCGCCATACCCCTGCTACGCCTCCTCCTCACGCCTTGTCTGGCAACGAAATCCATCCGGCATTTCTTTGCGTTACTTGCGAGATACCGCACCAGGGATGGTCTGAACAAGTACTGTCGCGAGCAAGCTCGCTCCCACCATTGCTTGATTTTGTGGGAGCGAGCTTGCTCGCGACGAATGAGTTCCGTACTTGTTCTGAGTTTCCCTAGGCGCTGGCTTCAATCCGGTCGACGCGCTGGAACCCACGTGGCAACAAGGAGCCGCGGGTGGCGCGATTGCCGCCGTACTCGACCAGATCAGCCCATTTGAGTACCAGCTTGCGTTGCCCGGCGAACAGGTTGACCTCGCCCTTGCCCTCGCTGACGACGGCGATGCCGGCCACGCGTTCACCGGCACCCAGCTTGGCCTTGGGGATCTCGATCAGCTTGTTGCCCTTGCCGCCGTTGTCGAGTTCGGGAAGCTCGGCCACCGAGAACATCAGCAGATGACCGCTGTTGGTTGCCACCACGATGCGGTCGCGCGCACTGTCCTCGACCAGTGCCGGATCCAGCACGTGTGCGTCGTCCTCGATGTTCATCACCTGCTTGCCGGCCTTCTTGCTGCCGAGCAGATTCTCGAATCGCGTGACGAAGCCATAGCCGCGGTCCGATGCCAGCACCAGCCGGGTGGCGGGATCGGCAATGGCCAGGGTATCGATCTGGGCGCCAGAGGTGATGCTGAACCGACCACTCAGAGGCTCGCCGTTGCCGCGTGCTGAGGGCAGGCTGTGCGCCGCGGCCGAATAGCTGCGTCCGCTGGAATCGATGAACGCCACCTGCTGGGTGGTGCGACCCTTTGCGGCCGTACGAAAACCGTCGCCTTCGCGGTAACTCAATGCCGTCGCGTCGATATCGTGCCCCTTGGCCGCGCGCACCCAGCCCTTGGCCGAGAGCACGATCGTCGTCGGTTCCGAGGCAACCAGCGCCGCTTCATCAAGCGCCTGCGCTGCAGCGCGCGCAACCAGCGGTGAGCGTCGGCCGTCGCCAAACTTCTTCGCATCCTCGCGCAACTCGTCCTTGATCAGGGTCTTCAGGCGCGCCTTGGAGTTGAGTACGACATTGATCCTTGCGCGCTCCTGCTCCAGTTCGTCGCGTTCGGCATTGATCTTCATCTCCTCGAGCCGGGCCAACTGGCGCAGGCGCGTCTCCAGGATGTAGTCGGCCTGTTCCTCACTCAGGGCGAAGCGCTTCATCAGAACCGGCTTCGGCTCCTCCTCGCTGCGCACGATGCGGATCACTTCGTCCAGGTTGAGATAGGCAATGCGCAAACCTTCCAGCAGGTGCAGGCGACGCTCGACCTTGTCCAGGCGATGTTGCAGTCGACGAGTCACCGTGTCGCTGCGGAATTGCAGCCACTCGCCCAGGATCTGCTTGAGATTCTTGACCTGCGGCCGTCCATTGAGGCCGATCATGTTGAGGTTGACCCGGAAGGTCTTCTCAAGGTCGGTGGTGGCAAACAGGTGCGGCATGATCTCGTCCGCGTCCACGCGCGCGGAGCGCGGAATCAGCACCAGACGGACTGCGTTCTCATGATCGGATTCATCGCGCAGGTCTTCGATCATCGGCAGCTTTTTCGCACGCATCTGCGTGGCGAGCTGCTCAATGATCTTCGAGGGCGAAACCTGGTGCGGCAGCGCGGTGATCACGATGTTGCCGTCTTCGCGGGTGTACACGGCGCGTGCGCGCAGGGTGCCGTTGCCGGTGGCATACAGCGCGAGCAGGTCGTTCTTCGAGGTGATGATTTCCGCCTCGGTGGGAAAGTCCGGGGCAGGCAAGTGCTCGCACAGTTCAGCGATGCTGGCATTGGGTTCATCAAGCAGATGAATGCAGGCGCTGACTACCTCGCGCAGGTTGTGCGGCGGAATGTCGGTGGCCATGCCGACGGCAATGCCGGTGGTGCCATTGACCAGCACATGCGGCACGCGCGCGGGCAGCCAGGCCGGCTCGTTCAGCGTGCCATCGAAGTTGGGCGTCCAGTCCACCGTACCTTGGCCCAGTTCACTCAGCAGGGCTTCGGCAATTGGCGTCAGCTTCGATTCGGTGTAGCGCATCGCCGCAAACGACTTCGGGTCGTCCTGCGAGCCGAAATTGCCCTGGCCGCCCACCAAGGGGTAGCGGTAGGAGAAGGGTTGCGCCATCAGCACCATGGCTTCGTAGCAGGCGCTGTCCCCGTGCGGATGGAATTTGCCAATGACATCACCCACCGTTCGCGCGGACTTCTTCGGTTTGGCGCCGGCATCCAGGCCCAGCTCGCTCATCGCGTAGATGATGCGGCGCTGCACCGGCTTGAGCCCGTCGCCAATGAATGGCAGGGCGCGATCGAGCACCACATACATCGAATAGTCGAGATAGGCGCGCTCCGCATAGTCCTTGAGCGCGATCTGTTCGTAGTTGCCTTGCAGGGTCATGGTTTCCGCAGTCCGGGGCGTCGGCAGGGTGCCTGTGCGAGCCGTGAATTGTGCCGCATCGACCTGCGTATCGCACATGGCGCGACAGCGCGCACGACGCGCGCGAGGCTACAATGTGGATGCCCCAGCGGCGATGGTTCGTTTGTAGTCGATTGATTGCGCGGGCAATGCGGGTCTGGCAGCCGTGCCGGTTCGTTCAGCAGCACGCGCGTGAAAGGAAACTGCGATGAAGCCGGTCAATGCGGCCATGAGCAGCCGCCAGGACCAATTCGAGGCACTGGTCCGCGGACATTCCACGGACCTGTACCGCTACGCCTATTGGCTGTGCGGCCAGGAAGCGCTGGCCCAGGACCTGGTGCAGGACACCTTCCTGCGCGCCTGGCGTGCGCTTGATCGCCTGCGCGAGGTTTCCGCGGTCAAGGCCTGGCTGATCACCATCCTGCGTCGCGAGCATGCTCGTTTGTTCGAGAGAAAGCCGATGCCATCGGACGATATCGATGACCTCGACTTGCCGGATCCGCAGGCCACGCCGGAGCGCAGTACTGAGGAATCGCGCCTGCGCCAGGCCATGGCCAGTCTCGAACCCAAGTACCGGGAACCGCTGGTATTGCAGGTGCTGGGTGGATTTTCATGCTCGGAAATTGCCGAGCAATTGGGCCTTGGAGAAGCTGCCGTGATGACCCAGTTGTTCCGGGCGCGGCAGAAACTGAAAGGGCAGTTGGGCCTTGAGGACCCGCTGGCCGAGGTGAGTGAGCTATGAACTGCCTTGAATTCCGTCGCCATCTTGGCAGTGAGCCAGGCTCACAGCGCAAGGAGTTTGTTGCGCACAGGGAAGCGTGCCCGGGCTGTTCGGCCGCGCAACTCCGCGCCGATGCCTTCGAGTCGCGACTTTTGCATGCGTTGCAGGTTGCGGCACCCGCGAATCTCGCTGACCGCATCCTGCTCGCGCAAACCACCCAATTGCGGCGTGGGGACTTGAGCCGTCGGCGTCGCTTTGCCGCGTTCACCTTGGCGGCAGCCGCGTCCATCCTGATTGCCGTTGTCGCCGTGAATCGCTCCGTGCAACCGGTGCCACCGCTTTCGGCAATGGTGATCGAACACCTGCAGGAGCATGTGGTGCATGCGGATGATCTTGTCGATTCGCTTCCACCCGAGCGCGTGATGGAGGCCTTTGCCGAACGTGGCGTGAAACTCGGCTCGGTTCCCGCTGGAGTCGACTATGTGCACAAGTGTCCGGCAGGGCCGTATCGCACCGTGCACATGGTGATGCCAGAAGCCGAAGGGCCGGTCACCGTGGTCTATGTGGTCGATGCGCCACCCGCGCCGGGCAGCAGTTTCCGCAGTGGCAGGAATTTCGGCCGTGAAGTGCGCATGGAACAAGGATCCCTGGTCATGATCGGGCCAAGTGACCGGCACTTCGACGCCATTGCCCTGTCCTGGCGCGACGCGCTGGGCAATGCAGTTGCAGAACACGATTCCAGGGAAACCCATGATGCTTTCGCCGGTGCGCTGCCGCATCTGCAAACCGTGATCAGGCCGGATGGTGCAGCCGGTTCCATTGCCTGCACGACCTGTCGGTGAAATCCCTTCGGGTTTGCGCTGCCGACCCGCCATTCCAGAACAGGAGTTTTCCATGAGCATGCGTTGGATCGTTGACCTGTTGATCGATGCGCCGGAGCGAATTGCCCGTCGTTGGCATTGGCTTGGACCTTTGCTGGCCCGCATCACCGTGGGCTGGGTTTTCCTTTGGGCCGGCTGGGGCAAGTTGGGCGCGCTGCCCCAGGTGATCGAGAATTTTCGCGGCTGGGGCGTGCCGATGGCAGAGGTGATGGCGCCGTTCGTGTCCGGGCTGGAATTCGTCGGTGGCATCCTGCTGCTGTGCGGGCTGTTCACGCGGGTCATTGCCGCACTGCTGATGGTGGTCATGGTGGTGGCCATCCGCTCGGCGTTCTGGAGCGAGATCGACTCGCTGGAATATCTGCTGGGATTGAGCGAAATGGCGTATCTGGCGATTTTCCTGTGGCTGGCGCTGGCGGGGGCGGGCACGGTATCGCTCGATTCGCTCCTGCAGCGCAGCGCACGCAAGCCTGCAAGTACCGATGCGCGGATTTCACAGCCGGCCGTGCAATGATTCTTGTCGAAGCCGGGTCTATTGGTTTGCGTCGCGGCTGTCCCCCGCAGCGCAAGTCGATTGTTCCACCACCGCAACATCAACATTCATGGAGAGGGAAACAATGAGCAAATGTACGAATGGTTTGTCCGGTCTTGGTCTGGCGCTTGCTGCGGCGAGCCTGGCGAGTTTCTCGCCGCAGGCATCCGCAGGCAGTGAAGCGGCTGCCAAGGCTGAAGTTGGGCATTGCATGGGCGTGAATGCCTGCAAGGGCCACAACGGCTGCAAGACCGCCGCCAATGCCTGCAAGGGTGCCGGTGGCTGCAAGGGCTCGGGTTTCGTGGCAACGACGTCCGCTGCCTGCACCGCGTTGGGCGGCAAGATGGACGCCTCCGCCAAGATGACCCAGGTCGATGCAGCCGAAGGCGTGAAGTGTTACGGCGTGAATGCCTGCAAGGGCCACAACGATTGCGCCACCGCGGAGAATTCCTGCAAGGGAGCCGGAAGCTGCAAGGGCAAGGGTTACATCGTGATTCCGGCCAGCACCTGTGCCGATGTGGGCGGTACCACCAAGTCGTAATGGTGATGGGCGCTGAAGCAAAGCGCAGACCGGCACCCGGGGCTGTGGCTCCGGGTGCGCGGCCTTGGCACGGCTATGGCCTCGGTTTGCGCACCGAGCATTTCGAGGCAGTGCTGGAACAGCGTCCCGCGGTCGACTGGTTCGAGATCATTTCCGAAAACTTCATGGTGGCGGGCGGCAAGCCGCGCCACTACCTCGAATCGATCCGCAATCTGTATCCGCTGGCCATGCATGGCGTGTCGCTTTCAATCGGATCAACTGACCCGCTTGATCGGGATTACCTGCGCTCGTTGAAAAAACTGGCCAGCGAAGTCGATCCGATCTGGATTTCGGATCACCTGTGCTGGACCGGTTTTGGCGGCATCAACAGCCATGATCTGCTGCCCTTGCCCTACACCGGGCAAGCCATTTTGCACGTCGCGTCGCGCATCGGCGAAGTGCAGGAATTCCTCGGTCGGGAAATCCTCATCGAGAACGTATCGAGCTATGTCAATTTTGCCGATGCGGAAATGGACGAGGCGACATTCCTCGCCGAGATTGCGCGCCGCAGCGGTTGCCGCATCCTGCTGGATGTCAACAATGTGTATGTCAGTTCGCGCAATCACGGATTTGATGCCGATGCCTACATTGCCTCGCTGGACGCGGAGAAGATCTGGCAGATCCACCTGGCCGGCCACAGCGATTACGGCGACTACGTGATCGACACGCACGATCATCCGATCCGCGATGAAGTGTGGGATCTCTACGCACGCATGCTCCAGCGGTTGGGCGCGGTGACCACCATGATCGAGCGCGATGACAACATTCCGCCGCTGCAAGAACTGCTCGCCGAACTTGAACACGCGCGACAGGTGGGTGATGACGCGTTGGCGCGGCGATGCACGGCGGTCGCATGATCCGCCTCGAATCGCTGCAGGGCCGCTTCATCGACCACCTGCGCAGAAAGGCGGATTTCCCGAGCGCCTGGTGTGCACAAGGCACCGTCGACAGCGAAACCGGCCTGGCGATCTATGCCAATGCCTACACGGCGCGCCTGCGCGAAGCACTGGAGGCGGACCACCCATGCCTTGCACGCTATCTGGGTGATGAGCTGTGGAGCCGGTTTTGTGCCGGGTACATCGAACAGCATCCTTCACGGGTGCGCTCGCTGCGCGGATTTGGTGCGCAGGTACCGCATTGGTTGGCGCGCAACCCGCCGTTTTCGCAGCACCTTGAAGTCGCCGCGTTGGCGGCATTCGAGCGCGAGTTGATGGATGTGTTCGATGCTGCCGATGCACCGCGCATGGACTGGTCGGCCATGCAGGAATTCGAACATCCGGATTGGCCGCACCTGCGTTTTGGCTTCCATCCCAGCACGCGATTGCTTACTACTGAAACCAATGCGGTGGAAATCTGGCGCGCGCTCAAGGACGAATCCGATCCACCCCCCGGCGGAGCAAGCGCGGCTCCGGCGCGCCTGCTGTGGCGGGATGCCGAACGCATCTCACGCTTTCGTCCGGTGCAGGCCGAAGAGTTGCTTGCCTTGCGTGCATGCCTGCTTGAACGCGCGGACTTTGCCACGCTGTGCGAGCGCTTGGCAGCGCTGCGCGCACCCGATCAGGTTCCGGCATTGGCTGTCGAACTGCTGCGTCAGTGGTTTGATGACGGGATCATTCAGGCAATTCGGACGCCTTGAAGCTGTTGGTGGATGCCCCCTGCGGGCTTATCCACCCTACGAGAGCAGCGTGGGTCCAGATGGGTAGGGTGGATAAGCGCAGCGCATCCACCGTGTCCTGATTGTTGATGCAGCAATCGCGGTTTGCCCTTGTGCGCAAACTGGTGTCGTTCGCCTGCATACGGATGACTTGCATCCTCGCAGTCCGTAGCATGCGGGAACCCACCGCTCATGAACTCCCGACGTGACCCCGATCACTCCGACGCCAAGCCGGAAACAGATTGCGCCCTTGCTTGCCGGCCTTTCGATGTTCGGGCCGTTTGCCATCGACACCATGTTTCCTGCATTTCCGCGCATGGCAGCGGACCTGCACACCACTGCCTTCGGCATGCAGCAGACCCTGAGCGTCTACATGATCGCCTTCGCGATGATGTCGCTGCTGCACGGTCCATTGTCGGATGCACTGGGACGACGACGCATCATTCTCGGCGGCGTGGCCGTTTTCGTGCTGGCCTCGATCGGCTGCGCCAGCGCGGATTCGATTGCCGAGCTGCTGGTCTACCGCGCGGTGCAGGGCATGTCGGCGGGCGCCGGCATGATCGTCGGTCGCGCCATCATCCGCGACTGTTTCGATGGAGCCGAAGCGCAGCGCCTGATGTCGACGGTCTCGATGATCTTCGGCCTGGCGCCGGCGCTTGCACCCATTGTCGGCGGCTGGATCATCACCTTTGCGCGCTGGCCGATGATCTTTGTTTTCCTGGCTGCGTTCGCGGCGCTGGTTTGGTTCGGATGCCTGTTGCTGTTGCCGGAAACCCATCCACCTGCACGACGCACGCCCCTTTCGGTTCGGGCCATTGCCGGAACCTATCGCACCATTGCCCGCGATCCCGTCTTTCCGCCCCTGGTGCTGGCCGGAACGCTGGGCTTCAATGCGTTGTTCGTCTACATTTCCTCGGCGCCGGCATTCGTCATCAACCTGCTTGGACTGGACGAGCAGCATTTTGCCTGGCTGTTCATTCCGGCGGTCGGCGGCCTGATGTTCGGCTCGTTCCTGTCGGGGCGCATGGCGGGTCGCCTGAGTGGACAGGCAACCATCGCCACCGGTTACGCCATCATGTTGCTGGCGTCGCTGGTCAATGTTTCCGTGGCGCTGCTGCTGGATCGGCCGCAACTGCCATGGTCGGTTCTGCCGATTGGCCTGCATTCAACCGGCATCGGCATTGCCTTTCCATCGCTGACCCTGATCCTGCTCGATCGCTTCCCCGGAATTCGCGGTGGCGCATCGTCGATGCAGGCATTCGTCAGTCTGGTAATGAGCGCCATCATCGCCGGCGTGATTTCGCCGCTGGTTTCAGGCTCGGCCATCGGCCTCGCGGCGACCGCGGCCTCGATCACCGCGGTCGGCTTCCTTGCCTGGCGTCTGTATTGCCTGGTTGCGCGACGATTTCCGCCGGTTTGTGTCTAAGGCAACGCTGATCAAGTCCCTTCCGTTCGTGGTGAGCCCTTCGACTGTGCTCAGGACAGGCCTGTCGAATCATGAACGGAATCAAGGCGCCATGCGCTCATTTTTGGATGCGCTCTGGAAAAGCAGACCTTGAGGAAACTCTGAACAAGTACGGAACTCATTCGTCGCGAGCAAGCTCGCTCCCACAAAATCAAGCAATGGTGGGAGCGAGCTTGCTTGCGACAATACGTGTTCAGACCTTCCTTGATCAGCGTTGTCCTAAGTCGCAGGCGCCGGAGCCGCGCTTGAGTTGGCACCCAGCACGCTGCGCAGCAGGAGGGCAATCTCGTCCTTGCTGCCGACCACGTTGATCTGGTGTTCGCGCGGGAAGCCCGTACCCAGGTTCACCGCATAGGCCAGGCCAAGATCGTTGCCGTCCTCGTCATAACGATTGAAGGATTCCACCTTTCCAACAAACACGATGCTGTTGGCGTCGATGAAGCGGCCATCCGGAAGTTTCACCCAGCGTTGCATGATTTCACCTGCCTTGTTCGAGGGAGGACACCATCGGATCGGGCGTTCGCCGCGTCGATGCGTTGATCATTGCCAATTGCATTGCTTGCCTTCATTTTGCTGCTGCAACCAGGTGTACAGCGGTGCGAAGTAGTCGAGGATGGCGCTGGCATCCATTTCTTCCTTGCCGGTCAGCTCCTTCAGGGTTTCTGGCCAGGGCTGGCTTGCGCCCTTGCTCAGCATCGCCCAGAACTTTTCACCTGCCTGCTTGTTGCCATACACCGAACACTCATGCAGGGGGCCGGTGAAGCCCGCCGCTTCGCAAAGCGAGCGCTGGAACTGGAACTGCAGGATGTGTGCCATGAAATAGCGAATGTACGGATAGTTCGAGGGCACGTGGAATTTCGAACCGGGATCAAAATCCTGCTCGCTGCGCGCGATCGGTGCGGACACGCCCTGGTATTTTTCGCGCAGTTGCCACCAGGCGGCATTGAACTGCTCCGGTTTGATCGAACCATCGAATACGCCCCAGCGCCACTCGTCGATCAACTTGCCAAATGGCAGGAAGACGATCTTCTGCAACGCCAGCTGCATCTGCGCGTTGAGCACCGCCTTGTCATCGTTGCGTGTTGCCGGTGACAGGCCGATCCGGTGCAGGTAGGCAGGCGTCAGGTTGAGCTGGACGGTATCGCCGATGGCCTCGTGGAAGCCATCATGCGCGCCAGCCTGGAACAACGGCGGCAGCGGGTTGTAGGCAAGGTCGTAATAGATGTGTCCGAGCTCGTGATAGATCGTGCGGAAGTCTTCCTCGGTCGGCGTGATGCACATCTTGATGCGCACGTCGCCCTGCATGTTCAAATCCCATGCGCTGGCGTGGCACACCACGTCCCTGTCGCGCGGGCGCACCAACTGCGAGCGCTCATAGAACGAATCCGGCAGCGCCGGCATGCCGAGCGAGCGATAGAAATCCTCCGCGCTGCGTACCATCTTTTCCGGTGTGTACTTCTGCGCCTCGAGCGCGGCGGTGACGTCGGTGCTCTTCACCTTGGGATAAGGCTGCAACAGCGGATACAGGGCCGACCAGTCCTGCGCCCACATGTTGCCGGTGATGTGCGCCGGAATCGTTCCGTCAGCGGGCATCTTGCCCGGATAGCGCGTGGCGAGCCTGTTGTGTGCGTAGCATTGAAGCTGGCTGTACAGCGGCTTGACCTGCGACCAGAGCCGGTCGATTTCGCTGCGGAAGTCGGCCGCGCTCATGTCGTAACCGGAGCGCCACGCCTGGCCTGCATCCGCGTAGCCGGTATCGCGTGCACCCTCGTTGAGCAACTCGGTGAAGCGCTGGTAATCCGCGCGCATGCCGCTGCCAACGCTATGCCAGCCGACCCAGGCTTCGAGGTCTTCATCCCAGTCGGTGCTGCTGGCCAGGGTTTTGGACAACTGGTCGAGATTGCGGCAGGTCGCGGGATCAGCCGGATTCTTGCAGTACTTTCCGGCGCCGTATGCCGCGCCAAGCTTCGAAGCCAGGCTGGCCATCTCCGCCAGATGGGCCGGGTCCTTGGGTGTCGGCATGGCGCTTTGCCGCTTGAGCATTTCAATGCCGCGGGCGGTGGCTGCAGAGAGGTCATTCATGCCATCAAAGCGGCGCGAGGCCTCGATGTTGTTCTTCAAGCGGATCAGCGCGCGTTCGCTGTACTTTGATTCCAGCAATCCGGTGTCCGCCGTGATGTAGGTGGCGGCTACCCATTGCGCAGCCGAGTCTTCCGCGATGTGATCGCGGATTTCCTGGTTGACCGTGGCTACAAAGGCATCGGCCTCGGCAGGCGAGGCCTTGGTTGTTTTCATCCCGGGCTCGTTCGCCGCATCGGGGCGCTGGCTGGTGGCGGCGCATCCGAGCAGGACGCTGGAACTGATCACGGCGCAAAGCGCGCTGGCAACTCGCATGAGGCTCTCCCTTGGGTGAACCCGAAGGCTAGTGCGCGCCGCGTGCCCTTTGCAAGAAACCGCGGTTCCCGCAATGGCTTGCCTGGCTGGCAACGGGCGTCACATTCTGCCAAGTCCTTCGCGGTCGGGAATTGCGCCCGCGACGTTCGTTTTGTGTGGCAGGTTTCTTGGGGAACGGGCCCCTCGGTATTCATTTGTTTGCAATTGGGCGCTTCGGGGATGGGCAACGTGGGTAGGTACCCGAACGGCGCTACGCTATGCTTTCGTGGCGGCGAAGTGCGCTTTGAGATCGGCGCTGAGGCTGCGGCAGTGGTGAACTGGCCCGGACTGTGCCGGAAGAAAAGGCACGCGCAGTGCCACGACGTATTGTGACGAAGTTGGCACAATTCATGCTTACGGAACTCACTCAGGAGCGTCTGCAGTCAGGAATCTTCGCCAATCGTGTGCTGGCCGCGTTGTCAAAGCGGGTCTGGCGTGGCTGGGGTGTCGGGTTTCATGAGTGGATGTGGTTTGTACTTTTGACGCAATTCGCGCGGTTGAAGGATGTCAACCGCCGTTGATTGCGTTTGCAGGGTGATTGAAAGGGGGGGCAAACGCGGCGCGTGCCGCGTTTGTTGAGGCAATCCGGTTCCCGTGACCGGAGATTCGGCGCTACGCGAACGGTTCGCAACGCTGACCCGGCACCAGCCGGAGCATCCTTCCCTCGGTCATCGCGTAGCCGCCTTCGGGCGGGGTTTGGTTGTACCCGAGTATCGGGCACGTGTTGCCAATTGCTGTTCAAACCTTCTGTTTCATCCGGGGCCTGTCATGTCGTCGATACCTTTCCTGAAGTCTGCGCAGCCACTTGCCAGCGGTGTTTGGCTGCGTCGCAGCCTCGCCTGGCTGCTGACGCTCGGCATGTTGATGCCGGCCATTGCCATGGCGCAGCTCACCCAGCGCTTCAGCACCAGCGACAATGGCAACGTCGTCCAGACGGGCAATACCCTGACGACCTGCACCGGCTCCGGCTGCGCTGCAGCGCAATCCGGTGGCACCAGCAGCAACCAGAACTTCACCATCATCAACGTCAACACCGACCCCGTCGGTGGCGGTGCCCCAGCCAATTCCTCCACCGGCGATATCACCTTGCCGCCGGGTTCGTCCGTGCTGTGGGCCGGACTGTACTGGTCGGGTCGTACCGCCACGGCCTCCGGTGACGGCAACGGGCCCATCCAGGCAGCGGCGCGCGATTTCTGGTTCAAGGTACCGGGCGGCAGTTACCAGCAGGTCACCGCGCTGGTAGCTGACACCTTCACCTTCAATACCCAGGGATTTGCTGCTGCGCGCCCCTACACCGCCTTCCTCGATGTCACCACCCAGGTGCAAGCTGCGGGTAGCGGTACCTATTCAGGTGGTGGCCTCACCACGACGATCGGGACCGATGGCAATCTCGGCTACTACGGTGGCTGGGCACTGATCATTGCCTACCGCGACACGACCCAACCCTATCGGCGCATCGAGATCTACAACGCAGGCAACATTCCGGTCAGCACCGGCAACAACCAGTCCGTCACGGTCAACGGCATTTCCACCCCCATCAGTGGTGATTTCACGGCCTACATGGGCGCGCTGGTTTGGGAAGGTGATGCCGGACTCACCGGCGACCAGTTCCAGTTGACCGGTGGGGATATCGTCAACCCCGGTCCCCTCTCCGATGCGCAGAGCGCTCTCACCAACTTCTGGAACAGCCGCATCACCAATCTCGGCGTGGTGAACACTGCGCGCAATCCGGCAAACCTGAACAATTTCGCCATTGACCTGAAGCTGGTCGACATCTCCAACACACCGGCCAACGCCGCTTTGCCGCATTTGAGCAACAGCGCCGACCCCTCGATCGGCATCAATGCAACGCTGAGCTTCACCACCTCGCAGGACGTCTATTTCCCGCATGCGCTGGTGTTCGTCACCGACCTGTTCCGGCCGGACGTCATCCCGACCCTGCTCAAGACAGCGACCAAGATCGGCGGATCGCCCGGGCCGGACCTGCATCCGGGCGACACCATCGAATACACCATCAGCTTCCACAACCAGGGTCGCGATGGCGCCATTCGCGTAGTGGCGGACGACCCGATTCCGGTTGGCTTGATCTACGTTCCCGGCAGCATCCAGATCATCCAGGACGATGGTTTCCCCGCCAACGTCGGCCCCAAGTCCGACGCCACCGATGGCGATACTGCCGAATTTGATCCGGGCGCCAGCCCGCGCGGTACCCTGGTCTACCGTGTGGGTGGCGGTGCCACCGGTGGCGTTCCGCCACCTACTGTCGAGGGCGGCACCTTGCTGCCCAACCAGGGTGTGGTCCTCAGGTATCGGGCCACGATTGACCCGGGCTTCGGTGGCAGCATCATCACCAACGTGGTCAACATCACCCACGGCTCGTTGACCTTCCCCAACGATCCAAGCCAGACCGTGAGTGGCAGTGTCGACAGCGACATCACCATCTCGCCGTTCCCGCAGATGCTGTTGTCCAAGGTGGCCAATCCCACCTCGATTGCCAATCTGGCCGGCCAGACATCGCAGTTCACGATCACCGCGTTCAACTACAACGGCCCGGTAACGAACGTCAATCTGACCGACACCTTGCCCGCCAACTGGGCCTTTGTCGCCAACAGCGCCACCATCACTCTGCCCGGCGGCGGAACGATTTCCGGTGCGGCGGCCAATCCGGGCATCTCCGGCCAACTGCTGAGCTGGAACCTGGCCCAGAACATGGCCGCCGGCGAAACCCTGTCGATCACCTTCACGGCGGTCACCACGGCGCCTCCCGGCGGCAACAGCATCAACAATGCCACCGTTTCGGGCCTTGATTCCGGCAACACGCCCGTCGGCGCAAACGCCAGCGCCACGGTGCGGATTTCCGACCTGCGCATCAGCAAGCAGGCCAGCCCGACCAATGTCCAGCCCGGCGACACGGTCACCTACACGGTGACGGTGACCAATGCGGGCACCAGCCGCCAGAACAACATCGTCGTCACCGACCCGCTGCCGCCAGGCGTCACCTATGTCGGTCAGAGCACCGTGGCTACGGGTTTCATCGGCAGCTCGGGCGACTATTTCGATCAGTTCAGTGCGGTGGCCTTCAACGGCAACAATGGCTCGATCAACTTTGCCGCGGGCTGGCAGGAAACCGACAACGGCGGTGCTGGCACGACGGCGGCAACATCCGGATCAACAATTCCGGCAATTGTGCTGCGGGTAATTGCTTGCGGATCCGGGCAAACAACACCAATGACAACATCTTTCGTCAGGCCGACCTGACGGTTCCTGCCTGCACCAGCGCAAGTTCCATCGTGCTGTCTTACGACTTCAACAACGATTTGAACAACGATCGTGCCGTAAGCGCCTACATCTATCGCGGCGGCACGCAAACCACTCTGCTGGCGACCTACAACGGCGGCAACAACGGCACCGGTAGTTTCTCCCAGGTCCTGACCCAAACGAGATCGGCACAACACCCGCATCCGATTCAATGCCACCCAGGTCGGCAATCAGAACAGCTATTTGTATGTCGACAATGTTCGCTTTACCTGCACCGGCACAACGGCTGCGATCCGCGACAACGTTCCTGCGGGCGCCAATCCCGATCTGATCAACGGTATCCCGGCCAACCTGGTGGTGGGTGGCGACAATTTCGTGCTCGACGCGGGCCAGGCGATGACGGTGACCTATCAGGTCACCATCAACCCGGGTGTCGGTACCTTCTGGCAGATCACCAACACGGCATCGGCCAGCAGCACGGAAGTCCCCACGCCGGTGTCCGGCAGTGCCACGGTCAATGTGTTCGTGCCGACCCCGGCGCTCAACACGGTCAAGACCCTGAGCGGCAACGCCGATGGCGATGGCTCGGGCACGGTGACCCCGGGCGACGTGCTGTCCTACCTGGTGACGGTAACCAACACCGGCAACATCCCGCTCACGAACGTGGTGGTGACCGACTCGCTGATCACGCCGACCGGCGGCACAACGCCGTGCGCCAGTGTTCCGGTGGGCGGGACCTGCACATTGACCGGCACCTACCTGGTGACGGCGGGCGACGTGACGATCGGCTCGATCACCAACACCGGCACCGGCGATTCAAATGAGACGCCGCCGGATGATGACATCCTGGTCACGCCGGTTGCAGGCACGGTGTCGATGACGAAGGTGTTGGCCTCGGGCGGTCCGACCGCGGAGGCGGGCGAGACGCTGACCTACACGGTGACGCTGACGAACAGTGGCGGCAGCGCGGCGACGGGCGTGGAGTTTGCCGAAGCGCCGAGCGCGGGCCTGACGGTGACGGGCATCGTGGCCGGACCGGTGCCGCCAGGCTCGAATGCGGGCACCTGCACGGTGACCGGCTGCACGGGCATCACGGTGGGTGCGGGCGAGACGCTCAGCTACACGGTGAGTGCGACGGTGGAGAACCCGCTGACGCAGACGGTGTACACGAACCTGATCACGCCGACGGGCGGCACCTGCGCGCCGGGCGCGTGTGAGGTGGATACGCCGACGGCGGGCAATGTGTCGATGACGAAGGTGTTGGCCTCGGGCGGTCCGACCGCGGAGGCGGGCGAGACGCTGACCTACACGGTGACGCTGACGAACAGTGGCGGCAGCGCGGCGACGGGCGTGGAGTTTGCCGAAGCGCCGAGCGCGGGCCTGACGGTGACGGGCATCGTGGCCGGACCGGTGCCGCCAGGCTCGAATGCGGGCACCTGCACGGTGACCGGCTGCACGGGCATCACGGTGGGTGCGGGCGAGACGCTCAGCTACACGGTGAGTGCGACGGTGGAGAACCCGCTGACGCAGACGGTGTACACGAACCTGATCACGCCGACGGGCGGCACCTGCGCGCCGGGCGCGTGTGAGGTGGATACGCCGACGGCGGGCAATGTGTCGATGACGAAGGTGTTGGCCTCGGGCGGTCCGACCGCGGAGGCGGGCGAGACGCTGACCTACACGGTGACGCTGACGAACAGTGGCGGCAGCGCGGCGACGGGCGTGGAGTTTGCCGAAGCGCCGAGCGCGGGCCTGACGGTGACGGGCATCGTGGCCGGACCGGTGCCGCCAGGCTCGAATGCGGGCACCTGCACGGTGACCGGCTGCACGGGCATCACGGTGGGTGCGGGCGAGACGCTCAGCTACACGGTGAGTGCGACGGTGGAGAACCCGCTGACGCAGACGGTGTACACGAACCTGATCACGCCGACGGGCGGCACCTGCGCGCCGGGCGCGTGTGAGGTGGATACGCCGACGGCGGGCAATGTGTCGATGACGAAGGTGTTGGCCTCGGGCGGTCCGACCGCGGAGGCGGGCGAGACGCTGACCTACACGGTGACGCTGACGAACAGTGGCGGCAGCGCGGCGACGGGCGTGGAGTTTGCCGAAGCGCCGAGCGCGGGCCTGACGGTGACGGGCATCGTGGCCGGACCGGTGCCGCCAGGCTCGAATGCGGGCACCTGCACGGTGACCGGCTGCACGGGCATCACGGTGGGTGCGGGCGAGACGCTCAGCTACACGGTGAGTGCGACGGTGGAGAACCCGCTGACGCAGACGGTGTACACGAACCTGATCACGCCGACGGGCGGCACCTGCGCGCCGGGCGCGTGTGAGGTGGATACGCCGACGGCGGGCAATGTGTCGATGACGAAGGTGTTGGCCTCGGGCGGTCCGACCGCGGAGGCGGGCGAGACGCTGACCTACACGGTGACGCTGACGAACAGTGGCGGCAGCGCGGCGACGGGCGTGGAGTTTGCCGAAGCGCCGAGCGCGGGCCTGACGGTGACGGGCATCGTGGCCGGACCGGTGCCGCCAGGCTCGAATGCGGGCACCTGCACGGTGACCGGCTGCACGGGCATCACGGTGGGTGCGGGCGAGACGCTCAGCTACACGGTGAGTGCGACGGTGGAGAACCCGCTGACGCAGACGGTGTACACGAACCTGATCACGCCGACGGGCGGCACCTGCGCGCCGGGCGCGTGTGAGGTGGATACGCCGACGGCGGGCAATGTGTCGATGACGAAGGTGTTGGCCTCGGGCGGTCCGACCGCGGAGGCGGGCGAGACGCTGACCTACACGGTGACGCTGACGAACAGTGGCGGCAGCGCGGCGACGGGCGTGGAGTTTGCCGAAGCGCCGAGCGCGGGCCTGACGGTGACGGGCATCGTGGCCGGACCGGTGCCGCCAGGCTCGAATGCGGGCACCTGCACGGTGACCGGCTGCACGGGCATCACGGTGGGTGCGGGCGAGACGCTCAGCTACACGGTGAGTGCGACGGTGGAGAACCCGCTGACGCAGACGGTGTACACGAACCTGATCACGCCGACGGGCGGCACCTGCGCGCCGGGCGCGTGTGAGGTGGATACGCCGACGGCGGGCAATGTGTCGATGACGAAGGTGTTGGCCTCGGGCGGTCCGACCGCGGAGGCGGGCGAGACGCTGACCTACACGGTGACGCTGACGAACAGTGGCGGCAGCGCGGCGACGGGCGTGGAGTTTGCCGAAGCGCCGAGCGCGGGCCTGACGGTGACGGGCATCGTGGCCGGACCGGTGCCGCCAGGCTCGAATGCGGGCACCTGCACGGTGACCGGCTGCACGGGCATCACGGTGGGTGCGGGCGAGACGCTCAGCTACACGGTGAGTGCGACGGTGGAGAACCCGCTGACGCAGACGGTGTACACGAACCTGATCACGCCGACGGGCGGCACCTGCGCGCCGGGCGCGTGTGAGGTGGATACGCCGACGGCGGGCAATGTGTCGATGACGAAGGTGTTGGCCTCGGGCGGTCCGACCGCGGAGGCGGGCGAGACGCTGACCTACACGGTGACGCTGACGAACAGTGGCGGCAGCGCGGCGACGGGCGTGGAGTTTGCCGAAGCGCCGAGCGCGGGCCTGACGGTGACGGGCATCGTGGCCGGACCGGTGCCGCCAGGCTCGAATGCGGGCACCTGCACGGTGACCGGCTGCACGGGCATCACGGTGGGTGCGGGCGAGACGCTCAGCTACACGGTGAGTGCGACGGTGGAGAACCCGCTGACGCAGACGGTGTACACGAACCTGATCACGCCGACGGGCGGCACCTGCGCGCCGGGCGCGTGTGAGGTGGATACGCCGACGGCGGGCAATGTGTCGATGACGAAGGTGTTGGCCTCGGGCGGTCCGACCGCGGAGGCGGGCGAGACGCTGACCTACACGGTGACGCTGACGAACAGTGGCGGCAGCGCGGCGACGGGCGTGGAGTTTGCCGAAGCGCCGAGCGCGGGCCTGACGGTGACGGGCATCGTGGCCGGACCGGTGCCGCCAGGCTCGAATGCGGGCACCTGCACGGTGACCGGCTGCACGGGCATCACGGTGGGTGCGGGCGAGACGCTCAGCTACACGGTGAGTGCGACGGTGGAGAACCCGCTGACGCAGACGGTGTACACGAACCTGATCACGCCGACGGGCGGCACCTGCGCGCCGGGCGCGTGTGAGGTGGATACGCCGACGGCGGGCAATGTGTCGATGACGAAGGTGTTGGCCTCGGGCGGTCCGACCGCGGAGGCGGGCGAGACGCTGACCTACACGGTGACGCTGACGAACAGTGGCGGCAGCGCGGCGACGGGCGTGGAGTTTGCCGAAGCGCCGAGCGCGGGCCTGACGGTGACGGGCATCGTGGCCGGACCGGTGCCGCCAGGCTCGAATGCGGGCACCTGCACGGTGACCGGCTGCACGGGCATCACGGTGGGTGCGGGCGAGACGCTCAGCTACACGGTGAGTGCGACGGTGGAGAACCCGCTGACGCAGACGGTGTACACGAACCTGATCACGCCGACGGGCGGCACCTGCGCGCCGGGCGCGTGTGAGGTGGATACGCCGACGGCGGGCAATGTGTCGATGACGAAGGTGTTGGCCTCGGGCGGTCCGACCGCGGAGGCGGGCGAGACGCTGACCTACACGGTGACGCTGACGAACAGTGGCGGCAGCGCGGCGACGGGCGTGGAGTTTGCCGAAGCGCCGAGCGCGGGCCTGACGGTGACGGGCATCGTGGCCGGACCGGTGCCGCCAGGCTCGAATGCGGGCACCTGCACGGTGACCGGCTGCACGGGCATCACGGTGGGTGCGGGCGAGACGCTCAGCTACACGGTGAGTGCGACGGTGGAGAACCCGCTGACGCAGACGGTGTACACGAACCTGATCACGCCGACGGGCGGCACCTGCGCGCCGGGCGCGTGTGAGGTGGATACGCCGACGGCGGGCAATGTGTCGATGACGAAGGTGTTGGCCTCGGGCGGTCCGACCGCGGAGGCGGGCGAGACGCTGACCTACACGGTGACGCTGACGAACAGTGGCGGCAGCGCGGCGACGGGCGTGGAGTTTGCCGAAGCGCCGAGCGCGGGCCTGACGGTGACGGGCATCGTGGCCGGACCGGTGCCGCCAGGCTCGAATGCGGGCACCTGCACGGTGACCGGCTGCACGGGCATCACGGTGGGTGCGGGCGAGACGCTCAGCTACACGGTGAGTGCGACGGTGGAGAACCCGCTGACGCAGACGGTGTACACGAACCTGATCACGCCGACGGGCGGCACCTGCGCGCCGGGCGCGTGTGAGGTGGATACGCCGACGGCGGGCAATGTGTCGATGACGAAGGTGTTGGCCTCGGGCGGTCCGACCGCGGAGGCGGGCGAGACGCTGACCTACACGGTGACGCTGACGAACAGTGGCGGCAGCGCGGCGACGGGCGTGGAGTTTGCCGAAGCGCCGAGCGCGGGCCTGACGGTGACGGGCATCGTGGCCGGACCGGTGCCGCCAGGCTCGAATGCGGGCACCTGCACGGTGACCGGCTGCACGGGCATCACGGTGGGTGCGGGCGAGACGCTCAGCTACACGGTGAGTGCGACGGTGGAGAACCCGCTGACGCAGACGGTGTACACGAACCTGATCACGCCGACGGGCGGCACCTGCGCGCCGGGCGCGTGTGAGGTGGATACGCCGACGGCGGGCAATGTGTCGATGACGAAGGTGTTGGCCTCGGGCGGTCCGACCGCGGAGGCGGGCGAGACGCTGACCTACACGGTGACGCTGACGAACAGTGGCGGCAGCGCGGCGACGGGCGTGGAGTTTGCCGAAGCGCCGAGCGCGGGCCTGACGGTGACGGGCATCGTGGCCGGACCGGTGCCGCCAGGCTCGAATGCGGGCACCTGCACGGTGACCGGCTGCACGGGCATCACGGTGGGTGCGGGCGAGACGCTCAGCTACACGGTGAGTGCGACGGTGGAGAACCCGCTGACGCAGACGGTGTACACGAACCTGATCACGCCGACGGGCGGCACCTGCGCGCCGGGCGCGTGTGAGGTGGATACGCCGACGGCGGGCAATGTGTCGATGACGAAGGTGTTGGCCTCGGGCGGTCCGACCGCGGAGGCGGGCGAGACGCTGACCTACACGGTGACGCTGACGAACAGTGGCGGCAGCGCGGCGACGGGCGTGGAGTTTGCCGAAGCGCCGAGCGCGGGCCTGACGGTGACGGGCATCGTGGCCGGACCGGTGCCGCCAGGCTCGAATGCGGGCACCTGCACGGTGACCGGCTGCACGGGCATCACGGTGGGTGCGGGCGAGACGCTCAGCTACACGGTGAGTGCGACGGTGGAGAACCCGCTGACGCAGACGGTGTACACGAACCTGATCACGCCGACGGGCGGCACCTGCGCGCCGGGCGCGTGTGAGGTGGATACGCCGACGGCGGGCAATGTGTCGATGACGAAGGTGTTGGCCTCGGGCGGTCCGACCGCGGAGGCGGGCGAGACGCTGACCTACACGGTGACGCTGACGAACAGTGGCGGCAGCGCGGCGACGGGCGTGGAGTTTGCCGAAGCGCCGAGCGCGGGCCTGACGGTGACGGGCATCGTGGCCGGACCGGTGCCGCCAGGCTCGAATGCGGGCACCTGCACGGTGACCGGCTGCACGGGCATCACGGTGGGTGCGGGCGAGACGCTCAGCTACACGGTGAGTGCGACGGTGGAGAACCCGCTGACGCAGACGGTGTACACGAACCTGATCACGCCGACGGGCGGCACCTGCGCGCCGGGCGCGTGTGAGGTGGATACGCCGACGGCGGGCAATGTGTCGATGACGAAGGTGTTGGCCTCGGGCGGTCCGACCGCGGAGGCGGGCGAGACGCTGACCTACACGGTGACGCTGACGAACAGTGGCGGCAGCGCGGCGACGGGCGTGGAGTTTGCCGAAGCGCCGAGCGCGGGCCTGACGGTGACGGGCATCGTGGCCGGACCGGTGCCGCCAGGCTCGAATGCGGGCACCTGCACGGTGACCGGCTGCACGGGCATCACGGTGGGTGCGGGCGAGACGCTCAGCTACACGGTGAGTGCGACGGTGGAGAACCCGCTGACGCAGACGGTGTACACGAACCTGATCACGCCGACGGGCGGCACCTGCGCGCCGGGCGCGTGTGAGGTGGATACGCCGACGGCGGGCAATGTGTCGATGACGAAGGTGTTGGCCTCGGGCGGTCCGACCGCGGAGGCGGGCGAGACGCTGACCTACACGGTGACGCTGACGAACAGTGGCGGCAGCGCGGCGACGGGCGTGGAGTTTGCCGAAGCGCCGAGCGCGGGCCTGACGGTGACGGGCATCGTGGCCGGACCGGTGCCGCCAGGCTCGAATGCGGGCACCTGCACGGTGACCGGCTGCACGGGCATCACGGTGGGTGCGGGCGAGACGCTCAGCTACACGGTGAGTGCGACGGTGGAGAACCCGCTGACGCAGACGGTGTACACGAACCTGATCACGCCGACGGGCGGCACCTGCGCGCCGGGCGCGTGTGAGGTGGATACGCCGACGGCGGGCAATGTGTCGATGACGAAGGTGTTGGCCTCGGGCGGTCCGACCGCGGAGGCGGGCGAGACGCTGACCTACACGGTGACGCTGACGAACAGTGGCGGCAGCGCGGCGACGGGCGTGGAGTTTGCCGAAGCGCCGAGCGCGGGCCTGACGGTGACGGGCATCGTGGCCGGACCGGTGCCGCCAGGCTCGAATGCGGGCACCTGCACGGTGACCGGCTGCACGGGCATCACGGTGGGTGCGGGCGAGACGCTCAGCTACACGGTGAGTGCGACGGTGGAGAACCCGCTGACGCAGACGGTGTACACGAACCTGATCACGCCGACGGGCGGCACCTGCGCGCCGGGCGCGTGTGAGGTGGATACGCCGACGGCGGGCAATGTGTCGATGACGAAGGTGTTGGCCTCGGGCGGTCCGACCGCGGAGGCGGGCGAGACGCTGACCTACACGGTGACGCTGACGAACAGTGGCGGCAGCGCGGCGACGGGCGTGGAGTTTGCCGAAGCGCCGAGCGCGGGCCTGACGGTGACGGGCATCGTGGCCGGACCGGTGCCGCCAGGCTCGAATGCGGGCACCTGCACGGTGACCGGCTGCACGGGCATCACGGTGGGTGCGGGCGAGACGCTCAGCTACACGGTGAGTGCGACGGTGGAGAACCCGCTGACGCAGACGGTGTACACGAACCTGATCACGCCGACGGGCGGCACCTGCGCGCCGGGCGCGTGTGAGGTGGATACGCCGACGGCGGGCAATGTGTCGATGACGAAGGTGTTGGCCTCGGGCGGTCCGACCGCGGAGGCGGGCGAGACGCTGACCTACACGGTGACGCTGACGAACAGTGGCGGCAGCGCGGCGACGGGCGTGGAGTTTGCCGAAGCGCCGAGCGCGGGCCTGACGGTGACGGGCATCGTGGCCGGACCGGTGCCGCCAGGCTCGAATGCGGGCACCTGCACGGTGACCGGCTGCACGGGCATCACGGTGGGTGCGGGCGAGACGCTCAGCTACACGGTGAGTGCGACGGTGGAGAACCCGCTGACGCAGACGGTGTACACGAACCTGATCACGCCGACGGGCGGCACCTGCGCGCCGGGCGCGTGTGAGGTGGATACGCCGACGGCGGGCAATGTGTCGATGACGAAGGTGTTGGCCTCGGGCGGTCCGACCGCGGAGGCGGGCGAGACGCTGACCTACACGGTGACGCTGACGAACAGTGGCGGCAGCGCGGCGACGGGCGTGGAGTTTGCCGAAGCGCCGAGCGCGGGCCTGACGGTGACGGGCATCGTGGCCGGACCGGTGCCGCCAGGCTCGAATGCGGGCACCTGCACGGTGACCGGCTGCACGGGCATCACGGTGGGTGCGGGCGAGACGCTCAGCTACACGGTGAGTGCGACGGTGGAGAACCCGCTGACGCAGACGGTGTACACGAACCTGATCACGCCGACGGGCGGCACCTGCGCGCCGGGCGCGTGTGAGGTGGATACGCCGACGGCGGGCAATGTGTCGATGACGAAGGTGTTGGCCTCGGGCGGTCCGACCGCGGAGGCGGGCGAGACGCTGACCTACACGGTGACGCTGACGAACAGTGGCGGCAGCGCGGCGACGGGCGTGGAGTTTGCCGAAGCGCCGAGCGCGGGCCTGACGGTGACGGGCATCGTGGCCGGACCGGTGCCGCCAGGCTCGAATGCGGGCACCTGCACGGTGACCGGCTGCACGGGCATCACGGTGGGTGCGGGCGAGACGCTCAGCTACACGGTGAGTGCGACGGTGGAGAACCCGCTGACGCAGACGGTGTACACGAACCTGATCACGCCGACGGGCGGCACCTGCGCGCCGGGCGCGTGTGAGGTGGATACGCCGACGGCGGGCAATGTGTCGATGACGAAGGTGTTGGCCTCGGGCGGTCCGACCGCGGAGGCGGGCGAGACGCTGACCTACACGGTGACGCTGACGAACAGTGGCGGCAGCGCGGCGACGGGCGTGGAGTTTGCCGAAGCGCCGAGCGCGGGCCTGACGGTGACGGGCATCGTGGCCGGACCGGTGCCGCCAGGCTCGAATGCGGGCACCTGCACGGTGACCGGCTGCACGGGCATCACGGTGGGTGCGGGCGAGACGCTCAGCTACACGGTGAGTGCGACGGTGGAGAACCCGCTGACGCAGACGGTGTACACGAACCTGATCACGCCGACGGGCGGCACCTGCGCGCCGGGCGCGTGTGAGGTGGATACGCCGACGGCGGGCAATGTGTCGATGACGAAGGTGTTGGCCTCGGGCGGTCCGACCGCGGAGGCGGGCGAGACGCTGACCTACACGGTGACGCTGACGAACAGTGGCGGCAGCGCGGCGACGGGCGTGGAGTTTGCCGAAGCGCCGAGCGCGGGCCTGACGGTGACGGGCATCGTGGCCGGACCGGTGCCGCCAGGCTCGAATGCGGGCACCTGCACGGTGACCGGCTGCACGGGCATCACGGTGGGTGCGGGCGAGACGCTCAGCTACACGGTGAGTGCGACGGTGGAGAACCCGCTGACGCAGACGGTGTACACGAACCTGATCACGCCGACGGGCGGCACCTGCGCGCCGGGCGCGTGTGAGGTGGATACGCCGACGGCGGGCAATGTGTCGATGACGAAGGTGTTGGCCTCGGGCGGTCCGACCGCGGAGGCGGGCGAGACGCTGACCTACACGGTGACGCTGACGAACAGTGGCGGCAGCGCGGCGACGGGCGTGGAGTTTGCCGAAGCGCCGAGCGCGGGCCTGACGGTGACGGGCATCGTGGCCGGACCGGTGCCGCCAGGCTCGAATGCGGGCACCTGCACGGTGACCGGCTGCACGGGCATCACGGTGGGTGCGGGCGAGACGCTCAGCTACACGGTGAGTGCGACGGTGGAGAACCCGCTGACGCAGACGGTGTACACGAACCTGATCACGCCGACGGGCGGCACCTGCGCGCCGGGCGCGTGTGAGGTGGATACGCCGACGGCGGGCAATGTGTCGATGACGAAGGTGTTGGCCTCGGGCGGTCCGACCGCGGAGGCGGGCGAGACGCTGACCTACACGGTGACGCTGACGAACAGTGGCGGCAGCGCGGCGACGGGCGTGGAGTTTGCCGAAGCGCCGAGCGCGGGCCTGACGGTGACGGGCATCGTGGCCGGACCGGTGCCGCCAGGCTCGAATGCGGGCACCTGCACGGTGACCGGCTGCACGGGCATCACGGTGGGTGCGGGCGAGACGCTCAGCTACACGGTGAGTGCGACGGTGGAGAACCCGCTGACGCAGACGGTGTACACGAACCTGATCACGCCGACGGGCGGCACCTGCGCGCCGGGCGCGTGTGAGGTGGATACGCCGACGGCGGGCAATGTGTCGATGACGAAGGTGTTGGCCTCGGGCGGTCCGACCGCGGAGGCGGGCGAGACGCTGACCTACACGGTGACGCTGACGAACAGTGGCGGCAGCGCGGCGACGGGCGTGGAGTTTGCCGAAGCGCCGAGCGCGGGCCTGACGGTGACGGGCATCGTGGCCGGACCGGTGCCGCCAGGCTCGAATGCGGGCACCTGCACGGTGACCGGCTGCACGGGCATCACGGTGGGTGCGGGCGAGACGCTCAGCTACACGGTGAGTGCGACGGTGGAGAACCCGCTGACGCAGACGGTGTACACGAACCTGATCACGCCGACGGGCGGCACCTGCGCGCCGGGCGCGTGTGAGGTGGATACGCCGACGGCGGGCAATGTGTCGATGACGAAGGTGTTGGCCTCGGGCGGTCCGACCGCGGAGGCGGGCGAGACGCTGACCTACACGGTGACGCTGACGAACAGTGGCGGCAGCGCGGCGACGGGCGTGGAGTTTGCCGAAGCGCCGAGCGCGGGCCTGACGGTGACGGGCATCGTGGCCGGACCGGTGCCGCCAGGCTCGAATGCGGGCACCTGCACGGTGACCGGCTGCACGGGCATCACGGTGGGTGCGGGCGAGACGCTCAGCTACACGGTGAGTGCGACGGTGGAGAACCCGCTGACGCAGACGGTGTACACGAACCTGATCACGCCGACGGGCGGCACCTGCGCGCCGGGCGCGTGTGAGGTGGATACGCCGACGGCGGGCAATGTGTCGATGACGAAGGTGTTGGCCTCGGGCGGTCCGACCGCGGAGGCGGGCGAGACGCTGACCTACACGGTGACGCTGACGAACAGTGGCGGCAGCGCGGCGACGGGCGTGGAGTTTGCCGAAGCGCCGAGCGCGGGCCTGACGGTGACGGGCATCGTGGCCGGACCGGTGCCGCCAGGCTCGAATGCGGGCACCTGCACGGTGACCGGCTGCACGGGCATCACGGTGGGTGCGGGCGAGACGCTCAGCTACACGGTGAGTGCGACGGTGGAGAACCCGCTGACGCAGACGGTGTACACGAACCTGATCACGCCGACGGGCGGCACCTGCGCGCCGGGCGCGTGTGAGGTGGATACGCCGACGGCTGCGAACGTCAGCTTGGTCAAGACATTGACGGCCGAGAACGGAACAGTGGCGGGTGTCGCTGAGCCGGGTGAAACCTTGACCTACACGATCACGCTGACCAACAACGGTGGCGTGAACGCGAATGGTGTCGGTATTACTGATGTGCTGGATCCGAATGTCGGCTTCGTGAGTGCCGACAACGGGGGCGTGTTTGGTGCCGGTTCGGTGACCTGGACGGGCTTGACGGTCAATGCCGGTGGCAATCTGGTGCTGACCGTGCAGACGCAGGTTGCCGATCCGATTCCCGCTGGCGTGACGCAGATCCTGAACCTGGTTCATGTCACCGGCTCGACACCGCCTGCATGTCCGCCGGGCGGGCCGCAGTGCGTCATCACGCCGACCCTGGCCAATCTTGCCGTGAACAAGGTTCTGTCGGGCGAGAGCATCACTGCTGACGGTATCGCCGAGCCAGGTGAGGTACTTACCTACACGATCACGGTGAGCAATGCCGGTGGTACGGTGGCGCTGAACACGATCATCAATGAAGTGGTGCCGCAGAACACGACCTTCGTTGCCGACTCGCCCAACATCTGGGTGGGTTGCGCGGATGGAGCGGCTGCAGGTACCGCATGTGACACGATCGTGGACGTGCCGGCGCAATCGGGCGGCACGCCAGGGACGATCAGCGTGGACTTCATGGTGCTTGTCGATGATCCGCTGGCGGTGGGCGTAACCTCGATCTTCAACGCGGTCGCACTCAACGATGGGACGCCGCCGGATTGCGTGGCCTTGCCGACCAGCCCAGGCTGCGCGGTGGTGCCGACTGCGAACCTGCGTCTGACCAAGGTGGTGGATTCGGTTGCGCCGACTGGACCGGGTCGTTACCGCGTGACTTACCGCATCGATATCGTGAACCTGGGAGGTTCGGCAGGCAGCTACACGCTGACCGACACCTTTGGATTCCCGGGCAGCGGCGTGGTGTACACCGGCAACGCACGGGTCACGACGGCGGGTGGCACGATCAATCCGGCCCTGGTCGGCGGGGAGTACGTGCCAAACAATGGCACGATGGTGCAGATCTCCGACAACAGCGTCGTCTTGGCCATCGGTGCGACGCACACCTACTCGGTGAGCGTGCCGATCGGCGTGCAACCGGGCAATCTGCAGGATGGAACCTGCACCGGCGCGACCGGCAACGGCCTGTACAACGCGGCTTCGATCACCGGCACGGTGGTGCTCGACAGCGCGGCGTGTGCACCGGTGGGCAGTGACGTGCCGCTGATCCATCTGGTCAAGACCGTTACACTCGGGCAGGATGCCGATGGCGACAACTACGGTGATGTTGGCGATGTGCTGGAGTACGAATTCACGATCAGCAACCCGGGTGCCTTGCCCTTGACCCCGGTGCAGTTGTTCGATCCGCGACTGCAGAGTCTGCAGTGCGATCCGCTGACGATCGGAGGCCAGCCGTTGCGCGTGATTCCGGGAGACGAGCTGTACCGCGACGAGTTCGATGTGGCCTTGGGCGGTGCCTTGCAGCCGGGTGATGAAGTGCACTGCACCGGCACCTACACGCTGACCGCAGCCGATGTATTGCGCCGCCAGGTGGTCAATACTGCGACGGCGACGGGCACCGCAGTGGGTGGTCCGTCGGTCTCTTCGGTCTCCACGGCAATTTTCACGATGTTCCCCTGAGGACAGGCAGATGAATGGACTATTGAAATCGACTTGCGCCTTCAAGCTGTTTGCCGCGGTGTCCATGGCGTTCGTGACGCTGCAGGCAAGCGCGGGAACGCTGAACGTCACCCAGGCGCCCGACACGGCGCCTGGCTCTGGCAATACGCATGCTGGCCAGTTCGGATTGGTCGTCAGCAACATCGGTGCCGGGGATCTCTTCGACGTGCGCCTTGTTGCCGATCGCGAACACCTGGTCGACTGCGGCATGCAGACCGTGCAGGGTGGTGAGTTCGCGCCGATTGCCCTCGCATCGGGCGACAGCCTGCATTGCACCGTTTATCCGCTGGCTCAGTCCAACCTGCGCAATGCGAGCGTCGTCGCGCTGGCGCGCGACGTGGATGGCAAACGCGTGCAGCGCACGGTCAATCTGATGCGGCCGATGGGAGCGCCGGGGCAGGGCATTGCCGTGCTTGCTGGAGGCGGCATTCACGTCGATGGCAACACGGATGGTTTGCTGCAGGTTGGCGAGTCGATCAATTACCACTACACGGTACTCAATGTGGGTTCGCTTGCCTTGTCCGCACTGGCGGTTGTCGACTTTGATGGTGCGGTGACTTGTCCAAGCACTCTCGCCGTCGGCGCGTCGATGGTCTGCACGCGGGTTCATGCGATCACGGCTACCGAAGCCGGCGCAGGCCTGGTCTTCAACCAGGTTGACCTCGCTGGCGTCGATGCGAATAGCGATCCGGTGATCGCCGGTGATTTCGTGGTCACGCAGAATCTGGGCGGTGATGCCGGCATTCGCGTATTCAAGAGCCCCTCGTTGTTCGACGATGTCGACAACAGTGGCGTTGCCAGTATCGGTGATGTGCTGCGTTACACCTTCGTGATCAAGAATGACAATGCGCAGACCCTGACATCGGTGAATCTGGTCGAGCCGGATCCCAGCCTGATCGACACACCAATCACCTGCAATCCGACCACGCTCAATGGCCAACCGTTTGCTGCACTCGGCAGCGCAGTCCTGCTGTCCAACGATGTCGAGTTGTGCCAGGCCGACCACACGGTCACCGCAGCGGATGCCGCATCGGGCTCGGCGGACAATCTCGCCGAAGCGACTGCACAGCCAGGTATCGGCGGACCGGTACAAGGCACGGGGGCTTCGGCCGTGGTGATTCCGGCCGCGCCAGCCGGGCCTGTCCTAGAAGTTGATGCCAACGCCAACTGGGCACTGCTGTTGCTGTTGGCTGCAATGGTGCTGGTTGCCGGCAGGTCGATGAAGCTGCGTCAAATCTGATCAGAACGCCTGGCCCGAGATGCGGGGATCCAAGGCGGTTGAATTGAGGGCGTGACGGATGCAGCCACCACGCCCTTTTTTTACGCGAAAACTCGTCCTCTGGCCGGAAGACCCCGAGAGGCCACATTGGACAAGCCGGGACTGATCTGCAGGCAAGATTTCGTTTTCGTCACTCCACTGCGTATTGCTGGTGGAGTCCCTGACGAGAACGGCCATGAAGCGATTTGCCAACGTCCTGGTTGCCGTGCTGGCAGCCCAAAGCGCTATCGCGAGCGCAGCGACCTTCACCGTTACCCTAGAAGCCGATCTGATCGACCTGATACCCGGCAATGGTTTTTGCAGCGTGCTGCCTCAAGCTGGCGCCGGCCCGTGTTCCCTGCGCGCAGCGGTTATCGAGGCGAATGCGCTTGCCGGAACCGACACGATTGCGCTCCAGGCCGGACAGGTTCTTCAACTTGCGCTGGATGGTGCAGCCGAAGACAACGCCTACACGGGAGATCTGGACATCAGGGACGACACCCTGATCTTGTTCATCGCCTCCGGTGAGCGCCCGATCGTTGACGCCAATGGTTTGGAGCGGGCGTTCCAGGTCATCTCGGGAAACCTGACCTTGCTGGGGTTCGATATCACCGGGGGCGACGCTCCGGCAAACGGGGAAGCCTCCGGCGGGGCCATCTACATCGGCAGCGGAGCAGGAATCGTGCAACTGTCGCTGCTGCGCCTGTATGACAACTTGGCCGATGCGGGCGGTGGCATCTACAACAATGGCGACAGCACCACGGTGAGTTCCTGCGAGTTTCGCCACAATCTGGTTTCCACGCCCAACGTAGTGAGTGGCGGTGCGGCCATCTACAACCGCGGGGAGTTGGATGTCGACCACAGCGCCATTTGGGATAGCGTGGCCGAAGGCGATTTCCCGGCGACGGCGATCATCAACCTGACTTCCGATGGGCGAACCCTGAGCATTCGCAACAGCGTCATCGCGGAAAACCGTATCGGCATCACCAACCAGCAGGATTCACCGCTGGTTCTCGTCAACGCGACCCTGGCGGGCAATTCCCAGATCGGCCTCAACCTGTCCGGTGACGGCAGCCAGCTGCAGATGCGCAATACCGTGATCGCCAACAATGGAACACTGGATTGCGTGATTGCGGATGGTGCAACGCTCAATGTCGATCGCTACAACATGGACTCGGACAACACCTGCGAACTGGCCAGCGGAACGTCGAATTTTCCTGGCGTCGAACCCTACCTGACGCCCCTGCGGCAACGCGACGGATTCACCCCGGCGAGCTGGCCGCTCACGATCAGCCCACTGATCGATTCCGGGCACCCGGTCATCGGCGCCATAGGGTGCGAAGCGGACGATCAGCTGTTCAATGAACGCCCGGTGGATTTTGACGGCAACGGCAATGCGCGGTGCGACATCGGATCGATCGAGATGAGCAGCGATGTCATCTTCTTCGACCCAATCGAGCGGTATTGAGGCAATGCGCGGTGGGTATCAGCATCGCCGTGCCGGGTGACCGTGCCTCTGCGGACAGCGTGCGCATTTCGTACGCCGCGCGGTGCAATAATCAGCCGGTGGTCCGGGGAATCCGGATTGCCGGAGTCGTGCCCATGGCGAATGAACCTGCGGATCTGGCGGATCAGCTCGCGAAGGAGGGCTATGGCGAAGCCGGGGAATTGCGCGAGCTGCTACCGGTCGTTTACCTCGACCTGAAACGCATTGCGCATTCCCAGCTGTTTCGTCGCACACCGGGGGCAAGCTTGTCCACGACTGCCCTTGTGCACGAAACATGGATCAAGCTTGCCCGGGGAAATTCCGCCTCCATCCACGGCCGCGCCCATTTCATGGCGCTGTGTGCCCGCGTAATGCGGCAGATCCTGATTGATCGGTCGCGCGCCCGCGCGGCGGAAAAGCGCGGCAGTGAAATGCTGCACCAGAAGGATGGAGTTGCCGAGACGGAACCAGCGCAGGCTGAAGCGCAATTGCGCTTTGTCAATGGTCTCGATGCGCTGACTGCTGTTGATCCGCGCCTGGCCCGGATCATCGAACAGCATTGGCTGATCGGCCTGGGCGTCGAGGAGCTGGCGGATCTGCATGGCGTCGGCGTGCGCATGATTCAACTTGAGCTCAAGCGCGCCCGGGCCTGGGTGGGTGAGCTGCTTGCGCCATGAACGAACTCTTTGCAGTCGGCCAGTTCACCGAGCTGGATGCGATGTTGCGGCGGGCGCTCAGTCTCGAGGGATTTGAAAGGGCGAGCTTCGTGGAAAGTGTCGAGCGCGTGCAGCCGCAGCTTGTCGCACACTTGCGTGCGATGCTGGAGCTTGCCGAATCCGATGCCGATCCGTTGGCCGGCATCTTCGATGATCGACTGTGGGCGGAGGTTGCCGACGATCCCGCTGCGGGCCAGCGTTTCGGCTCCTGGCGGGCACGCGGCACCATTGCCCACGGCGGCATGGCACGCGTGCTGTACGCCGAACGTGCCGTAGGTGGTTTCGAGCAGTTCGCCGCGATCAAATGCCTGTGGCCTGGGCTGGCGACGCCGGATCTGGTTGCCCGGTTCGAGCAGGAGCGGCAGATCCTGGCGCGCCTGGACGATCCGCGCATCGCCCGATTGCTGGATGGTGGCATCCGTGCCGATGGCCTTCCCTGGCTTGCGCTCGAATATGTTGCCGGCCACACGATTGACGCGCATTGCGATGCCCGGCAGCTTGGCGTCGATGCACGCCTGGACCTGTGGGATGAAGTCGCCATCGCCGTTGGAACTGCGCATCGCCGTCTCATCGTGCATCGTGACCTGAAGCCATCCAATGTCCTCGTCAACGATCGGGGAGCCATCAAGCTGCTCGACTTCGGAATTGCCAAGTTGCTCGATGCGGAAGGGTTTCCGTCAGCCACGCCGCCGACCCGCATCGAGGCGCGCGCGCTCACCCGCGAATACGCCAGCCCCGAGCAACTTCGTGGTGATTCGATCACGACGGCCAGCGACGTCTACCAGTTGGGATTGCTCTTGCATGTGTTGCTGTGCGGCGTGCGGCCATTCCGTGGCCAACGGCGACGCGAAGCCGATGACGAAGCCATGTCGCCTTCGTTTGCTGCGCGCCATGACGCGGATGCGTCGCTGCATGCGGAGCAGCGGGCCACCACACCCGCTCGTCTCCAACGACGTTTGCGCGGCGACCTTGATGCGATAGCTCAGCGCGCGCTTTCGATTTCTCCTGCGGATCGCTATGGTTCGGTCGATGCCCTGCGCGAGGATGTTGATCGCTGGCGTCGGGCCATGCCGGTCCGTGCCCGTCGCATTGGAGCCTTGCGGCGCGGCGCCAAGTGGCTGCGGCGCCACACCTGGCTCGCCGTTGGCAGCGCCTGTGTGCTGGTCCTGACACTCACCTATGCCACCAATACGTTCAGGCAGGCACAATCCCTGGCCCGGGAGGCCGGAATCAACCGCACCGTGCGCGACTATCTCGTGGGTTGGTTCCAGGCCGCCGATCCCGGCGGCACGCAGGGGCATGATCCGCGTGCCAGCGAAATGCTGGCGGATGGCTTGGCCCGCGTGCAGCGGGATGTGACGATCCAGCCCGAGTTGAAGGCGGAAATGCTCAACATCATTGGCGAAATCCACCTCGCGCGAGGAGAAATGTCCAAGGCTGAGCCTGTGCTGCGTGAGGCGAATGCATTGTTTCGGCAGCTGCCCTCGGTCGAGGCCCGATGGCGCGGATCCAGTACCACCAGCCTTGCCTTGCTGCTGCACTACAGCGGACGCTATGCGGAATCCGCTGCGATGTACCGGCAGGCACTCGACGAACGCATCGCCGCGGTTGGATCGAAAGCCTATTGGACCATCGTCACCCGGCAAGGCTACGCCGATGTGCTGCACAGTCTCGGCCTGTACCGGGAGGCCATCGTTCAACTCGACCTGGCGCTGGAAGATGCGCGGGAAACGTTGGGTGGCGCCGATGCCCTGGTAGCTGTGCTTGAAAGCGGCCTGGCCAATATCGATCGCGACCTTGGTCGACAGCGTGAGTCGGCAGAACGCTATGCCAAGGCACTGGCGGTGCAGATGGCTGCGCATGGCGAGACGCATCCGAACACGGCTTCGAGTCGGTTGGGCCTGGGGCGCTTGCTGCTGGATCAGGGGCTGTATGCCGATGCCGCAACGCAGATCGACGCGGCCTTCGTGACATTCCAGAAAACCCGGGGCATGACCACGCCATCGACAGCCTATTGCGAGCGCGTGGTCGCCCAACTCCAGGAAGCAAACGGTGACCTCGAGGGCGCCGCGGGCCGACTGCAGCGACTGGTGGAATCCATGCGCGAGCAATTGCCGCCCGGACACATCATCACTGCGTATCTGGAAATCGATCTTGGTTTCGTCGAACTTGAGCGCGGCAATGATCGCCTTGCCGCAGATTGGTTTGCAGAAGCCGGGCGCATCTTCGACGCGATCCAGCCCGAAGGTCATCCGCGCCGCATCGAGATCCTGCTGGGACAGGGACTGGTTGCTGCACGTCAATCCGATCCGCCCGGGGCGCAGACGCTGTTCGATGCCGCAAGGGCGCAGGCCGTTCGCCAACTGGATGCGGAACATCCGTTATTGGCTGCGATCGACCTCGCCCAGGGAAAGCCCGGGAGTGCGTCCACCCGCAAGCCTGGCCTGTTCCGCTTGCGTGTGAGCCGCGCGCTGGCGTCGTCAGCATCGCCCGCGGCGACGCACTGAGCACGGCCCGACAGATTCCACGCGTGCTGATACTATCGCCGGGCTCCGTCGCTGGACGGATTCTCGGGGGAACACGCATGCGCAAGATCGTTTTCGTCATGGTCGCAGCGGGCGCGCTGGTTGCGCTCGCGACCCAGATTCACGATTGGCACGCCGAGGTCGAAGGCGAGGAAGACGCCAGGGGCCCCTGGCTCAAGCCAATGAAGGGTGATTTTTGGGCGCACCGCGTGGCCTATCCGACCATGCATTTCAGCCCCTCCTGGTATGCGGATGCGCGACCGGCGGACCGCGCCATGGCTTCGGCAGTGCCTGCTGGCGAGAAGAGCTACCGGCGAAACGCCAACTCGACCCTGAGCCTTGATCCGCAAGCCTGGACATTTCTCGGGCCTCTGCCTTTGCTCAATTCAGGCGTGCAGGTGTCCGGTCGAACCAATGTCATTGCCGTGGATCCGCGTGGTCCGGATATCAATGGACTGCATACCGTTTATGCGGCGTCGGATGGTGGTGGCTTGTGGAAATCCACCAACTGCTGCAGCGCATCGACAACCTGGCGCAACGTCACCGATGCCCCGGAAATCCAGAGCATCGCCATCGGCGACATCTTCATCGAGCCAAGCAATCCGGATGTCATCTATCTTGGTACCGGAGACCTGCGCTTCGGCTCGTTCTCGTTCGGCTCGTCGGGGATCCTGAAAAGTGTTGATCAGGGTGAAAACTGGACCGTGCTCGGGGCCGATGTCTTCAATCCGTTCTATCCGCCTTCGGTTGGCCTAGGTTTTCCGCAGTACCAGGCCGTGGGCAAGGTGCGAACCAGTCCGCATGATGCGGACACCATCATCGTCGGCACCAAGACCGGATTGTTTGTTTCCAACAATGCCGGCACGGATTGGACCGGGCCCTGCTTTACCAATGCATTCAGCAGCCAGCGCCAGGACATCACCGGGCTGATCGTGCAGGATGCCGGAGGCGGAGTCGCCCGATTGATCACTGCGGTGGGGACGCGAGGCTTGCCCACGCCGGTACAACCGGATCTGGCCAATCTCGGCGCCAATGGCGTCTACAGCGCCATCCTGCCAGCCACCGGTTGTCCGGCGACCGGTGATTGGACCCTGCTCAACAACGGCTGGCCGGCCGGAACCGGAAATGGCGATCCAGCCGGCAAGAATCTCGGCCGCATCGAGATTGCCGATGCGCCTGGCAATCCGCAGATCCTCTACGCAATGGGTGCAAATGCCACCAACAGCAGCGTGCTCGGGGTCTGGCGCAGCGATGACGGCGGTGCCAACTGGACACAGCGCACCACCAGTTCGGGCATCCAGTCGGGCGGGTGTTCGAATGCAAGCGGTGGCGGCAGCCAGATGTGGTACGACGCCGGGCTTACGGTGGACCCGAACAATCCGGAAACCGTCCTGCTCAGTGGCGTTGACCTTTATCGTTCGATCAACGGTGGCACCACCTTCCAGGACATCACCTGCGGCTATGGCAATGGCAACGTGCATGTCGACCACCACGCCAGGGCCTTCCTGCCCAATGGCTTTGGCGGCTATGACAGCAACAAGCTGCTCAGCGGCAGCGATGGCGGCGTGTTCTACACGGCAAATGCCCAGTTCGGCACAGGCGGTTCGACCACTTCCAATCGCCCCACCTTCATCTCCCTGAACCAGACCATCGGTTCCATCGAGTTGTACTCCGGCGACATCACTGCGGGGTTTGCAACGGCAGCCAATCCGGGTGCCAGTGCGGGCGCCCAGGACAATGGCAGCGAGTATGCGCGTTGGCCCAGCGGCAACCAGGAGCCGGTGCAATGGACCGTGCGCAATGGCGGCGACGGCATCTACACGCGCATCGAGCCAGTCAATGAACAGCGCTGGTATTACGCCAGCCAGAATGGTGCAGTCGTTGTATCGCAGACCGGACCCGCTGGTGGTACCAGCAATGCCACGCCGGCACAGTCCGGTTGGGGTGGCGACACCCTCAGCTTTGTGTTTCCGTTCGAGCTGTACCGCTACGGCGAGCTCGATGTTGCCGGCAGTGGATGCAGCACCAACATCGGATGCAGTTACATGCTTGGCGGTACCAACCGTGTCTGGGAAACCCTGGAAGGCGGCATCCCGCGCAGCAGCTGGTATCCGAACAGTCCGAACCTGACCAAGAACACGCTCGGCAATCGATCCTTCATCAACCAGCTGGCGCATGCGGTGAAGACGCCCAGTGTCGTGATCGTGGGCACCAATGATGGAAATGTGCAGTTCGGCTACAACCTGAACCAGGGCGTTGCCGATTCGGCGAGCTGGGTCAACCTCACCGATGGCAATGCAGTGTTGCCGAATCGTCCGGTGATGGATGTGGCCATCGACGTGGTGGATGCCGGCGATCCCTCGGCGGGTGCGGTGGGTTATGCGGCTCTCGGCGGTTTTGACCAGAACACGCCATCAACGCCCGGGCACGTCTATCAGGTGACCTGCCAGAACAACTGCACCACATATACCTGGCGCAACGTGAGCGGCGGCTTGCCGAACATCCCGGCCAACGCGGTGGCGGTCAATCCGTTGATTCCCAACCAGGTGTATGTGGGTACCGACTGGGGCCTGTACTACACGGATGACGTCAGCGCGTCGACGCCGGTCTGGTATCGATTCGAGGGCGGCCTGCCGCACGTGATGATCTGGGATATGGCCATCGATCGCGGATTCAGCACATTGGCAATTTTCACCCGCGGACGCGGCGTGTGGGCGTGGCCGCTGCCGAGCGGACCGGTCGACATCATCTTCCAGGATGGCTTCGACAACTGACCGAGCATCGGCTTTGCCTGTAGAGCGGAGCTTGCTCCGCTCCATTGCCGCCGGTCCGCTGCTTCAATCGCGTGCCGCCGGGTGCGCGGTTACCCTGTGCGGCGCGGATGCGCTTCGCATTTTTGTCCAACTGGACTGCGTCGAACGTGAAGTGGAAAAACACTTTCGACACATCCACCGTTCGGTCGCATTCCTGTTCACTACAAAAACGGAACAAGTCCAGAGTGCCGCAACGCCGTCACTCCGGCGAGCTGCTTCGCAACAGCCGAAGGGCTGGTCAAGCCGGAAACCATTGCGCACAACGTGTTGCTTGGACAGTGGACCCCGGCTTGCGCCGGGAAGACGCTGGTCGCTTCGTCACGAACTTGCGGAGCGGCCACCGCGGTCAACTCGCCGGCGCGTACCCAGCGTGCCAGCTTGAGGCAACCGCGCTGGTTGGTCTTGATCCGCCCGCCCGGACGATGCGGCGTGATCGAAGGCGCCACGACCTGGCGGTGTGCCCCTGACACCCCAAATGCCGGTTCAGCGCACAAGCGCATGGACCGGCCTCCTGGGCGGAGGTCAACGATCATCCGCCGCCGAAATGCCGCGCGGCGCGGTCGAGTGCGGCAAATTCACCGCCGACGCTGGCATCAGCCAGAGCAATCCCGACCGATTCCGTATGGACATCCAACCCAACGGACACGGTATGCTTGTTCATGGCCTGCCTACGCAGAAATGTATTGTTGCCTGATGGACCAACGGTGTGGCTCGGCGCGCTCATGCGCGCATTCCACGGTAGCGCGGCGGCGGGCCGTCTTGACGCAAGCCATTTTGTCTAGGCCGCAATGAATAGTCCGTCGCAGGCGAAGCTCAAGAGCAATGTCAGTTTGGCCACTGAGCGTCGTTTCTTCGCGTGGCTTTCCGTTGCCGTGCTGGCGATGACGATTGCAGGGTTTTTGAACACGTATCTGCTTGTCCCGCTGATCGGTCTTCCAAAGGATTCGTTACCGCCAACACCGCTGGTTCACATCCATGCGTTCGTGTTCTTTTCCTGGTCCATTCTGCTGGTTGTTCAAGCTTGGCTCGTGGTTTCGAACCGCACCATCCGCCACAAACAACTCGGCTTGCTCGGGCTCATCCTGTACTTTGGCCTCGTTGTCACCGGCCCACTTGTCGCAGTGCGTTCGGCTATTCGTTACGGCGGATCCACGGATGAACTTGCGTTTCTTGCTGTCAGTCTTGGTAACGCTGCCGCATACACGCTCATTCTTGGCGCGGCTTTTCTGTTGCGCCGTCGGCCTGATTTCCACAAGCGATTAATGCTCGTGGGCATGGTTGCGTTGCTAACGGCGCCATTTGGCCGCCTCGTACCATTTCCCTACCTGCTTGAGCATGTTGTTGGTCCGAGTGTGGTCGTCATCGCGTTGGCTGCCTGGGACTTTCACGCGTACCGCAAGTTTCACTTCGTTACCAAGGTTGTCGGACCCGCCATTCTGCTCTGGGAATTGCTGCCCAATTTCTACATGAACAGCGATTGGTGGCTGACCTTCACCCGGTGGCTGGTCAGAATAGCGGCCTGACAATTCGCATTTGGACTGTCCCGTCAGCCCCAAAACGTAGCAACCCGGAGTCATGCGGATCAGGGGACACCGCGCCCGAAATCCTCGCGCATTTATCGGTGTCGTCGGCGTTTCGGAGATGGGGTCCAAACGTTCTGAAGAGCGCAGATTGCGCATGGCAATGCGGTCCGCTGGACGCAACTTCCGCTACCGCGTGTCTGCACCGCTTGCCTCGGGCGCGTGTGGCGGCAGCAGGCCACGCTGCATCAACCAGGCGCGGGTCTCGACCGCATCCTGCTCGAACCAGGCGCGTGTCGAGCCCAGGCGGAAGCTGTAGCCCCAGGCGTCCATGTCCTGCATCAGGCGCGCCTGGCCGACGCCGGGTAGTTGATCGGCCAACATGATCTGCAGGTAACAGGCCGCATCTTCTTCGGCGATGGAGTCGGAGGCGTCGGTATGCACCTGAGCGCGCCTCTCGGCAGGCATCACCATCAGATGACAAGCCTCGTGCAACAGCGAGTGCACCGGCGTATCCGAACGGGCGAACACCTGTGAACCGATCAGGCCGGCCTCGCATTCGCCCCAGTAGCTGCCGGGGATGGGCTCACCTTCGGCAACGAGGACCAGCTCCAGGCCGTGGCGCGACAGCAGTGCACGAACGCTGGCCGCTTCGATGTCGGCAAGCCGCAGCATGCAGGTTCAGCCTTCGCTGGCGAGGGCAGCACCTTTTTCCGGAAGGGCAACGGAAAGCTCCAGCACTTCATGCTCGCCATCCCGTTCGACGTTGATGATGACCGCGTCCGGGTCGACGTTCACGTATTTCTTGATGACTTCAAGCAATTCGCGACGCAAGGTCGGCAGGTAGTCCGGACTGCCGCGTTGGGCACGCTCCTGGGCGACGATGATGCGCAGGCGTTCCTTGGCCACATTGGCGGTGTTCTTCGGCTTGCTCTTGAAAAAGTCGAGGATACCCATGGTCAGCCTCCGAAGATGCGCGAGAACAGTCCCTTCTTCTGCGCTTCGGTAAAGCGCAGGGGACGTGACTCGCCGAGCAGGCGGGCAACCGCATCGTCGTAGGCGTGGCCGGCGTTCGAACTCTCATCGAGGATGACCGGAACGCCGGCATTGGAGGCAGCCAGCACGCCTTCGGATTCGGGGATGACGCCCACCACGTCGATGCCGAGGATTTCCTGCACGTCGGCAATGCTCATCATGTCGCCGGATTCCACCCGGTTCGGGTTGTAGCGGGTCAGCAGCAGGTGTTGTTCGACGCCACCGTTGCCCAGTTCCGCGCGTCGGGTCTTGCTCGCCAGCAGGCCGAGGATGCGATCGGAGTCGCGTACGCTGGACACTTCCGGATTGACCACCACCACGGCGCGATCGGCAAAGTACATGGCCAGCGCGGCACCTTTCTCGATACCGGCGGGCGAGTCGCAGATGATGTAATCGAAGCCTTCTTCGCGCAGGCCGTCGAGAACCTTTTCCACGCCTTCCCTGGTCAGCGCATCCTTGTCGCGGGTTTGCGAGGCGGCGAGCACGAACAGGCTTTCGTGGCGCTTGTCCTTGATCAGCGCCTGCTTGAGCGTGCATTCGCCGTTGATGACGTTGACGAAGTCATAGACCACACGACGCTCGCAGCCCATGATCAGGTCGAGGTTGCGCAGGCCGACATCGAAATCGATGACGGCAACCTTTTTTTCGCGTCGGGCCAGGCCCACGGCCAGCGACGCGCTGGTCGTGGTCTTGCCGACCCCGCCTTTTCCCGATGTGACGACGATGATCTCAGTCAATGTCCTGTCTCCCGTTTGGCTCTTGTGTTCCGCACTCAGCCGAGCCTGGCCAGATGCAGTTTTTCCCCCTCCAGCCAGGCCTGCACGGGTTGGCCGCGCAGGTCGGACGGAAGATCCTCGAATACCCGGTACTGGCCCGCGATGGAAACCAGTTCGGCATGAAACTCCTGGCAATAGATGCGTGCCGTGGAATCGCCCTGTGCTCCGGCCAGGGCACGGCCACGCAAGGGGCCGTAGACATGGATGGAGCCGTCGGCAATGACTTCGGCGCCGTTGGCGACCAGGTTGGTAACGATAAGATCACCATCGCGCGCATAGACCTGTTGGCCGGAACGCACCGGCTTGTCCTGATGCAGGCTGCGCATGGGCTCGCGCTTGGCGGCCGCTGGGGCAACGACCGGCTGCTCGGGAGCCGAGCTTGCGGCCGGAGCTGCAACGGCGGGTTCCCCGGAGCGCTCGAATGCGGTCCTGAACTTTGCAAACAGCGGGAGATCCAGTGAAACCGCCAGTGCCTCGTTCTCGCTGGTGCCGTACGACAATCCGACCGGCAGCATGCCGCACGCGCGGATGCGCTCGATCAGTTCACGCACCACGGATTGCTCGGGAAGGCTCGACAAGTGGCTCAAGTCGAGCACCACGGGCGCGCGCAGGAACAACTGCGGCGCACTGTGCACCTTGTCAGCCAACTCTTGTGCAATGCCGGCGGAATCCAGTCGCTTGATGCGCAGGTTGGCGATTCCGACCTGACCGAACTTGAGTTCGCCAGCAGGTTCCAGAAGATTCCTTGTTTCGGTCATCGTCAAACGTCAGCCTGCGCTGGCGCGTGCTTCGCGCGCGTCCGGATTGCGTCGGATGCGCTCGGCCGTCCAGGCCAGATCCGGAAGTTGGCCGCCGGACTCCAGCAAATAGGTGTCCAGCACAAACTCATGGCTGCACAGGGTTTTTGCCAGCAGGCTGACCGGTCGGCCGACGCCGCTCATGAGTTGCTGACCCACTTCCTGGAATCCATAGGTGCCGTGGAACAGGACCGTGGCATCGTCGCGCGGTTCGAGAAACACCTCGCAGGTGAGCAAGGGAACGCGCAGTTCGGCGTAGCTGGTGACGTCGCAGTAGAAGATCCTGCCGAGGCCATGCCGACGATAGGACTCGGCGATGACGATGCGGTCGATATAGAGGAATTTCGGATAGCGTTCGCGGAACCAGAGGAAATTCGGGCTCGAGTAGCTTGATGTCTCGCGCAGGGCGATCAGGAACCCGGCGATGACGCCGTCGATTTCCGCAATGCGGAAGTACTCGGCATGGGTGAAAAACCAGCGCACGCCGGCAGAATCGAGGGGAAGGATGCGCGGTCCGACGGCGTTGTTGAGGGCGAGCACGGAATCGAGCTCGTGCTCGCGCACGTCGCGGATAACCAGGGTCATGCGGTGTGTTGCTCCATCGGCTGTTGCAGGTGCCGAATCGTTCGGCGCGAATCCGGGGATTATCGCATGGGCCCGTTGCCGCGGACATTAAATTGGCGTGTTGCGGGCCATGAAACCCGGCCCGGAATTCGAACCGGGCAGGCGGAAATGACTTAGGACAGGTTGCCAGCGGCCAACTCCAGCCTATGATGCGGCCATGCCCGCATCTCCCTTCAACCACATCCAGCTGCTGCGCTACGCCAGCCTGTTCACCTATGCCTGCGTCGGCATACCGCTGCTGCAGTACGAGACCGTGGTCGCGGAAATGCTCGAGGGCAATCGACCGGCCTATTTCTACGATCTCTGGCTGGGCTGTTACCTGGCGTTTGGCCTGGTGTTCTGGTTTCTCACCCATGACATGGGCGCGCGCAATCCGTCAGGGCTGCGGCGCTTGGTGCAGATCCTGCTGTTGCTGGTACTCAACCTGCTGGCGATTGCCGTTGGCTGGCTGAGCCAAAGCGGGCTGTGCGCGTTGTTGCTCGTGGTGGTTTCGGTGGCGCTGCCCTGGATTCTCAACCTCCAGGTTGGGGTGGCGTGGATGGTGCTGCAGAACTTTTCCCTGTTGCCGCTGTTTGCGAGCTGGCCCAACTACTCGTTGAGCCAGGCCATCTGGCAGGCTGCCATGTATCTGGGAATCTCGACCACCACGTTCGTTACCTCGATGATCGCGTGGCAGCAGGCGGAAGCGCGCGAGGAGCAGCGTCGCCTCAACGCGGAGTTGCGTGCGACGCGAGCCCTGCTCGCCGAATCCAGCCGGCTCGGCGAGCGCATGCGGATTTCGCGCGAACTCCACGACCTGGTTGGCCATCACCTCACGGCCTTGAGCCTGAACCTGGAGGTGGCGAGCCATCTGGTCAGCGGCCAGGCGCAGGAGCACGTTCGCCAGGCGCAATCGGTCGCCCGCCTGCTGCTTTCCGACGTGCGCGAGGTGGTCAGCCAATTGCGCGAGGACGACAGCATCGACCTGACAGCAGCGTTGCATGCCCTTGTTGAAGGAGTGCCCGGCTTGCAGATCCACCTGGACCTGCCGGCGCGGTTTACCGTGGACGATCCGCGCCGCGCGCAACTGTTGCTGCGCTGCGCACAGGAAATCATCACCAATACCGTGCGCCATGCCGGCGCGCGCAATCTCTGGCTGGCGTTCGAGCGCACCAGCGACCGTCGGTTGGCAATCCATGCGCGCGACGATGGTCACGGTTCCGCACAACTCAAGCACGGCAATGGCCTGAGTGGCATGCAGGAGCGACTTTCACAATTTGGCGGTCAACTGGACATCGCCACCGCAAAGGATCAGGGATTCACGCTTGATGCTTGGCTGCCAATGGAGGCAACGCAATGATTTCGGTTTGTCTTGTGGATGACCAGACCCTGGTACGCCAGGGCATTCGCTCGCTGCTGGAGCTGTCCGATTCGATCCGGGTGGTGGCCGAAGCCGTAGACGGGGCCCAGGCGGTCGAGATGATTCCGCAGGTCAAGCCCGACGTGGTCTTGCTCGACATGCGCATGCCCGGCATGTCCGGGCTGGATGTGCTCAATGCGCTGGGCAAGGACGGACGCCTGCCGCCGACCATTATCCTGACCACCTTCGATGATGAGCAGCTCGTTTTGGCGGGACTCAAGGCCGGAGCCCGCGGCTATCTGCTCAAGGATGTGTCACTCGACCAACTGGTGGATGCGGTCAAGGTGGTTGCCGAAGGCGGTTCGCTGGTGGCGCCGATGGTCACCCAGCGGCTGTTGTCCGGGCTGGAGCGCATGCACAACGACTTCACCAGCCTGGACCAGCCCGATCCCTTGACCGAGCGCGAAACCGAGATCCTGCGCTTGATGGCCGGTGGCTACAGCAACAAGGAAATCGCCAATTCCCTGGGCGTGGCCGAGGGGACCGTGAAGAACCACGTATCCAACATCCTGTCCAAACTGGGTGTCCGCGACCGCACCCGGGCCGTGCTCAAGGCCTTTGAATTGGGCATAGTCTGATCAATCCCGGTGATTCCCAAGGCCGGGCCGTTTGCGGCCGCGCCAATGCTTATGCTGGAAAAGCCGGTTGCCGCCCCGGAGCATAGCCATTCCGGCCCCTAGTCAAGTACCATGCGGGGTCAGATCGAAGGGGGTCCGGGAGGATCCCTGGTTAGGCTCATAGCACCGGGCCTGACGGTTGCCATCAGCGCAGCTGGGGGCCGTCCAGGCAGTATTCCGGTGGTTCATCCAGTCCTGGAGATGTGTGGAATGACGCGTTTACTTGAATTGCTGGTTTCCCTGTTGATTGTGGCTGCGCTGGTTGTTGTTGTTGGCGTGCTGCTTCCGAGTCACGGACACCTTGAGCGCTCGGTTGACGTGCCCAATCCGATTCGACAGATATATGACTCCCTGAACACGATGCGTCGTTTCCCGGACTGGTCGCCCGAGCGCCGTCTGGATCCGCTCGTGACCATGAAGTATTCCGGCGAGCGTTTGGGTCCCGGGGCCAGCGTGGAATGGTCCGGCAACCAGTCGGTGGGCAAGGGCAGCCTGACCATTGCTTCGTCGATCGAAGACGAGCAGGTCAAGATGGACCTGGACAACGACTTCGCCGGGGTCAACAAGACCTACACCATCGACCTCGTCCCTGCGGAAAACGGCAAGACCACCAAGATCGTCTGGAACTATGACGTCGATTACGGCTGGGACCTGTTTGCCCGTTACGCAGGCCTTTACATCCATGGCAAGCCCGATGCCAACGTGCAGACTGCGCTGGCCAATGTATCGGCAATGCTGGCCTCATTCCCGAACGTGGATTACAAGGACCAGGACATCCAGGTTTCAGAAGTGACGGGTGTGCCGGTTCTGGTGTTGCCGACCAAGTCGCCACGCACCCTGGATGAGGTGGCCGAGGCAACTGCGCAGGCGGTGACCCGAATCCAGGCCGTGATGAGCAGGGCAGGACTCACCCAGAACGGTCCGGTGCGCATCGTGACCAGCAACTGGGGCGACGACAGTTATGCCTTCGATGTGGCCGTTCCGGTGAATTCCACCAGTTTTTCCCTCGATGGCTCGACCCAGCAGATCACGGCGCCCGTGCAAACCGACATGGTTGGTGACCTGGATGCCCAGCCTGCCGAGCTGACCCTCGGGCAGCGCGACGATGAAGGGCAGCTCTACGTTGCCGACAATGTGCGCGCAAGGATCACTTATAGTGGTCCCGTGTTGACCACCGAATACACGGGAAGCCCAGCGGCGTTGCCGCTGCTCAGGTTGCAACTCAAGGCGTTTGCCGAGACCCACGGGTATTTCTACAGCGAAATGAACGGTGGCCGCTTCTGGGATGAGGTAACCGCGACCAGCGAAGAAGGCGAAGAGACGTTCAAGGTTTACCTGCCCGTCGAACCTTGACGAGACCAGTTGCAACAGCTGACGGGCAGGCCCATGGGTCTGCCCGTTTTGTTTTTCTGCGGCGTTGAACCGCCGCGCAAGCCGTCTGTTCAGCCCGCTTTGGGCGGTGGCCTATTCGCTGCCTTCGTAGGAAACCTGGGTGATCAGGAAGATGTGCGCGCCGCCTGGCGTGAGTACCTCGAATTCGTCCCCGACCCTCTTCTTCAGTGCGGCCCGTGCCATCGGTGCATCGATGCTGATCCAACCCCGTTCCGCATCGATCTCGTCGGCTCCGACAACCCGGTAGGCGTGGACTGTTCCATCAACCGATTCCACCGAGAACCAGGCCCCGAAGAAAATCGCTTGCTGGTCGCGTGGCAGATCGATTGCCGGACGCAGGGTTGGAATGCGCTTGCCGAGATAGCGGATCCTGCGGTCAATTTCGCCAAGCTGCTTCTTGCGATAGATGTACTCGGCATTCTCCGAGCGGTCACCCTCGGCCGCCGCTGCGCTCAGCGCCGCGACCACTTCGGGTCGCCGCACGCGCCACAACTCATCGAGCTCGCGTTGCAGGCGGGCAAGGCCTGCCGCAGTGATCAGGGTTGATGAGGCTTCACCGGGAGGGCGCCAGCGGCTCATGCGGCTGCGTCAACGGCCCTTGAAAATGCCGCCGAGCACGCCGCGCATGATGGAGCGGCTGATCTGGCCGCCTGCATTGCGCGCGGCGGATTTTGCCAATGCCTCCAGCATGCCTTGGCGACGACGCGTGCCAAACAGCATGTCGCGCACGCCGCCCATGAAGCCGCCGCCGCTTTCCGTCTGTGCCGATTTTTCTTCGGCTTTTGCCGGTTCTTTCGTCGCGCTTTCGGCGCTCGACGCTTCGGCGCGCGACGTCAGTTTCTCTGCCGCTGATTCACGATCGATCATCGTGTCGTATTTGCTTCCGAAAGGAGAGCGCGAACGGATGGTGCTGCGTTCTTCCTCGGTGATCGTGCCGATGCGGCAACCGGGCGAGGTGATCAGGCAGCGCTGCACCGGCAAAGGAACGCCCTTGTCCTGCAGCGTGGTGACGAGAGCCTCGCCAACACCGAGTTGGGTGATCACTTCGGTAACGTTGACCTGGGGATTGGGTGGGAAGGTTTCCGCAGCGGCGCGTACCGCCTTCTGGTCCCGTGGCGTGTAGGCGCGCAGGGCGTGCTGGATGCGGTTGCCCATCTGGCCAAGGATGTCCTGCGGCACGTCGTCCGGATTCTGCGAGCAGAAATACACGCCCACGCCCTTGGAGCGAATAAGGCGCACCACCTGTTCGACACGCTGCAAGAGTGCCGGCGGTGCATCATCGAACAGCAGATGGGCCTCGTCGAAAAAGAAAACCAATTTGGGCTTGTCGAGGTCGCCTGCTTCGGGCAGTTCCTCGAACAGCTCCGACAGCATCCACAGCAGAAAGGTCGAATAGAGTTTCGGTTTGAGGATGAGTTGATCGGCCGCGAGCACATTGATGATTCCGCGCCCCGACATGTCCTGGCGCATGAAGTCGGCCAGTGCCAATGCCGGTTCGCCAAAGAATTGGTCGGCGCCCGCCTGCTCAAGCGACAGCAGGCCGCGCTGGATGGCTGCCAGCGATGCGCTGTTGATCAGTCCATAGGCTTTGGAAATGGCCTTGGCGTTCTCCGCTGCGAAATTCAGCATGGAACGCAGGTCCTTGAGGTCGAGCAGGAGCAGGCCTTCCTCGTCGGCCACCTTGAACACCACCTCGAGCACGCCTTGCTGGGTATCGTTGAGCTCGAGCATGCGCCCAAGCAGGTGCGGTCCCATTTCGGAAATCGTGGTGCGCACCGGATGGCCAAGTTTGCCGTAGATGTCCCAGAACACGACCGGGTTTGCGGCTGGCGTCCAATCGATACCGAGCTTGTCGATACGCTCCTGTACGTGCTTGTTCATGGCGCCGGCCTGGGCCATGCCGGCAATGTCGCCCTTGACGTCGGCAAGAAACACCGGAACACCGAGCTTCGAGAAGCCTTCCGCCATGACCATGAGGCTGACGGTCTTGCCGGTACCGGTCGCGCCGGCCACCATGCCGTGACGGTTTGCGTAGCGGGCGTGCAGCCAGACCGGTTGGTCGCTCTTGCCAATCAGGATCTCGTTCACGCGGACTCCTCGGAAAATCGATGGACTCGGGAAAAGCCGGATTGTAGTCGACGTGCGCGGGCTTGGTTTGCCGGCGGTTGCCCTGCTCGGGTAACGTGAGCGGCATTTCCTTGCGGAATTCGGTTTGATGTCCAGAAATATTTACATTGTCGCGTGGCTGGTGGTGCTCGTGGTATCGGGTTGCGCTTCGGTTCCCTCCGGATCCCGCACTGCGGCTGCGACAAAAGTTGACGAGGCGGCTGTCAATGCCCTGTATGCGGAGCTTGAGCAAGCCGGTGCGCGCTACGAAGCCGGGATGAAATCCACCGGCCCTGCCGAAGCCGCGAGCTTGGAGATCAACGCTTCGCTTGGTCAATTGCAGGAATCCGCGGCCAAGTGCGCAGTTACCACGGGCTGCGATAGCGGACGATTCCTGTCGACCTACGACCGCTTGCTGAGACTCGACACAACGGATGCGGTTGCGCAAGACATCGAGGCTGCGGGAGTGGACGCGGATGCAGCTGGCGAATCATCGCCCGTTGTTGCGGCGTTGCCGGCGATGGAACGCACCATCACATTGCTCAAGGGGCGTGAGCTGGCGGAAATCCTGACCATCAATGATGCGGTCAAGGCAGGGCTGGAGCAGTGGCTCACCCAATATCGGCCGAATTTGATGACGACCTACGTCAACTACCAGTTCATGCGCTTCCAAATGTGGCCGCAGTACCACGAAGCCGGATTGCCGGAGGCTCTGCTGTTCGGCATGTTGGCAAAAGAGTCGGGTGGGCGCGTGCATGCCGTATCCCGATCAGGCGCGTCCGGACCCCTGCAATTCATGTATGCCACCGGCCTGCGCTTCGGCCTCGGCAACCAGGGTGGATTCGACCAGCGCTTCGATCCGGCCCTTTCGGCGCGCGCGAATGCGGCTTACATCAATGAACAGCTGGGCATTTTCAACGGCAACCTTGAGCTGGTGATTGCCGCCTACAACGGTGGCGAGGGACGCATGCGGCGCCTGGCCGGACGCAGCGGAAATTCCAGTTTCTGGGATCCGGCCATTTATTCAAACCTCCCGGATGAAACCCGCGACTATGTGCCGATGGTGCTGGCAGCGGCCTGGCTGTTCCTGCATCCGGAGCGTTACAACCTCGAATTTCCGCAAATTGATGGCCGTGCTGGCGAGATCGTATTGGCTCAGGATGCATCGATCGCCGAGCTGGCTGTGTGTTTCGGCAATGCGGGCGGGATGAACGACGGCTGGTTCCGGGTGTTGCGCAACCTCAATCCGGCCCTGGATTCGCAGGAACAGGTGAAGGCAGGGACGCGGCTGCAGGTGCCCGCACAGCTTGAGGCGGTCTATGCGGGCAAGTGTGCCGGAGGCCAATGGGCTGACCTGGCCGAGGACCTCAGTCGCGCCACCCGGGTATCGACACGCAGTTCGGGCGTGCACTCTTCCGCCACCCGCACCAGTGCGAAACTCTACAAGGTACGCAAGGGCGACAACCTGGCGAAGATTGCCCGCGAGCACGGCTGTTCAGGGCCGCGCGACATTGCCCAGATCAATGGAATCAAGGCGCCGCAATACCGGATCCGCACGGGGCAGGTCTTGCGCATCCCCGCCTGCCACAAGCGTTGATTGGGTCCGTTCAGACGCCGGCTCGCCGCGGGCTTTGCCGCCCGCGTGCGTGGCGCAGCAGCTGTGCCTGATTGGGGCGATGAAACAAAAAAAGCGCAGCAAGGCTGCGCTTTCTTGTTTTCAGGAATCGGAATGCAGCGCGGAATTTTTTGGCTCAGGCTGCCTGGGGGTGGTCGGCAAAGTACTGGGACACATCCTTGGCCTGTACCGATTCCCTGAGCGTGCGCAGCGTGCGCATCACCTGACGATGCAGTTCCTGCTGGTCTGCATAGGGTGAATCCTTGGTTTCGTGATAGCTCACCGCCAGCCACAAGGCCAAGCCGCGCAGGCGCACCTGCAGGCTGTCGGATTTCATGCGTTCCATGCCGATCGCCGTGCCAGTACCCCACGGGGCATATTTTTCATCTGGCGGCGTGGAATACAGGTGCGGATATTCGCTCTTGGTTGCATTGGAATACTCGCGCATGGCGAGCGCTGCCAGCTGGCGCGTGGCCGTTGGATTCAACTGCTCAAGCACTTTTTCGATTTCCTTGAACTGGCGACGCAGCTGGACGCCGCGGGTCAGGGCAATCAATCGGGTCAACATTCGCATGGTTTTTTCCCCCTGGAAAACGCAGCCTTCCGTCTGGGCGACCGGAGACTGACAAAGAATGTAATGTTCTGACAATTCTAGCCCCATTTCCGGGCTTGATGCACTGCCTGGTTCACACTTTTCTGGTCAGAAAGTGCAACGGCGGGGTGTGAAGCCCGCAGGTCAGCTGCGGCGGGTGCCCACCGGCTGACCCACCCGGACCGCCTGTTCTGCTTCAAGGTCCGAATCCAGGGTGTTGCCTTTGGCCGGTAGCAGGACGATCACGGTCGAGCCCATGTTGAAGCGGCCCAGTTCCTCGCCCCGGGCGAGGCGGATGGCGCGCTGGCGAAGGTCGGTGGAGTGTGGGGAATGGGCGTAGGGGGGGATTTCCAGTCCTGACCACACCGTTGAAACACTGGAAACCAGCAAGGCGCCCACCATCACCACGACAAACGGCCCGGCCTCGCTCTCGAAGTGGCAGACCAGGCGTTCGTTGCGTGCGAAGAGTCGCGGAATGGCCGCCACCGGCCGCGGTGCCACGCTGAACAGCCGGCCCGGGATGTGTAGGGTGGAAACCAGGGTCCCGGCGGCGGGCATGTGGACCCGGTGGTAATCGCGTGGCGACAGGTAAACCGTCATGAAGCTGCCATCCGCATACGGTTCCGCCGCGCTGGCATCGCCGAGCAGTTCCACAGCGGAAAAATCCTGGCCCTTGGCCTGGAAAATACGCCCGGCACGGATGGGGCCGGCCTGGCTGATACGACCGTCGGCCGGGCACAGCAGGGCATCGGGCGCGGCATCGAAACTGCGCGCACCTGGCCTCAAGGCGCGGGTGAAGAAGGCATTGAAATGCGGGTAGCTGTCCGGATCCGTCTCTGCCGCTTCGCTCAGGTCGATATTGAAGCGGCGGACAATCTGCCGGATCAGCAGGTTTTTCCAAGGGCGGAATGTCCAGCGCGTCGCATGGAACACGATGCGGGAAAGCAGCCGGTGGGGAAGGATGTACTGAAGAAGGATTGCCGGTGACATCAGGAAGAACCCATCAGGGTCAGCAAGTCGGCCGCCATCGCGGCGGCCTTGAAGGGCGGACGAAACATTCCCGCTCGACGCCCCTGTGGATCGATGATCAGGGCCGATGCGCTGTGATCGACCGAATAACCTCCGGAACCATCGGCGCTGCGCGCGTAGAGCACGCCCAGCGAACGGGTCAGGCCATGCAGTTGTTCATCAGCACCGGTCGCAGCGATGAACTCGGGATTGAAAAAATCCACGTAGCGGCCCAACGGTGCGCCGGAATCACGCTCCGGATCCACCGAGATGAACACAAACCGGGCGCGCTTGCCCTTGCCTTGGGCATCGAGCTTGGCCCAGACCTGCTTGAACTCGGCGAGGGAGGTGGGGCAGATGTCGGGGCAATGGGTGAAGCCGAAAAACAACACCGACCAGTGGCCCTGCAAGTCCGCTTCGGTCAGGTTCGATCCATCCGGACGCTGCAGCGTGAACGGCGGAACCGGCGCAGGGGCCGGGTAAAGCACAGCCGCTTGCAAGTCGGCTTGCGATACGGAATGGGGCAGCCAACGGCTGCCTGCCCAAAGGCCCACGGCGAGGGCTGCAGCAGCCAGCACGATCAGCGGGGTGGTGGAGATGCGACCAAGACAAGCGGAACGTTTCATCCGGCAAGTATAGCGAGGCAAGGGATCGCGCTGGTTGATGAGTGGATGCGAAGGCGGTCTTGACGGCACACCGGGGCGGCAAGCCGCTTATACTCGCAGGCCGAATCCGGAACCCATGTGCATGACTGCTGAGCTCTCGACGATCATTGATTTCATTCGTTACGGAGCCAGCCGATTTGCCGCTGCCGGGCTGAGTTTCTCGCACAACCACGACAACGCCCTGGATGAGGCCACCCATCTGGTGCTGCAAACCCTGCATCTTCCCCACGATCTGTCACCGGCCTATGGCCAGGCGCGCCTGACCGGCGAGGAGAAGGCGGCCTTGCTGGGCTTGTTCGAGCGACGCATCAAGGAGCGCACACCTGCTGCGTATCTGACCGGCAAGGCATGGTTTGCCGGACTTGAATTCATGTCCGATCCGCGCGCCCTGGTGCCGCGTTCGCCCATTGCCGAACTGATCCTGGCTGGTTTTTCGCCATGGCTGGATGACTGCGAGGTGCAGCGCGCGCTCGACCTGTGCACGGGATCGGGATGTATCGGCATCGCCATGGCCTCGCACAACCCGGATTGGCAGGTGGATCTGGTCGACATCAGCGAAGCGGCCTTGCAGTTGGCGCAGCAGAACGTGGCTTACCAGAACGTCGAGGCGCAGGTGCGCGTGATCGCATCGGATCTTTTTTCCGCCCTCGGCGGCGAACGTTATGACCTGATCGTCAGCAATCCACCCTATGTCACCGAAGGCGAGTTCGCCGAGCTGCCGGCCGAATACGCCCACGAGCCGAAGCTCGGACTGACCGCCGGGGACGACGGCCTGGACCTCGCCTTGCGCATTCTTGCCGAAGCGCCCGAGCATCTCAGCGAAGAGGGAGTCCTCATCGTGGAGGTCGGAGAGAGTGAGCGAGCCCTGGTCGAGCTGCTGCCGCAGGTGCCGTTCAACTGGGTCGAGTTCAATGTTGGCCAGATGGGTGTGTTCGTGATTGGCCGCGCCGATCTGGTCGCGCACGCCGATGCCATCCGTGCCGCCGGCCGTCGCTGAGGTCGGACAGGTAACGCTTTCGCCATGTCCAGCAACACATTCGGCAAGCTGTTCGCGGTAACCACCTTTGGCGAGAGCCACGGGCCGGCCATCGGCTGCGTGATCGACGGCTGCCCGCCGGGTCTGGCGATTTCCAGCGAAGATTTCCGCCACGATCTCGAGCGACGCGCGACCGGGCGTTCGCGCTTCACCTCGCAGCGCCACGAAGCGGATGAAGTCGAGATCCTTTCGGGAACATTCGAAGGCAGAACCACCGGCACGCCCATTGCGCTGCTGATCCGCAACACCGACCAGCGCTCGAAAGACTATGCCGAGCTGCTGGATACATTCCGCCCCGGTCATGCCGACTATACGTATTGGCAAAAATATGGAATCCGCGATCCGCGCGGCGGCGGTCGCTCATCGGCGCGTGAAACCACCATGCGCGTTGCAGCTGCCGTCATCGCCCGCAAATGGCTGGCTGAACACCACGACATCCGCATACGCGGTCACCTGGCGCAGATCGGCACGCTGGTGCCGCGGCAGTTCGATTGGGATGTGGTCGAGCAGAATCCGTTCTTCTGGCCGGATGCGGCGATGATCGGAGAGCTTGAGGATTTCATGCAGGCGCTGCGCAAGTCCGGCGATTCGGTGGGGGCACAGGTGAACGTCGTCGCCGAGGGCGTGCCGCCGGGCTGGGGCGAGCCGGTGTACGGCAAGCTCGATGCGGATCTGGCCTCGGCGCTGATGTCGATCAATGCCGTGAAGGGTGTTGAAATCGGCGATGGATTTGCCGCCGTGGCCCAGCATGGCAGCGAACATCGCGACGAGATGACCCCTGACGGTTTCCTGAGCAATCATGCCGGCGGCATCCTGGGCGGGATCAGCAGCGGCCAGGCGATCAGCGCAACGGCGGCCTTCAAGCCGACCTCAAGCATCCTGGTGCCTGGCAGGAGCGTAAATCGTGCTGGCGAGCCGACCGAGGTTCGCACCAAGGGGCGCCATGACCCTTGCGTGGGAATCCGCGCGACGCCCATTGTCGAAGCCATGGTGGCGCTGGTGCTGATCGACCATGCCTTGCGCCATCGTGCACAGTGTGGGGATGTGGGGCCGGTGAAACCGCGCATTCCCGGTGCAGTCATGGAGTGATCCCGACTGCCGATTTGTCACCGGGCGGTCACGCTCACGCGTGCTTGCAAACCTCCCTCGCATGTTGATTACCGATTTCCCCCTGAATTCATTGCAACGCGGATCACCAACAAGACGATGAGCAAGAAGAGCAGTTACAAGGTTGCCATGGTGGGTGCGACCGGCACCGTCGGCGAAGCCCTGATCGGCATCCTGGTTGAACGCAAGTTCCCGGTGTCCGAGTTCGTTGCCCTGGCCAGTGCGCGCAGTGCCGGTGAAAAAATCAAGTTCGGCAATCGCCAGGTGGTCGTGCAGGATCTGGCCGGTTTCGATTTCGCCGGCGTGGATATCGCCTTCTTTTCGGCAGGCGGTTCGGTGAGTCGCGAACACGCGCCGCGCGCGGCAGCCGCGGGCGCCGTTGTCATCGACAATACCTCGGAGTTCCGCAATGCCGAGGACGTGCCGCTGGTGGTCAGCGAAGTCAATCCCGAGGCCATCGCGGGTTACACCCGGCGGGGCATCATTTCCAATCCGAACTGCTCGACCATGCAGATGCTGGTGGCGCTGGGACCGATCCATCGGGCGGTCGGCATCGAGCGCATCAATGTCGCAACCTATCAGTCGGTTTCCGGCGCCGGACGCTCCGGCATCGAGGAGCTTGGGCAACAGACCGCAAACCTGCTCAACTTCCAGTCCATCAAGCCGTCCAAGTTCAGCAAGCAGATTGCCTTCAACGTCATTCCGCACATCGACGAGTTCCAGGACAACGGTTACACCCGCGAAGAAATGAAGATGGTGTGGGAAACCCGCAAGATCCTGGCTGATGAGTCCATCCAGGTGAATCCGACGGCGGTCCGTGTGCCGGTTTTCCTTGGTCACGCTGAAGCAGTGCATGTGGAAACCCGCGACAAGATCACCGCCGGACAGGTGCGTGATCTGTTAAAACAGGCCGCCGGCGTGGAAGTGGTGGATGAGCGCAAGGCCGGGGGCTATCCGACTCCGGTCGACAATGCGGCCGGGCGGGATGCAGTGTTCGTCGGCAGGATTCGCGAGGACATCTCGCACGAACGCGGGATCAATCTGTGGATCGTTTCCGACAATATTCGCAAGGGAGCTGCCCTGAACGCCGTACAGGTCGCCGAACTATTGGTGAAAACGTATCTGTGATCTATAGTTACGGTTGTGTTATAAGGCATTTTCGAGCTTTGAAACCCGTACGGAGCGGGTCGCGGATGCTCAACATTTCATTGGTTTTCGGGGAGCCGGGTTCATGAAACGACCGCTGCAATTGTCGCTGGCCATCGCGCTTGCGTTGGGTGCCACCGATGCGTTTGCACTCGGATTGGGCACGATTCGCGTGAATTCGGGCCTGAATCAACCACTTGACGCAGAAATTCCGATCATCCAGTCCTCCCCCGGGGAGGCGGAGGGGTTGATCATTCAACTCGCGACCGACGAAGACTTCGAGCGCGTTGGAATGAACCGGTCCAATATCGGTGTCCCCGTCCAGTTCAGCCTGGGCAAGGATTCGCGTGGCGAACCGGTGGTGCGCATCACCAGCAAGGAGGCCGTCAGCGAACCTTTCCTCGGCTTGTTGCTGGAAGCCAACTGGCCCAAGGGACGCCTGCTTCGCGAATACAACGTTCTACTGGATCCTCCGGTGATGGCGCCGGCGGTCAAGGGGGCCAGCGCCGTGGCCGTGGCTGCCAAGGAGCCAGAGCGCGCCTCGACCGAGGCTTTGCCGCCGTCCAAACCGGCACCTGCACCGGCAGCGGCGACCAAGCCAGCTCCGGTTCCAGCGAGTACGGCCAAGGCCGCGCCGGCACCCGCAAAGCCCGCGGCTCCCGCCAAGTCGAGTGCGCCATCCACTGGCGCCACTGAGTACGGTCCAGTGGCTGCCGGGGAGACCCTGGGCGAAATCGCACGCGCCACCCGACCGAGCGAGGAAGTCAGCATCAACCAGATGATGCTGGCCCTGCTCAAGAACAATCCAAACGCATTTTTTGAAGACAACATCAATGCGCTGAAACGTGGCGCCGTGTTGCGCATTCCTTCGGCAGCCGACGTGGCCAAGGGCGAATCCGCACGCGAAGCCGCCGCCGCGGTTCGTGCCCAGATCGACGAATGGCGCAACAACTCCAGCCAGACTCGCGCACCAACCCTCGTGGCAGACACGACGCCGGCGGCAACCAGCCGACCCGCCGGCAGTTCCGCGACCAAGCCATCCAGCGATGAGCGCCTTGCCCTGGTTCCACCGCGCGAAGGCAAGGCCAGCCAGGATGCCGGTGATCGCGCCGGGAGTGGGCGTGCCGGTGATTCCGGCAATGCTGCGACCAAGGCCGAATTGGCCAGGGTGCGTGAGGCGCTGACCAGCAAGGAGCAGGAAGCCAGTGAGCTCAAGTCGCGATTGGGCGATCTTGAGGAGATCAAGACCAAGAACGACAAGCTGATCAGCCTGCAGAATTCCGAGCTTGCCGAACTGCGCAACAAGCTGAAGCAGCTGCAGGACGCCGAGGCCAAGTCCCAGGCCGCCTCGAAGGCTGCCGCTACAACCACTGCAGCCGCGACGTCCAAGCCCGTGACCGAAACGCCTGCGGTGACCACGCTGCCTACCGCAACGACCACGGCAACCCCGGCAAAGGCAGAGACTGCATCGCCGGCGGTTACCGATCAGAAGATCACCAAGGACGACATCTGGGGTGAGGCGGCTCCAGCTGGTGCAGCGGCCACGACGGCAACGGCAACTCCAGCGCCAACGGAGCTTCCGAAGGCTACCACCACAACGGAGTCGGCGACATCCGCCGTCACGACGCCCGCAGCAACGCCCGCAAGCAGCACTGCGCCCACTGACACCAAGGCAACCGCAAAGGCTCCAGCCAAGGCGGAAACCAAGCCGGCCGCCGCGAAGCCTGCTGCCAAGCCAACCCCGGCTCCGGCAGACGACACGCCTTGGTACCTGCAAACCTGGGTTCTCGGTGCAGCCGCTGGCGGCGGCTTGCTGCTCGTGCTGCTCGGCGTGCTCGGCCTGCGCAAGCGCAAGCCGGTTCCCTCGCCGCGTACATCCATTGCCAGCACTTTCGGTGATGCGCAGGATTCCCCGGGCTCCGCGCAGGCCTTTGGCGACGACGAGCAGGAGCTCATCGATCAGGTACGCGCCGATCCGACCAATGCCGGTGCGCATCTGGAGTTGGTGAGCTTCTACTACGCGCAGGGAGACAGCGGGAAGTTCGAGGCAGCTGCAGAGGAAATGTACGCCTACATCGCCGATCCCAATGAAGCGCATTGGCGTGAAGTGCGTGCCATGGGTGAGGAGCTGGTGCCGCACAATCCCTTGTTCAGCAACCAGGGTGTGCTGTCCGCAGAGCACGAGCAGGAGGACGATGCAGAAGCCTTCCAGTTCGATGACTCGGGCTACGAGGAAACGCCCGATTTCGCCGACGAAACCCCGGGCTTTGCCGCTGCCGTCACGCGCGACGATGCCAACTTGCGTACGGCAAGCATGCCCGAGTTCGACGCGTCGGAATTCGATGTCGGCGACATCTCGGTACCGCCGGCCGATGCCCGCGCCGCCGCCCCTGCACCGAGCGCCGACACGTCCTTCGGTTTCGATCTGCCATCGTTTGAGGAGCGCCCCATGAGCGAGCCGCAAAAGAAGCAGGCCAGTGCTTCCGCCATTGATTCGTCCGATGACGAGTTTTTTGCCGGGGAAGACGCCATTGGCACCAAGCTCGACCTGGCCAAGGCCTACCTCGACATGGGCGATCCGGAAGGCGCACGGGCCATGCTGGAAGAAGTACTCGCCGAGGGTGCTCCGGCCCAGCAGGACGAAGCACGCAAGCTGATCGCCGACATGGGCTGAGTTGCACGCACAGCGTCAGCGATGAAAGGCCGGGAATTTCCCGGCCTTTTCATTTTCCGCATTGGCATGGTCATGGGACAGGCTCTTTCCATTCCGGTTAGGGAAACTCTGAACAAGTACGGAACTCATTCGTCGCGGGCAAGCTCGCTCCCACAAAACCAAGCAATGGTGGGAGCGAGCTTGCTCGCGACAATACTTGTTCAGGCCTTCCTTAGGGCGGCAGCGCCGTGCACTCGCCGTCCCCGCCGTCGAAACCATCGCAGAAGATGTCGTTCTGAACCGGCGGGGCGATGGTGATGGCGGAGCCGTCATCTTCATAGCACCAATCCAGTACCGCCATCGGAAAGCCAATCGGTGCGCTCGTGTTGAGCCGTATCCAGCCATAGTTGAGTAGACCGAGGTTCTCGTTCTGGAAGCGCGCACCGAGGAATCCCCCGGCAATTCCCGCCTGCCACAACGAGGTATCGCCACCCGCGCCTGCGCGGGTGAATGACGAATCCGGCCCCACCTCGGCACCGGCTGCCAGCACGGCGTACTGGTCACCACTGCTGGCCACCCCCGCACCACCGTTGCTCGCTGATCCCCAGTAGAACCGCAGTTGGTTCGGTGGCGTGCTGGTTTGCTGGGCGTAGGGATCGAAATCAAAGCCCGGCACCTGGCCTTCGCTGAAGCCTGATTCGCCGGTCACGAGGTTGATGTAGAGACCCTCTCCATCCTGCGGAACGGCGAGATCACGCGGGCCTGAGCAGATGATCGCGGCCGCTGCGCTTGTGCTGTGGGCAACGATGGCCGTGGCCACCAGGAAGCGCAGCGCCTTGCCACCGCTTCGGCAAATGACCGGTGTCGACACGGCATGAATCCGGGGCATGCCAAACCTCCCGCACTGGAATCGATGATTCAGACTACGCGCGAGGCGCGACCCAGGCAATGCATGTACGCGATGCCTGTTTGCTTGCGGCCTGTGCTCAATTGCGGTGTGCGGCGATTAGAATTGCGTTCCTGCTGATCGCGGAGATCGTGTTGCGCATTGCCCTGGGTATCGAATACGACGGAACCGACTTCCTCGGCTGGCAGCGCCTTTCGCATGGTTCCACCGTGCAGGGGGCATTGGAGTCCGCGCTGGGCTTCGTTGCCAACCACCCGGTCACCGTGACCTGCGCCGGGCGCACGGATGCAGGAGTGCATGCGCGCTGCCAGGTCGTGCATTTCGACAGCGACGCGATCCGCGACATGCGCGCCTGGACCCTGGGTTGCAACTCGCGCCTGCCGGCTGCGGTTGCAGTGCGCTGGGCAGTGCCGGTCCGTGACGAGTTCCACGCGCGCTATGCCGCACTCGCCCGGCGATACCGTTACCGCATTCTCAATCGCGCCGTGCGTCCGGCGCTGGAATATCGTTACGCGGCCTGGGAACGCCTGCCGCTGGATGCCGATGTGATGCAGCGCGCCAGCCAGGCCCTGCTCGGCGAGAACGATTTCAGTGCCTTCCGCACGGCAGCCTGCCAGGCGCGCACGCCCTTCCGCAACGTGCATTCCATTGCCGTGGAACGGGATGCGGAAAACGTATGCATCAGCATCGAGGCCAATGCTTTCCTGCATCACATGGTGCGCAACATCGTCGGTTCGTTGTTGCCGGTGGGGCGTGGCGAAATGCCGGAATCCTGGTTGGCCGAGTTGCTTGCGGGTCGCGATCGCAGCAAGGCGGGAATGACCGCCCCGGCCGCAGGCCTGTGCTTCACTGCGCCCGTCTATCCGCGCGCATTCGGATTGCCCGATGAGGTCTGTCCGCGATGAGCCGCGTCCGCATCAAGTTTTGTGGCATCACGCGCGAGGAAGACGCACGCCTGGCGACCGATCTTGGCGTTGATGCGCTGGGATTCGTCTTCAGTCGCAGGAGTGGGCGCTTCATCGCCCCCGAGCAAGCCAAACGGATCTGTCGCCAACTGCCGCCCATGGTTTCGACCGTCGCCTTGTTCATGGACGATGATCCGGCGTGGATTCGCGAAGTCCTGTCCGGGTTCACGCCCCACATCCTGCAATTCCACGGTTCGGAGAATGCATCCGACTGCGCAGCGACGGGATTTCCATATATCAAGGCCGTGCCCATGGCATCGATCACGGATGTGGCAAGCTACTCGAGGGCATATCCCGAGGCCGCCGCATTGCTGCTCGATGCGCACGCAGTCGGCGAACCCGGTGGCCGGGGCACACGATTTGACTGGTCGCAGCGACCGCAGGTGACCCAGGCCTTGATCCTGGCCGGTGGCCTCGATGCGGGCAACGTCGCCGAAGCGATCCGTTGCATGCGCCCGTTTGCGGTGGATGTGTCCAGTGGCATCGAAGCCTCGGCAGGGGTCAAGGATCCGGCACGCATGCGTGCCTTCGTCGAAGCAGTGCGTGGTGTCGAACATGAGTGATGAGGCAAGCGGCGTGCAAGCGACAATCAAAGTGAACGACTTCCACGCTTATCCCGATGCGCAAGGGCGATTCGGCAATTTCGGTGGCGTATTCATGCCGGAAACCCTGATGCCTCCCTTGCAGGAGCTGACGGCGGCTTACCTTCAGTTGCGCGAGGATCCCGAGTTCATCGCCGAGTTCGAGCGTGATCTCAAGCACTATGTCGGACGCCCATCGCCGATCTATCACGCCGAGCGCCTGTCACGTGAAACCGGTGGTGCGCAGATCCTGCTCAAGCGCGAGGATCTGAACCACACCGGCGCACACAAGATCAACAACACCATCGGCCAGGCGCTGGTGGCGCGGCGCATGGGCAAGCGCCGCATCATCGCGGAAACCGGTGCCGGCCAGCATGGCGTGGCAACCGCCACCGTGTGCGCCCGCTTCGGCCTCGACTGCGTCGTGTACATGGGCGCGGTCGACATCGAACGGCAGAAGATCAATGTCTATCGCATGAAGCTGCTGGGTGCGGAAGTGGTGCCGGTGGTGTCCGGTTCGCAAACACTCAAGGATGCACTCAACGAGGCCATGCGCGATTGGGTCACGAATGTCGCCGATACCTTCTACATCATCGGCACCGTGGCAGGTCCGCATCCGTATCCGATGATGGTGCGCGATTTCAATGCCGTGGTGGGCCGGGAGGCGCGTGCGCAGATGCTTGCGCAGTTTGGTCGCCTGCCGCATGTGCTGACCGCTTGTGTCGGCGGCGGCTCGAATGCCATCGGCCTGTTCCACGCGTTCCTCAATGATCGCGAGGTGGCCATTGTCGGCGCCGAGGCAGCCGGCGAAGGCATGGCCAGTGGTCGTCACGCCGCCAGCCTGAGTGCCGGACGGCCGGGGGTGCTGCACGGCAATCGCACCTATGTGTTGTGCGACGATCATGGTCAGATCGTCGAAACGCATTCCATCTCGGCAGGGCTCGACTACCCGGGCGTCGGCCCCGAACATGCGTTCCTCAAGGACAGCGGACGTGCCAGCTACGTCGGCGTGAGTGACGAGGAAGCCATGTCCGCCTTCCATCTGCTGGCACGCACGGAAGGCATTCTTGCCGCGCTTGAATCGAGCCATGCCGTGGCCCAGGCCATCAAGCTTGCACGCGACCTGCCAAAGGATCAGTTGATCCTGTGCAATCTGTCCGGTCGTGGTGACAAGGACGTGCACACCATCGCCGCACGCGAGGGCATTGCGCTGTGAGTTGTCGAATCGAGAAACGTTTTGCCGAACTGCGGGCAAGGCAGCGCAAGGGCCTGATCCCGTTCATCACCGCGGGTGATCCCTTGCCGAATGCAAGCGTGGCGATCATGCATGCGCTGGTGGATTACGGTGCCGACCTGATTGAGCTGGGTGTTCCCTATTCGGATCCGGTGGCGGATGGGCCAACCATCCAGCATTCCAGCGAACGCGCGATTGCCCGTGGCGTGGGTATCGAGCAGATTCTGGGCTGGGTGCGCGAATTCCGAGAGCGCGATGTCGACACGCCCATCGTGCTCATGGGCTATCTCAATCCGCTGGAGATCTACGGCTACCGACGGTTTGCAACCGAAGCGCGCGATGCGGGCGTTGATGGTGTCCTGCTGGTGGATCTGCCGGTGGAGGAGTCGGCAACCATTGCGGATTTGCGCGAAGCCGGCCTGCGGCAGATTTTCCTGGTGGCACCAACCACCACCGCGCAACGCCTTGCCGCGATTCGTGAGCAGGCGCAGGGATTCATCTACTACGTTTCATTTGCCGGGATCACCGGCGCCGATCAACTTGACCCGGTCGCCGTACGCCAGCGTGTGGCGCGGATCAAGCAAGGTTCGGACATTCCGGTGGCGGTTGGCTTCGGCGTGCGCGATGCCGCCAGCGCCGTTGCCGTGGCCGAACGCGCCGATGCGGTGGTCATCGGCAGTGCATTGGTGGCTCGACTGGCCACGACTGCTGATCGCGAGGCTGCGCTGGTTGCCGTTGGCGGGTTTCTCGCTCCGATCCGTAAAGCCCTGGATTCGACGAGCGGACCGCAGCGCCGGGCGGCACTATAATCCCTGCTTCGCCGTGCTGCGCTCTGGCGCAGGCAGCCCCAATTCCAGGAATCACCCAGAACATGAACTGGTTGCAGAAACTGATGACGCCGCGCATCCGGACCAAGAGTCCAAACAAGGGCAAGGTTCCAGAAGGCCTGTGGGAAAAGTGCGAAGGCTGTGGTGCCGCGCTGTATGGCCCCGAGCTGGAAACCAACCTGATGGTTTGTCCGCAGTGCGCGCACCATCACAAGATCCGCGCGCGCAAGCGCTTGACCGCGTTGTTTGATGCGGGAACCGCCGACGAGCTGTTTGCAGGTCTTGAGCCGATGGATCCGCTCAAGTTCAAGGATTCCAAAAAATATAAGGATCGCGTCATCGCCGCGCAAAAGGCCACCGGCGAGAAGGATGCGCTGCTGGCCATGAAGGGCATGCTCAAGGGCAGGCCATTGGTGGCCTGCGCGTTTGATTTTGCCTACATGGGCGGCTCCATGGGTTCGGTTGTCGGCGAAAAATTCACGCGTGCCGCCGAACTTGCGCTGTCCGAGCGCAGGCCCATGGTCTGCTTCAGCGCGACCGGTGGTGCGCGCATGCAGGAAGGATTGTTTTCCCTCATGCAGATGGCCAAGACCTCGGCGGCCCTGGGTCGCCTGCGTGCGGCGGGCCTGCCGTTCATTTCGGTGTTGACCGATCCGACCACGGGCGGGGTATCCGCCAGCTTTGCCATGCTCGGTGACATCAATATCGCCGAACCCAAGGCCATGATCGGTTTTGCCGGCGCGCGCGTGATCGAACAAACCGTGCGCGAAACCTTGCCGGAAGGATTCCAGCGTTCGGAATTCCTGCTTGAGCATGGCGCCATCGACATGATTGTCGATCGTCGTGAAATGCGCGATCGCCTTGCTTCGGTATTCGCTTTGTTGATGAAGCAGCCGAAAGTGGCCTGATCCCGGCGAGCGGCTTGCGCCTCAGCCCAGTCTGAGGAAATCCGGGCTGCAGATGAAGCGCACGGCATCCAGCCGCGGCGTGGCCATGGGAATGGCCGAGCGCAAGGCTTCCAGTTCGTCGGCCAGGGCCTGGATTTCTTCTTCGCGCACGGCCGGGTTGACGCGCGCCAAGGCGATGAGCCGATCCTGCTCCTGGCCCAGATCGCGTTCCACCGCGGCAAGGGCGGCACCGATCTCGATCTGCGTGCGTTCGCGGGCCAGGGTTTCGGCATGCGCCAACATGGGTTTGACCAGCTTGGTCAGCAAGCTTCGATAGCGGGCGAGTTCGATTTCGCGATCCGCCGCACGACGCACCACATCGGCTGACGGCGAATACTCGTTGCGCGCCAGCAGGCGCGTGTCGATGACGATGCGCAGTGGCAGCGGCGGCAAGTAGCGTTCGACGCCGAGGCTGCGATCAGCCACGCAAACGAGGACGTGGATGCATTCGAGCAGGGCCGTGCGGGCTGGCAGGGTGTCATCCACCAGGAACGAGGCGTTGCCTTGTTCGCCTTCCAGCAGCAGGTCGAGCGCTCCGTTGACCATCGGATGATCCATGCGCAGCAAGGGCAGGTCTTCGCGGGCAAGGGCAGTGGCGCGATCAAAGGTGACCTTCTGCGCGCCGTCCTTGAGACCGGGGAAACCTTCCGTGCTCAGGTATTCCGGGTCCAGCACCACCGTGCGCGGCGCGTGTTCTTCGTTCTCTACGCCGAACTGTTCAAACAGGCGCAGGATGAAATCGTCATTGGCAAGGTTGGCATCGGCTTCGGCAAGTGCCCTGTGCAGGCGTTCGGCATGGGACTGCCGGGAACTTGCCAGCTCCAGCAGGCGATCACGCCCGGCGTTGACCAACGCCGAGAGCTCCTCGTGCGATGCGCGGCTGTCGGCAATCAGCGCATCCAGTTCGGAATCCGCATCTTCGCCGCCGTGTGCATGTTGTTCGGCCAGTTGCACGAGTTGGCCGCCGAAACGCTTGAGCAACTCGCGGCCATCGGAGGGGCTGCTGCGAAAGGCATCGAGGCCATTGTCGAACCAGCGCATCAAGGCATGCTGGGCGGTTCCGCTGAACGCGCAGGCGTGGATCATGATGTCGTGGCGCTGGCCGATGCGGTCCAGTCGCCCGATGCGTTGCTCCAGCAGATCCGGATCCAGCGGCAAATCCCACAACAGCAAGTTGTGGGCAAACTGGAAATTGCGGCCTTCCGAGCCGATCTCCGAACACAGCAGCAGGCGCGCTCCTTCGGCATCGGCAAAGTAGGCCGCGTTGCGGTCGCGCTGCAACAGGCTCATGCCTTCGTGGAAGCGGGCAACCTTCACGCCGCTGCGCGTGCGCAGCACCTCTTCCAGAGCCAGCACCTTGGCTTGGCTGCGGCAGATGAGCAGCAGTTTTTCGCTGCCCAGCCGTTCGATGATGTCGAGCAACCAGACAAGTCGCGGATCGGACGCATAGGGCAGCTCGATCTCGGGTGCCGTCGCCTGCAGGTCGGCATGGAACTCGGCCAGCAGGTGCTGGCGCTGCCCATCATCCAGCTCGCTGCCATCCAGAGTGGTCAGGCGCGGAACACGACGTGGGAAGCCTCCGACCTGAGCGCGGCGATTGCGGAACATCGCGCGACCAGTGCCGTGGCGGTCGATCAAGGCATCGAGCAGGCGGTTCGATCCTGCGGCATCCAGCGGACTGGCAATGAGGCCGGTCAATTCCTCGTCGTCGCCGAGGCGCTGTGCGAGCTCCCGGCAATCACCGACCGAGAGTGGCTGCCCTTCAACGAGCTTGCCGACAATCCCCGACAGTGCGCCAAAGCCATCGGCTTCCACCACATACGTTTCCAGATCGTGATAGCGCGCCGGGTCAAGCAGGCGCAGGCGCGCGAAATGTCCGCTGCGACCGAGTTGCTCGGGTGTGGCCGTGAGCAGGATCAATCCCGGGGTGGTCGAAGCCAGGGCTTCCACCAGGGTGTACTGCGGGCTTGCCGATTCCACCGACCAGGCCAGATGGTGCGCCTCGTCGACGATGACGAGGTCCCAGCCGGCCGCGATGACCTGGCTGGCGCGCTTTTCCGATCCGCTCAGGAAGCCGATGCTGGCCATCACCAGTTGCTCGTCCTGGAACGGATTGCGCGTCGGATCGCTGGTTTCGATCGACTCGCAACGCTCCTCGTCAAACAGCGAGAACTGCAAATTGAAGCGACGCAACAACTCGACGAACCACTGGTAGACCAGGCTTTCGGGCAGCAACACCAGAACCCGGCCGACACGTCCATTGGCGAGCAGGCGGGCGAGGATCATGCCGGCCTCGATGGTCTTGCCGAGTCCGACCTCGTCGGCCAGCAGGATGCGCAGGGGCGAGCGCGACGCGGCCATTTCCGCCACTCGCAACTGGTGGGGAATCAGGTCGATGCGGGCCGACTCCAATCCCCAGGCGGGTGAACGACGCGCGTCGGCACGCCGCAACAGGGCCTCAAGACGCAGGTCAAAGCGGTCGGCGCGATCAATGCGGCCGGAAACCAGGCGTTCATCGGCGCTGGAAATGGCCTGGGTGTCATCCAACTCGGCTTCGTTCAGGGATTTGCCGGCGCCGTGGTAAACCAGCAGGCCTTCCGCCTGTTCGACGCGCTCAATGACCAGGCTGATGCCCTTGCCGATCACCTTCTGGCCAATGCGGAACTCGGCACGCGAAATCGGCGCGCTGTGGGCGGCATAGCGACGCAGCACGCCCGCGGTGGCAAAAAGCACCTGCACATTGCGCCCTTCCAACCGAATCATGGTGCCGAGGCCAAGCTCGGGTTCGGCGTTGGAAATGAAGCGCTGTCCGGGGACCAATGCCATCGATGTTCAACAGGAAATTGCAGGGGCGGGGATTATCCACCCTTCGGCCCGGGGCATAAACTCGAATTGCCCTCTTACCTGAACAGCTCAGGTACGCAGAACGCGCAGGAGCGGCAGTCGAGTCGCTCCTTCAGGGATTCTCGAAGCCGTCCTGGAATATGACATCACCGTCTGCGTAGGCAACGAATACGCCGCTGCCCCATTCCACCTGGTTGTTGCCCTGCGGATAGAGTCCGGCGATGAAGGCAATGTCACCGTGGGCGTTGATTCCTGGTGCGCCGCTGAAAATGGGCCAGCCATTGGGATCATCGACGTGCTGACCGATGCCCGCGATTCCCAGGTCGGTTGCAACCAGGTCGTCCTTGCCAATCACGCGGCGCAGCGTGGTGCCGTCACCCACATAGATGGCCTGGCCGTTTGCATCGCGGCCACGGAAGGTGACCAGCCCGTCGTTGTTCATGGCCGGGGCAAAGGAATCGATGGCGCGGATGGTGCCGGCCGCTTCCACGCGGGCAATCTCGGTGGCTTCGACACCCGAGGGCCCCGGGCTGAAGCGATACACGGCGCGGACGTTGCCGGCATCCAGATTGAGCACCACCGCAACCTGGCCCGCATCGTTGTAGGCCAGCCCGTTGTCGAAGCGTCGATAGGGCGAGGCCGGATCGGTGGCCTTGTCCACGGCCAGCGTGATGAAGCTGCCGTCGCTGGCAAAGCTGCGGATCTCGTTGTGGTCGAAATCACCGATGCTGACCTTGCTGGCGATCAGGCGCTGCGCGTTCATGGCCGGCGTGTAGATGTAGGCGTATGGGCCGGGTTGCACGTTGGCATCGACGATGTGCAGCAATGAGCTGCCCGCTCCGGTGGAAGCCAGGCCATAACCGGAACCAAGCCCGGCACGATAGCCGATCACGCCCGCGGCATTGATGGAAAGCCCGCTGTATGCCACCGGAGTGATCGGCAGCGTATTGACGATCTGCGACTGCACGGTGGCGGCATCGAACAGGCGCAGCCGATAATTGGTGCCGTCATCCCAGGTGTAATACGCCACATCGCCGTCGGCGTTGATGCTGACATTGGCGGAAATGCCATCGACCGGCGATTCATGCTGGACAACGATGCCGCCAACGCCGTGCGAGCCATGCCAAAGCCCCGGGCCGGTGTTGCCCTGGTCGCCATTGATGGGAACGATCTGCACGGGAAAGGTGACGATGCGGCTGTCGTTGATGCTGGCCGAGATGCTGTTGAAGGATGATCCCGGTGGCAGGTTCCAGCCGGGGTCGTTGACCAGCAGATTGCTGCGCGCCTGCAACTCGACGCTGTGATAGGTCGGCACCGCAGCGGATGCAAGCGGGCAAGCCAGCGCCAGGGGCACGCAGGCAAAAGCAACTGGGAACGGAATTCTCAGATTGGACATGGCGCACGCGGCCTCTACTGCCGATCCAAGGTGGCAGTTTTATCAGCAGCGAAGGCCTGCGTCGACAGCGGCTGCCTTATTGCGATCTGCCGATGCGCCGGTCCAGCCATTCGACGATTTCGCGCTGAACGGCTTCCGGTGCCATTTCCAGGCTCTGCACACAGACGAATGCGGCGCCCTCGTCAGTATCGGCTTGGCGCATCTTGTGGCGCACGCGCGCGGGCAACTGTTCACTCGGCTTGAGCTGGACCACGTGCAGGGTGTTGTCGAGGATGGCGTTGCCGGCAAGGTGCTCCAGATGGGCGGCCACGACTTCGGTCTTGAATTGCTCGTTCGAGCGCAGCCGAGGTGCGCAATTGCGTGCCAACAGGTCGGGATGCGCCGCGAAGAAATCGCGCAGTGTGGAGACACACATCGGATACGGATTGTGGTGCTGGCGACAGTAGCGATCCCTGATTCCCGCGATGCGCGCGCTCAACTGCTGGGAATCCAGATTGCCGACCCTGGGTTCGCCGCCGCGCATGCGCTTGACCCAGGAGCGAACGCGTCCGAACAAGGAGTGTGCCGATTGCCTGCGCCATTCGCCGCGCAGAACCATCATGCCATCGCGGAAGAAATCTTCAGGTTTGACCGCGCGCAACAGGAACATGTCGTCGTTGAAGTAGACGAAACGTTCGGCCAGATCCGGGATGCGCCAGAGCATGGTGATGATCGAGCGGCTGTTGAAGGTGGGCAGGTGCTGTTCGAAACCGGCGAAGATTTCCGCGTGCTCGACCAGCCTGATGCGATCAGCGAATTCATTGTTCCCGAGGCGATCAAGCAGTCGCGGGCGTTGTCCGTCGACCACGATGTGGATGCGGCGGAACCAGGGCGCGAAGCGCAGGATCGAGGCCACGCAGTAGTCGATCTCGCCGGCGTCATTGAAGCGCGTGGGATGGGCGGTGGCGGGGCGTGACAGTCCGGCCTGGGCGAGCAAGGCATCAAGCTTGCGTCGATGCCCGGGATCAGCACCGTCCACCCAGGTGATGACGGCATCGATGCCTTCGGTGGCGGATGGTTCAGGTGGGATGGTCACGCGTTCGGTCATCCTGCCCGGCTGCCTGTTCGGGTCGCCGATGATGATAATGCGTGCTGTTGACAGCGGAAGCCCCGCCCGGAGACGGGCGAGGCTTGCCGATCAGTCCCTAATTGGGCGGCTTACCAGATCTTCACCTGGTTCTCGCCTTCGCGAACCATGGCATCGCCGCTCTTGCAGGCAAATGCGCTGGCGAAAGAGGCCACGTTCGAGGGTGCACCGATTGCACGGTACTGCGAAGGCGAATGCGGGTCGGTGTTGAGCATCACCTCCATGCGCTGGTCACGCATGTTTGCGCGCCAGATGCGTGCCCAGTTCAGATAGAAACGCTGCTGTGGGGTGTAGCCGTCGATTGCCTGACTGGCGGCTGCTTCGTCCTTCAGGGTCGCCTGCAAGGCATCGAAGGAAATCGACATGCCACCGAGATCCGCGATGTTCTCGCCCAGGGTCAACTGGCCGTTGACGTGCTTGCCCGGCAGGGGTTCGTAGGCGTTGAACTGCGCAACCAGCTTGTCGGTGCGTGCCTTGAACGCTTCGCTGTCGGCGTCGGTCCACCAGTTGGTGTTGTTGCCCTGCGCATCGAATTGGCTGCCCTGGTCGTCAAAGCCGTGGATGGCCTCGTGACCGATCACGCCACCGATGCCGCCGTAGTTGAGTGCATCATCGGCCTTGGCATCGAAGAACGGCGGTTGCAGGATGGCTGCGGGGAAGTTGATCGTGTTGTCGGTCGGGTTGTAATAGGCGTTGACCGTCTGCGGAGTCATGCCCCAATCCTTGCGGTCGGTGGGCTTGCCGATCTTGGCGATGTCGTAGTCGTAGTTGAACTTCGTGGTGGCCATGACATCGGCAAAGAAGCCGCCATCGCCAAGGCTCAGTCCCGACCAGTCGCGCCATTTTTCCGGGTAACCGATCTTGGGCAGGAAGGTGGACCACTTCTCCATGGCCTTGACCTTGGTTGCATCGCTCATCCAGTCCAGGTTTTCGATGTGGGTCTTGAGTGCAGCCTGCACGTTGTTGACCAGGTCCATCGCGCGCGCCTTGGCTTCCGGCGGAAACGCCTTGGCCACGTACAGCTCGCCAAGCGCCATGCCAAGCTCGCTGTTCACCGCACCCAGCACGCGCTTCCAGCGCGGCTCGTTTTCCTTCTGGCCATTCAGGGTCTGCTTGTGGAAGGCAAAGTGTTCCTGCTGGAACGGCGCGGACAGGTAGGGCGAAACCTTGTCGGCATATTGGAAGCGCAGATACGCCTGCCAGTCGGCCACCGGCGTGGACGCCAGCATCTTGTCCATCTGGGCAAAGAATTTCGGCTGCGACAGCGAGAAGCCATCGGTGACATCCGCATTCTGCGCTTTGAAGAACGCGCCCCATTCAAAGTGCGGCGTCACTTTGTCGGCATCGGCAATGCTGACGAAGTGGTATTGGTTTTCCGGATTGCGCAGTTCGACGGGCGGCAGGGATTCCTTGGCCAATGCCGTCTCGAAGGCGAGCACCGCGGCGGCTTGTTTGCTGGCGGCAGCTGAATCGACACCGGTCAGTTCCAGCACCTTGGCGATATGCGCAAGATAGGCATCACGGATCTTGGCGTGCTCGTCCTTCTGGTAGTAGTCCGGTGTCGGCAGGCCCAGGCCGCCCTGGAAGGCGTAGGCAATCTTGCGTTGCGAATTCTTGAAATCGGTTTCCGCGCCGAAGTAGAAAAGGCTGCCCAGGCCGCGCGAGTAGCTGTCACCCAGATAGGCAACGACATCGGCAGGGGTCTTCAGCGCATCGATCTTCGCCAGTTCCGGCTTGAGCGGCTCGGCACCCAGGGCGTCGATGGCTGCCTCGTCCATGCCGGCCTTGTAGAGAGCGCCAACCTTCTGTTCGATGGAGCCAGCCGCGGCATTGGAATTGGCGGCGGCTTCCGCGATCTCATGTTGGGTCTTGAGGCTGGCTTCACGCAGCACGTCGAATGTTCCCCAGCGCGTCTTGTCGGCGGGAATCGGGTTGGCAGCGAGCCATTTGTTGTTCACGAAGCCGTTGAGATCGGCACAGACATTGATGGACGGATCGAGCTCGCTGGTGTCGAAGGCAACGTGGGCCGGTTCCGCGGTGGTCGCTGCGGCGGACTCGGCGGCGGGGGTGGTTGCCGATTCGGTCTCGGCCGGTTTCTGCGAACAGGCACCGAGGGCGAGGGCAATTCCGGCAACGATGGCAAGCGGTTTCAGCGATGGGACGTTCATCTGGGATCCTTACACGAAGTTGGTTGGGGCGCCAAAGCCGAGGCTGGTGATCAGCAACCCGGAGGACAGGCCGGGCGCACAGGCGCTGGAGACAACCGCCGAAGTCTAGTCAGGAATGCATGCAATTGGCAGTGTCGAAGGTCACTGCGGAGGGGGCGGCGCTTGATCTTCCGTGGTTCGCAGCGCGCCCTGTGCGGCCTGCCCGGGCAGAGCGGCACTCGCGTCTGGCGGCCACTGGGCAGTGAAGGGCAGGGTGTCCGCGCCCACGGCGCCTGCGGAAAGCAGGAAGGCCATGGCCTGGTCCACGCTCCAGTCGGTAGCGGTCAGGTTTTCGACCGGCACGATTTCAAGGTATCCCCCGGTCGGATTCGGTGTGGTCGGCACATACACCGCGGCCAGTTCGCGACCCGAACCATCGTGGAACACGCGGGTGACGAAACCAATCGATTTCAGATGTGGAGAAGGAAAATCGATGAGCACGACGCGTTGCGTTCCGGATGGCTTGTTCTGCACCAGTGACATCAGCTTTTTGGTGCCGCCGTAGATCGAATGCACCACGGGAATGCGCTCGATCAGTTGCTCGAAGGCGTCGATCATGCGCCGGCCCAGCACGAAGCGTGCGGCAAAGCCGACCAGATACAGCGAAACCAGGGTGATGACGACGGCAATCAGCGAGATCACCCATGGCTGGCCCAGCACCTGGCCGGTGGAAGGCCAGGAGCTGCCCAGCAGGGCAACCAGGCCCGAGACCAATGGCGAGCTGATTTCGGAAAGCAGCCCGAACACGAACTTGAACACGATCCAGGTCAACCACAGGGGCACGAATGTGAGCAGGCCGGTGATCAGGTGACGCTGGATGTGGAGTGGACGCTTGGCCATGGTGACGCCATCGGTTTGCGGCCAGTATCGGCGCAAACGCGGGGAGAGGCCAGTCGCCGGCACTATCGATGGCGCATCAGGCACACTCGTGGCAGTCTCGACATCCGTTGAAACGCGATCCACGCATACCCTGACCCCATGTCCGGCGATTCCGATCAAATCAACTTGGCGAACGCAACACCCGCGGGGGATGCGTTTCCGCTTGGGCCGGAGATTTCGGCGCGACCCTTTGTCGTGGCGGTGATGGGTTTGCCGGGAGCCGGCAAGAGCGTGGTGGCTCGTGCCATCGAGGATCAGCTGCAATTGCGCCGCGTGTGCAGGGACCAGATCCGTGCCGCCATGTTTCCGCGCTGCAACTACAGCTTTATCGAGAAGCGCGCAGCCTACAAGGGCGTGCTGCTGGCGCTTGAGATCAATTGCATGTTGCGCGTCGGCAGCGTGATCGACGGCATGACCTTTTCACGTCGACGCGAGCTGGATCGCGTCGCCGAAGTGGCGGGCCGACACGGAGTGGACACGATTCCATTGTTGATCTCGTGTCCGCCCGACCTCGCACGCGAGCGCGTGGCCCGTGACATCGAGCTCAACCGACACATTGCCGCAGACCGCAATCCGGAAACCGTCAATGACGTGTTGGCGCGATGGGAAGCCCCGCCCGAAGGTACCCTGGTCATCGATGCGGCTTTGCCCGCCGCGCAGATGTGCCGTGCGGCGCTGGCCGCGATCCGTGACAGCATCGCCGCGGCGGCCAATGCCGCAAAAGCCTGAAATTGGTGTCTGCCCGAGTTCGCTCAAACTGCTACAGCGGGTTGACGCCCCATGCGGATGCAGATCCGGTGAACGAAACCCATTTGTCGACTGCGGCCTTGGCCTGCGTCATTCCGATGTCGTCAACAACACAACGGTGAGCAAAGCGACGCCAACGCGCTGAATGAAATACTTCACGATTGCCTCCTCTGTTGTGCTCGGCCTTGCGCAGGGGGAAACCCTCATGCAATGCATTTGATCGGCGTTGCCCTAGACCCAGACGTCATTTTCGGCCGTGTAGGCACCGCCTGCGTCGCCGGTGTTGACCACTCCGCGCGGCTCCACAAGCAAGATGCAGCACTCCCTGGCTGCAACGGGTCGATGCTCGACACCTCGGGGGACGACATACATTTCGCCGGCGGCGAGTGGTATCGCCCCGTCCTTGAACTCGAGTGTCATCTGGCCATCAAGAACAATGAAGACCTCATCGGTGTCCGCGTGCGAATGCCAGACAAACTCGCCTTGAACCTTGGCGAGCTTGAACTGGTAGTCGTTCATTTCCGCGATCACCCGCGGCGACCAATGCTCCGAGAACAGGGCCAGCTTGCTCCGCAAATTGATTGCCTGATGTGTCATGTGTGTCCTCTTCTTTGATCGGAGCAATCGCTGAAGCGCCCCGGCGTTTGATTGGCCGCTGGTTTCACAAGCGCCCGGGCGGGTCAATTTCGCTCGATCACGACATGCGTTGCAGCGGGTGTTGCAACGCGCTGACTGCACGAATAGCCGAGGGCGGGAAGGTCGATCCCATCAAACAACCGTTCGCCAGAACCGAGCAGGATCGGGGAGATTGCGATGTGCATTTCATCGATCAGTCGCCGGCGAAGATACTGCTGAATCACCTGGACTCCGCCGCCAACGCGGATGTCCCGACCGTCGGCGGCGTCACGTGCGCGAGCAAGTGCGACCTCGGCGCCCTCGGTGACGAAATGAAAGGTTGTGCCGCCCGCCATGACAAGCGGCTTGCGCGCATGATGGCTCAAGACAAAAACCGGAACGTGGTAGACGGGATTCTCTCCCCACCAACCCCGCCATGTTTCATCAGGCCATGGCCCACGCACGGGACCGAACATGTTCCTGCCGAGAATCCATGCGCCAATGTTTTCGAATCCCCGCGATGCGAATTTGTCGTCCTCGCCGGACTCTCCGCCATCACGACCGAACAGGTTCTTCTGCAAGGTTCGCGTGGGAAAGATCCAGCCATGCAGCGCCTCGCCACCCACTCCGAGCGGATGCGCAAGGCTCTGATCCGGGCCGGCGCCGAATCCATCAATGGAAATCGAGAAACTCGCCACGCGAACCCTGGACATCCCGCGTTCCTCGGCAGTTGATCAGCACAGCGCATGGTGATGCAAGATGGCACGGTTGCAAAGACCGCTGGCGGGCTGGTGCCTTGGGCAAGATTGGGTAAACCCGAAAGCACAGATCCTGGCCCGGGCGGGCGCATACCATCCCGCACCCAGTAGACGACGTGCGAGCAGCTATTGAGCTCATGGCTGGAACTATCGTCACCGGCCGCCATCCGAGCATGACCGCCGCGTCCGCGTCGGCAACCTGTGCGGAGGTCCATCATGAGTCGCATTTTCCTGCTTGCCCTTGCTTTCCTGTTCACGGCCTTGCTGTGTCCGCGTGCCCTCATGCAGACCGCGAAGGCAGACGATGCTTCGCCCCAGAGCCAATCGACTCCGAACATCGTGATGTATGCAACGCAAACCTGCGGCTACTGCGTCAAGGCGCGCAGCTGGTTCAAGAGCAGGAATCTGGCTTGGGAAGAACGGGACATTGAAACCTCGGCGGTGGCCAACAAGGAATGGAAGTCCCTGGGCGGGCAGGGAACGCCGCTCATCGTGATCGATGGCGAACGCATCCACGGCTTTGACCAGGCCAGAATCGAGGCGCTGCTGGCGAATAATGGTTGATGCGGAATGGGCTCCTGCGGCAACCAATTGCGCATGTGCATTCCTGTAGGAGGCCGTTTACGGCCGATGAAGATTGCGAACGGGCAAAAGCTCGCCCATGAATGGGCTCCTACGGCAATCCTGTGCGCGCGTGCATTCCTGTAGGAGGCCCCCTTCGTCGAGCTCAGGACAGGCTTCAGGGCCGAAGCACGGAATGCCATGCTTCGGATCGTCATGTTCGATCCCGCTTGCGCCTGACGTAGACCTGCTTGCGAAAGCGGGCGACGATTTCACCGTCCGCCGTCTTGATGTCGTTCTCGAACCAGCGCAGCACCTTGTCGCCGTTGGCTGCCGACTGGCGGATTTCGTCAAGCACGCCCTCCTCGATCACGAATTCCGTGAAAACGTCTTCGCGGGTGGCTGTCACGAACGTGATCTCCGCTGCCTGGTCCCATACCCGATATTCGCGACCGAGGCACTCGGCAATCGGAATCATCCAGAACGGATCGGCCATGGCAAACAGGCTGCCGCCGAAATGGGTGCCCTTGTAATTGCGGTTGAACCAGTGCCGGCGCAGGCGGACCTTCACGTAATGCCAATCGTCGCGGATCACGAGTACGCGAATGCCGCTGAACAGGAACGGCGGCCACAGGTTCACCATCAGGCGAAATCGGCTGGCACGACTCATGTTGTGTGTCAGAACAGCAAGGACGACATGCGCCGACGGCAGGTTCCGACCAGGTCGGCATCGTCGATGGTGAGAAACGCGGCGATCAGTCGTTTGCGTGCCAGGCCCTCGTTCCAATGACGGTCTGCCTTGAGGATGGCGAGGAACTGCTCAAGCCCGGCTTCCGTATGTCCGCCAACCAACAGGCGCACGCCGAGCAGGTCGCGTGCCTCGTGGTCGTTGGGGTTGGCGGCGACGCGTCGCTCCAGTTCCGCGATGTCGGGGGCATTGCGCAATACCTCGGCAAACTCCAGCTGCCCACGCAGGCGCTTGGCTCGGTCATCGCCTTCGAGATTTGCGGGCAGGGCATCGAGCAGGGACTGCGCGGCCCTGGCATCACCGGATTGCATCAGTGCCAGTGCCAGATCCAGTTTGAGTTCGGCACGCTCGGGTGATGCTTCCAGTTCGCGCTGCAAGCGTTCGATGGCCTGCTGTGGCGATTCTGCCGGCTGCTCGACATCGTCGGCATCCATCGGGACGGATGCGCCCAGGTGACGGGCAAGCAGGTCACGGATTTCCGCCTCCGGCAGCACGCCACCGAAGCCGTCGACCGGCTGGCCTTCGCGCATCAGGATGGTGGTGGGGATGCTGCGCACGCCGAACATGCCGACGATCTGCGCTTCGCTGTCCACGTTGATGCGTGCGAACGTCAGCGCGCCCTGGTATTCGCCGGCGATGGATTCCAGCAGCTTGCCAAGCTCGATGCTGCCATTGCTGCGCGGCGTCCAGAACAACACCAGCACCGGCTGGGTCATGGAAGCCTGCAACAGCTCGCGTTCGATGTTGGCGGTGGTGATGTCGAGGGCAGCCGTTGGCTGCGTCGGTGACGGTTGGGTCACGGGAAATCCTGGTCAGGGGAGAAACAACAAGGTCGGGATGCGGCAAAGCATATCAAGGCTGATCCTGATCAGGTTCCGCGCGCGACCAGGAATCCGGCGAATGATCGGAAAACGCGCGGCGTCCGCACCCACGGCTTCAGCGCGACCGGCGTAGCATCCAGCGATGAAATGCACCGCGCCCGATGCTTGCAGCCCTACCAGTTGGCATCCACGTCCAACAGCAGGCGATGGGTGTATTCATCCAGGCCGTCGCGCAGTTCGCGGAACCCGGACAGGCGCAGGCGCCAGGTCTCGTCGATGCCGTAGGCCACCCAAGCCAATTGGCCACGACGGTTGCTGTGGAACCACCAGTCATCGGAGTTGAACGCCGCCATCACCGCTTCGCGCTGGATGCGTTCGATGGCAAGGCCGATCTGGAAGCCGCCGGGTTGGCGGTGATCACCGGCGCTGACGCTCAGGCGGCCGCCATCGCGCGCGAAATCGGCTCCGAAATTGCGCACGAGGTCGATATGCAGATCAATGGGCCAGGAGCCAAGCTCGGTGTGCCCGCTCAGTTGCAGATCGAGCAGTCGATAGTCGCTGACCAGCCGACCCGCACTGATGGCATTGGTGCGCGCGAGGCCCTGGCGGGTGAGTTCCTCGAGGTCGGAAAAATCCAGGTACGACAAGGTCACGCCAGCGCGCGTGGGTGCGCCTTCGCGCCAGTTGAAGGCAAATTGTGCGGCGCCAATGCGTGATTCATCGCCGTACAGGTGCTGGCCGGCGAAATACCCGATCACCCAGTGCAGGCGGTTGAAATCACCGAGTGCCACGGAGCGCTCATAGGCGAATCCGGCGGGGCGCAGGTCCGGATCCCACAGCATCGGTGAGAGATCCAGCGGCAGCGGAGCCTTGCCGAATTGCAGGCTGGCCTGCTCGCCGTCATGCCAGCGCAGCAGGATCTGGTCGATGCCGAAGCTGTCGCTGCGTTCGTTGTCGTTGTTGCGCCGGTTGTCGCGGTTGTCGTCGCTGCCCTGGGCAATGCGGCCACTGGCGGTGAAGTCCCAGTGGTCGGCAAAGCTCCAGTTCATGCCAACCCGCAGGCGGGCGCGCGTGCGATTGAGGTTGGCGCGGTTGTTCGGCAAGCCGGAAACATGATCCTGGCCGAGCCAGAGCTCGGTGATGAAGCGCGAGGTCGAGGTGGCAGCCTCCTCTGCGGAGAGCAACGGATCGACTTCCTCATCCTGCGCACATGCCGCGGCGCTGAGCCCGAGCAACACGGTGAATGCCACGCCCTGTGCGCAGCGCCTGAAGATATTGCCTGAATCACGGTCCATGCGAGCCTCCCAACGGCCAGGGGATTGTGCTTCAACTGCGCAAGCGCGACAGCGCAACGCCAAGATCGCCCGCGCTGACGAAGCGGGCATCCGGCGCACACTGCACGCAACGCAGGATGAGCGCTTCAAGTTCGGGTGGAATTTCCGGCCACAGGCTGGATGGGCTGATCGTCGTGCCGCTCATCTGCGCCTGATAGATTTCCATCGTGTTGGAGCCGACGTAGGGCATGCCGCCGCAGAACATCTCGCTCATCAGCACGCCACAAGCGAAGATGTCGGAACGCTCATCCACCTCGCCGCCGGACAATTGCTCGGGTGAACAGTAGTTCGGCGTGCCGACGAATGTGCCTTCCGTGGTGACGCCAGGTTCACTTCGGCGTACCGGCCGCGCGATGCCGAAATCCATCAGCTTGGCATTGCCGTTGGCTTCCAGAATGAGGTTTTCCGGTTTGATGTCGCGATGCAGGACGCCGACCTCGTGGGCCGCGGCAAGACCGGCCGCAAGCTGGCGGGCGATGCGCAGGCCCGCGGAGTAGGGCACGCGCTTGGCTTCGCTGAGCAGGTAGCGCAAGGTGAGTCCGCGCACATACTCCATCGATATGAACGGGCGGCCATCGACTTCGCCGAAATCGAAGGTGCGCAACACGTTGGGATGGGTGATGCGTCGGGCCAGCTTGATTTCGCTCTTCAGGCGTTCGAGCTGCTCGCTGTCAACGAGCACGCCCGGTCGCAGCATCTTCAGCGCAACCACGTCATCCAGCTCGATGTCGTGGGCCTTGTACACGACGCCCATGCCCCCGGCGCCGAGCTGCGCGATGACCCGATAACGACCACCGAGCACGGTGCCGGCGTGAATGCCGCTGGACTCGCGCTTGCGCGCCTCCGTTTTCACGGTCGGTGTTGTCAGTGTCTGCCGGCTGGCCGGCGCGCGTGGTTGATCGGCAAGCGCGTTCAACGCAGCACTCGCCACCGCATAGAACTTCTTGCCACTGAATCCGCCTTCCACCACCTGCAGGGCTTCCGCGTTGACGCTGGTCTTGAGGGCATCGCCAACCGCGCGCGTGAACAGCAGTTGCCCGGGAGCGGCATCGCAGAGCAGGCGGTCACCATGGGCCACCGGAGTGCCCAGCACGACCGACACCTGCGGATGCTGCGTGGTGCCGCGTGCGCGAACCAGTTCACCTTCGACCAGCGCGCCGGCTGGCAGCGGAACATTCAACTGTTGGCAATTGCGCAGCAGGATGGCCCAGATGCGAGCGCCTTCGAGCAGGCGCGCGGACCCGGGCAGCGAAAAGCGCCAGCGTGCGCCATCCATCGCCTGCAACTCGCATCCGGCTTCACGGGCGAGCGATTCCAGAAGCTCGTGCACGCCGGTGAATGCTTCCGCTCGCTGCGCGGGATCAAGCTCGGGGCCAACCGTTCCCAGCAGATGGCGGAACTCCACTTCCAGCAATGCGAGGTTGTCGCGTTGTGGCGGTGTGACAGGAGCCGGGGTCTGGGTGATGGCTGCCGGGGTTTCCTGCGCGGGTTCCGGCAGGAACCGCGCCATCTGTCCGACATAGCCCGACATGTCGCTCTTTTCGCGCAGGTCCGAAAGCAGCGAATCGAATGCGTGCGAGAGTCGTCCGAGCACATCGCTGCCTTCATCACCGATATGGGTGCGGTAATCGCCCGCAGCGGCGGCTTCGGCAGCACTGGCCATGGCGCCAATCGGGCGCAGGATACGGCGCGCGATGAAGATGGACAGCAGGATTGCGCCGAGCATGGAAGCAAGTCCGGCCAGCACCATGCGATTGAGGATGTCCTTGTAGCTGGACGTGATCTGGTCGGTGGCGGTCATGATCGCCAGTGTGCCGAGTTGGGTTTCCCCGGGCGCCGCCGTCGGCATGAAGCGGGCGCTCCATTCCTGCCCGGAAAAATGCATGGGCACATGATCAAGCAGCTTGCCGTCACGGATGCTCGGCATCCACTTGCTGCGCTCGCTCTCGAACAGGCGCCCGAGTTCGCTGGCGGCCGACGGTTCCAGAGAACTTGCCACGAGCGTCGCGGTCTCGGCAGTCGGCAGCCAGAATGCGACCTGTGCGCCGCTGACCTTGGCCACGGACTGGGCCAGGGCATCGTTCACCGAAAGCGCCACCAGCAGGAAACCGACCAGATCCTGATCGCGCGCCAGTGGAATGACGGCAGCCTGGAACAACTGGTCTGCCTGGCGCCAGTAACCACTGAACGGTGCGGCGTCGCGCACGGCCGGGCCAACCAGCGCATCATCCGCGAGCGAGGTGGCGTAGGCGTCGCTTTCGTCGGTGCGCGCCAGCACTTCGCCGGAATCATCCAGCAGGATGGCGAGATCAAGGCCGAAGTCGCGGCGGCGCTCTTCCAGCAGGTCGCGCATGGAGCGGGTGTCGCGCACCTCGCTTTCGTCGCCGCCCAGGCCGGGCAGCACCGCGGAACCCGAGGCATCGGCAATGTAGGTGACGAAATCTGCGTCCGCCGCAATCAGGCGCACCGCCAGCTGCAACTGGTCGAGGCGCTTTTGTTCAAACTCGCGTTGCACCGCGGAGCTGGTATTGACCGCCTTGTCGACGGCCTGGTCGGCAATCTTGCGACCCTGGAGCCAGGCCACGAGCACGGCGGCGCCAATGGCCAGGGCAATCAGCAAGGCCATGCCGAGGAACAGGCGGACGGCCAGTGGAATCGTGATGCGGCCTTGCTGCCTGCGCAGATCAATACGATTCGGCATTGTTGGTCCTGCCATAGGGCTTGCCAAACTTGTTCATGTGTCGCGGGATGCGCCGTTGATTGAGGTCCAGGGTCACCTCGGCGGCAGCGGTTTCACCGGGCACCGCCTTCACGTGCCAGGGTTTGGCGCGGTCATGCCATACCACCAGATCGCCCTGCTGGGCGGGCAGGTCATCCAGGCGGAACTGGCCCCTTGCATCGGGGCGGGTGAAGAACGGCGTGTCGAGAACCAGGATGTGTCCAATCATGGAATGATGCACATTGCAGTACACCCGCACATAGCCGGCGTGATTGAAGGTGACGAGCTGTCCCTCCCCCGACGAATACAGACCGACGTCGAAGGCATTGTCTTTCGAAGTTGAAAACGCGTTGTGCAGGATCGGGTCGCGATTCGGAAAGCGCACGCTGCTGCCGACAACGATGGGCAGCACAAGCGGCACGAATTGCTTGCGCTCCGTGCTCATCGCGTATTCGGTGGTGGAAGGCTGCAGGGCAGTGGGCGTCGCCGGTCGGAAATAGACAACGGCGGAAGCTGCCTCCTCGGCACGCAGGGGCTTGCCCTCGACCACCAGGCTGATGCGCCCCTCCAGCGAGGCGGCATGGCCGAGAACGGGCGCCAGCAGCAGCGCCAGCAAGCTTGCACGCATGATTTCCCCTCCTGCTCCCGGGCCGATCATACTTCAGCCGGGGCAGGCGCGGCCTTATGCGCCGGGATGTCAACTTAGGGCTGGCGGCGCGGTTTGCTGGTCGACTTGCCCCTGCTGCGCGAACCGGATGGAGGCTTTGGCCTGCCCTGGGCGGTGGATTTCGGCTTGCCCGTGCGCGTGTCGGCGTTGCCGCTGAGCGTTTGCGCAGACGTCACCCATGGCAGCGCGGCCGTGCCCAAGGCGTCGGCCGATTGCTGTTGCCACTGGGCAAAGGCCTGCTTGAGTCCTTCGGCAAACTGCATTTGGCTGCCCAGCACGCCGTCGATTGAAGCCTGCGTGGGCATGCGACCGGTCTGGAACGCTTTCCAGAAGGCATCACCCGGCAGCGCACCCAGCGATCCCCAGTCATTCAGGGTCAGCATGCGTTCGGTCAGATGCAAGGTTTGCTCGATCGCGTCTCGGCCCGAGATTGCACCCAGTTGCGAACAGCGCTGGCGGCTCTCGTGCAGCAAGGTGCCGATGCGCAACAAGAGTTCGAGATTGGCCTTGTACAAGGCCATGGGAATGCCCGTGTCCTGGCTCATCGCAGGTTCCCTCGTGTTCAACTTGATCAGCGTTGCCCTGGCAGGTTGTTGAAAAACGTTGGTGAGGCAGCCAGCGCAAGGCAAAAGCGAGCGAAAAAGCGCAGTTTACGTGGTGCAAATGAGCATTTGAGCCTCGCTTTCAACGCAGCGATGGCAACGCAGGCAGTTTTTCAACATCTGCCAGGGAAACTCTGAACAAGTACGGAACTCATTCGTCGCGAGCAAGCTCGCTCCCACAAAATCAAGCAATGGTGGGAGCAAGCTCGCTCCCACAAGATCAAGCAATGGTGGGAGCGAGCTTGCTCGCGACAATACTTGTTCAGACCTTCCCTAGTCGACTTGGCGGCCGGCTTCCTTGTAAACCACGCCGGCCTTCATCACGAAATCCACTTGTTTCATCAGGCTGATGTCGTCCAGGGGGTTGCCCTTCACTGCGATCACGTCCGCGAACTTGCCGGCTTCCAGCGAGCCCATGTTGTCGGACTGCTTGAGCAGGGCAGCCGCATTCACCGTGGCGGCCTGCAGGGCATAGGCATTCGGAATGCCGGCTTCGACCATGTACTCGAATTCCTTGGCGTTCTGTCCGTGCGGATACACGCCGGCATCGGTGCCGAAGGCCATCTTCACGCCGGCCTTGAAGGCGCGTCCCGCGGTCTTCTGGATGACCGGGCCCACCTGCCGTGCCTTGGCTGCGATCTGTTCCGGGTAGTAACCGGGCACTGCCGCCTTTTCGGCCACGTAGCGGCCCGCGATGATGGTGGGCACGTACCAGGTGCCGCGCTGCTTCATCAGCTTCATGTCGGCATCGGACATGTAGGTGCCATGTTCGATGGAATCGACGCCTGCCGTAACCGCGCGGCGGATGGCCTCGGCACCGTGCGCGTGGGCGGCCACGGTGAAGCCATAGTCATGCGCGGCGGCAATCACGGCCTCCAGTTCCTGCATGGTCATCTGTGCGTTGTCGACGCTGCTGGATTCATCCAGCACGCCGCCGGACGGCATGATCTTGATCAGGTCGGCACCGTCCTTGTAATGCTGGCGCACGGCTTTCCACGCATCATCGGGTCCGTTGATGATCCCCAGCTTGGGACCCGGATCACCCTGCAGGTCTGCCCGATACCCATCGGTGCCATCGGCATGACCACCGGTGCTGCCTATGGCACTGCCCGCCGTGTAGATGCGCGGCCCCGGCACCACGCCCTGGTTGATCGCATTGCGCAGGGAAATCGAGGCATTGTCGCCATCACCCAGGTTGCGCACGGTAGTGAAACCGGCTTCCAGGGTGCGTCGCGCGTACACGGTGGAGCGGATCGCGTAGTCGGCCACGTTCCAGCGGAACTGGTCGGTGTATCCGGTCGGACTGGTTTCCCCGGTCAGGTGCACATGGCTGTCGATCAGGCCGGGCAGGCAGGTCATGCCCTTGAGGTTGATCGTGCGGGCAGCGCCCCCGGCCGGGTCGCTGTGGCCCGCCGACATTGCGTTGATGCGGCCATCCTCGATCACCAGGGTCATCTCGCCGGTGAGCTTGCCGCGCTTGGCGTCGAATACCTGATCGCAATGCAGGACGGTGGTTTCCGCGGCTATGGCAGCCACGGGCAGTGCCAGCGAAAGCAGGACAGCGGCGCACAGACCTTGCATTTTCATGGGGGGTTCCTCGTTGGGGAGTTTGGGCATGCGGATCGGCATCGGGTTGCAGGGGCGGCCGCTGAAGGCACGAGGGATCGCTTATAGCGCAGCCCTTCGGGGTGGGCAAACGCATGCGCGACACGTGACCATGTCGGTTCCGCCGCGATGCGGCTTGGACCGACCTGCGCCAGCCTCTCCGGTGCTTCTGCCATCGGGGTGGATGGCTTCCCCGCCATGGCGCGGAATGTTGCACTGCGATACGCTGGATCGCAATTACCGTCGCGTGACCGAGCCACATCGCAATGACCCAGGAAAACTACGATCCACAAGCCGTGGAATCCGCCGCCCAGGACTACTGGACCCGCACCCGTGCGTTTGAAGTGCAGGAAGATCCGGGCAGGCCCAAGTATTTCTGCCTTTCCATGCTGCCGTACCCGTCCGGTGCGCTGCACATGGGGCATGTGCGCAACTACACCATTGGCGATGTCATCAGCCGCCACCAGCGCATGCTGGGCAAAAACGTGCTGCAACCGATGGGCTGGGATGCGTTTGGCCTGCCGGCCGAGAATGCCGCCATCGCGCGCAACACGGCGCCGGCCAAATGGACCTACGCCAACATCGACCACATGCGATCGCAACTCAAGAGCATGGGTTACGCCATCGACTGGTCACGCGAGTTCGCCACCTGCACGCCCGAGTACTACGTGCACGAACAGCGCATGTTCACCCGCCTCATGCGCAAGGGCCTGGTCTACCGCAAGAATTCGGTGGTCAACTGGGATCCGGTCGACCAGACCGTGCTGGCCAACGAACAGGTTGTCGATGGCCGTGGCTGGCGCTCCGGCGCGCTGGTGGAAAAGCGCGAGATTCCGCAGTGGTTCCTCAAGATCACCGACTATGCGCAGGAGCTGCTCGACGGCCTGGACACGCTGCCGGGCTGGCCGGAATCGGTCAAGACCATGCAGCGCAACTGGATCGGCCGCTCGGAGGGCCTGGAAATCCGCTTCGACATCGAAGGCGAAGCCGAGCCGGTGACGGTGTTCACCACCCGCCCGGACACCCTGATGGGCGTGAGTTTCCTCTCCGTTGCCGCTGAACATCCGTTGGCGCTGAAAGCCGCGCAGTCCGATCCCGGGATTGCCGCGTTCATCGAGGAATGTCGTCACGGTGGCACTGCCGAAGCGGATATCGAAACCCAGGAAAAGAAGGGCGTGGAAACCCGCTTCAAGGCGATTCATCCCATCACTGGCGAAACCTTGCCGGTGTGGGTCGCCAATTTCGTGCTGATGAACTACGGCACTGGTGCGGTCATGGCTGTTCCAGGCCACGACCAGCGCGATTGGGAATTTGCCACAAAATACGATTTGTTGATCCGCATGGTGATCGTCAGCGATGCCGTGCGCGAGGCCATCCGCGAACTGGGCCGCGACGCCGCCGCCAACAAGGATGCAATGTCCGCTGCGCTGGGTGAGAGCCGCGCCATCGATGTGGTGGAGCCGTCGGGCGAGATCGATGTGCTGTCGGATTTCGAGAATCGCATCATCACCGAAGGCGCGTTCACCGAGTACGGCTATCTGGTCAATTCCGGTGCATTCGACGGCCTGGATTTCAAGGGCGCCTTCGATGCCGTGGCTGCGCATCTGGAGCGCGAAGGCAAGGGCAAGCGCCGGGTCAACTTCCGCCTGCGTGACTGGGGCGTCTCGCGCCAGCGCTACTGGGGTTGCCCGATTCCGGTGATCTACGACAGCAACGGTGATGCGCATCCGGTACCGGACGAGCAATTGCCCGTGCTGCTGCCCGAAGATGTCGCTTTCACCGGCGTGAAATCGCCGATCAAGGCCGACCCCGAGTGGCGCAAGACGGTCAGTCCCATCGACGGCAGTCCGGCCGAGCGCGAGACCGACACCTTCGACACCTTCATGGAATCGAGCTGGTACTACGCGCGGTACACCTCGCCAGGTGCCGGCGACATGGTCGATGGGCGGGTCAACTACTGGGCGCCGGTCGACCAGTACATCGGCGGCATCGAGCATGCCATCCTGCACCTGCTGTATTTCCGTTTCTATCACAAGCTGCTGCGTGACTGCGGCATGGTCGACAGCGACGAACCGGCGATCAACCTGCTTTGCCAGGGCATGGTGATTGCCGAAACGTTTTATCGGGAAGGTACGGGCGGCAACAAGGAATGGTTCAATCCGGCCGACGTGGATATCGAACGTGACGACAAGGGTCGCGTGGTGGGCGCGCGGCTCAAGAGCGATGGCAAGCCGGTTTCCATCGGTGCCATCGAAAAGATGTCCAAGTCGAAGAACAACGGTGTCGATCCGGAATCCATGGTGCGCAAGTACGGAGCCGACACGGTGCGCCTGTTTGCCATGTTTGCCGCACCGCCGGACCAGTCGCTGGAGTGGAACGAGGCCGGCGTGGAAGGCATGGCACGCTTCCTCAAGCGCTTGTGGCGTGATCTGCACGCGCATGTGGCGCAACCCGACCATCCGATGATTGGCCGTTCGGTCGATGCAAGCTCGGCGGTTCCTCCCCATGCGCAGCGGGGGGAGATGGCCGAAGGTCGGAGGGGGGCAATTGCCGATACCGTGATTGATCCATCCACTTTGACCGCTGCGCAAAAAACCATGCGCCGTCAGATCCACGAAACCATCAACAAGGTCGGTGACGACTTTGGCCGTCGCCATGCCTTCAACACGGCCATCGCCGCACTCATGGAACTGCTCAATGCGGTGTCGCGTTTCGATGACATGAGCGATCAGGGGCGCGCGGTGCGCCATGAAGCCTTCGAAGCCCTGGTGCTGCTGCTCAACCCGATTACCCCACACGCCAGCCATGCGCTGTGGCAGGCCTTGGGCCACGCCGAAACCCTGATCGAGGACCAGCCCTGGCCCAAGGCAGACCCCGCTGCGCTGGTGCGCGATTCCTTGAAACTTGCCGTTCAGGTCAACGGCAAGCTGCGCGGCACCATCGAAGTGCCGGCCAATGCCAGCAAGGAAGACTGCGAACGTGCCGCGCTGGCCGAGGCTTCGGTGCGCGCCCATGTCGAAGGCCAGGCCATCCGCAAGGTGGTGGTGGTACCCGGCAAGATCGTCAATATCGTGGTGTGACGGAGATCGAAAATTGGGGATCGGAGATCGGGGATGCGGCTTGTTTCCCTCTCCCGCTGGCGTACCCAAAAGGCATGAAGGAGAGGGCTGGGGTGAGGGTGGGGTGCACGATACCCTCATCACACCTGCCAGGGCCCGCATGGACTTCGGCTATGCTTGGTCTTCAATCTCGCATGCAATTGATCATGAACCATCGTCGTGTCGCCGCTCTCCTGTTGTTGATCACCCTGCTTTCCGCCTGCGGTTTTCATTTGGCGAAAGAGGCGCAGCTGCCTGCCGCCATGTCGCGCATCGCAGTGCAAGGCGCGGATCCCTACAGCCCGTTGATCGTGGATCTCGGCAAGGCGCTGGCGCGCTCGGGTTCGGAATTGGTCGAGGCCGATGCCGGTCCAGGTGCGGTTCTGAGATTCGGCGCCAACTCGGTGCGCACCGATGTGCTCTCCGTCGGCGGCAATGCCCGCGCCAATGAATACACCATCCGTCATCATGTGGAATTCGATGTCGTGGATGCTGCCGGCAAGCCCTTGCTCGCGGCGCAAACCATTGAGCTGAGCCGCGACTTCACCTTCGATGCCAACCAGGCACTCGGCGTTGCCGCAGAGCAGGAACTGCTCACCGACGAACTGCGTCGCGATATGGTGCAGGCCATCCTGCGCAGGTTGCAGGCAAGCAATCAGGCTCCCGCCAACTAAGAGCTGGCCCGGCGGGCTACGGACGCTGCGCTGACCTGATGGCAACGCTGATCAAGTTCCGCATGTCCAAAGCCTATCCAATGCGCATTGGAAAATGAGCGCATGGCGCCTTGATTCCGTTCATGGTTCGACAGGCCTGTCCTGAGCACAGTCGAAGGGCTCACCACGAACGGAAACGACTTGATCGGCGTTGCCTTGCCTTGCACGCGCCATTGGGCATGCGTGCAAACGCCGCAAAATCCATTCTGTTTGACGTGATGCGGTCACGTGCGGCGCGCGTGCCGGGTGAAGGCGCGCGAACTTGTGCAGGTCAACAACGGTTACAGATCGCAAATTCGCTTGAATGCCCGAGGCCCGTCATTCCAGAATGGCAAGGATCACGGTTTCGTGTGCGTGTGGCTTTCAGGGCTTGGTTTAGATCAAGCTGATTCGCCGACACGGGGCGGTGTCATGAAATTGTCATGTTTGCGCGCCTCAATGGAGTGCTCGCCAAGCATGGCGTTGCTTGAGTGGTTGCAGTCGCAAACAGGTATCCGTAACAGGTCTTCAGGGGCAAGTCGTGCAGAATCTGATCAGGTGGGTGGTAACTCTTTTCCTCGTTCTGGCCGCGCAAGGTGTCATGGCGCAGCAAACCTTCACCAAGACACGCCTGGGAAGCGCCGGGCCATACGAAACGAATGAATTGGTGACGTATCGCTTGCAGGGTTCCTGCAACAACCTCACCTCGGGCTGCGGAAGCTTGCGTATCGAGGAAGCCTTCCCCGCCGAGTTGGTCATGGGCAACTGCCCGGTATCGGCATTCTTCGATTCAATCACCTGCACGCCCGGCAGCAATACCCTGGTTCTGGTGCGCAACACCTACGCAGGCGGTGACAGCTTTTCGCTGGATATCTCCCTGCGTGTGATTCCCTCGATCACCGTGCCGGTCACCAATATCATCAATCGGGCCGTGGCGGCCATCAGCGGGGCAGTATGCCCGCCACCACCGCAAAACGTGACCGTCGGTGGACCGCGGCCTCCGTTGCCAGCGGATACCGCGACTTGCGCCTATGCGGAAGCAGCGCCCATTTCAGTTGATGCTCCGCAGCCTGCATACCAGGTCACCAAGCAGCGTATCGACCCGGCCCCCGCACTGCCGGTCGCCGCTGGCGAGGCAGTGACGTATCGCGTGCGTATTTGCCCGACTTCGACCACCGGCAACATGCCGATCACCAACGCGACCCTGATAGATACCTTGCCGAACGTGCCGGGTCTGACCGCAGCCAGCATCGAGAACAGCGATGGCGGCAGTGTCGCGGCTGGGCCTCCAGTCACGGTCACCTGGAACCTGGATGACACAACGCCGCCGCCAACGGGCCTGCAGGGTTTGAACACCAGTGCCACATGCGCCGAGCGCACGCTGGTTGTGCGCTATCCGGCAGGACTTCCGAACGGCACGGCCATCAACAACTCGGCCAGTGCAAGCATCACGCCCGTGCTCGGTGCCCCGGAAAACATCGGTCCAGGAATTCGCAATGACACGATTGGCGCGCCAGCGCCAACCGGTACCTCGAACAAGAGTGCCGACGACGTGGCGCCCGGCACCGGCAACCCGATCATCTATCGCATCACCGCCAATACCAACAATGCCAATGCGCGCGTGCCGAACTTCACCGTGGTCGAGCGCTTGCCGCAGGCATTGGGTGCGCTGCCGCCCGGTATCACATTCACCTCGGTCAGCAGCGGTCGCTGGAGTTCGCCCGCCGATGGCAACGTCAGCAGCGACATGCGCGCCACCATCCAGTACACCACGCTGCCGTTGATCTCCGGAACCTACTGCGATTTCTCGACAAATGTTTCGTTGGCCACAAACATCGCCAGCCCGGGTGCATCGATCACCTACAGCGTGCCGGCGGACATTGCCGCCGCCGCAACCTGCGTGCGCTGGCAATTCACCGACCTGGGTGCCAATGGACCGGCGACTCCGCGCAATTTTGCCTTCACCACCTCGCCACAGGTTCGCTATGACGTGGGCAGCAGCCCGCCGGTGGTCGTGCCTTCGGCTGTCGAGAACTGCACTTACGTCGATTTCACCGGCGGCCCGGCTTCGCCAGCTGTACGCTGCGCCAATGCGCGTGTCGAGAACGGCACACCATCGGTGCGCGCGAGCAAGGCCGCCACCCCAACCGTTGCCGCGCCCGGTGCGACCATCGACTTCACCCTGACTGCCAACCACGTCAATGGCGACAGCACGGCACCCATCGTCAATCCGGTCATTTCCGACTGGCTGCCGCTGCAGTTGGAATTTGTCAGCCTGGTCAGCACGACGCCAGCCGGCGGCGTGTTGGAGGTAACGCCCAATCATGTCATTTCGGGCCGCACCCTGGTTCGGGTGAGCTTCACCGGAAGTTTCCCGACCGGCGGATCCGGGCCGAGCGTCGTCATTCGCGCACGGGTGCGCGAGGGTGTGCCTGCCAATCCGTCGCCTGCGGCACCCTATGTGAACGACATGTCGGTGTTTCTCGATCCCGGCCCTTCGGGCACGTTTACCTGCCCCAACAACAGCGCGCCGATCGTCGATACCAGCGATCTGAACAACGATGGCTCGACCGTCGATTTCATGTGCCCGGCCACAGCCAATTTCCGCGTGTCCGAAGCCTTCATCCTCGGTGGTGAAAAGTGGGTCGAGGGCGATCCGGCGCTGCCGGTGGTCGGCGATCCCAGCCAAGGCAGTGTCGCCACCAACAACTCCGCCTGCCCGAACTACGCAGCCACCTTTGGCGGCCCACCGTCCAACTTCACGCGCTATCCCTGCGTCGCGCGCACCGATCATGGCGATTCGTTCCGCTACCGGTTGCGTCTGGCCAACACGGGCAACTTGTTGCTGGATGAATACGTGCTTTATGACACGGTGCCGTTCATCGGCGACACCGGCGTCGGCGGGCCGCTCAGCGGCACGCCCCGCCTGACCCGCTGGGCGCCGGTGTTGGATGGTGCGATGAGCGCCACCGTCGTGGTTCCGCCCTTGATTCAGTTGATCAACCCGGGCCTGGATCCGGTGGCTTATGCCGCTTCGGCCGCAGTGCAGATCGAGTACACGACAACCGCGAATTTCTGCCGCGGCCAAGTGCGTACCGCCAATTACACGCCGGTACAGGCGGGAACGGCGGCAATCGAGAATTCCTATCCCACCGGCTGCACGCCTGGCGTGTGGACCACAACCCCGCCGTCACCGGCCTCACTGGCTACCGGGTTCCGCATTCGTGCGTTCTCTGCCCTGACCAATCCGGTGGCGAGCACGAATTGGGTGCCTGGCACCTACATTGAAGTGGACGTGCCGATGCGTGCACCAGCGACCGGAGCGCCGCCGAGCTATGTCGGTGGCACGGCGCCGAACATCCGCGGCAACACGGCGGTTTTCAATCCGAGCTGGAACTCGTTTGCGCATCGCGTGTTCCAGTCCGGCGCGTCCACGGCCAATGACCTGCTGCCCACCGCAGAACCGCCGAAAGTCGGCGTGATCCTGCCCGAGCGTTACCGCCTCGGCAATCTGGTCTGGCTCGACAATGGCGCGGGCAATCCGACCCAGCGCAACAATGGCCTCGCCAACGCGGGCGAGCCGGGCATCAATGGTGTCACCGTACTCCTGTGCCAGGACACCGATGCCACGCCCGGTCCGAGCGGCAGCGATTCGCTGGTGGCCAGCACGCTCACTGCAAACGTGGCGGGCAACGACGGCAAGTATTCCTTTAGCGACCTGCTCGCCGGCAGCAACTACTACGTGGCCATCCCCAACGCCTCTGCTCAACCCGCATTGCTCGGCCTGCTGTCCACCGTACCCAACGAGAACGATCCGAATCTCGATGTCGACAACAACGATAATAGTGCGCTGCTCGGCGTCATCGCCTGTGGCAACAATTCGAACTCGATCGCATCGGGCCTGATTGCGCTGGGGCCGGTCGCGGGTACGCCGCCGACGGCTTCCGAGCCGACCACCGAGCAACTGCGATTCGGCGGCGTCGATGACGACAATGACGGCAATACGGTGTTCCCGGATTCGGCCTCGAACTACAGTATCGATTTCGGTTTCGTACAGCCGGCCGATCTCGGCGACCTGCCGGATTCCCTCGGTACCCTGATCGCCAGCAATGGTCCGGTGCATCCGGTCATCAACGCGCTGCGCCTGGGTGCCACGGTCGATACCGAGATCGACGGCCAGCCCGGCGTGGGTGCCGATGGTGATGACACCAATGGTGCGCCGGATGACGAGGATGGCGTCAACGTCGCCGACTTGACGCAGTATGTCGGCGCTCCGGGCAATGTCCGGGTCACCTACAACAATCCAATACCGGACACTGCCTCGGCACGCATCTGCGGCTTCATCGATTACAACGGTGACGGTGCGTTCGGTGCCGGCGAATCGGCCAGCGTCGATGTCGATAACGGCAGCGGAACGGCAACGCTTGTATTCGGTACGGTGCCTGCCGGTTTCACCGGTTCCACCTATGCGCGTTTCCGCATCAGTTCGGATACCGGCACGGCCTGTTCTCCGACCGGCCCGGCCAGCGACGGCGAGGTCGAGGATTACGTGGCGGCGATTTTCCCGGCCGTCGATTTTGGCGATCTGCCAGATACTGCGGCGGGCACAGGCCCCGCAAACTATGAAACCCTGCTTGCCAATGACGGCCCGCGCCACCCTCTGCGAACTGGCCTGCGCCTGGGCGCCTGCGTGGATGCGGAAACCGATGGACAGCCCGGTGCAGCGGCGGACGGTGATGACCTTGGCGTCGGCACCACCACCAATGGCACCTGTGCGGTGGCGAATGACGACGAGGATGCGGTTGATCCGACGAGCCTCGTGTTTGCCACGGGCGCCCCGGTGAGTGTTTCGGTGCTGGCTACCAACACTGTTGGCAGTCCGGCGACCCTGTGCGGATTCATCGATCTCAATGGCGACGGTGATTTTGCCGATGCCAGTGAAGCGGCCTCCGCTGCCGTGCCCAATGGAAGCAACAATGTGAGCTTCGTGCTCAACTTTGGTGTCGCACCTGCGGGAACGGTACCCGCCGGGCATGCACGATTCCGCCTGAGCACCTCGCCGACCTGTTCCGCGACGGGCGGGGCTCCGGATGGCGAAGTGGAGGATTATCTCTTTACCGCCCTGGTTACCGACCTAGGCGATCTTCCCGATACAGGAGCAGGTACCGGCAGCGGCAACTACCAGACGTTGCTGGCTGATGGCGGCGCAGTCCATCCAATCATTGCCGGTCTGTTCATGGGCAGCCTGGTCGATGCAGAGGCCGATGGTCAGCCCAATGTGGCGGCCAGCGGTGACGATGCTGCGACCAGCGACGATGAGGACGGAGTCGACACGGCCAGCCTCGTCTTTGTGGTCGGTCAGTCCGGAAACGTGAATGTGGCGGCAACCAACCTGACCGGAACCGATGCGCGCCTGTGCGGATTCATCGATTTTGACCAGGACGGAAGCTTCCTGCCCGGTTCGGAAGTCAGCTCTGTGCTGGTGCCGACCGGCAGCAACAACGTCACCTTCCAGTTGCCGTTCACCAAGCCGCTGAATACACCAAGCGGTCCAACCTTTGCCCGTTTCCGCCTCAGCACGGATACCGCGGGCGCCTGTGCGGTTGCCGGTTTGGCCAGCAATGGCGAAGTCGAGGACTACGTGGTCAGCGTGCGTCGAGTTGATCTGGGCGACTTGCCCGATACCGGTGCCGGCGTTGGACCGGGCAACTACCAGACACTGGTTGCCGATGGCGGACCGATGCATGACATCGTGCCCGGCTTGTTCATGGGCGCGAGCGTCGACAATGAAGCCGATGGTCAACCCGGAGTGAACGCCGATGGCGATGACCTTGCCACCTCCGATGACGAGGATGGCGTGGTGGTTGCCGATCTCGACGACATCCGCCTTGGCCCGCATTCGGTGCGCGTGAACGCAACCAATCTCACCGGCAACGCAGCGCGCGTCTGCGGATTCGTTGATCTTAATGGCGACGGTGATTTCAATGATGCGGGAGAAACGGCAACCCAACCGGTGCCAAACGGCAGCAACAATGTGCAGGTGAGCCTGGGCTTCGGCCCGGTTGAGCCGGGCGCACCGGCGGTGTCCTACGCCCGTTTCCGTCTGAGTACGGCGACGACGCCGTGCTCGGCCATTGGCGCTGAACCGGATGGTGAGGTCGAGGATTATCGGGTTACCTTCCGCCGTTACGATTTCGGTGATTTGCCGGATACCGGCAGCGGCATTGGAACCGGCAATTACCAGACCCAGTTTGCCGACAATGGTGCTGCGCACGGCATCGTCGCCGGACTGCACATTGGCGCCTGCGTGGATGCCGAGCCCGATGGCCAGCAGAGTGCAGGCGCGGACGGTGATGACAACGGCAGTGGCACTTTCACCAGTGGCACCTGCGCGGTTGCCGGCGATGACGAGGATGGCGTGCAATTGCGCTCCATCTACAACCAGGGCAGCCCGACCACCACTCCGGTCACGGTCACCAACACCACCGCCAGCGTTGCCACCCTGTGCGGATTCATGGACTGGAACGGCAACGGCAGTTTTGCCGACACCAACGAAACCGCCCAGATTGCGGTACCGCCTGGCACCAACAACGGCTCGGTGACACTGGACTTCGGCGTGGTTCCGGCCGGCAACGTGGCCAATCCGTATGCACGTTTCCGGCTGTCCACCGACACCGGTTGTTCGCCGGATGGAGTGGCAACGGACGGCGAAGTGGAAGACTACCTTGCCGACAGCACAGGCGGCGCCATGAGCCTCGGCAACCTGGTTTGGGAAGACCTCGACAACGATGGCATGGTGACGGCGGGCGAGCCCGGCATTCCCGCCATCCCGGTCAACCTGTATCTCGATTCGGATGACAATGGCTCGCCGGATGGCCCGGCCATTGCCAACACGGTGACCGACGCCAATGGCAATTACCTGTTCGACGAATTGCTGCCGGATACCTATCTGGTCGAAGTGGTCGCACCGGCTCGCTACACCGTATCGACCGGTACCGGCCGTCGCTGGCTGCCCAGCGGTCCCTATGAGCCGGCCCCGGATCCGGACAACGACATCGACAACGACGACAACGGCACCTTGCAGACGGGTGGCAGCATCTGGTCGCTTCCGGTCACCCTCACCGCAAAAGGTGAGCCGACCAACGATGGCGACACCGATTTCAATTCGAATCTCTCGGTTGATTTCGGCCTGCTGACCAACTTCGACCTGGCCCTGCGCAAGACGCTTGCGCCCGGGCAGCCGGTCAATATCCAGAACATTGGCGACAATGTGGATTTCGTCATCACGGTCTTCAACCAGGGCACGATTGCGGCGACCGACATCACCGTGTTCGATACCTTCCCGGCGGGCCTGGTCCTGAATGACCCGGCTTGGACTGCGGTTTCCGGCAACCAGGCAAGCATCACGATTGCCGGCCCGCTGGCTCCGGGGACGAATATCAACCTGCCAATCCGCTTCACCCTGGTGCAGGCGACCAGCGGCACACTCGTCAATCTCGCCGAGATATCGGCGGCCAGTGACGAAAATGGCGATCCGATCCGGGATATCGACTCCGATCCTGATTCGGACCCGGACAACGATGGCCCAGAGGTCGATGACGCCATCGACAACCAGGGTCAGGATGAAGACGATGCGGATATTGCCGGGGTGAGCATTGCGGTCGGCATTCCGACCATGAACACGCTTGGCATGCTCGTGATGGTGCTTCTGCTCGGCGCGTTCGCAAGCCGCCGCCTGCAGCGCAAAGCGGTCTGATCGAACCCGGCCTCCCCGGGATTCCGGGGAGGTCGGGTCACGAGCCTGCTTGGGCTCCTGGCAATCCGGCGCACGCGTTTGTCGATTGCGGCATGCGTGCGCATCGTTTTGCGGCCAGCGTCGATCACCGGTTGCGCAAGACGGATCTTGCGGTCAACGCAGGTTGATTGCTCCGCTACAATGCGGTCATGCCCGCCCGACTCCCTGATCTTCCGAAACTGCTTGCCGCTGTGGAGCTCAAGCCGGTCTGGCTGATTGCCGGTGCCGAACATTTGCTGGCGATGGAAGCGGCAGATCGCCTGCGCGCCCGCGCCCGCGAGCTGGGTTACCTGGAGCGCGAGATCCACGACGTCGATGCGCGTTTCGACTGGAACGAACTGGCCATGGCGGGCGCGTCGATGTCGCTGTTTGCCAGCAAACGACTGATTGAATTGCGCATGCCAAGCGGCAAGCCGGGCAAGGAAGGGTCTGCGGCAATCAGTGCCTGGTGTGCGAATCCGCCACCGGACACCTTGCTTCTGATCAGTTGCCAGGAATGGAGCAAGGCCCACGAAGGCGCCTGGTTCAACGCCGTCGAAAAGGTTGGCGTGGCCTTGCCGATATGGCCGCTCAAGCGCGAGGAAATGCCAGGCTGGATTGCAGCGCGCCTGAAAGCACGCGGCATCAAGGCCCATCCGGATGCCATCGAGCTGCTCGTCGAGCGCGTCGAGGGCAATCTGCTCGCCGCGGCGCAGGAAATCGACAAGCTGAGCCTGTTGATCGGTGAAGGGGTGCTCAATGTGGAAACACTGGAAGCCAGCGTGGCCGACGACGCGCGATTTGATGCATTCCGACTCACCGATGCGGCCATTGCCGGCGATGCCGCGCGTGCGCTGCGCATGGTGGCCGGCCTGCGCGCCGAAGGTGCCGAGGCCATTCCGCTGATGGGTTGGCTGCTCAACCAACTGCGCGTGCTGTACCGGCTGGCATCCGCCGCCAATCTTGCCCAGGCATTCAAGACGGAACGTATCTGGGATGCCAAGCAACCGCTGTTCAAGCGAGCACTCAAGAGTGGTGACGCCATGCACTGGCAACGCTGCATCGTGAAGCTCGGCCACATCGACCGCATGGCCAAGGGACGCGGTGATGGCGATGTCTGGCGCGAGCTTGAGCGTTTGATCGCGGCCATCGCCATGCCGCGGCGGGCAGCAAGTCTGCTTGGCGATTCGTGAGCCGCACGCGTGCGCGCGCTGGCCATCTTCGGCGGCACTTTCGACCCGGTACACCTGGGGCACCTGCGCGCGGCCTGGGAGGCTGCGGAGTTTTTGGGTGCCGAGGTGCGCCTGATTCCCGCCAGCGTGCCGCCGCACCGACCGCAGCCGGTGGCGAGTGCGTCGCAGCGCATGGCCATGTTGCGCGCGGCGCTCAAGGGGCAGGATCGCCTGCAAGCGGATGATCGTGAACTTCGTCGATCCGGGCCTTCCTTCAGCGTCGACACCCTGCAGGAATTCCGCTCGGAGTACGGTCCGCAACGACCCCTGGTACTCCTGCTCGGTGTCGATGCCTTTGCCGGATTGCCAGCCTGGCATCGCTGGCAAGCCCTGTTCGAACTCGCCCACATCGGGGTGCTGACCCGTCCGGGCCACAACCCCGTCTTCACGGATGCATTGCAACGCGAGGTGCAGGCGCGACGGATCGACAGCGTGGAATCGATCGCCGCCACGCCCGCGGGTCACGTCATCGATATTGCAGTCAGCGCGCTGGAAATCTCCGCCACCCACATTCGCAGCGAACTCGCAGCAGGCCGCGAACCGCGCTACCTGGTTGCCGATGCCCTGCTCAACGATGCCGCGTTGCTGGCACCGTATCGTGTTGGGTCAATGTGATCGAGCACCGAAATCAAACGAGCTGAAGCGCCTCGTCGGTTCCGCGGCGTTGCCGCTTGAACCGGCCTGCGAAACCTTCCCGTGTACGTCGGCTCAAGGCCAAGGGCCGGAGCCCACGCCGACGCTGTATTCCTGCTTTTCGCGACGCCCGTGAAGACCGGGTCGTTGGAGTGCTTGCAAGCACTCCCCGTGTTGTTGTGTACTTCGGTACTCAGCGGCATTGCGCACGGACGGCTTTTGGTTCGTCGGAGCGGGGAAGGTTCCGGCAATACCTGGATTGGCTTTGAACGGGGAGCGCATGCATGGCCAGACGGTCTGCCTATTCGCAGTCCTATCGCGGTCCGTGGCGACGGTCGACGGATTCCGGGCGAGGATTCTTTTCCCGGCTCGGACTCTGGCTGAAGCGCCTGCTGGTGCTCGCGCTGCTCGTCGGCACGCTTGCCGTGCTCGGTTTCGTGCTGTTCGTGGCGATTCCGGTGAATTCGATTCCGGAGCGCGAACGCGTGGATGCCAGCGTGTTCCTCGACCAGGGTTGGGGCAGTGCCGGAGATTCGGCGGAGCGGCAGACCTACTACTACACGCCGCAGGGCAGCTCGTTGCCGCAGGGTGCGCTGGTCACACCGTTGCGCTACTCCTGGTTCGTGAATCTGGAAATGCCGCTGGATGAGCGCCGCTTTGCCGATCCCGAGCACATGCGCCGTTACCGCTTCATCGTCGACGCGCAACCCAGCGCGGCCAATCCCGATCATCTGCCGGTGGGCTTTGCCCGGCACTACGATTCCGCGTTGGGCCAGCAGGTGCTCGACATCACCTGCGCGGCTTGTCACAGCGGCGAGATCCACGCGCTGAAAGATGGCAAGGTCACCGCCATCCGCATCGACGGCGGCCAGGCCATGCACGCCTTCACCAGCATGCAGCGCGGCGCGTTTGGGCCAACCCTGGTGGCCTCGATGGTGGCAACCTGGGCCAATCCGTGGAAGTTTGATCGTTTTGCCGAAAAAGTGATCGGCCCGCGCTATCCGGAAGGCAAGACGGCACTGCGCGGCGAGCTGTGGGACACCATCAAGGCATTCGCCACGCAGGGCCAGAATGATCCATTCCGGCATTTGTACCCGGTCACGGAAGGCTATGGCCGCACCGACGCGCTCGGTCGCATTGCCAACACCGTGTTTGGCGACCATCTCAAGGCGTCCAACTACCAGGAAGCGACCGCACCGGTCAGCTATCCGTATGTGTGGAACATCTGGAAATTCGACTGGGTGCAGTACAACGGCTCGGTCAGCCAACCGCTGGCGCGCAACATCGGTGAAGCGCTGGGCGTGGGAGCGGTGCTCAGGCTCACCGACCCCTACGGCAATCCGATCCCGGCCGAACAGCGCTTTGATTCCTCGGTGATCATCGAAAACCTGAATGCAATCGAGCACACCCTGCAGAAACTGACGCCGCCGCGCTGGCCCGAGGAATTGCTCGGTGCCATCGACCAGCCACTGGCTGCGCGTGGCAAGGTCTTGTTCGAAACGCATTGCCAGGGTTGTCATGGTCCGCATCCTGCCGATGCCGCTGAGCAGCAGGCCACGGCGCCGGGCAAACCGTGGCCAGGCACGCAGTGGAAGATCGAAGTGATTCCGGTCGAGCACATCGGCACGGATCCCAGCGAGGCCAACGGATTCCTCTCGCGACGCTACGATTTGAGTGCCGCTGGCCTCACGCGTGAAGAAGTGGAACGTGTGCTGCGACCGCAACTGACTCGCCAACTCGCCCGCGATGCGCGCTGGTATCTGAAGGCCGTGATCGATGCCCGTATTGCCGAGGCGCAAGCGCCGGGCAATCTGCCGGCGCTGCTGGAAAGCTATCCGGATCCGGACGCGCAGGCGGAAGCCTCGATTCCGCAGGCTGCATTCCAGGCGATTGCCGCTGAACTGGGCGGCGCTGCCGCGCTCAAGCCGCCAGCGGATGCCCCGGCATGGCAATGCGATCTCGATTACAAGACCCAACGACTGTTGCACGCGGTGAGCAAGGGCAGCACAGACATCGACATCCAGTTGCAAGGCATTGATGTCGCCAGCCTCAGCGAAGGGCAGGGACTCAATATCCTCGGTTTGATGATCAAGGCGAAATACTTCAAGGACAACCACGTATCCCGCGCGCGCCAGCAATGCCTGGAAGGCTTTGGCACGCTCGACCTGCCGCAACAGATTGCCGGTTACAAGCCGCGACCTCTGGAAGGCGTGTGGGCGACGCCACCGTTCCTGCACAACGGTTCGGTGCCGAACCTGTACCAGATGCTGTTGCCGCCCGAGCAGCGCAGCGCCCGCTTTCTCGTCGGCAACCGCATGTTCGATGCGAAGCATGTGGGTTATGTCAGTGAACCCGCGGCTGGCAATAGCGAAGGTTTCTGGTTCGACACGAGCATCGAAGGCAATCACAACAGCGGACATGCGTTCACCGCAACGGCGCAGCAGCTTGCCGATGCCAAGGCCGATCCTGCGGGTCACGCCTTGCCCAGTGGCGTGATCGGCCCGCTGCTCAGCGACAAGGAGCGTTACGCGATCATTGAATACCTCAAGGTGCATCGCGACCTGCCCGATACACCCACAGACTTCTCGCCGCCGGACTGCACTCTGTGAACGCACTCGGCGCACCGGACTACGCGGCGGATTTCGAGCCGGTCCGCAGCGCTGAGCGGGAATGGATCACCCAACGGCGCGCGGCCGCGGGTCTGCCGCCGGTCAACGATGATCTGGTTGGTCTTGCGTTTTCCGGGGGCGGCATCCGCTCGGCCACCTTCAATCTCGGCGTGCTGCAGGCGCTGGAAGCCGCTGGCGTGCTGCGCCAGGTCGATGTGCTGTCTTCGGTTTCCGGTGGCGGCTATGTGGCGTCCTGTTACCAGTGGCTGCGCGCGCATGCACCGGTACCAGACGAACACAGCGTGTTTGCGCGCAAGGTGGCCGGCGGCAATGGCAGCGTGCTGGACTGGTTGCGCAGTCATGGCAAATACCTGATTGCCCAGCGCGGGTTCTCGCTGTGGACCCTGATCGCGTCGGTGCTGGCGGCCATCTTCGTCAACGTGATGGTGTTGGGACCACCGCTGCTGATTGCCGTGTATGGCCTCACGCTCGGCTGGTTGCCGTTTGCATGGCCGCAGTGGTTGGCGCTGCCGGGCAGTTCCATCCACGATCACCACGGGTTCTTGCTGCTGCTGATGTCGGGCGCCTTCTGCTTGCTGCTGTTTCCGCTGGCGGCCGTCGCGTTTGCCGTGCTGGCTGGCGCAGATGGCTTGGCCAGCCGTGCGCACATCGACCGCTGGCGGATTGGCATGGGGCGCTTGCTTGTCGCTGGTTTTGCATTGATCGGCCTCGGGCTGATTCCCGTGCTGGCCAGGCTCGGTGGTCTGGTCGAGCACATGTTTTCCTTCGAGGAAGCACGCGCCTTGGGCAAGCATCTGTCCTACCTGATGCCCGCGCTCGGCGGTGTGGCGTCGTTGATGATGGACAAGCGCAAGGGCGGTGCGGGCCGTGGTCGATGGGCGATGGTCGGCGTCACCCTGTTGGCCTATGGCGTGCTGATCCTGTGTTACCACCTGGCGGTGGGCCATACATGGCTGCATTCAACCGGCTTTGCCGTCCTGCTCGGTTTGTCGCTGCTGCTCGCACTGGTCTGCAACATCAACCGTGTGTCGATCCATGCCTACTATCGCGCGCGCTTGGGCGTGGCCTTTATGCCCAGATTGGAAGGCGACAGCACAACCGACCCGGACGGCTTCCGGCTGGACCGCATCGGACCGAAACTCGGTGCACCGCTGCCGCTGATCAACGCCACGCTGAACACCACCAGTTCCGCCAATACCACGCTGGCAAGCCGGCAAGGCGCGAGCTTTTTCTTCTCGCCGCTCTATTCCGGTTCGACACCGACCGGATTCCGCAACGGGGAGAGTTTTGCCGACGGCCACCTGGCGCTGTCCAATGCCTTCAGCATCTCCGGCGCCGCCGTGGATCCGGACATGGTCGACACGCGTGCGCGTGCGATGTCATTCCTGATGGCCCTGTTCAATCTGCGTCTTGGCTACTGGTCGGCCAATCCGAAGTTCGCCGATCGTCGTGCGCGCTTCCTGCCCTGATGGTGGATTTTCATTGGCCGCGAGATGTTCGGTTACGGCCTCGATGAAACCCGGCGACACGTGCATCTTTCCGACGGCGGCGGCTTCGAGAACCTCGGCATCTACGAACTGGTCCGGCGACGCGTGCGTTATCTGGTGGTGACCGATGCCGGCGCAGACCCGCAAACCACGCTGGCCGATCTTGGTCGCGCCATCGAACGGGTGCGCGTGGATTTTGCTGCCGAGATCGACATCAATGCCGGCTGCCTTTATCGCCAGCGTGATGATGCGCTCATGCAGCAGCCGTATGCGCTGGGACGCATCCGCTACGCCGATGGATCGCAAGGCGAGATTCTCTACATCAAGCCGAGGCTGTGCGCCGGGCTGAGCGCCGACATTTATGCCTACTGGCGTTCCAATCCGCCCTTTCCCGAACAGCCCACATCGGAGCAGTTTTTCGGCGAAGCGCAGTTCGAGGCCTATCGCGCGCTGGGTCAGCAGATTGTCGAACAATTGCTGGACAGCGCCTCACCCGACAGCATGACGCAATGGTTCGCGCGCATTCGTCAACGCCCGGATGTCCCAACTCGGTAGAGCCGAGCTTGCTCGGCTTGATGCGCGAAGTTGCAATGAGCGCAGCAAGCTGCGCTCTACCGGCAAGCACCGGTTCGCAGTGATCGTGTAGAACCGAGCTTGCTCGGCTTGATGCGCGAAGTTGCAATGAGCGCAGCAAGCTGCGTTCTACCGGCAAGCACCGGCCCGCAGGTAGTCGTGTAGAGCCGAGCTTGCTCGTCTGGGGCGGTCGCAAGCGCAGCAAGCTCCGCTCTACCGGCAAGCACCGGTCCGCAGGTAATCGTGTAGAGCCGAGCTTGCTCGTCTGGGGCGGTCGCAAGCGCAGCAAGCTGCGCTCTACCGGCAAGCACCGGTTCGCAGTGATCGTGTAGAACCGAGCTTGCTCGGCTGTCGATGCGGGATTGCCGCAAGCGGAGCAAGCTCCGCTCTACGGGTAAACGTCGGAACGCGCGCGATGGTGTAGAGCCGAGCTTGCTCGGCTGTCGGTGCGGGATTGCCGCAAGCGGAGCAAGCTCCGCTCTACGGGTAAACGTCGGAACGCGCGCGATGGTGTAGAGCCGAGCTTGCTCGGCTTGATGCGCGAAGTTGCAATGAGCGCAGCAAGCTGCGCTCTACGAGGGATGGGAATTGTCGGCGCTGGTCACAGGCTGGGGCAGTCGCAAGCGCAGCAAGCTACGCTCTACCGGCAAGCACCGGTTCGCAGTGATTGTGTAGAGCCGAGCTTGCTCGGCTGGGGCGGTCGCAAGCGGAGCAAGCTGCGCTCTACCGGCAAGCACCGGTCCGCAGGTAATCGTGTAGAGCCGAGCTTGCTCGGCTTGATGCGCGGGTTTGTGTAGAGCCGAGCTTGCTCGGCTGGGGCAGTCGCAAGCGCAGCAAGCTGCGCTCTCCGAGGGATGGGAATTGTCGGGATGATCACAGCGATTTCAAATACTCCAGCAAATCGCGTTTGCTGTCTGCGTCGAGACCGGTGCCGTAGGTGTGGCCCGAGTTGGAATTGCCGGGCAGCGAGACATCGAAGGCGCTGGAGCCGGTCGCCGCAGGGGATGCGGCCAGTCCGACCGTCGCTGGATCAAACTCGCGGTTGCCCACGGCAAATGCGGTGACACGCTCGCCCGGAGTCTTCAGCAGTTCGGCCAGGCTCGGTACCGATCCGTTGTGCAGGTAAGGCGCTGAGGCCCAGATGCCGCTCAAGGGGCGTGCCTTGTAGCCGCGCGTGGGTTGATCGGCTGGTGTTTTCAGCACGCGATGGAAGCTTCCCAGCGCATCGCGCACGCTGGCCAGCGGATGTCCCAGTGCGGCACCCACCGCAGCATGGATCACCAGATCGGAGGTTTGTGCTTCGGCCGACAGTTCGGGTCCGAACAGCACGCCAACCTTCTTGCCTTGGAAACGACCGCTTGCGGATTTGCTGGCAAGGAAGTTGTCGGCCATGCGTGGATCGGTACCGATCTCATCGACCGGAGTGATCACGGCCTTCAACTCGCGCTTGGGATCGTTGCGGTCACTGAGGGTGTGACAGGAGACGCAGACCTCGGCGTAGATGCGTTCGCCGCGCTGCACGCGTTGCAGGTCCAATGCACCGAGGATTGCTTCGGGCCATTGCGGCGACTTCAGCGCGTAGAGGTCATCCTCGATCTGGTCCAGATGCGTGAATTCGACCGACGAGGCATAGCCATCCACGCCTGCGCGTTTTGCAATATCGAGAGAGCCGTACACCGCGAGCGCGGTGGTGATGTTTTGCAGCAAGGGTCCCGGACCGGCATTGGGTGCCGAGCCGTTCCACTGCACCACATCCAGATGCGGCGCATCCCACAGCACCGGGAAGCTCACCGGCGCATCCGGCGCCCTGCGGTTTTGGGCAAGTCCGAGAAAGTCCACGGCCACCGCATTGAAGATCTGGCCAAAGGCATCCAGGCGGCCATGGCCGTAGGCCACATCGGTTCGGTTCATGCTGTGGCGCGCGGTCAATGATTCGATCAATGCGCCGAGTTGTTTCTGCAGCGCAGGCCGGTCGCCGGGCGCCGCTCCCAACGCATCGGCGAAGCCGCCAAAGGAATCGGACTGCACGGCCTTGAGGCTTGCCATCAGATCGGATTCGAACGCGTTGAAGTCGATGACGCCCTGTCCGCCATCCAGGCGCATGCGCTTGCCTTGATAGCGCACCTCCCCGGTATGGCAGGCCGCACAGCCGAGGCCAGTCCAGGCCTGGCCGTCACCATCCTGCGTTTGGGTGAAGCCCACCGGGAAACTTTGCGGATTGGCTGCCGAAGGCAATTCGGTCAGAAAGCCCAGCGCATCCATATGCGCATCGCTCATGAATGGCTGGCCCTTCCATTGCAGGTGTTCCAGCCAGGCGGTGGGCACCAGGTGCGAGCCGAAGGATCCGAACCAGGCACGCTGCTGGACCTCGCGGCTCCAGCCCTGCTCAAGATTGACGATGTTTGCGTCCTTTGCCGCAGGATCCGGATTCTCCGGCGTAGGCGGCTTGTTGCAGGCGGCCAGCGCAAGCGCGCAGGGAATCAGGAACAAGCGTTTCATGGCGTGCATCTGCTGGACTCCCCGGCCTTCGTCAGGCTGTTATTCTAGCGATTGGCGATGCCGGGGAGGCTCGTTTGGATTCCATGCTTAAGGAAGGTCTGAACAAGTATTGTCGCGAGCAAGCTCGCTCCCACCATTGCTTGATTTTGTGGGAGCGAGCTTGCTCGCGACGAATGAGGTCCGTACTTGTTCAGAGTTTCCTTAAGTGCAGTCTGCAAACGGTGCTGGTGTTCCTCTTGCTTGGCGTTGCCACTGGGGCAGTGGCACAGGAGCCGGCTGTTGTCATTGATGCGGGCTCCTCCTACACCCGCATCGTCCCTGTCGTTTCGGTGCTGGAAGATCCCACGGGCTCACTCGGGTTCGAGCAAGTCCGCAGCTCCACGGCGTTCAAGCCGGCGCCGGAGATCGGCACCAACTTCGGCTTCAGCCAATCGGCATGGTGGGTGCGTTTCTCGCTGAGCAACCCGGGCGATGATGACCGCCACTTCGTGTTGCGCGAAGACTATCCGCTGATCGATCACCTGGAGTTCTGGGCATCGGCTCACGACGGCCAATGGCACGAGATCGCGACGGGGGATCGCACGGCATTCTCCACGCGCGAATTCGTGCATCGCGACTTCCTGTTTGATCTCGAAGTCCCAGCCGGTGAGCAGCGCACTTTTTTACCTGCGCGCAGCCTCGGCCGGACCGGTTGACCTCAACCTGGCCATCTACGGACCCCACGCGCTGGTGGCTTCGGTGAGCGGCGAGCAACTGGCCTACGGCGCCTACTACGGCGGCTTCATCGTGCTGGTGCTGTACAACTTCTTCATCTTCCTGATCGTGCGTGATCGTGCATTCGTGTTCTATCTGCTGTACGCGGCCAGTTACGGCCTGTACTTCGCCATCCACAATGGGCTTGCCTTCCAGTTCCTGTGGCCGGACAGCCCGGCCTGGGGCAACCAGGCCCTGCTGGTGATGCTGTCGCTGTCGCTGGTTTTCGGCATGCAGTTCACCCGCACCTTTCTCGATACCGCGGCATTCGCGCCGCGACTGGATGCGTTCGCAAGAATCACGCAGTGGCTTGCCGTGCTCGGCCTGCTGGCATCGTTCATTGCTCCCTATGCGCTCATCATCCTGCCGGTGGCGATACTCACCGTCATCGTCACCACCCTGATCATCGTGCTTGGCAGCATTGGTCTCATCAAGGGCTATCGGCCGGCGCGTTTCTTCATGATTGCCTGGGGCATGCTGCTGACCGGCGTGATGATCTACATGCTCAAGGTGTTTGGCGTGTTGCCACACAACACCTTCACCCAGAATGCATTCCAGGCCGGATCCCTGCTGGAAATGGTCCTTCTGTCACTGGCCCTGGCCAGTCGCGTGCGCGAACTGCAACGCCAGAGTCGCACCGACACCCTGACCCGCATCCCGAATCGACGAGCCTTCGACGAGTTGGCTGCCATCGAGTTCGATCGCGCGCGTCGCGGTGGTGTCATGGCCCTGCTGGTCATCGACATCGATCACTTCAAACGCTTCAACGACGAGTATGGCCACGCGCGCGGCGATGAAGTGCTGAAGCAGGTCGCCGAAAAGCTTGTCAACGGCGTGCGCCAGGGCGATCACGTTTGCCGCTTCGGAGGCGAGGAATTCGCCCTTGTCCTGCCTGCAAGCAACGGCGAGGAAGCCGAACGGGTGGCCGGCTCGCTGCGCAAACTGGTACAGGAAACCAGCAGCGCGGATGCGCCCATCACCATCAGCGTCGGCGTGGCCAGCACCCGTGACGGATCATTTGTTTCGGTGGATGATTTGTTCCGTGCCGCCGACAGCGCGCTCTATCGCGCCAAGCACGAAGGCCGCAATCGGGTCGTACGCTACGCACCGGATATCACCTGACGACGCAGATTCCGTGTATCGCTCCAGGCGAGGCACTGATCGACCAAGGTGTTGTCCTGGACGCCATCGCGTCGCCTATCAGCAGCCGATGCGTTCCGAGTTCGTTCCAGATTCCCAGCAAGATCAAGCCGAGGCAGAGCAAGTCGGGCTTACCTAGCTCAATTGGACGGGTTCATCAAGTTACACCTCGTCCTCAAGGCTCTGCCCATGCTCGCGCAGCCAATCACGGGCGCGATCCATCGCGGGCAGCTGCGCGCTCACGACGTTCCAGAAGCGCGGCGTATGGTTGGCTTCGATCAGATGCGCCAGTTCGTGCACGATCACGTAGTCGATAGCGAACATGGGGGCTTTGATCAGTCGCCAATTGAAGTTGAGATTGTTGCCTGGGGTGCAGGATCCCCAACGAAAACGACTGTCGGTGATCTTGGCCTGTTCGTAGCTGACACCAAGGTTCTTTGCGTGCAGCTTCACGCGAGGCAGGATCTTCTCCTTCGCACGCGCCATGTACCACTCGCGCAGTACCCGCTTGCGTTCGCTGGCGCGTGAGCGCGGAATCATGAACTTTCCGGTAAAACGGACGCTACCGTCCGAGACGTCGACCAGCTCGATGCGATAGGTGCGGCCCAGATACAAAGTCGACTCGCCGTTCACCAGCTCCTTGCCGGGGGCGTGTGGCGATGGCTGGTATTTCTGCACGTCGCCCAGCTTCTCGAACAGCCACTGCCGCTTGCTGTCTACCAGTTGCCGCAACTTCGCCTCGGGCACGCCCACTGGCGCGTGCACCACCACGGCGCGGTCGCGCTCCACGGTGATGGTGACGTTCTTGCGCCTGCTCGAGCGGCGAATTTCGTAGCTCAGCACCATGGCATCACGCAGCGTGCAGAATCGTGTCGTTCTTCGCTTCGGCCAGTTCCATTACCCGGCTGATGATGGCCTCGCGCTTGCTGATGAGGCTTGGCACCTTCGCGAACTGCGGCGAAACCACAATTTGCTGCAATTCGGCCTTCAGCTTGTTGCGTGCCGGAACGCTTTCCCAGAACCCGGTCAACTTCAGCTCGCGCTCCACTGCGTTGTAGATCTGCTGGGTCAGGTCCACCAGTACGGCGATGCGCCCATCGGGTTTGCCGACGTAATCAGGGTGCTGCTCCATCACACTGCCGAGCTCAGCCTGGAACAGGCGAAAGAACGGCATCTGCTTCTTGCGGTGCAGCCCGTAGGTCGGCTCGCTGCCGGCATTCTTGATGCGTTGGCGCAGTTTTTCCAGTTCCTCGTAGATCTTCTGCCAGTTGTCCTTGAACTCGGCGAAGATCGCTGCCAATGCGTCGGCGAATGAAGCCTGCAGGTCCGGGTCGTCATCTAGCTCGATGTCGATGTGATGGCGGATGGCGTGCTCCACCTCGGCGGCCTTGGTTTTGTTGCGCTTGTGTTGTTTGACGTCTTTCTCGAAATCCTCGTCGAGGATGGAGATGGGTGCGACCTTGGTGTCGATGCCCTTGGAGACCAGGTGCGCATCGGCAATCGCGCGCAGCTTGGGCGGAATGCCCTGCATGCTCAGGCGTGCATCGCGGAAGTGCTTGCCGGCGAGGATGTTGATCTCGGTCAGCTTCTGGTAGTCCGGCATGTACGTGAGCACTTCCTTGGCCGGGTACAGCGTGTTCAGCGCGCGGGTGAACTTCTTGAACGCCAGCATGAACGCAAAACGGATGTCCTCGTCGTAGAACACATCGAAGCAGGCATCGTGGTCGGTCAGGTCGGTCAGGCCATGCTGTTTCAGCAGTGCCATGATCTCCGCGTGTGCGGCCTGCAATTCGCGCAGCTCTCGTTCCGGGAAACTCAGGCAGCCGGTGATTTCCTTCTGTTCGCGCTCGTCGTAGTTGTCCAAGGCCTTTTTCAGGTGATGCCCCACGCCGACGTAGTCGACGATGAAGCCCTTGTCCTTGGCTGTGCCGCCCACGCGGTTCACGCGAGCGATGGTCTGCAGCAGGTTGTGCGCCACCACCACCTTGTCCAGGTACATCACCTGTTCCACCGGCGCATCGAAACCGGTCAGAAGCATGTTGTTGACGATCAGGATGCCCAGCTTGCCGTCCACGCCTTCATCCGTCGCGCCGAAGCCCAGCTTGAAGCGCTTGATGCTGGTCTCGTGGCGGCAACTGTCACCAAATGCCTTCAAGTGTGGCAGGTCGTTGTGGCCGGTGGAGATGATCACGTCGGTCTCGATGGCCTTGAGCGTGACGATGTCCAGTCCGTTCGGGTTGCTGGCCTCAATTTTCGTCACGGCTGCGGCCAGGGCCGCATCGATGTGCTGCTTGTAGCGCACTGCCGCCTCGCGCGAGGTGGCCACCACCTGCGCCTTGAATCCGTTGGGGAATACGTGCATGAGGAAGTGCTCCACCATGTCGGCGGCCTTGGCCGCAATGGTGGGATCGGCTTCCAGATAGGCCTGGCGCGAGCCGTAGCCGAGAATTTCTAGCCGCTCTTCCAGCTTGTATTCGCTGAACACGTCCTGGAATGCCGCATCCATCGCCTTGCCGTCGTCCACATCGGCGTTGTGGGTGCGACCTTCGTAGACGATTTCCAGGGTCACGCCATCTTCGATGGACTGGCGCATGGTGTACTTGTCGATGTAATCGCCGAACACGCGCTCGGTCTTGTCGATGGGCGTGCCGGTGTAGCCGATACGCGCCGCGTTGGGGATAGCGCGGTCCAGATTCGCGCCCAGCAGCTGGTATTGCGAGCGATGCGCCTCGTCAGTCAGTACCAGGATGTGCGGGCTGGTATTGAGCTCGGGGAAGCTGGCTTCCAGATCGGCCTCGCGAAACTTGTGGATCATCGCCATCACCAGGTCCGATGACGTTGAGGCCAGCAGTTCCTTCAGCTTCTTGATGCTGTCGGCCACCTTCACCGTGAAGCCGATCGCCTGGCTGGTTTCGGTGAGCTGGGTTTCCAACTGGGTGCGGTCGGTGACGAACACCACCTTCCAGTGCGCCAACTGGGCGTGGCGGTACAGTTCGCGCACCATGAACATCATGGTCAGCGATTTGCCCGATCCTTGGGTGTGCCAGATGATGCCGCTGCGCTGGCGCGCAGTCTTGCCCTCCAGCAAGCGCTTGACCGCCAGCTTCACCGCACGGAACTGCTGGTAGCGGCCGACGATCTTGATGGTCTGGCCGCTGTCATTGGTCGAGAACAATGTGAAGGTGCGGATCAGGTCCAGCAGGTTCTGCCGGTCCAACATGCCCGCCACCAGCCGTTGCTGATCGTTGGGGGCGCCGCTGCCGTGGTCCAGGTCCTCCACGCTGCGCGGATACGGGTCGGCCCAGCGGTAGAAGTACTTTTCTGTGTGGGTGGAAATGGTGCCGAACTTGGCCTGCTGGCGGCAGGTGGCGATAACGATCTGGTTGTACCAGAACAGCTGCGCATGGCCTTCGCCCCTGGCGCCGCGCTGCTCGCTGTAGCGCAGCATCTGGTCGATGGCGCTGGCCAGCGCATCGTTGACTTTGGGCGATTTGCATTCCACCAGCCCCACGGGCAGGCCGTTCAGGAACAGCACGATGTCAGGCAGGATGTGGTGTTCGGTGCCCGGCACGCGCAGCTTGAACTGGCACACAGCGGTGAAGTCGTTGTTGACCGGGTTGCCGAAGTCGATGAAGCGCACTGTCGGGCTGTTCTCGCCAGTTTCCCGGTTTTCGTCCACGCTGGTGCCTTCCAGCAGCAGGTGCAGCAGGTGCTGGTTGTTCTTCATCAGATCAAAGCCGGGGAAGCTGGCAGTCAGCCGCTTCACCACCTCATCGATCTGGTCCTCCGCCAGCCACGGGTTGATCACCTTCAGCTGCGTGCGCAGGCGCGGCTCCAGCACCACTTCGGTGAAGCTGGCGCGGCCGGTGTCGCCGGGCTTTTGATCCTTTTCCAGGTCAAGGATGATCCAGCCCAGGCCCGCCAGCTGATCAAGGAAGGGTTTCTCCACATGGTTGCGTTCGTCGAGCTTGATGTGCGCTGGCGTGGGCTTGCTGCTCATGCGTTTTCAGCCTCGGTGTCGTCATCGGCGGCACCGATGAACAGCAGTGCATTGCGCGCCGCATCATCCGGGAGCCGGATTTGCCAACGCTTTTCCAGGAACTTCAGCAGCCGCGTCCCACGCGCGCGAATCTCGTCCGGTCCCCAGTCCTCGCAACGGGACACCTCGATCTCGGAATGTGATCCGTCCGCATAGCCGTTGCGCAGCTTGTTGCCATCCGCGCTGAGCTTGGGCGTCTTCTTCTCGGCGAAGGCGTCGTTTTGCAATGACGAATTGATGGCCGAGGACAGCAGCAGCAGGTTGCCAAGGCTATTGCGATACGCCTCACGGTCCTTCTTGCGGACACCCTTGAACGCACGCGCCCATTCCTTGGTCTCGGTCTGCGGGTACACGTGTTCGATGGAGATGGTCTCCTTCGGCGTCTTGAGCAGGTCCGACCAATCCAGCTTTTTCTGCCGGCTTGACGACAACAGGCTCAACTCGTACTCGTACAGGAAATAGCGGAGCCCGGACCAGCCGTAGTATCCCTGGCCATCATCGAACTTCTTCTGCATCAGCAACTGGAATTCATCGGGCTTGAACTCGCCGCTGTCGGTGAAGGTGTAGCCCATCCGGTTCTGCAGCCGTTCCTTCAATTGGGCCAGGCTCATCTCGCCACGATCCACCGCGCGCACGGCGTTGCTGAACTCGGAGCTGCGATAGTTCGAGCGCGCCTGTGTCATCCGGAACAGGACGAAGATGAAGCGCTCGATCGCCTTGAAGCTGTCGATGCGCTCCTGCGAATTCTTGAACTTCTTCAGGATCACCATCAGCAGCGGGCGGAAGTACGCCATGCCCAGACGGTTCAAGCGCTGGATCCATTCGACTTCGCCGGTGGTCAAGTCGCCGGAAAGTTCCGGATAGAACGTCTGGAACCAGTGCGCCGAGGAGGATTGCAGGCTTTTGACGTAGTCGCGGATCTCGTGCGGCCGCAGCTCGGCCACCCGCTTCGGTTCGATCGTCTCGGATTCTTCCACGCCTGCATCGGAATCGGGCTCAAGGTCCGCGTCCGATGTCTGTTCTTCGGCTTCCTCCAGCTCGATGTCCTGCACCACCTTGCGGTGAATGCGCTTGGGATTGAACTGCTCGTCCAGCAGGAACCGAATGTAGTCCTTGCCCGTCTGCCTGGAGAACTTGAAGTACATCATCCAGTGCGCGCGCAGGAAATCGTCGTCGTTCAGCGGCTTGGACTTGTTGCGGCCCAGTTGGAAGTACACCTCCTTCCATGCGCTGTTGATCAGGTCGCGCAGGTCCTGGCGTTCGGCGGGGTCAAGCTCCTGATCGGTGTACAGCGTGGTGAGGTAGATCAGGCGGTTCTTGAGCAGTTCCAGATCGGACAGCGATTTGCCGCGGTTGTTCATGGTCTCGAAGGCCACGAACACGTCGAACTCGTCCTTGATGATGTATTCGTTGAACAGGAACTGCTTGGTCAGTGTGCGATACAACTGCTGCAGACCAGCGACGCCTTCCGCCTCATGCCATGCGCGCAGCTGTTCCTTGAAATACCGTTTCCCGTTGCCGAGATTGAGCGTGTAGAAGGTCTCGACCACCGTGCCGCCGCCGTCTTCGCCCAGAATCTGGTAGCGCATGTAGTCGTAGCTGGGGTTGTCGGTGGTGTAGCCGAACTTGTAGGTGCGGAAGGCATTGCCGCCCGGCTTCAGCTTGAACAGGAAGCGACTTTCCAACGCGGCGATGCTGAGGGTGTCGTTGATGTAGATGGCATCGTCGGCCTTGCCCGCGTTCTCTGGCAATTCGCGCAACAACTCGATGTAGGCCTGCAGGAGCAGGATGAACGTCGTGAGCCGCTGCTGGCCGTCCACGATGTGGTACAGCCGGTAGGAGTGATCATCGACCAGCCAGAACTCGCGGGCGTCCTTGGCCACCTGCGAGGCGGGAATTTCCTTGAGCGTCAGCACGCCGGTGTAATGCGAGCGGCCCTCGGGCAGATTGACCAGGTCTTCCCAGAAGTCTTCCAGCTGCTCGCGACGCCAGGCATAGCCGCGCTGGTAATCGGGGATGCGCAGCAGTTTTTCCTTGAACAGGCTGTCCAGTGACCGGGGTTCATCCATGGCTTTCGGCCTCGGTGGGTTGCAGCAAGGGCGTGACGCGGACCTTGCCGGTGAGCAGGTCTTGCATAAGTCCCGCCTTCAGCAGTTTCAATTTGCGCATCGACGTCATGAGTTCATCAATCTCTTTTTGAACGTCATTCAACGTAGAACCAATAAGATTCTGTTCCTGGAGATCATTTGGCATCTTGAATTGCAAAGTCCCAATCTTGTCCAAACCCAAATCCGGAACGCCAATGCTCTGCATGCCTAAGCCCATCTGATCTTGAACTGCGGAGCTGCGAAACGACCACTTTAGGAAAGAAGTATCTGCAACCTCTTGGTCCGGTCGTATAAGGGCCAAGCTGTGTAAAAGGCTGTACTCAGGGTGTTCGTCTTGCACAACTCTCACGCGACCAAGACCAGCACCGATTCTATGAAGGATGATATCCCCAGCATTGCTATCAGTCTTCTCGCAGTTCTTCTTGTGGGCAGCTCGCGTAATCATCGGGCAACATGCGAAGTCGATTGACTCATCATCAAAAAACGCCATCGGTGAAATAATCAAAACACCATCGTCAACATACTTAGGCGTCGTGTGATCACGATCAGCAATCTTCGTAGTCACTTGCCTCAGTTCCTTCACCTCCCACTCCACCGGGATGCGACCGATCGGGGAGTCCTTGAAGGCGTGTGTGGCTTCGGCGCGGAGTTGGCCGTGTGCGTCGATGCCGCGGGTGAGCAGATCCTGCATCAGGCCGGTCTTGATGCGCTGCTGTTTGGCGATCAGCGCCTCGGTCTGCGCAATCGCACTATCCACCGTGGACAGCACTTCCGCGATTTTGGATTGCTCGCGTGGCGGCGGAGTCAATACCGGAAGGCGATACAGAACCTCACGCGCAAGACTTGGAACTCCGGTCGCCTCGTTCAAACTACGCAGGTCCATACTAGACAAGACGTAGTAGACCCACTTCGGCTCGCACTCTGAGAACTTGCTCAGAAAGTATGCGGTATCGATCGTCCAGAACGGCCCGCCTACAAACTGGACCCTGTCGATCGTTCCTTTGCGACCAAGCACAACCGAGTCGCCATCATAGAGATACGACGTACCGAACCGATTGTTCTCCGCCGTCCCGTAAACTGGATAAGCACCATACGGATCGAGGATCGGCCTTGCGTCACGTCCGTAATTGATCTGCGCCAGTTCACGCAAGGTCTTCAAATTCCACTGCGGCACGGGTGCGTGTTCCTGCATCACTGATATCCCAATCCCGCCAACATCCCATCCAGCGCCTTCAAAGTGTCACCACGCGCCGCCTCCAGCGTCCGACTCGACACCGCGTACTTGTCCCACAGGTTCTCCACGCTGGCGATCAGCGCGCGCTTCTCGGCGTTGAGGTAGCGGGTGAGTTCGGCGCGGGCCAGGTCGTCGATCTTTTTCAGGATCAGCGTGCGCGCCTCGTCCTCGGTGAGTTGGCCGCCGATGGCGGTGAGCAGCGTATCGGTGCGGGCGATGCGAGCCTGCAGCGCTTCCTTGTCGCCGGCCAATGCGGCGGCCTGCTTCAGGTCGGTCAGCTTGTCCGCGTCCAGCTTGGCCATGCGCTGCTTGATCTGCACGATCTGCGCTTGCTGCTCAGCTTTGAAGGCCTCGCCGCCGCTGCGTTTGAGTTCCAGCTTTTCGGTGAGATCCGTGCGCTGGGTCTTGTGTTTGGCCTTGGCGCCCTTGATGCGGGTTTCGATGGCCTTGATCGCCTTGTCCTGCGCCTTCAGCGCCTTGCGCTCCTTGTCGGGGCTGGCGCCGGTGACGTTGTCCAGGTCGTCGATCAGCGCCTTCAGCGCCTTCTTGAGCACGGCGGCAGTGGCTTTCTCGTCGGCTTCCGGCTCCCAGCCGGCCACTTCCACTGCGGCCTCCACCGCCTCGTCCAGTTCCGCCTCCGCTTCGGCGATCTTCGCCTCCAGCGCGTCGATGGCGTCGGCCTCCTTCCGGAAGAACGCGGCGATCAGGTAAGCGTCCGGAATCAGGCTGTGGTGCCAGCCGCTTGCCATGATGGTCTTGATGTCGTAGCGGATCTGCTGCCACCAGTTGACGAATACGCCGGCGCTCTTGAACTCGTCCAGCACACCCAGCGGGATGAGCTTTTCTTTCAGCGAGGCAATCAGCTCGCGGCGAATCTCCGGCGTCTTGCGGCCGCCGTTGCCGGCGTTCTCAAGCTCGGCAAAGTCCTTGCTGGCCAGCTGCCACCAGTCGGCCAGTGCGCTCTGGTGCTGCTCCAGCGTCTGCGTGAGCGCGGCATCGGCTTCCAGCGTGCGCTTGATCGCGGGTTTGTCGCTGATGGCTTCGACAAAGGCCTGGTATCCCGTGCGTTCGCCGTGGAACAGGTGATCCGGCGCGATGCCGAACTGCCCGAACTGCGGGGCAAGGGCGTCGATCTCCGCCTGCGGGATGCCGCCGATCAGATGCGCCTGCACGTCCTCGGGTTCCGGGTCCGGCGTGTTGTCCACGTAGCGGCGGATGTTGAGGTTGGCGTCGTGCTGGTCGAGGATTTCGGCCTTGCTGACCAGGCGCGAGTACTTGGGCAGCTCGCGCTTGTGGGTGAACACGAAGTCGATCTTCTCGATGTCTTCCGGACGCAGCTTGTTCTGCGCCTTGCCTTCGCCATATTCGCGGTCGGCGTTGATGAACAGGATCTTGTCCTTGAGTTCATCGGGCTTCTGCTTGTTGCAGACCAGCACGCAGGCGGGAATGCCGGTGCCGTAGAACAGGCCCGGCGGCAGGCTGATGATGGCTTCGATGCAGTCGTCGTTCAAAAACAGTTCGCGGATCAGCTTTTCCTTGCCGCCGCGGAACAGCACGCCGTGCGGCATGACGGTGGCCATGCGGCCGTTGGGCTTGAGACTGGCCAGCATGTGCTGGACGAACATCAGGTCGGCTTTCTTGCCGGTTTCCGGGCACCACTCGCGGAAGCGGCTGGGGAACTTGACGTTGGCACGGCTGTAGTTCTGCGAGAACGGCGGGTTGGCCAGCACGCGGTCGAACTGGCGGATGCGGCCGTCTTCCAGAATCTGCGGGTCTTCCAGCGTGTCGCCGTTTTCGATGGTGAAGCGGGTGATGTTGTGGAGGATCATGTTCATGTTGCAGATCGACCACACGGTGCCGTTGGAATCCTGCCCGTAGAGCGCAAGGTCGTTGGCATCCTGGCCCTGTTCTTCCACGTACTGGTGCGCCTGGATCAGAAAGCCGCCGGAGCCGACCGTGGGGTCGTAGATGGTCTGCCCGGCGGCGGGCTTGGTGAGCTGCACCAGCAGGCGCACCACTTCGGCGGGGGTGTAGAACTGACCGCCCTTCTTGCCGGCGCTGTCGGCAAAGTACTTGATCAGGTACTCGTAGGCCGCGCCGAGCAGGTCCGGGAACTCGAAGCGGTCGTTGACCAGTGGCCCGAAGGCGTTGAAGTGATCGAGCAGGTCCTTCCACTTCTGGTCGGCGATCTTGGTCTTGCCCTTGACTTCATTGAAGTTGATGTTGCTCTTGAGCACGCCGGCCAGCGAGTCGTTGCTGTCTTCCAGCGCGGCGATGGCCTTGTTGAGCATGGCACCGATGTCGTGCTTCAGGTCCTTCAGCGCTGGCACGGTGTCGCCGTTGTCATCCGTCCACGTTTCGTTCCAGCGCGCGCGCACCGGCACATAGAAGGTTTCGCCATAGCTGGTCCGGTCTTCCAGCAGCTCCGCCAGCAGTTCGGGCTGGTCGGCAAGGTGGGCGAAGTTGTGCGTGCGCAGGCGCAGGCGCTTGGCGTCGAACTCGTCGGACAAGCGCTTGAGGAACAGCAGCCCGAAGATGAATTCCTTGAACTCGGAGGCATCCATCTTGCCGCGCAGGATGTCGGCAGCCCCCATCAGGAAGGATTCGAGTTGCGAGAGGGTGACTTTATCGGGGGTCAAAGCGGGGTTCCTTGCGAGGCGTGGCGCGCGGCGTGACAGGTTTGATGGTGGGACGGGGCGTGTGCATCAATGCCAGCTTATGCCAAAGCGCGCGGCAAGCGATGCCAGCGTCTTGTCCAGCGTCCACAGGTGTGCACCTGGCGTCACCCGCGCGGAGGCCAGCAAGGTGATGTCCGCCAAGCCGCAGCCCAGGTTGTAGAGCTTTTCGCGTTCGATGAAGGCCAGCACTTCGGCCTGAGTGGCCTGCAACGCTCCGCGCAAGCGAGCCAGGTCGGCCAGCGTGCGTTGGCGCGGCGCAGGAGGCGATCCGCAGGCCAGTTCGGTAAGTACGAAGGGATGGATCAGCACCGCGTCGCGGGCCATGAGGCCAATGAGTTCGGCATTGCCGTGACGGAAGTGATCAACCCAAACGCTGGTGTCCACCAGCACGTCCATGTGTTTAGCGAACCCGAGGTGATGGCTCGCTGCGGCGGCGCGGTATGTCCGGCATCTTTGGCGCCTTGCCACCCAATGCAGCGAGGCGTTTGGCGGACTGCACACGAATAAACGTGTTCAAGGCTTCGCGAAACAACTCGGCCTTGTCCATGCCCGGGTCGGCCAGCTCCAGCGCCTGCTGATACAGCTTGTCGTCGAGGGTGACCGTGGTGCGCATGGACGTGCTCCGGGTGATGCAGAAAGTGATGCGATTGTGCATCAATCGTGATGCAGCAGCAAACGCCTGTGCAAGCAGGTGACGGACCATTGGTCTGCATTCATTCTGGCCGCCTGCCTTGGCCAGACTGATTGCGATTCTCTGTCGCGGGCGGGTCGATCTGAGTCAACTCCGCTTGGCCTTCAGCATCGCCACCATCTCGCCCAGGACGCGTTGGGCTTCGTCGCTGAACCAGCAGGCCAGGAATGCCTCGTCACTCGTTGCGTTGCGCGCATCGAACAGGGCGCACAGATCGGCGCGTGCGATGCGGCGGGTTTCGCTCATGGCGTGCGGGGCCAGCTTGAGAAGATCCTGCAGCCAGGCGATGGCGCGTTCCACCACGTGTTCGGCATCGATGAGTTCATCGACCAGGCCAATGCGATGAGCTTCGGCGGATTCAATCATGGCCCCGGCCACCATCAGGCGTTCGGCGCGATGGGCGCCCAGCAGACGACGCATCGCGGCCTGGATGACCTCGGGCACGACCAGACCGACCTGCGTTTCATTGAGCCCGATCCGATAGGGACCGTCGGCCATGATGCGGTAGTCGCAATACAGGGTGAGCACGGCGCCGCCGGCCGGACTGTGGCCGGTGATGGCCGCCACCACCGGAACCGGTGACCGTGCCAGTGCCTCGCACAGGCCGATGAATGCGTGCCAGACCCCGCGCATCGCGTCCTGGTCCAGTTGCAGCAGATGAGGAACATCCAGCCCGCCGGAAAACATGCCGGGTCGACCGGACAGGACAATGGCGCGTGCGCCTTGTGCGGGAGCATCCGTCACGGCCTGGCGCAGGCTGCCGAGCAATTCGCCATCCAGTGCGTTCACCGGAGGGCGCGCCATGCGCAACTCGTGGATGTCGTGATGGCGGATGATTTCCAGAACGGACATGGATGACCTCGAAGGTTGTGGATCGGCGGCGCGGCTGGGTGGCGCAGGGAGTGGAAGTATAGGCGGCATCGGCGCAGCGAAGCCGGTTCGACGGTTGGCGCGACGCCATGCCGCTTGGGGAATGCGCAATTCGCGCGTCTCCTTCAAAGCGCGTGGAGTAAGATCCCCAGCATTCCCTGGAGAGGTTTCTCATGAAAATCCACACGCGAGTACTTGTTACCCTGGTTGCGATGATGCTTGCATTGCCGGCGTGGGCCGCTGCGCAATTGAGCATGGTCAATGCCTGGATTCCGCAGGCACCGCCCGGTGCAGGAGCGATGGCCGGCTACCTCACCATCAGCAATGGCGGCGATGCCGCCGTGGATATCCTGGCCGCGCAAAGTGATCGTTTCCGCATGGTTTCCATCCATGAAACCGTCATCGAGAATGGAGTCGCCCGCATGCGCGAGCTGACGCGGCTGGAGCTAGCGCCGGGCAAGACCGTGCAGTTCAAGCCGGGTGGCTTGCACCTGATGCTGATGCAACCACGCAGTGAGGTGATGCCGGGTGAGCATATCGAAATCACCTTCCTTCTTTCCGATGGCCAGCGTCTGCCAGCCATTTTTGAAGTGCAGGCGGCCGATGCGGATGCAAAGGATGACCACGCCGGGCACGAGCATTGAGCGGCGTTGGGTGGGTGCAGGTGCCGGCCAATTGCCTTTTGCTGCAATGCGTCGAAGAATGACGGGTCGCTGATTTCCTTTCCTGCCCGCATCCTGATCCGTGAATACATCCATTGCGCGCCTGGCCCCGGATGCCCCGTGGGTCGTCATCAAGTTCGGGGGCACCAGCGTTTCCACGCGAACGCGCTGGGACACCATCGCCGAGATTGCCGCCAGCCATTGCGCCAATGGCAAACGCGTGCTGATCGTGGTGTCCGCGTTATCCGGGGTGACCGACCTGCTCAAGCGCCTTGGTGAAACGCGCGATGATTTCGCCCAGGCCAGGCAGCTTCGCGACACCCTGGTTGCCCGTCACCATGCCTTGTTTGATGAGATGGGATTGCCGAAGCGCAACGCGATCGATGCGTGGATGGCAAGACTCGACCAACTGCTCGAAGACCCGCGCCACAGCGAAGCCAGGCTGTCATGGCAGGCGGAACTGCTGGCCTTGGGCGAGCTGTGTTCCAGCACCCTGGGTGCGCGTTATCTCAACGAATCACGACTCGACACGCTGTGGCTGGATGCGCGTGATTTCCTGCGCGCCGAGGCACTGCCCAACCAATCCGAATGGGGGCAGTGGCTGTCGGCCTCGGTGCGTTTTGGCCATGCGCCGGAAATTGCCGCAGGTCTGGCTTCCCGTGGTGACGTGTTCATTACCCAGGGATTTATCGCACGCAAGGATGCAAGCGACACCGCCGTGCTCGGTCGTGGTGGATCGGATACGTCGGCGGCGTACTTCGGTGCCTTGTTGAACGCCGAGGCCGTGGAAATCTGGACCGACGTACCCGGCATGTTCAGCGCCAATCCGCGCCAGGTGCCGGATGCGCGTTTGCTGGTGCGCCTGGACTATGCCGAGGCCCAGGAAATCGCCACCACCGGGGCCAAGGTGCTGCATCCGCGCTGCATCCATCCGGTGCGCGATGCGCGCGTGCCGATTTGCATCCGCGATACCAACCGGCCGGAACTGCCGGGTACCGAGATCGGCTGGGAAGCGCGCGATCCGGTGCCCAGCGTCAAGGCAATCAGCTCGCGCAAGGGCTTGACCCTGGTCTCGATGGAAACGATCAGCATGTGGCAGCAGGTCGGCTTTCTTGCCGATGTGTTCGAGGCCTTCAAGCGCCATGGCCTGTCGGTGGACCTGATTGGTTCGGCGGAAACCAACGTCACCGTGTCGCTGGATCCGTCCGACAACCTGCTCGACTCCGATGTGCTGGCGCGCCTGTGCGCCGATCTGGAAACCTGTTGCCGGGTCAAGGTCATCGCGCCGTGCGCCGCCATCACCCTGGTCGGTCGCGGCATGCGCTCGATGCTGCACCGCTTGTCTGCGGTTCTGGCCGAGTTCGGTGCCCTGGATGTGCACCTCATCTCGCAGTCGTCCAACAATCTCAACCTCACCTTCGTGGTCGATGAAGGCGTGGTCGATGCGCTGATTCCGCGCCTGCATGCACTGTTGATCCAGGCCGATGTCATGCGTGTCACCGACAGTCGCGTGTTCGGAACCAGTTGGAGCGAACTGGCGCAGGTGCAAACCACGCGTCGGCAGCCGGCCTGGTGGCGCGGGCAGCGAGAGCGATTGCTGGAATTGGCGCAGGAGGCAAGCCCGCGTTACGTCTACAGCCTCGATCAGGTGCGCGCGCAGGCGCAGGCGCTCAAGGCCATCCCGGCGGTTGACCGCTGGCATTACGCGCTCAAGGCCAATCCGCATGCGCAAATCCTCAAGGCCGTGCACGCTGAAGGATTCGCTTTCGAGTGCGTGTCGTGGAACGAGATTGCCGCCGTGCGCAACGCGATCCCCGATCTGCAAGCCGAACGCATCCTGTTCACGCCCAACTTTGCTCCGCGCGAGGAGTATCGTGCTGCGCTGCATGCCGGCGTGCTTGTCACCCTTGATGCTCTGCATCCGATCACCGAATGGGGCGAGGACTTTGCCGGTCGCGACATCTTCCTGCGCGTGGACCTGGGCGTTGGGCGCGGCCATCACGACAAGGTGCGCACGGGTGGCGCGCAATCCAAGTTCGGTGTTGCGCTCGATGAGATTGCGGCCTTTCGTGAACACGCCCGCAGGCACGGTGCGCGCATCATCGGTCTGCACGCGCACCTGGGTTCCGGCATCCTCGATGCCGCGCACTGGCGCAGCGTGCATGTGCAACTCGCCAGCCTTGCCGAACAGTTCAATCGCATCGGGATTCTCGATATCGGTGGCGGCCTGGGCGTGCCTTCGCGTCCGCGCGACGAGCCGCTGGATCTTGTCGCCCTGGCAAGCGCGCTTGCCGAAGTGAAGCAGGCCTATCCGCAGTTCCAGTTGTGGATGGAGCCGGGCCGGTTTCTGGTGGCCGAGGCCGGTGTGCTGCTGGCACGGGTCACCCAGACCAAGCGCAAGGGCGAGGTGCGCTATGTCGGCATTGATGCCGGCATGAATTCGCTGATTCGCCCGGCCCTGTACGAGGCCTGGCACGAGATCGTCAATCTCTCCCGGCTTGGGCAAGTGGCAGACGAACTCGTGCAGGTGGTGGGGCCGATCTGCGAGACTGGCGACGTGCTGGGTGGCAACCGCCGCCTGCCGGTTTGCCGGGAAGGTGATGTGATCCTGATTGCCGAAGCCGGTGCCTACGGTGCGGTGATGGCTTCGCGCTACAACCTGCGCGAGCCAGCCAGCGAGTTTTGCCTGTGATGTCGGCGCGCGCCTGCCTGCACGTGATTGCCCTCATCACGCCGCTGCTGCCGGTCGCCCTCTGGCTGCTGTGGCTCGGCAAGTCCGCAGATCATGACGGGCTGGTGAACCTGCTGACTTTTGCCATTCCCGGGGTGGTCGCGACGCAGTCGGGTGTTCTGGCGTTCTGGGGTTTCGTGCAGCGCCGTGCCCGCGCCAAGCAAAGCGCGGCACTCGCGGGTGTGTTCATGGCGCTGTGTGCACACTTGTTGTATGGGCCGCTGCTGGCGTTGTCGCTGGCCACTATTGCAGGATGGGACGCGTGGAGTGAGGGGATTGGTATTTCGGGATGGATCGTGCAGTCCATTTTCTTCGCGTTTGCATCGATGATGTTCGCTGGCTGGCTGTCGGTTCCGTTGGCCGCTCTGGCCGCGCACTGGGCTGGCCGCCAACGGGAAAAGGAGTTCGGACGTGAGTCTGTCTGATCCGCGCGTGGCCTCGCTGTTCCGCTTTATCCGCCACGAATATGCAGCGGGTGAGGCAAGACTGGTGTATGCCTTCGATGACGGTCCGGAGCTGGTCGAGACGATTCGCTTTCTGGATGCGCCTGCGCTTGCACCTGAGCGCGAGGTGGCGTTTGCCCACGCCTTGCAATTGCTGCACCTGATTGCCGGGGTCAGCTACTACAAGGCAGGCGTGCCGCCCGGAATCCGCATCGAGGGTGCGGGCATCGATCAGCAAACGGCGCGCTTCATGGATGCGCTTTACCTGCATGGCCTCGGCGAATTTGCCTATCACAACAAGCTGGACCTGCGCGAACGCATCCGCTTTCCGGCAAACCGCGGTGCAAGCGCCGCGCCGGCGACTGCGTGTGGTTTGCCGCGCCGCACCCTGGTGCCGATCGGCGGTGGCAAGGATTCACTGGTGAGCGTGGAACTGCTCAAGCGTGCCGGTGACCCGGCGACGGCGGTGTGGATCGGCAATTCGGCCTTGATCCAAAGCTGCGCCGAGCGTACCGACCTGCCGATGCTCAATATCGGGCGTGCGATTTCTCCGCTGCTGTTCGAGTACAACCGCGCCGGCGCGTGGAATGGCCACATCCCGGTCACCGCCATCAACTCGGCCATCCTCGTGCTCGCCGCATTGCTGTACGGATTCGATGCCGTCGCGTTTTCCAACGAGCGCTCGGCGTCCAGCGCAACGCTGGAATACGATGGCATCGAGGTCAATCATCAATGGAGCAAGGGCTGGGCGTTCGAGATGGCGTTCCGCGCTGAACTGCATCGGCGCGTGGCAACGGATCTCGACTACTACTCCCTGTTGCGACCCTTGTCGGAACTGGCGGTGGCCGCGCGTTTTGCACGCAGCAGCCACTACGACGATGTGTTCTCCAGTTGCAACCGGAATTTCCGCATCCTCGGCCCAAAGCCGTCGGACCGCTGGTGCGGGCAATGTCCGAAATGCCATTTCGTGTTTCTTGCGCTGGCGCCCTTCGTGCCCAAGCCGCGCCTGCTCAAGATCTTTGGCCGCAACCTGCTGGATGACCCCGCGCAAACCGCCGGCTTCGATGCGCTGATCGAATATCGCGATCACAAGCCTTTCGAATGTGTGGGCGAGGGGCGCGAATCCCGCGCTGCCATGGCGCTGCTCGCCAAGCGTGCGGAGTGGCGCGAAGATGCCATCGTCGAGCGCTTCAACCGCGAGATCCTGGGCCAGCTCGATGCGCAGGAACTCGACCTGCCGCCCTTGCTGACCATGACGGGCGGGCACCACGTTCCCTTGCCGCTCGTCGCCTTGCTGGAAGCTGGCTGAGCCGTGCGCATTTCCGATCTGGAAAACCGGCGCGTGGCCATCTGGGGTCTCGGTCGGGAAGGCCATGCGGCCCACGATGTCCTGCGCCGACGAATACCCGACATCGAACTCGCCATCTTCTGCAGTGAAGCCGAAGCGAAATTCCTCGGCAGCGGCAACGCGCTTGATCGCTACATCACGCGCAAGCCGACGGCGGCGGATCTTGCTGCCTTCGATGTCATCATCAAGTCGCCGGGCATCAGCGCCTACCTGCCCGAGTTGCTGGAGGCCCAGCACAACGGCACGCGATTCACCTCGGCAACGGCCTTGTGGTCTGCCGAGCATCCGCAAGCGCGCGCGATTGCCGTCACCGGAACCAAGGGCAAAAGCACCACCAGTGCCCTGATCGCGCACCTGCTGCGCGCATTGGGTCGGCGCACGGCACTGGCCGGCAACATCGGCATGCCGGTGCTGGAACTGGTCGATGCGCCCATGCAACCCGAGTGGTGGGTGATCGAACTTTCCAGTTTCCAGACCCGCCAGATGCAGTGTGTCGAATTGGCGGTGATCACCAATATCGAGGAGGAACACCTCGACTGGCATGGCAGCCGCGAGCGGTATGTTGCCGACAAGCTGGCCCTGGCGGATGTTGCGCGTCAGTTGCTGGTGAACGGCACGCAGCAATACCTGATGCAACAAACCAGCGCGCATGCGAATCGCATCGTCTTTGGCACGCAGGCAGGTTGGCACGTGGATGCGCAGGCCATCTGGCGCGGCGATTCACGCATCGTCGATCTCGCCACGCTGCCGCTGTCCGGACCGCACAATGCCTTGAATGCCTGTGCCGCGCTGGCGGCGCTTGAAGCCGTGGGCGAAGATGCCTTTGCCGCTTCCGCGGCGCTCTCCTCATTCCGTCCCTTGCCGCATCGCCTGCAAGTCCTGGGTGAGCGCAATGGCATCCGGTGGATCGATGACAGCATCGCCACCACGCCGCAGGCCGCCATCGAAGCCTTGCGCAGCGTTGGCGGGCAGCCGGTGTGTCTCATCCTTGGCGGACATGACCGCGGCCTCGACTGGAGCGTGTTTGCCGGGCATGTGCGCGAACATCCGCCGCAGGCCATCGTGCTCAATGGCGCAAGTCGTGAACGCGTGGCGAAGATGTTGCAGGCGCGTGGCGGCGACTATCACCTGCATGTTTGCCGCAGCCTGGCCGATGCCGTCATCGCCGCCCGTTCGGAAATGAATTCCACGGGCGTGATCCTGCTCTCACCCGGCGCACCCAGTTTCGACCAGTTCCATGACTACGCCGAACGCGGCCGTGCATTTGCCGAACTCGGCGGCTTTGATGCCGAACAGATTGGCCAGATCGAGGGCCTCGGCATCGCCTGATCGCAATTCCGGATGACGCAAGTGAGTCGCGACGAAACCAACGACAAAGTGGAATCGGCGCACGCATGCCAACGTGCAACGTTGCGAGTCGATCGGGAGCAGGGCGGGCCTCGCTGGGGAAGCAGCCATTTAGGGCAACGCAGATCCAGTGGATTCCGTTCGTGGTGAGCCTGTCGAACCATGAATGGAATCAAACCGCCATGCGCTCATTTGTAGATGGGCTCCGAACAAGCAGGACTTGATCAGTGTTGTCTTAGGCCGGGCTTCAGCCCGACACGCGATTCCGAAAAAGCGTCGGGTTGAATCATCCCGACCCGTGCATGATTTCCTGCACCGACACGACATGCTTGGCGCACGGTATGAGGCGGTATGATGCCGGTCCCCCACCCAGGAGAGATCCCATGCGAATCTTGCTTGCCTGTCTGGCCCTGCTGCTCGCCTCGATCCCGGGCCACGCGGAAATGGTGGTCAATTCCGTCGACTACACGCTGGGCGACACCACGTTCGCCGGGCAGCTGGTGTATGACAACGATTCGAAGGCCTTGCGCCCGGGCCTGGTGATGGTGCCGAACTGGATGGGCGTGAATGAATCCGCCTTGGGCAAGGCGAAGGATATCGCCGGCAGGGATTACGTGGTTCTGCTGGCCGACATGTATGGCAAGGGCGTGCGCCCGAAGAATGTGGACGAAGCGCGGGCCCAGGTTCACCAGGTGTATGCCGATCTGCCCGCCATGCGTGCGCGCATCAATGCCGCAGTGGATGCACTCAAGGCGCAGGCTGGCAAGGTGCCACTGCAATCCGGCAAGGTGGGCGCGCTCGGCTTCTGCTTCGGCGGCTCGACCGTTCTGGAGCTTGCGCGCAGTGGAACCGAACTGGCGGGCGTGGTCAGCCTGCATGGCGGTCTGGATTCCCCGGCACCTGCGGCCGCCGATTCGGTCAAGACGCCGATCCTGGTCCTCAATGGCGCGGAAGATCGCGGAACCACAGCCGAGAATATCGCCGCCTTCGATGCGGAGATGGATACGGCAGGCGCCGACTGGACCTTCGTCAACTTCAGCGGCGCGGTGCATTGCTTTGCCGAAGCCGATGCCAACCGTCCGCCGGGATGCGTCTACAACGAGCGTGCGGCCAAGGCCGCCTGGCGCATGATGCGCGGTTTCTTCAGCGAGGCGTTTGCCGCACCGGCGAAGGGTTGAAGCTCACAGGGTAATCCGTTTCGGAGTGTTTGAAATCAGTGACTTGCAGCGGAATTTCCGTGTCGCAGGGCAGCTCGGCGCGCGGCCATTTACAATGCACGGCTCGCATTCACGCGCTGGGGTAAATCGGTGACTCAACGACGCGGCATCATTCTCGCCGGAGGCTCGGGCACGCGCCTGTATCCGCTGACCCAGTCGGTCAGCAAGCAGTTGCTGCCGGTTTACGACAAACCGATGATTTATTACCCGCTGAGCACGCTGATGCTGGCGGGCATCCGCGAGGTGTTGGTGATCAACACGCCGCACGAGCAGGCCTTGTTCGAGCGCCTGCTCGGCGATGGCTCGCAATGGGGAATTTCCATCCGCTATGCGGTACAGCCTTCGCCGGATGGGCTCGCACAAGCCTTCATCATCGGGCGCGAGTTTGTCGGCAGCAAACCCAGTTGCCTGATTCTTGGCGACAACATTTTTTATGGTGATGGCCTGACCCGTCTGCTGAAGAATGCGAACTCGCGAGACAGCGGTGCCAGCGTATTCGGCTACTGGGTGCGCGACCCGGAGCGCTACGGCGTGGCCGAGTTCGATGGCAATGGCCGCGTGGTCGGGTTGGAAGAAAAGCCCGCCACGCCGAAATCCAACTGGGCGGTCACCGGCCTGTATTTCTATGACAGTCGCGCCTGCGACTTTGCGCGCGATTTGAAACCCTCGCCGCGTGGCGAGCTGGAGATCACCGATCTCAATCGCTGCTATCTCGATGACGGTTCGTTGATGCTGGAACGCATGGGGCGTGGTTTTGCCTGGCTGGATACCGGCACGCATGAATCCTTGGTGGAAGCATCCAGCTATGTGCAGACCATCGAAAACCGCCAGGGCTTGAAGATCTGCTGCCCCGAGGAGATTGCCTTTCAACAAGGCTGGATCCATGCCGAACAAGTGCTGCGCCTGGCGGCGCCCTTGGCCAAGAATGCCTATGGCCAATACTTGATGGAGTTGGTGCGCGAGGGGCGGCCGGGATGAAAGTGATCAACACCCGCCTCGATGGTTGCCTGCTGATTGAGCCGAAAGTCCACGGTGATGCGCGCGGATTCTTCTACGAGAGTTTCCACGCTGGCCGTTTTGCCGAAGCAGGCCTCGATCTTGCTTTCGTGCAGACCAATGTGTCGCGCTCGGCGCAGGGAGTATTGCGTGGCCTGCACTACCAGTGGCCGAAACCGCAGGGCAAGCTGGTGAGCGTGCTGGAAGGCGAGGTGTATGACGTGGCGGTCGACATCCGCCAGGGTTCGCCCACTTTTGGCCAATGGGTTGCGGCGGTGCTGAGCGCCGAGAACAATCGGCATTTCTGGATACCGGAAGGGTTCGCGCATGGTTTTGCGGTTCTTTCCGGGCCGGCCACGTTTGTCTATCAGTGCACGGCGCTGTACGACCCGGCCTGCGATTCGGGCATACGCTGGAACGATGCGGCGCTTGCCATCGACTGGCCGCTGGCCCACCCCGAGCTCTCGGACAAGGACCAGCGTGCGCCCTTCCTGGCCGACGTGGCAGACGAACGCTTGCCGAAATTCCCGTGAACATCCTGTTGCTCGGTGCCAATGGCCAGGTCGGCCATGAACTGCTTGAACCATTGCGTGACCTGGGCGAAGTGACTGCCGCGACGCGCGACGGCAGGCTGGTCGGCGGCGACGCCTGCCTGCGCGTGGATCTTGCCGATGCGGAGTCACTGCGACATGCGCTCACGCAGTCCAACGCGCAAGTCATCGTCAATGCTGCGGCCTACACCGCAGTCGATCAAGCCGAGGACGAACCCGATCAGGCTGATGCCATCAATCACCGTGCGCTCGCCATCATCGGGGAGTGGGCGGCTCGCTACGCGGCGCGCGTGGTTCACTATTCGACAGACTATGTGTTCGACGGTAAGAGCGAACAGCCCTGGCGCGAGGACGATGCCAGCGCACCCTTGGGAGTCTATGGACGCAGCAAGCTCGATGGCGAGAATGCCTTGCGCGCCAGTGGCGCCGAACACCTGATCCTGCGCACCGCCTGGGTGTATGCGGCGCGTGGCAAAAATTTTCTGCGCACCATGCTGCGCCTGGCTGGCGAACGCGATGAACTGCGCGTGGTCAATGACCAGATCGGCGCGCCGACACCGGCGCATTGGATTGCCGAATACACGGTGGCGATGCTGGAACGCATGGTGCAAAAGCCGGAACAGGAGCGCGAAGCAGCGTTCGGCACGTATCACCTGACGGCGTCGATGCGTTGCAGTTGGTTCGAGTTTGCCGAGGCCATTTTCGAGGAAGCAAAGGCGGCCGGCCTGCTGGATCGCGTGCCACGCGTGTTGCCCATCGCCACGTCCGAGTATCCCACCCCGGCCCGGCGCCCGGCGTTTTCCGTGCTGGACAATGCCAAACTTGCCCGCATTTTCGATCTTCACATGCGCCCCTGGCGCGAAGGGCTCAAGGAAGTGATCGGCCAGGTGGCCAGCGCCCGTTCTTCTGGAGAAATTTCATGATCGTTCCGGTGATCCTGTCCGGCGGCGCCGGCACGCGCCTGTGGCCGGTTTCGCGCAGCGCCTATCCCAAGCCGTTCATGCGCATGGGCGATGGGGAATCGCTTTTGTACAAGACCCTGGATCGCGCCTTGCGCCTTGCCGAATCCGGAACGGTGTTGACCGTGACCGGACGTGATTACTATTTCCTCACCCGCGATGAATATGCACGCCACCCGCAGGCCAACCTGGATCATTTGCCATTCCTGCTGGAGCCGGCCGGGCGAAATACGGCGCCGGCCATCGTGCTGGCGGCCCTGTACGCGTTGGAGCACTGCGCGGCCGACGCCACCTTGCTGGTGCTGCCATCGGATCACCTGATCCGCGATGTGGATGCTTTCGCCGCCGATGTCGCGCGTGCGGCCAAGCTGGCTGCGCAAGGCTGGCTGGTCACCTTCGGTATCCAGCCGACCGCGCCGGAAACCGGGTTCGGCTATATCCGCATGCGTGAACAGGTGCAGGGCTGTGAGGGAAGGGCGGTGGGTGCCTTTGTCGAGAAGCCGGATCGACAGACTGCCGAGGCATACATTGCCTCGGGCGATCATGTGTGGAATTCGGGCATGTTCTGCTTCCGCGCCGACGCGCTGGTTGCCGCGGCGGAAACGACCTGTCCCGACGTGCTGGCGGCCGCACGCGCCTGTCACGCCAGCGACAGCGGGCAGGTCAGCCCCATCGAGTACGCGAAAGACACCTTCATGGCGCAGCCGGACATCTCCATCGACTATGCGGTGATGGAACGCGCAGCGAAAGTGGCCGTGGTGCCTGCGCGTTTCGACTGGAGCGATATCGGCTCGTGGAAAGCCATCAGCGACATGGATGCCGAATCCGATGCCGTCGGCAACCGGGTGCAGGGCCAGGCCATCGTTGTCGAGAGCGAGAACTGCTACATCCAGTCGCAGCAACGCATGGTGGCCGCCGTGGGCGTCAAGAACCTCGTCATCATCGACACCGATGATGCCGTGCTGGTCGCTGATCGTGATCGTTCACAGCAGGTGAAGCTGGTCGTCGAGCAGTTGCGCGCAAGCAATCATCCGGCAGCGGCCCTGCACAACACCGTGCACCGGCCCTGGGGCAGCTACACCATTCTCGAAGACAAGGACGATTGCAAGGTGAAGCGCCTGACCGTGCGGCCGGGGCATGTGCTGTCGCTGCAACTGCATCACCGGCGCAGCGAGCACTGGACCGTGGTGCACGGCACCGCCAAGGTGCGCGTGGGTGAGCGCGAGTTCCTGCTCAATGCCAACGAATCGACTTATATCCCGATGAACACCGTGCATCGGCTGGAGAACCCCACCGAGCAGGACATCCACCTGATCGAGGTTCAGTGTGGTGACTACTTCGGCGAGGACGACATTGTGCGCCTGGAAGACCGCTACGGACGGGTCAAGGCCAAGGTTTGAACGGTTTTCGTTCGCCTGCAATAATCCACCAGTTTTCAATGCAAACGGAGTTGTGAACGATGGCTATTCGATTTGTCGCTTTTGCGGCCTTGCTTGTTGTCTCGTTGGTTTCGATAGCGGCAGAGCCCGTGCCGCTTGCGGATTTCGCCAAGCACCATCAATTTGTCGATGCGAAGATTTCCCCGGATGGCAAGCATCTGGCCGCCACTTCGATCATCGAGGGCAAGCGTGTGCTTTCGTTCATCGATCTGGCCGGTGGCGTCGGTGTGACCGTGCATCCGCGCGACGATGATGAGGTCTACGAATTCTGGTGGGTGAACGACAAGCGAGTGCTCTATTCAGTGGCTCAGAATGCGACCATTCTGGAGGAGCCAGAACTTACCGGTGAGCTGTTTGCCGCCAACTACGATGGCAGCGGAACCGACACGTTGTTTGGCTATCGCGCCAGCGATAGCCGGTCGGGATCTACCGGTTCGCATATCCAGAAGAAGGAAAGCGAATATGCCTGGGGATCGATGGAGAACACCCTGCGCGACAGCGATGACGAAGCGCTCATTTATGTGCGACGCATGAACTGGAGCCATGTAACCAGCGCGGGCGGCGAACAACTTCACCCCGAAGTGCGCCGCATCAACGTGAAGACAGGCATCAACCGATCGATTGCCGTTTCTCCGCTTGCGCGGGCCAATTTTTTGACGGACAACCAGGGGGCGGTGCGTTTTACATCGGGCACGGGCAATGATCAGAAGTTCAAGGTGTTTTACCGCGCCGATGACAAGGCGGATTGGGAGTTGATCCTCGATGAATCGGACAACAGTAAAGTTGCCACGCCGCTCGGATTCAACCGGGCAGGCGACGGCGTCTATTTTGCGTGCGCCGGAAGTAAGGGCAGAGGTGGATTGTGTCTGTGGGATGTGGCCACGCGCACCTTCAAGACCCTGTGGAGCGGAACGGGGGTGATCGGTTACGAGTACACCTTCGACGAACAGGATATTTTTGCCATCCGCACCATGCCGGGACGGGTTGCGGTGACCCTGGTGCACAAGCAAGCCGAGGAAGCCCGATTGCTGGCTGAACTGATGGGTTCGTTTCCGGGTTCGGACGTGAATTTCGTCAGTGCGAGCAAGGATGGAAAGAAAGTGATCGTGCAGGTCCAAAGCGACCGTGATCCGGGATCGTTCTATCTGTACGACGCCGATGCCAAAAAGGTCAGCTTCCTGCTTTCACGTGCCGAATGGATAAAACCGGAAACCTTGGCCGTGATGGAGCCTTTCCAGATCAGGGCGCGCGACGGCCTGGAACTGCATGGTTACCTGACCAAGCCATTGGGCCAGGAGGAAACCAAGAATTTGCCCATGGTGGTTTATGTACATGGCGGGCCCTACCACGTCCAGGATGGCTGGAAATACAACGCCAATGTGCAGATGTTGGCCAGTCGAGGCTATGCCGTGTTGCAGGTCAATTTCCGTGGTTCGGGCGGTTATGGCGGCGGTTTTGTCGAAGCTGGCTATGGCGAGTGGGGCGCCAAGATGCAGGACGATGTCACCGATGCGACGCGTTGGGCCATCGAGCAAGGCGTGGCCGACCCCAAGCGCATCTGCATCTTTGGCGGCAGTTACGGTGGCTATGCGGCCTTGCAGGGAGCGGTGCGCGAACCGGATATGTACCAGTGCGCCATCGGCTATGCCGGTGTGTACGACCTTGTTCTGATGAAATCCCGTGGTGATATTCCGCAATCGATTTTTGGCGAGAAGTACCTGGAGCGAGCTCTCGGCAAGGACGACGCCGTAATTGCCCAACGCTCACCCATCAACAACATCGACAGGATCAAGGCCAAAGTCATGCTGATTGTCGGCGGCCAGGACAAACGCGTGCCGCCGGTGCAGGGCGAGAGCCTGCACAACGCCTTGGCCAAGCGCGGCATCGACCACGAATGGCTCTACCAGCGCACCGAAGGCCACGCCTTCTACGATGAAGCCAATGTCACTGACATGTTCGAGAAGATCCTGGCCTTCCTGGGGCGCAATATCGGCACGGCGGCACCATCTGCGAACCCGGCGGCTGCACCGTCAGCCCCGGCCGGAAACTGATCTGGCAGTCGCATCGATCACGGAGAATCCTATGTTGAAATCCATCCTGTTTGCGCTGGCCATGGTGCTTTCCATGCCCGCGGTGGCGGACAAGAGCGCCGATGAAAAAGCCGGCAATGCCAAGAAGGCAATCGCGACCATGCTGGTCAGCGGACATGTGGTGATTGGCACCGATGGGCAGGTCGAGGAGCACGATCTGGATGCGAGGGCAAAACTGACGCCAGAAATGAGGGCCTTCGTCGGTGATGTCATTTCAAAGTGGCGATTCGAACCCGTCAAGGCGAATGGGGAGGTCGCTCGCGCACGCGTGGCCATGAGCCTGCGTCTGGCTGCGAACAAGATCAATGACGATGCCTACAGTTTCCGGATTGCCAGTACATACTTTGGAAACCGCGAAGAAGAGCCTGAGACGAATAGTGTTCGTGTTGCAAAGAAGTATCTGCCGAAGTATCCGAGTGAACTGGTGGGTTGGCGCGCAAGCGGTATTGTCTACTTGCTGTTGCAAGTGGATCCCGATGGAAGGGTGATGAACATAGGTGCCGAGCAGGTCAACCTGCGTTTGACTGGTACCGATGCGCAGATGGAATTGATCAGAGAAACTTTCACCAAGTCAGCCATTCGTGCCGTACGAAAATGGAAGTTCCATCCGCCAACCACCGGCCCAGATGCCAAAGGAAGCAGTTGGTTGGTGTGGCAACCTGTGGACTTTGGGATGTTCGGCGAAGCGAGTGCAAAATCCGATGATTGGGAAACCTATATCCCCGGACCTCGCAATCTGAACATGCCGTGGGCAGGCAAGTCGTACCGATCAGCAGGCAGCCCCGACGCCTTGCCGGACGGTGGCCTGTACGCCCTGCAACAGGGCGCCAAGCTGCTGACGCCATTGTCGCCTTGATCCGGTCCGGAATTACGCCCACGTTTACCGTCGTAGAGCGCAGCTTGCTCCGCTCATCTCAACGATAGGCGTGACAGCCGAGCAAGCTCGGCTCTACTCCAGCAAGCGCGTAGAGCGGAGCTTGCTCCGCTCACGGGTTTCCCCGCGCAGTCAGCCGAGAAAGCTCGGTTCTACAATGCCATGGCGTGACCGTTCTGCAGCACGATCACGTGGGATCGCCTTGCCGCAGTTTCTGCAGCAAGCTCGCGGTTGAACTATCCAAGCCGTCGAAGTCGCCGGATTCAAATCGCGGCAACAAGCCGTTGCACAGGGTCTTGCCCAGCTCCACGCCCCACTGATCAAAACTGTTGATGCCCCACAGGGCGCCGCAGACAAACGTGCGGTGCTCGTACATCGCCAGCAGCGTACCCAGCGTGCGCGGGTTGAGGGCATCGATCAGCAGGGTGGTGCTGGGCCGGTTGCCGGGGAAGCTGCGCTGATGGGCAATGGCCTCGCGTTCGGCGCTGCTCTCCGCGCTGGTTTTCTCGGCGAGCGCCGCTTCGAATGATTTGCCCAGCATCAAGGCCTGCGCCTGGGCCAGCCCATTGGCCAGCAGCTTGCGATGGGCATCGGCATCGCCGGTTCCGGGTTCGCGCACGAGGATGAACTCGACGGGAATCACATCGCTGCCCTGGTGCAGCATCTGGAAATAGGCATGCTGGCCATTGGTGCCGGCTTCGCCCCAGATCACCGGACTGGTGGAAAAGGAAACGGCATTGCCGGAGCGATCCACCCGCTTGCCATTGCTTTCCATCTCCAGTTGCTGGAGATAGGCGGGCAGGCGACTGAGGCCCTGGTGATAGGGCGCAACGCTCCTGCTGGCAAAGCCGAGGAAGTTGCGGTTCCACACATCGAGCAGGCCCAGCAAGATGGGCAGGTTGGTCTCGATGCGTGCATCGCGGAAATGCCGGTCCATGGCATGTGCACCGGCCAGCAATTCACGGAAGCGTTCGGCACCGATGGCGATGGCAATGGGCAGGCCGATGCTCGACCACAGCGAATAGCGCCCACCCACCCAATCCCGGAAACCGAACGTGGTGTCGATGCCAAATCCGGAGGCGGCGGCGACGTTGGTGGTGCAGGCCACGAAATGCTTGCGCGTATCGATGCCGCCATTGCTCAGGAACCAGCTGCGCGCAAGCTGCGCATTGCTCATGGTTTCCTGGGTGGTGAAGGTCTTGGATGCAATCACGAACAGCGTCTCGGCCGGTTTCAATCCGCGCAGCGTCCACTCCAGGTGATGGCTGTCCACGTTGGAGACGAAATGCACGTCCAGGTGCGGAGCGATGAAACCGGACAGCGCGCCGACCACCATCTGCGGGCCGAGATCGGAGCCGCCAATGCCGATGTTGACGATGTGGCGTATGCCGCTGGCGGGATCGCGCACGCTTTCGGCAAAGGCAAGCATGCGATTCAGCGTGCCGTGCACCTCGGCACTGAATGGAAAGTCCCCCGGCGGAGCGCGCAGTGCCGTGTGCAGCACCGCGCGCTTTTCGCTGACGTTGATCGGCTCGCCAGCGAACATGGCATCGCGTTGCGCCTCAAGCGAACACTCGCGCGCAAGCTCCAGCAAGGCATCGAGAATCCCGCGATCGATCAGGTTCTTGGAAAGATCGGCAAGGATTCCTTCGGCTTCGAACGAGAAGTGCGCAAAGCGGTCGTGGTCCTTGGCAAACGCATCGCGCAGGTCGAATCGCGCATCTGCATCGCGATGCAGCGTTGACAGGTTCGACCAGGCTCGGGTTTGATCACAACGCAGTGCAGCGCTCATCGATTGCTCGGATGAAAGGTGGGTATGCGCCAAGCATACCCACCCGCGGCAGGTTTCGTCAGGGCGTCGGGCCGGCTTCAAAGCCGTCCGTGAAAATGAGATCCGGCAGCGGCGCTTCGACGCAGTTGTAGCAGACGAGGGCGAAATCCTGCGCGGGAGCACCGGGTGTGTACGGGTTGAGGGCATCGGCGGCGATGTTGGCAGCCAGAACCGTGATCTCGATGGAGCCCGTCAATTGGTCCGGCGAGAGGAAGATGCCTTCGAGGTTGTTCTTGTTGTCCGCGCTGCCGCCACTGGCCGACCAGCCATCGCCGCCGATCACGTTGCCGAGGTAGGTCGTGGCATCGACCGCGACCGACAGATCGAGATCATTGACCCAGGCCGGCGTGCTGCCACCCAGTCCGTGGCCCTTGGCATCGGTCCAGGCCAGCATGATACGCACCGGTCGCTCGGGATCCGCGGCTTGCATGTTCCTGACCCAGCTTGCTCCGGTGGTGTCGAGAAGTACGCTCTGGTCGATGCTGAAAACCGGATCCTGCGAATTGACCACGGCATCAAGATCGATTCGGCCATAACCCTGGAATCGATCCGGGCGATGTCCCATGACCGCGCCATCGGCGTTGTTGAAGCCGTGCAGGTCCTTGGCCACCGCCGTGAATACGGCTTTGATCAGCGCCGGACTGGGCGTAGCGCCGGCATGCCCGGAACGGTATTTCTCGACGAATACCGCCGAGGCGCCAGTCACCACCGGTGATGCCATCGAGGTGCCGCAGTAGAAATCGAACGAAGTGTCGCTGCCGGCAGTCGCGCTGTCGGTGTTGCAGCCGGGAGCGACGATGTTGGGAACACGACGGCCATCGCAGGCGTTGCCGTGTGCGGAGTTGCTGGAGACGTTGAAGATCTGTCCGACTTGAGCGCCGGATCCGGTCTGCAAGGCGGTGGAGCCGACCGCGAACAGGTTCTTGGCTTCATCGGGCGAACCCAGCGAGGAAGGCGCGCAGGCACCGAAGCCATCACCGCCACCGTTCATGATCGACCACACGTTTTGTATCTGTTGATTGCCCGCCTCGTCCGGATTGGCGTCGCGGATCACCATGTCCACTTGCTGGGTTGGAATGTCGTAGCCCTGCGGACTGCCGGTTGGTCCCCAGGAGTTGTTGGTCAATACCGCGCCGCTCAAGGCCGATTCCTTGTAGATCTTGAGCATGCCGTCGGCAATCATCTGACCCGGGCCGCCGCCGAGGAAGTTGTCGTAGACCTGGCGCACGATGTTGGCGCCGGGCGCGACGCCCTGGCCGCGCAACAGTCCATTGAGCAGGATGCCGCTGGCGCCGGTTCCGGCAATGGCGGCGGCAACATGGGTTCCATGGCTGTCGATGCTGCTGGTGCAACTGGTTGGGCTGGCTCCGGAAGGCACGCAGGCGAGCATGCGCGAAGCCACATCCAGGTGCGTGGTGCGGATGCCGCCATCGACCACCGATACCACCACGCCGTTGCCATCAAAACCCAGGCTGTCGAGCCAGGTCTGGTAGCCGGGAATGATGGTGTTGGGTGGGGCGGGATCGTAGCCGCCGACGATGGACTGGTTGCTCATTTCGCCGCGCGGGCCGCCGCCGGACTGGATGGCCTGCACGCTGTACATGCCAGGCAGCGCGGCAAGCTCGAAATAACGGCTGCCCGGAACGGCAAGTTCGATCACCGAGAAGTTTTCGTCCAGCGGGGTGGAACTGACAAGTTGTGCACCCAGCGCGCTGAAATCTGCCTGCAAGGCATGGGTATCGCGATGACGACTGACCAAGGCCATGGTCCGGCGCAGGGCAGGGGAGAGGTGCCGTTGGGTAGCCGGCAAGCGGAACTCGGTGGCGAAGCTTCCACTCCAGCGTACTTCGGCGTGCGATGCCGCGCGTGCGAGCGCGGTCGCGTCGGACCAGACCACATAGGTGAACGGATGGATGTACTGCGCCGGAACGACGCCGGCTGCGCGCATATGCAACAACCATTCCGGTTTGACCGGTCCCCAGAACTGGATCAGTTGCCAATCAGCTTGACCGCTTGCATTCGAGGTCGGCGCTTGGGTTTGGACCGTATCCAGCAGCGGATCGAAGCGTTGGCCGCCGAGGTCAAGGACGAAGGGCGACTCGATGCGCGTTGTGCGGATGCCGGCAGAGTGCAGCGCGGCTTCATTCACGGCAGCCGCAGCAATCCACTGGAACCGCCCGTAGTCGATGGTTTCGCCTGGCAGGGCGGTAATGCGGGAAAGGTCCGCCCGCGAGGATTCGATACGCAGCCAGGCGCCTTCGCTTGCGCTGGCACAGTGACCGAAACCCGCGGCAAGCAATGCCACGCCAAGACCTGTGCGGAAAAATCTGCCATTCATGTGGGTGCCCCAGGGTCGAAACTGCGGATCGTAACGGTATTGGCATTCGCCGTCTGCCGACCAGAGGCGGATCCAACAGGTTGCGGAAATCCACCAAGGGAAACTCTGGTCAGCCACAATTTTCGTCACCCCGGCATACGCCGGGGTCCATTTTGACCTTGATTCCATTGGAACAAGATCAAGATGGGTTCCGGCTTGACCAGCCATTCGGCTGTTGTAAAGCGCCTCGCCGGAATGACGAACAAAATCAGGGTTTCCCTACGGAAACTCTGAACAAACACGGAACTCATTCGTCGCGAGCAAACTCGCTCCCACAAAATCAAGCAATGGTGGGAGCGAGCTTGCTCGCGACAATACTTGTTCAGACCTTCCCCAGGAACTTTTAGAGCGGAGCTTGCTCCGCTCATTGCAGTATCCATCGGGGCAGCCGAGCAAGCTCGGCTCTACCCTTTTCGCTCCTCGCAGTCGACGTCGAGGGTCACTTGCGCTCGGCGGCACTCGCCTCGCGGATGCCGCGGAACTCGGAATCCTTGCCCCATTGCGGCCAGCCGCGTGAATTGGCGAGCTCGCTGCCCAATTGATAAAGCATCGGCAGGTCGTGGACCATGCCGGCAAAGGTCCAGCTTTCCTCGAACTCGTCGGCCGGTTGGTGGTAACGCTTTTCCACATAGTCCTTTCCAGCGGCTTCCCCGGCGGCGATGCCGCCTTCAACCAGATCGTTGCCCGAGCCGTAGGAGAGCGCCGGGACGCCGCGCTTGGCAAAGCCGAAATGATCGGAGCGGAAGAAATGTCCGGCTTCCGGATGCGGGTCGGTGACATAGGCCATGCCGTTGGCCTTGCCGATCGCGATCAGCGCATCAAGCAGGTCCGATTTGGCGCTGCCTGAAGTGGTGAAATTGCGCGCCACGCCAGTGGGGTCCAGTGCGTCGGTGTTGATCACCGCCACCGTGGTGGCCAGCGGGTACAGCGGCTTGGATGCGTAGTACTCCGAACCGAGCAGGCCCTTCTCCTCGGCAGTGACGGCGAGGAACACCACCGAGCGCTGTGGCTTCGGTGCATGCGCATAGGCGCGCGCCATCTCGATCAGTGCCGCGGTGCCGGTCGCGTTGTCCACGGCTCCGTTGTAGATGGTGTCGCCTTCGGCATCCGCCTGGCCCATGCCAAGATGATCCCAGTGTGCGCTGTAGATCACCGTCTCGTCCGGGTACTTGCTGCCCTCGATGCGGCCGACGATATTCTGCGACGTGATCACCTCGGCATCCACGGCGTAGTCGGCGCTGAAGGATTCATTCTTGAGCGCCACTGCCTTGAAGCCGCGCTGCTGGGCCTGTTTCTTGAGGGCGTCGAAATCAAGGCCGGCCTGCTTGAACAAATCCACCGCGAGGTCACGCTGGATCCAGGCTTCGACCTGTGGATGCACGGATCTTGCGTCTTCGCGCACCACGTCGAACATGGTGTTGGTGTTGGAATTCTTCACCGTGGCCCAGCCGTAGGAGGCAGGGGCGGTTTCGTGCACGACAAGGAGTCCGGCTGCGCCCTGGCGAGCGGCTTCCTCGAACTTGTAGGTCCAGCGGCCGTAGTAGGTCATGGCCTTGCCACCGAAATCCCCCGTGCCGGTTTCAAAATCCGGATCGTTGATCAGGGCGATGGCGATCTTGCCCTTCATGTCCACGTCGGCGTAGTCGTTCCAGTTGCGCTCCGGCGCATTAACGCCGTAGCCGACGAACACCAGTGGGACCTTGTCGAGCTTGACCTGCTTCGATCCATCCATGGCAGCGCGTACGCTGATCTGCTCGCCCTGGGTGAGTGCCATGGGTTTGCCGTCGATTGCGATTGAAAGCGATGGCGTGCCCTTGATGCTGGAGCGCAGCAGCGGCACGGCCTGGGTCCACAGGCGCTTGCCATCCTTGAGATCGCCGCCCGGACTCGCTCCGGCTTCCTTCAGCTTGGCCACCACGTAATCGATGGTTTTGGTTTCGCCGGCCGTTGCCGGTCCGCGACCTTCAAACGCATCCGAGGAAAGCGCTTTCACTTCCTCGGCAAGACGCTTGGCGTCGAAATGGGGGCCATCGTGGGCCACTGCCGCCAGCGGCAGGGCGAGCAACACGCAAGCAACGAGCAATCGTTTCATTGGGGGGAGTCCTCGGTCCGGAGAGCCTTTTGATGGTAGCAGGGCAGGCTGCTTCGGCCTGCATGACTTTCGACCCGGTGCGACCTCGGGAAGCGACAACAATGCGACCCTTGCCGCTTTTCCTGCATGCCCGCCGGAATTAAGATCGATGGCTCGCATCCGGGAATCACTTGCCATGAGAAATTTGATCGCGCCACTGGTGTTGGGACTTGCTGGAACCGCTGCGGCTGCGCCGCATCCGTTCAATGTCATGGATCTGGTCATGCTGGACCGGGTTGGCGACCAGGTGTTGTCACCGGACGAGCGCACGGTTGCCGTGCAGCTGCGGCAAACCGACTATGAGGCCAACAAGGGCCGCACCAGCATCTGGACCGTTCCCATGGCCGGCGGCAAGCCGACGCGCCTCACCGATGCTGCCATCAGTGCTTCCAGCCCGAGTTGGTCGGTGGATGGCAAGAGCGTCTATTTCCTTGCCAGTCGCGACGATGTGTCGCAGCTTTGGCGAGTGGATGCGGCCGGTGGTGAAGAACAATTGGTCGGCGGCTTTGCCCTCGATATCGGCAACTACAAGCTGTCGCCCGATGGAAAGGCCGTGGCGTTCTCGGTGGAACTGTTCGTCGACTGCGCCGGCGATGCCGCACCCATTGCCTGCACGAAGCAGCGCCTCGATGCAATGGAAGCCGACAAGGCCAATGGCATGCTGTACACGGAAGGCTTCGTGCGTCACTGGGACAGTTGGATGGACGGACGCCGTTCGCAGTTGATGATTGCGGCGCTCGACGAGGATGGCACCCTGGGTGAACCGCGCCTGCTCAGCAAGGGCATCAACGGCGACATCCCCTCCAAGCCGTTTGGCGATGCCAGTGAATATGCATTCTCGCCGGACGGGTCGACGATCTACTTCAGCGTACGCAACCTCAGCGCGGGTGAACCCTGGTCCACCAATTTCGACATCTATGCGGTTCCGTCGGATGGATCAGCCGAGCCGAAAAACCTGACGGCATCCAACCCCGCCTGGGATGCCTATCCGCTGCCTTCGCGCGATGGCAAGACCCTCTACTACCTGGCCATGGCGCGGCCCGGTATGGAGAGCGACCGTTTCGCGATCAAGGCCATGCACCTGGACACCGGCGAGACGCGTGAGGTCGCCGGTGACTGGGATCGTTCCGCCGGCCCGCTCAAGGAGTCGGTCGATGGCAAGACGCTGTACACCACCACCGACGACAACGGCCAGCATCCCTTGTTCGCGATCAGTGTTGCCAACGGGAAAGTGCAGCGCATCGTCAGCGGTGGCCAGGTCAGTGGGTTCGACGTGGGTGCCAAATCCTTGCTGGTCTCACGCAATGACCTGCGCCGTCCGGCCGATCTGTACCGCAGCGACCTGCGCGGCGGTGGACTGCGTCAGATCAGCCAGTTCAATGCCGCGCGCATGAAAGAAATACGCACCGGCGAGTACGAATTCTTCACCTTCACCGGAGCCGAAGGCGCCACCGTGCAGGGCTATGTGGTGAAACCCGTGGGCTTCCGGTCCGGGCGCAGCTACCCGGTGGCCTTCATCATCCACGGCGGCCCGGAAAATGCCATGGGCAATGATTTCCACTACCGCTGGAATCCGCAGACCTATGCCGGACAAGGCTTTGCGGTGGTCACCATCAACTTCCACGGCTCCACCGGCTACGGCCAGGCCTTCACCGATTCCATTGCCCAGGACTGGGGCGGCAAACCGCTGGAGGATCTGAAACTCGGTTGGGCCGCTGCGCTCAAGAAATATCCGTTCCTCGATGGCGAGCGCGCCTGCGCGTTGGGCGCGTCCTATGGCGGCTACATGATCAACTGGATCGCCGGCAACTGGAACGAGCCGTGGAAATGCCTGGTTTCCCACGACGGTGTATTCGACACGCGCGCCATGGGCTATGAGACCGAAGAGCTTTGGTTCACCGAGTGGGAAAACGGTGGCACCGTTTACGACAACCCGCAGGCCTACGAAAAATTCAATCCGGTGAATTTCGTCAAGAACTGGAAGGTTCCCATGCTGATCGTGCAGGGTGACAAGGATTTCCGCATTCCGACCGTGCAGGGTCTGGCCGCATTCAATGCCGCGCAGCGGCGCGGCATCCCGAGTGAACTGCTGGTATTCCAGGATGAAAACCATTGGGTGCTGAAGCCGCACAACAGCGTGCAATGGCACAACACGGTGAATGCGTGGTTGCAGCGCTGGACGGCGTCCGACAAGGCCGAGTAATCCACAAGCATCAATCAGAAGCATGCTTTCGCAGGAGTGGTCGAGTGCTCGCCGAGGGTCAAAGGGACATTGCTGCCGCGACCCCGCGCGAGCATCATGCGCAGCACCGAACGAGGCCACCTCCATGCTCGCAACCCGATCAACCACAGCCGATCCCGTCCCCATGGTGGCCAACTGCGTGGCCTACCACGTGGATGGCACGCGTATCGGCGATATCTCGCTTGACGAGATCAGCGACGTGCTGGCCAAGCCGGATACCTTCGTCTGGGTTGGCCTGGTGGAGCCGGATGAAGACCTGCTTGAGAAGTTGCAGGAAGAATTCTGCCTGCACGACCTGGCCATCGAAGATGCACACAACGCGCACCAGCGGCCGAAGATCGAAGCCTACGGCGATTCGCTGTTCATCGTGGCGCAAACCGCGCAAGTGGTTTCAGGGAGCATCGAGTTCGGCGAAACCCACATCTTCGTCGGCAAGCGTTATCTGGTCACCGTGCGCCACGGGGCATCGCTGTCGTATGCGCCGGCGCGACGCAGCTGCGAGCAGTCGCCGGACATGCTCAGCTTCGGTTCGAGCTATGCGTTGTATTCGGTGCTCGACTTCATCGTCGACAATTTCATGCCGATCGTGCGCAGCTTCAAGGAAGACCTGCAGGAGCTGGAGGAAGACATCTTCGAAGACACTTTCAAGCGCGAGACCATCCGCCGCTTGTACAACCTGAAGAAGGAACTGGTCACCCTGCGCCTGGCGATTGGCCCACTGCAGGACATCCTCAACCAACTCACCCGCATGTTCCCGGGTCTGATCCGCGATGAAGTGCGGCCCTACTTCCGCGATGTCTACGATCACGCTGCGCGCATCAATGAGTCCACGGACACCATGCGCGAAATGCTGACCGCGGCCCTCAGCGTCAACCTGTCACTGGTTACCGTCGCCCAGGGCGAAGTGGTCAAGCGCCTGGCCGGCTGGGCTGCACTGCTGGCTGCACCCACCTTGCTGACCAGCTGGTATGGCATGAACTTCGCCCACATGCCGGAACTGGACAAGGCCTGGGGTTATCCCGCGATCATCGGATTCACGGCACTCGTGTGTGGCGGCTTGTTCTGGCTGTTGCGCAGGGCGAAGTGGCTCTAGGAGCCTGCGCGGCAGAAGCCATCCGGCTGCAACGCCGCTGCCATCGATTGATTGGATCGATCGTCAGGATTGCATAGAGCCCGCTATGCGCACCCTCCGATTGATCCACTGAATCGCGTCAGCGTCGTTTCGCATCGAATTCATTCAGCCGCGCAGGCTCCTGGGGAAACTCTGACTTTGCTCGTCATCCCGGAATCGCGAAGCGATATCCGGACCTGCGCAGTCCGCCTTCGCGGGAACGACGAAAACATAGGAAGGTCTGAACAAATATTGTCGCGAGCAAGCTCGCTCCCACCACTGCTTGATTTTGTGGCTCATCGTATTGTCGCGAGCAAGCTCGCTCCCACCACTGCTTGATTTTGTGGCTCATCGTATTGTCGCGAGCAAGCTCGCTCCCACCATTGCTTGATTTTGTGGCTCATCGTATTGTCGCGAGCAAGCTCGCTTCCACCATTGCTTGATCTTGTGGGAGCGAGCTTGCTCGCGACGAATGAGTTCCGTACTTGTTCAGAGTTTCCCCAAGGAAACCCTGATCAACCAAAATTTCGTCACCCCGGCATACGCCGGGGTCCATTTTGACCTTGATTCCATTGGTCCAAGATCAAGATGGGTTCCGGCTTGACCAGCCATTCGGCTGTTGTAAAGCGCCTCGCCGGAGTGACGAACAAAATCAGAGTTTCCCTAAAGCTCGAGGGTGGTGCGATCTGCGGTCGACAGCAGTTCCACGGGCGCAGCGAGCAGTCGCGCTTGCTCGATACTGGCAGCGGCTGCGCTGGGGTCCGCATCGGCCTGCTCGGCGCGCGCGCGCAGGGCCAACAGGCCGGCGAGTTTCCCTTTGGCCTGCGGACTGGCTTCCTGTTGACGGGTGAATGCCTTTGCCGCTTCCAGGCGCGCGTCGTGCGCGCGGTTGAGGGCAAGCAGTGCATTCACGCGCGATCTGCGACAGCGGACTTCGCTGGAAGGGACTGCTACATCGAGTTTGGCGAACAGGTCCAGGCCGCGATCCAGATTGGCCACGGCCGACTCAAAGCGGTTGTTCGCCATGTCCAGTTCCCCCGAGATGCAGTGGAAATCAGGGCTGGCGATGTCGTTGCTGCCCGAGCTTTCGCCAAGGGCAATTTTTGAGTGGGCAAGCAGGGTGGTCGCTTCGTCCAGGCGACCCAGTTCGATCAATGCGCGCGACCAGTCCAGCTTGACCCGACTGAACTCGGCATCGGTCGCGCCCTGGTCAGCGTTCTTCGCAAGCGCAGCGTGCGCTGAGCGGTAGGTGCGCTCCGCCTCAGCCCACTCGTTGCGCTCCTCATGCCAGCGAGCCTGCAACAGCCGGGTCAATGCAACCTCGGAACTGTCTTCGCCAACCTTGCCGGAGATCTTGCCGGCCTCGTCAAGCACGGCCTTCGCTTCGGCAAACTTTTCCATGTCGATCTGGAAATCGGCCAGGCCGCGCAGTCCCATGGAAATCTTGTAGAAGGACTCGTCGCCGACGCTGCGCATCAAGGCGATGCCTTCCCGGTAAAGTGTTTCGACGCCCGCAGCTTTTCCGATCTTGTGCCTGGCCTTGGCAAGGTGAAACAGGCAGCGTGCCAGCACTTCGTTGCGCGGCAGGCCAAGGCGACGCCAGCGCGCAACGACATCGCTGAGGATGCTCTCGCCCTCGACATAGTGCTTGAGCTTGTTGGCCAGAAGGCCGACGTACATCGCGGTGTACACCGCGTTCAACGAATCCACGCCAAAAACCCGTTGCGCCTTTTGCAGGGCCCGGGTGCCGAACTCGACTGCACGATCCGTGTCCTCGGCATAGGCGCGCGTTGCCGAGTACAGCATCAACGCCGAAACCGCGCCTTCGGTGTCAACACCCTCAAGTGCGGGCAGCAGGCCCAGCATCAGCTGGTCGGCCTCGGCGGTGCGGTCCGTGTCATGCAGTAGATTGCCCTTGCTGACCAGGGCGGCGATCCATTCCGGGGACGAAGGGCTGCTGCCTTGCTCATGCAAGCCCTCAATGGCTTCGTCGATGAGTAGTTCGGCTTGCCGGTTTTCACCATTGCTGCGTGCGATTTCCGCCAGCGTGGTGAACAGCTGTGCGCGTACCAGCGGGTCAAGCTCGGGATCGTCGCGCGCATTTTTCGCGGCTTCCCTGACCAGCGCTTCGGGCGTCGGCCGCTGGTCCTTGGGCAGGTCGGCGCTGGCCGTTTGCAGCACGTTGACGATGAAGGCGAGCGTGGTTTTGGCACGACTGGAGGCCTGTTCGGCAAGCACAGTCTGTTCGCGTGCGAGGCGCGCCTGCCACAAGGCCAGGCCCAAGGCAGCGAGAATCGCCAGCAGGAAGGCGACTGTCGTCGCCACGCCGCCCTTGTGCCGCAGCATGAACTTGTGGGCGCGATACCAGCGGGAAGGGGGTTGTGCACTGACTGGCTGGCTGCAGAGCAGACGTTCGATGTCCTCGGCCAGACGACCGGCCGAGGCATAGCGCCGCAAGGGATCAGCCTCCAACGCCTTGAGGATGATCGCATCAAGATCACCTCGAACCTGCTTGCGCGTGACGTGGTGCAGCGCAACCGGTCTTGCGGAACCCGATGGCGCACTGATCCGGCTCGATGGCGTGCGTCCACTGCCGTCGTTGACGCGTTCCCCGGTAACGATTTCCCCAAGCAGCACGCCCAGCGCGTAGACATCGGTGGCCGTGGTGGTCGGGCCGCCGCTCTGTTGCTCCGGGGCGGCATAGGCCGGAGTGAACGCCGGCATTTGCGTGTGCGAGCCCTCGCCATCTTCCGCCAGCAACTTGGCAATGCCGAAGTCGAGCAGCTTGACTTCGCCGTCCTCCGTGACCAGGACGTTGGAGGGCTTGAGGTCACGATGCACGATCAATGCGCGATGCGCGGCTTCAACGGCGAGGCAAACCACGGAGAACAGGTGCAGACGCCGGCGCAAGCCGAGTTGGTGGGTGCGCACGTAATCGGTGATGGTGCTGCCGACGACGAGTTCCAGTGCAATGTAGGGCAAGCCGGATTCGTTGACGCCACCTTCGATCATGCGCGCGATGTTGGGATGCCGCAGCTGGATCAGGGCATGTTGTTCGCGCCGAAACGCGCGCTGCGCATCAGGGCTGTACAGGCTGCACCGCATCAACTTCAGGGCGACATGCTGGGTGACGCCCTCGACTTCGCGGACGGCGTGGAACACGGTTGACGAGCCGCCTTCGCCGATGACTTCCTGCAATTCAAACGGTCCGACACGACTGCCGGCAGGCAACGATGGTCGGAGACGCGTGGGTCCCATTGCACTGGCCATGCGATCAATGGCGCCTGTCTGTAGCGGCTCGCCGGCGTCTTCATCGGCCGCAATCAAGGCTTCGACCTGTGCGCGGCGCTCCGGGTCAGGGCAGTGCTGCTCAAGAAACTCCGCGCGCGCAGGCGCGTCCAGCGCGATGGCTGCCTCGAAGAGTTCGCGAATGGTCGGGATGCTCGAAGACATGTCGGATCCGGGAAACGCCGAAATCAGTGTTGTTGTGTCATTGCCCAAGCTGATCCTTGAGAAACGCGCGCGCAAAACGCCAGTCACGGGCTATCGTGCTGCGTGCGACCCCCAGGGTTTCGCTGATCTGGTCCTGACTCAAGCCCGCAAACCAGGCCAGCTCAACCACCTGTGCGGCGCGCGCATCCGAATTCGCCAACCGTTGCAGGGCGTCTTCCAGTTGCAGTGCCTGTTCCGCGCTGTCCAGGGCCAGGCGGCTGTCGCTTCCGGTCAGGGTGATCTGGATCCAGTCGCCGCCTGCGCGCTGTCGCTTGCGATCCCGGGCCCGATCCGCCAGCAGGTGGCGCATGGCCCTGGCAGCGTAGGTGAAGAACTGGTTGGGATGGGCGAAGCCGAGGCGCGGATTGGAACCGAGCCGAAGGTACAACTCGTGGACCAGCGCGGTGGTATCCAGCGTCTCGCGGGCCTGCCCGGCCAGGCGCTTGCCGGCCATGGCCTTGAGGCGATCATAGACCTGCGAGAACAACGCATCGGTGGGTGAGGCGTCGGTCGAATCCTGGGGCGGTTGCGTCGTCATCGCGGACTGCTCCTTGGTTGCGAGTCTACTCCCCGGATTCACATGCAGTCCGGCAGCGGACGCTGTGCCAGCGGTCACATTCGGAGGCTTTGGCGCGGCGGTCGGAATAAGGATGCGCAGCAACCGGGCCGATTGGCCGAGGCGCAGGATCGCCCCGGATTCCGTGCGCCAGCTCGGCCAGCGTGGCATAATCCGCGACCTTTTTCGTGTCCGGGCGTTTGCTCCGGGCTTCGCAACCTGTTGGAGCAACAATGGATTTTCTGATCAGTTCCGCCTATGCGCAGGCCGCCCCCGGCGCAGCCGCCCCGAATCCCCTGATGAGCTTCCTGCCGTTGATCATCATCTTCGGCATCTTCTACTTCATGTTGATTCGCCCGCAGATGAAACGGGCCAAGGAAGCGCGCGCCATGATCGCGGCGCTGGCCAAGGGTGACGAGGTGCTGACCAACGGCGGTCTGCTCGGTCGCATCGAGGACATCGCAGACTCCTTCGTCACTGTGGAAATTGCCGACAAGGTCAGCGTGAAGATCCAGAAGAACGCAATCACCGCAGTGCTGCCCAAGGGCACCATCAAGCAGGCTTGAGTTTTGCGGGTTCCGCCCGCAGCGTTTTCCGGACCATCGCCTGGCGGTTTGCCCTGGTGACCTGGTGAATGCAGGCTGGCTATTCGGGTGCCAAGCGCGCCCATTCAAGATTGATCGGTAACTGGCTAGAACCGGATTTGCACGAATGAATGATTATCCACGCTGGAAACACCTTCTGGTTGCCCTGGTGACCGTGCTGGGCATCCTGTATGCGGTGCCCTCGCTGTTCCAGAAACAACCCGCGGTGCAGGTGATTGCCAACAAGGGCGCCCTCATCGATGAAGCGCTCAAGGAACGCGCCTTGCAGGCGATGCAGGAGCGCAAGATCAGCTTCGGCGGCGTCGAGATCAAGGACGAACGCCTGCAGGTGGGCTTCCCCAACACCGATTCGCAGCTGGCGGCGGCCAGCGCCCTGCGCACCGACCTTGGCGACAAGTACACGGTGGCGCTCAACCTGGCATCCACCGTTCCGCAATGGATGCGCATGATTGGCGCCAACTCGATGCCGCTGGGCCTCGACTTGCAGGGCGGTGTGCACTTCCTCATGCAGGTGGACCAGAAGAGCGTACTGGATGCCCAGGAGCAGCGTTACGTGGACGACATCCGTTCATTGATCCGCGATCGCGAAATCCGCAACGCCAAGGTTTCGCGCGCGGCCCAGGGCCTGATCGTGCAGGCAGCCAACGATGCCGATCGCGACGCCATCGCCGCGGCGATTGCGCGTGACCTGCTTGATCTCAACGTGATCGATGGTCCCTCGATTGGCGACCAACCCACCCTGAACGTCACGGTCAAGCCGGAGCGCATCAAGGCGATTGCCGACCAGACCATCAAGCAGAACGTCGCCACCTTGCGCAATCGAATCAACTCGCTGGGCGTGGCCGAGCCGGTCATTGTGCAGCAGGGCAGCGATCGCATCGTGGTCGAACTACCCGGCGTGCAGGACACCGCCGAGGCCAAGAAGCTGCTTGGTGCAACGGCCACCCTCGAGTACCGCGCCGTCGATGAAAACACCAATGTCGCCGAAGCCGTGCGAACGGGCTCGGTGCCGCCGGATTCGCGCATCTATTACTGGAAGGACGGCTCGCCGGCCGTACTCAAGAAGAAGGTGATTGTCACCGGCGATGAACTGGTGGATGCGTCCAGCGCTGTTGATGAGCAGACCGGAACACCGGCCGTCTCCGTGGTGCTCAATTCCACCGGCGCGCGCAAGATGCTGGATTTCACCACGCAGAATGTCGGCAAGGGCATGGCCGTGGTGCTGGTCGAACGCACCCCGGAAGTGCGCATCGTCGACGGCAAGGAAGTGCGCAGCGCGAAGATCACCGAGGAAATCATCAATCTTGCCACCATCCGCGGCGTGTTCTCCAACCGCTTCCAGACCACCGGTCTCGAAAGCATGAAGGGTGCGTCCGACCTGGCCCTGATGCTTCGCTCCGGTTCGCTGGCAGCTCCCGTCGACATCGTGCAGGAGCGAGTGATCGGATCCACCCTGGGCGCTGACAACATCAGCAAGGGCGTCACCGCCGTACTTGTTGGCCTGGCCCTGGTCGTGGTTTTCGTCGCCTTGTACTACAAGGTGTTCGGATTGATCGCCGACGTTGCCCTGCTGATGAACCTGATCCTGCTGGTGGCCATCCTCAGCGTGTTCCAGGCAACGCTCACCCTGCCGGGCATTGCCGGCATCGTGCTGACCCTGGGCATGGCCATCGACGCCAACGTGCTGATCTGCGAGCGCATCCGTGAGGAATTGCGCAATGGCATCACTCCGCAAGCGGCGATCCGCGCCGGTTACGAGAAGGCATGGGCGACCATTCTCGACGCCAACGTGACCCACCTTATCGCCGCCTTCGGCCTGATGACCTTCGGTTCCGGCCCGATCCGCGGATTTGCCATCACCCTGACCATCGGCATCCTCACCTCGATGTTCACGTCGGTCACCGGCACCCACTCACTTGTCGCGCTGGTGTTTGGACGCTCGTCCAAGCTCAAGTCGCTGCCGGTCTGATCTCGGGAAACCATCCATGGAACTTTTCAATCCGAACAGCAATATCGATTTCATGCGCTGGCGCAAGGTCAGCCTTGCGATCTCGGCCATTCTCATGGTGATCTCCGCGGCCATCATCTTCATGCGTGGCCTCGACTACGGCCTCGACTTCACCGGCGGCGCCAACATCGAGGTGTCCTACGAGAAGGCGGTGGATGTGGCGGAAGTGCGTGCGGCCTTGACGGCGGGCGGCTTCGACAACGCGGTCGTGCAGACCTTTGGCGGCACCAACGATTTCGCCATCCGCATCGTTTCCGAGGAAGAAGCATCCAGCAAGACCGAGGAAGCCAGCAACGTTGCCAATGACAAGATCGCGGTCGAGGTACTCAAGGCCCTGCAGGCAAAACGTGTCGACGCCAAGGTCAAGAGCAGTGAATTTGTCGGGCCGCAGATTGGCGAGGAACTGCGCAGTGATGGCCTGGTGGCCGTCATTTTCGTGATTGCCGGCATCTCGATCTACCTCTGGATCCGCTTCGAATGGCGCTTTGCCGTGTCCGCGGTGGCCTCGGAAGTCCACGATACCCTGCTCACGGTGGCGGCCTTCGCCTTGACCGGGCGCGAGTTCGACTTGCCCGCGTTGGCGGCCGTGCTGTCGGTTGTGGGTTACTCGATCAACGACAAGATCGTGGTGTTCGACCGCGTGCGTGAAATCTTCCGTTCCTCGCGCAAGGGTGAGCCCGCGGAAATCCTCAACCGCTCGATCAACTCGACCATGTCGCGCACCATCATGACCGGCGTAACCACGGCGCTTGCCGTGGGTACCCTGTACTTCCTCGGTGGCGCCGCGCTGGAGAATTTCGGCCTGATCATGCTGATTGGTATCGCCATCGGCATTGCGTCCTCGGTCTTCTTTGCCAACCCGGTGTTGTTGCTGCTGGGTGTGTCCAAGCAGGACCTGATGCCGAAGTCCAAGGACGATCCGGAACTCGCGCGGCGGCCGTGAACGACGCGGTTCGCAGGACCAGACAGGGTGCTTCGGCACCCTGTTTGCATTTAGGGAAGGTCCGAACAAGTATTGTCGCGGGCAAGCTCGCTCCCACCATTGCTTGATTTTGTGGGAGCGAGCTTGCTCGCGACGAATGAGTTCCGTACTTGTTCAGAGTTTCCTTGGGGGATGGAAAGGTGCGACGCACGACCATACGATCCAGGCCTTCAGGGAGTCGGGTGGCTGCCGAAACGGCAAGCCACGGTCTGGCGCGGATCATCAGCAAACGCGGAATCTGTTCTCGAACGCAAGCCGCCGCGCTGGTGCGCTCGGGTGATGTGCGCGTGGATGGCGCGGTCGTTCGTGATCCCGAACAGCGTACCCGCACCGACGCGCACATCGAGATTGGCAACATCGATGGCGGCCCGGTTGCGCGGCGCTACCTGATGCTCAACAAGCCGCGCGGACTGGTGACAACGACCTCGGACGAAAAAGATCGCGATACGGTTTACGCCTGTTTTGCAGCGGCCGGAATGCCGTGGATCGCGCCGGTCGGGCGCCTGGACAAGGCCAGCGAGGGCCTGCTGTTGTTCAGCAATGACAGTGCATGGGCAGCGCGTGTCAGTGCGGCCAACAGCGGCGTGGACAAGTGTTACCACGTCCAGGTTGCTTGCCTGCCGGATACGAATCTGTACGAAACCCTGTGCGCAGGTGTCGAGCTTGCCGGCGAGCGGCTATTGGCCAAGGCAGTGCGCGAACTTCGTCGCGGTGAAAAGAATACCTGGCTGGAAATTACCCTGGATGAAGGCCGCAACCGCCATATCCGCCGTCTGTTGGCTGCGTTCGATGTTGAAGTGCTGCGCCTGATTCGCGTATCCATCGGTTCGCTGCAATTGGGTGATCTAGCCAAGGGGCAATGGCGTGAACTTGATGCAAGGGAAGTCCAGGCGCTTGCCGCGCCCTCCGCCAGTCCGTGAATCCTGGTCTGGCTAGACCGCAAGCCAACTTCTGCATCGATTGAATGCGACTAGCGTTCAGCCTTCCGTTGATAACCGGCAGTGGACTCCTGCACGGCATTGTCCTTGGGCGCGAGGTGTTGCCGAATCCAGTCGGCAAACTCGGATTCGCCGAGGCTGCCTTCGGCAAGGCCGATGTATATTGGGTACAAGGCAACATCATCGGCGTCGAGGGTGACGCCATTGAGCAGCAGAAAGGTTTCGCATGCGACTGCTGCAGTTCGCTTGTTTCCATCTGCGAATGGGTGATTGCGTGCCAGTCCATACGCCAGGCTTGCCGCCAACTCGGCCAGGTCAGGCGCGGGATCAGCGTAGGCGTGCCGCTGCTGCGGGCGTGCCAGTGCGGAGGCGAGCAAGGTTTCGTCCCGAAGGCCCTCGATACCACCATGCTCGGCGAGCTGACGCTCGTGGATGGCGATAATCAGCGCCTTGCTGATCCAACGAATCATCGCGTGGCACCTATTGGGCAAGTTTGTTGAGCAGGGCGCGGCGCTTGCGCATGACCTGTTCGGCGACTTCCATTTCAGCCGCCAGCTGGGCGTCAAAGGTCGTCAAACGAATGCCATCCGGTGTTTCCAGCGCCAGCAGTTCATCGCCCTTTTCCAGGCGCAGTCGGGCCAGCAATTCCTTGGGCAGGATGACGCCAGCGGAGTTGCCGATGGTGGTGATCTTGAGTTTCATGGCGAATCTCGACGTTTCGACGTTATAACGTATGTTATATGACGACACGTGGAGCAGGCAAGGCCAAGGCAGTGCGTCGAACAGGCAAAGCGCCTGGCAAATTGCTCTTTCAAGGCAACGCTGAACAAGTCCCGTTCATTCTGATCGGCATGAAGGATGTGTATGCAATGCCCGGATTCCGCTCATGGTTCGACGGGCTCACCACGAACGGAATCTGCATTTTCAGCGTTGCCCTAAATCACGCCAAGGCGTTTGCCGACCCGAATGAAGGAATCCACGGCGCGGTCGATCTGGGCAATGGAATGCGCCGCGCTGATCTGCGTGCGGATGCGTGCCTGGCCCTGCGGCACCACGGGATAGAAGAAGCCAATCACATACACGCCTTCTTCGAGCAACTCGCTGGCAAATCGTTGCGCCAGCTTGGCGTCGTACAGCATCACCGGGACGATGGGATGGTTGCCTGGACGCAGGTCGAATCCGGCGGAACTCATGCGCGCGCGGAAGTGCCTGGCGTTGGCTTCGACGCGATCGCGCAGCTCATTGGAGCGCGACAGGATCTCGAAGACCTTGATGCTGGCTGCAACCAGCGGTGGTGGCAGGGTGTTGGAAAACAGGTAGGGACGCGAGCGCTGGCGCAGCAGGGCAATGATCTCGCGACGCCCGGTGGTGAAGCCGCCGGAACCGCCACCCAGCGCCTTGCCCAGCGTCGAGGTATAGACATCCACTTCATTCATCACGCCATGCAACTCTGCGGAGCCGCGACCGTTCGGGCCGACGAAACCGGTGGCGTGCGAGTCATCGACCATCAGCATGGCGTCGTACTTCTTCTTCAGCGCAACGATCTCGTCCAGCTTGGCAATATAGCCATCCATGGAGAACACGCCGTCAGTGGCGATCAGGCGCGTGCGCCTTCCCTGGCTTTCGATGAGGTGTTGCTCCAGTTCGCCCATGTTGCTGTTGGCATAGCGACGGCGTTCGGCCTTGCACAAGCGGATGCCGTCGATGATGGACGCATGGTTGAGCGCATCGGAGATGACCGTGTCCTGCTCGCCCAGGATGGTTTCGAACAGGCCGCCATTGGCATCGAAGCAACTGGTGTAGAGGATGGTGTCCTCGGTGCCGAAAAACTCCGAAATGCGGTCCTCAAGCTGCTTGTGCAGATCCTGGGTGCCACAGATGAAGCGCACGCTGGCCATGCCGAATCCATGGGTATCCAGCGCAGATTTTGCGGCTTCGATCACTTCCGCGTTGTCGGCAAGGCCCAGGTAGTTGTTGGCGCAGAAGTTGAGGACTTCGCGACCGTCCGAGGTGCGGATCGCGGTTGACTGCGCAGTGACGATGACGCGCTCGGTCTTGAACAGGCCATCCTCGCGGATCGAATCAAGTTCACGGGACAGGCGGACGCGGGTAGCAGTATCCATGGCGGTTGTCGGCTGGCGTGGGAAAGCGCAATTGTCCGCGAAACGCGTCACGGACGCACGAACCACGTTCGCCGGCCTGCGCGAAATCCAGGAACAATACCGATACAATTGCGCGCTTTGTTGTCCGGCGGACAGACATCATGCGTATTTTCGTACTGGCAACCGTGCTGCTGCTTGCCGTTGATCCTGCGATGGCGGCCACACGGCGCGCCGACCCAGACTATCTGGCAACCATCCGCGACGATGATCCCAATCCGCTGCCGCGCAACCTGGCCCCGCACGAAATCGGCGTGCCGCTGCCGCAGCGACCGAATCAACCCAGCGCCCCGCCCAGCGGCCCGGTGCGGGCGCAAGCCGAGTACGAGGCGAACCAGGGCATCCTGATTCGCTGGGGCAGCTACAACGCGTTGCACACGGAGATGACGGTTCCGCTCACCACGGCGACACCACCTTCGGAGGTTTACGTGGTGGTGAGTGGATCGAGCCAGCAGGCTTCGGCCAGTTCGGTGCTGCAAGGCGGCGGCGCGGACATGGACCATGTGCATTTCGTGATTGCCGCGACCGATTCCGTGTGGATCCGCGACTATGGCCCGCGCTTCGTCGACGACGGCGGTCGTCGCGCCATCGTGGATCACGAATACAACCGGCCTCGGCCCAACGATGACCTGTTCCCCATCGGCTACGGCGCGCAGATCAACGAGACCGTGTACGAGATTCCGCTGATCCATGGTGGTGGCAATTTTCACCTGTTCGGTACGCGCGATGCTTATATGACGCGCCTGATCGTCAATGAGAATCCCGGCCTGAGCGAACAGCAGATCATCGACGACTACGCGGACTACCAGGGCCTCGATGTCACCCTGACCGATCCGTTTCCTTCGAGCTATGACAGTACCCAGCACATCGACATGTGGATGCTGCCCCTGACCGACAGCAAGGTGATCATCGGCCAGTACGACGCCAACCAGGGCAGCGGAATCCCCAAGCAGGTGACCGATGCCACCGCCAATTTGATGCAGTCACGTGGCTACACGGTGTACCGCACGCCCGGCTGGCGCAGCGGCGCGCACTACACCTACACCAACTCCGTCATCGTCAACCAGACGGTGCTGATCTGCCGCTTTGGGGGCAGCTATACGAGCCAGGATGCGCAGGCACTGGCCACCTACCAGAGCGCCTTGCCCGATCACGACATCGTGCAGGTTGATTGCAGTGACATCATCTTCAACGCCGGCGCCATCCACTGCATCGTCATGCACGTGCCCGACTTGCTGTTCCGCAACGGGTTCGATGACGAACCTTGAATACGTTGTGCCGGATGGTTTCTGCCGCGCAGGTTCCTGCACCCGGCAGTCATTCGGCGGCTACCAACGCGCTTGAGTCGACGACGACGTTCCAGCCTCGCGACGTGAGTTCGCGCAGGCTGCGCGGCGATGCGTTGCCCTGGATGAGGACGGATTTCCGGGCGCTGCGGAATTCCTCGTTGTCGAGAAAGGTTGCGACTTCGTGGGTCCAGGCAAGGTAGTCAACCGGCAGCGGGAGCACCACGTCGCCGGAATTGCCGAGATAGCCGAGTCCGGCACCGACGATCAGCAGCTCTCCGCCGTGGGCATTGTTGCCCAATCGTGTGGCGAGCAGCCGAAGCGCGTTGACGATGTAGCGTGCCTCAAGCTCGCTGCGCGCCGTCATCGCCAGCTCAAGCAAGGCATCGCCTCCCGCAGCAGGTTGCAGGCGTTCAAGCGCATCCAGCATGGATGCCTTGAGGCTGGGTGTGAAGGCGCCACGGCGCATGAATTGACGCATGAGGAATTCATCGCGCGCAAACCGCTCCAATCTTTGCAGGGTGACCGTGCGCAACTGGTCCTCGTCAAGCTTCCAGACCAGATCATTGAGTTGGTCGCTGCGCGCCAGGAGCAGTCCCGCACTACCATCCATCGAGGCGAGGGCAAGATCCGTCGTCATGCGCCCGGCAGAACCCGACCAGGCCAGCTCATCGAGTCGCTCGCTCAATTGCGGGTTGCTGGTGTAGGGATCGATGCCGAGGTTTTCGGCCAAGTCACGACGCGCCTTGCGATAGTCGATGCGTCGCTTGACCTCGCGTTCCCCCTCGGCGCCGAGGTCGTCGAGCCAGGAGTCGTGTCCATTGCCACTCCTGCGTGACTCTTGCCGATCAATATCGCGGGCGGAAGTCATCGGTCCATCACTGCGCGGCCAGGATTCACCGCGCGTGCCAAGCTCCCGTGCGACATGATCGGAAAGGGATTGCGCCTGCTTGCCGACCTTGCGCAGGCGCTTGCCGAAGTAACGCGCGACGCCAGCCGGGATTCCCTTGAGGGTCTGCAGCGGATGTCGTATCAGGCGGGAGAACTGTTCCCCTTTGTCCATGGCGCGTTCGCTTGCAGCATGGGCAAAACTGTCCACATGACCCTGACGATCAAGCGCCTGCATGGCCGGAATCTCGGACACCCGGATGGCCAGCATTTCCATGCTTTCCGCCTCGATGCGGCCCACTGCCGTATCCATGGTGAAGCGTGCCATGTATCCTCGGATTTCCACATGGGGATCGACCTCGAATCCCGGCCCGGAAAGCAAGGCCGGTTGTACCAGCGTGGTTGCCGCGAGCACGGGTTCCAGTTCGTAGTCGTCGGCAGCCCTGGCCGGATCGGGCAGTATCAGCCAAGCCGATACAAGAACAAGCATGTGTCGTGAATGCTGCATTCGGGCTCGGCGGACGGAATGGGTTGGGGTGCGCGATTGTATTTGCAATTGCATGAACGGAAGGGTTTGCCTGTTCGTCTCGTGGCGTGAGATTGGCCGCCGACAGACTGGCCGCCAGGAATCGGATCCGGCAAAGGGCAGTGATGCAGGCAGCACAGTTCATTCACGGCAATCGATTGGAAGCGCTGGCTGATCGGCTGATCGATGACCTGCACGCGCAAGACGCGGGCGATCCGATGTGTACCCGGAGCGTGGTGGTCGCACATCCCGCACTTGGTCGCTGGTTGCAGGAACGCATTGCAGATCGCTGCGGCATTGCCGCCAACATCCGGTTTCCACTGCCATCGAGTTTTGCCTGGGGCGTGCTGCGTGAGTTGGGTGGCACATTGGCGCCGGAATCCGCGTTCTCGCGTGAGGCGCTCGCCTGGCGCATTTTCAAGGCCCTGCCGGGGTTGGCAACGCAACCCGGATTCGATCGCGTGCGTCGCCATCTCGCCGACGACACGGATGCGCGGCAGCGTTACGAACTGGCCGTACTGCTTGCACGTTGTTTCGATGAGTACAGCATGGCGCGGCCGGACTGGCTGCGCGCGTGGACGAGCCAGCGTCTGTTGCTGGATGACGCCGATGAGCGCTGGCAATCGGCGCTTTGGCGCGTCCTGGTTTCCGGCGTCAAAGAGCCGGATCGGGCCAGCCTGATGCATCGTGCGTTGACCATGCTCGATTCCGGCGCTGCGTTGCCTGCCTCGCTTGAACACGGCGTCGCGGTTTTTGGTGCATCGCACCTGCCGCCCCTGCTGCTGGAATTCTTCCTGGCATTGGCCAGGCACGCGCCGCTGCACTTCTACCAGCCGAATCCTTGCCTCGATTACTGGGGCGACATCGTTTCCGAACGCGAGATCAGCCGACGCCGGCAACTGTGGGCGAAGCATGGTCGCGGTGATGCGAGTTCGTATCTGGAGGTCGGCCATCCGCTGCTGGCGGCCTGGGGCAGCCTCGGGCGCGAACACCTGAAGGCCATCCACGCACCGGAACTTGTCATCCACGACGATGATGCCTTCGCGCTTCCGGATGCATCCCGACTGCTTGGATGGGTGCAGCATGGAATCCTGCTGCTTGACCCGGCACACGCGGAGCCACCGGAAGACGAGGCGCGTCCCTCGATTCGCGTGCATGCTTGCCCGACGCGCCAACGTGAAGTCGAGGTGCTGCGCGACGAAATCCTGGGCCTGTTTGAAACCCTGGATGGGCTCATGCCGCACGACATCGTGGTGATGTCACCGCAGATCGAGGACTACGCGGCCGCCATCAAGGCCGTGTTTGGCGAGGATGACGACGCCTTGGCCATTCCCTACGGCATCGGCGATGTTGCCCTGCGTGCCCTGCATCCGCTGATCGATGCATTTGCACGTGTGCTCGCATTGGCCGAAAGCCGCATGGCCGTCAGTGAAGTGCTGGGCATTCTGGCCGAACCTTCCATCGCGCGTCGCCAGGGCCTGCATGGCGAGGCGCAGGACTGGCTGCGCAGTTGGATCGGCGAGAGCGCCATCCGCTGGGGACTGGATGACGCGTTTCGCGCCGAGCTTGGCGCCGCGGCACTTGATGAGAACACCTGGCGTTTCGGCTTCAACCGTTTGCTGCTGGGCTATGCGCTTGGCGACGAGGAAGCGATGCTGTCCGACGTGGTGCCGGTGGCAAATGTCGAAGGCTCGGCGGCGCAATGGCTGGGTCGCTTGTGCGCATTCATCGATGCCATGCACCGGATCCGCAAGGAGCTGACCCAGGTGCGATCAGCGCAAGCCTGGAAGCTGTGGCTGATGGAATGGTTGGAATTGTTGCTGGACACCGAAAGCACGGATGCCGGCGAGCGCGCGGCTGTGCGTGATCTTCGCGAAGCGATTGCTGCTCTGGGCAATGACGCAGGCCGGTGGCTTGGGGATGAGCCCATCGAATTCGCCGTGTTGCGCGATGCGCTGGAAGATGCGATTGGCGAGCCGCGCAAGGCCAGGGCAGGTCGCTTTGGCGTGACCTTCTGCGGCATGGTGCCGATGCGCAATGTGCCGCATCGGGTCGTGTGCCTGCTCGGGCTGGATGCCGCGCGGTTTCCGCGCAAGCAGGCGGCAGCCGGATTGAACCTGATGCGCAAGCACCCGCGACCCGGTGATCGCAGCATTCGCGAGGACGACCGCTTCCTGTTTCTCGAATGCCTGGTGGCGGCGCGCGACGTGTTCCATCTCAGTCATGTGAGCAGTGCTGCGGATGGATCCGATGCCGATCCACCGTCTCCTGTCATTGATGAATTGCTGGGCTTCCTCTCCTCGGCTTATGGTCCCGGGCGCTGGCCGCAGATGCGAAAACGGATCGTGCTCACGCATCCGCTGCAAGCCTATGCGCCTGCCTGTTTCCAGGCAGACGCAGCGGTGCCCAGCCATGACCGCTTGTGGTTGCAGGCGGCGCAAGCGTTGCAAGCGCCGTGGCAGGAGCCGCCTGCGTTTGCCGAGATCAAGACCGGCGTTGCATGCGTGCCCGAGTCCGTCGTCGATATCGACATCGACGACGTGTTGCGCTGGATGCGCCATCCGATTCGTACCTGGTTTCGCCAGCAATTGCCCATTCATTTGTCCGAAGCGCAGGCCGATGAGGACATCGAAGCCTTCGAGTTTGATCACCTCAGCCGCTATCAGCTGTCGGATCGCCTGCTCGGACCGCTTGCTGGGCGCCCCGATCTGCATCGCGTGCAGCGCGAAGGCAAGTTTCCTCTCGGTCCTGTCGGCGCGAAGATCTGGGACACGCTGGGCGAGGAACTCGCCACGCTGGAGCAAGCCATCACCGAGTTGCCCGGTGGAAAGGATTCTGCGCTGGAAGTCGAGGCGAGGTTTCTCGATTTTCCGGAAATCGGTGTTCGCCTCGGTGGATCAATCCGCCATCTTCGCGGATCCGACGCCGGGCCTACGGGAATGCTGCTGGTCCGTCCCGGCAGAATCCGCGGCGTGGACATTGCCCGAATCGCGCTCGAGCGTGCCCTGTTGCCGCCGTCGCAGGCAGCCCGACCCTCGGCCAGCGTGCTGGGGTTTGGTGAAGGCAGGGCGGTGGTTTGCTACACGCTTGCGGAATTCGCCAACGAGCGGGAGTGGATTGAAAAATTGCTTGGCTGGTACATGCGCGGCATGCGCCAGCCGGTGCACGCGTTCCCTAACTGCGCGCGGGCGTTTGCCGAAGCCTGGGTGAAGGGCAAGGGAGCCTCTCCTTCGCAAGCCGCAGAAAAGGCGTGGCTTGAGGGTGAATACCCGGAAGGAATCGACGCCTTCAATGCCCTGATCAGCCGCCATCGTGGCGAAGCGGTGCTGGATGAGCAATTCGAGGCCTTTGCCTCGGAAGTGTACGTGCCACTTCACCGCATGCTCGCGAAGGTGAAGTCATGATGTCGCCGTTGAACGCCGCCACGCTGGAGCTTGTCGGTCAGCATCTGATCGAAGCCAGCGCAGGCACCGGCAAGACCCACAACATATCCTTGCTCTACGTGCGCCTGCTGCTGGAGCGTCAATTCAGCGTGCGCCAGATTGCGGTGGTCACTTTTTCCGACGCCGCGACGCGCGAGTTGCGCTCGCGCTTGCGTCGACAGCTTGTCGAGGCCATTGCCCATCTCGATGGAAGCAGCGCCTCTAACCGGCCGGATCTCGATGCGATCCTTGGCCGGCATCGCACTGACGTGGCGGCATGCGCGCGCGCCAGAACCGTACTGCAGGCAGCGCTGGTCGGATTCGACGAAGCACGCATTTCGACTTTGCACAGCCTGTGCCGGCAACTGCTGGCCGAACATGCTTTCGAGACCGGGCTGCCGTTCTTCGAGCTTGATGACAGTGCCGGCAAGGAAGTGACCCGCGAGTTCGTGCGCGATTTCTGGCGAAGGCATGTCATCCTCGAACCGGATGAGGCCGTCGCCGATGTGCTGCAACGCTGGAAGACGCCGGGCGACCTGGCCGCCGAATTGATCCGATCGCAAACCCTGGTCCTGCCCGTTGAGCGCATGGATCCTGCCGATGTTGAAGGCTGGCTGAAGCGGGGACGGAAAACCTGCGCGAGCGCGCGCAAGCGCTGGCGTGATCTGCATGCGAAAGGAACGGTCGCTGCTGCGCTCACGCAATTGCAGGAGGCCATCGATTTCGGAAATCTCAAGTCGGCACAGACTTCAATGCTCGCTCAGTGGCGGGTACAAAAGTGCAATGCTGCCTGCGCAGGTGAACCCGATCAGGTGGATGTGGATGCTCTGACACCCTTGCGCTCGAATTCGATCGAAGAGCAGATCTCGAAAAATGCCGAAAAGGCCGGCTGGACCCTGCCAGCCGAACTGGCTGAAGTCGCAAGCGTGGTCGAGGCCATGGCGCTGGCCGATGAGGATGTGCGGCGTGCCCTGCTTGCCCACTTCACGCGCGCCGCGATCGATTTCGTTCGTGAGCGGCTTGGCGGGTATCGCAAGCGTGCAAGGCGCCTTGGTTTTGATGATTTGATCGGCCAGTTGCATGCAAGTTTGCATGGAGATTCGGCAACGCATCTTGCCGAAGCCATTGCCAGTGAAGTGCCCGCCTTGCTGGTCGATGAGTTCCAGGATACCGATCCCCTGCAGTATGCAATCCTGCATCGCATTCACATGGCGCGGGCGGATGCCGTGCTGCTCCTCATCGGTGATCCCAAGCAGGCGATCTACCGTTTTCGTGGCGGCGATATCTACACCTACCACGCCGCTGCGCGTGACGCCGGCAGCAACCTGCACACCCTGCGTGACAACTGGCGCTCCGATGCGCGTCTGATCGAGGCCGTCAATGCCGTGTTCGGAGGCGTCACGGATCCGTTCATGGTGGACTTCATCGGTTTCCAGCCTGCGCAGTATCCGTCCACGAAAAACAAGCCGGAATCCTGGCTGAAAAGCGATTCGCCCTTGACCCTGTGGCGGCTGCCGGACAACACGGGAGGCGACAAGCCAAAGGCATGGACTGTTCCGCAGTTCAGTGCGCGCATTCTGGCTGAAGTGGCCGCGAGCATCAGCGCCCTGTTGCGGGAAGCAAAGCAAGCGCAACAGCCGCCGCCGAGCATTGCCGTACTGGTGCAAACCAATCGCCAGGCCGAGCAAACGGCACAGGTGCTGGGCGATTGGAGAATCGCCTGTGACCATGTCAGCACCGAAAGCGTATTCCTGAGCCAGCAGGCCAGCGAGCTTGAATACCTGCTTGCGGCGCTGGATGCACCGACCGATGCGGCGCGCGTGCGCGCTGCCTTGGCCACCGAACTGCTGGGGCGAAATCTCGGCGAGTTGTTGGCTTCGCGTGATGACCTGACGCGCTGGGAGGCCGAACTTGCCCTGATTGCGCAATTGCGCCAGCGCTGGATCGTGGATGGTCCGTACGCGGCACTCACCGCATGCGTGCGACAGGCAGCCGCGCGACTGCTTCCGCGCTGGGACGGTCCGCGCTGCGTCACCAATTTCCTGCATCTGGCGGAATTGCTGCAGGGCGAATCGCTGCGGCGCTCAGCGCCCGGCGATCTGTTGCATTGGCTCGGCCAGCGTCGCATCGAAGCGACGCAGCGACCGGGCATCGAAGCCACCGAGCAGTTGCGGGCGACCGCCGATTCGGCAGCTGTGGAGGTGCGCACCATTCATCGCAGCAAGGGATTGCAGTACGACGTGGTGTTTGCTCCCTTCGTGATGGCGGCCCGCGACGAATCGGCTGCGGAGAAGCGCAATACGCCCAATGACTCGGTGGCTTGGCATGCGGCTGATGAACTGCGCATCGACATTGGAGGCCCGCACTGGCAGCAGCATGCATCGGCGCATGCCGACGAGCTGTTTGCCGAAAGCCTGCGCCTGGCCTACGTTGCCATGACGCGCGCGCGTCATCGCCTCTGGCTGGCATGGGCCTTTGCCAATACCGGAAAGCACGTCACCGGTTTCTGCGGTCCGCTGGCCTGGTTGTTGTTCCGCACAAAGGGCATGCGCGATCCCAGGCAGCTTGCCGGCCTGAAAGACGATCTGGGTGCCATCGATGGGCGGCTCCAGGACCTGGTCGAGCGCTCGAAAAAGAGCATCTGCGTCGAGAAGCTCGACATGGAAGCACCGGAACCCGGCCTCGACAGCATGACTACGTCGCCACAGCCGCTGGCAGTCGCCGAATTCCATGGCCAGATCGAGCGTCGTCTGCAAACCCTGAGCTACAGTCGCCTGTTTGGCGGTGGCGAGCACGCGCCGTTGGCCGATCATGACGAGACCAGTGATCCGTCCGCACAGGTTTACCCGGGCATCGTCGATGACCCGGTGCCGCAATGGCCGCGTGGCGCCGAATTCGGCACCTGTGTGCACGGCATCCTGGAGACGATTCCGTTTGCCGACCTCGCCAACCCGGCAGGCACCGAAGCGTTGGCACGCATGGCCGCCGATCACGGTTTCGCCGATGCCGATCAGGAAGTCATCGCCGCGATGACACGAAACTGCGTCAGCAGCGAGTTGCTGCCCGACACCGGCTTCAGGCTCATTCACCTGGGTTGCGGCGAGTTCCTGCCGGAGCTGGAATTCCTGTTTCCCTTGGGTGCGGCGCGCATGATCGAGCTGGAGCGGATCCTGGCGCGCTATCCCGCCCATGCACGCAGCGAAGGCGAACTGCAGGCGCGACGCGGCAGCGTTCTCGGCTTGATGACCGGCTTCATCGACCTGATCGCGCGCTGGCAGGGGCGCTACTACGTGATCGATTACAAGACCAATCTGCTCGGTGCAAGCCGTGCCGACTATGCTGCCGCGCGTTTGCCGGCCGCCATCCGCAGCAACGACTACGACCTGCAGTACCTGGTCTATCTGGTGGCCCTGCAGCGATTCCTGAAACATCGGCTGGGTGCGGAGTACGACTACCAACGCCACATCGGCGGGGCCTTGTATCTTTTCGTGCGTGGCATGCGCGATGGCGACAGTGCGGGCATCCACCATGACTGTCCGCCCGCCGAACTGATCGATGCGCTGGACGCATGGTTCGATGGAGATCGCTCGTGAGCGCGTTTGACCGCGTGCGCGAAGGCGGCTTCAGCGCGCTGGACATCGCGCTCATGGAGTCCTTGCGCGTGATCTGGCCGGCCAGCAGCGCGGCGGCCTTGCATCTGGCCGGGCTCAACAGTTGGGCCGTGGGCAAGGGTCACAGCTGCTTCAAACCTGAGCTGCTTGATGACTGGCCGGATGGCCAGGATTCGGCGTTGCATGCGCAACTGCGTGCGGGCACTTGGCCGCAGGCCGGATTTATCGGCGAGGCATCCAGTGCCTTGCCGATCATCGTTGAGAGCAATCGTAGTTGGCTGCGCCGCTACTGGCGGCATGAGCGCGAAGTGGAAACGGCCTTGCTGCAAAGGGCGCAGCCCGCGCCGGTTACAAGCAACGCCGCCGAGATTGCGCGCGCCCTCGATGAATTTCTTCCCGCAAGCGACGCAGCGCAGACTGACTGGCAACGTGTTGCCGCCGCCATGTCCCTGCGTGCGCCGCTCAGCGTGATTTGCGGCGGACCAGGAACAGGAAAGACCCATACCGCGTTGCGCCTGCTCGCGCTGCACCTGCGCTTGTCCGACAAGCCGTTGCGCATGGCCCTGGCTGCGCCCACCGGCAAGGCCGCGCAACGACTGGCCGAGTCGGTTCAGGCCGGTTTGGATGCGTTGCCTTTGAGCGCGGAAGAACGCGATGCGCTGCCCAGCGCTGCCAAGACCTTGCACCGTCTGCTCGGCTTCCGTCCGCAGTCGGTCTCGCCACTTCGCAATGCGGATTACCCACTCGATCTCGACGTGTTGATCGTGGATGAATGCTCGATGGTGGATCTGCCGTTGATGGCCAAGCTGCTGCGCGCCTTGAAGCCGGAATGCCGCCTGATCCTGCTGGGCGATCCGGATCAATTGCCGGCCGTGGAGAACGGTGCGGTGTTGGCAACCGTCGCTGCCAGCAACGGCAGCAACGCGTTTTCCGCCTCGGCCTGCAACTGGCTTGCAGATGCCAAGGTGGCCAGGCTGGATCCGATCGGGGAACAGACATCCGTGGGCGACTGCGTGGTGCGTCTGGAACGTGCGCACCGATTTGCCGGCGAATCCGGCATTGCCCGTCTGGTCGGCGCAATCCGCCGTGGTGATGAAGATGCCGTGTTCGATGCGCTTGCAAGCAGCGCAGACATCCGCTGGAGTGAGCAGGCCCTCGCGTTCGACACGGCGCAAGCCCGCGATGCGGCAAGGGCACATTGGGCAGGCCTAGCTGCGGCTGATTCCCCGCAGGCGGCGCTGGCACAACTGGGCAGATACCGCATCCTGTGTGCCGTGCGCGAAGGGCCACAGGGTGTGGCCGGACTCAACCAGGCCATCGGCAGCCTCCTGCACGGTGCTTCCAGTGCGCCCTTGCATGTTTCTGGCCGGCCGATTCTGGTCAGCAGCAACGAACATGCGCTGGGCTTGTACAACGGCGATGTCGGGATCCTGCTCGCCGAGCATGCCGGTGGATCGCTGCGCGCCTGGTTCACGCGCCGGGACGGTGGTTTGTTGCGCGTGTTGCCAACCCAGTTGCCAGCGCACGAAAGCGCCTACGCGATGACCGTGCACAAGGCGCAAGGCTCGGAGTTCGACGTGGTGGAACTGGTGCTGCCGCAGCTGCCCCATCCGCTGATCACCCGTGAATGGCTTTACACCGCTGCCAGCCGCGCACGTCGCAAGCTGCATGTCCACGCCAGTCGCGAGGTGATCCGCGCCGCACTGCCATTGCGCACGCGGCGCATCAACGGCCTGGATTTTTCCGAAGAGCGGACATGAAAGGCGCTGGGCCCCTGCCTGCGCAGGGGCGACGAGAGTTTGCTTCTGATGCCGGCCTATGCGCGTAGCGACCGTCAACGCTCAGACCAGCGCAAGCTGCGGTTGTCCCTGCGCAGGCAGGCGGGAAAACTCTCCTGCATTTCCTGCATGCTGGCCATCCATGGCCATTGGAGCCAGCGCCTTTGCCGGATTGACGCGCATTTCGAGTCGTTGGCTGGTCTTCCAGGAAACCAGGGCTCCGCTATCCTATTGGCATGAACGAGATCAATTCCCACGATTCCATTCGCGCCGTGCTCTGGCGTGGCGACCGGCTTCGCTTGCTTGACCAGCGCAGGCTGCCCTTTGTCGAGGACTATCTCGACTGCATGACTGCCGATGAGGTAGCCCAGGCCATCCGCGATCTGGTCGTGCGTGGAGCGCCGGCCATCGGCATTGCCGCCGCCTGGGGCGTGGTGCTGGCCGCCAAGCGGGGTCGAGGCACACTCGAGGCCGCGCTTCCGACCTTGAGAGCAGCGCGTCCCACCGCGGTCAACCTGATGTGGGCGTTGGATCGCATGCAGGCGCGCATTGCCGCGGGTGCCGATGCCATCGCGCTGGAGCAGGAAGCGCAGGCGATCCAGGATGAGGATCTGGCCGCCAATCGACACATGGGTGCATTGGGCGCATCACTGATTGAACCCGGCTCCGATGTGCTCACCCACTGCAATACCGGCTCATTGGCAACGGCCGGTTACGGCACGGCACTTGGCGTCATCCGCGCCGGGTTCAGCGAAGGCAGGATTCGCCACGTTTATGCAGGCGAGACGCGTCCCTGGATGCAGGGCGCTCGCCTGACGATGTGGGAGCTGGTGCGCGACAACATTCCGGCCACCCTGATTGCCGATTCCGCCGCCTCGCATCTGATGAAATCCGGCCAGGTGAAGTGGGTGATCGTCGGCGCCGACCGCATTGCGGCCAACGGCGATGTGGCAAACAAGATCGGCACCTTTCAGCTCGCCATTGCAGCTCGTCACCATGGCGTGAAATTCATGGTGGTTGCGCCGGCATCCACCGTCGATCTCTCCACCGCGCACGGGGATGACATCGAGATCGAGCTGCGTGATCCGGCCGAGTTGCTGAGCCATGCCGGACAGCGCACGGTGGTCGAAGGTGCGCAGGCCTGGAATCCGGTGTTCGATGTCACTCCGGCTGGCCTGATCGATGCCATCGTCAGTGAACGCGGCATCATCGAAAAACCCGATGCCCGGAAACTGCGCACGCTGTTTGGCTGAGTTGCTGTTTCCCACGCGCCGTTCGCGAATCGGGCGGCACTCAAGCGGAGCAAGCTCCGCTCTACGAGAAGCGTGGAGCATTGGTAGAGCGGAGCTTGCTCCGCTTGTGGCACCTCCAAACCTGCAGCCGAGCAAGCTCGGCTCTACCACGGCAAGAATGTAGAGCGGAGCTTGCTCCGCTTGTGGCACCTCCAAACCTGCAGCCGAGCAAGCTCGGCTCTACCACAGCAAGAATGTAGAGCGGAGCTTGCTCCGCTTCATGAATCTAGCCCTATGCAGGTCGGTTCCAAAGCGCGAGCAATTTTCACCCTCTCCCGCTGGCGTACCCGTAGGGCATGAAGGAGAGGGTTGGGGGTGGGCTGAGGGTGGAGTGGCGAGCAAGCCCCGGCCCTGTTCAGGCTCGCGGAACAACCCCCATCCGTGCTAAAATTTCGCGTTTTCGCCGTGCCCATTCCGGCGTTGCGACAGGGTCGATTTGACGGCCTTAACGTATTGATTCAAAAGGGATATACATTCAATGGCCGAGTTCGCCAAAGAAGTCATACGCGTCAATATCGAAGACGAAGTCCGGCAGAGTTATCTCGACTACGCGATGAGCGTCATCGTCGGTCGCGCGCTGCCCGATGTGCGCGATGGATTGAAGCCCGTGCACCGCCGCATCCTGTACGCCATGCAGGAGTCCAGCACGGTCTGGAACCGGCCTTATGTGAAGTGCGCGCGCGTGGTCGGTGACGTCATGGGCAAGTACCACCCGCACGGCGATTCCTCGATCTACGACGCCATGGTGCGCATGGCCCAGAACTTCTCGATGCGCTACATGCTCATCGATGGCCAGGGCAACTTCGGTTCGGTCGACGGCGACAATCCGGCGGCCATGCGTTACACCGAATGCCGTCTGCATCGCTTGAGTTCCGAGCTGCTTGCCGACATCGACAAGGAAACCGTCGACTTCCAGCCCAACTACGACGAGAAGGAACTCGAACCCAGCGTGCTGCCTGCGCGCATTCCCAACCTTCTGGTGAACGGCTCTGCCGGTATCGCGGTGGGCATGGCGACCAACGTGCCGCCGCACAACCTGAGTGAAGTGCTTGGCGCCTGCATTGCGCTGATCGACGATCCTGATCTCGGTTTCGAGGATTTGCTGCGCATCGTGCCCGGCCCGGATTTCCCGACCTCGGGCATCATCAATGGCGCGGCCGGCATCATCGAAGCCTACAAGACCGGGCGTGGCCGCATCCTCGTGCGCGCCAAGGCCGAGGTTGAAACCGAGGCCAACGGCCGCGAGACCATCATCGTCAGCGAATTGCCGTACCAGGTGAACAAGGCTCGCTTGATCGAAAAGATTGCCGAGTTGGTCAAGGAAAAGAAGATCGAAGGCATCTCCGAGCTGCGCGACGAGTCCGACAAGGACGGCATGCGCGTGGTCATCGAGGTGCGCAAGGATGCCATGGGCGATGTCCTGCTCAACAACCTCTACCAGCAGACCCAGCTACAGGTGACCTTCGGCATCAACATGGTGGCGCTGGTCGATGGCCAGCCGCGCACGCTGGGCTTGCGCGAGATCCTCGATGCCTTCCTGCGCCACCGCCGCGAAGTGGTCACCCGGCGCACCATCTTCGAGTTGCGCAAGGCGCGTGATCGCGCTCATATCTTGGAAGGCCTGACCGTTGCCCTCGCCAACATCGATGAAATGATCGAGTTGATCAAGACGTCCGCATCCAGTGATGAAGCCAGGCAGCGCATGCTGGCACGCACCTGGGAGCCGGGTCTCGTGCGCAGCCTGCTGGCCGCATCCGGTGCCGATGCCTCAAAGCCAGAGCGTCTTGACCCTGGCGTTGGCCTCGGTGATGGCGGTTACCAGTTGTCCGAAGTGCAGGCGCAGCAGATCCTGGAAATGCGCCTGAGCCGCCTGACCGGACTGGAGCAGGAAAAACTCACCGACGAATACAAGGAGCTGCTCAAGACCATTGCCGGTTTGATCGAGATCCTCGAAGACCCGGCGCGCTTGCTGGCGGTGATCCGCGAGGAGCTGGTTTCGCTGAAGGAAGAATTCGGCGACGCGCGTCGTACCGTGATCCAGATCAACCAGGACGACCTGAATACGCTGGACCTGATCGAGCCGGAAGATGTGGTGGTCACGCTCTCGCATACCGGCTACGCCAAGCGCCAGCCGGTCAGCATCTATCGCGCGCAGCGACGTGGCGGCAAGGGACGTTCCGCATCGGCATTGAAGGACGAGGATTTCGTCGAGCGCCTGTGGATCGCCAACACCCACGACACCTTGCTGACCTTCACCAGCACCGGGCGCGTGTACTGGCTCAAGGTGTACCAGATGCCGGATGCCGGGCCGAACGCACGCGGCAAGCCGATCATCAACCTGTTGCCGCTGGCAGAGGGCGAGAAGGTGCAGGCGATCCTGCCGGTGCATGAGTATTCAGATGATCGTTTCCTTCTGTTTGCCACCGCCAACGGAACCGTCAAGAAGACGCCGCTCACCGAGTACGCCTATCAGTTGCAGAAGGGCAAGCGGGCTATCGGCCTGGCCGAGGACGATGCCCTGGTTGACGTGCAGATCACCGATGGCGAAAGCGACATCATGCTGTTTGCCTCCAATGGCAAGACCGTGCGCTTCGATGAAAGCACGGTGCGCCCGACCGGACGCACCTCCAGCGGCGTGCGCGGTATTCGCCTCGGCAAGGGCGAGCGCGTGGTCAGCCTGATCGTGCGCAACGGCGATGGCGAGATCCTCACCGCCACCGAACGCGGCTATGGCAAACGCACCGCGCTCGACGAATATCCACGCAAGGGCCGTGGCAACCAGGGCGTAATCGGCATCCAGTGTTCAACGCGCAATGGCGCACTGGTCGGGGCCGTGCAGGTCAGCGAATCACACGAACTGATGCTGATTTCCAACCAGGGAACCCTGGTTCGCACCCGCGTTGCCGAAGTGGCCAAGGTCGGACGCAACACCCAGGGCGTCACCCTGATTCGCCTGCCGGATGACGAGAAGCTCGTGGGCTTGGTGCAGCTGGATGCGATGGAAACGGACGGCGAAGATTCCGACGCCGACGCCAGCGACGCCACACCACCGCCCGCCGACGCGTAGAGCCGAGCTTGCTCGGCTGCAGGTACGGCGTTGTCGCAAGCGGAGCAAGCTCCGCTCTACATTCTTGCCATGGTAGAGCCGAGCTTGCTCGGCTGCAGGTACGGCATTGCCACAAGCGGAGCAAGCTCCGCTCTACATTCTCGCGGTGGTAGAGCCTGGCTTGCTCGGCTTTCGATTCACCCGATCAGATCGTCGGACCCGGATACCCAGCGACACCGCCAATGCGGGAAATCCTCGATTCGCGCAACCAATCCACGGCGTAGCGGATTGGCGACAATGTATCGCGCCTGCTGACGCAAATCCTCGTCACTGCGCAGTTGATGGTCGTAGTATCCGGCCTGCCATATCTTGCCGGTTGTGCCGCGTGCCGCGTTCATGGCTCGCGCCGAACGGGACTTGAATGCCTGAACGCAACGGGAAAGCGATGCGGAACGCAGACACAGCAGCCAGTGAACGTGGTCGGGCATGACAACCCAGGCGCAGGTTTCCGCCGGGCTGTTGCAAATTTCCGCGCCTGCCACCCGCGCCAGTGCGGGATCAGCGAACAAGGTGGCGCGACGATCAAGCGCCATGGTGACTGCATAGTAGGCGCCAAGGCGGGAATTGCGACCACGCTGAAGTTTCGGACTCGCCATGGCTAGAGGGTGCTGTGTAGTCCAGGTCGGAGCCATGGCCGTTTGGTGCGCAATCGCGTAGGAAATTTCGGATATGAATCGCCCCGGGAATCATGGAGCGGTAGAGCCGAGCTTGCTCGGCTGCACCTCCCCGACCCTGTAGAGCCGAGCTTGCTCGGCTGCAGGTACGGCGTTGTCGCAAGCGGAGCAAGCTCCGCTCTACATTCTCGCGGTGGTAGAGCCGAGCTTGCTTGGCTGCAGGTAGGGCGTTGCCGCAAGCGGAGCAAGCTCCGCTCAACATTCTCGTCGTGGTAGAGCCGCAAGCGGAGCAAGCTCCGCTCTACATTCTCGTCGTGGTAGAGCCGCAAGCGGCGCAAACTCCGCTCTACATTCTTGCCGTGGTAGAACCGCAAGCGGAGCAAGCTCCGCTCTACATTCATGCCGTGGTAGAGCCGCAAGCGGAGCAAGCTCCGCTCTACATTCTTGCCGTGGCAGAACCGCAAGCGGAGCAAGCTCCGCTCTACATTCTCGCCGTGGTAGAGCCGAGCTTGCTCGGCTGATTCACCGAATCAGAGCATCCCCGTTTCCAGTTTGGCCGCGTCCGACATCATGGATTGATTCCACGGCGGGTCGAACACCAGATCGACATCGGCTTCGGCGATGGTCGGAATCATCTCGAGCTTGGTGCGCACATCCTCGACGAGGATCTCGCCCATGCCGCAACCCGGTGCCGTCAGGGTCATGCGGATATTGACCTTGCGCTGGCCATCTTCCGTGCGTTCCAGATCGCAGTCATAGACCAGGCCCAGTTCGACGATGTCGATGGGGATTTCCGGATCAAAACAGGTGCGCAGTTGCGACCAGACCAGTTTCTCGACGTCCTCGTCGCCTGCGTCTGCAGGCAATTGCAGGGGCTCCGGAACCGGCTTGCCGATGGCATCGGCATCCTGTCCGGCGATGCGGAACAGGTTTCCGTCAACATAAACGGTAAAGCTGCCGCCCAGCGACTGCGTGATGTAGCCGGCCTGTCCGGCAGGCAGGGTCACTTCGTCGCCCTGCGGCACCATCACGGCAGCGCAATCACGCTCGAAGCGAACCGGTTCTGATGTCGAGCTGTATCCAAACATGGGGTGGGCAATGCATTGATGTGCGGGAAGCAAGCCATGCATTATCGCGCGTTGAGCGCTTTCCTGCTGGGGCCTTGCGGTCTGAATGCGGTCGACAATCCGGGTTTCAACCCGACGCTGGTGCTTTGCGGTGCTGCCTTGTAGTGCTGAAACCAGACCTGCATGCATCCGCAGTCTGTCTGCGGAGGCGAATACCGAGGGTTCAGCGGTTTGCAAGCAGCCCCGTTTCGCGCAGGCAGCGACCCAGCAGGCGCAGCGCGGCATCGATGTCCGCCGGCGGCAAGGCAGCATAGCCAAGCAGCAGGCCCGGTCGGGCTCCGCTTTGCAGCGAGTACGGGGCCACCGTGTACAAGCCGAGACCGCGCTCGCGCGCATGTGCTGCGAGACGTTCGCAGTCGGCATGGCTGCCGCTGCGCAACCACGCGGTCAGATGCATGCCGGCGTTGGAGTCGACCACTTCGAAAACCTGGGCTGCATGCTTGCGCAATCCACCCAGCATTGCGTTGCGTCGCGCCCGCAGCGACTGGGCGGCGCGACGCAGGTGGCGCTCGAAACCGCCGCTGGCCATGAAGTGGGCAAGTGCCGCCTGCTCCAGCGTATTGCTGCCGCGATCCTCCAGCCATTTGGCCGCGCGGAAGGCCCGGCCTACGGACTCCGGCAACACCATGTAACCCAGGCGCAGGGCGGGAAACAGCGTCTTCGAATAGCTGCCGATGTAGATCACCCGGCCATCGCGATCCAATGACTTGAGTGCAGCCAACGGTCGTCCGCCGAAGCGGAACTCGCCATCGTAGTCATCCTCGATCAACCAGCAACGCTTTGCGGTCGCCCACTCCAGCAACTCCACGCGGCGCGAGAGTGGCAACAAGGCCCCGGTCGGAAACTGGTGGGACGGCGTGACCACGGCCAGACTGGCCTGCTTGGGCAAGGCCGCAGGCACCAGTCCTTCGGCGTCGACGCGAACGCCGAGTACGCGCGCCCCGTAGGAGGCAAAGATCTGGCGCGCACCGCGATAGTGCGGATCTTCCAGCACGACGCGATCACCTGCGTCCAGCAGCACGCGCGAGGCCAACGCAAATGCTTGCTGGGTGCCGGAAATCACCAGGATGTTTTCAGGCGTTGCCTCCACACCGCGGCGGCGCCTCAGGTAATCGCAGATTTGCTCGCGCAGCGCTGGCAAGCCTTGTGCGTCCGGATAGTCGAACTCGGCGCGCTCACTGGCCCGATTGATCTCACGCCGCCATGCGCTGGCCAAAGCGGGGTTGGTCATCGGCAGACCGTACTGCAGGTTGAAGCGCAGATCCCGATGCTGACGGCCGGGGATCAAGGCACCGTCGCTGATGGCCAACGCGCGCCGCGAGAAGGCAGAGAGCGGGGCGACGACCGCAGGTGCAGCCTGTTGGCGCAACGGCAGCGGACGATTGCCGATGTCGGCGACAAAACTTCCGGATCCCACCCGTGCCAGCAAGAAGCCTTCCGCCTGCAACTGGTCGTAAGCCGCCAGCACCGTGTTGCGTGAGATGCCCAGTTCGCTGGCCAGATGGCGGCTGGCCGGCACGCGTGACCCTGGGGCCAGCCGCGACTCCAGGATAGCGGCCTTGAGCGCGCGGATCAGTTGCGCATAGCGGGCGCCTTGCCCGTCCAGTTCGATGTACATGATTGGCTCCAGCGAAACGCCCGAATGTGGCACTCGGAGGAGCCAATTCTCGCTGCCATGCTGGCCGCGTCAAGTGCAAATCCGGAGGGGTCATGCGCAAGCCCGCACGCCACAAGGTTCAACGCATTCCCAAGCGTGCGCATTACGATGCCGCAACCATCCACGCCATTTTCGATGCCGCCTGCATTGCGCATGTGGCCTTTGCCGACAGCAGTGGGCAGCCGTTCGTCATTCCCATGTTGTATGCGCGCGAAGGCGAATGCCTGTACCTGCACGGTTCCATCGCCAGTCGACTGCTGAAAACCGGCGAAAGCGGGATTGCCCTGTGCGTGTGCGTGACGCTGGTGGATGGCCTGGTGCTGGCGCGATCGCACTTTCACCACTCGATGAACTATCGATCCGTGGTTGCCTTCGGCATTGCGGAGTTGGTGCAGGATCGTGACGAAAAAGCCGCCGTGCTGGCGCGTTACGTCGATTCCATCCTGCCAGGGCGTGCAGCGGAATCGCGTGCGGCCGACCGCAATGAACTGAACGCCACCGCCCTGCTGCGTTTCCGTATCGAGCACGCCAGCGCCAAGATCCGTTCGGGTGGCCCCAAGGATGATCCGGCCGACCGCGAATTGCCGGTCTGGTCAGGCGTGGTACCGATCAGCCAGGCGTACGCAGCTCCGCAGGTGGCCGAGGATGCTACCCCCGGCATTCCGGTTCCGGATTCGGTTCTGCGCCTGCTCGACTGAGCGCAAGCCAACTCCCGCATCGCTCAATGTGCCGATTGTGCGTGTCAGCCGGTAGAATCATTGATTCACCTTTGTTCCCTGAGTCGATGAACCCGGACCCTGAACGACCGGCCAGTGCTGGAGCGTCTGCCTTGCCCATGCGCAATTCGATGCTCACTCGGGCCATTGGCGTGATCACCGTGCTGATGGTGGCCCTGGCTGCTGGCGCGGCCTGGTGCGTTTTGCAGTTGTTCGTGCGATTGGACATGATCGGCCTCGCGCCGGTGGTAGCCGCCCTGGTTGCCTGGGTTGCGCGACGACACGGTTTTGCGCAGCGATGGAGTGGCGCTCTGCTTGCAGCTTTCGCTACCGCAATGGCCTGTACTTATGCGCAACTGCTGCTGGCTGCGGCCACGGTTGCCGCCTTTCTCGGCGAGTCGATGCGCTCGACGCTGATGAAAATCGGCTTCGACATGGCCAAATCCGTTGCCTGGGCCAATCTCAGCCAGTTCCATGTGGGAATGATGGTGGCATCAGTCCTTCTGTCGGCCTGGCTGGTGAAGCGCCGGTAAGGTCAGTGGAGCCTGGTTCAAGCCCGAGGCTTTCCCATTTGCTCCGACCACATTTGCGGTATCAAGCGCGGAGACAGCACGTTTCGAAATGGTGTTTGGGTCCGGGCTGGATTGCGTCGCACAGCTATGACGAAAGGCATCGTCTCTGAATGGGCTGCTGCGGAAAGATGCTCGCGTTCATGCGCCTGCAAGCGTGATTGGCGTTGCGCAACGTGTGGCAAGCACGCCTTCAGGCGCGAAAAGCCCTTCGTGATGCTTCACGCCCCCAGCCGCGGCACGGACTATCGGGCTGCCGCCTCGGCTTGGCTGCCGGCGAAGCGCATTCACGGTTTCCAACTTCACGCCGCGACGGCGCAAGAAGCTGTTGCGAAGTTGTGCCGTCCCGGTATGGGCAACGCGCGCGGGCTCGACCAACGGCAATGCCTGCAGGTGCCGGGCAGGGGTGTCCAATCCATTTGGAGTCAAAAGTGCACTCTGGTTCGGGTTTTAGGTTCGGGTTTTGCGAGACCTTGCCGCAAACCCGGTTCCCTAGATTCCTGACTGCTATGTAAGATCAACCAAGGCTAGTGCTGCTTCGCGGGCTTGAGCGAACTGGAGATGCAGACCCGCATTCTGGCATGGTCGCTGCGGCAGTTCATCCAGAGCCATCCCATCTATCCGACGCTCTTTGCCGATCCGGTGAAAGTGATGCCATGAGCAAGAAAATTCTCATTATCGCCGGACCCAATGGTGCTGGAAAAACGACGTTTGCGCGCTCCTTCCTGACCGAAGACGCCCAGATTCCGCGTTTCATCAATGCGGACCTGATTGCGGCGGGATTGTCACCGTTCGCGCCCGCGGAAGCCGCGGTGAAGGCGGGCAGGCTGATGCTGGATGAGATTGATGAAGAGGTGGACCACGGCCAGAGTTTTGCTTTCGAAACGACGCTGGCAGGCATTGGCTATCGTCGGCGGATTCGATCGTGGCGCAAGTCTGGCTACCACTTGAGCCTGTTCTTTCTCAGCCTGCCGAATGTGGAAACGGCTATCGCCCGCGTGGCCACACGGGTACGCCAGGGAGGTCACGATATTCCCGAACATGTCATCCGGCGTCGCTTCGTTGCCGGCTTGCACAACTTCAATACGGTATACAAGGTCGAGGTTAACGATTGGGCGTTGTACGATAATGCCGGTGATGAGCCAGAACTTCTTGATTGGGGCCAGACGCCATGAAGACAGTCGATATATCCAAGGCCAGCAATCCTGACTTGCGCGCGTCATTGGCCGCATTGCGTCGCGCCGCTGCTTTGGCGCGCAAGATGGCGATCCAAACCGAAACCGACCTTATCGTGGTGCGCGAGGGCCGCACGGTACGCATTTCACCTGAAACCCTGCGCAGAGAGGCCAAGGTCGAGCAGGATTCCTCGCGGTGACCAGAAGCAACTGGGCAAGACACTGTGGTCCAACGTCGCCCAGTTGCGTGGAGCGATGTACGCGGACGATTTTCGCGATTGCATGTTGTCGTTCCTGTTCCCGCGCTTACTGTCGGACAACTACGAGCAAGCGGAGCGCAAAGAGCTTGGTGCGGACTGCCTGACGAGCGACCTCGTCGACGCAACGCGTAAGGACCCGGGAGATAGATCCCAGCGGGATGGATGACCCGCAACGGACAAATGTACGGTAATTAGACTTTCCTGGTTCGACCTTCACGTCGACTATCCAGCGGGAATTCGTGTCACCATTTGCAACATGCGAAAATACGCGCTTTGCACCATGGCGCTCCTTGTTTCGGCATGCGCGCCATTGCGCCCGGATGAGGGGCATGCTCTCGTGCTCAGGACGAGGCAGCACGGCGACGACTATCTATTGCCGGTACCAGGCCCCGATCCATTCCATTGCTCGATTCGGAACCACCCGACCCAGATAAAATTCACGTGAGACTGTCGGATGCCGAAGTCGCAGAGCTCTTGCGCAGAAAAATTTCTGCGAGGCCGATCAGAGAAGACGAGAGGCGGGTTACTGTGCTTGGCAATCACGTTGTGAAGAACGAAGAAATTTACTCTCTTGAGGTGTATGTTCATATCAAGGACATGCGACATCATTGCGATACAACGTATGTCGTCGAAATTTCTGCAGAAGGGATCCTCAGCGGATCCAGGTAGCCGGGTTGCCGACCTGCACGAGTTAGCACCATCCAGCCAAAGCAGCCAAATTAGCCAGATTCGAACGGCACTGACTCAAGTGCATCGCGATGCGGATTGCGCTGCCGACACGCCAAAGGGGGCACTCTGGTTCGGATTCCGAGTTCTCCAAATGCCGTCGGGTTGACCCAAGAGCCGCCGGAGCCCAACATGACCCGGATTCTCGGGTTCCGGTATCGCCAAACCTCCCGTTGCAAATCTGCAAGGAAACCGACATGACCACAAGTACCCGTGCTCTTTCTGGATCACTCTGGCTGGCGCTACTGATTGCAGTTCCCGCAGGTGCCCAGATTGATGCCAACTCTCTGAAGGCGTCCGCGCGACATGCGGCGAGCTATGAGTCCGGTCGCAGCACCGGCAGTCGTATGGGCTTCACCGGTCCGGAAGGTTCTGGCCGTCCGGGAATCTACTATTTCAAGAAGGCAGTCAAGGCGTTCGACAAGGATCAATACGCTTTTGCCATAGACATGTACGAGGTGTCCGCGTCATGGGCTTACAAGCCCGCCCAGTACAATCTTTCGGTGATGTACGCGCGTGGCCAAGGCGTTCCGGTTGATTTGCCAAGAGCAGCAGCGTGGATCGCTTTGGCAGCCGAGCGCGGAGATTCGCGCTACATCAGCGCGTGATGCGATCGTTGTCAGTTTGACAGCGAACAAGTCGAAACGGCCAACCGAATTCTCGAACAACTGAAACCCAAGTATGCCGACGAAAGAGCACTGAAAAAGGCGAAGAAGCGCTGGCGGGATACAAAGCGTGATGTGACCGGGTCAAGGTTGGGATTCGTCGGCAGCGCGAAGATCGGCGCAGTAGGCAATTCCACCGTTTCGGCAGGCAATGACATGATCAACCCTGCGGACTTCCTCGGAAGCCGGATTAACGACGCCTCTATCGAGTTTCATCAGCTTCAGGACAGCGACGGCCCCTATGGGCCGAGTGATCGGGTATTGACGGGCGTTGTCACGGTGAATGACCTGATCATCCCTGATCTCAGCAAGTCAAAGTCTCCGGCTACAACTCCTGCCGATGGTTCCGGGAAGGACAAACTGGAGTGATGCGTCGCCCGAGTCTTGCTGGAACTGGGTGAGATCTTTGCCGTTGGCATCCACGCCTATGCCGTGATGAGTAACCATGTGCACGTCGTGTTGCGGATCGATCCGCCGACAGCGGCGGCCTGGATCGCGGCTGAAAACCTGGAATCATCGACACACACCAGTGCCAACCTCCGGATCGCAGGCCTTCGCGAACATCCCGAACGAGCGCAACAACTTCTTGCATCGATCAGCAGCGGCGTTGCGTCCAGCCGGCTTCCCGTCACCACCAAAGACTACTTCGACCTGATCGACTGGACCGCCCGGCTCACCCGGGCCGACAAGCGCGGTCGCATCGAGACGACGGAGCCGCCCGTTCTGCGCAAACTCGGTCTGAGCGAACGCAGCAGATGCTCGGCACCGAAACGAACTACTGGAGAGCGATCGGCTCCGCCCAGGCCTTGATGGGCAGAAAGGCCGGACACCCAAGATCCCGGCAAAAACCTACCAGCTGCGTCAGAAATTTCCTACAGACATCGCGCAGCCCTGACGTCAGGCTGTCGGCATGACTACCACCCGCAGCCTTCTTGTCGATCCGGACGTCCCCGGCTTCTATCACTGCATCTCGCGGTGCGTGCGGCGGGCCTGGTTATGTGGCGTTGATCCCTACAACGGGATCTCCTATGAACATCGACGCACGTGGGTTGAACAGCGCTTGCTGGAGCTTTCCGGAATCTTTGCCGTGGGCGTGTATGCCTATGGGAATGCATCGGGACATCCATGATTCCCGCAATTCCTTACGCCTAGTGTCGGAAAGTTCTTACAGACAAGGCCAAGCCCCGATGTCAGTCTGAGGGCATGACTTCTGCCCGCAGCCTCCTTGTCGATCCACACACGCCCGGCTTCTACCACTGCATTTCGCGATGCGTGCGACGAGCCTGGTTGTGCGGTATCGATCCGTACAACGGCAGGTCCTATGAAGATCGGCGGGAGTGGGTCGAGCAGCGCCTGCTCGAACTGGGCGAGATCTTTGCCGTTGGCATCCACGCCTATGCCGTGATGAGTAACCATGTGCACGTCGTGCTGCGGATCGATCCGCCGACAGCGGCGGCCTGGAGCGCGGAAGAGGTGGCGAGCCGATGGGTTCGGCTGTTTCCGGCCATGAGGGACAGCGAAGTCGATGCGACGGCCTGTCGCCAGAAGGAAGATGCGCTGGTGTGCAATGCCGATCGTCTCGCCGCCTGTCGACAACGGCTGGGCAGCCTAGCCTGGTTCATGCGCAGCCTGAACGAGCCGATCGCGCGGCGGGCGAACCGCGAGGACGCCTGCACCGGGCGGTTCTGGGAAGGGCGCTACAAGTGCCAGGCACTGCTCGATGACGCCGCCGTGCTCACCTGCATGAGCTATGTCGATCTGAACCCGATCCGGGCCGGATTTGCTGAAAACCTGGAATCATCGACACACACCAGTGCCAACCTCCGGATCGCAGGCCTTCGCGAACATCCCGAACGAGCGCAACAACTTCTTGCATCGATCAGCAACGGCGTTGCGTCCAGCCGGCTTCCCGTCACCACCGAAGACTACCTTGACCTGATCGACTGGACCGCCCGGCTCACCCGGGCCGACAAGCGCGGTCGCATCGAGACGACGGAGCCGCCCGTCCTGCGCAAACTCGGTCTGAGCGAACGTCAATGGCATCAGCAGATGCTCCGGCACCGAAACGAACTACTGGAGAGCGATCGGCTCTGCCCAGGCCTTGATCGAGAAAGCCGTGGCGATGGGGCAGGGCTGGCTCAAGGGCATCGGAAGCGCGCAGCGGTTGCTGCAACTTCTAACGGCCTGACAAGTTCCACGTATTTTCTCCACCAGGATCGGGTCGGCCGAGGCAAGCACATGGCCGGACATGGGCAGCCAGCCGCCCAGCTCTCATCACGATCGCTTGTACGACTCGCAATCGTGCCATTTTGGGTCTGTCGATAGCTCGTGGTGCCGCCAGATGGCCTCGTCATCGAGGCATTCCGGCCGGAAAGTGCAGCAGGACCGAATTATGGGTGTCCCGGTTGTCCCATGCCGGTTGTCCCAGTGCGCCGAGCCAGATTGTGGGTGTCCCGGTTGTTGTCGCCGCGCTGTCTCGGCGGGTGCCGACCAGTTTATAGCAGCTGCCGATGCCCTCCGTTGTCGCCAAGTGCGCCGAGCCGATTTGTGGGTGTCCCAGTTGTTTCCCAGTTGTTTCTGATTTATGGGTGTCCCAGTTGTTGCGGCGGCATCGGTGAGCCAGCGTCGATCGAGCGAACGAAGGGGAGCAGATTCGTTCCCACCGCACGTGACGCCCTTTTCCGACAGTCGATGTAGCCACCTGTCGATATCGCCACCGGCACGCGCGTCGCACAATGCGGCCTTTGGAGGACAATTCGGCGGGACAGGGAAGCGGTTACGCAGTCGACGTAAAATCGTGACATCCAGAATTCCGACAATAGTCTACGTCCCGTGTCGGAAATTTCCTACAGACAACGCCCGGCCCAAGAGTCACGCTGGCGGCATGACTTCTGCCCGCAGCCTTCTTGTCGATCCAGACGCCCCCGGCTTCTATCACTGCATCTCGCGGTGCGTGCGCCGGGCGTGGTTGTGTGGTGTCGATCCTTACAATGGAACGTCTTACGAGCACCGAAGGGCGTGGGTCGAACAGCGCTTGCTGGAACTGGCAGAGATCTTTGCCGTCGGCGTATACGCCTATGCGGTGATGAGCAACCATGTGCACGTTGTTTTGCGGATCAATCCGCTGACGGCGGCGGCATGGACCAATGATGACGTGGCGATCCGATGGGTCCGACTGTTTCCAGCCACGCCGGGATGGCGAAATCGATGATGCCGGCTGTCGCTTGAAGGAGCAGACTCTTCTGGGCAATGCCGATCGTCTCGCGGTTTGTCGCCAGCGCTTGGGCAGCCTCGCCTGGTTCATGAAGGCGCTCAATGAGCCCATCGCGCGACGCGCCAATCGAGAAGATTCCTGCACCGGTCGATTTTGGGAAGGCCGTTATAAATGCCAAGCCCTGTTGGATGAAGCGGCCGTACTGACCTGCATGAGCTATGTCGACCTGAATCCGATTCGTGCAGGCATCGCCGAAAACCTAGAATCTTCTTCGCACACCAGCGCGCTGCGAAGGATTGCAACGCTTCAACAGAATCCGACCCGCGCCAAGCAGCTGCTGACGGCAATCAATATTGCTGAGTCAGCCGAATTCCTCCCGATCACCATCGAAGACTACCTCGACCTCATCGACTGGACCGCCCGACTCACGCGCGGGGACAAGCTCGGTCGCATCGATGCGACCGAGCCGCCAGTATTGTGCAAGCTCGGACTGAGCGAGCGCCAATGGCATCAGCAGATGCTTGGCACCGAAGCAAACTACTGGCGAGCGATCGGCTCCGCCCAGGCCCTGATCGAGAAAGCGGCGGCCATGGGGCAGGGCTGGCTCAAGGGGATCGGAAGCGCTCAGCGGCTACTACGACCTCAGCCGGCCTGATTCAAAACATCAGCACATCACAATGGATCGGGTTCGCCGAGGGTGGCGCGTGGGCAGCTGCTGGAAATCGTCCGCTCATTCGTCGAATGCCGCGATCTGGCGCATGGATTCCGGTCTATCGGCTGGGTGCTGAGCCAACTCTCACCTGTTGCAGATGCCCGATTTCGCGGTCTGGGCATCTCCGCACATTGTGCGTACATTGTGGGTGTCCCGGTTGTTGCTTGCTGGTGAAAAGCTCGGAATCGCAAGAATTTTAGGGTCTTCAGGAAGTCGTGTGGGTGATTTTCTGTGATTTCCAAAGCTGCGGAAGCATGCAGGTGAGGATCTTGAGTCGCAGGTAATCCTCGTCGCGCAGTCCGTATGAGCGGCGCTGGAGGACGCGGATCTTGTTGTTGAGTCCTTCCACGAAGCCGAGCGAGACTTTGTTCTCGGGCTGACAGTAAGCGGCGATTCCGTCCCAATGACGCTCGATCATCTGGGCGAACTTCTCGTAGGGCGTTAGGCGTTGCCACTTCAGCGCCGCACGCCAGTTCTCGAAGTAGCGTCGCGCCCAGGCTTCGCTGCGGTAGTTCCAGAGCTGGCCGAATGACTCCTTGAGCAGGTAGGCGGTGTTCAGTCGCTTGTTGGCGGTCAGCAGCAGCTTTAACGATTGGCGACCTTCGAGGCTCAGGTTCTCCGCGTTGGAGAGTAGCGTGTACTTCTGCCCTTGATGAAGCGTCGATCCCCGCCGGACAAGCGCGCGTATTCGCTCTTGCGTACCTTGTCGAGCGCCTCGCCCAGATGGCGCATGACGTGGAACTTGTCGAACAGGATGGCAGCCTGCGGCGCGTGTGCTTGCGTGGCGTTGCGAAACGGCTTCCACATGTCCATCAGCGCCAGACGCACTCGCCGGCTCTTCTTTTCGCCCAGCCAAGCGTAGAACTGGCTCATGCTGGCCTCAGGCGATCCTCGCCACCAAACCAGATCGGCCGTTTCCGGTCGAGGTCGCTGACCACGATCCGGTAGGTGTGCCGTTTCTTGATCGAGATCTCGTCGATGCCGATCCGCAGGGGGCCGGGGGTTCCGGCTTTGGCCAGTTGCGCCTTCATGTACTGCGTGTCCAGCGCCTTGACGCTGTCCCAATCCAGGCGCAGTTCCTTGGCAACATCCGAGATCGTCGCGCTGCGACAGCGCCGCCAACGTAGTACGCGAAGTGCTTGGTGTAGAACGGACTGTCCGACAGGAAGTCCAGCGCCTCGCGCTTCACGGCCCGGCAGCTTCGGCAATCGACGCGCCGAACCTCGAACTCCAGAAATATCCGGTGCGGTCCGCAGGGCAGATCACGGACCCGACGCGTGCGTCGGTCGTACCACCCCGAATGCACCCGGCCCCACGACCCGCAGGTCGTTTTTGAGCGCCGAACGAGCGTGACCACCCGCGCCAGCGGATCGCCAAATACACCCCGAACTTTTCCTCCGGGCGAAACCCGCTAAACCGGTAGGCGTCGAGCAGACGCTGCTTCTTCGTTGACGTAGGCATCCGAGAATGATGACAAAACTCGCATCACCTCGACCACCACCAAACCCACTGCCCAAGCGGGTTACACGCCCCTCAGCAACCTAAATCACCCACACGACTTCCTGAAGACCGAATTTTATGGTTCGCTGACACCCAAGGTCCACTCGAGTTTCTGGCCAATTCAACATTCAAGACCCCTTTCCGTGCTCTTCTCAGCTAAGGTCTACACAACCACACGGAGTTCTGCGGACAACTTTCTATCAGCTCGCGATACTCGATCTTCCATCTATCTAGCCCTTCGTTTATCTCGCGGACAAGCGATGCGAACGGCTCGACATTGCAACCTTGACGCGACCACGCGAGGCCCTCTCGAGCACTACCGAAATTGCTGACTCTTACCCAGCCGTCAGTGCCACAGGTCGCTCCGTGCTCACCTCGTCTCATGATCCCAAACAAATGGCTGTATCGGCCAGCACTTTGAACGTTTCCTTTTGTATCAAGCGTCAGGATGTCGATTCCTCGATTCGTGACTCGAATCTCACTTACACCACCGAGTTGCTCTCGGGTCCTAGGAATCTGATGTGTTGCGTAGACCTTGGTCACTTGTCCTGTGACCGCCCGAACGTACAGGTCGCGAATCTGCTGCAATCGTTGCTTTTCTGCCTGCCGTTCCAATTGGACTCGCGCTACGATGGATTGAACAATCGCATTCTCTGCTTCTGTGAAAGCACTCTGGGGAGTAATTGGCCCAACGTCTACAATGTGCGGTGCCCCTGCCCTCCACCCATCATCGAACTGTGTGAAAGTTGTCCTGCAGCGGATGTGGGTTCCAGCGAAGAGTTTAACGACGGCCGGGATGTCGCGAAACGTAATTTTGTACTCAACAATTCGCTCATTGCTCTCGGCGTTTGGAGCAGTGATTCCAGTCACCTCTACGCTAGTGATGGCTGGCTTTCGCAAAGAAAGGAAGAACAGCTTTTCATCTAGATCTTTGACTTCCGGCTTGACAACGGCAAGCAAGTCTTCTCCTTCCAGATAGCCGTTTGAGCCACGCGCAAAGTTCATGGCTGCGCCACGGTTCCGGAATACATCGCGATACACAGGTATTTCGCCCTTAGGAAACGTCTCTTGCAATTTCTCCTTTGCGATCTCTCTGGTCAGGTCGCCCTGACCGCAGGCCGCGAGCACCAAGGCGAGTGCGATCCAAGTACCCCGCACGAATATTGATTGCAACATGACACACCTCCAAAGAAGGGAATCCACAATGCCACAAGCTTTTCAGATTCACTGCTTGATCAAGTGTTGATGCGGGATGCCCATGATTTCGGCAAGCATACGCGACCAGATAGAGGGATAGGGGTCAAGAGGGATGTTCAAGTCTTGAATTGTGCATACGCTCAAGATTCAAGACTTGGCTCCTTCTCCCCCTGTGATCTCATTGGCCAACACACGGGTCGGTCGAGTTCACTTTGGAAGCTTCCAATCTGCTTGTTTGGATGAAGCTTGGAACGTGTCAACGACTCCGTCAAACCCTCCGTCGTGTTTGTTGTTGGGCCAGTAGTGAGAGGCCATCTCGCCCATAGTTGGCTCGTCGGCGGGACCGTCTGGAGTGCCGCCAGCGCCGAGAGGTTCAGTGATCATGTCATGGGCAACAACGCGACCATCCACATTGATTGAGCGGCCTTGTGAGCCAAAGCTGATGCCGACTGTGTGCCACTCTCCGAAGCGGAATGGAGTGTCCTTGGCGGTTAAGTTCGTTTGGCCGCCTATGCTGTCGACCATTCCGAAGGATACTGTGCCATCGTGACTTAGAGTAAGCCACGAACCGCCGGGATACCACGTATCTGGACCGACCGTGGTAAAGACCAAAGCATCTGGGTTGAAGTCGGTCAACATACCATCTGCGTAGCGATAGCCGTGGTTGACGAGGATGCGCCATTCGAGTGTCCCTTGGGTGGGAAAGCCTCGCGCGAATGAATACTCGATGCGGCTCTCGGACGAACGGTCGAATGCGGCGCCTTGGCCTGTAGGCGTATTGACGTAGCGGATGCCGTAACTTGAACCGAGGGATGCAGAGTCGAAGTCCTCGAAGAAGTCAGTTTGAACTCGTTTAGCTTCTGCGGTTATGGTTCTGGCAGCACGCATTCGTGCGTCAAAAGCTCGACGCGCAGCCTCGGCTGCTTTCGCAACCTCTTCACGCTCTCGTTGCTGCGCGGCTCGTCGCTGGTCGACCGCCAGAATCATGCTGTCTATCTCAGCGCGCTCGGCGGGCGTCAGTTCAGACTCGAGTACTGGCCCGCCGAAAGTGGCTCCCAAACCTTCGCCGAGCCGCCATCCATCGTCGTACTTGGCGAACTTTACTTTTCCGCGCCAATCCTTGCGCGAGAGCAATCTGACGATGACAGGGACATTCTCTTGCGTGACCGAGTACTCCACTATCCTTTCGTTGCTTTCCGGGCTAGGCGCGCTGATTCCTGTGGCCACAATCTTGTAGCGCACTGGCGCTTTCAGACCTACCATGAGCGTGCTGTCGTCGAATCGTACGACCTCAGGCCGAACGCTATCGAGAATGTAGTTTCCAGAAAGCATTCCGTTAGCAGAGTACGTGAATTCGAGTCGTCGCCCCCATGACTCGATTGCTCCTTTATCGACGGGCACTGCGTTGGCAGCGAGTTCACCAATTTTTTCCTCGATCATTGTCGCCGCCTCATCTCGCTCGAGATCGCCTGATCCACAAGCGCTCAGAAGTCCCACGCAACAAAGCAGCAAAGCAGCTTGTGTCGTGGATTCCAGATATTTGCGTTGCCTTCCCATTTTGCGTTCCCCTGATTGCGCCAGCTTTTAATGACGCCGCGAAACCACAGTGCCAGAGCAGCTCTTCATGTTGCTGGGCGCTGGGTATCCTGCTCTGATTAAAACGGCAAGCCCTTCGGTGCGAAGATCTGGCCGATCTACTCTACATCCTCGACTTTTTCATCCAGAAAAATGACCTTCATGTCTTCGTAGATGAAGACAACCTTCTTACCGAGATCGACCTTCTTCTTGGGTTGACCCAGGACGGCGATGACTTCGTCCAGGGACTGACCCTGGCGAGATGCTCTGACTAGCCGCCTCGGCCGAGTCGCTTTCGGTCTTGAACCAGTCACCAACATTCTGAACTACTTGCTCAGTAGTGACATTTGCAATGCCCTTCTCGTAACGAAAGCTCACTGCAGCCTCCAACGGCACAGATTCAGTGCCTCCCCCTTGCTGCAACGAGTGCGTTTCGGCAGTAGCCAGGAGCAGGAGGACATACTTTTCCTTTACGTCCAGTCGATAGAGGTGCAGACGCTGCCCTATCGCCAAGGAGTGCCCCGAGTTTCCGAAAAATGACCCGCCGCCCACTTCCACCAACTCCCCGTCGCGAATCTTTGACGGCTTCATCATCGTTCGAGGTGGATCCGCCCGAATTCCTTCCTTCTGGACGACGAGCACCGAGCCTGGATTCTGGACCCGGCCTACTGCGCTCCTTGTCGTGATTGTGAACTTCGACAGGATCTCCTGCCGTATCTCCTCGGGAGTCGCTGCGCCAATTGGTTGCGAAAACGCAATTGCCAGGAGAACCAGAATCTTGGATGTTTCATGGCCACGCATGATTATCGAACCCCCTATGGTTTGGCTCTTGATCCAACGGATCCAATGGAGATCAGAGGCGACGAAGCTGCACGACGGCGCCCCATAAACATAGAGAAAGACGCTGAAAACTCATGTCGTGTCCCGCGCGTGGCCGCGAAAACCAGGGGTGAAAGCCGGGGTCAGAATGGACATTTCCAACGTCGAGCGATTGCTAGCCCGTCAATGCCCCCCGCCACCCTCGATGGCTTTCAACTCGGAAATGAGCTGATTGGCTGCTTCCTTTCCATCGGCGTAGAGCAGGCGCGTGTTGTCGGCGTAGAACAGGGCGTTCTCGATACCGGCAAAGCCGGTGCCCTTGCCGCGCTTGATGACGATGGTCTGGCGTGAATCAACCACGTTGAGGATGGGCATGCCGAAGATCGGCGAGGACTTGTCGGTTTTCGCGGCCGGGTTCACCACGTCGTTGGCACCGATGACGATGGACACATCGCAGGTCTTGAACTCGGGATTGATGTCGTCCATGTCGGCAATCAAATCGTATGGCACGCCGGCTTCGGCGAGCAGTACGTTCATGTGGCCGGGCATGCGTCCGGCGACTGGGTGGATGGCGAACTTCACTTCCTTGCCGGCCTTGATCAGGGCCTGGGAGAGTTCCCAGATCTTGTGCTGGGCCTGGGCCACGGCCATGCCGTAGCCGGGCACGATGATGACCTTCTCGGCCATGTACAACAGTGATGCCGCGTCGCTGGCTTCAATCGGCTTCTGTGCACCGGCAATCGCCTCGCCACTGCCGCCGCCGCCAAAGTTGGAAAACAGCACGCCACTGATCGGTCGGTTCATGGCCTTGGCCATGAGCTGGGTCAGGAAGGTACCCGCCGCGCCGACCACGGTGCCGGCAATGATCAGCGCCTCGATCTGCATCACATAGCCTTCAAAGGCCACCGCCAATCCGGTCAGCGCGTTGAACAGCGAGATCACCACCGGCATGTCGGCACCGCCGATCGGCAGGGTCATCAGCACGCCAAACAGCAGGGCCAGCACAAAGAAGGCGATGATCAGGCGCGTGTCGACCTGCCAGGCAATCAGCGCGATGCCGGCCGCCACTGCGGCGGCAAAAATCAGGAAGTTGAAGACTTGCTGGCCGGGGAAGTTGAAACGCTTGTCCATGCGCCCGTCGAGCTTGGCCCAGGCAATGATCGAGCCGGTCATCGACACCGAGCCGATCAGGGCGCCCAGCACGGCCAACGCCACCGTGACCAGCGGGTGTGCGCCTGTGCTCGGGTCGGAAAACTTGAGCAGTTCACCGGCGCCGATGGCTGCCGCCGAGCCGCCGCCCATGCCGTTGAACAGGGCGACCATTTGCGGCATGTCGGTCATGGCGACCTTCTTGCCCCACAACCAGGTCGGGATCACGCCGATGGCGATGCCGAGCAGGATCAGCTCGATGTTGTGCATGCCGGTGATGGCAAAGGTGGCCAGGGTGGCAATGACCATGCCGATGCCGGCCTGCACGATGCCCTTGCGCGCGGTGACCGGGGAGGCCATGCGCTTGATGCCGAGAATGAACAGCACCGCGGCGAGGAAGTAGCTCGCCTTGGCGATCCAGATCAAGGTTTCGTGAAGGTCCATTGGGTTCCCCGGAATTCGCGTTGAAAGGTCTGCAAGGTGGCGCGTTCGCGCGCGGCTACTTGTCCTTGCTCGACTTGAACATTTCCAGCATGCGCTCGGTGACCACATAGCCACCCGCGGCGTTGCCTGCACCGAGCACCACACCGATGAAGCCGATGGTCTTGGCCAGGGTGGAATCGGCATGGGCCAGGGCGATCATGGCGCCGACCAGCACGATGCCGTGCACGAAGTTGGAGCCGGACATTAGCGGCGTGTGCAGGATCACCGGCACGCGGCCGATGATTTCCTTGCCGGTGAAAGCGGCCAGCATGAAGATGTAGAGGGCGAGAAATCCGTCGATCATGATGCGGCTCCTTCAATCGCCTGCTTGGTCGGTTCGTGCTTGATCGCGCCGTCATGGGTGAGGCAGGTTTTGGCGATCAGTTCGTCTTCCCAATCGAGCTTGAGCGCGCCATCGGCAAGCATCAGCTCGAGGAAGTTGTACAGATTGCGCGAATACATCTCGCTGGCGTGGATGGGCGTGGTGGCCGGCAGGTTGACGGTGCCGATGATGCTGACGCCGTTGGCCGTGACCACGGTCTTGCCTGCTTCGCTCAGTTCCACGTTGCCACCGGATTCGGCCGCAATGTCGACGATCACCGCGCCGGGCTTCATGCCCGCGACCATGGCCGCGCTGATGATGCGCGGGGCCTTGCGGCCGGGCACGGCGGCGGTGGTGACCACGGCATCGAAGCCCTTGAGCTGCTCGGCCAGCGCCTTTTGCTGCAACTCGCGTTCCTCGGCGGTCAGCTCGCGCGCATAGCCACCACTGCCGGCGGCAGAAACGCCGAGATCGAGGAATTTCGCGCCCAGCGATTCAATCTGTTCCTTGGTTTCCGGGCGCACGTCGAAGCCTTCCACTTGTGCACCCAGACGCTTGGCAGTGGCAATGGCCTGAAGTCCGGCCACACCCGCGCCGACGATCAACACCTTGCTCGGGCGAATCGTGCCTGCGGCGGTAGTGAGCATGGGGAAGAACTTGGGCGCATGCTCGGCCGCAATCAACACCGCCTTGTAGCCGGTGACGCCGGCCTGCGAGGAGAGCACATCCATGGCCTGTGCGCGCGTGGTGCGTGGCAGCAGCTCCATGGCAAACGAGGTGATCTTGCGGTCGCGCAGGGCCTTGACCCGATCCGCGCCCAGGTGTGGTTGCAGGTGGGCAATGACGATGGCGCCGGGTTTGAGGTGGGAGATTTCCTCCACCGTCGGCGGCTGCACGCGCAGCAGCACATCGGCCTTGGCCAGCGCAGCGGGGCCGTCGGCCACCACTTCGGCATCGGCAAACGCCGAATCCGCAAAGTAGGCGGATGCCGCGGCGGATTTCTCGATGACGATCTGGGCGCCCCGCGCCTTGAGTTTCTTCGCGACTTCCGGCGTGAGCGCAACGCGGCGCTCGCCCTCGGCAGATTCGCGCAATACGGCAACGACGACCGGCATGGCTCCCCCTCGACCTGAAGTCCGACCCGCATCCTAGCCCAATTGGGGGCGAACGGTAAGCGGCTGCACGGGGAATTGGATCCAAGGACCCAATGCGCGCTGGGCCAGACCGAAGGAGCCTTCGTGAAGTTTCGTTCGAGTTGTTGCTGCTCGTGACTATCTGCGCTGTGCGCGCTTGGCCTTGTTGACGGCGACTGGATCACGTTGCTGAACTGCATGCGTTACCCATGGCTTGATCTTGCCGAGAACCGGAGCCAGTGATCTTTCCGCGACTTCAGTGTCGTAGGCCGCCTGTGCACGCAGCCAATATCCATTGGAAAGACCGAAGAAGCGGCAAAGGCGCAGATCGGTGTCGGCAGTAATGCTGCGCTTTCCGAGCACGATGTCGCCAATGCGTTGAGCCGGAACGCTGATTTCCTTGGCTACGCGATACTGGCTAAGGCCCATGGGCTTGAGGAACTCCTCTGACAGGAGCTCACCAGGGGTTACGGGATTGAGTTTGCTCATGTTGGCCTCAGTGGTAGTCCACGATTTCGACGTCCTGCGCACCAGCCGCCGTCCAGCGAAAGCAGGCACGCCACTGATCGTTGATGCGAATACTGTGCTGGCCGGCTCGATTGCCCTTCAGTGCTTCAAGCCTGTTTCCCGGCGGAACCCGCAAATCATTCAGGCATCCGGCAATTTGAAGCTGCCTGAGCTTGCGTTGAGCCACCGTAGCGAAATTCACGAAACGGCGAACACGATCGCCCCTGGACAGTGCTTCGGTGTCAGCGTACTTGAACGATTCGATCATGTCGCATAGTAACGAAATGCGTGATTAACGTAAAGCATGTTTATTGGACGCCACCCAATAGCACGACACGGGGCGGAGACTCCTGGGTGCCTCAATCAGTTGCTGTTTTGTTACGAACATCTGTGTCTCGGATTGTCGCCAAGTCGGGAGAATTGGAACAGGTTCGAAGCCGGAGTTCCAAGCGCCTTCGCTCCTGCCAGGTTCGAGCGTGTTGGCTGGCTATTCTGCGCAATTGGACTTCCTGCCAGAGGATTTGCACACTGCATTGTCTTTCTCGATCCGGAAAACGCATGAAGCTTTACTACACCCACGCCTCGCCGTTCGCACGCAGCGCGCGCATTGTCGTTCGCGAACATGGGCTGGAGGGGAAGGTCGACGAGGTCGTTTCGCATCCCTTTGACGGTGCCGAGGATTTCATCAAGGCCAATCCCTTGGGCAAGGTGCCCTGCCTGGTGCTCGACAACGGCCAGGCGATCATGGACAGCGAAGTCATCTGCGCGTACCTGGATCGCGAGCTGGGCGATGGACGCCTGGGCCGAGCACTGGAAGCGGACTGGGGCGTACGAACCTTTTACTCGGTGTGCTCCGGCTTGCTTGATACGCTGGTGCTGTTGCGTCTTGAAAAGGTGCGTGACGCCGAGGGGCTGCGTTCGGCGTTTTGGTGGGGACGCTACCAGGCGGCTATCCAGCGCACGCTGGATTATCTTGAAGCCCACACCGCTGCATTGCCCGATGAAGTGTCATTGGCGCAGATCAATCTGGCCTGCGCGATCAACTACATCGGACTGCGCCATGCGGAAATCGATTGGCGCAAGGGCAGGAGCGCGTTGGCAAGGCTCGTCGATCAGCTCGAGCAGCGCGAGAGCCTTGTGGCCACCCGTCTGCACGACTAAGGCATTGCGCCTAGGAAAACTCTGATTTTGCTCGTCATTCCGGCGGGGCGCTTTACAACAGCCGAATGGCTGGTCAAGCCGGAACCCATCTTGATCTTGTTCCAATGGAATCAAGGGCAAAATGGACCCCGGCGCATGCCGGGGTGACGAAAATTGCGGGGATGACACCAATAAGGCAGCGTTGCCCTAAGGAAACTCCGAACAAGCATTGTCGCGAGCAAGCTCGCTCCCACCATTGCTTGATCTTGTGGGAGCGAGCTTGCTCGCGACAATACTTGTTCAGGGTTTCCCTAAAGAATCGCGCTTGAGTTCGTGGCGGAACCGTCATGACAGGCAATTGTGTCTCGTCGGGTTGCATGCCCATGGCCAATGTCCGCAAGTTGCTGCCAAAATCCCGATCGTTGCGACGGACTTGTCATCATGCAGTTTCGAACCGCCACGTCATCCGACATTGCCGAATTGAATGCTCTCATCGAGCTGTCCGGTCGCGTGCTGAGTGTGGGTTTCTATTCAACCGAGCAAGCGGACGCCATCACGCGGCATGTCTTCGGCGTAGACACCCAGCTGATCGACGATCAAACCTATTTCGTGATCGAGCACGAGGGGCGCATCGTGGCCTGCGGTGGCTGGAGCAAACGGCGTACCCTGTTTGGAGGGGATCAAACCAAATCCGGACCGGATCCCTTGCTTGATCCTGCCACGGAAGCGGCACGCATACGCGCCTTTTTTGTGCATCCTTCCATGGCACGTCGCGGACTGGGCAGCCAACTCATGGCCGCTTGTACCCTTGCCGCACGCGAGGAGGGATTCCGTACCCTGGAACTGGCGGCGACCATGCCCGGTGAGCCCCTGTACCTGGCCAGCGGATTCGCGGTCATCGAACGCTTCAACCTTGACCTGCCGGGCGGAATTCGGGTTCCGCTTTCGCGCATGCGAATGGCGTTGTAGCCAACGGTCTTGACCCACCCAATGCGAATCATCCGATCAGCGTTGCCTTAAACTGCACGATCACCGCAACGAGTCGCGCCATGCCACTGCAATTCCTGAATCACCGCTTGTCGGTACCTTCGCGCCAATTGGGCGAGCCGGGGCCAGACCATTTGCTATTGGACACATTGCTGACGGCAGCCATTCGCGTGCCCGACCACGGGCGCCTTTCTCCCACCCGTTTGTTGCTGGTGAGGGGTGAGGCACGCCTCACGTTTGGCGAACGGCTCGCGGAGATCCACGCGCGCAAGGAGCCGGATGCCCCAGCTGCGGTGCTGGCCAAGGATCGTGAGCGATATCTGCACGCGCCGCTGGTCGTGGTGGTCATTGCGCGCGTTCTGGGCGATCACAAAATTCCCGAACAGGAGCAGGTGCTGTCGGCGGGTTGCGTGGCATACAACCTGCTGCTGGGTGCACAGGCATTGGGTTTCGGCGCGCAATGGCTGACCGGATGGGCAGCCTACGACCGCGAGGTTGCGGGGTTGCTCGGACTCGCCGACAACGAGCGCGTGATCGGCTTCGTGCACGTGGGAACCGTTCGCGAGGCCGCAAGCGAACATCCGCGTCCGGCGTTGGCGGAAGTTCTGGGCGAATGGTCGGCATGAATCGGGATCGGCCGCATGCCTATCTGGTGGATGCCAGCCTGTATGTTTTCAGGGCCTGGCATTCGATCCCGCCGGATTTCACCGATGTCGACGGGCATCCGGTCAACGCCGTGCATGGATTCACCCGCTTTCTGCTGGACCTGCTGGAGCGCGCCAAGCCGAGCCATGCGGCGATCTGCTTCGACGAGTCGTTGACCAGTTCGTTCCGCAACGCGATTTATCCAGACTACAAGGCGAATCGCGAGTTGCCGCCGGATGAGCTGATCCGCCAATTTGCCTATTGCCGCGAGGTGGCGGCTGCATTGGGGATGACCGTCCTCACCGATACCGAATTCGAAGCCGACGATCTGATCGGCAGTGCCGTGCATGCACTCGATACGCATGATTGCGGCGCCATCATCGTCTCTGCCGACAAGGATTTCGGGCAGTTGGTGGGTGACTCGGTCGAGCAATGGGATTTCTCGCGCGACCAGCGCTGGAATGCGCAGGGCATCAAACAGCGCCTGGGCGTGCATCCGCATCAGGTCGCCGATTTCCTGGCCTTGATGGGCGATGCCATCGACAACATCCCGGGCATTCCCGGCATCGGCGCAAAAACCGCAGCCGTGCTGCTTGCGCATTTCGAGACATTGGACGCGCTGCTCGAACGACGCGAGGAAGTGGCGTTCTTGCGCATGCGTGGCGCGGCCGGAATTGCGCGCAAACTGCACGAACATGCCGACATGGCGAGATTGTCCCGTCGCTTGACGGGTATTGCCGTGGATGCGCCGGTGCCGCGGGGATTGACGGACTATGCGCGACGAGCGCCTGATGAAGCGGCGATCGGCACGCTGTTCGACAGGCTGAAGCTTGGCCCGATGACACGTTCGCGCGTGCGCTCGCTGGCGAGTTGATTCGGCACGGCTGTGCGATCGTCCGATTGAGGATTTCCCTGTAGCGCGGAGCTTGCTCCGCTTGGGGCATTGCCGAGCCGCCGCAGCCGAGCAAGCTCGGCTCTACCCTTGCCATGCGAATCCCAAGCTCCTTGTAGAGCGGAGCTTGCTCCGCTTGGGGCATTGCCGAGCCGCCGCAGCCGAGCAAGCTCGGCTCTACCCATACCATGCGAATCCCAAGCTCCTTGTAGAGCGGAGCTTGCTCCGCATGGGGCATTGCCGAGCCGCCGCAGCCGAGCAAGCTCGGCTCTACCCATACCATGCGAATCCCAAGCTCCTTGTAGCGCGGAGCTTGCTCCGCTTGGGGCATTGCCGAGCCGCCGCAGCCGAGCCAGCTCGGCTCTACCCATACCATGCGAATCCCAATCTCCTTGTAGAGCGGAGCTTGCTCCGCTTGGGGTCTTGCCGAGCCGCCGCAGCCGAGCAAGCTCGGCTCTACCCATGCCATGCGAATCCCAAGCTCCTTGTAGCGCGGAGCTTGCTCCACTTGGGACCTTGCCGAGCCGCCGCAGCCGAGCAAGCTCGGCTCTACCCATGCCATGCGAATCCCAAGCTCCCTGTAGCGCGTAGCTTGCTCCGCTTGGGACCTTGCCGAGCCGCCGCAGCCGAGCAAGCTCGGCTCTACCCATGCCATGCGAATCCCAAGCTCCTTGTAGAGCGGAGCTTGCTCCGCTTGGGACCTTGCCGAGCCGCCGCAGCCGAGCAAGCTCGGCTCTACCCATACCATGCGAATCCCAAGCTCCCTGTAGCGCGGAGCTTGCTCCGCTTGGGACCTTGCCGAGCCGCCGCAGCCGAGCAAGCTCGGCTCTACCCATAACATGCGAATCCCAAGCTCCTTGTAGAGCGGAGCTTGCTCCGCTTGGGACCTTGCCGAGCAGCCGCAGCCGAGCAAGCTCGGCTCTACCCTTACCATGCGAATCCCAAGCTCCTTGTAGCGCGGAGCTTGCTCCGCTTGCGGTCTTGCCGAGCCGCCGCAGCCGAGCAAGCTCGGCTCTACCCTTGCCATGCGAATCCCAAGCTCCTTGTAGAGCGGAGCTTGCTCCGCTTGGGACCTTGCCGAGCAGCCGCAGCCGAGCAAGCTCGGCTCTACCCATACAAGGCGGACTCACCAAAGCGGCTGGCTGAAATCGAAATCCGGCTGGCGCAAGGGCTGGGAGAAGGCCGGGCCCACGGCGTAGTCGACGCCAAGTCGCAGCAGCAGATGGGCGCGATTGAGATTGTCTGCTTCCGGTGCGATTACCGCGGCACCGGATGCGTGGGCCTTGCGTACCAGCGCAAGCACGGTATCGGCTACCGAACGCACGCTGCCCAGTTCCTGCACCAGCAACGGATCGAGGCGAACGAAATCCGCGTGCAGTTGCTTGAGCGCGTGCACCGCCGCCCAGTCCCGACCAAAATCGCTCAGGCACACGCGAACACCGAGCTTGCGCAGTTCCGCCACACGCTCGCGTCCGCGCTCACCGGCATCGATCAGGGGCGAGCAGGGCAGGCACAAGGTCAGACCCGTGCCGGACAGGTGGTGGGCCTTGAGTTCCCGATCCAGCCACCAGCACAGATCCGCGCTGAGCAAGGAGGCCACCGATTGCGGCACGAAAATGCGCAACTGGCGTCCGCGTTTGAGTTGCTCGCCGCGCATTTCCAAAGTTTGCGTGAGCAACATGCGATCGATTTCAGCGAGCTGGTTGGTCTCGCGTGCAGCGGGCACCAGTTCGTCGTAGCTCACCGAGCTGCCAGGATTCTGCGTGCTGAGCACGCGGAAACGCAGGTCGAACTGACCGCTGAGCTTGCCGCCGAGGGGCACGATGGGCAGGAAATCAAAGGTGGCCTGCTCCGCCTTGAGTGGACGACCCATCACGGCACGCACGGCGAGCAAGGGATCGCTGGGCAGAAGCGCCGCTTCGCGTGCTTCGTACCAGAGCACGCGATTGCCGCCCATGTGGGCAGCCGCGATCTGCGCTGCTTCGGCGTGGGTGACGATGGAGTCGACACTGGTCTGTTCGCCACCGAGCAGGCCTAGGCCAATGCTGGCCGTGAGCGGGAGGTCCTTGCCGTTGTACAGCCAACCCTGGCGACTCAGTTGCGCGCGGATTTCCTCGGCCAGAACGGTGACTTCGGAACGCGAGGAACGATGCACCAGCACGAAATAGTGGAAATCCTGGTAGTGCGCGGCAAGATCGCTGGAATCGAGCTGGCTGCGCAGCAGTTGCCCGACGTGGGTATCGAGCGCAGCAAGGCCGCTGATTCCGATGCTTTCACGCAACGCCTGCGAACGATCCAGGGCAATGCACATGAGTGCGGCCGAGCGGTCGCCGGCGGCAATGGCCAGCTTGTCCAGCAGCACGCCGCGCGAAAACAGCCCGGTTACCGGATCGCGCCCGCCAGTGGATCCAATCAATTCGCGCAGTCGACGCGAGCGGTTCAGGCGGGACGTGAGGGCGTGGCCCAGGTGACGCGCCTTGACCGGCTTCAGCAGCACCTCGTCACTGCCCGCTGCAATGGCATCGAAGCGCTGGCCGACATCACCGTGATCGGACATCAGCACGATGGGCAGCGCAGCATGTTCGGCCTGGTCCCGCACCAGCTGCACGAGTTCCAGGCCACGGATGTCGGAGAGCTCGTGATCGATCACCAGCGCATCGGGACGGAAATCCGGCAGGGCAGCGAGTGCGGCCTGGCCGTTTGCAGCGATGCGCACGGTCATGCCGCGCTCTGCCAGCCAGCGTGCACGCTCGCTGGCGCTGACGATATCGACCTCCGCCAACAGCACGCGCCAGGGCGTCTGCGTGGCGTGCACGAGCAGTTCATCGAGCGTGGCGATGACACGCAGCGAATCGACCGGCATGTTGTACACGCCTGCCGCGCCGGCACGCATGGCCAGCAAGCGGTCTGCGAGGTCGCCATGCGGGGAGAACACCAGCAGCGCGGGCTGCGCGCGGCGCAGGTCGCGATCACCCTCATCGAGGCGGGCGCGGATACGCCCCAGCTGGCTCAGGCTGCGCGCATCCAGCAGCAAGGCACCGGGGCGGGCAACGCTCAGGAAGGAAAGCAATGCATCGATGTCGAAGAAATCGTTGACCTGGTAATCGCGCTCGCGCAGTGCCGCGGCAAGACCGGGCGCATTGCGTACGGTTTCGCCCAGCATGCAGACCGCACGTGGCAACCAGGTGGGTGCCGGAGGCGCATCTGCCGTGGCGAGCGTCGATTCGACGGAGGTGATCGCCGGATCGAGTACAACGTCGTTCTCGATTTCGGAACCGTGCAGGGCATGCACATCGGCCGTGGTGCTGCCGGATAGTTCGCTCAGTGCACTGCCCAGCGTGTTGACCATTCCGGCCAGGCAATCCAGCGCATTCTCGTTGGGCACCAGCTTGTCGTCGATGAACGAGCACAGGTAGGCGGCCAGTTCCAGAGCCGATTCGTTCACCACCGAAAGCCCGAGGCCTTCGCTGGTCTGGGCGATCTGGTCGATCTCCTCACCGAGCAGGCGGGCGGCCTGGTGATCCCAGCCCGAGCGCGCCAACGGCTGCCAGCGTCGAACCAGACTCAGGCAACGCTCGCGCAGGGCCTCACGGGCTGTTGCGTCGGAGAGTCCGAAATTGGAGTTCGAGCCAGTCATTAGCAATACCGATTTCCTGCATCGATGGTGTTGCCGGACGGAATCGACCATGCGCCCACGCATGGTGGCGGACCTGCCTGCCTGCGAATTCTGAAGGCTGCACGGCCCGCCGGTCGTGCGTTGCAGCACAGTTTACAGCGGCGCGGGCTGGGGCATACTGGTATTCGAACCGGCCCGGAGAGAGTCCATGCGTCGCCATTTGCACACCATCGCCCTGATCCTTTTCGTGCTGGTTTTCCTGTTCGATCTGGTGCTGTGGGGCGCCGTGCCGGGCTTGCCCGATGTCGGCACATCCATCGAGCGATCCGCGCATGCCGAAGCCGTGCTGGCATCGCTTTATCTTGCGCTTGGCGTTCCCCTCGATGCTGCGGTTGGCGCACTCCACAGCCTGGGCACCGGCATCATGACGGCCGGATTGGGCCCGGGCTTTGAACGCATCCTGGCAGAGCCGCACGTGGCCATGGACCTGATTTTCAGTTCGTCCTTCAACGCCACCCACGGGCTCATCAAGTGGCTTTACTGGGCGGCTCCGGTGTTGCTTGTTCTGTATGTGCTGCTGTGGATCATGCGTCCCAAGCAAGTCGCGTTCATCAAGAAGCGCTGAGGACATTCACTCGGCGCGCGATTGCATCGTGCGCCACAACCGACGTCTGCTGCCGAATCACTGGACCGGTTCGAAGCGGTTGGCGTCTCGATTCTTGCGCACGTGGGCGGGATTCCAGATGCGTCCGTTCATGGCGATGTAGACGCCATTCTCAAGGCATTGCAGGGCTCCCACCGCGCAGCCGATGTTGAATACGGCATCCGAGCCCTGGAAGCGCGCCGGGTTGAGCGCACCGGTCATCACGATCACCTTGCCTTCAATCTGGCGCAGCACGGCGGCGGTTTCCACCATGGTGTCGGTGCCGTGGGTGACCAGCACATGGCGATGCGGTTGCGCCTCGATCAGGCGGCGCAGCAGGTCGCGATCGGTATCGTCCAGGTGCAGGCTGTCCTTGCGCAGGGCCGGCAGCACATCGAAGCTGAAGGCGACGCCCAGGGATTCGAGGATCTTGCCGATCTGCGGATCGCCGATTTCATAGGCCGACTTGTCATCGAAATAGACCTTGTCGATGGTGCCGCCGGTGGTGACGATGGACAGGTGTTGCATGGGAATTCCTTGCGGGAGACGGATGGCGATCAGGCAGGGTCGAGCAGGTCGAAGGCAGGCGCAAACGCGTTGTTCGACAGGTGCGAAAGCGGACACGACAGGAAGCGCAGCAGGGCATGGCCGGGGCGCGCATCCCCAGCAGCGTGACTGGCCACGGCGCAGCGCCAGAGCAGGGCGGCGGCCACTGCGCGCGCCAGCGAAAATGCCAGCGCACGGGCACCGGCTTGCAGCCGGGATGAATCGTCGCCGTGCGTTTCCAGCCAGCGTGTTGCGTCCAGCAAGCTGCCGCGGATGTCGCTTGCCGCAGTTGCGAGCGCTTGGGGCAAAGCCGAATCCCGGCGCGCCTGCAGACAGCGTTCGACGCTGCGCAGGATGGGCCCCACGCCGGTCTTGCCCAGTGCACGCAGGGTATCCAGCGCCAACACGTTGCTGGTGCCTTCCCAGATCGGATAGACCTGGGCATCGCGCAACAACTGCGGGATGCCGGTGTTCTCGATGTAGCCGGCGCCGCCGAATGCCTCGCAGCATTCCGAGGCGATGTCGACAGCGAGCTTCCCCGTCCACAACTTGGCCAGCGGCGTAAGCAAGCGCAAGCACGCCTGTTCGTCGCTGTCGGCCTGACCGCATTCGCTGCGCCCGAGCAGGTGGGTGAGGTGAAACACGAGTTGGAACGCGGCTTCGAAGGCGGCCTGCATGTCGGCCAGGGTTTCCGCATGCAGCGGATGCTCGATCAGGCGCTTGCCGAAGGCCTCGCGCTGGTGCGCGTAGGCGGTCGCCAGCGCCACGCAACGACGCATGCTGGCCAATGCGCCCACGGCGTTCCAGATTCGCGTCACGTTCAACATCGGGGCAATCAGGCGCACACCGTGATCCAGTGCGCCGACCGGCATCGCATTGGCACCGTCAAGATGGATTTCCGCCGTGGCCAACTCGCGCGTGCCGAGCTTGTCCTTGAGCTGATCGATGCGAATGCCGTTCCAGCTGCCATCGGCTGCATGCGTTTCCAGGTAGAACATGGCAAGCGCATGGCCACCGGGTCCGGCTCCGCGCGGTCGCGCAAGCGTCAATGCCATGTCGCCGACCACCGCGGACGTGAACCACTTGCGACCCGTCAATCGCCAATGCCCGTTGCCATCCTGCCAGGCCTCGGCTTCGGTGTTGCCGACATCCGAGCCACCGGCCAGTTCCGTCATCCATTGGCCGGAAAGCCAGCATGTCGAGACATCGCGGGAAGTCAGGCGCGGAACCGCGTGTGCGATCAATGCGTCGTTGGCGGAGGCCTTGAGCGCGGTGGCGGCACCATCGGTCATGGCCAGCGGGCAGGTGTAGAACTCGCTGGCGATGTGATGCAGGTAGACACGCAGGAACTGGTCGCAACGCGCGTATTCCCCGTGGCGTGCCTCGTGTCCTGCGGCGACCAGGCCGTAGCGGGTGGCGATTTCGGCGCCGCGTTGCCACACCGGGGTGGATTCGATGCGGTCAATGCGATTGCCGACGGCATCAAAGCGCGTGAGGATCGGTTGCGTTGGCGTGCGTGCGCGGGCTTCGTCCCAGGCGTGCGCCGCATGCGCGCCCAGCGCATCCAGGTCGGCATCGATTTCGCCGCGGAAGTCTTGCGGCATGTTCTGCGTCAGCCAGGTTTGCAGGACCCGATCGCTGCGGTACTGGTTTTTCAGGACAGGCATTTTCGGATGCGATGGCATGCGCAAATTATAGACCGCAAGCCATCGCCGGTCGGCTGCGCCAGGGTGACGCGGTTCAGCGCCGACGCCGTGACATGCAAATGAATGCGCCGTTGAGCAGCAGGCACAGTGCAATCTCGATGGCGCCGAGCATGCGAACGGTTGCCTCGCCCCAGACCACGACCACGCCGTGGCAAAAGTAAAACAGGCCGAGAATGCCCAGCCAAAGCAGCATGCGGCGAAGGCCTCCGCGCCAGGCCAGCAACGGCAGCAGCAGCGGCAGGACGGTGAATGCGAGGGCCAGGCCGATCTGTCCGTTTTCCGGCGGGGCCAGCCAGCCGTGCCAGACCACATGCAGAAGGAACAGGCCGAACCAGGCCAGGATGGCGACGCGCAGCGCGCTCATTGGCCACCTAGCCGCGCGCAGGTTTCCGCAACCCGACGGCCGAGTGCGCGCGCCAGCGTGCGCTCATCCTCGCTGATCGGATTCTCGCCGTTGATTCCCGCAACGTGGCTCGCGCCATACGGGCTGCCGCCGGATTGCGTGCGGTTGAGGGCAGCTTCGGTGAAGGGAATGCCGACGATCAGCATGCCGTGGTGGATCAGAGGCAGCATCATCGAGAGCAGGGTGCTTTCCTGGCCGCCATGCATGGTCGAGGTCGAGGTGAATACGCCGGCAGGTTTGCCGACCAGCGCACCGGATGCCCATTCAGCGCCGGTCGAATCCAGGAAATGCTTGAGCGGCGCGGCCATGTTGCCGAAGCGGGTGGGGCTGCCCATCACCAGGCCTGCGCATTCGCGCAGATCCTGCTTCTCGACATAGGGCGCGCCTTCGTCGGGAACCGGTGGCGCCGCCGATTCGGTGAGCGGAGCCACCGGAGGAACGCTGCGCAGGCGGGCCTGCATGCCGGGCACTTCCTCGATGCCGCGCGCGATCAGTCGGGCGAGTTGGGCAACCTTGCCGTTGCGGCTGTAGTAAAGGACAAGCACCTCAGACATCTGGAATTTTCCCGGCAGGATGGTGATATTGGCCGGACAGGTTGCTTGGGCTAACCTCATTGCATGGCCTTCCTGAAGTTTGCCACGTCCAAAGCCCACCGCGAACGTCGCCTTGCCTTCCTGGATTTCACTTGGCGACGGTTTGTCGAGGACCGCTGCCTGCAGACCGCGGGCGCGCTGGCGTTCACCACCCTGTTTGCGCTGGTGCCGCTGACCGCCGCCGCGCTTGGCGTGCTGGCGATGTTTCCTTCCTTCGCCGAGTGGCGTGATCGCCTGACCGACTGGATCTTCCGCAATTTCGTGCCGGCGGCCGGCGATGTCGTGCAGTCCTATGTGACCGAGTTCGCGGCCAATGCCAGCAAGGCAACCACCATCGGCGTGCTGGTTCTGGTGTTCAGCGCCATTGCCCTGATGATGAGCATCGAGGATGCCTTCAACCGGATCTGGCGGGTCAAGGCCCATCGCGCGCCAGCCTCGCGATTCGTCATCTACTGGACGGCGCTCAGCCTGGGACCGCTGCTGCTGGTATCGGCGATGGCAGTCAGTTCCTACCTGTTTGCCTTGCCGTTTATCGATGCTGCGGCGATCCAGTTCTCGCTCAAGGCGCGGCTGCTTTCCATCCTGCCGTTCCTCATCATCTGGGTGACCTTGATGACGGCCTACATGGTCATTCCCAACCGTGGCGTGCGCATCCGCCATGCCTTGACCGGCGCGCTCATTGCTGCGGTTCTGTTTGAACTCAGCAAGCGCGGCTTCGGCTGGTATGCCGGCAGCCTGGCCAACTACCAGCAAGTCTACGGCGCCATGTCCATGGTGCCGATCTTCTTCTTTTGGGTGTACCTGTCGTGGATCGTGGTGCTGCTCGGCGCATCCATCACCGCTTCGCTGTCTTCCTTCGACTATCGATGCATGGACGAGCGCATCACGCCGGACCAGGAGCTGTCCGGAATGCTGAAGGTGCTTGCGCAGCTTGCACAGGCACATCGCGAAGGACGTGGCCTGGACAGCGCGCAGTTGCGCTCACGCGAGCCGTATCTCACCGATGATCTGTTGCAACGTTACCTGGCGGATCTGGGCAGCCTGTCCATCATCCGGCGCAGCGAACTGGGTGAGTGGATCCTGGCGCGCGATCTCAACGGCGTCACCTTGCTGGACCTCTACCGCAAGGGCGGATACCGCCTGCCGGTGGACGATCAGCGCCTGCCCGGTGATGCGGGTCAAGCGCCGCCTGCAGTCTCGCCCCTGCAGGATTTTGCCAACAGTTTCCACACCCGCCTCGATGTGCCACTTGCTTCGCTCATCACGCTGCCCTCCAATGGTCCGCCATCCCTGAAATCCGATTCTGGAAATTCCGCATGAAAACCCGCTTTGCCTGCCTGCTTGCCATCGGCCTTTCGCTGACATGCGCCATGGCGCACGCCGCCACCGCGGAGCGCCCCGCGCTCAAGGTGCAGACCCTGCAAGGGGCGAGCTTTGACCTGGCGACGCATCGCGGCAAATGGGTGATGGTCAATTTCTGGGCAACCTGGTGCGCGCCCTGCATCGAGGAAATGCCGGTGCTGTCCGAGTTCGTGAAGTCGCGCGAGGATGTCGAAGGCATCGGCCTGGCCTTCGAGGATACCGAGCGGCAGGAGATCGTCGATTTCCTCAAGCGCCATCCGGTCGATTACCCGATAGCGCAACTGGACGTGGAAAACCCGCCGCCGGATTTCGAGATTCCGCGTGGCCTGCCGACCACCTACCTGATCGCACCGGATGGCAGCGTGGCCAAACATTTCCTCGGACCGGTGACGCGGGACGATCTGGAGCAGGTCGTCAATTCCCGCAAACCGCCCGTGGGTTCCTGAGCGCGGCATGGCCTGTTGGCGCTATTTCGTATCCGGCAAGGTGCAGGGCGTGGGGTTTCGCGCGGCAACCCGTAGCCAGGCGCTGCGGCTTGGACTCCAGGGATCTGCGCAGAATCTTCGTGACGGCCGCGTTGAGGTGCTTGCCTGTGGCGACGAAGCGTCCCTGAGCCAGCTCGCTGACTGGTTGCGGCACGGCCCGACTGGGGCGCGCGTGGATGCACTTGAAGCGGACGTGATCGAGAACCTCGCTCCCATCGGATTTTTCATTCGCTGAGCGGCGGCAACAGCCAACGCCAAAGTTCATCCCGGGCCTTGGAGATTCCAATTCGCGGTGTTGCCAGGGGATGCCTCGGGGGGTTCAGTCCGTCGGAAAAGATACCCACGCCATCCGCGCCGCTCACCAGGTCGGCTCCATCATGGCGCTTGTCCAGCCCCAGCGCCTGGGTCAACTTGCCGGGGCCGTTGCAGAGATTGCGGTCATCACGCGCCTTGGGTCGCGCCTGGCGCATGGCGTCAATGCCGTCCAGCGGTTGCAAGGCGCGGATCAGCACGCCCACGCCTTCGCCCTGTTTTCCGCACACGGCATTGGCGCACCAGTGCATGCCGTAGCTGAAATACACGTACAGGTGCCCGCCTTCGCCAAACATGGTGGCATTGCGCGCTGTTTTTCCGTTGTAGGAATGCGCGGCCGGGTCAGCTTCTCCGCAATAGGCCTCCACCTCGACGATGCGGCCGCTGCGACCGTCGGCAACGCGCAGGATCTTGTTCAGCAACTGCGGCGCAACCACGCGCGGATCACGCGCAAAGAAACGGCGCGGCAAGGCCAGCCGGTCTGGGGATGGCCGCAGGCCGGAATTGGAGAGATCTGCGCGTGACGACTTCATGCCATGATTCATCGGGTCGATTGTGGAACCTGTCGTGACATGAGAATACTCGCCATCTCCGTGTGTGCATTGTGCCTTGTCGCCTGCGGACGCAACGGCGGCCCGGGTGCGGATGCGCACGTCTCCGCTGTGCCATCCATGCAGCTCCAGCGCGCCGAATGGTCGTTGCCGAGTCCGCTGGGTGCGGCGCAGCCAGACTTGGTGGCCAGCCCGGATGGATCGGTGCTGCTGTCGTGGGTGGAAGCCGACGGCTCCGGCGATGCCATGAAGTTCTCGCGTTGGCAAGACGGCATCTGGTCGGCGCCGCAGGCGATTGCGCGGGGCGACAACTGGTTCGTCAACTGGGCGGACACGCCGCACATTGCCATCGCCAGCGATGGTGCACTGTGGGCGCACTGGCTGGAAAAATCCGCAGCCGCAACCTATGCCTACGACGTGGTCATGGCGCGTTCGGCCGATGACGGCGCGCATTGGTCACAACCGATTCGCGTCAACGATGACGGCACCCCGACCGAGCACGGTTTTGTTTCGCTGTGGCCGACAAGCGAAGGAGGCATCGGCGTGGCCTGGCTGGATGGCCGCGAAACCGGCGCAGGCGGCCACGAAGACCACAAGGGCCACGAAAATCACGGCGGGGCGATGAGCTTGCGCGCTGCACGCTTCGACGCGCAGATGCAACGTCGTGATGAACACCGCATCGATGCCAGCACCTGCGATTGCTGCCAATCGACAGCGGCCTTGACGGATGTGGGCGCCCTGCTCGCCTACCGCGACCGCAGCGAAGACGAAATCCGCGACATTTCCGTGGTGCGCCTGGGCACCGACGGCTGGAGCGCACCACGGCCGGTGCACGCGGACAACTGGAAGATCGAAGGCTGTCCGGTGAATGGCCCTGCGCTTGCGGCGCGCGGCATGAACGCGGCCGTCGCCTGGTTCACTGCGGCAGACAACTCACCACGTGTTGGCCTGGCCCGATCAATGGACGCCGGTACAACCTTCTCTGCGCCCGTGTGGGTGGACCAGGGCGAAGCGGTGCAAGGCAGGGTGGATGTTGCCCTCGACAGCGAGAGGACATGGGTGCTGTGGACCCGCGAAGATGCCAATGGCCAGAGCCTGCATCTGGCAGCCTACGGCGCCGACCGCTCGCAGCCGCTGGCGCGCATGGAAGTGGCGCGCCTGCACGGTCACGGCCGCGCCACCGGATTTGCCAGGCTGCTGGCCAGCAACGGCGAACTGTTTGTGGTGTGGACCGATGTGATCGACAAGAAACCGCGCCTTTTCGGTGCGCGCATCAAACTCTGACGGAGGGCCCTGCGCTCAGCGTGTGCGAATCAAGCGCAAGCGCGAAGTCACGCGAAGCCAGGCCAGATTCCGAGCTCAGATTTCCTGCTTGGGTACTTGTCTTGAGCCAACGAATGCGAACGCCGTGACCCATGCGAGGATGGCTCCAATCATTTGGGCAACGAGGAAGGCCGAGACATCTTCGGGTCGTATTCCCGCGAAGCTTTGAGTCAGGGCACGCGCCAGGGTGACGGCCGGGTTGGCAAATGCGGTGCTCGCCGTGAACCAGTAGGCAGCGAAGATGTAGCTGGCCACCAGGGCGGCAATGGCGTTGGGTCGGAATTGCGCTCCGAGCAGGATGGTCAGCAGCAGGCCGAAGGTGGCTACGCCTTCGCTGAGCCACTGTGCAGAACCGCTGCGCACGCGGGTTCCGGGCTGCAACAGATCCACTCCGAACATGGCATGCGCCAGCAGGACTCCGACAAGGGCGGCGAGCATCTGCATACCAAGGTAGGCCAGCGTTTCATGGTTGCGCAGCTCGCCGCGCAAGCGCATGACGAGGGTGACGGCCGGATTGAAATGGGCGCCCGAGATCGGGCCGAATACCACGATCAGCACATAGAGCATGCCAGCCGTTGCGGCGGCGTTGGCCAGCAGGGCGATGGCGTCATTGCCCTGGGCAAGGGTGGCTCCCATGATGCCTGAGCCCACGATGCAGGCCAGCAGCAACGCAGTGCCGACAAACTCGGCCATCAGTTTGCGCCACAGGCCCATCAGAGTGTTGCCAGCAGGATCTTGACGCGAGCCGAGATCTCATCGCGTATGGCTCGATAGCCCGCGTCGTCCATGTGCTTGGGGTCGGGCAATGCCCAGTCCTCACGGCGCCTGGCGGGCAACCACGGGCAGCTGTCACCACATCCCATGGTGATTACCGCGTCGAATTCGCCGCCGATCTGGTCCAAGGATTTGGACTCATGGCCGGAAAGGTCGTAACCCAATTCGGCCATGAAACGCATGGCCTTGGGATTGATCTGGCCGGATGGCTTTGAGCCCGCGCTCGCAGCTTCAACCTTGTTGCCGCCGTGGATGCGGGCAAAGGCCTCGGCCATCTGGCTGCGGTTGGAGTTTTCAATGCAGACAAAGAGGACGCGCTTCATGGCTGGGTCGGATGCTGGACAAGCGGTTTGATCATGCAGGTTGCCGATGCGGGACACAGCGAGCGGAATTCGGCACTTTGCTGGACTGCGAAAGGAGCATGCGCGCGCTCGATCGCGGTGTAATGGCGTCGATTGAAAAACGGGGCTGCGGTCTCGGTCAGCAAAACCAGTTGCGAAATGCCCGAGTCGACCGCATGGGCTTCCATGGCGGAAACCAGCTTTTCGCCAAGACCACAGCCGCGCAGGTTTTTGCGAACGGCCAAGGATCGCAGAAGGCCGGTGAGTTCAAAGCGTTCAAGCCCAACGACGCCGACCAGAGTCTCGCCCTGCATGGCCACGATGAAATCTACCGTGGCACCTTCAAGGTCGCTGACGGGCAGATGGCAATCCTGCAGCAGGCCTTGGATAGCGCCTGAATCCGTGTCAATCCCGGGTCGCAGATTCATGGGTCAGCAGCAGCCCGATTGCGGTGCGCAGCAGGATGTCACCGAGTCCTGGCGCGGTTGAATGGACGATGCGTCGGTGCTGCAGCTTGCGCCATCGGTTGCGCAGGCCGCGCCGCCGGCGTAGTAGCTGGTCGCCTCACCCGTGGTGTGGAAGGTCTCCCAGCGCGTGCCCTGCGGGTCTTCGCTCCAGAGCTTGTCCGACTTGGCGTAGCAGCAGATTGTCGCCTTCTCCGGCACCACCGTTTCGCCCGCCGCATCCAGGCGCTTGCCGATCACATCGAGTGCTTCATTGCTATCGACCTGGAAGCCCAGGTGATCGATGCCCACTGCGCGGCCGGTGCTGGAAATGGCGAAGTTGACGCGTGGATCTTCCAGCATCCATTTCGCGTAGTCGGGCTTGACTACAGCGGGTTCGGCCGCAAACAGGCGGGAATAGAAGCGGATGCTGGCGCCGAGGTCGGAAACATTGAGGTGAACATGAAAGCGATTCATTTGCGTACTCCTGATTTTCCGGGCTTGCAGACGCCCGGGGGTTTGCAACGAGTGTCATTTGAGCAACAGTTCTCGGTGAGGTAAGTCAGCAATGCATTCATTTGCAGGTAGTTGGCGCGCACGCGGATGACACGCCCTTCGCGTTCATCAAGCACCAATGCGGATGCACGCAAGACATTGAGATGGGCGGTAAGCGTGGCCGCCGGCAGATCCAGGTGTTCGCGCAGTTCACCCACCGAAAGGCCCGCAGGTCCAACCTGAACCAGTTTGCGAAACGCGGCAAGGCGGGACTCATGACTGAGTGCAGTCAAGGCGGCAAGGGCGGAATCCATCTTCATGATTCGATAATTCCAGAAGCATGGAAATAAATCAAGCGCCCCGGTGACCACGCAATCGGCATTGGCAAAGGACCAAGAAAAAACCCCGCAAATGCGGGGTTTCTTCAAGGCTCTGATGTTGCGCTTATGCCTCGGCGTCTTCCTTGTAGGCATCGATCGGAATGCAGGCACACATCACGTTCTTGTCGCCGTAGACGTTGTCGACGCGGGCCACCGGTGGCCAGTACTTTTGCTGCTTGAGCGTGACCAACGGGAATGCGGCCAGTTCGCGCGGATAGGCGTGGGTCCACTGCGATGCGGACACTTGCGTTGCCGTGTGCGGGGCGTGCTTGAGCGGGTTGTCCTCGCGATCAAGGCGACCGTCTTCGATGGCGCGGATTTCGTCGCGGATCTGGATCATGGCATCGATGAAGCGATCCAGTTCGTGCAGCGACTCGGACTCGGTCGGCTCCACCATCAGCGTGCCCGCCACCGGGAAACTCAAGGTCGGCGCGTGGAAGCCGAAGTCGATGAGGCGCTTGGCCACGTCTTCGGCGCTGATGCCGGTCTGCTTTTCCAGCGGACGCAGGTCGAGGATGCACTCGTGCGCGACCAACCCGTTGCGGCCGGTGTACAGCGTGGGATAGTGCGGCTCAAGGCGCTTGGCCAGGTAGTTGGCGTTGAGCATGGCCACCTGGGTCGCCTTGCGCAGGCCATCGCGGCCCATCATGGCGATGTACATCCAGCTGATCGGCAGGATGGATGCGCTGCCGAAGCTGGCGGCACTGACCATGGCGCCATTGCCTGTGCCGGGTGTGCGGAATCCATCCTTGTCCAGTGCTCCGGGAAGGAACCGGGCGAGGTGCGATTTCACCGCGCAGGGACCGACGCCGGGGCCGCCGCCACCGTGCGGAATGCAGAAGGTCTTGTGCAGGTTGAGGTGCGATACGTCGCTACCCCAAAGCCCGGGCTTGGCCAGGCCGACCAGGGCGTTCATGTTGGCGCCGTCGGTGTACACCTGGCCGCCGTGCGTGTGGATGATGTCGCAGATCTCGACCACGTCTTCCTCGAACACGCCGTGCGTGGAAGGGTAGGTCATCAGGATCGCGGCCAGGCGCTCGCTGTGCTTTTCCGCGTTGCGGCGAATGTCCTCGACATCGACGTTGCCGTTGGCATCGGTCTTGGTCACCACCACCTGCATGCCGCACATCTGCGCCGAGGCCGGGTTGGTGCCGTGCGCCGAGTCGGGGATCAGGCAGACGTTGCGATGGCCTTCGCCTCGTGAAGCGTGGTACGCGCGGATGGCGAGCAGGCCGGCATACTCGCCCTGCGCACCCGAGTTCGGTTGCAGGCTGACCGCGTCGTAACCCGTGCATTCCACCAGCATGGCTTCAAGTCCGGAAATGAGTTCCTCATAGCCCGCCACCTGCTCGGCGGGAACAAAGGGATGGATGTTGCCGAACTCGGGCCAGGTGACCGGAATCATCTCGGCAGTGGCATTGAGTTTCATGGTGCAGGAACCGAGCGGGATCATGGTGCGATCCATGGCCAGGTCCTTGTCCGACAGCGCGCGCATGTAGCGCAGCATTTCGTGTTCGCTGTGGTGGGTGTTGAACACCGGATGGGTGAGAAACGCGCTGCGGCGACGCAGTTCGTCGGGAATCAGCGACGGTGCGCTGCCATCGAGTGCGTCGATTGAAGGCAGCTTCGCTTCATCGCCGGCAAAGATCCGCCACAACAGTTCGATGTCGGCGCGCGTGGTGGTTTCATCCAGTGCAATGATGATGTAGTTGTCCCAGGCCTTGCGCAGGTTGACTCCGAGCGAGCGTGCGCGGGCGATCAGCGCATCGGTGCGCGCGTCGGTCTTCAGGCTGATGGTGTCGAAGGCGCTGTCGTGGTGATCGTGGCTGAAGCCCAGTTGCTTAAGGCCGGCCTTGAGAATGGCGGCGAGACGCGCAACCCGATGGGCGATGCGCGTGAGTCCTTGCGGGCCGTGGTAGACCGCATACATCGAGGCCATCACCGCCAGCAATACCTGGGCGGTGCAGATGTTGGAGGTCGCCTTCTCGCGGCGGATGTGCTGCTCGCGGGTTTGCAGGGTCAGGCGATAGGCCGGTTTGCCTTCGGCATCGACGGATACACCGATCAGGCGACCGGGCATGGAACGCTTGTAGGCATCGCGGCAGGCCATGAAGGCGGCATGCGGACCGCCGAAGCCAAACGGCACGCCAAAGCGTTGCGAATTGCCGATGACGATGTCGGCACCCATCTCGCCCGGCGGCTTGAGCAGGGTCAGGGCCAAGAGGTCGGTGGCAAAAATCAGCAGGGCATTGCGCGCATGGATGGCGTCGGCTTCCTTGCCCCAGTCGTACAGCCAGCCGCTGGATGCCGGGTACTGCACCAGCACGGCGAAGAAATCGCCTTTCTCCAGGGCAGCGGCGTACTCCTCGCCGGAGTTGGCCAGTTCAATGCTCAGGCCAAGTGGCGCGGCGCGCGTGTGCAGCACTTCCAGGGTTTGCGGATGGGTATCGCCGGAAACCAGCAAGGTGTTTGACTTCGACTTCGCCGAACGCTTGGCCAGGGTCATCGCCTCGGCGGCAGCGGTGGCCTCATCCAGCAGCGAGGCATTGGCGATTTCCATGCCGGTGAGGTCGGCGACCATGGTCTGGAAGTTGATCAGCGCTTCCATGCGGCCCTGGGAAATTTCTGCCTGGTAGGGCGTGTAGGCGGTGTACCAGGACGGGTTTTCCAGGATGTTGCGCAGGATGACATTCGGCGTGTGCGTGCCGGAATAACCCTGGCCGATGAAACTGCGCAGCACCTTGTTCTTGCCGGCAATGGCGCGGATCCGGGCCAGCGCGTCCACTTCGGTGACGGACTCCGGCAGCGCCAACGGGGACGTTGAGCGGATTGTGGCCGGTACGATCGCATCGGTCATGGATTCCAGCGAATCGTGACCGATGACCTTCAGCATCGCCGCAATCTCGGCATCATTGGGGCCGATGTGGCGTTCGATGAAGGCATCGTGGTGTTCAAGGTCGCGCAGCGGAGTATTGGACATGATCGGGCACCGGAAGTTGGAGTTTCGTCATTCCGGCGCAAGCCGGAATCCAGCTTTGATGATCGATCAAAGGCAACAATTGGATCCCGGCTTGCGCCGGGATGACGGCTGTGCCCCTCTGTCCTTCTGCCTGAGAGTTTGGAAGCAGGTTCCTGCTTCTTGCCCCTTCGGCGCCGGTTCATGCCGCAAGGGGCAGCCGGTCTCTCCAGAGTTTTGTACACGCGGAAGTACGTGGGCCTGAGCGATTACGGGCGTTGCGCCTTCGGCAGCGGCGCAGGCCTTGCGGCGCGCACCACTTCTCCCACCGCGTGAAACGGTGCGGATTATATCCTGTCGCCCGTCGCCGGGGAGATGTGCTCAGGCTGGAACAGCGGGCGGCGAGCCGCCATCGAGCATCACGCGGTTTCGGCCGGCATCCTTGGCCCGGTACAAGGCGACATCGGCGCGGCGCAGCAGTTGGTCCCTGTCCATTCCCGGTGCCCAGCTGGCCACGCCGATGCTCAAGGTCACATGCATGCCGGGCCGGATGGCTGAGAAATCGTGCGCGGCGACAGCGGCGCGCAAGTGTTCGGCGGCGCGCGCGGCGCCGCTGATGTCTTGGTGCGGCAAGAGAATGGCGAATTCTTCACCACCCAGACGTGCCACCAGGTCCGATTCGCGTGCGTGATGCAGGAACAACGCGGCCACGATTCGCAGCACCGCATCACCGGCTGCGTGACCGGCGTTGTCGTTGACGCGCTTGAAATGGTCGAGGTCGAGCAGGAGCAGGCTCAAGGCTTCGCCATAGCGCTGCGCGCGATGGATGGCGTCGTCGAGCGACTCGTCGAAACAGCGGCGATTGGCCAACGCGGTGAGATCGTCCTCGCGGCTCAGTTTTTCCAGGAGCACGCTCTTGCGCTTGAGTTCTTCCAGCAAGTCCGCGTTTTGGCGCAGGCTGACTTCGAGTTCGGCGGTGCGTTCGGCCACGCGTTGTTCCAGGCGATAGCGATACGCGCTCAATTCATCAAAGGTGCGGGCATCCGCCAGCAGCGGAGCGGCATCCTCGGCCAGGGCCAGCAGCGAATGCTTGTCGGCTTCGGAATAGAAATGGGGCATGGGGTGCTGCAGGCTGGCCACGCCCAGCACACGCTTTCCGCGCTTGATTGGCACCATCAGGATGCAGCCGGGTTGTTCGTTGGGTCTCAAGACCGCGTGATGGCGCAATGCATCGGGGGTCGTGTTCCAGTCATCGATCAGCACCGGCTCGCCGCTGGCATAAACCATTCCGGCCAGGCCGCGATCGCCGGGACGCCGTGAAGGCGGCAGGCGCTGGCCGTCGATTTCCTCGACGCACACATCGAAATCCGGCGTGCCGGGTTCGCGCAGGGCAATGAACAACTGGCGACGCGAGAACAGCGCACGCATGTGCTGGTACAGGCCCTCGAGCACGGCATCGAGGCGGCTTTGGTGTTGCTCATCCGGCTGTTGGGCCATTGCCGCATCGAGCGTCGCCAGGCGTTGCTGGCTGTGACTGCGCTGTTCATTGAGGCGGTGCAAGGCGAACACGAAGAGCACCACCAGGGTCACGAACAACACTTTTTCCGCCGCGCTGCCATTGGCAAGAATCAGGGCCAGCAGCACGCCAAACGGTACGAACACGACTTCCAGCAGCAAGTAGCGGGGAGTCAGCACCGAGGCCAGGTTGCGCCGATCCAGCGCAAAGTAGATCAGCATCATCAGGTTGTTGATCACCTGAAGCACGGCAGCCATGACCAACAACGCGACCACGGAGGCAATGGTCAAGTCGTGCAGGGGCAGCGGGCCCCCGACAGCGGCATAGGCCAGCCCGGCGGCGAAACTCATGAACCACAGCATGCAGGCGTTGTGCACGGCGCGGCGTAGGCCTACGGCCCATGAATTCTGCCGGTAGCGGCGATTGAAGAAGGGGAAGAACAAGCCCGGCAGCGCGTTGAGGAACGCGGCTTCCAGCGGTGCAAACAGGCACAGCGCGGCTACCTGCGGAACGCGCTCCATCGACAGCATGCCGATGCCAGGCAGGGGAAAGCCGCGCTGCCAGACCAGCAGCTGCAGGATCGGAAACAGCGCCCATGCCCACAGCGGAGGCCACGCTGGCGGGGCAACGGAAAACGTGGAAACGCAGATCGCGACGCCTGCCAGCAGGCCAAGGTCGTAGATCCAGAACCGGGTGTCCCTGAAATGCATGTCGTACGCGAGCACCCGCGAAAGGCGTCGTACGCCTCGTCCGCTGGTTGCCTCGGCTGCCTCCCCCAGAGCCTGGCGCCATTCTGCGTGAGCAGTCCATTGGCCACAAGGTCGGGCTGGCGTTGCCCGCCAGGTCGCTCGGGTGGGGGTGGGAATTGACGCGGCGGGCCGACCGGAATGGTTGCAGCCGGTGGAGCCGCGCGGGACCTATTCGATGCCGAGCTTTTCCAGCCGATAGCGCAACTGGCGCAGGGTCAGGCCAAGTTGTTTGGCCGCGGCGGTGCGGTTCCAGCGCGTGGCTTCCAGTGCCTTGGTGATCACCGCCCGCTCGGTTTCTGCAACGGTGGCCGCCAGGTCGCCCATGTAGGCCGAATCGGGCAGTACCACGGCATGCGCGTGCTCATCCGCACGTGCCGGTATGTGGTGTGGCGCAGCCACGGGCCGGGAGGTGAATGCCGCATCCACCACCGAAGTCTGCTGGGCAGGCGCACGTGCCATCAGGCGCATGTCGCTGGCGCTGATCATGCCGTTCTCGCACAGGGCCACCGCGCGTTCGAGGATGTTCTCCAGCTCGCGCACATTGCCGGGGAAATCGTATTCGGACAGCGCCTTTTGCGCGTCGGCGGTGAGCTTTGCCGGGGCGCGGTCCGCATCGCGACCCAGGCGTTCCAGGATGCGGCCGGCGAGATTCGGAATGTCATCGCGGCGCTCGCGCAGCGGCGGAACGCGCAGTTCAATGACATTGATGCGATAGAACAGATCCTGGCGGAACGAACCCAGATCCACGAGGCGCGCAAGATTCTTGTGGGTGGCCGAGAGGATGCGCACATCCACCGCAACTTCGGCGCGTGCGCCAATGGGCCTGACCGCTTTTTCCTGGATCACGCGCAGCAGTTTCACCTGCATGTGCAGTGGCAGTTCGGCCACTTCATCGAGAAACAGGGTGCCGCCATCGGCGGCCTGGAACAGGCCTTCCTTGTCTGCATGGGCGCCGGTGAAGCTGCCCTTGCGATGACCGAAAAATTCGCTCTCCATCAATTCGGACGGAATCGCCCCGCAATTGACCGGCACAAACGGCGCGGCAGAACGCGGGCCGAGCTCGTGGATCAGGCGCGAGACCAGTTCCTTGCCGACGCCGGATTCACCGGCAACGTAAACCGGGGCCTGGCTGCGGGCTACCTTGGCGATGGTGGCGCGCAGTTCCTGCATGGGCTGGGAATCGCCGACCAGCTTGGCGCCGGAGGAATCCTGGCTGGCCTTTTTTTCCTCGGACAATCGCAGTGCGGTCTGCACGAGGCGTCGCAGCACGGCGATATCGACCGGTTTGGAGACGAAATCGAAGGCGCCGGCCTTGAGCGCCACCACCGCTGCATCCACGTTGCCGTAGGCGGTGATCATGGCGACCGGTGTTTCCGGGTACTGGGCGGCAATCAGCTCGATGATTTCATGCCCGGTGCCATCGGGAAGGCGCATGTCGGTGAAGCACAAGGCGTAGCGGGTTTCCGCAAGGCGTTGTTTCGCTTCACTGACGGTCGCCGCGGTTTCCACCACCAGGCCCATGCGACCAAGGGTCAGGGTCAACAGCTCGCGGATATCCCGCTCGTCATCGATGACCAGTGCGAACTGTTTGCTCATGCCTTGCCGAAACCAACTCAGGGGTGACGCACAAGGTTAATCCGCGGCGCGCAGGAAGGCAAAAGGCGGTGTACCCCCAGCGTGTTTGGGGCCACGAGCCTGCGCGGCAGAAGCCATCCGGCTGCAACGTCGCTGCCATCGATTGATCCACTGAATCGCGTCAGCGTTGTTTCGCTTCGAATTCATTCTGTCGCGCAGGCTCTTGGGGAAGGTCTGAACACGTATTGTCGCGAGCAAGCTCGCCCCCACCATTGCTTGATTTTGTGGGAGCGAGCTTGCTCGCGACGAATGAGTTCCGTACTTGTTCAGAGTTTCCCTAGAGGTCGAAATCGTCGGCGAAAATGCGATCGGACAGCGGCGCGGTGTCGGCCGTTGCGGAATTGTTGGAGGTGTCCGGGTCGCTGGCGGGGGCATTGACCACGGCGGTCACGGTGTTGCTGATCACCCCGCTGGTGCCTGCGCCGACCGTGGCATTGACGGTATAGGTGACCGCTCCGCCATTGGGCAGGCTCACCACTTGGGCCAGGTTGCCACTGCCGCCGGACGTGCAGGTGGCGCCGCCGCTGGCCGCGCAGCTCCAGGTGACACCGGTGTAGCTGGCCGGAAACGTATCCACCACGATCACGCTGGAGGCATTGCCGGGGCCGGAATTGCCGACCGTGATTTCATGGCTGATGGCAGCTCCCGGCACATACAGATCGGGCGTGGTGCTGATGGCGGAATCCACGTCGGCTTGGGTGCCTCCGGTGGGACAGTCAATGACGGCGCGGATAACCCAATCTCCAGTCACGCCAAGGCCTTCCGACGAAAACCAGGCGAAGTTGCTTCCGCCGAGGTTGGCATAGATCGCATTGCGGCCCGCAGTAATGCCGTTGGTGTCCCGCACCAGGCTGGGGCCGCCTGCGACTGCTGTTTCGGAAAACTGGTAGGCCACCACGAAGGTTTCATTGGCCGCCACCGGCACGATCAATGGCACGGTGCTGTCATCGTCGAGATAGCGGTATTCGTTGATGACGCCCTCGGTCAGCAGCGGCGCCACGATTTCCTGGGCCAGCGCGCCGGGATTCGGGTACGTGCCTGCACGGTAGATGTCGATGGAATCGCCCAGCACATCCGGAGCGCCTCCCGGTGATGACAGCCAGAGGATCTGCACGGCGACGATGTTGCCCTCGCAAGGTGAGGTCAGCCAACTCGCCCCTTTTTCCCCGGGTATGAATCCGGCGACGATCACCGCGGTGCCGAAGTTGGTCAGGGAATCGTTCTGCACGGTGACTTCGGCCGCTGCCGCCAGTTGGCACAACGCGACACCCGCAAACACGCCGGTCAGCAGTTTCATCGGATCACCCCCTCAACGCCCGAGAGGGCAGAGGGTAACGCCGATCAGCTCACCCACGGCATGCGCCGTGTCTCATTCCCGACGTTCACCAGCGCGGACCGGTGGATCGGGCTTCAGCCCGACTGCGGGATTCTCATTCGCGCCAGATCAGGCTGGCAAATCGACCGGTCACGGCGGCGCGACGATAGGAATAGAAGCGCGGATCGCTGCGGGTGTCCACAGCGGCTGAGCTGATCGAGGCCACGCCCACGGCAAGCAGTCGCTGGCGTGCAATGGCAGTCAAGTCGCAGTGCCAGTGGCCGGGGCGTGACGGCGAAAATGCGCAAGCAGTGTGCGGATCGGAATCCACGAACGCATCGCGAACATCCTTGCCCACTTCGTAGGAACCTGCGCCGATGGCGGGACCGATCCACGCCAGCACATCGACAGGCGCGGCTTGCATGTGTGCCAGGGTCGACTCCAGCACACCGGCGTTGAGTCCACGCCAGCCTGCGTGCGCGGCGGCCACTTCGCTGCCATCGCGCGAGCAGAACAGCACCGGCAGGCAATCCGCGGTGAGGATGGCCAACACGACGCGCGGAAGGCGGGTCACGGCAGCATCCGCCTGCGGCTCCCTGTCGTTCGAACGGGTTGCAGGTTCCGGCCCGTACACCTCTGTGCCGTGCACCTGTTGCAGCCAGACCGGTGCGGACGGCAGCTTCAGCGTTTCGACCAGCGAGGCACGATTGTGGGCAACGGCCTCCGGCGCATCACCACAACGGCTGCCGAGATTGCATTGCTCAAACGGAGGCTGCGAAACACCGGGCGTCTGCCGGGTGGTGATGCAGGCATGCACGTTGGCGGGAGCCTGCCATTGCGGGGCAAGCCACGCCGCGTTCATCGCGTTGTGCTGACCGAGCGGGTGTCCGTGCGCACCACCTCGATCAATGCACTCATGTCGGCGGGGCGCTCGGCTTCGAAGGTGACTTCATCTCCGCTTGCCGGGTGCAGGAACTGCAGGCGCTCGGCGTGCAAGGCCTGGCGACGAAAGCCGCGCAACGCCTCGATCAGTTCGGACGTGGCGCCCTTGGGCAGGCGCAGGTTGCCGTAGCTCAGGTCACCGACGATCGGGTGTCGCACATGCGCCATGTGCACGCGGATCTGATGGGTGCGCCCGGTTTCCAGGCGACATTCAAGCAGGGTCATGGCGCGGAACTTCTCGCGTACGCGATAGTGGGTCACGGCTTCGCGACCATCTTCGCGAACGGCTTGCCGGAGTCGATCCACCGGATGGCGGCCAATCGGCTGATCCACCTTGCCACCGGAGACCATGCTTCCGTAGACCAGCGCCTCGTACTGGCGGTGCATGCTGCGCCGGGCAATCTGCTCGACCAGGCTGGTGTGCGCGCGCAGGGTTCTGGCCACCACCATCAGGCCCGAGGTTTCCTTGTCCAGCCGATGCACCAGTCCGGCGCGCGGGATCTCGGCCAAGCGCGGGTCATGGTGCAGCAGCGCATTCTGCAAGGTGCCATCCGGATTTCCGGCGCCCGGATGCGCAATCAGGCCCGGCGGCTTGTTGACAACGATGATGTCGTCGTCTTCATGGCGGATGTCGAGCGGAATAGCCTGCGGATCGGCGTTCACTTCGCGCTGCATGCGTACGAGGATTTCAACCTGCTCGCCGCCACGCACGGTGTGGCGTGGGGCCACCGTTTCGCCGTCGAGCCGCGCGGCACCGTCCTTGATCCACGCCGCCAGGCGCGAGCGTGAGTAATCCGGGAAAAGCTCGGCCAGGGACGCATCGAAGCGCCTGCCGGCAAACTCAAGCGGAATGCGGGTGTTAAGCAGTTGTTCGGGTTGGTTCATTACTGCGGATCGTGCTGAAAATTGGCCGGTTCGGGTTATGATCGCCGTCCTTCATCATCGCAGAGCCCCCTTCCGCATGCGAGTTTCCCGTCAACTGCGGGCTGTTTCCCGCGTCCTTCTTGTGCTGCTGGTGCTTGGCCTTGCCAGCGGTTGTTCGTTCTTCGGCAAGAAGAAGGCCGATCCGCTGGAGACACTGTCGGTCGAGCAGCTTTACGAGCGCGGCAAGAACTTCAACGAGACAGGCCGTTACGATGATGCGGCCAAGACATTCGAGCGCTTGGTAGGTCGATTCCCGTTCGGTCCGTATACCGAGCAGGCGCAACTCGACCAGGCCTACGCCCAGTACAAGATGAACAAGCCGGAAGACGCCTATTCCACGGTGAACCGCTTCATCAAGACCTATCCGGCGCACAAGCATGTCGATTACGCCTACTACCTGCGCGGGTTGATCAATTTCGGACGCGAGGAAGGCTTGCTTGAACGCTATGTGGGACTCGACATGACCCAGCGCGACCAGGCGTTCGTGCGCCAGTCCTTCGATGATTTCGCGGCACTCATCAAGCGCCACCCCGACAGCCGCTACGCCCCCGATGCCAGGCAGCGCATGATTTACCTGCGCGAAGGCATGGCCCAGGCAGATCTGAACGTGGCTTTGTTCTACCTGCGCCAGGGGGCCTATGTCGCGGCTTCCAACCGCGCCAAGCACATCCTTGAAACCTACGACCAGACGCGCCAGACCGGCGATGCGCTGGCGGTGCTGGTGAAGTCCTATCGCGCCTTGGGGCAGGAGAAGCTCGCGGACGATTCCGAGCGCGTGCTGAAGCTCAACTATCCGCAGCACCCCGCACTGGCATCGGAGTGGCCGGATTGGCGTTCCAACTGGTGGAAATTGCTGCCGCTGTCGAACCGTGGCACCAATTCGTTCACCGTGCCCGATCCGAAAAACAACTGAAAGCGGTTCAGGTCCAGCCCGAGCTGATCGGGTAGCGCCGTTCGCGGCCAAAGGCACGCCGCGAAACCTTGGGTCCGGGCGCTGCCTGGTGACGCTTCCATTCGCTGATGCGTATCAGGTGCAGAACGCGATCCACGGTTGCGGTGTCGAAACCCGCAGCCACGATTTCCGCGCGCGACTGCTCATGGTCGATGTAGCGCAACAGGATCGCATCCAGCACTGCGTAGGGCGGCAGGGAGTCCTGGTCGGTCTGGTTTTCGCGCAGTTCCGCCGAAGGGGGGCGCGAAATGACTTCTGCGGGAATTGTCTGGCTTGCGGGTTTTCCGATTCCCGATTCCCCATTCCCGATTCCCTGTTCGTTACGCCATCTTGCCAGTGAGAACACTTCGGTCTTGTACAGATCCTTGATCGGCGCGTAGCCACCGCACATGTCGCCGTAGATGGTGGCGTAGCCCACCGCATATTCACTCTTGTTGCCGGTGGTCAGCAGCAGTCCGCCAAACTTGTTGGCCAGCGCCATCAGGATCGCCCCGCGACAGCGCGATTGCAGGTTCTCCTCGGTGGTATCGGCGGCGCGGCCTTCGAATGCCGATGCCAGCGCTTCGCTGAAGCCGCGAAACGGTGCTTCGATGGGAATGGTCAGCAGGCGCACACCCGAGGCCAGCGCCTGCTGCTCGGCAAGGTCGTTGCTGAGATCCGAGGTATAGCGTGAGGGCAGGCGCACGCCGGTGACGTTTTCCGCGCCGAGCGCATCCACGGCCAGGGCCAAAACCACTGCCGAATCGATGCCACCGGAAAGCCCGATCCATGCCTGACTGAAGCGATTTTTTGCGCAGTAGTCGCGGGTTCCGCGCACGATCGCGCGCCAAGCCAGCGCATCGCGACCATCGTCTTCCTCGACCGGCCAGTGCACGGCGGTGAAGCTGCGCGTGGTGCTGTCGAAGTCGGCCACCAGCCAATGGTCCTCGAATGCGCGGGCCGCCGGATGCACGTGGCCATTGCCGTCGGCGAGTACCGATGCGCCGTCGAAGACCAGGGCGTCCTGGCCTCCGACCAGATTCAGGTAGGCCACCGCCATGCCGGTTTCCGCGACGCGCGTGGCGAGCAGGGCATCGCGCTGCGCATGCTTGTCGCGCTCGAACGGCGAGGCGTTGGCCACCAGCAGAAGTTCGGCACCGGCTTTTGCGCAAGCGGCGGCGGGCTCGGCGAACCAGAAGTCTTCGCAGATCACCAGGCCGATTCGCGTGCCGTCGACTTCAAACACGCAGGTCTCGCCGTCGGGATCGACTTCGAAATAGCGACGCTCGTCGAACACCGCGTAGTTCGGCAGTTCCCGCTTGCGGTACGTGGTTTCGATGGCACCGTCGCGCAGCACGCTGGCGGCGTTGTAGACCACCGCACCCGCCGCTTCCGGCCAACCCACCACTGCCGTGATGCCGTGCACCTGCCGTGCGATGCGCTGGATCGCCGCGTTGCATTCGGCAAGAAATCCGGGACGCAGCAGCAGGTCTTCGGGTGGGTAGCCGCACAGGGCCAGTTCGGGAAACAGGACCAGATCAGCTTTGTGCAAATCGCGCGCTTCGGCAATCAGTTCGACGATGCGTGCTTCATTTCGCGCAACGGCGCCGACCGGGAAATCAAACTGGGCGAGGGCAAGGCGGAGGCTTGGCATGGGCGTAGTTTAGCCGCGCAGCCATGTCATGAATGCACCGTGGACGCGAAACGGTTTCGGCCATGAAAGGAGTGGGCTGCGGCTTGTCTCCCTCTCCCGAAATGGTTTCAGCCATGAAAGGAGTTGGCCGTGGCTTGACTCCCTCTCCGGGGGCGGGGACCACCCTCACCCTAACCCTCTCCTTTATGCCCTCTGGGTACGCCAGCGGGAGAGGGAATGGAGAACGGCTTGTCCTGCGCTTCCGCTGACGGGAGCGGGAATGGAAAATTCCGTGCTTTCGCTTTCCTGTGCAGCGGGGAACTGCCCGCAGCGCCTGCCCCGGAGTCGATCCGGGGAAGGAAGCGACTCTGTTTCGACTTACTTCATTTTCGCCGCAAGCGTCTTGCCGAGGTCGGCAGGCGATTTCACGGTGGTGACGCCTGCTTTCTCCAGCGCGGCGAACTTGGCAGCGGCGGTGCCCTTGCCACCGGAGATGATCGCGCCGGCATGACCCATGCGCTTGCCCGCCGGAGCCGACGCGCCGGCGATGAAGGCGACCACCGGCTTCTTCACGTACTGGGCGATGAACTCGGCCGCGTCTTCCTCGGCGCTGCCGCCGATCTCGCCGACCATGATGATGCCTTCGGTCTGCGCATCGTCCTGGAAGCGCTTCAGGCAGTCGATGAAATTGAGTCCGTTGATCGGATCGCCACCGATGCCAATGCAGGTCGACTGGCCGAGGCCCACATTGGTTGTCTGGAATACCGCTTCGTAGGTGAGGGTGCCGGAACGCGACACGATGCCGACCTTGCCCGGCTTGTGGATGTGGCCGGGCATGATGCCGATCTTGCATTCGCCCGGGGTGATGATGCCCGGGCAGTTGGGGCCGATCAGCACCGTTTCCGGGTGGGATTTCAGCACGTTCTTCACGCGCAGCATGTCGAGCACGGGAATGCCTTCGGTGATGGCGACAATCACCTTGATGCCGGCATCCGCCGCTTCGAGGATGGCATCGGCCGCATACGGCGGTGGCACGAAGATCATCGAGGCGTCGGCGCCGGTTTCGCGCACGGCATCGTGCACGGTGTTGAACACCGGCAGGCCGATGTGCGAGCTGCCGCCCTTGCCCGGAGTCACGCCACCGACCAGTTTGGTGCCGTATTCAAGCGCCTGCTCGGAATGGAAGGTGCCCTGCTGGCCGGTGAAGCCCTGGGTGATGACCTTGGTGTTCTTGTTGACCAAAACGCTCATGGATCGATCCTCAAAATGCTTGCTCTTCGTGTAGGAGCCCCTTCAGGGGCGAATCGCTTCAGGCGCGAATCGCGAAAAGAATCGCGCCTGAAGGCGCTCCTACAGGGAAATGTGGGTTCAGGCCGCCTTGACCGATGCCACGGCTTTCTGCGCCGCATCGTTCAGATCGTCGGCCGGGGTGATGGCAAGGCCGGAATTGGCCAGCAATTCGCGGCCCTTTTCCACGTTTGTCCCTTGCAGGCGCACGATCACCGGAATGGTCAGGCCCACTTCCTTGACTGCCGCGATGATGCCTTCGGCAATCAGGTCGCAGCGCACGATGCCGCCGAAAATGTTGACCAGGATGGCCTGCACCTTGTCCGAGGACAGGATCAGCTTGAACGCCTCGGTGACGCGCTCCTTGGTGGCACCGCCGCCGACATCAAGGAAGTTGGCAGGCTCGCCACCGGCCAGCTTGATCACGTCCATGGTGGCCATGGCGAGGCCGGCGCCGTTGACCATGCAGCCGATGTTGCCGTCCATGGTCACGTAGTTGAGGTTGTGCTGCACGGCAGCCGCTTCGGCGGCATCTTCCTGGCTGAGGTCGCGCATCGCGGCCAGCTTGGGATGACGGAATTCGGCGTTGTCGTCGGAGTTGACCTTGCCGTCCAGTGTTGCCAGGTCACCGGAGGCGAGGATGGCGAGCGGGTTGAGCTCGACCAGGGCCAGGTCGCGTTCGTTGAACAGCGTATACAGCCCGGTCATGATCTTGACCAATTGGCCGGTTTGCTTGGCGTTGAGGCCGAGGTCGAAGCCCAGCTTGCGGCACTGGTACGGCTGCAGGCCTTCGACGAAATCGATCTTCAGGGTGTGGATGTCTTGCGGGGATTCCTTGGCCACCTGTTCGATGTCCACGCCGCCCTGGGCCGAGGCGATGAAGGAAACTGCCTTGCTGTCGCGGTCAACGAGGATCGACAGATACAGTTCCTTGGCGATGTCGGTGGCATCGGTGACCAACACCAGGTTCACCGGCAGGGCGCGCCCACCGGACTGGTAAGTGACCATCTGGGTGCCGAGCATGCCCTTGGCTGCCGCACGCACCTCGTCCAGCGACTTGCAGAACTTGACGCCGCCGGCCTTGCCGCGACCGCCTGCATGGATCTGTGCCTTGACCATCCACTGTGTTCCGCCCAGTGCCTTGGCCGCGTCAACCGCCTGGTCGGGCGATGAGGCAACCTTGCCCGGCGGCACCGCAATGCCGTACTCGGCAAACAATTCCTTGGCTTGGTATTCGTGGAAATTCATGCAGGCACCTCGGTGGGCGGATGTGCTTGCAGGCTGGTCAGATCGGCCCAAGCGCCATCCCGTTAATGCGGAAGGTTCGCGTCGACAGACAATCGAGCGACAAAGCGGGCGCGTATTCTGGGCAAAGCGTGCTGCGAATGCAAAAACGGGCCGCCTGCAGGATCGGGTTTCCTGCACCTGCAGGCCTGCAATCTGTAGCATTGCCCGTCAGGCCCTTATACTTCGAGGAAAACGGAGGCGAGACCTTGGCGGAGAGGCAGGCACGGCGCGCGAGTGATCTACCCGGGGACATCACCCGACGCGAGCTGTATTTCTTCAACCTGTATCGCCTGCTCGAGGCCGTGGTCTACACCGGTCTCGTATTCAGCCCGGCTGCCGTGAACTGGATCAAGCTCAGCCATCCCACGGTCGGCCACGTGGCTTCGCTCGGCTATCTGGCCGCTGCGCTGGTGTTGCTGTTCCTGACCGACCGCATGCGGCGCAACATGAACGCCAGCATCGGCTTTGCCCTCACCCTGGATTCGATTGCGGCTTCGCTGGTGCTGTTCTCCATCGCGGGCGGGCACAGCTCGATTCCCATGATGCTCATGGTCAATGTCGGCGTCAGCGCCCTGCTGCTGCCGTTCCGCCAGTCGCAGGTGCTGGCGATCCTTGCGGCAATCGGCATCGTCCTGCCGTCCGTGTTTTCGCAGCTGTTCACCGATGTCAGCGAGCGCAGCGTCATTGAATCGACCCTGTTTGGCCTGGCCTACATCGCGGTGGCCGCACTGTGCGCGCATCTCGGGCGCCAGATGCGTGAAACCGAGGCGCTTGCAGAACAGCGCGGCGTTGACCTGCTCAACCTGGAGCAGGTCAATGACCTCATCATCCGGCGCATGAAGACCGGCGTGTTGCTGGTCAATGACGCAAACCACATTTTGCGCATCAATGAGTCGGCCTGGCATCTGATGGGAAACCCGTCCCCCAACCAGCGCGACTTGGGCCAGGTGGCGCCGGAGCTGTCCCGACGCCTGTATCACTGGCGGCATTCCGGGCGCCTCGACCAGAACCCGGTTGCGCTGGCGGCCGATGTGCCGGAAGTGATTCCGCGCTTTTCGCGCATGTCGCCGAACGACGATGCGCATGTCCTGATTTTCCTCGACGATACCTCGCTGCTGTCGCGTCGCGCCGAGGAAATGACCCTGTCTTCGCTGGGACGCCTGTCGGCATCCATTGCCCATGAAATCCGCAATCCGCTGGCAGCCATCCGCTACTCGGCACAATTGCTGGCGGAATCGGAAAGCATGCATGAGGAAGACCGACGCCTGGTCGAGATCGTCAACAACCATTGCACGCGCGCCAACGAGGTGGTCGAGAACATCCTGCAACTGTCGCGACGCGAGCGCTCGCGTCCGGAAAGCATCGACCTCAATGCCTGGGCACTGTCGTTTGTCGAGGAGTACAAGCAGAACAACGACCTCGGCCAGGATCACTTGCGGGCCATCACGCAGAATCGCCAGATCGAGGCCATGGTCGATCCGCAGCACCTCCAGCAGGTCGTCTGGAACCTGGTGCAAAACGCGATCCGCTACGGTCGCGAACCCGGCGCGGCGGCGCGCGTGGTGCTGGTGGCCCGGCTTGCTTCCGACAAGGGGCCGCCCTTGCTGGAAGTGGTTGATCGAGGTCCCGGCATTCCGGCCAAGGTTGCCGCGCAGATCTTCGATCCGTTCTACACGACCAGCGAGTACGGCACCGGTCTTGGACTCTACCTGGCCCGGCAGATGTGCGAATCCAGCCAGGCCACTCTGGAGTATGTTCCCGTGGCCGGTGGCGGTGCGTGTTTTCGCATCACCCTCTCGCCAGCGGCGGTCGTCGGTGCCCGGACACCCGGCAAGGCAAACTGACCTGCGGGAAAAACGGGGTAACACGCGCCGACGCTTGATTCCGATCTGCGCGGACTCCATTTCACGGCGCATCGGCCATTCGGCCCCCTGATGATGAAGGCTTCCAGCCATGCGCATGGACAAACTCACATCGCGATTCCAGCAGGCCCTGGCCGATGCCCAGAGCCTGGCCGTGGGGCGCGACCACAACATGCTCGAACCCGTGCATGTCCTCACCGCCTTGCTTGACCAGCAGGGCGGTTCCACCCAACCGATGCTGGCGCAAGCCGGCGTCAACGTGGCCGCCTTGCGCACCCGGCTCGGGCAGATTCTCGACCGTCTGCCCAAGGTCTCCGGACAGGAAGGCAATCTCGGTGTCGGCAACGATCTCAACCGCCTGCTCAACCTTACCGACAAGCTGGCGCAGAAGCGCGGCGACCAGTTCATAGCCAGCGAACTGTTCGTGCTGGCGGCACTGGAAGACAAGGGTGAAACCGGAGCGGCGCTGAAAGCCACCGGCGCCAACGCGGCCAATCTGGAAACCGCGATCGAGCGCATGCGTGGCGGCGAAAAGGTCGATGATGCCAACGCCGAGGAGACCCGCCAGGCGCTGGAGAAGTACTGCATCGACCTGACTGCGCGTGCCGCATCCGGCAAGCTCGACCCGGTCATCGGCCGTGATGAGGAAATTCGTCGCGTGGTGCAGGTGCTGCAACGACGCACGAAGAACAATCCCGTGTTGATCGGCGAACCCGGCGTGGGCAAGACCGCCATCGTCGAGGGATTGGCCCAGCGCATCATCCACGATGAAGTGCCGGAAGGCCTGCGCGGCAAACGCGTGCTGTCGCTGGACATGGGCGCCCTGATCGCGGGCGCAAAATTCCGTGGCGAGTTCGAAGAGCGCCTGAAGGGCGTGCTCAACGACCTGGCCAAGCAGGAAGGCCAGGTGATCCTGTTCATCGACGAATTGCACACCATGGTCGGCGCGGGCAAGGGTGAAGGCTCGATGGATGCCGGCAACATGCTCAAGCCGGCGCTGGCGCGCGGCGAATTGCATTGCGTCGGAGCCACCACGCTCGACGAATACCGCAAATACATCGAAAAGGACGCGGCGCTGGAGCGCCGCTTCCAGAAAGTGTTCGTTGGCGAACCAAGCGTGGAGGACACCATCGCGATCCTGCGTGGACTCAAGGAACGCTACGCCGTGCATCATGGCGTCGAGATCACCGATCCGGCCATCGTTGCCGCGGCCACGCTTTCACATCGCTACATCCCGGATCGGCAGTTGCCGGACAAGGCCATCGACCTGATGGACGAGGCTGCTTCGCGCATCCGCATGGAAATCGATTCCAAGCCCGAGGAACTGGACCGCAAGGAACGCCGCCTGATCCAGCTCAAGATCCAGCGCGAAGCACTGAAGAAGGAAAAAGACTCCGAATCCAGGCAGCGACTTGCCGACCTCGAAGACGAGATCAAGGTGCTGGAGCGTGAGTTCTCGGACCTGGAGGAAATCTGGAAGGCCGAGAAGGCTGCCGTGACCGGCACCACGAAGATCAAGGAAGCCATCGAGCAGGCACGCCAGGAGATGGATGCCGCCATGCGCCAGCAGGATTTCGCCAGGGTCTCCGAGATCCAGTACGGACGCATTCCGCAGTTGGAAAAGCAGCTGGCCGCTGCCGCCGAGACCGAGCAGCAGGGTTTCCAGCTTTTGCAGGACAAGGTCACCGCGGAGGAAATCGCCGAGGTGGTTTCGCGCTGGACCGGGATTCCGGTGTCCAAGATGCTGGAAGGCGAGCGCGACAAGCTGTTGCGCATGGAAGACTCGCTGCATGCGCGCGTGGTTGGCCAGGACGAAGCAGTGCGCGCGGTGGCCAATGCCATCCGTCGTGCGCGCGCCGGCCTTTCCGACCCGAACCGCCCGAACGGTTCTTTCCTGTTCCTGGGGCCCACCGGCGTCGGCAAGACCGAGCTGTGCAAGGCGCTGGCCGAGTTCCTGTTCGATTCCACCGACGCCATGGTGCGCATCGACATGAGCGAGTTCATGGAAAAGCACTCGGTCAGTCGCCTGATCGGAGCACCGCCTGGCTATGTCGGCTATGACGAAGGCGGCTATCTGACCGAAGCCGTGCGCCGGCGGCCGTACAGCGTGATCCTGCTCGATGAAGTCGAGAAGGCGCATGCCGACGTGTTCAATGTGCTGCTGCAGGTGCTCGATGACGGTCGCCTGACCGATGGCCAGGGTCGAACCGTCGACTTCCGCAACACCGTCATCGTGATGACCTCGAACCTCGGTTCCCAGTTCATCCAGGAAATGGACGCCGACAGCGAGGAGCAGTACACGCAGATGAAGGCGTCGGTGATGGGCGTGGTGCAGGCGCACTTCCGCCCCGAGTTCATCAACCGGCTGGACGAGATCGTGGTGTTCCGCGCACTGGACAAGTCGCAGATCCAGAAGATCGCGCGCATCCAGACCGAATACCTGGGCAAGCGTCTCGCCGAACGCCAGTTGCGCCTGGAAATTTCCGACAAGGCCATCGACTTGATTGCCGATTCGGGATTCGATCCGGTCTACGGTGCGCGTCCGCTCAAGCGTGCCATCCAGCAGCAGATCGAAAACCCGCTGGCGCGACGCATACTGGAAGGCGCATTCCAGCCCGGGGATACGATCAGGGTGGATGCGGAACAGGGGCGCATCGTGTTCTCGGCAGCTTGATTCGGACCGCTGCGGTTGCCTTTAGGGAAACTCTGAACAAGTACGGAACTCATTCGTCGCGAGCAAGCTCGCTCCCACAAAATCAAGCAATGGTGGGAGCGAGCTTGCTCGCGACAATACTTGTTCAGGCCTTCCCTGGGTGAGCGCGGCGGCGTCTGTCAATGCGACAATCCGACATTCCATGTTCCAGCTGATTGAACCGTCATGCCGATCTACGAATTTGAATGCCCGTCCTGCCGTCACCATTTTGAGCGCCTGCAGAAACTGAGCGACGCCGATCCCGCCGATTGCCCGGAATGCGGCAAGTCGGGTCTGCGCCGGCGCGTGACTGCACCGGCGTTCCGGCTTTCGGGGTCGGGCTGGTATGAAACCGACTTCAAGAAGGACGGGGATACCAAGCGCAACCTGGCCAGCACTGAATCGGCGGCGCCCGTGGACGCCAAGCCGGCGGCGGACAGCGCGGGAGCCGCTTCGTCAACGAATGCAAAACCTGAACCCAAATCGGCACCGACTTCGGATTCCTGAGTCCGCGTGCGGACAAAGCGCGATAAGCTCGTCTACACTCGACGGGCAACTGGAAGGAGAAGGGAAATGCTGAAGAAACTGGTTGGTTTTGCGGTTGCGTGTGGAGCGTGGATGCTGGTTTCACCGGCATACGCCAGCCCGCAGCATGATGGATACGGCTACGGTGGTGGTGGCGAGCTGCGCTGCGAGAGCCGGGACTATCGATTCACGCGTTGCGACGTCAACTGGCGCGAGGCCTATCTGGTCAGGCGCCTTTCCGAATCACGCTGCATCGAAGGGCAAACCTGGGGCATTGATCGACGCGGACTGTGGGTCGATCGTGGTTGCGCGGGCATTTTCGCCCGCGGCCGTGGTGGTTACGATGATGGGTATGGCGGTGGTTGGCGTCCGGGTCCGAATTGGGATACCGATATCACCCTTTCCTGCCGCAGCGAAGATTATCGCTATCGGTTCTGTTCGGTCGACATTGGCCGCGGCGGTGGCGTGCGCATCGTTCGCCAGTTGTCCGAGACTGCCTGCATCGAAGGCCGCACCTGGGGTGCCAATCGCGCCGGCATCTGGGTGAGTGGCGGCTGCGCCGGGGTGTTCGAGGTGCAACGCCGCTGGCGTTGATCCTCAACCCGCTCGGCTCAAACGCCCACCCTGGGGAACGTCAGATCATGCTCGTCATCCCGGAATCGCGAAGCGATATCCGGGATCCAGTGTCTTTGTCGTTCAACGGTTTTTGACATAGTCGCTGGGTGCAAGGGCCACGGATGGCCTGCCCGCAGGATATGCAGGAGCATTTTCCTGCCCGCCTTCGCGGGGACGACGAAGCCTCTGCCCCTGCCGCGACGAATGCAACAGCAACGGCTATCGGTACCGCGTGCGCTCGGCTTGCTTGCCGCTCTACCCGCTCACCAGCGGCATGGTCTATTTTCGAAGCGGGCAGGATCAACGCACGCGGGCAGCTGATCGAAGACCCGCAGCCGGTGGGACGGTTTTGACCGTGTGGGTCCGGGTAGACGTTGCAGTGCAGCAATTTCGGCTATAGCATTTCGCGCCTTTCCCCGGAGCTTGCCATGCGCAGCCACTATTGCGGCGTCATCGACGAGGCCTTGATCGGCCAGTCCGTCAGCCTGTGCGGTTGGGTCGATACGGTGCGCCTGCAGAGCCACGTGGCCTTCATCGACCTTCGCGACCACGAAGGCATTGTGCAGATCGTCGTCGAACGCGAATCGGAAGCGGCCTTCGCGCAAGCATCGCAATTGGGATATGAGTTCTGCGTGCGCGTGGAAGGCAGCGTGCGCCGGCGCATCAGCGCCAATGACAAGTTGCGCAGCGGCCAGGTGGAAGTGCTTGCGCAGACCGTACAGATATTGAACAAGGCGGTGGGACTGCCGTTTGCGCTGCACGAGAATCCCGCCGAGGACACCCGGCTCAAGTACCGCTACCTTGACCTGCGCCGCGCAGACATGCAGCGCAAGATGCGCATGCGCACACGGCTGGTTTCCGCCTTGCGCCATTACCTGGATGGGCGTGGATTTCAGGATATCGAGACGCCGATCCTGACCAAGGCAACCCCGGAGGGCGCGCGCGACTACCTGGTGCCGAGCCGTGTGCATGCGGGCGAGTTCTACGCCTTGCCGCAGTCGCCGCAACTGTTCAAGCAGTTGTTGATGATGGCGGGCTTTGACCGCTACTACCAGATTGCACGCTGTTTCCGCGACGAGGACCTGCGCGCGGATCGCCAGCCGGAATTCACCCAGCTCGACATGGAGTTCGCCTTCATTGACGAGGCAGGGGTGCAGGACACCGTCGAGGCCATGATCCGCCACGTTTTCAGGGAAGTGGCCGATGTCGATCTGGGCGGGCCGTTCCCGCGCATGAGCTATGCCGAGGCGATGGCGCGCTACGGTTCGGACAAGCCTGACCTGCGCATCGCGCTGGAACTGGTCGATATCGCCGAACACGTGCGCCAGATCGAGTTCAAGGTGTTCAGCGAACCGGCCAATGATCCGTCCGGTCGCGTGGCGGCGCTGCGCGTTCCCGGTGGTGCGGTGTTCACGCGCAAGCAGATAGATGAACTGGGCGCGCTTGCAACCAGGTACGGCGCCAAGGGCCTGGCCTGGATGCGCATCGAGGACCCGGCCAAGGGACTGGAAGGCGTGAACTCGCCGGTAGCCAAGTTCCTGGATGCCAAGGCGCTGCAGGGAATCCTCGCAGCCACGTCGGCGGCGGCGGGTGACTTGCTGCTGTTTGGCGCGGGTGCGTACAAGACGGTGTGCGATGTGCTGGGTGCACTGCGATTGAAGGTGGCGCGCGACCTCGGCCTCGTCGAGAACAGTTGGAAGCCCTTGTGGGTGGTGGACTTCCCGATGTTCGAATTCGATGCCGAGGCGAAGCGCTTCGTCGCCCTGCATCATCCGTTCACCGCGCCGAAGATCGACGATGTGGCTGACCTGCGTGCCAATGCCGCCAATTCGGTATCGCGTGGTTATGACATGGTGCTCAACGGCAACGAGATTGGCGGCGGCTCGATCCGCATCCATAGCCCGGACATGCAGAGCGCCGTGTTCGATCTGCTCGGCATCGGCGCCGAAGAGGTCGAGGCGAAATTCGGGTTTCTGCTGGAGGCGCTGCGCTTCGGCGCACCGCCGCACGGTGGTATTGCCTTCGGCATTGACCGCATGGCGGCCTTGCTGGCGGGCACCGAGTCCATCCGTGACGTGATCGCATTCCCCAAGACGGCCAGCGCGCAGGATCTGATGACCGCGGCTCCTTCGTCGATTGCGGCGCCACAGTTGGCGGAATTGCATGTGCAGGTGATCGAGCGCGACGGCAACTGAGCGCGCAGCCAGGGGCCGGGAGTCGATCAGCCAATGAGCCAGGAGCACGTCATCGTGTTGCATGGTTTATGGATGCGCAGTTTCGCCATGCAACTGCTGGCGCGGCGACTGCGCGCGGCGGGGTTCCGCGTATCCACCCTGGATTACCTGACCGTTGCCGGCAGTTGGCAGGCATCCACGGAGCACCTTGCCAAGCGCTGGCAGCGGCTGGGTCCGGGCAAGGTGCATGTTGTCGGACACAGTCTGGGTGGCGTACTGGCCGTGAATGTCGCGCAGCAGTTCGGCAAGTTGCCCGGCGGTCGCATTGTGTGCCTCGGTTCGCCCCTGAACGGAAGCGCCGTCGCTGATCGCATGCGCGAGCTGCCGGGCGCGCGCTGGTTGCTGGGCAAGAGCGCCGAAGTGCTGCACCAAGGGCTGCCGGCGTGGACCGGCGAGCGCCAGATCGGGGTTGTCGCCGGGCGCAAACCCGTCGGCCTTGGCAAGGTCCTCGGACGCATCCAGGGGGCACACGATGGCACCGTGGCCGTGGAGGAAACCCGCCTGGCCGGCATTCACGCACACCGGATCGTGGATTCCACGCACACGGGCCTCGTGTTTTCACGCGAGGTCGCCACGCTCGCGGCGAATTACCTGCGCTCCGGCGAATTCGCCCCGGTGGAATCCGACTGAATGAACGCGTTGCGGGGCGGCCTGATAAAATCCGCGCACCATGCATTTGCATCGACTCCCGGTGAATCCGCGAAGCAGCCTTCGATCCTGCACGGTGCATCGACCCTGCATGCAGCAGGCGTGCGCAAGGCAACGGGCGTGAGCGATCACCCCGCGCTGGCAACGGAGCCACACCGGTGATCCGCATTCTCGGCATCGACCCGGGCAGCCAGCGCACCGGCATCGGCGTGATCGATGTTGCTGCCGATGGCAAGTCCACGCACGTATTCCACACCACCATCAACCTGCTGGACAACGACAGCTTCCACATGCGCCTGCGCCAGGTGTTCGAGGCGGTGGGTGAGGTCATCGAGGAGCACGCCCCAACCGAGGTGGCCATCGAGCGCGTGTTCATGGCGCGCAATCCCGATTCCGCGCTCAAGCTCGGGCAGGCGCGTGGCGCCGCGATCTGCGCGGTCGTCAATCGAGGCCTTGATCTGGCCGAATACGCGGCCAAGGAAGTCAAGCAGGCGGTGGTCGGTGGCGGTGGCGCCGACAAGAGCCAGATCCAGCACATGGTTGGCGTGCTGCTGGGTATTTCCGGAAAGCTTCAGGCCGATGCCGCCGATGCGCTGGCGGTGGCCTTGACCCACGCACACACTCGCGCAAGCACGGTGCGCCTGGGTATTCCGCGCACGGCATGGAGAAGGCGTCGATGATCGGACGATTGAAAGGGACCCTCGCCAGCAAGCAGCCGCCGTGGATTCTGCTGGATGTGTCTGGCGTGGGCTACGAACTTGAAGTGCCGATGTCCACGTTCTACGACCTGCCCGAACTTGGTCAAACGGTAACCCTGTGCACGCATTACGCGGTCAAGGAAGATTCGGTGGCCTTGTACGGATTCCTCAAGGATTCCGAACGTGCCCTGTTCCGTGCCGTGCAGAAGGTCAGCGGAATCGGCGCGCGCATTGCGCTGGCCATCCTCTCCAGCGTGTCTGCAGACGAATTTGCCCGCTTCGTGCAGGGCAATGACATCGCCGCGTTGACGCGCATCCCGGGCATCGGCAAGAAGACGGCGGAGCGCATGATCGTGGAACTGCGCGACCGCATGGATGCACTGCCCGGCATTGCATTGAGCGCAAGCGTGCCAGCTTCGGCCATGGACGCGGCCAGCGAGGCAGGCATTGCCTTGCAGGCACTGGGTTACAAGCCGGCTGAAGTCTCTCGACTGATCAAGGTGGCCAGCGCGCCGGATGACAGCGCCGAGGACATCATCCGCAAGGCTCTCAAGGCCGCACTTCGCTGAGCAGCAAACCCATGCCGACCATGCAGCGCCCGCCTGTTAGACCGCTGGACCTTGCCGCTTCGCGAGGCAAGCGCGTGCTCGTCCATGCCGAGGACAACGCAATTGAGCAGGTCCGGTTTCCCGACAAGGGCGGTGAGTTGTCATGAGCGAATCCATGGCCAGTGAAAAGGCCAACCACAAGCGGCTGCTTGCGCTCAGCTTCCTGGCCATCGGTGTCGTATTCGGTGACATCGGCACCAGTCCGCTGTATGCGTTTCGCGAAGCCTTTGGCCAGCATGGCGTGGAACCACTGCGTGAAAACGTGCTCGGCGTGCTGTCGCTGATTTTCTGGTCGCTGATCACGGTGGTGTCGATCAAGTACGCCACCTTCATCCTGCGCGCGGACAACAAGGGTGAAGGCGGCGTCATGGCCTTGATGGCGCTGGCCCAGCGTGGCGTCCGCCGGCTGCGGGCCCGCTGGGTCGTAATGGTCATCGGCTTGTTCGGCTCGTCGCTGTTTTTTGGCGACGCTGTGGTCACGCCGGCCATTTCGGTGTTGTCGGCGGTCGAAGGCATCGAAGTGCTGAGCCCTGCCTCGACCCACTACGTGGCGCCAATCACCGTTCTCATCCTGCTCGGCATTTTCTCGATCCAGAAGCACGGATCCAGTCGCATCGGGCCCTTGTTTGCTCCCATCACCCTGACCTGGTTCATTTCCCTCGGTGTGCTTGGCGTGAGCGGCATCGTGCGTGAGCCAGGCGTCCTGGAGGCATTGGTTCCGCATCATGCCTTCATGTTCTTCGTGCACAACGGCAAGCTCGGCATCTTTGCGATGGGCGCCGTGGTGCTGTCGATCACCGGTGCCGAAGCGCTGTACTCGGACATGGGGCATTTCGGAAAAACCCCGATCCGACTGGTCTGGTTTGTCGTCGTCTTGCCCTGCCTGATGTTGAACTACCTCGGACAAGGCGCGTTGGTGCTGGCGGATTCGACAACCGCAAGCAATCCGTTCTACCTGCTGGTACCTGCCGATTTCCTGATTCCGATGATCGTGCTGGCGACCATGGCCACGGTGGTGGCGTCACAGGCGGTGATTGCCGGCACGTTCTCGATGGCGCGCCAGGCCATCCAGTTGGGTTACCTGCCGCGCATGCAGGTGTTGCACACCTCAAGCCAGCAGGAAGGGCAGATTTTCCTGCCGTGGATCAATCGCACCCTGCTCCTGCTCACCGTCGCCGTGGTGCTGGGTTTCAAATCCTCGAGCAATCTGGTCAGTGCCTATGGGCTTGCGGTGGTGGGCACGATGCTGCTCAACACCATCCTGGTGGTGATCGTTGCGCGGCGCATCTGGGGCTGGAGTCACCTGCGCGTAGCGACCGCCGGGCTGGTGTTCCTCGGCGTTGACCTGCTGCTGCTCACCGCCGTGGCGGACAAGTTCATTTACGGAGGATGGTTTCCGCTGGCGCTGGGTGTACTCGTCTTCACCGTGATGATCACCTGGCGCCGCGGGCGCGACCTGGTCATGCGCGAGATCAAGCGGGCAGGGCTTGCACTCGAGCCATTCATTGCCTCGATCAGCGCGCACCCGCCGCTGCGCGTACCCGGCACTGCCGTTTTCCTCACAGCCAATCCGGAAGGCGTGCCAAATGCCCTGCTGCACAACCTCAAGCACAACAAGGTGCTGCACGAGCGCAACGTGATGCTCACCGTCGAGATTCTCGATGAGCCGGTCACCGACCCGACTACCCGGGTCAGCGTCGCCCCACTCGCGGACGGCTTTTACCTGGTGTCGGTGCGCTATGGATTTTCCGAAGACCCGGACATCCCGGCTGCCTTGCTGGGTGTGAGCCAATGCGGTTTTCCGTTTGACATGATGGACACCACGTTCTTCCTCAGCCGTGAAAGCATCGTCGCCGGAGATCGACCCGGGATGACCCTGTGGCGCGACCGCCTGTTCCAGATCCTGTCGCGCAACGCCACCTCGGCCACCGCATTCTTCCGCATTCCCGGCAATCGCCTGATCGAACTCGGAACCCAGGTGGAGATATGAGGAGCCGGGAGTAGGGAATAGGGAATCGGGAATCGGGAATCGGGAATCGGGATGGGTCGGAACGGGGAGGAAGGGTCGGAGGGGAATCAGGAATCGGGAATCGGAGAGTGGCGGGATGGGGTGCCGGTTTGGGTACTTTGCTGAAAGCCATTCGCTATCGCCAAGGCGCAAGGCAGACGATAATCCGCTTTGACGATTCTCCATTCCCTATTCTCCATTCCCGGCTCACGCCCAATCCCGACTCCCGGCACCCAATGACCGACCGCTTGATCGCAGCCAGCGCCGACCAGGAAGACGAGCAGATCGAAGCCAGCATTCGCCCACAGCGTCTGGCCGAGTATCTGGGGCAGGAAGCCGTGCGCGAGCAGATGTCCATCTACATCGAGGCAGCGCGACGTCGTGCCGGGGCGCTGGACCACGTGCTGATCTTCGGGCCGCCCGGCCTCGGCAAGACCACGATGGCGCATGTCATTGCCAACGAGCTCGGGGTCAACCTGCGCAGTACGTCCGGTCCGGTGCTCGAGCGGGCGGGTGACCTGGCCGCTTTGCTGACCAACCTGCAACCACGTGATGTGTTGTTCGTGGATGAAATCCACCGGCTCTCGCCCGTGGTCGAGGAGGTGTTGTATCCGGCACTGGAGGACTTCCAGATCGACATCATGATTGGTGAAGGTCCGGCAGCGCGCTCGATCAAGCTCGATCTGCCGCCGTTCACCCTGATTGGTGCCACCACGCGCGCCGGGTTGCTGACGGCCCCGTTGCGCGACCGTTTCGGCATCGTGCAGCGCCTGGAATTCTATTCAAGCGCCGAGCTGACCCAGATCGTGCGCCGTGCGGCGAGCATTCTGGGCGTCAATTGCGATGCGGAGGGTGCTTCGGAGATTGCCCGGCGTTCGCGCGGCACGCCACGCATCGCCAACAGGCTGCTGCGCAGGGTGCGGGATTTTGCCGAGATACGTGCCGATGGTCGCATCACCCAGGCGGTCGCCAGCGACGCCCTGCACATGCTCAAGGTGGATGCCGAAGGATTCGATGCACTCGATCGGCGCCTGCTCAGCACGATCATCGAGTATTTCGATGGCGGGCCGGTGGGCGTCGAGTCGCTGGCGGCGGCCCTCAGCGAGGAACGTGGCACCCTGGAAGACGTGATCGAACCCTTCCTCATCCAGCAGGGTTTCCTTGTACGCACCGCCCGTGGACGCATGGTGACGGATCGCAGTTGGCGCCATCTTGGCCTGACCCCGCCGAAACGGGCCGATGCGCCCGGCAGTGGTGAGCTGTTCAGCCAGGAGCAGCAATGATTCCCGGACTTGTGCGGCCGGGCCGGATTGCATGCCGATGAAAGGACAGGATCTACCGTTCATCTGGCCTTCGCGCGTGTACTGGGAAGATACCGACGCCGGTGGGGTGGTCTATCACGCGGGCTATCTGCGGTTTTTCGAGCGCGCACGCACGGAATGGTTGCGTGCAAAAGGCATTGGCCAGCAGGAGCTGCGCGAAAGGCACGGTATCGTATTCGTGGTTCGCGACATGCAGGTGAGATTTCGCCAGGCAGCCCGGCTGGATGATTTGCTGGCTGCCTCGGTGCAGCTGAGTTCCTTGCGCAGTGCCAGTTTCAGCGTGGACCAGGTGCTGACCAGGGAAGGCGACACGAGTGTGCTGGTTGAAGCATCGGTGCGCATTGCGTGCCTTGATTGCCAGCGCTGGAAACCCTGTTCAATCCCCGATTTTCTGCTCCAAGAGATCCAAAAACATGAATCATGAGTTGAATGTCTTCGCCCTGGTCTGGGGCGCCAGCTTGCCGGTCAAGTTCGTCCTGCTGATGCTGGTGCTGTTCTCGGTGCTCTCCTGGATCATCATCTTCCGCAAGATGGCGATGATCAACATGGCCAATGCCAGCGCCAATGATTTCGAGGAGCGCTTCTGGTCTGGCTCGGACCTGGCGGCCCTGTTCAAGGATGTGAATTCAAGCGGGGAGCGCATCGCCGGAATCGAGGCGATTTTCGAATCCGGATTTCGCGAATTCGCACGCCTGCGCCAGCGTCGTGGGGTGGACTCGCGTACCTTGCTGGAGGGCGCGCAGCGCGCCATGCGGGTTTCGCAATCGCGCGAAGTCGAGCGACTTGAGCAGAATCTCGAGTTTCTCGCCAACGTGGGTTCGATCAGTCCCTACGTCGGTTTGTTCGGCACGGTGTGGGGCATCATGATTGCATTCCAGGGCCTGGCCAACGTGAAGGAAGCCACCATTGCCATGGTGGCGCCGGGCATTTCCGAAGCCTTGATTGCCACCGCGATGGGTTTGTTTGCCGCCATTCCCGCGGTGTGGGCCTACAACCGCTTTGCCACCCGGGTTGAGCGCGTGGCCCTGCGCTATGAAACCTTCCTTGAGGAATTTTCTTCGATCCTGCAGCGGCAGGCGCACGTCGATGACTGACCAACGCCGCAACCCCGGTCAGCACGAGGCCGCGTTGCACAACGGGTGCGGCAGTCTGGCTGTCACGCCCATCGCCGCAGGAGCATCCTGATGCAGAGTCGTATGCGCAGCCGCGGGCGACGCAAACTCAAGGCCGAAATCAATGTGGTCCCCTACATTGACGTCATGTTGGTGCTGCTCATCATCTTCATGGTGACGGCGCCGCTGATGAACCTCGGCGTCGATATCGAATTGCCCAAGTCCAATGCAACCGCGATCCAGAACGACAAGGAACCCATCGTCGTCAGCGTCGACAAGGATGGCGCCTACTTCCTCACCCTCGGGGCAAGCGAGCGCGAAGCTGTCGATGCGGAGGTGCTGGTCAGCAAGGTCTCGGCATTCGTGCGCCAGAATCCTGAAGTTCCGGTATTGATCGGTGGTGATGAGCGGGTCGACTACGGCAGCATCTATGCCGTGATGGTCTTGCTGCAGCAGGCCGGTGCTCCAAAGGTCGGGCTCATGAGCCAGCCATCGCCGCCACCGGGCAAACGCTGATCGGCATGAAGGACGGTTTCTTCATCAACTTGCGGGCGGTGGTCTACTCGCTGCTCCTCCACGGGATCCTGGTCTTGCTCATGATTTTCGGGCTGTGGTGGACCACGGAGTCGCGCGTGGTGGTCTTGCCCGGGCAGGTGATCGAAGCCAGCCTGGTGGGGCCGACGGCTGCGCCGAAACCTGCTGCGCGCAAGCCCAGGGCGCAGAAGCCGACGCCGCCAAAACCCGCGCAGGAGAAACCGGAGCCTGTGCCACCCAAGCAGGAAACGGCACCGGCGCCCGAACCGCCGAAGCAGGATCTGGTCGAACAACAACGCGTCGACGCCATGGCCGAGCAAAAGGCCGATCTGGCTAGAAAGGAGCAGGAAGAAAAGCGCCGGCGCGAGCAGATCCTGCTGGAGCAGGAAAAGATGGAGGTCGAGCGCCAGCGCCAGCTTGAAGAAGTGCGCAAGCAACTGGCCGATGCCGCCAGGCAGAAGAATCTGGAGAAGGAGCGGTTGCAGCAGTTGCAGGACAAGCGCCTGGCCGAGCAGAAGAAAGCCGAGCAGGACCGGCTCGATCAGCTGGTCGAGCAGGAGGCCGAGCAGGCCCAAACCGGCGCTGGCGGCCAGGACAACGACCTGGCGGCGCAGTACGCGGCGGCAATCCAGGCTGCCGTTACGCGCAACTGGAATCGTCCCGAATCGGTGCCGCCCGGATTGCGTTGCACCTTGCGCATCGTGCAGATCCCGGGCGGTGATGTGCTGTCTGCCAGCGTGACCTCGCCTTGCAATGCGGACGCCAGCGCGCGATTGTCGATCGAGCAAGCGGTGATGCGCGCTGCGCCGCTGCCGTACCAGGGCTTCGAAGACGTGTTTGCGCGCGAAGTCACTTTCAATTTCAAGTATGACGGGCAGGACTAGATACCGATGAATAGACTCTCCTTGCGTTGTTTCGCGATGGCCATGCTGCTTGCTTTTGCCGGTACGGCATTTGCCCAGGGCCTGAGCATCGACATCACCGATGGCAGCAGTACAGCCGACCCGATTGCGGTGGTGCCCTTCGCCTTTGAAGGGGCTGGCTTGCCGCCGGAGACCGATGTTTCCGAGATCGTCAGGGCGGATCTGGCCAGATCCGGCAAGTTTTTCACCCTGGGCAGGCGCGACATCATCGAGTTTCCGACCCGCGAATCCGAGGTCAAGTTCGCAACCTGGCGCATGCTCAAGCAGAACTACCTGGTCGTTGGACGCCTCGCGGACGCGGGCGACGGTGCGCTGAGGGTCGAGTTCGAATTGTTCGATGTGGCGCGCCAGAGCCGCATGATGGGCCTGGCCATCAGTGGCCAGCGTACCGCCATGCGCGATGTCGCCCACCAGATTGCCGACCTTGTGTACGAGAAGATTCTGGGCGTGCGCGGCGCATTCTGGACGCGCATTGCCTATGTCACTTCGGTTGGTCTCGGCCAGAACACGCAATACGCGCTGATGGTTGCCGACTCGGATGGCTTCAATCCGCAGGTCGTCGTGCGATCGCGCGAGCCCTTGATGTCCCCGGCCTGGTCGCCGGATGGGCGTCGCCTCGCCTACGTTTCCTTCGAACGCGGCAACTCGTCGATCTACCTGCAGGACCTGTCCACCGGCTCGCGCGAACTGGTCTCGTCGCAAAAGGGCATCAATGGCGGTCCCGCCTTTTCACCGGATGGCACCCAACTGGCCATGAACCTGTCCTATGGCGGAAGCCCGGACGTGTATGTCATGGATCTGGCCAGCCGCAAGACCCGCAAGGTCACCAGCCATTTCGCCATCGACGTCGAGCCGGTTTGGACGCCGGATGGCCAACGTCTGGTGTTTACTTCCGATCGCTCAGGTAAACCGCAGCTATACGAGGTGCCCGCTTCCGGGGGGGATGCCTCCCGCTTGACCTTCCAGGGCCAGTACAATGCGCGGGCCACGATTTGCTGTGACGGCAAGAAGATCGCAATGGCGCAAGGTACCGGAAACGTGTATCGTATTGCGGTTTTGGATCGTGCAACAACGACTTACAGCGAGATCTCGCCCGGTAACGTCGATGAATCACCGAGTTTTGCACCGAACGGAAGCATGCTTTTGTATGCGGCAACGGAAGGTCCTCGCGGGGTGCTTTACGCGGTTTCTGCAGACGGTCGGGTGAGGCAGCGGCTTGTCCTCGCTGATGGTGATGTGCGTGAACCAGCCTGGGGACCGTTTCGCCAGCGCTGATGCGGATGTCGAGAAGAACAAGCCGGCAAACCGGCTCCATTGATCATTTGAACTGTCCAACCGATTCAACCGTGACCTTTACCTTTAGCTTGAGGGGAACACCCATGAACAACACATTCCGTATTCTTTTTTCCGTTTTGCTTGTGGCTGGCGTAGCTGCCTGTGCCAAGAAGGCTGTCAAGCCAACCGCGACCGCCGATACCACGCCGGCCGTTTCCCAGCCCACCGACAACGCTGGCCGCTACCAGGTGGGTGATCTGGATACCGACGCCTGCCTGCGTCAGCGCGTTGTGTACTTCGATCTGGACCGCACCGAAATCAAGCCGGAATTCAATGCGCAGATCTCCTGCCATGCCGAATACATGCGCCAGTTCCCGAACGCCCGCGTGACCCTCGAAGGTCATGCCGATGAGCGTGGCACCCGCGAGTACAACCTCGGCCTCGGCGAGCGCCGTGGCATGGCCGTGCAGTCCGCACTGAGCGGTGCAGGCGCTTCCGGTGGCCAGCTCAATGTTGTCAGCTACGGCGAAGAGCGTCCGGTTGACCGCGGTCATGATGAATCCGCGTGGTCGAAGAATCGCCGCGTCGAGATCGTCTACACCACTGCCAACTGATGGCAAACCAGTCGTACCGTTTGGGTTTTGCTCGGACCACAGCGATCCTCGTGATCGCTGTGGTTGTTTCTGCACCCGCATGGGGGCAGGGACGATTGAGTCTGTCCGAACGGGTTGAACGACTCGAACAACAGGCGTCTTCCGGCGGATCGCAGTCGGCAGTTGACCTCGTCAACAAGATCCAGGCCTTGCAGAGCCAGGTTCAGGAGCTGCAGGGGCAAGTCGAGGTCCTGACCCAGCAGCTTGCCGAAAGCAAGCGCCTCGCCAGGGACCAGTACATCGATCTGGATTCTCGAATCGGCAAGCTCGAAGGTATCCGTGGGTCATCTCCGGTGGCTGCCGATCCCGCGGCTGCGGCAACCGATCCGGGCTTGCAGGATATCCAACTGGGCTCCTCGCCCGTGCCCGCCAGCGACGCTGCACTGGCTCCCGAAGCGACGATTGCCAGCAGCAGCCTGACCCCGGCCGATGAAGGCCTGGTTCCACCCGCAGAGGTGGCGACAGGAGCCGCAACGGATTCCGCTGCGCCGGCAGTTGATTCGACTGCGGATCCAGCAGCTGAAATGCGCAGCTATGACGAGGCATTCTCGGCATTGAAGGATGGGCGTTACGCCGAATCCGCGCGCCGCTTCCAGGGGTTCATCGATCAATATCCCAATGCCGATCTCACCGGCAATGCCTACTACTGGCTGGGTGAGTCCTACTACGTCACCCAGAACTATCGGGTGGCGCTGGATACCTTCAGCGCATTGCTGACGCGTTTTCCGGACAACCAGAAGGCCCCGGATGCCTTGCTCAAGGTGGGCTATTGCCAGTACGAGCTCAAGCAATGGGATGCTGCCCAGACCACGCTGAATCAGGTGGTTGAGCGCTATCCGGACACGACGGTATCGCGTCTCGCCCAGGGACGGCTGCGCGCGCTCAGTCTCGAGAATCGACGCTGAGGCAATCCTGCTTCACGCCTGTCGATGGCCGTTGCAAACCAATCAGCACGAGTGCAGGGCGAGTCGGAAACTGCCCGTCGCTTGCGCATCTCCGAGATTTTCCATTCGTTGCAAGGCGAATCGGACAGCGTTGGCTGGCCGACCGTTTTCGTTCGCCTGACCGGATGCCCGCTGCGCTGCAGCTGGTGCGATACCGCGTATGCGTTTCATGGCGGGCAGTGGTTGGGCATCGACGAGATCGTGGAGAAAGTCGCAGCCCATGCCGCCCGCCATGTGTGCGTGACCGGAGGCGAGCCGCTGGCGCAGAAGCGCTGCCTGGACCTGCTTGAGTCGTTGTGCGAACGCGGCCATGAGGTGTCGCTGGAGACTTCGGGTGCCCTGGACATTTCCAGAGTCGATGCACGCGTGCGACGGGTCGTCGATTTCAAGCCGCCGGGTTCGGGCGAAGTGGCGCGCAATCTCTGGAGCAACGTGCAGCATCTCCGAGCGCGGGATCAGGTCAAGTTCGTGATCGGTGACCGCGCCGACTACGACTGGTCGGTCGAGCGCATGCGCGAGCACGAACTCGCCGGTCGGTGTGTCGTGTTGTTCTCTCCGGTCCAGGGTCAACTTGAGCCGGCCGCGCTGGCCGAGTGGATTCTTGCCGATCGCCTGCCGGTTCGCTTCCAGTTGCAACTGCACAAGATTCTCTGGGGCAACCAGCCGGGGCGCTGAGTTGCCCCTGGGGAAGATTTGAACAAGTATTGTCGCGAGCAAGCTCGCTCCCACCATAGCTTGATTTTGTGGGAGCGAGCTTGCTCGCGACAAATGAGTTCCGTACTTGTTCAGAGTTTCCCTAGGCCGATTTCCACAATCCACAGCTGTGACACATTGAATGAGCAATTCCCGAAACAAGGCCGTTGTGCTCGTCTCCGGCGGCATGGACTCGGCCGTCACCCTGGCCATGGCGCGCGAGCTGGGCTTTGCCTGCCACGCATTGAGCGTGGCCTATGGACAGCGGCACGGTTCGGAGCTGACTGCTGCCGCAGTGATGGCACGGTGCCTGGGCGCGATGTCGCACAAGACCGTACAGGTTGACCTTCGCTCACTCGGCGGCTCCGCCTTGACCGACGACATCGAGGTGCCGGAGCACGGCGGACCGGGAATTCCCGTTACCTATGTGCCGGCCCGCAACACCATCATGCTCTCGATAGCACTGGGCTGGGCCGAGGTGCTCGGTTCCAATGACATCTTCTGCGGCGTCAACGCCGTGGACTATTCGGGTTACCCGGATTGTCGACCTGCGTTCATCGAGTCGTTCCAGCAGCTTGCCAACCTGGCGACCAAAGCCGGTATCGAAGGGCAGGGTTTGCGCATCCATGCACCACTGATGGCCATGGGAAAGGCGGACATCGTGCGTGAGGGTTTGCGCCTCGGCGTTGATTTCTCCGCAACGATTTCCTGTTACAGCGCGGATGCCGAAGGGCTTGCCTGTGGGCATTGCGATGCCTGCCGCTTGCGCGCGGAAGGATTTGCCGCTGCAGGCGTGAGCGACCCGACCCGCTACCGTTGATCGGCTGTTGCCGTTAAACTGCGCGGCTCGCAATTTCCGGTCGTTGCGGGATGTCGGTGGACGCAGGTCCACTATCGAACGAGAAATTCGGGTGTGATCGGGACGGGGAGTCGCTTGGCGGAATCGCACAATGGCCCTCGCCCCTTGCCCCATAAGGGTTTCGGTCGCGAAGGCGACCGGCCACTGTCCCTCGCCCGCGTAGCGGGAGAGGGGGGAACCATCGGCGGAGCCGATGGTGGAGTGAGGGCAGACCCGAAACGGGAGAGGGGGAGTGATCGGGGCGAGGCTTCGTTCTGCGGTATCGCGGATCGGCCCTCACCCCTTGCCCTTTCCTTCATGCCCTCGGGGTACGCAGGCGGGAGAGGGGGAGTGATCGTCGCGCTGCGCGCGACAGCGGTATTTGATTGGAGCGGGGGCCGTTAGCTCAGCGGTAGAGCAGTGGACTTTTAATCCATTGGTCGAAGGTTCAAATCCTTCACGGCCCACCATTCCAGGCGGTGATTTTCGTTTCCGGGATCCCGGTTTCGTGCATCGACTCCTGCGCCAGTCCCCGCGCCGTCCCCGCGCCAATCGGATTTCCCGGCACGTAGCGGCTCAAATCGGCCGTCGCGACTCCGCTTGACTGCGCTCGGGCTCAGCACGTCAGCGCAATGCCGCAGTCTGCCCGTGAATTGCCAGCAGCCTGGATTGCAATTCCGCTTGAACTCAAGCCGGAGAGCCAAGATGCAGATGCGTTCGTGGAGCCAAGGGGTAACGGCCAAGATCCTGGGTGTGGCGCTGCTGTCCATGCTGATGTTGATTCCGCTGGGGCAGGTGCAGGACTTGGTGGCAGAACGGCAATCACTGGAACGCGATGCGCGAACCCGCATTGGTGAGCGCTGGGGGGAAGCGCAGATCATCGGCGGACCGGTTCTGGTCGTTCCCGTCCGCTACCAGGTGCAACAGGACAAGAGCTGGGTGACCGTTGAGCGCGAGCGATTCCTGTTGCCGGAGTCGCTGCACGTGAAAGGAAGCCTGTCGACGGAGACGCGCAGCTACGGGATCTACTCGACGCCCATCTATACGGCAGCTCTGGCATTCTCCGGTCAATTCGAGCGCAAGGCCATTGCCGCCATCGCGGCAGACAAGGGGGAACCGGTCTGGGCCAAGGCGGTGCTGAGGGTTCCCATCTCGGATGTCGGTGGCATCCGGCGCCTTTCACCACTGAAGATTGAAGCCGCCGAGCTGGCATTCGGTCCGGGTTCGGTTGGTTTCGCCGGGCTTGCGTCTCCGGAAGTGGCATGGCCGCTGGATCCGGATGCCCTGGCATCCGCGTCATTTTCCTTCAGCATGGACCTTGCCGGAACGCAAACCATCACGTTCCTGCCGCTCGCACGCCAGACTGAGGTTGAGTTGAGTGGCAACTGGGCTGATCCCAGTTACAGCGGAGCCTTCCTGCCTGCCAATCACTCCGTTGCCGGGACGGTGTTCACGGCGCAGTGGCAGGCACTCGACCTCAATCGGAATTACGGGCAGGCGGGCGCACTCGATGCGTTGGATGCCCAAGCCGTGTACCAGTCCGGATTCGGGCTTGAGTTGTTTCAGCCCGTAGGCACCTACCAGCGCAACGAGCGCGCCGGCAAATACGGCATCCTCTTCATCGGGCTTACCTTCGTCGCGCTGTTCCTGTTCGAGGCAATGGGGCGCTGGCGCGTGCACGTGGTGCAATACCTCTTGATCGGACTGGCGCTCAGCACTTTCTATGTCGTGTTGCTTGCACTCTCGGAACAGATCGGTTTTGGCTGGGCGTATCTGCTGGCGTCTGCGGCTCTGGTGATCATGACCGGTACTTACGCAGCAGCCGCGGCTCGCTTGCGCTCGGCCGGGTTCATGCTCGGCGGCATGCTGGGGCTGCTCTACTCGTTGCTTTACGGATTGCTGATCAGCGAGCAGTACTCGCTGTTGATCGGGTCACTTGCACTGCTGGCCGCAATCGCAAGCCTGATGTACCTGACCCGCCGCATCGACTGGCACGCCCTGGGTGCCGTAGCCGATGTGCCCACAGGTAGAATGCCCGGATGAACCTGCTGGCCATTGAAACCTCGACGGAATGTTGCTCGGTTGCACTTGCCTGTGGCGATGAGGTGGTCGTGCGCAGCGAAGTGGCTCCACGACGGCACGCCGAACTGCTGTTGCCGATGTGCGATGCCGTGCTGGCCGAGGCTGGCCTGTCACGCCGCCAGCTTGATGCCATCGCCGTGGGTCGCGGACCCGGGGCATTCACGGGCGTGCGGCTGGCGATTTCCGCTGCCCAGGGAATCGCCCTGGCACTCGATCTGCCCGTGGTTCCCGTTTCATCGCTGGCCGCATTGGCGCAGGACGCGCCTGCGGAAAGCCGCTACATCCTCGCAGTGATCGATGCGCGCATGGGCGAAATCTACAGCGGCGTCTTTCGCCGTAACGACGGACTGCCGCTCGAAGCACTGGGGCCTGAGGTCGTGGGAACGGCAGAGCGGCTGGTTCTGCCAATGCAGACGTCGTGGACCGTGGTGGGCACTGGCTGGGCCAGCTACGCACCGATGCTGCGCCCACGCCTTGGCTGTGAGCCGTTGTTTGCCGATGGCGCACGCTATCCGCAGGCAGCCGCAGTGGCTCGCCTGGCATTGCGGGAGCTGGCGTCGGGGCAGGGTGTTCCTGCCGAGCAGGCACTGCCGGTCTACCTGCGCGACAAGGTGGCCCTGACCACGGTCGAACGCCAGCAGGCAGGGTGAGCCGACGCGCCAGCAGGTTGTTGAAAAACCGGCGGCGTTGCCATTGCTGCGCCAAAAACAGGCTCCTGGCTGCCTCGCCAACGTTTTCAACTACCTGCCAGCCCGTGTGCAGGCAAGGCGCGTGTTTCCCGCGCAAAGAAAACTACTGGATGGGTACAAGGATGCGGGCGGTGCCGCTGTTCAGATCAAGCAGTGCCAGCCGGTAGTGCGCTGCTGCGGAGTAGTGGCGGATATAACCGTCGAACCCGCGCTTTCTTGGAATGTTGAAGCGAAATCCGCGGTCCGCGTCCTCGATGGTGCCGCGATGCGCGAAGCCCACCACGCGATCATCACTGTCCAGCACGGCCAGAGTGCCTTCCCTATGGATGCGACGGATGCCACTGACCACCTTGCCATGGAATCGGGCAAATGGCTGGTCGTCCAGTCCATCGACTGCCAAGCGCAGCGGACTCAGCACCACCAAGGAGTCGGTGTCATTTGCGGAAACGATTGCCGTGGTGCCGAGACGCTCGAATTCGCCGCTCGAATACATGGCCAGTCGGTGGCGACGGAACAATTCGAGCGTGCGCAGGATGTCTTCGCGCGAGCGTGATTCGTCCGCCGAGAAAACTGCCGGATCGAAAATTCCCGATTGCGCAGCCGTTCCCGACATGAGACTGGATTGATGCGCCGCTTCCGCCCAGCGCGTCCATTGCAGGTGAGTCGGTATCAGCAGGAGCATGGCACCGCACGCAGCGAGCAGCGCAAAAGCGCGCGCGGGTGGGCCCATGCGATTGGCTTTTTGCGCCAGCAGGACTCCAATACCGAGCCAGAACAGGCAGGACCAAGGCAGATAACGCGTTGCGAACACCTGATCCGGAGCCTGGGCCAGATAGTCAAGCCGTGTGAGGCCGATCAGCAGAGCGCAGGCGCCACCAAACAGCGCCATTGCGAGAGCCATCATCTCCAGCAACGACGGGACGCGTCGTCGTGGCAGGAGTCGCAGTACAGCCACCACGAGAATCAGCAAGCCCAAGCCGCCCATCAGGGTTGCACCAGCACCCAATCCGTCGATGTGCAGTAGCTGCTGGCCCAAGCGCGCGGAGCTGCGCAACCAGGCCACTTGCGCGAGTTTGTTGGGTGCGTTGTCCATCCAGCCATGAAACGCTGGATCGGCAAAGCCCATCCAGGCCTGGACCAGCGGTGAGGCAAGCCAGCGTGCGGCCAGGCGCATCGACTCGAGAGGTTGCAGTGAAAGCACGCTGCGGACCTCGTTGTCGCCTGGCAGGATGCCCAGATAGAGGATCAGGGCCAACAGCAAACCGCCCACCAGGATCACCTGGGCCCGCATCGAAACACGGCTGATCCAGGCCAGCAGAATCAGTGCGGGGAACGCAGCAATACCGCTGCCGAAGCAGAACGTCGCCGCCGTGGCGCAGATTGTGGCTACGCCCATCCATAACATGGCGGAGGTGTGGCTGGCGCGGTGGACCGCAGCAGCACCGCACAGCAGCAGCGTTGCCGGCAGATAGACATGCAAGCCTTCGCTGGCGTGCATGAACATGCGCCCGTTGGCCATCCAGAACACGCTGGCGGCTGCGGCGGCCATGCATGCGGCCCGCAGCGGGCGCGAGAGTTCCCGATTGCGCCAAGCGGTGACTGAAACCAGGCAGACCAGCAAGGTCGCACAAGTCACGCTGATGGCCTTCTGCAATCCCTGGTCGCCGCCCAGCCAGGCCATCTCGCCGACGCGGATCAGGTTGGGTAGGATCGGCCGATGCCCATTCAGTGCCTGCAGCACATTTTCCGGAAATGGCCGAAACAAATCCGGATACATCCGGTACTGGTCGAACATCGGCTGCGGCCAGGCGAAATTGGCGAATGCGGCCAATCCGCTGAGCAGGAAAACCGCACCAGCCGCCAACAGTGCCAGGCTGATCAGCCAGGAAGCCATCCAAGCCAACAGTCTCCGTGTCGCAGGTCGCGTGCGCTGCACACTCGTGCTCGTCTCGGATTCCGATACGCCAAGGGGCGATGGGGTGATATTTCGCAGGGTAGTCACAGTCAACGTCGCAAGCGGGCGTACACGCGTCGGGCCAGGTGCTGCAAGCGGCCGATGGATCCGCCGGACAGGGCGCGCTGGGCCTGCTCAAGCTGTGCGGTGAGCTGCGAGATGTCCCGATACAGACGCTGGTTGTGCTGGTCGCGGCGTTTGAGCAGTACCCGCAATTCCTGCACGTCGGCAGCATCCAGGGTGCGGCCTTCGATGAAATGCTGCGGAAGGGCGCGATCCACGTAGATTGTGGAATGCGTGGCCGCCAGCTCGTCGGCGGGACGATCCCGCGAGTAGAAATAGAGCGCGACGGATCGCCTGCTCAGGTTCCTGTATTGCTCGGGCAGGTCGATGCGGCTGAAGCCATGCCAGCTTGATTCCGTCGTCTCGAAAATCACCGCCCGGTTGAACAGCGGTGTCACCAGGCTGACGCGGTTGTCGTCGGCACGAGGATCGCTATGCAGCTCAAGGGAACCACCCCACTCATCGTGCCACTCGTGGTTGAGGTAGACGATCAGGTTCAGGCGTCGATGCCATTCCTCGACCGGATGCCGATTGAAATCAACATGGGGATCGAGGTCCTGGCCGTTGCGGTTCTCATGGGTTCCGCCACCAAAGTACCAGGGGTCGTAGAGCAGGCTTTCGATACCCGTGAGCTGGCCAATGAAGTCGAGAAACGATTGCGACTTGACCAACTCATCCAGCTCAAGCCAGGGAGCACCCAATTGCTGTACCCGCTCCACGGTCGACTTTTGTCCGAGATCACCGGCTTCGTTGCGCGCGTTGCCACTTTCGAATGAAGGAAAGCCATCGAGCAGCCGTTTTGCGAATCCGGCGTCAAGGAAGTCATCGATGACCAGATGGCGGAAGGGGTCACGCTGCTGGAAGCGCTTGGCCAGCACAGCGACTTGGGCACGAACCTGCGGGTTGATGAGTTGGTCTGGATTGGCTTGCGACATCGTGGTGGGTTCAGGAGGGTTGGTCGGACACGCGGGGATTCACGCCCGCAAAGCCCGCGATTCTCGCAGATCGGTCAAGGTGCGTCTTCGAGGCGTGCCAGGACGCGACGCACGCCTGCGCGATCAGTGGCGCGCAGCAAGGCGGGTGCGTGTTTGCGCAAGGCCGAGCGATCCAGCGTGTTGACCAGTTCCCTGACTTCCAGCAACAACGCGGGATGCATGCTCAGATCGGTCAGTCCCATTGCTATCAGCAAGCGGGTGAAGCGTGTATCACCGGCAATTTCGCCGCAAAGCGTAACCGGCCGGTTGGCGCGGGCGCATACCGCGATGATCTGCGAGAGCAGGCGCAGGACGGCGGGATGCAGGGGGTCGTAAAGGGTATCCAGTTCGCTGTTGTTGCGATCCACGGCCAGTGTGTACTGAACCAGGTCGTTGGTTCCGATCGCCACGAAATCCAGTTTGCGGATCATGCTGGGCAGGGCAATTGCGGCGGCCGGCACCTCGATCATGGCGCCCAGTTCGAAGGAATCGGCAATCTCGTAGCCCTGGGTGCGCAGTTCGCGCGCACATTCCAGGATCATGCGGCGTATGGTTGAGATTTCCTCTACCGCGCTGATCATGGGAACCAGGATGCGCACCGGGCCATAACAGGATGTGCGCAGGATCGCCCGCAACTGCGTTTGCATGAGTTGCGGCTTGCGCAGCGAGAGGCGCACGCCACGCACGCCCAAGGCAGGATTGGGTTCTTCGTCAAGCACGATGCCCGCGCTATCCGCCTTGTCGGCACCAAGGTCCAGGGTCCTGATGGTGACCGGCAATCCGCCCATGCCCAGGACAAGATCGCGGTAGGCCTGGAACTGTTCTTCCTCGCCAGGTACCTGGTTGCGTTGCAGGTACAGGAACTCGGTTCGGTAGAGTCCGATGCCGGCCGCTCCATTTGTGCGTGCCTGGGCAACGTCGGCGGCAAGCTCGGCATTGGCGAACAGGCGGATTTCGGCACCATCGACGGTACGCGTTTCAACCCCGCGCAAACGCGCTCGGCGCTCATCCTGCTGGGCAACTTCGCGCTGCCAATGACGATAGCCGGCAATGTCCTGGGCGGTCGGGTGGACAATCACCTTGCCGCTGTCACCGTCAATGAGGATCAGGTCACCGTCCTGCAGGTGCGACAGCGCAGCATGCGAGTTCACCACCATGGGCAGGCGCAACGAACGTGCAAGGATCGCGCTGTGCGACAGGGCACTGCCGGAAGTCAGGATGAAGCCGAGTACGCCGTGTTCGGCAAGCGGTACCAGCTCAGCGGGTGCAACCGTGTCGCTGACCAGAATCTCGCCCACGCGCGAGGCCAGCTTGCGTTCCTCGACGCTGGATTCGCGACTCAACGCACCCTGCACGCGACCGATGACATGTTCGATGTCCTCGCGTCGGCTGCGCAGATAGGGGTCATCCATGGCCTCGAATACCGCAACCAGGCTGTCACGCTGCAGTTTGAGCGCCGCACTGGCATGGTAACGCCCCGTTTCGATCAACTCGTGCAGGCCGTTGACGAATTCGGGGTCCTGCAGGATCAGGCTGTGTGCATCGATGAATTCCGCAACCTCGCGCGCCAACGGTCCTGCCAGCTTGTCACGCAAGCCACGCAGTTCGTGGCGCGCGCTGGCGAGCGCATTGTCCAGTCGCTGCAATTCCCCGGCGACCTCGGATTGTTCCAGCGGTGTTTCGTCGACCAGGAAGCGGCTGGGTTGCTCGAGGCGAGCGCGTCCAAGCGCCATGCCGCGTGATGCACCGCTGCCTTCAAGTTGATGCCGCACGCCGACTCCTTATGCGTGATACCTCTGCGATTGAACCATTGGATGCAGGCTACTCGCCTTCGTCGAACTTGCGCTCGAAAAGTTCAACGAGGGCTTGCAGGGCGGATTCCTCGTCCGCACCGTCGGCGCGCAAGGTCAGTACCGAGCCAAGGCCGGCGGCCAGCATCATGACTCCCATGATGCTCTTGGCATTGACCTCCTTGCCGCGATGAACGAGGAAAACGCTGGACTGGAATCCATGCAGGGTTTGCACGAGCTTGGCCGATGCCCTGGCATGCAGACCGAGTTTGTTGCTGATGGTGATTTGGCGTTCAAGCATGGTCGATGAAGATTCCTCCGCGTCCTCCGCTCGCAGCGGTTTGCGCCAGTTCGTCAAGGGATTGCTCAGGATAATTGAGTACACGCAACAACATGGGAAGATTGAGACCGGAAACACAGTGCATGTGAAGGCCGAGCGATGGCAGGCGATGGGCCACGTTGCAAGGCGTGGCTCCGTAGAGGTCGGTCAGCACCAGCACGCCATCCCCGTGATCGAGGGCGCGCGCTTCCCTTGCCGCCACGCTGAGCGTGGCATCAGGGTCCGCGCCGGCGTCCAGCTCAATGACATTGAGCGGCAGTGGCAGCTTGCCAAGCACATGGCGAGCGGCACTGACCAGTGCGGCTCCCATGGATTCGTGGGTCATCAACAGGACGCCGACGCTCATGCCTGGGGCTCCGGGGAATGGTTCCTGCAAGCGCGCAAGCATGACGCCGGAGCGACAAGTCGAAATACGCCAGCGAAAACGCAGCTATTCAAGTTCACGATGGTAGCTCAATACCTGGGTTTGGTTTTCACGGAAATATTCGGCGAGTTGTTCGACCAGGTACACCGAGCGATGCCGGCCACCCGTGCAGCCGACGCAGATCGTCACATAGCTGCGCCCATCATCGCGGAAACGCGGCAGCCAGGTTTCCAGGAAACCACGCAGCTGGTCGCGGAACTGGATGACGTCGGGCTGCTGCTCAAGCCAATTGCGCACATCGGCATCGCGTCCGGAAAGCGGGCGCAGGCGTGGCGTCCAGTGGGGGTTGGGCAGACAGCGCGCATCAAACGCGAAGTCGGCATCGGGCGGCACCCCGCGTTTGAAGGCGAACGATTCAAACAGCACGGTCATCGTTCCCGACTTCATGCCCAATTCGGCAATGACCAGCCGGCGCAACTGATGCACGTTCAATTCACTGGTGTCGATGACGCGGTCGGCAATGGCCGCGACCGGCTTCATCAGCTTGCGCTCGAGGGCGATGGCATCGGCCAGCCCGAGGCCATCGGCCGACAAGGGATGGCGCCGGCGAGTCTCCGAGTAACGCTTGATCAGGGCCTCGTCGCGGGTATCCAGGAACACCAGTTCGTAGGCGATACCGGTTTCCGCGAGGGAGGCGAGGATTGCCGGAAGGCGCGTCAGCGAATTGGCGCGGTTGCGTACATCCACGCCCACGGCGAGGCGTGGCGGCAAGCCGCCCGCGTCTTCGGAAAGGGCGCGTACGAATGCCGGCATCAGTGCGCTGGGCAGGTTGTCCACGCAGTAGAAGTCCAGGTCTTCGAGCGTGCGCAAGGCCACCGACTTGCCGGAGCCGGACAGACCGCTGACAACCACCAGACGGGACTTCGCGTTTGCGTCGGCAACGGCGTTCATGGCGTCACCAGGGAGGCAGGCGGCGCAGTTGGTGGGCTTGGCGGTCTACAAAAGGTCTGCGCGGGATCCAGGCCCTTGGACTTCAGCATGTGGCTGCGCACGGCGGCCTCGACCAGCACCGCGATGTTGCGGCCGGATGCGACCGGAATGACGATCTGCGGGATGGCGACATCCAGCACGTCCCGGTAACCGACATCTCCGTACAGCCGCTTCATGGCATCGTCCCAACCGGTTTGCGTCATGGGTTGCAGATGCACGATGAGGCGCAGGTATTTCGAAGGCTTTACCGCCGTGTGTCCGAACATCTCGCGCACGTTGAGCACACCCAGACCGCGTACTTCAAGCAAGTCGCGCAGCATTTCAGGGCAGGTGCCATCGATCACGTCGGGTGCGATGAGGGTGAATTCGGGCGCGTCATCGGCGACCAGGCGATGACCACGGGTAATCAGCTCGAGGGCGAGTTCGCTCTTGCCGGTTCCACTCTCGCCGGTGATCAGTACACCGATGGAATTCACCTCCATGAGAACGCCATGCAGGGTGATCTGGCGGGCCAGTCCGCGTGCGAGGTGATATTGCAGGTAAGTCAGCAATTCGTGGCCGCGCTTGGGGCTGATCCACAGCGGCGTCCGTGATTCCTCCGCCGCTTGCCTCAGGTCGCCGGGGATGGCCTGGTCCTTGGTCACCAGCAGGGCAATCGGCTGGTAGGCCATGATCTTCTCGATGGTTTCCCAGCGTTGGCGCGAATCGAGGCCGTCCAGGTAGTTCAGCTCCTCGGTGCCGATGATCTGAACCTTGTTCGGGTAGATGATGTTGAGATAGCCGATCTCGGATGGACGCCGGGAATGCTTGTCGCCGGGCTCGATTGCACGCCCTTCGCCACGCATGCCCGCCACCCAGCGCAATTGCATGCGCTCGCCGACGGCGTCATAGAGTTGGCGTGAGGTCAGTCTGTCCACGCGGAGTCCCGCAATCTGGTGCCTGCAAATTCTGCCAGTTTAGCGTGCAATACGCTGCCGTCTGCGGCTTCGCGCAGTGCGTTCGTCATCTCCGCATCGGAAAAGATCTCGGCCAGCTCGCCGAGCAGCTTCAGATGTTGGTCATTGAACTGGGCAGGTACCGCCAGGGCGGCAACCAGGTCGACCGGCTGCCCATCGATGGCATCGAATTCCAGTGGCGAGGCCAGGCGGACAAACGCGGCTCGCGCCTTTGACAGACCCTCGATTCGACCATGCGGAATCGCAACGCCACGGCCAAGTCCGGTTGAACCCAGCGCCTCGCGAGCGCCCAGGGCATCCAGAATCAAACCGGATTCGCTGGTATCCGCGGCCAGCAGCACGGACAGTCGCTGCAGCAAGTCGCCCTTGCCGGTTGCCTTGAAGTTCGTGTGCACACGATCGGGAGACAGCAGATCAAGGAAGGGCATTTGCTGGGGCCGCGGCTTCAGCGAAACAGGTCGGTGCAGTATCGCACCGACCACTTCGATCCGGGTCAAATTGTTTTCGGGTGCCGCGGCTTTCGGCGCAAGCGGCAAGCCCCCCTGCCAGCGCTATTCGTAACGCGCGGAACGCACTTCGGCTGGATGATGGTTGGTCAATTTTTCCTTGTGCTTGCGGACCTGGGAGATGAGTTTGTCGGCAAGGGCGTCGATTGCCGAGTACATGTCAGGCGCAACCGCATCGGCATGCAGGTCCCTGCCGGAAACGTGGATGGTGGCTTCTGCCTTGTGCAGCAGCTTCTCCACGCCAAGCACGATGGACAATTCATGAAGGTGGTCGAAATGGCGGGTCAGTCGTTCCATCTTCGCCTCTGCGTGTTGGCGCAGCGCGGGTGTGACGTCGATCTGATGGCCCTTGATGGTGATCTGCATGACTACCTCCTTCGTGGGTGGGGCGGCGAGTGCCGACCCGCTTTGGAGCCGCATTTGCGCGGGTTCCGATGATGTTGGCTGCTGAATGCGTTTGACCTCGTTCGAGAGCGGGTGTTCCCCGCGGATCCGGGCCGTGGGTCAATCGAGTCTGCAGCGGTCGTTCGATGATGGAATGTTGAGCGCCTCCCTGTACTTTGCAACGGTACGTCGTGCCACGCTGATTCCGCGGCGGTTGAGTTCCACGGCCAGGGCCTGGTCGGACAATGGTCGTGCGGATTTCTCCTCGTCGATGAGCTTGCGCAACATGGCCTGGATGGCCGTGGCCGAGGCCGCGCCGCCATCCACCGTGGATACGCCACTGGAGAAGAAGTACTTGAATTCGAAGGTGCCGCGGGGTGTGTGCAGGTATTTGCGTGTGGTTACCCGGGAAACCGTGGATTCGTGCATCTCGATTTCCTCGGCCACATCGCGCAGCACCAGCGGGCGCATGGCTTCAGCGCCGAACTCGAGGAAGTTGGCCTGCGCACGCACGATGGCCTGGGCCACCTTGAGCACGGTTTCCGCCCGCGTCTTGAGACTCTTGATCAACCAGCGGGCTTCCTGCAATTGACCGCGCAGATAGTTGGCGTCGTCGCGTTGCGCCCGCGCAATCAGGTTGGAATAGTGCTCGTTGATGGAAAGCCTGGGTTGGCAGCGCGGCGACAATGACACTTGCCAGCGGCCGTTGACCTTCTGCGCGTAGGCATCCGGGGCAACATACTCCGCGGGTGCGCTGGAATAGCCTGCGCCGGGTTTCGGAGCCAGCGAGCGCACCAACTGGATGGCCGGATCAAGCTCGGCATCGCGGACCTTCAGTATCTGGCAAATGCGGCTGCGGTCATTGCGGGCAAGCAGCTCAAGGCATTCGGAAACCAGCATGCGGGCCAGCTCAAGTCCCGGCGTATCGGCGCTCAGGCCTTCCAGTTGCACGCCCAGGCATTCCGCCAGGTTGCGCGAGGCGACACCGAGCGGATCGAAGCGCTGGATCAGGTGGCGCACCGCTTCCACCTGTTCGCCCGAGACCTGGAACAGCCCGGCCACGCTATCGCACAATTCCTCATTGCTTTCGTCGAGGTAGCCGTCTTCGTTGACGGCTTCGATGATTGCCGTGGCGATGGCGCGGTCCTGCGCAGACAGGCGGGTCAGGTTCAGTTGCCAGAGCAGGTGGTCACGCAGGTCCTCATGCGCGGCATCCTGCTTTTCCACCTCCTCGTCATCGCCGCTGGCGGGTCGATAGTCGCGAAGGTCGTCACCCAGGTCGAGCGGGCGGTCGTCCAGCTCCGGCGTGGCGTCGTGCACGTCGGAACTGGAATCCTGGCTGGATTCGACCGGCGCGCTTGCGGTCAGCTCGGGCGGTGCGAATTCCTCGTCCTCGGCTTCGGCCGGATCTTCCTCCTCGATATCGAGCAGGGGATTGGATTCCAGCGCCATGTTGAGCTCGAGTTCCAGCTCCATGCTGGACAATTGCAGCAGCCGGATGGCTTGCTGCAATTGGGGGGTCAGAGCGAGCTGTGACTGGATTCGAAGTTGCGGTGCGGGTTTCATGCCCGTGGATCATTTCACCTTTCGCCTTGGGTGAATGCTAGCGCCAATCGACCAGCAGGGGCAGGCCTTGACTGGACCGCGAACCGGGTTCACTCTCGATGGGTGTGGCCGTGGCGAGTTGACGCTGCCGCTGCGCATTGCGCGCCGCACTACATGCGGAACTCGCGACCCAGATAGACCTCGCGCACCTGCTCGTTGGCGAGAACCTCGGCCGGTGTGCCCTGGGTGAGAACGCCGCCCGCGTTCATGATGTAGGCGCGATCACATATGCCAAGCGTCTCGCGGACATTGTGGTCGGTGATCAGGATGCCGATGTTGCGGGCCTTGAGCTGGCGCACGATGCGCTGGATGTCGACCACCGAGATCGGGTCGATGCCGGCAAAGGGTTCATCCAGCAACAGGAACCGGGGTTTGGCAGCCAGCGCGCGGGTGATTTCCACGCGACGGCGCTCGCCACCGGACAGGCTGACGCCCTTGCTCTGGGCAATGTGGGTGATCTGCAACTCCTCGAGCAGCGATTCGAGCTCGCGTTCGCGGCCGGCGGCGTCCAGATCCTTGCGCAGCTCAAGAATGGCCATCACGTTGTCGGTGACGCTCAAGCGACGGAATATCGAAGGCTCCTGCGGCAGGTAGCCAACGCCAAGTCGCGCCCGCTCGTGCATGGGCAAGGTGGTGACGACCTGCTCGTCGATGCGGATGCTGCCGGCATCGGCCGCTACCAGCCCGACCACCATGTAGAAACAGGTGGTCTTGCCGGCGCCATTGGGTCCCAGCAGGCCGACCACCTCACCCTGCTTTAGGGAAAAGCCGAAGTCATGAACGACCGTGCGGCCGGCATAGGCCTTGCGCAGGTTTTCCGCGTGCAGCATCAGGGCTTGGGTTCCGCTTCTGGCTTGTCGGCCGGGCGAGGTTTTGGCTTGAAGGTCATGTGCACTTCGCTGCCCGGCGCCTCGCTGCCGCCCTGCATGGCACCGCTTTGGGTGTTGTAGGTGAACTGCTGGCCGCGGAACTCGGACTTGCCTTCCTGCACCACCACCACGTCACCGGTGAGCACGGCGACGCCGGTGCCATCGTTGTAGTCGATCGAATTGGCGCGTGCGCGCATCATGCCGCCATCGTTGTCCTGCAACTGCTCAAGCTGTGCCGGGGTGCCGGTGAGCACGATGCGGCGACCGCCATCGGAACCCTCGGCAGCATCGTAGACGCGTGCCTCGTCACCGCTTGCCTTGAGCGAGCCCTGTTCAATGCGCACGTTGGTGCGGAACAGGGCATGGGAAGGCGTCGTGGTGACCAGTTGGTTGTAGTTGGCGCGAACCTCGAGGTCCTTGTCGCGATCGCTGCTCAGGGCCAGCGCCGAGCCGGCGGCAAAAAGTCCGCACAAGGCGAATGCAAGCGAGAGCGCAAGGTGCGGATCAGCGCTTGCGACGACTGGGTTCGAAGGTGTGGTGCACATCGGAAAGCAGCTCCAGGACTTTGCTGTTGAGGTCGCCACGCAGGCCGGTTCCCCGCAGTATAGAGCCCGGTTGCGTGATCTGTGCCTGGGCTGCTGTCTCCAGAGTCTTGTCTTTTGGATGAATCACCAGGTCGCTGGTGGCTATGTTTACCTGCTGGACCGAAACCGAAGGCTGGCGCTGCATTTCCACCTGTCCTTCCAGCTTCATCAGCGAACCGTTGCGATTGACCCAGGCCGATTCGGAGCTGCCGACCCACGGATTGCCGTCCTTGTCGGTGATCAGGTACTGCGGGGTCGAAACAAAGATCGAGCCGTCATTTCCGCGCCGGGTCAGGCGTGGGCCGCTGACGGTGAAGCTCAGTTTGCCGTTCTCGTCGAGCGCATTCAGGGAAAAATTGTCGAGCGTGTAGCCGGATCGCGGCGGACCACTGAACGTGGGGCCCGGCGCTGCCGGCCGGATCAGCCACAGCATGGCCTGGGTGGCTGCGGCCAGCACGGCGAGCAGGATGACCATGGCCACGAATCGTCGATCAATGGACATGCGCGAAGGCTCCGGCTGATGGCCTGCGTGCGCCGGCCGATACTGGACCCGGCATCACGATACGCGATATCGCGAGCGCATCGAGTCCGCCTTGCCCTGGGCTTCGATCAGCAGGTCGCAGACTTCGCGTGCCGCACCCTGGCCACCTTCCCGTTGCGTCTGCCAGTGGGCGCGTTCGCGCACCCATGCGTGCGCATTGGCCACGGCGATGGACAAGCCCACTTCCTGCATGACCACCAGATCGGGCAGGTCATCCCCGGTGTAGCTGCAATCGCCCGCGGACAGGTGCAAGGCATCAAGCAGCTGGTGGAAGCAGGACAGCTTGTCTTCCTGGCCCTGGTAGACATGGAGAATGCCCAGCTCGCCCATGCGCCGGGCAACCAGATGGCTGATGCGTGCGCTGATGATGGCCACCTCGATGCCGTGTGCGCGCAGGGCCTTGAGACCCAAGCCGTCGTGGACATGGAAGGCCTTCAGCTCATGTCCGTCTTCGGTGTAGATGATGTGGCCATTGGTCAACACGCCGTCCACGTCGAACACGGCCAACTTGACCCGTGCGGCGCGTTCGAGGATTTCAGCTGGAATCATGTTTGGCATTGTTGGGGATTCGGGATTCGTTGCTTTTCCGCCTCTCCCGCCTGCGGGAGAGGCCGACGCGCAGCGGCGGGTGAGGGTGGAGACAAGGATTGTTCGAAGTCTTCCGCTTGCATGTTGCACCACCCTCACCCTGACCCTCTCCCTTATGCCCTCTGGGTACGCCAACTGGAGAGGGGAGCTCTTTGTCGCGGCTGACGGATGACCAGCCGTTCGGCTGTTGAAAGCCGGGATTCGGGATTCGCGGAATACAAACAGCTCGATTCCCGATTCCCGATTCCCGAAAAATCAAACCACCCTTGCCCGCAGCAGGTCGTGGATGTTGAGCGCGCCGACCAGGTGATTCTGTTCGTTGACCACGAGCAGGGCATGGATCTTGTGGGCCTCCATCACCTGCGCGGCTTCAACGGCCAGCTTGTCGGCGGTGATGGTCTTGGGGTTGGAGGTCATCAGGCGCGCCACCGGTGTGTCGCGCAGGTCGATGTCGCTGTCATCGACAGCGCGGCGCAGGTCACCATCGGTGAATACGCCCAGCAACTCGCCGGCATTGTTGGTGACTGCGGTCATGCCAAGGCCGGTGCGCGTCATTTCCACCAGCGCGGTTGTCAAGGAGGCGTTCTGGTCAACCACCGGAATCTGTTTTCCGCGGTGCATGATGTCGCTGATGTGCACCAGCAGGCGTCGCCCGAGGCTGCCGGCCGGATGCGAGCGCGCGAAATCTTCCGAGGTGAAGCCGCGCGCTTCCAGCAGGGCAATCGCCAGCGCGTCACCCATGACCAGGGCTGCGGTCGTGCTGGCCGTGGGCGCGAGGCCCAGCGGGCAGGCTTCCTCGGAAACCGAGACATCCAGGTGCACGTCGGCGAGCTTGGCCAGGGTCGAGAACTCGTTGCCGGTCATCGCGATCAGCGGCACGTTCTGGCGCTTGATCAGCGGCAGGATGGTCAGCAGCTCATCGGTTTCACCGGAATTGCTCAGACTCAGGACCACGTCCTTCTGCGTGATCATGCCCAGATCGCCATGGCTGGCTTCGGCCGGATGCACGAAAAAGGACGGAGTTCCCGTGGATGCCAGGGTTGCCGCGATCTTGCGCGCAATGTGGCCGGACTTGCCGATGCCGATCACCACCACCCGGCCCTGGCACTGGAACATGAGCTGGCAGGCCTGCAGGAAGCTGCCATTGACGCGCTGCTGCAGGGCATTGATGGCGCGCGCCTCGGTTTCGATGACGGTCAAAGCGCTGTTGCGGATGGCCGATTCCTCCAGGACAGGGCTTGCCTGGGCTGGAATCGCATTGGTGAGTTGGGCATTCATGGGCATTGGATTTCAGGAGCGGAAATGCTGGATGGACCCGTTCGTGATTTCGACGAACCCGCATTTTGAGTACCATTCGCGGTCCCTATTGTATCTGCAACCCTCGTCGAACGCTCAGGACAGGGCTGCTGCTTCCGCCACCGAGCCGACAGGATTCCGCCATTCCATGGACAGCCAGGCCATTCACAATCTCATCCAGAGCGGCATGCCCGATGCGAAAATCACCGTGCATGGCGCAGACGGAGTGCATTTCGAGGCCCTGGTCGTGAGTGCGGCGTTCGCCGGCAAGATGCCGCTGGCGCGTCATCGCATGGTGTATGCAACCCTGGGCGAACACATGGGCAATGCCATCCATGCCCTGGCCTTGCGCACCCTGACCCCGGAAGAAGCGGACCGGCAGTAGTTCAGCGGACATTTGCGCCCCGCATTCGACCTCGCATCATCGGCTTCACCACCCATCATTCAGGAACCACCACGGCCATGGCCAAAATCGTGATCAACGGCGGCGCGCCACTTACCGGCGACGTGCAGATTTCCGGCGCAAAGAATGCCGTGTTGCCGATCCTGGCGGCCTGCCTGCTGGCCGATGAGCCGGTCAGCATTGCCAACGTGCCGCACCTGCACGATGTGACCACCACGATGGAACTGCTCGGGCAGATGGGCGTGCAGCTGGTGGTCGACGAGCGCATGAAGATCCATGTCGATCCACGCCCGACGAATCGATTCTTTGCCCCGTACGACCTGGTCAAGACCATGCGTGCGTCCATCCTCGTGCTGGGCCCGCTGGTGGCCCGATTTGGCGAGGCGGAAGTTTCCCTGCCCGGTGGCTGCGCCATCGGCTCGCGTCCGGTCAACCTGCACATCCAGGGATTGCAGGCATTGGGTGCCGACGTGCGCGTGGAGAACGGTTACATCAAGGCTCGCGCCAAGCGCTTGAAAGGCGCGCGCATCGTGCTCGACCTGGTCACCGTGACCGGTACCGAAAACCTGATGATGGCCGCGGTGCTGGCCAAGGGCACCACGGTCATCGAGAATGCCGCCCAGGAACCGGAAGTGGTGGATCTGGCCAATTGCCTGAACAGCATGGGCGCACGCATTGAGGGAGCCGGCACGTCGTCCATCGTTATTGAAGGCGTCGAGCGCCTGGGCGGAACCGATTACGAGGTGCTGCCGGACCGCATCGAGACCGGAACCTTCCTCGTTGCCGCCGCCATCACCGGTGGCAAGGTCACCGCCAAGCATGCGCGCCCGAAGACGCTGGATGCCGTGTTGGCCAAACTGGAGGATGCGGGAGCGCACATTTCCACGGGGGACGACTGGATCGACCTCGACATGCGTGGCCGACGACCGCAGGCAGTCAACATCACCACGGCGCCGTATCCGGCGTTTCCCACCGACATGCAGGCGCAGTTCACCGCGCTCAATTGCGTGGCGGAAGGGGTTGGCGTGATCACCGAGACGGTGTTCGAGAATCGCTTCATGCACGCCCTGGAATTGCAACGCCTCGGCGCCGACATCCGGCTCGAAGGCAATGCCGCCATCATCACCGGCGTGAACCGGATGTCCGGCGCGCCGATGATGGCAACCGACTTGCGCGCGTCTGCGTCGCTGGTGTTGGCAGGGTTGGTTGCACAGGGCGACACCACCATTGATCGCATCTATCACATCGACCGTGGCTACGAGAACATCGAGGAAAAGCTGGGTGGCCTCGGCGCGCAGATTCGCCGATTGCCCGCGTAGTTCGACACCGCGCGTCTCACCCGGGCCCAGGAGCCTGCGCGGCAGAAGCCATCCGGCTGCAACGACGCTGTCATCGATTGATCGGATCATTCGTCAGGCTTTCATGGAGCCCGCTATGCGCACCTTCCGATTGATCCGCTGAATCGCGCCAGCGCCGTTTCGCTTCGAATTCATTCTGCCGCGCAGGCTCCAAGCTCAGGGATTGGGTGATTGCACTGCCGGCCTGGATGAAACCAGTTTCAGGGTGACCGTGTCGCCCTTCTTCTCGACCTGCTCGATGATGATCGGCAGCCAGCCCAGAGTCGGTGCAAACCAGCTGCGTGAGCTGCGTTTTTCACGCACGCGTTCCAGACAGCTTGCCTCGAAGTTGCCGGCAGGCACGCTGAGGTTCTGCGTTCCGCAGCGGGTGTAGCGGACATCCTCGATACCTTTCTTGCCGGCCACCTTGTACTCGAACGTCGCCGCATCGCGTGACAGGTCGGCGGCGAGGGCAAGGGTCAGCGCGTGGCGCTCGATGGTGTAGGGCACGAGCGGATAACGTGCATCGCTCTTGCCATCCATCATGTGTACCTGTTGGTTGGCGTGGTCGAATTCCCCCAGGCGATGCTTGTCGCCGAAGGCAACTTCCTGGGTGAACTCGTAGCGCAGCGTTTCCGGCCTGCCATCGATCCAGCGCACGCTGGATTCCTCAAGCACATCCAGTCCGCTCATCTTGGCCAAGCCCGAGGTACCGCGCGTGTTCGTGCGCAGGCGGTATGTGCCGTCCGCCATCCGGGTCAGTTCCAGCGTGGTGACGGCCAGCTCCTTGCCGTTGCGCAGGGTCTGGTATTCCGCAGTGAAGGGTTTGATCGGCGCGTCGTCGGCGGCGGCAAGTGAAGGCAAGAAAAGGCAGAACGCGGAAAGGAGTAAACGTCTCACGCGAAAGGCTCCGGAATGGTTCACGGCATTCTGGCCGGTGCTTGCTGAATGCAAGCGTGCGATCACGGCGTTTTCGCATTTTCTGCGGAAACCAGCGAGCCATCCGCAGCCAGCATCAACGGTCTCGGCAAGCGACTTCCGCCGAACTGGATTCCGCAATCCGACCAGCGCAGTTCCCGGCTGGCCAATGCCCGGACACACGCGACCAACAACCGGTGTTCGTGTGGCAGCAGGCGGGCGGCGAGAGTCTCCGGGGTGTCGCCGGTTTGAACATCGACCCTTGCCTGCGCGATCACCGGTCCACCGTCCAGTTCGGCCGTCACGAAATGCATGCTGGCTCCATGCGTGCTGTCGCCTGCACGCAGGGCGCGCTTGTGCGTGTGCAAGCCGGGATACTTGGGCAGCAGGGAAGGGTGGATGTTGATGATGCGGCCGAGCCAGGGCGCAATGGCCCGTGCATCAAGAATGCGCATGTAGCCGGCCAGCACGATCAGGTCCGGCTTCCACGCCGCTACCTGTGCAAAGGTGGCGCGATCAAATTCCGCGCGATCAGGAAAATCCCGGGCATCCAGAGTGCAAACCGCAATGCCGGCGGCCTGGGCCAGGGAAATGGCGCCGCAGTCGAAGTGGTCGGAAAACACGCCGACGATCCGGATCGGCAATTCATTGCAACGTTGTGCCTCGATCAATGCGGCAAGGTTGCTGCCGCGGCCGGAGGCAAAAACCACGACGCGCATGCCGAGCTCCGTGCGCTCAGCGGATATGGACGCGGTCGCCAGAGCCGGCGGCAACGACTTCGCCGATGCTCCAGGCCTGGAGGTCCAGCGTCTCCAGTGCATCCAGGGTGGCTCCGGCCTGGTCGTGGGCGACGATCAGGACATAACCGATGCCGCAATTGAAGGTGCGCCACATTTCCTGCTGCTCGACGCGGCCTTCGCGCTGCAGCCATTCAAAAACGGAGGGAACCTTCCATGCGCTGCTGTCCAGATCAATGGCCAGCGTTTCGGGCACCACGCGGATGATGTTTTCGCGCAGGCCGCCGCCGGTGATGTGGGCCATGCCGTTGATCGGCAATTGCTGCATCAACTTCAGGATCGGCTTCACGTAGATGGTGGTGGGTGCCATCAGCGCATCGGCCAAAGTGATACCGCCGAGATCGAGGTCGAACGGGTTGCCCGCGCGCTCGACAATGCGGCGTATCAGCGAATAGCCGTTGGAATGCGCGCCCGAGGAAGCAATGCCGATGATGGCGTCACCGCTCTGGATGCGGGTGCCATCGATCAATGCGCGCTTTTCCACGGCGCCGACGCAGAAGCCGGCAAGATCGTACTCGCCGGGCGGATACATGCTCGGCATCTCGGCGGTTTCGCCGCCGATGAGGGCGCATCCTGCCAACTCGCAACCCTTGGCAATGCCGCCGACCACGGAAACCGTGGTGTCCACGTCGAGCTTGCCGGTGGCGAAGTAATCAAGGAAGAACAGCGGCTCTGCGCCCTGCACCAGAACATCGTTGACGCACATGCCGACCAGGTCGATGCCGATGCTGTCGTGGCGATTGAGAATCTGCGCCAGCTTGAGCTTGGTGCCGACGCCGTCGGTACCCGACACCAGCACCGGCTCGCGGTAGCGTGCACCGAGTTCGAAAAGTGCGCCAAAACCGCCCAGGCCGGCCATGACTTCCTTGCGGAAGGTGCGGGCCACCAGCGGTTTGATGCGATCAACCACGGCGTTGCCTGCATCGATGTCGACGCCGGCGGCGCGGTAGGTGAGGGCCTCGGGTTCGTTCGACATGGTGCGCAAACTGGCTCTGCAGGGCCGCACATGATAGCAGTCGGATGGACGGGATAGCGGCCGTTCGTGCAGACTTGAACCCATCCGTGCCGCCATGGAACCCGATCCGTGCGAGTCCCATTCCTCAAAGCGCCAAGCCTGATTGCCCAGACCGGGGCCAGGGTCCGCAATGACTTGCGGAACGCAGCATGCGTGCGCGTGCTTCTGGTTCTTGCCCTGCTGTGCGTGGCGCCGCCGCTCGCTGCCGCGCCCGCCACCTACACCGGAGAAGCGCCAGTAAACAGTCAATCCGATGCGGAACGCTCCGGGGCCATCAAGAACGCGCTTGCCAAGGTCGTGATCGAGCGCAGCGGAGATGCGGGCATCCTCGCGCGTGATGAGGTTGCCAAGGCGGTGGCCAAGGCCGAGCAGTATGTCTTGCAGTATCGCTATCGACGCGATGCGGTGGTGGACCCGGCGAGCAACGCGCCGAGCATGCAACTGATCCTGGTCGCCGAGTTTGATCGTGCCGCTGTGGATCGCATGCTGGACGGCCTGGGATTGGGATCAGCGCAAACCAGCGCACCCGTCAGCGCTGCTCCGGTGGATCACAGGATCTGGATCAGCGGCATCCGATCCGCCGAGGACTATGCGCGCGGGATGGGTTATCTCGCGCGACAGGCCATGGTGCGCGAGGCCTGGCCCCTAGAAGCGCGGGGCGACGGGATACTCGTCAAGGTTGCCGTGGCCGGTGACTTCTCGCGCTGGCTTGCCCGACTCGGCGAGGAAGCGGTGCTCCAGGTGAACAGCGCCAATCCGCCCATCGATGGCATCGACGCGACCCTGGTGTTGCAACCCTGATTGCCATGCTGCGGCATTTGCCCAATCTGATCACCCTGCTGCGCCTGGCCCTGGTGTGGCCGGTGTACTGGCAGATCTCGAAAGGGCAATACGAGTCGGCCCTGATACTGGCCGCGATTGCCGGCGGCAGCGATGCGGTTGATGGCTGGCTGGCCAAGCATTTCGGTTGGGAGAGCCGGCTGGGCGGATTGATGGATCCGCTGGCCGACAAGCTGCTGCTGCTTGCAGCCTTCACCGGATTGACCATGGTGGATGTGTTGCCGGCATGGATGCTTGGCCTGATCGTCGGCCGCGATCTGCTGATCGTTTCCGGCGCGGTGGCATACCACAACCTGATCGGGGCATTCGACGCACGTCCAACCTGGCTTTCCAAGACGACCACGTTGTTCCAGATCCTGCTGGTGCTGGCTGAGTTGTTGCGCCTGAGCTGGGTTCCGCAACTGTCGGGTCTCGATGCCCTGCTGGTGTTCACCGCCGTTCTCACGGTGGCCAGCGGCGTTCATTACGTGCTGGTGTGGTCGATGCGCGCGCGGCGCGCGTGGGCTGCGCGTCGGCATTTGCAGCAAGGAGAATGATGAATGGCTGCGGCACTCGACATCCGCCTCAGATGGTTGCTGCTGGTCAGCGTCATCGGCGCCGTGTTCTATTGGTTCGGATCGGCACTCACGCCATTCATTGTCGCCGGCCTGTTTGCCTACCTGTTCAATCCGCTGGTGGAGAAGCTGGAGCGGCGCAGGATAGGGCGATCACTCGGGGTCAGCCTGCTGTTCCTGGTCTTGACCCTGGTGCTGGTCGGCATCGTGCTGGTGCTGGTTCCCTACATGCAAAAACAGGTCACGCGCTTCATCGACCAGCTGCCCAACTGGATTGCATGGGCACGCAATGTCGCCGCACCCTGGCTGGAGCAACGTTTCGGTTTCAGCTTCGAGATGTTCGACAGCGAGGGCGTGGTCACCCTGCTGCAAAATCACTGGCGAGAAGCCGGCGGCCTGGCCGGAACCCTGGTGGCCAAGGTGTCCAAATCCGGCTTTGCGGTGGTGGCCTGGATGCTGAACCTGGTCATCGTGCCGGTTGCGGCGTTCTACCTGCTGCGTGACTGGAACCTGCTGGTCGAGCGTATCCATGCGCTGCTGCCGCGCCACATCGAGCCGGTGGTGGTGCGCCTGGTGCGGGAGTCCGATGAGACTCTCGGCGCGTTCCTGCGCGGCCAGCTCAGCGTGATGATCATTCTCGGCATGCTGTATGGCGTGGGCTTGTGGGCGGTCGGCATCAGCGTCGGACCACTGATCGGCATGATTGCCGGACTCATCAGTTTCGTTCCCTACCTCGGTGCCATCGTCGGCGTCGCCATGGGTGTGATTGCGGCGCTGGTGCAGTACCAGGATGCATTCCATGTGGCCATGGTGCTGGTCGTGTTTGCCTCGGGCCAATTGCTGGAAGGCTATGTGCTGGTCCCGAAACTGGTGGGCGACCGCATTGGCCTGCATCCGGTCGCCGTCATGTTTGCCATCCTTGCCGGTGGCGAATTGTTTGGTTTTGTCGGCGTGCTGGTTGCGCTGCCGCTGGCTGCCGTGATCATGGTGTTGCTGCGCTATGCCTACCAGCGTTACACGCAGAGCGAGATGTACCAGGAGCCACCCGCCGATTCGACCATCGTGCTGGAAGGAAGCGTTGCCGATTCCGTGCGCGTTGCCAAAGGCGAAGCCGAATCGACACCGAAGGCAGCTGCGGCAACGGAACCCGACAAACCCGCATGAGCAGCCAGCTTCCGTTGGCCCTGCGCTGGCCAGCGCACCAGCGCTTTGACACATTCCTGGTCGAAGGCAGCAACCCGCTGCTGGACGTGTTGCGGGATCCGCTCGCGGCGGATGCGTTTTTCATTTGCGGACCTCGCGCCAGCGGCAAGACGCATCTCCTGATCGCCGCCTGCGCACACGCTTCCGCAGCAGGGCAGGTTGCGCAATACCTGGACCTGGCGCGGTTTGCGGAAGGTTCCGCGGACGGCATTCGTGCACTGGGCGGCAGTGATCTGCTTGCCCTGGACAACGTGGACGCCGTTGCAGGCAACCGCGCTGCGGAGCACGCCTTGTTCGACCTCTACAACCGCTGCCGTGCAGAAGGCACGCGCCTGCTGTTTGCCGCACAGGACACGCCCACCTCACTCGGGCTCACCTTGCCGGACCTGGTATCGCGTCTTGCATCCAGCACGCAGTGGACCCTGCGTCCGCTGGATGAAGCAGGCCGGCGCACGGTATTGCGCGAGCGCGCCGCACAACGCGGCATCGCCCTCGATGATGACGTGATGGACTGGCTGTTCAACCGCCACTCGCGCGACCTGGCAACCCTCACGGGCCTGCTCGAACGCATCGACCGCGCCGCACTCGCCGCCAAACGCCGGGTCACCGTGCCCTTCCTGCGCCAGCTGCTGGATGGCCAGGGCTGAGATCTCGTCCCGCATGACATTCGAACCTGGGGCGCGTGCCTGAAGTCATGGGGCGCCCTTCCGGGGAACGCAATTTGGATTGCATCAAAATCGACTGTTTTCAAGGTATTCCAGCGTCTTGAGCGACTGTTTTAGAGTGCAATTCCAATTGGTTCGACGTCAAATAATGCTTATTGCTTCAATTGGTTGGCAATGCAGAACGGGCTTGCTAGCATGTGCGTTTGAATATCAAGCATCGCTTTGCGATTAGTGAAGCTTAATGAAATTACCAAGACCGGCTAAAGGCGTTGATCAACGGAAGGTCGCGGACAGGATCCGCCTGGTGCGCCGAAACCATTCTATTTCGCAAGCAGAAGTGGCTCGTCGCATCGGCGTAAGCGCCAGCGCGGTTGCTCAATGGGAGCACCCAAGCGGCACGCTACCTACCTTGCAGAACCTGCTCTGTATTCTTGAGCTTACCGGCGCATCACTCGACTGGCTTGTGACAGGGAAGCAGCATGCGCCGCCTGGCGAACATGCAGATGTCTCCACGATTCCCGCAGTCACACTGGATGACTTTGCGCAAACCTCGCAAGAGGAGCAATTGCTTGCGACATTTCGCGAAATTCCAGTGCGCAAGCGATCATTGCTGATTGCATTGGCGGAAGAAATGATGAGTAAAACGAAGAAGAAGCAAAGTAAGCGCCGCTAACGACGGGTGATCTTGCAATCTGCATGTGTTGGCTTACGCTCCGCCGACCAAACAAATGGTGGAGTGGGAAATGGAGATTGCACGTCAGGGACGGCGTACGCCGCTTCCGTTTGTCTTTGCCTTGATCTTGACCCTGGGTGCCGGGCTCGCGCCCATCTACCCGGCCTCGCACTCGTGGGCAGCCACTGAGGCATTCGCTGCACCCGCTGAATCCAAGGACGCTGCGCCAGCACATGACGCATCAGTCGGTACGCTTGCCGGTCAGGCCGGCAGCAATGGCGGTGCGGGTACCTACAGCATTCCGATCGTGGTCCCGCCAGGGCGCGCTGGCATGCAGCCGTCGATCTCGCTCAGTTACAGCAGCCGGAGCGGAGATGGCGTTGCTGGAATGGGTTGGTCCATTTCGGGGCTGAGCTCCATCCATCGGTGTCCACAGACGCCGGAGCAGGATGGCGCAACCCGCGGCGTGTCCTATTCATCAACTGATCGCTTGTGCCTGGACGGCCAGCGCTTGGTAAGCGTCGGCGGCGTTTACGGTAGCCAGAATGCCGAGTACCGCACTGAAATCGACAGCTATGCGCGCATAAAGCAGTTGGGCGGAACGCTAACGACTCCGAACACCTACTTTACCGTTGAGCAAAAAGACGGTCGGACTCTGACTTACGGCTCCACCGCGACCTCTCGAGTAACGCCAGCCGGCGTGACCGTGCCCTTGAGCTGGTTGGTCGACAAGATCGAAGATCGGGTCGGCAACTATCAAAGCTACAGCTACACGGATTTCGGCAATGGCGAAGTTCTCCTGGGCACGGTGACCTACACCGGTTCGCTCAGCGGCAGCGCCGGTGATCGCTCAGTCACCTTCAGCTACCAGACCCGCGACGATGCAGTTCAGGACGAAGATCTGCCAGGCAGGGAGCACGCGAGCGACATCGCCTCCAGCGCCCTTGCGGGCGGGCTGACCATGCAAACCCAAGCCGTGGCTTCAATAACGACCAAGGTCGGGACCACAACGGTCCGCAAGTACACGCCAACCTATGCAAAGGCGCAATACAGCGGCCGCCTGCTGATGACTGCGTTGCAGGAATGCGCAGGCGAATCCAGCCCGTGTCACCCGGCAACATTGTTTTCCTACAACGATGACGATCTGAATTTTCAGCTCAAATCGTTGCAGGGGTTCAACTTGGCCTCGCCATTTCCGAGCGAAGGTGAAGCGAACGAAGTGTATCGGGTACGCGTCGGCGGCGACTATGACGGTGACGGCACCCGCGAAACCTTGATCACCGTTTCTGCGGGCAGACAGTCAGGCAGTTTCCTCAGCCAGTTCACTGCGGACCGGCGAGCCAATATTTCAACCAGCATTGTCCGAGCCTATGGCGGGTTCGGAGTCAATCGTCGGTTTCGGAAGCCGACCTGGACGGCAGCGGACGGGCGGTCGTGATCGGATCACCCCAGTTGGACACTGCAAAGGTGGCCTTTGCCTTATGGGATAATCTCCCTCGAGGCGCGCCCGCAAACAGCAATCCATTCGGCAAAGTCACCACCAACATACCCTTGCCGCAGCGGCCTTTGGCGCACGAAGAAGCAAGTTCTGGCCGCGGATCGGAATGGAGACGGCAGAAACGACATCCTCACGATTCAACCAGGCCTGCGGCCAGCGATGGTCTGGGCCAAGAACGGTGTTTTTCCACAGGAATCAATGGATTGCGGGCCTGTTTTCCGTGGGTAAACGTCACGTTTGCCACCAGCCTGAGCCCCTGCTAGTCTGTTCCACGCGAGTGACTAACCCCCAATCCAACTTTGCGCAAGCGGATATCGACCATATTGCCGACTTCAATGGCGATGGATACCCCGATTTCCATCTGGTCTACACAGGTGCGGCAAACTTGTTGACCGGCGGTATTGCCGGAGTCGCGTATCGCAACCCCCGGCGCGACACCGCGACAATCAATGACTGCTCACAGCTTGGGCCTGACTGAAAGAACCAGACTTGACGATTGCTCCGGCGACCAATTATTTCCAACAATGGATGGACGTCAATGCTGATGGACTTGAGGACTTTGTCATTGCCAGGCCCGCGGAAGGCCTTTGGATGCTGCGCCTCAATCTGGGCAATGGCACATATGGCCCCAGATCAACACGGGAAGTAGCGTTGGCCTGCAGCACTTCTTGACCGGAAATGCTGGCCCTGCGCCGCAGTACGAGTTTCGCTATGCCGGCAAATTGCCGGCAATGGATGTGGATGCGGATGGCAAGACTGATCTGCTGACTGTGTCGCAATTGCCCGGCGCTAAAGCTTTTGCCGTGAAAATGTGTACCATCAAGCGCGTCAGGCAAATTGGTACGGAAACTTGCCCAGCTGGCGCGGAGCACTGGCACCCCCAGGCGACGAGCCCCAAACAGCCGAAGGGCCTTTGCGCCGCCTATTCTCCTCCCCCAACCCAGATAGCTTGCGAGGCACAGACCATGACGCGACGCCACTGCCCGGAGATGCGCGGCGGCCATCCCCTACATTTGGAGGGTGGCACGATCAAAATGGCGCGGATCTTCCCGCGTTCAACGCGTATTCCAGCACACCTACCCATGGCGGAGTTGGGGAAGACAACAGCGTCTATCGACTGGCGCGACTGAAATTTGTGCAGACAGCTCCAAATGCATTCACGATCGAGTCATTTGAGACACCGCTGGTGTCGCGATTGAATGACAGTTACGGCAGCGCCGATGATCTGTTTGGAGATGGGCTGCAGGATCTCATTACATCAGCCGGATGTTCCAACCTTGTTCTCACGAATGGTGTACCCAACACATCCGGGTACTGGAGCCATCAGAAGTGCTCCGCTGTTAACGATGACAATTACGGTCCATCCACTTTCGCAGACACTCGAATTGCTACAGCTCAACTGGCGAAATCCGTTATGCTGTACGCCAACGTCAACCAGGGCATTGCAGCAGCAGGAGGCTCACCAGGATCGGTCGGATTGCCTGCAAGCCAGCGGCCTTCGGTCCCTGCGCCAACGGCATCCGGGTCCGAACTCAATCTCGGTTTGCTGCCACCGTATCTCCCCGGCCTCATGGACAGCGCCATCAATGGCGTGAACGATTTTGTCGCTTGGGGATACTACCCGCTTTCCGTCCGCACCACCCAGGACAGCGTGCCCCTGTATGCCTTTCCGCCTGGCAACGCCAATGGCTACACCGACGCGCGACACTACTATTTTCAAAGTTCCATGCCGGTGGTCTATGGCATGGCACAAAACAGTGGTGACGGGTCGATCAACGGGTCGCGCAGTGCCACCTACGGATACACCGAAGCGATGTACCACCACCTTGGCCGCGGATTCCAGGGTTTCCGCTCGATCTCAAGCACCACCCAGGGCCCCAGCGCTCGCCGTCTTCGCACAACTACCACCTTCCACCAGAAGTTTCCGCTGACCGGGCGCATCGAGAAAGTCGAAACCTTGGCGCTTGCCACGAACAAGGTGATCAGGAGCGAAACCGACACGTGGATATGCGACATCACCAACCGTGGCGCTTGTGGGCAGCCGCCCACCCCGACCAGCAACGGAGGCACGATATTTGCGCCGCAGCTGGATACCCAGATCGTTGAAAACTTTGACTTGGTGACCGGAAGCAATTACAGCACGACGAGCACCGTGAACGCAGCGCAGCCCAGCGGTGGTGCTTCCGGCTGGGATGCCTACGGCAACCTCACCAAGCAGTTCGTCAAATTATCCGACGCCGTCATTTCGGAACATCGCACCACGACCACCAACAGCTATTCCCCGGATACCAGCTCCTGGTGGCTCGATCGATTGAACAGCAGCAGCGTCATCACCTCGCAAACCTACAGCGGCACTCACCCGTTGCCGGGCGGGGCCGTGGTGCCCACACGAAACATCACCACCAGTTTCGCCTGGAACGCGGACCATACCCCGCAATCACAGACGGTCAGTGCCTCTGGTCAAACGCTCACGACCGCCTACGACTACACGGGAACCACGGCCAAGGGATTGCCCAAGAGCGTCACCATCAGCGGCACAGGGTTGGTCGATGGAAGCGGGGCACCTGCGCCACGAACAACCACATTCACCTACACGAAGGATGGCGTCAACACCGCAAGTCAAGACGGCTACTTCGTGCTGACAACGAAGAACGCCGCGCAGCACACCTCAACGACCGAGCATTCCACACGTGATGGCCAGGTGACTCGCCAGGTTGATCCGAACGGACTCAAGGTCGACAACAGCTACGACCCCTTCGGTCGCCTGGTCGGCATGAGTTTCTTCGATGCCAGCAACGCCGTGTTGTTGCCACCGGTTTCCATTGGCTACGCCAAATGCACCAGTACAGGCTGCGGTAGCGGCTACGGCGACAACGGGAGTGGCAGCCAGGAAAATGCCGCTTGGCGCGTGGTGCGTACCCAAGCCGGCTCGCCCACCACGTCCGACTGGTTCGACGTATTGGGCAGAAACATCAAGCACACCGAACGCGGTTTTGCCGGCGATGATTTCATCGAAACCGATACAGAGTATGACGCGCTGGGCACGGTCGCCATGCAAAGCGGGCCGTTCTACCAGAGCGAGGGCAATGGCGGACTCACCAGCTGGACCTATGACGCACTGAACCGCCCGCTTACCAAACAATCTCCGGGTGGCGAGCTGGATCCGGCAAACGGTGACGTCATGACGACTTACACCTACGTCGGCAGCACCACCAACATCAACGTGCGTGGGGTACATGTGGCTGAAACATGCTCGACGGCCACCAATCTGTGCATGAACATGAGCCGAACCCACGATGCCTTGGGCCGCCTGATCAAGACTGTGCAAGGCAATGGCAGCAACGGCGGTTACGCAACGACAAGCTACTGGCACGATGGTCTGGGCAACCCCGTTGCCGCCCGCGATGCCGGCGACGCCGGCGGCGTCCGCGCTGTGATCACCTCCACATACAACGACCTTGGCCATCGCATCGGTTTGAATGATCCGGATGCGGGAATCTGGAGCTTCACCTACAACGCGCTCGGCGAACTCCTGACCCAGACGGACGCCCGTAACGTGGTCACCAGCCACGTCTACGACAGCCTGGGTCGGTTGACCACGCGCACCGCCACCAACAGCAATTCGACAGATCCAAACCTCAAGGTCATTCGCGACAGGTTCATCTACGACCAAGTCAATGGCTTGGGCATGTTGGGCACGGCAATGCGCTTTACCGGCAGCTCTGAAGCTTCACTCGGCATGATCTGGAAGGAATCCAACAACTACCAGGCCAATACCAGCCGCCTGGAAAGGCAGGTCAGCACCCTGCAGGGCTTGGCCCAAGCCTGGACCACCTCCTACACCTACGACAGCTCCGGTCGCCTGGAGACCACCACCTATCCCAGCGGTTTGGCCGTCAAGAAGTCCTACACCGACTATGGCCTGCTGCAGGAGCTGAGCGACAACAACACCGGTGGCGTGTACTGGCATGCCGATGCCCAGGATGCCTGGGGCAATGTCAGCGAGGAAACCTTCCTCGGTTCCATCACCGGCCGCCACAGCAGCTATGCCAGCACGGGCCAGAGCCAGCAGAAGCAATGGAAGAACGGAGGCAGCCTGCTCAACCGCCTGGATTACAGCTACGACAGTTTCGGCAACCTCAAGACCCAGTCCACCACGCAGACCGACATCGATGCCAACGAAACCTACACCTACGACGGTCTGCAACGGCTGACCAAGACCACTCGCAGCGGCGTGCCCGGCAATCCCGCACCGGTCACGTACGACTATCACCCCAACGGCAATCTCAAGTTCAAGAGCGACTACAGCACAACCGCATTGAGTGCCTATACCTACGACGCTGGAACCTGCGGCCCGCATGCGGTGACTTCCGTGGCGCGCAGCGGCGGCGGTTCGGACACCTACACCTGCGATGCCAACGGCAATGTGATTGGCGGCAGCACGCTGGGTGCCAGCTACGACTTCAACAACCAGCCGTGGCGGGTCACCCGCGAAGGCAGCACGGCCGCGTTCGCCTACAGCGCCGATGGCGCGGTATTCAAGAGCGTGACCGGCAGCACCACCACCTGGTTCGGGCCGGGCGGCTATGAAGAAAGTGTGGTCGGCGGCACACGCACCCAGCGCCACGAGTTGGGTCCGGTGATCGTGCTGCGGCAGAACGGTTCGGACAGCTTCAAGGCCGTGCTGCGCGATCGCCTGGGTTCTCAGGTGATGCTGGTCAATGGCAGCCCCGGCCAATCCACCGGTCTGCACGCCAGCCCCAACCCCAGCCTGGATGGCCGCTACACGGTGCGCTGGAATGCCATGCCCGGTGCCAGCCGCTATGAGCTGCGCGAGAGCATCAATAATGGCCTGCCCAGCCTGATCTACAACGGTGCCGGGTTGAGCTGGTCACCGCCCAGCCCCAAGCCCATCGGAACGTATCGCTACACCCTGCGCGTGTGCAGTCCGGTCTGCGCGGCCGATTCCGCACCGGTCACCGAAGAGGTGGTGCCGGGTGCGCCCACCGGGCTCAACCTCAACCCCAATCCCAGCAGCACCGGCACCTTTGCCTTGAGCTGGAGCCCGGTTGCTGGCGCCCTGCTGTACCAGGTCGAGGAAAAAGCCGAGACCGATGCCGACTTTCATGCCGTGGCAATGGTGTCCGATCCACCGGGCGCCGCCGGCCCGAGCTGGCAAGCCAGCGGCAAACCCACGGGTGATTACCAGTACCGCGTGCGCTCCTGCCTCACCCTGTGCGGCAATCCCAGCGCCATTGTCACGGAAGTCGTCACGGGCGGCGGGGGTGGCCAAGCCCCGGGCGCGCCCTTCATGAATCCACCGGGTGCCGGTTCCAACACGGGCCAGATCGCCTTGAGCTGGACACCCGCTGCAGCTCCATCGCCGCAGCCGGATTACTACGCGGTGCAGGAGAACGGCGGGTACAACATCCACGTACCCAGCGGCACCAGCCTGTCACTCACCCGTGGCAACGGCACCTTCACGTACAAGGTGCGTGGTTGTCGCAACAACCCAGCCAATCCCTATGCGCCGTTCTGCGGGGCTTACTCCAACACGGTGAGTGTCACCGTCAATGCCAGCAGCATTCCGGCGGCACCGGCCTCGATCAGCAGTACCTTGGTCGGTTGCAGTGAAGATCGCACAAATGTGGAGTACGCAATCAACTGGGCCAGTAGCACGGGCGCAACCAGCTACGAGTTGACCGAAACCAGCGACTACGATGGCGACAGTGATCACACCTTCACCGTTTTCACGACCAGTCAGGGCTTCGTGCACAGCACTCCCCCGGTGAGACCTCAATCACTTACTCCTACACGGTCAAGGCCTGCAATGCATCGGGTTGTTCGCAAGACAGAGGCGGTGCCTATGCCTGCATTGGTGATGACAGCAACGAACCCAACGGCCCGGACAGCACACCGATAGCCACGGCCTACGACGCCTTCGGCAAGGTGCGCAATGGCGACTACTCGGATCGACCCGGCGGCAAGCTCAACCTGCTGCCCGACACCGTGCGCGGCTTCACTGGCCATCAGCACGTGGACGATGTGCGCCTTATCCACATGAACGGGCGGGTCTACGACTACCAACTGGGCCGCTTCCTCTCGGTCGATCCCATCATCCAGTTCCCGGCCAACAGCCAGAGCCTGAATCCTTACAGCTACATCATGAACAACCCGCTCTCGGGCAGGGATCCGAGTGGGTATCAATCCGAAGCGGACACCCACACCAGCGGAAGCACCTGCGGTGCGTTGGGAGGACAGGCAGATGGATGCGACTCCGTAACGTCGATTTCTGTTGGAGCGTTGCAATCAAAGACCAACGGTGCCGACGCAGGTGCATCGGCCAAGGGGCCGGGAAACTCGCAAACGAGTTCCGGTACTCCAGCGGATTCTTCATCTATCAACTCGGTAAGCTCGGTCGGGCATGCGATCAGCAAGTTCGTGGCGCCGTCCATAACAGCCTGGGGCGATGAGGGGACATCCGGATCAGCGGTCGATGACGTCGTTGGTGGCGCCAAGGAAGTAGTGAATTTGGTCATTGGCTTGGGCAATCTGGCCACGATCTCCAGCAATCCCATGGCGCTGTATACGCCGGGGATGCTGGTGGACGAGATCGAGGTATCAGCAACGCAAAAGGGAGGTGCGGCGCTGGTGGAGGCGGCGACGTTCCTGGTCGGCGCCCCTGTCAAAGTGGTGAACTCTGCGGCAAGATTGGGGAAGGTTGCGAAAGAGGCTAGCATCGCGACAAAAGGGGGTACCTATTTGCTAAAAGATGTTGAAAACGTTGTTAGAAAAACTGGCCGAACAAATGACTTGATCAGGCGGGAACGAGAACTCGGTAGGAAGCACCCCGATAAGACGTTTGAAGTCGACAAACGCACCGATGGGTATGCCGCACAGCGTGGGAGAGAGCAGATCCTGCATGATGCAAATCCAAGCGCACACTCGATCAATGGTGGGCTTGACAGAATTAACGGCATCAGTCCGAGCAACCCCAGGCTCGACGAGTACCTCGAAGCAGGCAGGGAATTGCAGTGAAGAAGCGAACGGTTCCGCTGGAGGGTTCAGTCTTTCTTGTGCCGATATATCCCGAAACATTTGCGGTGGGCGTATTGGTCAGAGCTGACGGCCAAGGTCGGGCGTACGGCCTGTTCTTCGGGCCTCCGATCAATGATCCTGCTTGCGTTTCTGTGGATTCTTTGAGGCAGGAGAGCGCAGTGCTAAGGTGCAAATTTGGTGATTTTGGACTCGTCACAGCGCGCTGGCCTGTGATTGGGCGGATCCCAAAATGGGAACAGAATCGTTGGCCACTACCTCTTTTCGCTAGAAGACACGATGAACCAACGCTTCGGTATGTATCTGACTATGATGATGCTTTGGATCTTCGTTCGGAGAAGGTGCTTCCGCTCTCCGAGTCAGAGTGTTTACCCGAGGATGCACAGTTCGGATCTGCTGTGGTCGAGGCTAAGTTGAAAAAGTTGCTTGCTCATTGAACCCCGCAGAAAATGGGGGTCCAAGATCGATAGGGTCACCATTTCGCCGGAGCCTGTAATTTGAACTGTGTATCGGATCGATAGGGTCAGAGTCATTGATTTCCGAGTACAGGTGAGGTGCCAACGGATTCTGGCCCAGTTTCAAGCATCACTTGAACGCGTTGCGGGAGCGGCAACGCGAGTTTTGCCTGCAGCGCCGATGGCGCGGTATTCAAGAGCGTGACTGGCAGCACCACCACCTGGTTCGGGCCGGGCGGCTATGAAGAAAGTGTGGTCGGCGGCACACGCACCCAGCGCCACGAGTTGGGTCCGGTGATCGTGCTGCGGCAGAACGGTTCGGACAGCTTCAAGGCCGTGCTGCGCGATCGCCTGGGTTCTCAGGTGATGCTGGTCAATGGCAGCCCCGGCCAATCCACCGGTCTGCACGCCAGCCCCAACCCCAGCCTGGATGGCCGCTACACGGTGCGCTGGAATGCCATGCCCGGTGCCAGCCGCTATGAGCTGCGCGAGAGCATCAACAATGGCCTGCCCAGCCTGATCTACAACGGTGCCGGGTTGAGCTGGTCACCGCCCAGCCCCAAGCCCATCGGAACGTATCGCTACACCCTGCGCGTGTGCAGTCCGGTCTGCGCGGCCGATTCCGCACCGGTCACCGAAGAGGTGGTGCCGGGTGCGCCCACCGGGCTCAACCTCAACCCCAATCCCAGCAGCACCGGCACCTTTGCCTTGAGCTGGAGCCCGGTTGCTGGCGCCCTGCTGTACCAGGTCGAGGGAAAAAGCCGAGACCGATGCCGACTTTCATGCCGTGGCAATGGTGTCCGATCCACCGGGCGCCGCCGGCCCGAGCTGGCAAGCCAGCGGCAAACCCACGGGTGATTACCAGTACCGCGTGCGCTCCTGCCTCACCCTGTGCGGCAATCCCAGTGCCATCGTGACGGAAGTCGTCACGGGCGGCGGGGGTGGCCAAGCCCCGGGCGCGCCCTTCATGAATCCACCGGGTGCCGGTTCCAACACGGGCCAGATCGCCTTGAGCTGGACACCCGCTGCAGCTCCATCGCCGCAGCCGGATTACTACGCGGTGCAGGAGAACGGCGGGTACAACATCCACGTACCCAGCGGCACCAGCCTGTCACTCACCCGTGGCAACGGCACCTTCACGTACAAGGTGCGTGGTTGTCGCAACAACCCAGCCAATCCCTATGCGCCGTTCTGCGGGGCTTACTCCAACACGGTGAGTGTCACCGTCAATGCCAGCAGCATTCCGGCGGCACCGGCCTCGATCAGCAGTACCTTGGTCGGTTGCAGTGAAGATCGCACAAATGTGGAGTACGCAATCAACTGGGCCAGTAGCACGGGCGCAACCAGCTACGAGTTGACCGAAACCAGCGACTACGATGGCGACAGTGATCACACCTTCACCGTTTTCACGACCAGTCAGGGCTTCGTGCACAGCACTCCCCCCGGTGAGACCTCAATCACTTACTCCTACACGGTCAAGGCCTGCAATGCATCGGGTTGTTCGCAAGACAGAGGCGGTGCCTATGCCTGCATTGGTGATGACAGCAACGAACCCAACGGCCCGGACAGCACACCGATAGCCACGGCCTACGACGCCTTCGGCAAGGTGAGGAATGGCGATTACTCCGACCGTCCCGGCGGCAAACTCAACCTGCTGCCCGACACCGTGCGCGGCTTCACCGGCCATCAGCATGTGGACGACGTGCGCCTGATCCACATGAACGGCCGTGTTTACGACTACCAGCTGGGACGCTTCCTCTCGGTCGATCCCATCATCCAGTTCCCGGCCAACAGCCAGAGCTTGAATCCTTACAGCTACATCATGAACAACCCGTTGTCGGGGAGGGATCCGAGTGGGTATGCGGTCAGTTCGGACGACGAGATCGGCCATGGTGTGACGATGGGGGTCAAGACCGTCTATGATTTTGAGTCGGTGCGGCAGGAAGCAGCCCGGGCGTCAATTACAGGCAACGGGAGTGAAAAGCAGTCTACTCGAGTAGCCTCGGCAAGCGCCGCGGAAGCGACAGCGCCGAGTAGTCAAAAGGGGGTGAACAACTCGACGGCACCAACAGCGCCAATGCCGATCACTGAAGACGACTATCTGAAGGATCCTCGTGGGTTTTGGGAAGGAATTCCAGTCTCAAAGGGCTACAGCAATGATGAGCAAGTTCGAAAAGCTGGCGACGCCGTAAATAGCAGCCATGCAAAGAATACCGGCGATATTCAATCGACCCCCGAGCAGCGTGACTTCATAAAACGCATTGCGAAGCCAACCTCTGTGGCACAGGCGGAAATAAACTACGCGTCCAAGGTAAAGACAGAGTTCTACATCCAGGTTGCACAGAACGAAAACGGAACGTTCAGCATTGTCGGAGCTGCGCGCATACCGCAAGGCGGACGTTTAGAACGACTGCCAGCGACAACATTGGTTGCGCATTGGCACTATGCTGGCCTAACGCAATATCCGGGCAGGGGTGATCACAGCGCGCCGAGGAATGCTGGGATTCCAGGATTTGTGATTACTCGGGATGCCAGATCATCGCGATGTTGCAACATGTATGAGGTTGGCAGGCAGTCTGGACAGTACGTCTACCGGAGTGTCGCTCAAGATCGGCCCGGATCATGGAAAGAAAATTCTCATTGGAAGGATGGGGAATGACCATGAAGCTCTTAACAATGTTCTTGACAATGTGTTTTTCAATCAGTTTCGCTGCCTGTCCGGCAATCGCTTCAGCGGCTGAGAAGAATGTCATTCTCGTCACTGCTAGACCTGTCGACGCAAAACTCATAAGAAGAGATGACACTCGCGGCGCACTTGTGGCGCCAGATACATACAGAGTTGTTCTTGATAACGTGCAAGTCGTTCAAGGAGACAGGTCTGTTCTTCCAAGAAAAATGTCGATTGATCTGGAGGCAAACCAAATTGAGGAGATGTTGAAGTACCCCCTGATCCATTTGTCGATTGACGTATCAAAAGCCAAACGACGCGTCTTGTACTGGGAGCGCGTAATTTCACTCGCCTGTGTTCCAGAGAGCCTTGTTGACGATCAATACCGAAAGATGTACTTCAATGATCCTTGGGGTGATCCGGGCACGCAGTGCAGGTTTCTTAGGGGTTACGAAGCCCCTCCTGAGTGATGCGGAATGGGATCCGGGATAAGCAAAGTGAGCAAAGCGGATCGATAGGGTCAGGATCGATAGGGTCGATCGATAGGGTCGATCGATAGGGTCAGTGTCATTGATTTTGCGGTGAAGGGTTCAGCACCTGAATCTTGAACTTGGAGACAGTGTGCACGATTGCGCTTGCCGCCCGCGATGCCGGCGATTCAGTCATCAGAAGAAGCCAGGACAACCAGAATCTGCCGATTCGCCGAGTGTGCCTTTCGGGGCTGGCCATTGCGTTTGGAGCGGTCAAGCCCGCCAATTCAAGTTCAACTTGATCCTTGGCGCAGATGTGACTCCTGAAGCGATGATGATGCAGGCGCGTTGGCTGTTGCGGATGCGCTCGGTATCCGTCAGGGTCGCTTGAGTTCTGCATCCAGCGCGTGCAGGCGTTCTGGGGTGCCTACATCCACCCAGCGTCCGTGGTGGTGCTGGCCGCTGACTTTGCCTTCACGCATGGCACGGCGCAGCAGTGGGGCGATGGGAAAACGGGGTGGAGTTTCGTGCAGGCCGGGCGCGTCGCTGCAGGCCATTCTCCAGGTTTCGAAAATGGTACTGCGGTAGATGCCGATGCCGGCATAGGTGAGCAGGTTTGATCCTGCGGACTGGACCTGGCCATCAACATCCAGTGCGAAGTCGCCATGCGCGGCATATGCAGGCTTGTCCACAAGAACCAGATGCGCGTCGCCGCGGATTTCAGCCGGCAATTCGCTCAGCTTGAAGTCGCTCCAGACATCGCCATTCACCAGGACGAAGGGATCGCTGCCAAGCAAGGGCAATGCGTTGAGCATGCCGCCGCCGGTTTCCAGCGCCATCGGGCCTTCGTCGAGATAGTGGATTTTCAGGTTCCAGCGGCTTCCATCGCCAAGGGTTTGCGGGAACTGGCTGGCCAGGTGGGAAATGTTGATCACCACCTCGACTATGCCGATTGCGGACAACTGCTCCAGGTGCCACTCGATGAGGTGCTTGCCGCCGACCTTGAGCAGTGGCTTGGGTATCTGGTCGGTGAGCGGGCGCATGCGTTCGCCTCGCCCCGCGGCAAAGATCATGGCGCGGGCAGGGCTCATCCGGCTTCCAACTCGCGGTTCTGGCGAATGTCACGCTCGCCCACTACCCTGCGCAGCAGGTCGCAAAAGTCGGCAAGCTGCGGATAAGCAGATGCGACCGAAATCGTGTAGTGCCAGACCAGCGGCAGGTCATCGAGGTATTGGCGCTTGCCGTCGCGATACCAAAGCCGGCAAAAGATGCCGAGCACCTTGATGTGACGCTGAAGGCCCATCAGGTCGAACCAGCGCAGGAACCGCATGCGGTCGACCGTCGCGTCGATGCGTTGCGCGGCGAGCAGGCGCAATCGATAGGTTTCCACCCATGCCTGCACGCGCGCGACATCCCAGGCGATGTAACAGTCGCGCAGCAGGGAGACCAAGTCATAGGTGACGGGGCCGCACACGGCATCCTGGAAATCGACGATGGCCGGATTCACCAGCAGCCCATCGGCCGTGATGGGTTCGGCCGACTCGATGCGGAGCAAATTGCGGCTGTGGAAATCCCGATGCACGAAGGCGCGCGGTTGCTCCTCGGCGGCGGCCGTGAGGAATGCGAACGCCTCGTCGATGATGGCTTGCTCGACTGCGTTTGGCTGAAAACCCAGGTGACGTTGCAGAAACCAGATTGGCAACAGGTTCATTTCATCCAGCAGGCGCTGGCGGTCGTAAGCGGGCAGGCCGTCGACAGATGCCGAGCACTGCATTCTCAGCAAGGCCTCCATGGCCTGCGCGTAAAGCGCCTCGACGCTGGCGTCGGCCAGCTCGGGCAACAGGGTGCGCGTGCCAAGGTCTTCCATCAGCACGAAACCCTGGCCCTGGTCGAGTGCAAATACCTGCGGCGCATGCAAACCCGCGTTGCGCAGGCGCGCAGCGATGTCCAGCCACGGGCCGAGGTCTTCCTTGCCGGGCGGCGCATCCATGAGGATGCAACTGGCATGGCCATCGGGTCCGGGGCTTACCCGCCAATAGCTGCGGAAACTGGCATCTTCCGAGGCGCGCGCGATGCAAACCGACGCTGCGCCGAGCGCGTCGCGGGCGAAGGCCTGGCGCGCGTCGCGGCGCTGAAGGTCGACTGCTGTGCTGCTTCCTTGTTGCGGCATGCCCGCTCCCGAATGCGTGATGGCGCCGATTGTAGGGCACACGCCCGATGCCAGCCCGTGGCAGCCGCCGGCAAGCGCGCCGAAGCGGCGTGCGAACGCGGGAATTGAACGGCCTGCGATCAAATAGTACAATTTCGGTCCTAAATGGAGGCCGCATGCTCCGCGTCAGCAAACTCACCGATTACGCAACCCTCGTGATGACCTGCCTTGCCGGGGCCCATGACGAGGTCTTGAGCGCGCAATTGCTCGCCGAAAGGGCACGCCTGGAAGTGCCGACGGTAAGCAAGGTGCTCAAGCAATTGGCTGCGGCAGGTTTGGTTGATTCCTGGCGTGGCGCAAGTGGCGGCTATCGCCTGGCGCGTTCGGCGTCCGAAATCACCCTGGCCGATGTGGTAACTGCGATGGAAGGTCCGATTGGCATGACCGAATGCTACGCACATGCCGGACAGTGCGATCTGGAATCGCATTGCGGCGTGCGCGCCAACTGGCAGAAGGTCAGCGACGTGATCCGCGAGGCGCTGGAAAGCGTGAGCCTGGCCGACATGCTGGCACCTGCGCCCAAGCGCAGCAGCATTCCGCTGCGGGTGGCGGTGCGATGAACATTGCGAGCGCAGGCAATGCCGTCCAGGCCGCCGAGGCCGTGGTCAGCCCCGGCAACGAGCGCATCGTCGAGGCGATGAATCGCCGCTATGAAGCCGGATTCGTTACCGACATTGCCACCGACAGCCTGCCGCCCGGTCTCGATGAGGGTGTCGTGCGCTGGATCTCCAAGCGCAAGGGTGAGCCCGAGTGGATGACCGATTGGCGGCTTGCCGCGTATCGCCATTGGTTGACCATGCATTCGCCGGAATGGGCGAAGCTGCGCATCGGCGCCATCGATTTCCAGGCGATCAGCTATTTCGCGGCACCCAAGCAGGGTCCGAAGTCGCTGGATGAAGTCGACCCCAAGCTGCTGGAAACCTACGACAAGCTCGGTGTACCCCTGCATGAGCGCGCCAAGCTCGCCGGTGTCGCCGTCGATGCGGTGTTCGATTCGGTATCCGTCGGCACCACCTTCCGCAAGGAACTGGCCGAGGCCGGCGTGATCTTCTGTTCGATGTCCGAAGCCATCCGCGAACATCCGGACCTGGTGCGTCGCTACATCGGCAGCGTGGTCCCACAGGGCGACAATTTTTTTGCCGCGCTCAACTCGGCGGTGTTCTCCGATGGCAGTTTCGTGTTCATTCCCAAGGGCGTGCGTTGCCCGATGGAGCTGAGCACCTACTTCCGCATCAACGCGGGGCATACCGGCCAGTTTGAACGCACCTTGATCATCGCCGAGGAAGGCGCCAGCGTCTCCTATCTCGAAGGCTGCACCGCGCCGATGCGCGACGAGAACCAGTTGCATGCCGCCGTGGTCGAGCTGGTTGCATTGGATGACGCCAGCATCAAGTACTCGACGGTGCAGAACTGGTATCCGGGCGACGAGAACGGGGTCGGTGGCATCTACAATTTCGTGACCAAGCGCGGCGACTGTCGCGGTGCGCGTTCGAAGATCATCTGGACCCAGGTGGAAACCGGTTCAGCGATCACCTGGAAATACCCGAGCTGCGTCCTGCGTGGCGATGACTCCACCGGCGAGTTCCATTCGGTGGCTTTGACCCACCACTGCCAGCAGGCTGATACCGGCACCAAGATGATCCACATTGGGCGCAACACCAAGTCGAAGATCATCGCCAAGGGCATCAGCGCAGGGCGTGGGCAGAATACCTACCGCGGCCTGGTCAAGGTCGAAAAGGGCGCGGTCGGCGCGCGCAACTACACGCAATGCGACAGCCTGTTGATCGGCAAGCGCTGCGGCGCGCACACCTTTCCCTACATCGAGGTCAAGCATCCCTCGGCCATCGTCGAGCACGAGGCGACCACGTCGAAGATTTCCGATGAGCAGATGTTCTACTGCCGATCGCGCGGCATCTCCGAAGAGGATGCGGTGTCGCTGATCGTGGATGGTTTCTGCAAACAGGTGTTCCGCGAACTGCCCATGGAATTTGCCGTCGAGGCCAAGAAGCTGCTGGAAGTCAGTCTCGAAGGGGCCGTGGGATGAGCACATCCGACGTGATCGCCACCATCGGCGTGGCCATGCTGCTGCTTGCGTTTCTGCTCAACCAGCGCGGGCGCCTCGCCGAGGATTCGCTGGCCTACCTGCTGCTCAATTTCATCGGCGCCTCGCTGGCCGGATTCGCTGCCTGGCTGGCCGGTGTCATTCCCTTTGTCGTGCTGGAAGGGGTGTGGGCGCTGGTGGCGGCGTATGGCCTGGCTCGCCGCTGGCGCGTCGCGGGTGCGCGTACATGAGCATCCGTGCTGATTCTAATGCGGCGTTCGAGTGTTCTACGTCCTCTCCACCGGCCCCTCTCCTTGATGCCCTTTTGGGTGCGCGAGGGGAGAGGGGAAGAAGGCCATCGCCCGAATTTCAAATCCCAATTCCTGCCCCCGCCTTTGAATCTTCCGTCGCCCCTGCGAAGGCAGGGGGCCAGCGACTCTGTGCTTTCTGCAAGCGTGAAGGCACAGGCTTGACTCATTGCTTCCGCAGTTCGCCCTTCGGGCCATCGGCTAAGGAAGGTCTGAACAAGTATTGTCGCGAGCAAGCTCGCTCCCACCATTGTTTGATTTTGTGGGAGCGAGCTTGCTCGCGACTAATGAGTTCCGTAGTTCAGAGTCTCCCTAAGCCGAAGTTCTTTCCGGCATCCTGCCTTCGTAGTCTGCCTTGGCAGGAACGACGGCAGAAGCGGGCGTTGCTTTTGCCATTCCCAAATCCCGAATCTCGAATCCCATGTTGAAAATTGAAAACCTCCATGTTCGCGTCGGCGGCAGGGAAATCCTCAAGGGCCTTTCGCTGGAGGCGAAGGCGGGCGAAGTACACGCGATCATGGGGCCGAACGGCGCCGGCAAGTCGACGCTGGGCAACGTGCTGGCCGGGCGCGAGGGTTACGAGGTGACCGAAGGCAGCGTCGAGTACGACCGCACCAACCTGCTGGAACTCGAGCCCGAAGAGCGTGCTGCGGCCGGCGTGTTCTTGGCGTTCCAGTATCCGGTGGAGATTCCCGGCGTCAACAACACCTACTTCCTGCGCTCGGCGCTGAATGCCCAGCGCAAGCGACGCGGCGAAGCGGAGCTTGATTCGGTGCAATTCCTCAAGCGCGTGCGCGAGAAGTTGGCGGTTCTGCATCTCAAGGACGAGCTGCTGCATCGCGCGGTGAACGAAGGTTTCTCCGGTGGCGAGAAGAAGCGCAACGAGATTTTCCAGATGGCCTTGCTGGAGCCGAAACTTGCGGTGCTGGATGAAACCGATTCCGGCCTCGACATCGACGCGCTGAAAATGGTTGCCGACGGGGTCAACGCGATGCGTGATCCGTCCCGGGCCTTCATTGTCATCACCCACTATCAGCGCCTGCTTGATTACATCGTTCCGGATTTCGTGCATGTGCTGGCCGATGGCCGCATCGTCGAGAGTGGCGACAAGACCCTGGCGCTCAAGCTCGAGGAGCACGGATACGCCTGGGTTGCACAACGTACCGTGGCTGGAGCCGGCTGATGAGCTCGGCATTGCTGCATAGCCTGCTTGACGACGCAGGGCAGACAAGTGGACCGGATTGGCTCAAGCAGGTTCGTGTCGAGGCACGCACGCGTTTGCTGGAACGCGGGCTGCCCGCTGCGCGCAACGAAGCCTGGAAATATACGCCGCTGCGTGCACTTGAATCCCGCCGCTTGCGTCGTGTGGCTGCGGCTTCGCAGCCGGTGGATGTTGATCCCGGGTTGTACACGCTTGCCGGGGTCGGTTCGCCACGCCTGGTGTTTGTCGATGGCACGCTGCGCCCGGACTTGTCCGATGTCTCCAGCGTGCATGGGCTTGCCATCGAATCGCTGGGCACTGCGCTGGAACGTGATGCGCAGTCCCTGCGCGCGTCGCTGGGTCGATCATTCGATGCGGATGCCCAGGTGTTCGCGCGCCTCAACTCGGCGCTGCCAAGCGACGGCGCGGTGATCCGGGTTGCGGCCGGGGTGAAGGTGGAGCCGTTGCTGCATCTGGTCATGCTGGGCAGTGCCGGCGCTGCGGATGCCTATTGGCAACTGCGCAATGTCATCGAGCTGGGTGAAGGTTCTGCGCTTCGTCTCATCGAACATCACGCGGGCGGGCAGGGTTGCAGTCATCTTGGCAATGTCGTGAACCAGTATTCGCTGCATGCCGGTGCCCGCCTGGACCTGTTGCAGCTTCAGGCCGCGCCAGACTCCGTGCGCCTGATCCGGCGCAGCGACGCGGTGCTGGATGCGGATGCGCATCTGGAAATGCGCTGCGTCGAGGCCGGTGCGCAGTGGATGCGCCATGATCTGGCGGTTGCCTTGCAGGGGGATCGCGCGCGCCTGGTTTCGCGTGGGGTCTTTGTACTCAATGGCCGGCAACACGCGGACACGCGCATCGATGTCAGTCATCAGGCACGCGATACCGCCTGTGACCTCGTCTGGCGTGGCGTTGCCGACCAGCGCGCGCGCGGCGTGTTCCACGGTGCCATCACGGTGTGTGCGGGCGCCGATGGTGCGGATGCCCTGCTCAGCAACAAGAACCTGCTGCTCTCCGATCAAGCGGAAATCGATACCCAGCCCGTGCTCGAAATCCATGCCGATGAAGTCAAGGCAGCGCACGGCGCAACCGTCGGACAGCTGGATGAGAAGGCCCTGTTCTACCTGCGCTCGCGCGGCATCGACGAGGCCGCAGCACGTTCATTGCTGACGCTGGCGTTCTGTCGCATCGCGTTCGATTCGATCACCAACGAAGCCTTGCACGGCCAACTGGATGCCTTGTTGCTGGAGCGGCTTCCGCGTGCGGAGTCGGCTGCGGATACCGCGCAGGTGACTGGATGAATGTCGCAGGTGGAACATTCGACGTCGAGCGCATTCGCGCGCGCTTTCCGCTGCTGGCGCGCCAGGTGCACGGCAAGCCGCTGATCTATTTCGACAACGCCAATACCGCGCAGAAACCCGCTGCGGTGATCGAAGCCGTGGACCGCTTCTATCGCAACTCCAATGCCAACGTCGCTCGCGCCGTGCACACCTTGGGTGACGAAGCCACCACGGCCTACGAAGCCTCGCGGGATGCGCTGGCGCGTTTCGTCAACGCATCCTCGCGCGATGAGATCGTACTGACCTCGGGGACCACCCAGGCCATCAACCTGGTTGCCTACAGCCATGCACTGCCGCGTCTGCAACCTGGTGACAGCATCCTGCTCACGCAGATGGAGCATCACGCCAACATCGTGCCGTGGCAGTTGGTGTGCGAACGCAGCGGTGCCACCATAAAAGTTGCGCCGATCAATGAAACGGGCGAATTGATTGTCGAGCGTTTCATCGAGTTGCTCACCCCCGAGGTGAAGCTGGCTGCCGTCGCGCATGTGTCGAATGTGCTCGGCACGATCAATCCGGTGGCCACCCTCGCGCGGGAATGCCGCAAGCGCGGCATTCCGCTGCTGGTGGATGGATCGCAGGCGGCGCCGCACCTCGACATCGACCTGCGCGCATTGGGTTGTGATTTCTATACGCTCACCGGGCACAAGCTGTTTGGTCCGACCGGAACCGGCATGCTGTGGGCTCGTCGTGAACTGCTGGAGGCGATGCCACCGTTCTTCGGTGGCGGCGAGATGATCCGCGAAGTGCGCTTCGAAGGGACCACCTTTGCCGATCCGCCGCATCGATTCGAAGCCGGTACGCCGAACATTGCCGGTTTCGCCGGACTCAAGGTGGCGCTGGATTTCCTCGATGAGCTGGGACAGGAACCCGTGTTTGCCCATGAGCGCGACTTGCTCGCGCACCTGGCTGATGCATTGGCGAGGTTGCCGGGGATCCGCATCTTCGGTCAGGCCGCGAGCAAGGTGCCGGTGGTTTCCTTCCTGCTCGACGGCGCGCACGCGCATGACGTGGCGACCCTGCTGGATCAGGAAGGCATTGCCGTTCGCTCCGGACACCACTGTGCGCATCCCCTGATGCAGTTCTATGGCGTGCCGGCCACCTTGCGTGCCTCGCTGGCGTTCTACAACACGCACGAAGAAATCGATGCATTCGTTGCAGCGATCAAGCGCGTGCGCAAACTGCTCGGCTGAATACGCTACCCATGACCCTGTCCATTGCATTTCGCACCGCTCGCGAAAACGATCTGGACCCTGTGCGGGCGCTGGTGGAATCGGCCTATCGCGGTGATTCCAGCCGCAAGGGCTGGACCACGGAAGCGGAATTGCTCGATGGCCAGCGCATCGACCGGGAAATCCTGCGCGAACTTCTGCGGCGCAGCGATGCGCGCGTGGTGCTGGCCGAATCCGGCCAGGACTTGCTGGCCTGCTGCGAATTGCAGTTGCAGGGCGAAGCCGCCTATTTCGGCATGTTTTCGGTACGGCCCGAGCAGCAGGGCAACGGCATCGGCCACCGGTTGCTGGCCGAGGCCGAGCGGATCGCGGGCGAGGAATGGGGTTGCCGCGAGATGCGCATGACCGTGATTGACGTGCGCGAGGAACTGCTGGCCTGGTATCTGCGTCGCGGGTACCAGCGCACCGGCGAGTACAAGCCGTTTCCCTACGGCGATGAGCGGTTCGGCATTCCCAAGCGACCGGACCTGCGCTTCGAGCTATTGCGCAAGCCACTGGGCTGATCGCGAACGGCCGATCCGGCCCGCATGACTTTCGCCAATTGCGAGTGATTCGCATTTGTGATCTACTGCGGGTCGATCAATTTGCTGCCGTCCTTTTTGTAGATGAACAAGCCAGTCGACGCGAAGCGCCGGTCCTACTGGCTGAAAACCCTGCATGAATGGCACTGGATCAGTTCGGCCCTGTGCCTGGTCGGCATCCTCTTCTTCAGCATCACCGGCGTCACCCTCAATCATTCGGCACAGATTGAAGCCAGCCCCGAGGTGATCCAGCGCAAGGCGATCCTTCCGGACGAATTGCGCACTGCGCTGGCTGGAGCGGACAGCGCCAGCGACCCCGCCCTGCCGGCAGCGCTGCGCGAGTGGATCTCGAAGACCATGGATGTCGAGGTGGGTGCGCGTATTGGCGAGTGGTCGGAAGACGAAATCTACGTGTCCATGCCGCGTGCCGGTGGCGATGCCTGGCTCAGCATTGATCGCGCCAGTGGCGCGATCGAATACGAAAAGACGGATCGCGGCTGGATCTCCTGGTTCAACGATCTGCACAAGGGCCGCAACACCGGAACGGCATGGGCCTGGTTCATCGATGTGTTTGCGCTGGCCTGCGTGGTGTTTTCCGTCAGCGGGTTTTTCCTGCTGCAAATGCATGCCCGCCAACGGCCCATGACCTGGCCCATGGTTGGGCTGGGTCTGCTGGTGATGGTGCTGATTGCCTTGTTGTTCATCCACTAGAGGAATGCTCATGCGTGTTTGCTGGCTTTTCATCCTGCTGCTTTCCACATCGCCCGTGATGGCGGCGGACATGGGCATCACTGTGCAAATTCCGCGCATCGATGCGGCCGAATACCACCGCCCCTATGTCGCCGTGTGGATCGAAGACGGCAACCAGGCGGTGGCTGCAAACCTGGCGGTCTGGTACCAGCAGAAGGACACCAAGGAAGGCGCGGGCAGCAAGTGGCTGGCCGATCTGCGCCAGTGGTGGCGGCGCAGCGGGCGCGAGCAGAGCCTGCCGATTGATGGCGTCAGCGGTGCTACCCGCCCGGTCGGCCAGCATCAGCTCCGGTTTGAATCGGGCAAGCCACCGCTGGCGTCCCTCAAGCCGGGCAGCTATCAACTGGTGGTCGAAGCCGTGCGCGAAGTCGGCGGCCGCGAGTTGCTGAAGATTCCTTTCGACTGGCCGATCAGCGAAACCCGGCATCTGGATGCCAAGGGCCAGCACGAACTCGGCCAGATCACACTCGACCTCAATCCCTGATCCCGGAGCAATTCCATGACCACCGCACACAAATTGTTTGCCATTGCCGTTGCGCTTGCACTGCCGCTCTCCGCGCAGGCGCACAAGACCTGGCTGTTGCCGTCCGAAACCGTGCTGTCCGCCGAGGATCCGTGGATCACGGTGGATGCGGCCGTATCCAACGACCTGTTCTATTTCAACCATGTTCCGCTGCGCCTGGAATCCCTGGCCATCACCGGGCCGGATGGCAGCGCGGTGAATGCCGAGAACACCGCCACCGGAAAATACCGCAGCACCTTCGATGTGCACCTGACTACGCCGGGCACCTATCGGATCGCCGTCGTCAATGCCGGCCTGTTCGCGAACTGGGAAGAAGACGGCAAGCCCAAGCGCTGGCGCGGCAGCGTGGAGAAATTTGCCAGCGAGGTGCCGAAGGACGCAAGCAAGCTGTCGGTTTCGCAGTCGGTGGGTCGCACGGAAACCTTCGTCACTGCCGGTCGGCCAAACGACACCGCGCTCACGTCATCGGGCGTCGGTCTGGAGCTGGTGCCGGTCACCCATCCCAATGACCTGTTTGCCGGCGAGAAGGCCACCTTCAAGCTGCTCATCGATGGCAAGCCGGCGCCCGGTCTGGATGTGGAGGTGATTCCGGACGGCATCCGCTATCGCCAGCAGCAGAACGAGATCAAGACCACCAGCGACAAGGATGGATTGATCAGCGTGACCTGGCCGGCCGCCGGACGCTACTGGCTGCACAGCGACACCGAAGATGACAAGACGTCGGTTGCAGCGGCCAGCAAGCGGCGACTCAGCTACTCGCTGACCCTGGAGGTCCTGCCGCAGTAAGCCGCTGCGATGCAGGATCCATGACATTGGCCCTGTCGCCCATTCGCTGCCGTGATCGGCGGCGCCGTGCGCGCGTAGTGCGTGGCTTCGGCATGGCGGTGCTTGCGCTCATCGCGGGCCTTGGTCTGTCCGCCTGTTCCACGTCTGCGCAGGTGCAGGTGTTGCAAGGGCAGTCCATGGGTTCGGGCTGGACGGTTCGCTATGTCGGCAATGCCGAGAGCGCGGCAGGCGCGCAGGCCGGAGTGCAGCAACGACTGGATCGTGTCGATGCGCAGATGAGCACGTGGAAACCGCAATCCGACCTCAGTCGCTACAACCAGGCGGCGGCGGAAAGCTGGGTCGAGGTTCCCGTCGACCTGTACCAAGTCATCGCCGCTGCACTGAAGCTCGCCGCTGAAACCGGCGGCGCCTACGATCCCAGCGTCGGGCCCCTGGTCGACCTGTGGGGCTTTGGTCCGTCTCCGGCACGCCGCGCGCCACCGGATGCGGCCACCATCGCCGAGATGCGTGCGCGCACCGGCTGGCAGCGCATTCAACTGGATCCAATCGCGCATCGGGTCTGGCAACCCGGTGGCAGCCGCATTGACCTGTCTTCGATTGCACCGGGTTTTGCCGTGGACTGGATTGCGCAATTCCTGGAGTCGCAGGGCCATCACGATTACCTGATTGAGGTCGGTGGCGAGTTGCGCGGGCAGGGCAGCAAGCCGGATGGCACGCCCTGGCAAGTGGCGATCCAGCGGCCGCTCGACAATGACCGCGCGGACGGCGAGATCGACGCCCAGCATGTGCTTGGACTCACCGATGCCGCTCTCGGATCCTCCGGCGACTATCGGCATTTCTTCGAGGATGGCGGACGGCGCTATGCGCACCGCATCGATCCGCGCACGGGCTATCCGCTCGACAACAACGTGGCATCGGTCACCGTGATGAGCGCGAACTGCCAGGATGCCGATCCGCTGGCCACGGCCTTGAGCGTGCTGGGCGTGGAGCAGGGCCTTGCGTTCGCCGAAAAGCGCGGCATCGCGGTGCTCTACATCCTGCGCACGGCAAACGGTTTCGAGGAGCGCATGTCGCCGGGCTTCGCGGCAATGCTGGGCGAGTGATTTGCTGATGTCGCGCGAGCCTGGATTCCTGCATCCCGTTGTCGGCAATCTGCTGGTCGGCCTGTTGCTGATCCTGCTGGCCCTGCTTGCCATGGCATGGCAGGCGGGAAGCTGGAATGTCCCGTTGCCACCGATGCAGCGCATCGGCTGGGCTGCGCTTGCCGTGTTTGCCTATCTGCTGCTCACGGGTTGGCTCTTGCTCAGGCGCAGAGCGCAGGCATCAACGCAGCGCCTGCGCGTTGAAATTGCCGCCATGACGGGAACCGGACTGACGGTCGTGTATGCCAGTCAGACCGGATTTGCCGAAGCAACGGCGCGGCAGACAGTGGCAACCCTGCAATCCGCTGGCATGCAGGTTGAACTGGTTTCCATCCAGCAGCTTGATGCGCAACGACTGGCCACATTGCGGCGCGTCTTGTTCGTTGTCAGCACCACGGGTGAAGGCGATGCCCCGGACATGGCGTATGCATTTGTCGCCAAAGTCATGCACGAGGCTGCACGCTATCCGCAGTTGCAGTTTGGAATGCTTGCCCTGGGCGACAGTGCCTACCGGAATTTCTGCGGCTTCGGAAAATCCCTGGAGCGCTGGTTGCGCCATTGCGGCGCGCAGCCCCTGTTCGATACGGTGGACGTGGACAATGGTGATGCCGGTGCCTTGCGTCACTGGCAATACCATCTGGGCCAGTTGTGTGGCCGTGGCGACCTGCCGGATTGGCAGGAGCCGGACTACGCTCGCTGGCGCCTGCATTCGCGCCGCGTGCTCAATCCGGGAAGCGTTGGCGGACCGTGTTTCGAGGTAACCCTGAAGCCTGCGGATGCACTGCCCGACTGGCAAGCGGGAGACATTGCCGAAATCGGCCCGCAGAATCCGCCGGCCGATGTGTCGGCATGGCTGACTCGGCATGCGCTCGATGGCGGGATCACGGTTGTGTTGCACGGTGCAAGGGAAGACCTTCGCAACGTGCTGGCACGTAGCACGCTGCCGGCTGCCTGGGCGGGCTCCGATGCGCAGGGACTGGCGGATGGCCTGGTGCGCCTGCCGCATCGGGATTATTCGATAGCTTCCGTGCCGGCCGATGGCAGCATCCAGCTGGTGTTGCGCCAGTGGCGGCTCGATGACGGGCGCTTGGGTATCGGCACCGGATGGCTGACCGAATATGCGAAGCCCGGCGATGAAATTGCCTTGCGCATCCGCGCCAATGCCAACTTCCACGCGCCAAGCGGGGATGTGCCGATGCTGCTGATCGGCAACGGCACCGGTATTGCCAGCCTGCGCGGTTTGCTCAAGCAGCGCATTGCCGCCGGCAGGATGCGCAACTGGCTGATCTTCGGTGAACGTCATCGGCAGCAAGATTTCTTCTATCAGGAGGAGATCGAGGCCTGGCATGCACGCGGTGCAATCGCGCGACTGGATCTTGCCTTCTCCCGCGATCAGGCCGAGCGGCGCTATGTGCAGCACTGTCTCGACGATGCGGCGGACGATCTGCGCACATGGGTTGCCGAGGGTGCCGCGATCTTCGTATGCGGCAGTCTGGCCGGCATGGCACCAGCGGTGGATGCTTCCCTGCGCAGGATTCTTGGCGAGGATGCGTTGCAGGATTTGATCGCCCGATCCCGCTATCGGCGCGATGTCTACTGACGCAAGCTACGCCGGTTCTGGGCTTGCCGCGCAGCGTGGCAAGCTGTTTGTTCCTGCCCTCGGGGCTCGGAGCCTGCTCTGCCGCCATCATGCACAGCGCGGCAGGTCCGCTGCCGATAAAGGCCACCAAGACCTGCGGCCCGGGTATCGAGGCGCATGCATCCGGCGGCGGAACCCTGGTCGCAATTGCAGCATTGCTCGCGTACACTTCGCGCACCTGTGTTCGCCGGGGTCACGCTTCTTGGTGACGTGGTGACAGCCGGCCCCGATCCGTCGATTCGCCGAGTCTGCCTACTCCCTGCAATGCGGGTGATCGCGCCGTTCTCTTGAATGGCGCGGCTTCGTCAAGTCACCATTGTTCAAGGAAACAGTCATGTCAGATCGCGAAACCGGTACCGTCAAATGGTTCAATGACGCCAAAGGTTTTGGATTCATCACGCGGGAATCCGGCCCCGATGTTTTTGTGCACTTTCGCTCCATTGAAGGCAACGGCTTCAAGTCGCTGGCCGAAGGGCAGAAGGTAAGCTTCACGGTCAGCCAGGGCCCGAAGGGTCCGCAGGCCGAAGCTGTCCGCGCCGAGTAATAGCTGGTCCACCAGCCCTGTTTCGACCCCGGGCAAGCGCCCGGGGTTTTCTTTTGTCTTACGGAAAAACCATGCAGATTGCCGCCCGTTGCGTTGCCTCCTTTCACTACACCCTGACCAACGACGCGGGCGACGTGCTCGACAGCTCGCAAGGTCGCGAGCCGCTGGCCTATCTGCATGATGCAGGCAACATCGTGCCGGGCCTGGAGCGCGCCATGAGCGGACGCCAGGCGGGCGACCGCTTTGTCGTGGACGTGGCCCCGGAAGATGGCTACGGAACCTATGTCGATGAACTCGTGCAGGTGGTTCCACGCAATGCCTTTCATGGGGTCGACGATTTGGCCGTCGGCATGCCCTTCCAGGCCCAGACCACGCAGGGCGTGATCGATGTCGTGGTCACCGTGATTGAAGGTGATGAAGTGACCGTGGACGGCAACCATCCCCTGGCCGGGGAAACCCTGCATTTTGAGGTGGAGGTGGTCGAGGTGCGGGCTGCAACGGCCGAGGAAATCAGTCACGGTCACGTGCACGGCGCCGGTGGCCATCACCACCACTGACAGGTTGTTGGAAAACGGCCTGCGTTGATTTGCCCCGCCCGCAAACACGCACATTTTTGCCCTGTCGTAGCGGAGCAAGCTCCGCTCTACGAGACCGTGCTGCTTTGGCGGGGGGGGTGCGTTGGTAGAGCCGAGCTTGCTCGGCTGCCCTGTCGAGCGATGCAATGAGCGGATGCATGAGGCAAGCGGAGCAAGCTCCCGCTCTACGAGACCGTGCTGCTTTGGTAGAGCCGAGCTTGCTCGGCTGCCCTGTCGGGCGATGCAATGAGCGGATGCATGAGGCAAGCGGAGCAAGCTCCGCTCTACGAGACCGTGCTGCTTTGGTAGAGCCGAGCTTGCTCGGCTGCCCTGTCGAGCGATGCAATGAGCGGATGCATGAGGCAAGCGGAGCAAGCTCCGCTCTACGAGACCGTGCTGCTTTGGTAGAGCCGAGCTTGCTCGGCTGCCCTGTCGGGCGATGCAATGAGCGGATGCATGAGGCAAGCGGAGCAAGCTCCGCTCTACGAGACCGTGCTGCTTTGGTAGAGCCGAGCTTGCTCGGCTGTGGACGCTCTACGGGTGCGAAAATCTGCGGGCCGAACCAACACCCGCGACGGTCAGGTTTGCGGTTTTTTCGCCGTATCTTCGGCTGCCTTGCGCTCGCGAACCGGTAGCGGGACGTTGCACAGCTCGATCTTGCCTGCAGGTGCCAGATACCAGTCATCGCTGCGGTTGCGTCGCGATTCGACGAGCGCGGTGAAGGTGGGTGTATCGGTGCGCAGCAATTCCAGATGGCTGCGCTCGGCCAGTGGCACATCCGCGGCAAGGCGCACGGAGCGGATCGGCAATCGCTGTTCGGCTTTCTCATAGAACCCGGCAGCTCCGCCACCACGCGGCAGGGAAGCGAGCAGTTCCATGCCCTGGATCACCCGCCCGACGGTTGCGATGTTGAGGTCCAGTTGGCGCGGCGCGTGGCCGATCACGACGTACAGTTCCGCGCCGCTACCGGAATCCGCTTCGTTGCCGCGGCCGGCGCCAACCATGCCGTAGCAGTGGGTCAGCCAGGCGATGCCTTTTTTCGGATCGCGCGCGGCGGGAAAGCCGTTGGAAAAACCCACCTCCGGCGCGTACACATCGCCATCGGTCAGGCGGGTGAAGGCGAGTCCCTTGGCGGGTCGGCTGAACTCGGGCGCCAGGGTCGACTTGGCCTTGCCCAGCGAACGTACTTTTTTCGGGTCTTCGGACTCCGGATCACCCCATTGGGTGACGAAGTTGTCCACCACGCGCAGCACGGCCAGCCCATCGAAATATTTCTGGCGCACCATGGTGCGGATGTTTTCCGCATGCAAGGGCGCGAACTGTGTCGCCAGTTCAATCACCACCCGGCCGCCCGGCAATTCCATATACAGGGTGTTTTCCGGATCAGGCATCCGCCAGTCGGTGGGCTTCGAGGCATCCAGCACCTGTTGCATGGTGGGCTTTCGCGCCGGCTCTTGCGCAGCCTGGGCCACGAGGCTGGCACTTGGCACGCCGCCTGCGGCGAGCAGGCAGGCAAGGATTCGGATTCGTGTGTCGGCCAGGAATCGTGGATGCGGGGCTTTGCCTTGAGGCGTCATGGAGGTTTCCAGTCAAACGGGAAGGGCAAAGACTACCCGTTCAAGATGGATCGCGTGGTCAGCAGGCATGCATGACTTTCGGTATATGCACTAGCATTAACTAAACAATAGTATCCACTCAACGCTATGGTTTGATTGATGGCAGATGCCATGACTGATCAAGAGCTTCACCTGAAGAAATTCCAGAAGGAACTGTCGGCCGGCTCGGTTTCGCTGGTCCTGCTGGCCGTGTTGGCCGGTGCCGGCGAGCCGATGTACGGCTACCGGATTGCCAAGCGCCTCTCCGAAGGCGGCGATGGTGTCCTCGCCGGCAAGCAAAGCGCGCTGTATCCGGTGCTGCGCAACCTCAGCGCAGCGGGCTTGCTGGAAAGCGAGGTCGAGCCATCGGTGGCCGGTCCGCCGCGCCGCTACTACCGCATCACGTCGCTGGGTCGGCAGGTGCTTGAGCAGTGGATCTCAAGCTGGAACACGACACGCGATTTCATCGACGACGTCATCAAGGCCAACACGGTCGAAGGGGGCACCCCATGAATCACCCGGTTCCGAAGTCCATCCGTGAATACCTCGACCAGTTGCGCATGGAATTGCGCGGCGCCGATCCGGCCATGGTCCAGGATGCCTTGTACGACGCCGAGGAGCACTTGCGTGCCGAACTCGCCGAACACCCCGGGCTCAGCGAGGCCGAGATGCTGGCCAAGGTCGCGACCAGCTACGGCGCTCCGGATGAAGTGGCCGAGATCTATCGTGTCCGGGAAGGCGAAGTGGAACTGGCCCTGCGTCCACGGCGTGCGCTGGCGCCAGCACGAAAGTCGTTGCTGGCCAGGTTCTTTGGCGTGGCGGTCGATCCGCGCGCCTATGCCGCGCTGTTCTACATGGTGTTGTCGCTGGCAACCGGAATCTTCTACTTCACCTGGGTGGTGACCGGCTTGGGCCTGTCGGCAGGCTTCGCCATCCTGATCATCGGCATTCCATTCATCGTGCTGTTCTTTGCCACCGTGCGCGCTTTGTCGTTCGTCGAAGGCAAGATCGTCGAAGCCATGCTGGGCGTGCGCATGCCGCGCCGCCCCTTGTACGTGGATCGCGAACTGTCGATCTGGCAGCGCATCGGCAGGATGTTCACCGATCCGCGCAGCTGGAGCACCCTGTTCTACATGGTGCTGATGATGCCGCTGGGTATCGCCTACTTCACGATTGTCGCCGTTGGCACGGCACTGTCGATGGGGCTGATGGCGGCACCTTTCCTGCACCTGATGGGCGTGCCGGGTGGCATCAGGCTGCATCTGGAATCGAACGTGCTGGAGCTATCGCCGTGGATGTCGCCACTGGTGTTCGTCGCTGGCGTGCTGCTGCTCTTCATCCTGCTGCATGTGGTGCGTGGCATTGGCTACCTGCACGGTCAGCTGGCGAAGCACCTGCTGGTCAAGCTCGACTGACGATTGGAGCGCTGCAGAAACGCAACCCGCATTGCTCTTGCCGTCATTCCCGCGAGGCGCTTTACAACAGCCGAATGGCTGGTCAAGCCGGAATCCATCTTGATCTTGTTCCGATGGAATCAAGGTCAAAGTGGACCCCGGCACATGCCGGGGTGACGAAAATTGTGGTTGATCAGAGTTTCCCCAGGGAAACTCTGAACAAGTACGGAACTCATTCGTCGCGAACAAGCTCGCTCCCACAAAATCAAGCAATGGTGGGAGCGAGCTTGCTCGCGACAATACTTGTTCAGAGCTTCCCTAGCGCGCGGCGGCCTTGCGCGCTTTCGGGGCCGCGCCGGTGGCGTGGGCGGCAATGAAATCGCGAAGCTGCGGATAAATCTTTTCGCGCCAGCGGCGGCCACTGAAGATTCCGTAGTGACCTGCGCCCTTGACCAGCAGGTTGCGCTTGCGCGAGGCGGGAATTCCGCTGCATAGCTCGTGTGCGGCCTCGGTCTGGCCGATGCCGGAAATGTCGTCGAGCTCGCCTTCAATGGTCAGCAGCGCCGTGCTGCGGATGTCTCCGGGCTTCACCCGCTGTCCGGCAACGTCCCACAGTCCACGCGGCAACAGGTGTTTCTGGAAGATCGTGCTGATGGTATCGAGGTAGAACGGTGCCGGCATGTCCAGCACGGCGTTGTATTCGTCGTAGAACTTGCGATGCGCCTCGGCATCTTCCAGATCGCCCTTGCGCAGGTCCTCGTAGAAATCCCAATGCGAGGTCATGTGCCGGCTGGGGTTCATGGCAACGAATCCGGCGTGCTGCAGGAAGCCCGGGTACACGCGGCGTCCGCTGCCTGGGTAGTTGGATGGCACGGTGTGGATGACGTTGCTTTCAAACCATGACAAGGGTTGCGTCGTGGCGAGGTCGTTGACCTTGGTCGGACTGCGGCGCGGATCGATGGGGCCGCCCATCATGGTCATGGTCACCGGTGTTTTCTCGCCTGCGGAGGCGAGCAGGGAAATGGCTGCCAGCACCGGCACCGTCGGCTGGCACACCGAGATCACGTGCAGGCGTTCGGCACCGATGTGGCGGATGAACTCCTGGATGTAGGCCACATAGGTGTCGAGGTCGAAATCACCCTGATCGAGCGGCACCATGCGTGCATCGACCCAGTCGGTGAGATACACCTTGTGGTCCTGCAAAAGCGACGTGACCGTGTCGCGCAGCAAAGTGGAGTGATGGCCCGACAGGGGAGCCACCACGAGCACGACCGGATCCTGCTTGAGTTCGGCAAGGTTCGCGCAATCGTCGCTGAAGCGTTTGAAGCGGATCAGGTTGCAGAACGGCTTGGCGATGGAAACGCGCTCGGAGATCGGCGTCTCGTGGCCGTGGGCAATGACCGATTCGATGGCGAACGGCGGTTTCTCGTAATCCTTGCCGAGGCGATAGGCCAACTCGTAACCGGCGGCCAGGCGCTGCACACCGGGGAAATGGGAGAGCCAATTCTCCTTCGCGGTCAAAAGGTGCGCTGCAGCACCGGACCAGCCCACCAGGGGGTTGATCAGCGAGCGATTCAGTTCATGCAGGTGATAGAGCATGGATTTTGGCCGTTCCGGCAAGGCGAATCCCCTATCTTTGATCCTCCGGACCTCTTGTGCAAGTGCACAAGCGCGGCATCGGCCACGAAAACCTCGGGAATTGCCGGCTCAGCAAACGGCTGCGCGCCCGCGGCGCTTCGCCATTCGAGCCCGCCTCTGTACCATGCGCGGGGTTTGCACGAGCCTGCGCATGAAAGCAAAAGAATATGACCGCGCGTATTTCGATCGCTGGTACCGCAATCCGCGCCATCGGGTGAAGTCGGAGGCGGAACTCCGGCGCAAGGTCGCGATGATCGTGGCGTTGGCCGAATACTTCCTCGGCAGAAGCATTCGCAACGTGCTGGACATCGGTTGCGGTGAAGGCACCTGGCGTGAACCCTTGCTTGCCTGTCGGCCCGGAATCCACTACCTCGGCCTTGATTCCAGCGAATACGCGGTGAACCGCTTTGGCCGCTCACGCAACCTGCGCCTGGCCAGGTTCTCTGATCTGGCTGAACTGCGCTTCAACCATCGCTTCGACCTGATCGTCTGCTCGGATGTGGTGCACTATCTTCCGGCGTCCGAGCTGCGCCTTGGGCTTTCGGGTTTTTCCGAACTGTTGGCAGGTGTCGCCTTCATCGAATTGTTCACCTCGCAGGATGCCGTGCAGGGCGATGTGCACGGATTCCTGAAGCGCAGTCCGCGCTGGTATCGCGATTGCTTTGCTGAGGCGGGTTTGCTTGCCTGCGGTCCGCATTGCTACGTCGGTCCCGATCTTGCGTCTTCGCTGGTGGCCCTGGAACGCCCGGGCGAATGAACTCGAAGCCTGACATCGGCAAGACTGATCCGTACGCGGAGTTGCCGGCCTTGACGGGCTTGCGTGGCTTCGCCGCGCTATGGGTGCTGCTGTATCACGTTTGGGCCATGTCGGGCGCACCGGCGCTGCGCATGCCCGGTGTGGATTTCCTGCGTGGCAGTGCATTCCTTTCCCTGGGCTGGGCGGGTGTCGATCTGTTCTTTTGCCTCTCTGCGTTCCTTTTGGTGCTGCCCTACGCGCGATGGCGCTACAGCGGCGCACGACGCCCGGACAGCGGTCGATACCTGATGCGGCGCGCGCTGCGCATCTATCCGGCGTATCTGTTCCAGTTGGCGGTATTGCTCGCCTTTGCCGCATTCGGAATCGGGCGCATGCCGGGTCTCAGCGAGTTGGTGGCGCATCTTTTCATGTGGTTTTACCTGGGCTGGACCTGGGTGGCACCCATGCTGGGCGTGTGGTTCACCCTGCCTATCGAGTTTGCGTTCTACCTGATGCTGCCGTTCCTCGCGCCCCTGCTGGACCGGCGACGCTGGACCTGGCTGCTGATTGGTGCATTGGCAACAAGTATCGCGTATCGATACTTTGCCTTCACTGCATACAACGGCGAACCGGTTTCAACCCTGGTGATCGTCATTGAACGCTTGCCGGGCCGCATCGACCAGTTCGTCATCGGCATGCTGGCCGGTGCCGCGTTTGTTGCCGCCGGATTGCGTGGCTGGCGTCCGCGGCGGCCTGGACTCTGGCTCTGCGCCGGATTGGCAGGCCTCATGCTGACTTGCGCGACGCTGCTGTTCGTGGGTGATGCCTACTGGGGTGGGCATCCACTCCTGTTCATCTGGCACGCGCTGTTCTCGATCAGCCTGGTGCCGGTGCTCTTGGCTTGTGCGTGGGCTGCACCATCGGCCATGGCGATGCTGGCCAACCGACCCATGCGTCACCTCGGCGACATCAGCTTCGGTGTCTACCTGTGGCACATGCCGGTGGTCTTGGCGCTGCTTCCACTGCTGCCGCAAACGTGGTCGCCGGTGGCGCGATTCTGGGCGCTGCTCGGACTGGTGCTTCCAGCCAGCGTGCTGATCGCAAACATCTCGTATCGCTTCATCGAACGACCCTTCCTCGACAGGAAGCCGAAGCACCTGTCCTGACAGCCTCAGGGTTGGCCGAGGACGAGTTGCGGGTCGATGCGCACATCGAACCAGTTCATGCCCCAGTGCAGGTGCGGGCCAGTGGCGCGTCCGCTGGCACCGACGGCGGCAATGGCCTGGCCTTGCCTGACGACATCGGTGACGGCGACATCGATGCGTGAGAGATGGAGAAAGGTGCTGCTGACGCCATGGCCATGGTCGATCACCAGGGTTCCTCCGGTCAGGTACAGGTCCGTATCCGCAAAGCTGACGATGCCGCTGGCCGGCGCCCTGACCAGTGTTCCCGTTGCGGCCGCGATGTCCATGCCGGAATGCGGCGCGCCGGGTTTGCCGTTGTAGATGCGCGCGCGGCCAAAGCGTCCGCTGATGCGGCCTTCGACCGGACGGATGAAACGCTCGGTGAAGTCCGTGCGCGCATCATCGCGCTGGCGTACCGCAGCCACCGCCGCTTGTTCGCGGGCGATGCGTGCAGCAATCTCCGGTGGTGGATCCACCGTCTTCGGTGGCACGCCGTCAACTTTCTCAACCGGCCATTGGCGCGCAACAACCTCGATGCGTACGGTTTCGCTGCGACTGTTCGCCATCCGCACCGCGATCTCGAGCGGTCCCTGTTCATCCCGCGCAACACCAAATACCACCGTGCCATACGTCGTGACGCGCAGGTCGCGGCCGGCGTAGCTCACTTGGCTTGCCGGTGGAACCTTGCCGATCACCAGGGATCCTTGCGAGGTCTGCGCAGGAAACACGATGCGCGTGTCTTCGGCATCGGCAGCATGGCCAATGGAAGTGGCCAACAGCAGGAACAAGGCGATGCCGCGCAAGCCGCTCACCGTGCGAACTCAAGCCTCATGCCGCGCACGGAGTCGTCGAGTTGGCCATCGTTCCAGGCCAGTTGGCCATTGACAAAGGTCGCCGCGATGCTGGAACGGAAGGTTTCGCCCTCGAACGGTGTCCAGGCGCAGCGTGAGAGCACCTCGCTGGCGACGACCGTGTGCGGCTTGTCGGGATCGATGATGACCAGGTCGGCGAAATAGCCTTCGCGCAGATAGCCGCGCTCCCGCACGTTGAACAAGGTGGCCGGCGCATGGGTGACGGCCTCGACCAGTCGCTCCAGCGCAAGCTCGCCGTCGAATACGCGCTCCAGGGCCACCTGCAAGGCGTATTGCACCAGGGGCAGGCCGGAGGGTGCGCTGGTGTAGGGATTGGCTTTTTCTTCCGTCAGATGCGGTGCGTGATCGGTGGCCAGAACGTCGATTCGGTATTCGGCAAGTGCGTTGGTGATGGCGATGCGATCGGATTCGTCCTTGATCGCCGGATTGCATTTGATTCGGTGGCCGAGGCGCGCGTAGTCCTTCGCGCTGAAATGCAGGAAATGCACGCACGTCTCGGCGGTGATGCGCTTGCCGCTGACCGGACCCGGCTCGAACAGCGCCAGTTCGTCCGCAGTGGAGATGTGCAGCACATGCAGGCGGGTGCCGTGCTTGCGCGCCAGCGAGATCGCCAGTTGCGTGGACTTGATGCACGCTTCGCGCGAACGGATCAGCGGATGTTGTTCGGCGGGGATGTCATCGCCCCAGCGATCACGCGCGCGCGCCTCGTTGGCATTGATCATCGGCGTATCTTCGCAGTGGGTGATGATCGGCGTGGGTGCGTCGCGGAAGATCGCATCGAGGGTGGCCGGGTTGTCCACCAGCATGTTGCCGGTGGAGGCGCCCATGAACACCTTGATGCCGGGAGCTGCTTTCGGATCCAGACTCTGGATGTCGGCAAGGTTGTCGTTGGTTGCGCCGAGATAGAACGCGTAGTTCACCCGTGAGGAAACCCGTCCGCGCTCGTATTTGGCTTCGAGGGCCTCGCGATTGACGGCCGGTGGCTTGGTGTTGGGCATCTCCATGAAACTGGTGATGCCACCCGCCACGCAGGCGCGCGATTCGGTTTCAATGTTCGCCTTGTGTTCGAGGCCCGGCTCGCGGAAATGCACCTGGTCGTCGATCATCCCGGGCAGCAGCCAGCGCCCTGCGGCGTCGAAAACGCGTTCGTTGGGCTGCGCGGATATTTGGCCGTCGATGCGCTCGATGCGGCCGTTGCGAATTCGCAGGTCGCCTTCGAAGCGCCGACCTTCATTGACCATGTGGGCGTTGGTGATCAGCCAGTCATTCATTAGGGTGTCCAGGCTCGGGTTTGACGCGGAGGAACGGCTTCCAGCTGAACTGCATGGGCACCGGGTCGCAGCCACCGTCGCACAAGGGGTGACAGCGGAGCAAGCGATTGATCGCGAGCCAGCTGCCACGAGTGGCGCCGAATCGCGCCACCGCCACACGCGCATAGTCCGAACAACTGGGGTGGAAGCGACAACGGGCGCCAAGCAACGGGCTGATGCAGCGCTTGTAGAATGCCAGCAGGTACAGAATGAGCCGTGACACGACAGTGATCGTTGCGTTCGCTTCGAGGTGCAATCCGCAGTGGCGTTCACAGCGGTTGCCGGGGGCGGGCAACTAGGCTATAACACGCGGCCGCCGAGTCACAAGGCAAGGGCGAACATGGCAAAGAAAATGAGCAAATCCAAAGCCGCAAGTGCGTCAGCAAAGTCTGCTGCGCGTGGCAAGACCGTAGCCAAGGCGAAGGCAAAGCCTGCCGCAAAAGCCGCCAAGGCAAAACCGGTTGGCAAGGCCAAGCCTGCGCCCGCAAAAAAGCCTGTCGTGAAGAAAAAGCCTGTTGCAGGAAAGTCGGCAAAACCGGCAAAAGCGCAGAAGCCGGCCAAGCCACTGCCCGGCAAGAAACCGGCCAAGGCAGCCAAGCCCGCCAAATCTGCCAAGGCGGCGCGTCCGGCCAAGCCTGCTGCCAAAGCGGCTGCAAAACCGCTGAAGACGGCAAAAGCACCGGCCAAACCCGTCGCCAGCACTGCCACGCGCAAGGCGCCCGCAGCCCCACCACCCCCAGTCAAGAAACAGGTATCCGTGCAAGAAACCATTCGATCCGCGCCTGCCCCCGCAAAGGCCAGCGCCGGCAACAAGGCGCGCGCAGTCCGTCCGGAAAAGCAGGAGGAAGGCGCGACCATGCAAGACGGTCGTTATTCACTACCCACCAATGTGGTGATCGACCTGCCGAAGGGCTACAAGCCATCGGTGAAAGAGGAATACATGAATCCGCGTCACCTCGAGTATTTCCGCCGCAAGTTGCAGCGCTGGCGCGAAGACCTGGTCGAGGAATCCAAGCAGACCATCGAGAACCTGCGCGATGAAGTGCGCGATGTGGGCGACGAAGCCGAACGCGCCACCCGCGAAACCGAGAACTCGCTGGAGCTGCGCACGCGCGATCGCTACCGCAAGCTGATTTCCAAGATCGACAAGGCGCTCAAGCGCATCGAGGAAGGTGCCTACGGATTCTGCGAGGAAACCGACGAGGACATCGGCCTTGATCGCCTCGATGCGCGACCCATAGCAACCCTGTGCCTTGACGCCCAGGAGCGCTGGGAGCATCGCCAGAAACAGATGGGTGACTGATGGCCGGGAGTGGGGAACAGGGAGTAGGGAATGGATATGAAACACCGTCCACGCGTCGGGCACTCGGCGTATCGGCGGAGCGTTTCCTTCAATTCCATGGAAACGTCATGCGTTGTGCCTTCCAATTCCCGATTCCCTATTCCCTATTCTCATGAGTAAACGCTACTTCGGCACCGACGGTATCCGCGGGCAGGTCGGCAGCTGGCCGATCACCGCCGAATTCATGCTGAAGCTGGGGCGCGCCGCGGGTGCGGTATTGCGACGCAGCGGTGATCGACCCGTCGTCCTGATCGGAAAGGACACGCGCATTTCCGGATACATGTTCGAGTCGGCGCTGGAAGCCGGCTTGCTCGCTGCGGGCGCGGAAGTGCGCCTGCTCGGACCCATGCCGACGCCGGGAGTTGCCTACCTGACACGTTCGATGCGTGCCGATGCGGGCATCGTGATCAGCGCCTCGCACAATCCACACCAGGACAACGGCATCAAGTTCTTCTCGGCGATTGGCGAGAAGCTCGATGATGACGTCGAGCATGCCATCGAGGCCGAGCTCGAAGCGCAATTCACCACGGTTGGCTCGCAGGCCATCGGCAAGGCAATGCGCATCGACGATGCCTCCGCGCGCTACCTCGAGTTCTGCAAGTCCACGGTCTCGCGCGCGTTCAACCTGCACGGCATGCATCTGGTGCTGGATTGCGCCCACGGTGCCACCTATCAGATCGCGCCCAAGATGTTCAGCGAACTGGGCGCCAGGGTCACGGCCATCGGCAATCGCCCGGACGGACTCAACATCAATCGCGATTGTGGTTCGACCCATCCACAACACTTGAGCCGCACGGTCCTGGAATCGGGCGCGGACCTCGGCATTGCCTTCGATGGCGATGGCGACAGGCTGCAAATGGTCGATGCCAGCGGCCGCCTGGTCGATGGCGATGAATTGCTTTACCTGCTGGCCATGGACTGGCATGCACAGGGTCGTTTGCGCGGACCGCTGGTCGGCACGCTGATGAGCAACTTTGGTCTTGAGCGCGCCATGCGTGAACTCGACGTGCCGTTTCTGCGCACCAAGGTTGGCGACCGCTACGTGATGCAGGCCTTGCGCGAGCACGAAGGCGTGCTTGGCGGCGAGACCTCCGGCCACATCCTGTGCCTGGATCGTGTATCCACGGGCGATGCCATCGTCAGCGCACTGCAGGTGCTCGAAGCATTGGCCCGAAGTGGCGCCAGCCTCGCCGATTCGGTTTCCGGAATGCAGAAAGTGCCGCAGACCACGGTGAACATCCGTGCCGAGGGTGGTGTCGGGTTGATTGCGGATGCAGAAGTGCAGGGCGTGCTGGCAGCCGTGGAAGCGGAGCTGGCGGGACACGGCCGCGTGGTGTTGCGGCCATCGGGGACCGAGCCCCTGGTGCGGGTGACCGTTGAGCACAATGATGCCGACGTCGTCGCCCGCCTGGTGGAACAACTTGCCGCAGCGGTTCGCGCAGCCCAGGCGCGCGTTTCCTGACGGATTGTGGAAGACTCCGCTTGATGCGCTTGGGGAAGGTCTGAACAAGTATTGTCGCGAGCAAGCTCGCTCCCACCATTGCTTGATTTGTGGGAGCGAGCTTGCTCGCGACGAATGAGTTCCGTACTTGTTCAGGGTTTCCTTGGGCGCTGGCGACACCTTGAAATCATTCCCCCAGCCCAGGCCCGCCGCAGGATTCCCCGATGAAGCGCGTACCCACCCTCGATATCCGGCGTTACGAATCAGACCGCAGCGAATTTGTCGCCGAAATCGGCGCGGCTTATCGCGAATTCGGATTCTGCTGCATCAGCGGACACGGTATTCCCAAGGCCGACATCGATGCGGCCTACGATGTGTTCCAGCGATTCTTTGCGCTGCCGGCCGAAACCAAGATGCAGTACCACCAGGTCGGTACCGGAGGCGCTCGCGGTTACACGCCATTCGGCATTGAAACGGCCAAGGATTCCAAATACCCGGACCTCAAGGAGTTCTGGCATATCGGGCGCGAACTGCCGCCAGCGTCGAAGTACGCCGAGGTGATGGCGCCCAATATCTGGCCACGCGAAGTCGAGGGTTTCAGGCAATCCGGCTACGGACTTTACCAGGCGCTGGATTCACTCGGCGCGCGCGTGCTGCGCGCACTCGCCTTGCACATCGACCTGGCGGAGAATTTCTTCGAGGACAAGGTCAACTTCGGCAATTCCATCCTGCGCCCGATCCACTATCCACCGATCACGGCGGTGGATATTCCCAACGTGCGCGCCGGCGCGCATGAGGACATCAACTTCATCACCCTGCTGGTGGGTGCAAGTGCGGAAGGCCTGGAAGTGCTGACCCGCGAAGGCAACTGGTTGCCCATCACCACCGAAGGTGACGCCATCGTCGTGAACATCGGCGACATGCTGCAGCGACTGACCAACCACGTGTATCCCTCGACCACGCATCGGGTGGTCAATCCGCGCAACGAGAACGCACGCAAGCCGCGTTATTCGGTGCCGTTCTTCCTGCATCCGAATCCCGACGTATTGCTGGACGTGCTGCCTTCCTGCACCAGTGCGGACAATCCGAGTCGCTACCCAGTGCCGATCACCGCACACGAGTATTTGCTTGAGCGTCTGCGCGAGATCAAGCTGATCTGATTCCTGCGGCTGTCGTGTCGGCTCCGGCCTGCGGCCTTGAGCCGACCAACCACAAAGCGGGAACGGAGGATCTTCCAGGCGAGCGGTTTGGCAACGTCGGCTCCGCCCTGCGGGCTTGAGCCGACCAACGTGTTCACCGCAAACGGTGTAGGTCGGTGTAGGTCGGTTCAAGCGGCGCAGCCGCGGAACCGACATTCGACACAGTGCGCTTGCGGAGAGCCCACAGGTGGATGCGCTGCGCTTATCCACCCTACAACTGCTTCCATCCGCCTTGCACCGCAAACCGACCACCCGTCATACCAGATCGGCAAGCAGCCGATCCAGCGCCATCAAACTGTCCTTGCCGCCACTCCAGGAAAGCAGGACCGGATTGGCCACCGGAAGCTCAGGCGGCGCGCGATGCGCGCTTGCGGTCGCTTTCGGTGAGGAATTTCTTGCGCAGGCGAATGAACTTGGGCGTGACCTCGACCAGCTCGTCTTCCTCGATGAACTCCAGCGCCTGTTCCAGTGACATCCTCACCGGCGGCGTCAGCTGCACGTTGTCATCCTTGCCGGCAGCGCGGATGTTGGTGAGCTGCTTGGCGCGCAGGGCGTTGACGGTGAGGTCGTTGTCCTTGGCATGGATACCGACCAGTTGGCCTTCGTAGATCTCGTCACCTTCGCTGACCAGCAGGCGGCCACGTTCCTGCAAGCCGACCAATGCGTAGGCCGGAGCCTGGCCCTGGCCATTGGAGATCATCACGCCATTCGGGCGCTTGGCGATGGCGCCTTCGGCCTTCGGGCCGTAATGGTCGAACACGTGGAACATGAGGCCGGTACCGGCGGTGATGGTGCGGAATTCGGTCTGGAACCCGATCAGGCCGCGGGCCGGAATCATGTACTCCAGGCGCACCCGGCCTTTGCCGTCCGGTTCCATGTTGGTGAGCTGTCCGCGACGCGTGCCGAGGCGCTCCATGACACCGCCCTGGTAGGCTTCTTCCAGATCGACGACGAGTTGCTCGATGGGTTCGCTGGCGACGCCGTCGATGTCCTTGATGATGACTTCGGGGCGCGACACCGCCAGTTCGTAACCTTCGCGGCGCATGGTTTCGATCAGCACCGACAGGTGCAGTTCGCCACGGCCGGATACCTTGAACTTGTCGGGGTCCTCGGTTTCTTCCATCTTCATCGCGACGTTGTGCAGGGTTTCGCGCAGCAGGCGGTCGCGGATCTGGCGACTGGTCAGGAACTTGCCGCCGCTGTGATCCTTGTTGCCGGCAAAGGGCGAGTTGTTGACCTGGAAGGTCATGCTGATGGTCGGCTCGTCCACATGCAGCACCGGCAATTGTTCGGGCACATCCGGCGCGCAGATGGTGTCGGAGATGCCGAGTCCTTCGATACCGTTGATGGCAATGATGTCGCCGGCTTCGGCTTCACTCACTTCGCGGCGTTCAAGGCCCATGAAGCCGAGCACCTGCAAAACCTTGGCGTTGCGCTTCTTTCCTTCGCGGTCGATCACGGCCACCGGCATGTTGGTGCGGATCTTGCCGCGCTGGATGCGACCGATGCCGATCAGGCCGACATAGTTGCTGTAGTCGAGCTGGCTGATGCGCATCTGGAATGCGCCGTCCGGATCGACCTGTGGCGGCGAGACGTGTTTCATGATCGCTTCGTAAAGCGGCGTCATGTCGCCGGAACGCACATCCGCATCCAGACCGGCATAGCCATGCAATGCGGATGCGTAGACCACCGGGAAGTCGAGTTGCTCGTCGGTTGCGCCCAAGCGGTCGAACAGATCGAAGGTGGCATTGAGCACCCAGTCCGGGCGCGCACCGGGGCGATCCACCTTGTTGATCACGACGATGGGCTTGAATCCCATCTGGAACGCCTTCTGGGTGACGAAGCGCGTCTGCGGCATGGGACCGTCCATGGCGTCGACCAGGATCAGCACCGTATCCACCATCGACAGCACGCGCTCCACCTCGCCGCCGAAGTCGGCGTGACCCGGCGTATCGACGATGTTGATGCGGTTGCCCTGCCAGGTGATGGCGGTGTTCTTGGACAGGATGGTGATGCCACGTTCCTTTTCCTGGTCGTTGGAATCCATGACCCGCTCGGCCAGCACGGTGCGCTCGCTGAAGGTGCCGGATTGCTTGAGCAGGCAGTCGACCAGGGTGGTCTTGCCATGGTCGACGTGGGCGACGATGGCGATGTTGCGGAGGTTTTCGATGGACATGCAGGGTACCGGGCGACCTCGCAATGGGTCGTCGCTGGGAAGGGAAGTCGGGAGCCGGATCAGCGGCAGCCGGACATTATGCCTGTGTTTTCAGTGTCATGCTGCATTTTTCGTGATGGGCAACGGGGGTTCCGGGCAGCTAGGAGCCTTCGCGGCAGAATGAATTCGAAGCGAAACGGCGCTGACGCGATTCAGTGGATCAATCGGAGGGTGCGCATAGCGGGCACTATGCAAGCCTGACGATTGATCCAATCAATCGAAGGCAGCGACGTTGCAGCCGGATGGCTTCTGTCGCGCAGGCTCCTAAGGCAGGGCAACGGCATTGCGCTGGTCGGCGCGTGGCTTGATCCGGGTCAAGTTCGGGCGAAGGTTTTCCACTACCATGTCGGGCATGCGCCTGGTTTTTGCCCTCGTTGCGGTGTTCTGCCTGCTGTTCCAGCAGGTGGCGGTGGCCATGGCGCCCTGCATGCCGGACGACATGCGGGCCTCGGCACAGATGTCGGCGCACGGCTGCGAAGGGATACCGCTTGCCAAGACGTCACCCACCCTGTGCAAGGCGCATTGCACGCCAGAGCCCCTGGCAGTACCGGATTACAAATGGCCTCCCGTTCTGGCGGTGTTGGTGCCCGTCCATGTGCCCGATTTCAAGCGCGTGCCCGAACGCCTGCTGCCCGCAAGCCTGCCGGCAGTCCAACGCTCGGATCCTCCCCTGCGGCTTCGCTACTGCAGCCTGCAAATCTAGCCCCTCGCCCCGCATGACTCGGCTCCCGCAGTTCGGGGGCGTTTTCCTGTTTGGCGTGGAGGCAACATGTTCATCCCATCATTCACCATCGCATCCGTGCGCACGCGTGCAGCGTGCGCGCTGGCTCTGGCTGCCTGCCTTGGGCAGGATTTGACGCGTGCAGAACCCCCGAGCGGCGCGCAGCCGCTCAGCTTGAAGGAGGCCACGGCACTGGCCGTCCAGAGGTCTGCACTGCTTACGGCCGGGGATGCCCGGATCAAGGCAGCCATCGAGGAGGTCGGTCGTGCAGATCAATTGCCCGATCCCATGCTGACATTCGGTGTGGAGAGTGTGCCGATCAGTGGCAGCGACGCTTTCTCGTTGTCCGATGACGAGATGACCATGCGCAGCATTGGCGTGAGCCAGGCGTTTCCTTCCCGGGCCAAGCGCAATGCACGCCGCGATTCGGCCTTGGCCTTGCAGGCGCAAGCCGATACGGACAGGGCCGTGAGTGCGGTGGAAATCCGCCGTGCAAGCGCGAGCGCCTGGATCGCCCTGTGGGCTGCGCAGCGTGAACACGCGTTGCTGCTTGAGTTGCGCTCGCAGGCCGACCTGGTTGCCATCACCGCAAAAGCCCGCGTGCGCGGCGGTAGCGCAAGCGTCAGTGATGCCCTGGCTGCGCGCGCAGCGGAACTTGAACTGGACAATCGAATCGACGATGCCCGCGCCGCCATCGCGCAGGCCAGAGCAGGTCTTGCCCGCTGGATTTCCGATGATGCACGGCGCGAAGTCGGCAAGCAGCCGGATTTCACGCAACTGCCCGTGGCTGCAGACGAACTCCTGGCGCGGCTGGATCAGCACGCTGCGCTTCGGTCCTGGGATTCACGAGAAGCCGTGGCCGTGGCTTCACTGGGCGAGGCCCGTGCAGAGCGCAGGCCCGATTGGAGCATTGCGGCCGGTGTCTCCAGGCGCAACGTCGGGGCTGCCAACGTGTTCTGGCTGGAGGTTGGCATCGGCTTGCCGATCTTCCAGGCCGGGCGCCAGCAACGGGGAGTGCACGCACGCCAAGCGGACCTGCAGGCGCTGCATGCGGCTTGGGAGGATGCGCGGCTTGCTCAACTCGAATCCGTTCGCGGCTTGATTGCGCGTTGGGCCGCGCAGTCACGCAAGGTCGACCGTTTCGCTGAAACGATCCTGCCCTTGGGCCGTGACCGCAGCGCGGCGGCATTGGCGGCATGGTCCGCCGGTGCGGATCTGCAAGCCTGGATCGACGCCCGTGCCGATGAAATCCGCCTGCGCATCGAATACGCGCGACTGCTCGGCGAGTGGGGGCAGAGCTGGGCCGGGTTGGCATTTCTTCTGCTTGAGGAGGTTCAGCCATGAACTTCGCATTGCCAAGGACGATAGCGACGCTCGCTGTGCTGGTGTTCACCGCCGGGGTTGCGTACTGGCTCGGCAGTCGAACGCGCGAATCGTCGCCGAGCAACTCAGATTTGCCACAGGTCGAGCGCAAGGTGCTCTATTGGTACGACCCGATGGTGCCGCAGCAGCATTTCGACAAGCCGGGCAAGTCGCCCTTCATGGACATGCAACTGGTGCCGAAGTATGCCGGCGAAGGCGAGGCCAACGGCGTTGTCGTTTCAGCGGCCAGCGTGCAGAACCTCGGCGTACGCACGCAAACGGCCGAAGTGGAGCGGCTCATCACCAACGTGCATGCCAGCGGCAACATTGCCTGGGATCAACGTGCCACCCGCGACGTCAGCGCACGTGTCGATGCGGTCATCGACAAACTGCATGTTCGAGCCGATTCCGAACGGGTAAGGCGCGGCCAGGTTCTGGCCGACCTGATTGCGCCGCAATGGAGTGCCGCGGCGCAGGAGTATCTCGTCCTGCAATCCATGCAATCGGCCGATGCACGTGACTTGCGCGCCGCAGCCCGTGACCGCCTGCGCGTGCTGGGCATGAGCGAAACCCAGATCCTCTCGCTGCGCAATGGGCAGGGCAGCATCGCCCTGCATGCGCCGATGGATGGCGTGGTCAGCGAGCTGGCGGTGCGTGAAGGCCAGAGCGTGCAGGCTGGCATGCTGCTCATGCGCATCAATGGCCTGGATACGGTCTGGGTCGAGGTGGCCCTGGCGCAATCACAAACGGTCTGGGTGCGCGATGGTGCGCCTGTGCGCATCCGCATCGATGCATTTCCGGGAGAGGAATTCTCCGGCACCCTGGAATTGCTGCCTGCGGAACTGGATCCGGCAACGCGCAGCTTGCGCGCGCGAATCGTCGTGGCGAATCCGCATCATCGCCTGCTGCCTGGCATGTTTGCCGAGCTTGAAATCGAGGGAACGCCCGATGAGCCGCATCCGCTGGTGCCCGATGCTGCGCTGATCGCAACCGGCGATGATCATCGCGTGATGATCGAGACTGGAGCGGGGCAGTTCACGCCCGTGCGAGTCGTTACCGGTCGCTCGGCGGGAGGCCGCACGGAAATCCTCGAAGGGCTTCAAGGCGGTGAAAGGGTCGTCGTCAACGGCCAGTTCCTGATCGACTCGGAAGCCAGCCTGCAAGGTGCCCTGCAGCGCCTTTCGACACCAGCCGAAGCGGACAGGGTGAATCACCTGCACCATGAAATGAAAGCGCAGGCCGCGCCTGCGCTTGAGCGTTCCACGCATGACCCTGGGCAGGCGCATGCAAGCGCACAAGACGAGAAGGCTGTGCCTGCCGATCCGCATGCGCATCATGGCAAGAACGACAGCGAAAACCCGGAGCCGCAGCCATGATCCTGCGCCTGATCCGCTGGTCGCTGGACAACCGATTCCTGGTGCTCGCCGGCGCGCTTGCCCTGGCCGTGGCTGGCGTGATGGCGGTGCTGCGCACGCCCCTCGATGCCTTGCCCGACCTTTCCGACACCCAGGTCATCGTGCAGACGAGCTGGCCGGGACAGCCGCCGCAGGTCGTCGAAGATCAACTCACCTTTCCCATTGCCACCACGATGATGTCGGTGCCCGGTGCCACCACCGTGCGCGCGTATTCGTTCTTCGGCGAATCCTATGTTTACGTGCTGTTTGCGGATGGCACCGATCCCTACTGGGCACGGTCGCGCGTCCTGGAGAGCTTGAGCCAGGTTCGAGCCAGCCTGCCTGCCGGAGTCAACCCGTCGCTGGGTCCGGATGCCAGCGGTGTGGGCTGGGTTTACGAGTACGCGCTGGTGGATCGCGGTGGAACGCATGATCTTGGTCAATTGCGCAGCCTGCAGGATTGGTTCCTGCGTTATCGCCTGAAGACGGTTGCCGACGTTGCCGAAGTTGCCAGCATTGGCGGCATGGTTTCGGCATGGCAGGTGGAGCTTGATCCAGAGGCCCTCGCCGCGCGCGGCATCGATACCGCGCAGGTGCAAGCCGCCATCCGCGCTGCCAATGGCGCCAGCGGGGGATCATCCATCGAGCAGGGCGAAGCAGAGCTGATGCTTCGCAGCGAAGGTTACCTGCGCAGCCAGCGGGATTTTGAATCCATTCCGATCGTCACCAATTCCGCGGCGATTCCGGTGCTGTTGCGCGATGTGGCGCGCGTGCATCGCGGTCCGACCCTGCGTCGTGGCATCGCGGAACTGGACGGTGAAGGCGAAGTGGTGGGCGGGGTGATCGTGATGCGTTCGGGCAAGAATGCGCTGGACACGATTGCGGCAGTCAAGGCGCGCCTGAAGGAACTTGAGCGAAGCCTGCCGGATGGAGTCGAGATCGTCACCACCTATGATCGTTCGCAATTGATCAAGGATGCGGTCGACAATCTCGCGGGCAAGTTGATCGAGGAATTCATCGTTGTTGGCCTGGCCTGCCTGCTGTTTCTCTGGCACCTGCGCTCCTCGCTGGTTGCCGTGATCAGCCTGCCGCTAGGCATCCTCGCCGCGTTCATCGTCATGCATTACCAGGGCATCAGCGCAAACCTGATGTCACTCGGCGGAATCGCCATTGCCATCGGCGCAATGGTCGATGCGGCCGTGGTGATGATCGAGAATACGCACAAGCATCTCGAAGCATGGTCGCGGTCGTTCCCGGGCCAGCAACCGCGGGGCGAGGAGCGTTGGCAACTGGTCGGCAAGGCGGTCGGTGAAGTGGGCCCCGCGCTTTTCCTCAGCCTGCTCGTCGTCACCTTGTCCTTTGTGCCGGTGTTTGCGCTGGGTGCGCAGGAAGGGCGGCTGTTCAAGCCGCTGGCTTTCACCAAAACCTGGTCGATGGCCGCGGCAGCGGGGCTGTCGGTCACAGTTATTCCCGTGCTGATCGGATACCTCGTGCGCGGACGCATTCGTGCCGAACATGCAAACCCGCTCAATCGCCTAATCCATGCGGGCTACCGTCCGCTGCTGGATGCTGTGCTGCGTGCACCGCGCAGCGTGATGCTGGTTGCAGGCCTGGTGCTGCTCACCGGCATATTTCCTCTGAGTCGCCTGGGTTCGGAATTCATGCCCATGCTCGATGAGGGATCGCTGCTGTACATGCCCAGTGCCCTGCCTGGACTTTCCGCGGGCAAGGCCGCGCAGTTGCTGCAACAGACCGATCGCATGATGAAGGCCGTCCCCGAAGTGGCGCATGTGTTCGGCAAGTCCGGTGCAGCGGACTCCGCCACCGATCCGGCACCCATGACCATGTTCGAGACGACCATCACCTTCAAGCCGAGGTCCGAGTGGCGGCCCGGCATGACCATGGATGCGCTCAAGGCAGAGCTCGATGCGGCAGTGCAGGTGCCAGGCTTCAGCAACCTGTTTGTGTATCCGATCCGCAATCGCATCGACATGCTGGCAACCGGCATCAAGAGTCCGATCGGCATCAAGGTGCTGGGGGCGGATATCCAGGTGCTGGATAGGCTCGCCAGCCAGATCGAGAAGCAGGTGCGCGAGGTCTCCGGCGTCGATTCCGCCGTGGCCGAGCGCGCCGTTGGCGGTCGCTACGTGGACCTGCGCATTCGTCCGGCAGCGGCCGCGCGCTACGGGTTCACGCAGGCACGCTTGCAGGAACTGATCAGCACGGTGGTTGGCGGGGCGCCCATTGATCAGGCCATTGATGGTCGTGAGCGCTATCCCATCGTGCTGCGCTATGCGCGCGCGCAACGCGACTCACTGGCGGCGCTGCGCGTGCTGCCCATCAATGCGGCAAACGGAGTGCGCCTGACCCTCGCCGACGTTGCCGACATCAGCCTGGTGCCGGGGCCACCGATGCTGAGAAGCGAAAACGGTCAACTGGCAACCTACATCCATGTGAACACCACGCGCAGCGATGTGTCCGCGCTGGTCGCGAAGCTCCAGCAATCCATTGCCGATGGCGTGGATCTTCCGGTTGGCTACACGCTCGACTGGTCCGGCCAGTTCGAATACCTGCAGCACGCGATGGAACGCTTGCGCGTACTGGTTCCAGCAACCCTGGTTCTGATTTTCCTGCTGATCTACCTGATCTTCCGCAACGTGGGTGATGTGCTGGTGATCATGCTGAGCTTGCCGCTGGCGCTCATTGGCGGGCTCTGGCTGATCTGGCTGATGGGACACGCGGTGTCGGTGGCCTCGGTGATCGGATTCATTGCATTGGCAGGCGTAGCCGCCGAGTTTGGCGTGATCATGATGTTGACCCTGCGCCAGGCCTGGCAACACGAACTCAAGCAAAATCCTCGTGCCGGGAGAGCGGAGCTGGATCGCGCCATTCGCGAAGGCGCACTGATGCGTGTGCGGCCCAAGGCCATGACCGTGGCCGTGATCATGGCCGGATTGCTGCCCATCCTGGTGGGCAGCGGTGCCGGCTCGGAAGTGATGCAGCGGATTGCCGCACCCATGGTCGGCGGCATGCTCACGGCGCCCCTGCTCTCGATGCTGGTGATTCCTGCCGCGTTCCGCTTGCTGCGGCAGCGTGAGATTGCCGGCAAACGCGCATGACAAGCGACCGGATGCATCGGCGAGAGCGCAGGGTCCCCGCAATCACTGAAATCGGATAGGCTTGCCCATTCGCAACCCGGAGTTCATCCATGACAGCAGCAAGCTCGCTCGTCGCCCTGTTCAAGACATCCAAGGGCACGATCAAGGTCAATCTTTTCGCCGACAAGACGCCACTGACGGTGGCAAGCTTCGTCAACCTGGCACAGCGTGGTTATTACAACGGACTGAACTTCCATCGCGTCATCCCGGATTTCATGATCCAGGGCGGCTGTCCGCACGGCAGTGGCACCGGTGGCCCCGGCTACCGGTTTGAAGACGAGATCGTTTCCGGCCTCAGGCACAACGTGCCGGGTGTGTTGTCCATGGCCAATGCCGGCCCCGGCACCAACGGCAGCCAGTTCTTCATCACCCATGTGGCCACGCCCTGGCTGGATGGCAAGCACACCGTGTTCGGCATGGTCGATGGACCTGCCGACCAGAAGGTCGTCGATGCCATTCGTGGCGGCGATACGATTGAAACCGTGGAGATCCAGGGCGATGCCACGGAATTGCTGGCGAGTCAGAGTGCCCGCATCGATGCCTTCAACGTGGCCCTGGAAAAAGCGGGATTCGCTGCGCGCAGCTGATTCGACCCGCAACCACGCATACGTTTTTTGTTGTAGAGCGGAGCCAGGATTGCACTGAAAAGGTGTTTCCGTTCGCGGTGAGCTCCCAAAATCCGTTCGTGGTGAGCCAGAGCCTGTCCTGAGCTTGTCGAAGGGAACCATGAACGGAATCAGGACGCAATGCGCTCACTCCTGGACGCGCACCGCTCATTGCAACGCCTTTAACGACAGCCGGGCAAGCTCGGCTCTGCAAGCGGAGCAAGCCGTGCAAAGCATGTGCCTTGGAAACACGTCGCCCCGCGCAAGGCGGGGCGACAATCGGCCGAATCAAGGAAACTCTGATTAACCTTTGTTCTCGTCACCCCGGCATACGCCGGGGTCCATTTTGCCCTTGATTCCATTGGAACAGGATCAAGACGGGTTCCGGCTTCACCAGCCATTCGACTGTTGTAAGGCGCCTCGCCGGAATGACGAACAAAATCAGAGCTTGCCCAAGGAATGAATCCGCCTCAGGCTTTCTTGCGAATGAACATCCGATAGAGGGCGAGCAGGATCATGGCCCCGATCACGCCGCCAATGAAGCCGGCCGGCTGGATCTGACCACCAATCGTGCCTGTGCCGAAAAGCAAGCCGCTCAGCCAGCCGCCAACGAACATGCCGCCGATTCCGAGCAAGCCGGTGATGATGAAGCCACCCGGATCCTTGCCGGGCATGAGGAACTTGGCAACGATGCCGACCAGCAGGCCGACCACGAACATCCACAACCAGGACATGCAAACCTCCTCATTTTTCATTGCGCGGGAGGTCGAACTGTAGCGCGCCGGATGTTGCTTGTGCATGCATTGCCCAGGCGCGATGCAATTGTTGTCAGTTGACTCGGGCAGCGCGTCACGCTGTGCTAGAATTTCCGGCTTTCCCGCTCGTCACGCTCTCGATTTTTCCGCGAGGATTTCCATGCCGAAGCTCGCTACCCGAATGAGTCGCGCCAAACCCAGCGCGATCATGCAGATTGCCGAAAAGGCCAAGCAATTGAAGGCCTCCGGTCGCGACATCATCAGCTTTTCAATCGGGGTTCCCAATTTTCTGCCGGGGCCGCATGTGTACGAGGCCGCGCGCAAAGCGCTCGACCACGACAGCGGGCAGTACGGGTCCAACCGCGGGCCGGATGCACTGCTGGATGCCTTCCTCAAGCATCTTGAGCAGGGTGGGCTCAATGGCTACACGCGCAGGAACATTGCCACCGGCATTGGTGCCAAGCATGTGTTGTACACCCTGGGCGAGTTGTTGCTGGATCCGGGCGATGTCATTGTTTTCCCCGTGCCGTACTGGACCACGTATCTGGACATTGCGGAGATCCTCGACGTCCAGACACGCCTGCTGCCGTGCCCGTCCGCGCAGAACTACAAACTGACTCCGGCGCAACTGGACGCGGCATTGCCCGGTGCCAAGGCTTTCCTGTTCAACAACCCGTCGAACCCGACCGGCATGGTCTACAGCAAGGACGAGATCGCCGCGCTGGCCGACGTGCTGGTGCGCCATCCGGATGTCTGGATCATCTGTGACGACATCTACAACCGCATGGTTTTTGATGGCATTGGCTACCACAATTTCGTGCAGGCCCGTCCGGAGTTGCGTGAGCGCGTGATCCACGTCGATTCGATTTCCAAGACCTATGGCATGCCAGGCTGGCGCGTGGGTTTCATCGCCGCACCGGAAAGCGTGGCCAACGCGTTCGTCACCATGAACTCCAATCACATCACCAATGTGCCGGAAGTCGTGAATGCCGCTGCGGTTGCTGCCTTGAGCGGGCCGCAGGACGTGACCACGTCCAAGTGCAAGGAATTTGCCGAGCGCCGCGACCTCGTCTACAACGCACTGGTGGCGATACCCGGCGTGGTCTGTCCGCGCCCGCAGGGTGCGTTCTATGCGTTTCCGAACATCTCGGTTGCCTTCGGCAAATCGCACAACGGCAACAAGATCAGCAACGATGTGGAATTCTGCGCTGCGTTGCTTGAAGCCAAGGGTGTCGCCTGTGTTCCCGGCAGTGCCTTCGGCGATCCCAATGCCCTGCGCATTTCCTACACTTGTCCGGCAGAACAGCTTGCGCCCGGCATGAAGCGCGTGCAGGAATTCTTTGCCGAGCTGACATGAGCCGCGTCGTGATCCGCATTCGAATCGTTGGTCTTTTCCTGCTGCTGGCCTTGCTCTCCGGCTGCTCAAGCGCGGTGGATGTTGGTGAACTGCGCGGGATGGTTGGCGATGAGCCCGTGGTCTTGCTGTCGACCTCAAGCTGCGGGTACTGCCGCAAGTTGAGGGCGGACCTGAGCGGCTGGGGTGTCGAATACGCCGATTTCGACGTCGAAACCGAAGAAGATGGAATGCGTGCGTTTGCCCTGGCAAACGGGCGTGGCGTTCCGATTTTGCTGATTGGCGACAAGCTTCTGCACGGCTACTCTCCGGATCGTGCCCATGAATTGCTGCTTGCGGCGCGCTTGTTGCCGCAATCCTGAGATTGTTTGAACCCTATGAACCTGTGAGGTTGCCATGAAAGCTCCCGTCCGAGTTGCTGTTACCGGTGCCGCCGGCCAGATCGGTTATGCCTTGTTGTTCCGTATTGCCGCGGGCGACATGCTTGGTCCGGACCAGCCGGTGATCCTGCATCTGCTGGAAATCACCCCGGCCCTGCCTGCCTTGCAGGGCGTGGTCATGGAACTCAACGACTGCGCATTCCCCACGCTGCACGGCGTGGTGGCAACCGATGACGCCAACGTCGCCTTCAAGGATGTGGACTACGCGTTGCTGGTGGGTGCGCGTCCACGCGGACCCGGCATGGAGCGCAAGGACCTGCTGGAAGCCAACGGCGCCATCTTCGGGCCGCAGGGCAAAGCGCTCAACGCGCATGCCAAGCGCGACGTGCGCGTGCTGGTGGTCGGCAACCCGGCCAACACCAATGCACTGATCGCGCAGCAGAATGCGCCGGATCTTGATCCCGGGCGTTTCACCGCCATGGTGCGCCTGGATCACAACCGTGCGATCAGCCAGTTGGCCGAGAAGACCGGCGCGCTCAATACCGACATCACCAAGGTGACGATCTGGGGTAACCACTCATCCACCCAGTACCCGGATCTTCACCAGACCCAGGTGAAGGGCAAGCCGGCGCTTTCATTGGTTGACCAGGCCTGGTACGCGGACACCTTCATTCCGCTGGTGCAACAGCGCGGCGCGGCCATCATCAAGGCGCGCGGTGCATCCTCGGCCGCATCGGCAGCTTCGGCAGCGATCGACCACATGCGTGACTGGACCCACGGCACCGCCGATGGCGACTGGGTTTCCATGGCGGTTCCCTCCGATGGCTCGTATGGGGTCAAGCCCGGCGTGATTTTCGGTTACCCGGTGACGGTGAAGAACGGTCAGTATTCGATCGTGCAGGGCTTGGAGATCAACGCCTTTTCGCAGCAGCGCATCGGTGCCACCGACAAGGAATTGCGCGAAGAGCGTGCTGCGGTTGAAGGTCTTTTTCCACCCAAGTAAGGGATCCGCCCGTCCGCGTTGGTACACCTGTCGCGGCTCCATCGCTTTGCGATGGACGCAACACCACCCTCACCCTGACCCTCTCCCGCTGGCGGGAGATGGGGTAATAAAGGTGGGTTGCTTGTCTCCCTCTCCCGCCAGCGGGAGAGGGGATAAAAAGGTGGATTGCTTGTCTCCCTCTCCCGCCAGCGGGAGAGGGTTGGGGTGAGGGTGGAGCATGAAGCGCAGCGCGTGACGAAAATCGGTCGCGCTCCCTCTGCTGCCGCTGGTGGGAAGGAAGATGCAATACTGCATGCTTTCCCATCCTGCGTGCTGCCTTCTGGAACATGCTGAGAACGCCGATATTCCACAGACCGCTGCTGCGCGTGATTGATTTCATGCGCGGCGAGGCGGCCGGAGGCATGGTGCTGATGGGCGCGGCGGCATTGGCGCTCATCGTTGCCAATTCACCGCTGTCAGATACCTACTTTCACGCTTTGCATGTGAGCGTGTTGGGCATGAGCCTGCTGCATTGGATCAATGATGGCCTGATGGCCATGTTCTTCCTGCTGGTTGGCCTCGAAATCAAACGCGAAATGCTGGTTGGCCAACTGTCCAGTTGGCGCCAGCGCGCACTGCCTGGATTCGGTGCATTGGGCGGCATGCTGGTGCCGGCGCTGATCTTCCTGGCCTTCAACCGCGGGGACCCGATCGCCATGCGCGGTTGGGCCATTCCCACCGCCACCGACATCGCGTTCTCGCTCGGCGTGCTGTCCCTGCTGGGGCGTCGCGTGCCGGTGTCGGTCAAGGTGTTTCTGACCGCCCTCGCCATCATCGACGATCTCGGGGCGGTGCTCATCATTGCCCTGTTCTACACCAGCGAACTCTCCTGGGCATGGCTCGCGGCCTGTGCCGGCATTCTGCTGATTCTGATCGCACTCAATCGCGCCGGGGTCCGGCATCTGGGTGCCTATCTCGTCGCAGGGGTTTTGCTCTGGTACGCCATGCTGCATTCCGGAGTGCATGCCACGCTGGCCGGTGTGGTGCTGGCACTGGTGGTGCCCGCAGGCAGCGGCGAGGAGTCACAGCATTCGCCGCTGGCGGTTCTTGAACATGCGCTGCATCGTGTCGTGCCGTTCGTGATCATTCCCTTGTTCGGATTTGCCAATGCCGGACTGTCGTTTGCCGGCATGACCATGGCCGACCTGACCCAACCGCTGACCCTGGGCGTGGGACTTGGCTTGCTGTTTGGCAAACTGGTTGGCGTGTTTGGATTTTCCGGTGTAGCCATTGCCGCGGGATTGGCTCGATTGCCGCAAGGCGCAAGCTGGTTGCAACTGGCCGGCACCGCCCTGATCTGCGGTATCGGCTTCACCATGAGCCTGTTCATCGGCTTGTTGGCCTTTGCCGATCACTCCAATCTGGAGAGCGAGGTCAAGCTCGGCATTCTTGGCGGGTCGCTGCTTGCGGGTATGGCCGGATTTATCATCCTGCGTCTGGCGGCACCCGCGTCGACGGCGGCGCAGCGCTGACGCGGTCTGACAATTCACACACCACTTGGAGTCGATTTCCCATGAAGTCAAAAATCCTGCGTGGAATGCTGTTGCTGGCGACACTGATGTGGCTTGCCATCCTTGGCCTGCCGTTGGCTGCGCACGAGGTCAAGGCTCCCGCACCGACGGCGGGCCTGGGCACCCTGGAATTTCCCACCAGCGCAAAATCCGCGCAGGCGCAGCAGGCCTTCGTGCGGGCTGCCTTGCTGTTGCATCTGTTCGAGTACGACGATGCAGCCAAGGTGTTCCAGCATGCGCAATCGCTGGAACCGGATTTCGTCATGGCCGTGTGGGGTGAGGCGATGACCCACAACCATCCGCTGTGGAACCAGCTTGATGAGCGGGCGGGCAGGGATGTACTGGCAAAGCTGGGCAAGACGTCCGAGGAGCGCGCGGCCAAGGCAAAAACCACACGCGAACGCGACTACCTCGCAGCCTTGGAGATTCTCTATTCCGGAGTAGGCAACAAGCAGGAGCGCGATCTGCTTTACGCCGCCGCCATGAAAGAGCTGGCAACGAATCATCCCGAAGACAACCAGGCACAGTTGTTCCACGCGCTGGCCCTGCTAGGGCGCAGCGAAGGCGTGCGCAACGTCCCCGACTATCTGCGTGCTGCGGAAATCTCGCGCCGGATCTTCGAGAAGAATCCGCAGAACCCGGGCGCAGCCCACTACTGGATTCACGGCATGGATGATCCCGAGCATGCGCGGGGCGCCATTGAACCTGCGCGTGCCTTGTCGAAAATCGCGCCGGACGCGGGCCATGCCCAGCACATGACCTCGCACATTTTCATTGCGCTGGGACTCTGGGATGACCTGGTCCAGGCCAACGAGGAGGCCTCGCGGGTGGTCAACGAGCACGCGCGCGAACAGGGCAAGCCGCAGGTCAGCTGTTTCCACTACAACGAGTGGCTGGAATATGGCTACTACCAGCAGGGTCGGATGAAGGACGCAAACGCGCTGCTGCTCAGGTGCAAGCAGGAAGGCGAATCCGCGCTTGCAGCCAGCAAGCCGGGCAAGGAGAGGGATCGGCTCGTGGCGCGCTTCGAAGGTTCCTTGCCGATCATGCGCGCGACCGCCGTCATCGAGTCGCAGGACTGGAACGGACCTGCCCTGCAACTGGACATGCCCGCAATCAAGGATGAAAACGTGCTCGCGGTGGATCGTTTCGTTACCGGCTTTGCTGCCGCACAACGCGGCGATCTCACGCTCGCGCGCAGCGTGCTCGCGACCTTGCATGACCAGGTCGCCGCTGCCAAACCGGACAGCGAAAATCCGCAAGCGCTCGACTACCTGCACATCCTGCATGACGACCTGGCTGGCCTGGTTGCCGCGAAGTCGGGAGACATGGACACGGCAATTGCCTTGGTGCGCGGCGCGGCCAGCCGTCTGGATACCATGGCCTTTGATTTCGGCCCCCCGGTGATGGTCAAACCGCCGCATGAGTTGCTCGGCGAGTTGTTGCTTGCCGTTGATCGCCCCGGCGAAGCCGCTGATGCTTTCACGCGGTCGCTGCAATTGGCGCCGCTGCGTTCGTTGTCACTGCTGGGCCTGGCTCGTGCGCACAAGGCCGCCGGGCATGATGTTGCCGCCGGCGCAAGCTACAGACAACTCCTGGCGATCTGGCATCAGGCCGATGCCGATCTCGCCATCCTGGCCGAGGCGCATGGCAAGGTTCCGAGCCCTTGATCACCTGTTCCGGCTAAAATGCGCGTTTTCGCCGGAGTTGCCATGAGCCAGCTTGATTCCGCAGGCGCGCGTTTTCGCGCCGCCGTTGCCGAGGAACATCCCTTGCAGGTGATGGGCGCAATTACCGCCTATGCCGGACGCATGGCCAAGCGCGTCGGCTATCGCGCGCTGTACCTGTCCGGTGGTGGCGTGGCCGCCAACTCGCTGGGCATGCCCGATCTTGGCATCAGCACCATGGAAGACGTGCTCATCGATGCGCGGCGCATCGTCGATGCCACGCAGATGCCCTTGTTGGTCGATATCGATACCGGCTGGGGTGGGGCATTCAACATCGGGCGCACCATTCGCAACTTCGAGCGCGTTGGCGTGGCTGCCGTGCACATGGAAGACCAGGTGGGCGCCAAGCGCTGTGGCCATCGTCCCGGCAAGGAGGTGGTGGGCAAGGACGAGATGGTTGATCGCGTGAAGGCTGCCGTGGATGCACGCAGCGACGCCGGTTTCGTCATCATGGCGCGCACCGATGCGGCAGCCGTGGAAGGGATCGACAGCGCCATCGAGCGCGCGGTGGCCTACGTCGAGGCGGGTGCCGACATGATTTTCCCCGAAGCCATGAAAACACTGGACGACTATCGCAAGTTCAAGACTGCGGTGAAGGTGCCGATCCTGGCCAACCTCACCGAATTCGGTTCCACGCCGTTCTTCACCACCGAGGAACTGGGTTCTGCGGATGTCGATATCGCGCTGTACTGCTGCGGTGCATACCGCGCCATGAACAAGGCCGCACTGGGTTTCTACGAAACCGTGCGCCGCGAAGGCACGCAAAAGAACATCATCGACCGCTTGCAGACCCGCGAGGAACTGTACGACTTCCTCGGCTACCACGACTACGAACGCAAGCTCGACGAGCTGTTTGCCGGCAACAAGCGCGATTGAACGCATGTCGCATCGATTGAATTGGAGAAACCCATGAGCGAGTCCGCCACCCCATTCAAACCCAAGAAGTCTGTCGCCCTGTCCGGCGTCGCGGCGGGCAACACCGCGCTGTGCACGGTCGGCCGCACCGGCAATGACCTGCACTACCGCGGCTATGACATCCTCGACTTCGCCACCAGCAGCGAGTTCGAGGAAATTGCCTACCTGCTGGTGCATGGCAAGCTGCCCAACCGCGCCGAGTTGGCCGGCTACAAGGCGAAACTCAAATCCCTGCGTGGCGTCCCGGCCTCGGTCAAGGCCGTGCTGGAGCAGTTGCCGGCTTCGGCGCACCCGATGGATGTGATGCGCACCGGCGTCTCGGCACTGGGCTGCGCGCTGCCGGAAAAGGACGACCACAACCATCCGGGTGCGCGCGATATTGCCGACCGCCTGATGGCTTCGTTGGGTTCCATGTTGCTGTACTGGTACCACTTTGCGGTCAACGGCAAGCGCATCGAGGTGGAAACCGATGACGATTCCATCGGTGGCCACTTCTTGCACCTGTTGCATGGCAAGGTGCCGAGTGATCTGTGGGTGCGCGCCATGCACACCTCGCTGATCCTCTACGCGGAACACGAATTCAATGCGTCCACGTTTGCCGCGCGCGTGATCTCCGGCACCGGCAGCGACATGTATTCGGCCATTGCCGGGGCCATCGGCGCGCTGCGTGGCCCCAAGCATGGCGGCGCCAACGAAGTCGCCTTCGAGATCCAGAAGCGTTACGACACGGCCGACCAAGCCGAGGCCGACATCCGCGCCCGCGTCGAAAAGAAGGAGGTCGTGATCGGCTTCGGCCATCCGGTGTACACGGTCGGTGATCCGCGCAACAAGGTGATCAAGGAAGTCGCGCGCGAGCTGTCGGCCGAACAGCAGAACATGAAGATGTTCGACATTGCCGAGCGCCTGGAATCGACCATGTGGGAAATCAAGAAGATGTTTCCCAACCTGGACTGGTTCAGCGCGGTCAGCTACCACATGCTGGGCGTGCCCACCGCCATGTTCACGCCGCTGTTCGTGATCTCGCGCACTTCCGGCTGGAGCGCGCATGTCATCGAGCAGCGCATCGACGGCAAGATCATCCGTCCCAGCGCCAATTACACGGGCCCGGAAGATCTCAAGTTCGTGCCGATCAGTCAGCGCTGATTGACGTTGGATACGGTTGAATGACTGATTTGCTGCCCCCCCCCCCACGGCGCTGCGAATGCTAGGTGCAGCGCGGCGCATCGCGAAGCGTCTGCCGGGTTTTCTGCAATCCCCATTGCGGGTCCTGTGGCGACGCCTGCTGAACTCGGGATTGTCCGAACGCACCCGCTACCGCTTGCGGATCGCCGCCGAACAGGTCGTATTCGAGGGGCAGACCGAAGTCCATGATCTGCCAGAAATTTTCCACTACTGGTCCAATCGGTACCTGCGACCGAAGTTCGAGTCGTTTGGTTTTTCCAATCCCGATGATTTTTTCCTGACGTTCGCCGCGCAATCATTGCGCGATAGCACCCAATCAGCACCGACCTTGCTCAGTATCGGCAGCGGCAATTGCGACACCGAGGTGCGTTTGGCTCTGGGGTTGCAGGCCCTTGGTTTTGCCGACTTCACCATCGAATGCATTGATCTCAACGCGCGCATGCTTGCGCGTGGGCGGGAGCTTGCGCAGTCGGCAGGACTTGTCGGCCAGTTTCGCTTTGTCGAGGCTGATTTCAATCGCCTGAACCTGTCGCGGCGTTACGACTGTGTCGTGGCCAACCAGAGCCTGCATCATGTGGTGGAGTTGGAGCACCTCTTCGGTCAAGTTTCCACCGCACTGCTGCCCCACGGACGCTTTCTGGTTTCGGACATGATTGGCAGGAATGGCCACATGCGCTGGCCGGAGGCATTGGTGCTGGTCGAGGAGCTGTGGGCGAGCTTGCCTGAATCAAGGAAGTACAACCATCAATTGCGTCGGCTCGAGCGCGAGTTCGTCAACTGGGACAATTCCGGCGTTGGCTTCGAGGGCGTTCGCGCGCAGGACGTGCTGCCCTGCATGGCGCGCTGTTTCAAGTTCGAGCTGTTTGTCGGCTATGGCAATGTCATCGATATCTTCATCGATCGGAGCTTTGGTCCGAACTTTGATGCGGAAGATCCTGCGGACCGCGCGTTCATCGACAAGGTCCATGCCATCGACGAAGCGGCGATCCACGCCGGAACCCTCACGCCAACCCATGCGGTGATCGTCGCCCGATCAGCGGATTTCGCGGGTGCAACCCGGTGCTGGAACGGACTCACCCCGGAGCGGGCGATCCGTGATCCTGCGACCTCCGGTGTTCGGCCGGCGGTGCAGAGCTGAGCGCAGTCGCTACATTCGTCTTCGAGAATGGATGCGCGCCGCGAGCGGAGCGGAGCATGCTCCGCCCGCGGGTCAGGGGAAACGCCGCGCCTGCCGTGCGCTATTGGAAACCGTTGTCGAAAATGTGGTCGGGGAAATTGCCCGGTCCTCCGACAAACAGGATGTTGTTGGCATCGTTGCGGTAGTTGCCCTGGCGCAGGGCATCGATGTCCAGTTCCCAGGTGTCGACATCGATGCGGGTGGCGCCGGCAAAGGTGTACCAGCCGAAGCTGTTCTGGTCGCCGGGAATGCGCGGACCATAATTGCGCCAGACCCAGTTGGCATTGAAGTTGGCGCCATGGAAGGTCACCCGGACCTTGCTGGCGCTGCATGCAGGCAGGGCAAAATGCACCAGGCCCCACGGTTCGTGGCTGTTGGCGTCACCCAGCGGGTCCAGTGGATAGAGCTCGGCCGGCTGGCCCACGCTGTCGTTGAGTTGCGTGCAGGCTGAACCCGTCACGATCTCGATGGTGGAATTGACGCTGCTCCCTTGCGGGCTGGCAGGGCTTGCCGCCTGCGGCGTGCTCAATGAAGCAACACCGGGCTGATCGGCGTCAGCCGTGCCGTCACCGTTGCCGTCGCCTGCGAGAACGCCGTTCTCGGTGGTGGTCGGCGATCCATCGGCATCCTCGTCCGGTACTTCCGTGAATTCCCAAACCCCGGCGTTGGTGCCCGCGTAGAGACGGGCCGGGTCACCCGGATTGCGCGCAGGCATGGCCAGAGCCGTGGAGGAATAGGCGGGAAGGCCGATGCTGTAGGAATTCCAGGTCAGGCCGCCATCGGTGGATCGATACACACCGCCCGGATTGGCGCCGTCGCCGCCGGTACCGGCGTAGATGGTGTTGCCGCTGGCGTCGCTGGGATCAATGAGCAAGGCACGCACGTCTTGGCCGGCGATTCCCGCGCTCGATTCCGACCAGCTTGCGCCGGCATTCGTGGATTTGTAGATCGTTCCGACAATGGCACCTGACGGAAGGAAGGCAGTGACCGCGGCATACAGCACGGCGGGATTGGCCGGGTTGATGGCCAGCGCCAGGACATCCTGCTGCGAGCTGGCCGGACTCAGGTAGTGGGGCAGGCCGACGCTGGAATGCACCCAGGTGGCGCCGCCATTGGTGGACTTGAACACACCGTTGGGAAAGGTCGGCTCAAGCATGCCCGGCTCGCTGCTGAGTCCGCCAATGGTCAGGCCCGCATACAGGGTTTGCGTGTTGCTCGGGTCGATCACAAGTGCAATGCCGATGTTGTATGAGAAGCTGATTCCAGCGCCCGGGTCGAGATCCTGCGGCAGCGGCAATCCGCTTTCCGAAGCAGTCCATGATGCCCCCGCGTTGGTGGACTTGTAGATGCGCGCGGAGCGCATGGGCAAGCCAGGGCCGCTGAAGTCCGGTCGACCACTGCCGATGGCGTACAGGGTCTGCAACCCGCCGCTTCCCGTCGCGCACGGGCCGCTGGGAGGTGGTGCGGCGCAGGATCGCGGATCGGCAACGATGGCGCGCGCTGTGCCCATGTCGCGATGGCCATTGACCAGGGCAATTCCGTTGTCGATGGTTGCCCAACTGTTGCCACCATCCGTACTCTTGTACAGGCCGCCATCCAGGGCCGAGGAATCCGGAATTGCCGCACTGCGCCCCGCCGCATACACCGTGAAGTTCTCGGCCGTGAACGGATCGCTGTCGACCGTGGTCGGGTCGATGGTCAGGCCGCGCACCTGTTCGGCGTTGAGGCCGCTGAGCGATGGCGCCCAGGTGGCACCGTTGTCGGCAGACCTGTAGATCGCCCGTGCCGTGCTGAAGGCATCGCCGTAACCCGCCAGCACCACCGAACCGCTGCCGGTGTCCTTGGGGTGCGGGGCCAGTGCGCGGATCATGGTGGCTTGCAAGCCATTGTTGATCTCGCTCCAGTTGGTGCCGCCATTGGTCGAGCGAAACAGGCCACCGTCACGGGTCGCAAGGTAGAGGTTGGGCGTGGTCGGAAAATTGGAGGAAGACTGGATTGAAATTGCCTGTACCGGATCGGTGCCGTTGACGGTCAAGCCGTTGGCAACACCCCAGTTGGTCCATACCGGTGCGTCGACATTGTTCGTAACTGCTGCGCCGAGCGAGCTGCAGGTAATGAACAAGCCAGCAGCCTGCGTCGGGTGGGGCGCGATGCTGTCGGCGTAGAAGCAACCGACCGGCAGGGAAATGGTGTTCCAGGTGGTTCCGCCATTGCTGCTGGTCAGGGTGATTCCGCCGTACTCGTCATTGACGAACAGGCGTAGCGGATTCAGCGGAGAGACGACCATACGGGTCACGCTGAATGGCGCTGGCGAGATCGATACAGCGGCCCAGCTGGCCGCAGAGTCGGTGCTCTTGATCAACGCGGCGCCGCCGAAAATCGCGGGATCCGAAAGCAGTCCGACGTAGATCGATCCATCGGCTGCGAACTCGACGGTCTGATAGTTGCCATTGACCGGCAGCGTGCCGCCGGACCAGGTGCTGCCACCGTCGTTGGTGATCCACACTCCGCTAGCACTGGTTGTGGCCGCGAGAATGGCCACGCTGTTGCTTCCCGGACGTTGCACCGAGATGTCCATGATGCTCCCCGCACCTGCGGGTTCGCTGAGCGGAATCCACAGATCACCGCCATTGCCCGAGCGGAACATCTGCTCGCCGCTGCTCGCGTAGAGCACCGGTGCGCCGGACGCGGCACCTAGTGCGGAAATGAACGTTGGTGGCAGTCCGCTGCCGAGGCGCTGCCAACTGCTGCCGTTGCTTGTGGTGCGAAACAGCGCGCCACCGGCTGCCGACCACAAGGTGCCGGAACCCGCTTCATAGTTGATGAGGTCGTAGATGCGCCCACCATAGGGCCCGGTGCTGCTCCAGCTTCCTGGCGCGGCTACCGCAGCACTGGCAATGCAAGCCAGCAACGGTGCCAGCAGACATCCTGGCTGAATTTTGCAATGTACTGGGCTCATGGGGTTTCCTCCCGAAAAGTCGTTCAAACCTATTACGCAGTTGGGCGCCAGAACGTGTCAGATTCGACCCGGCAACTGTGAAACCGTTGGCAGTGGGTTTGCGGGTTGAATCACGTTTGAACCGCTGCGGTCAAGCACGGCAAGGCGTTTCCACAACGCCTGCGACGATTTGCCCGTCGGCTTGAAATCATGGGGGAAGGGAATCCTGCTCGCGGTCTGCGCGCCGGAGCGGGATTCTCAAAGCCTGGCAGCGAGCCGTGTACCCTGGTCGATGGCGCGTTTCGCATCGAGTTCCGCAGCCACATCGGCGCCTCCGATCACATGCACCGGTACGCCCAATGCCGTCAGTTGGTCGGCCAGGGCGCGATTGGGTTCCTGGCCCGCGCAAATCACCAGATTGTCTACCTCCAGCACACGCGGCTGGTCATTGATCTGGACATGCAGGCCGGCATCGTCGAAGTGCCGGTAGCTGACGCCACCAATCATCTCGACCTTCTTGGCCTTGAGCGTGGCGCGATGCACCCAGCCGGTGGTCTTGTTCAGGCGCGCGCCGGGCTTGCCCGCCGAGCGTTGCAGCAGATGGACCTGACGCAGGGGCGGTTGCGGCTTGGCCGGCTTCAAGCCACCACGCTCGGAGTGGCCGAGATCCACACCCCACTCTGCGCTCCAACGGACGACATCGGTGGTCGGTGAGGGCGCATGTTCGACCAGGAACTCCGCCACATCGAAACCGATGCCGCCGGCACCAATGATGGCAACGCGCGCGCCCACGGGCTTGTTGTCGCGCAGCACATCGAGATAGCTCAGCACGCGCGGATCGTTGCTGCCGGGAAAGTTCACCCGCCGCGGGCTGACACCGGTGGCCACCACCACCGCATCAAATCCATCACGCTGGAGTTGTTCGGCACTGGCCATCACGCCGAGGCGCAACTCCACGCCGGTATCCGCAATGCGATGGCCGAAGTAGCGCAGGGTCTCATGGAATTCTTCCTTGCCGGGGATGCGCTTGGCCATGTTGAACTGGCCGCCGATCTCGTTGGCGACGTCAAACAGAGTTACCGCATGACCGCGTTCGGCCAATGTCGTTGCGGCGGCCAGTCCGGCCGGCCCGGCGCCTACCACCGCATAGTGCTTGCGTTGCGCGGCGGGTTTGATCCGCAATTCGGTTTCATTGCAGGCGCGTGGATTGACCAGGCAGGTCGCCATGCGATTCTCGAACACGTGATCGAGACAGGCCTGGTTGCAGGCGATGCAGGTGTTGATGCGATCACTGCGCTCGGCACGCGCCTTGTTCACCCACTCGGGGTCGGCAAGCAGTGGGCGCGCCATGGAAACCATGTCGGCTGCGCCGGATGCCAGCACCTGCTCGGCGGTTTCCGGCATGTTGATGCGATTGGTGGTGACCAGCGGCAATCCCACCTCGGCCTTGAATTTGGCGGTGATGGAAACAAACGCTGCGCGTGGCACGGACGTGACGATGGTGGGAACGCGTGCCTCATGCCAACCGATGCCGGTATTGATGATGCTGGCACCGGCCTGCTCGACGCCCTTGCCCAACTGCACGATTTCATCCCAGCTTTGTGCATTGTCGACCAGATCGAGCATGGACAAGCGATAGATGATGATGAAATCGCGCCCGACCGCCGCGCGGGTGCGGCGCACGATTTCGATGGGAAAGCGCATGCGCTTTTCCGCACTGCCGCCCCAGGCATCGCTGCGCGTGTTGGTGCGCGCGGTGACGAATTCATTGATCAAATAGCCTTCTGAACCCATGACCTCGATGCCGTCGTAACCGGCTTCCTGGGCCAGCCTTGCGCAATTGACGAAATCCTTGATGGTGCGCTCCACGCCACGGTTTGACAGCGCGCGCGGCGTGAACGGCGTGATGGGTGACTTGATGCGCGAGGGCGCCACCGACAGCGGGTGATACGCATAGCGCCCGCCGTGCAGGATCTGCATGCAGATGCGACCGCCTTCGGCGTGCACGGCCTTCGTTACCTTGCGATGTCTGGCCACATGCCAGGGCATGGACAGGCGCCCACCCAACGGCTTCAGCCAGCCTTCGATGTTCGGCGCAATGCCACCCGTGACCATCAAGCCCACGCCGCCGCGGGCGCGCTCCGCAAAGTAGGCGGCCAGCTTGTCGAAATCGCGGGCGCGATCTTCCAGGCCGGTATGCATGGAACCCATCAGCACCCGGTTGGGCAGGGTCACGTGGCCAAGGTCGAGCGGGGCAAACAGGTGTGGGTAGCGCATGGCTGCCTGCAATTCAAACGGTTGTATGAAGATGCCCGGAAACGGGTTGTCTGACAAGCGACTTGGGAATCAAGTCGTAGGGTGGATAAGCGCAGCGCATCCACCGGATGAATGCTTGCCGCGTACGTTGGTGGATGCGCTGCGCTTATCTACCCTGCAACCGCGTGCTGTGCAGCGTGGAGATGGCTGGCCGCGAGCAGGGGTTATGCTTACGAATATGATCGGAGATTGCAGGATGCGCGCAGCAGCTTGGTTGTTGGTTGCAATCGGAAGTTATTCCCATACTGTTGCGGCTTGCGTGCGTGCGGGTGATACCTTGCTCGCTTCGGGTTTCGAAAAGCCACCGCTTCACGCCTGGTACGTCGCCACCAACGGCAATGACAACGGCACGGGCAGCGCAGCGTCGCCATGGCGGACCATCCAGCATGCGCTGGACACGGTATCTGCCGGCGATGCGATCTGCGTGCGTGGCGGTGTCTACAACGAGCTGGTGACGATCAGCCAATCCGGCTCGGCGACGGTCGGGCCGATCATCCTGCAATCAGTCCCCGCTGAAACCGCCGTGATCGATGGTACGGGATTGCCGATTCCGGATGGACAGTACGGGCTGCTTACCCTGATCGACGCCAGCTGGATCACCGTGCAGGGTCTTGAGCTGCGCAACTACAGCACGGCATCAACCGCAAACGTGCCGATTGGGCTCTATGTGACCGGTGCCGGGACCGAGATCCGCGTGCTCAAGAACCGCATCCACGATATCCGCACCACGGCCAACGGCTGCGCGGCCAATGCATTTGGCTTGAAGGTGGATGGTACGCGCGCCCCGCAGTCAATCAACCAGCTTTTCATCCACGGCAATGAGATCCACCATCTCACCTTGGGTTGCAGCGAATCGTTTTCGCTGGATGGCAACGTCGAGGACTGGATCATCAGCAACAACAGCGTGCATGACACCAACAACATCGCCATCGGCGCGATTGGCTTTGAAGGCGTCGCCCCCAATCCTGCCTTCGACCAGGCCCGTGATGGCGTGATCAGCGGCAACACCGTCTACAACATCACCTCGTTCGGCAATCCAGCCTACGGGAACGAGTACGCCGCCGATGGCATCTATGTGGACGGCGGTACACGCATCCTGATTGAACGCAACCTGGTGCATCACGTGGATATCGGCATCGAAGTGGCCAGTGAGCACGCCGGGCGCACCAGCAGCGATGTGATCGTGCGCAACAACCTCATCCACTCCGGCAACTCCACCGGAATTTCCATCGGCGGCTACGACTCCAGTGTGGGCGGCAGTGAACGGGTGACCATCATCGGCAACACCCTGTTCCGCAATGACCAGCAAGGTACCGGAAGCGGTGAGTTCCAGATCCAGTACCACGCCAGCGACAACCGCTTTGACAACAACATCGTCTACGCCGGAGTCGGCGGCGTGCTGGTCTACGCCTACACCAATGACACTGCGCTGCCGGCCGGCATGAACCACAACCTGTACTGGACGGATGCCGGGCAGGCCAGCTGGACCTGGAAGGACGTCGAGTACACCAGTCTTGCCACCTGGCGCAGCGGCTCGGGCCAGGATGCGAACGGATTGTTTGCCAATCCCTTGTTCCTGAACCAGGCCGGATTCGATCTGCGCGTGGCCACGGGCTCTCCTGCAATCAATTCGGGTGCCGATCCTGGTGGCGGCATTGTCGGAACGCTCGACTTTGCCGGTTTGCCGCGCATCCAGGGTGCTGCCATCGACATCGGCGCGCACGAACGCTGAGGAATCGTCGGCTCCGGCCTGTCGCCTTGAGCCCACCAACGACGAAGCGGAAACGGATGATGTTTTCAACGAGCCTTGAGGTGATGTCGGCTCCGGCCTTTGGCCTTGAGCCGACCTACGGTTGTCGCAAGGAGTGTCGTAGGTCGGTTCAAGCGGCGCAGCCGCGGAACCGACGTCAGCGTTCGTCAAGGTACCCTCTGGCACAATAGGCATCCTTCCGTGTGCTGGCCGTGCAATATGCCTGTCGGACACTCCTTGCCGGTTGAACTCCATGAACTCCCGATTCCGCAAACCCCTTCCCGGCACCGCGCTTGACTGCTTCGATGCGCGTGCCGCCGTCGATGCCATGCAACCCGGGGCCTGGCAAACCTTGCCCTACACCGCGCGCGTGCACGCCGAGAACATCCTGCGCATGGCCGAGCCTTCGCGCATCAATGACTTTCTCGGTCAACTGATCCATCGCAAGCGCGACCTGGACTTTCCCTGGTATCCCGCGCGCGTGGTTTGTCACGACATCCTTGGCCAGACCGCACTGGTTGATCTTGCCGGATTGCGCGAAGCCATTGCCGCGCAGGGCGGTGATCCGGCCCGGGTCAATCCGGTGGTGCCTGTGCAATTGATCGTCGATCACTCGCTGGCGGTGGAAGCGCCCGGATTCGATCGCGATGCCTTCAACAAGAACCGCGTCATCGAAGACCGGCGCAATGCCGACCGTTTTGATTTCATCGAATGGACCCGGCTCGCGTTCGAGAACGTGGACGTGATTCCGGCCGGCAACGGCATCATGCATCAGATCAATCTTGAGAAGATGTCGCCAGTCATTTATGTGCGTGATGGAGTGGCATTCCCGGATACCTGCGTGGGTACCGACTCGCACACGCCGCACGTGGATGCGCTGGGCGTGATTGCGGTGGGCGTGGGAGGGCTGGAGGCCGAGAGCGTGATGCTCGGCAATCCATCATGGATGCGCTTGCCCGACATGGTTGCGGTGGAGCTTTCCGGCAAACCGGCACCCGGCATCACCGCCACCGACGTGGTGCTGGCGCTCACGGAATTCCTGCGCAAGGAAAAAGTGGTCGGTGCGTATCTGGAGTTCCGTGGCGAAGGTGCGGCGGCACTGACCATTGGGGACCGCGCCACCATTTCCAACATGGCGCCGGAATACGGTGCCACCGCGGCGATGTTCTTCATCGATGACAACACGCTGGACTACCTCAGATTGACCGGACGCAGCGAAGAACAGGTGGCGCTGGTCGGCAACTACGCCAAGACCTGCGGCTTCTGGGCAGCGGATCTGGCCCAGGCGAAGTACGAACGCAGTCTGCATTTCGACCTTTCCACGGTGGTGCGCAATCTGGCCGGACCGAGCAATCCGCATCGGCGCCTGCCGGTAAGCGCCTTGCAGGAGCGCGGTATTGCCGACGAGGCCAAACTGCTTGCGGCCCGGGACGAGGAAGCCAGGGGCTTGATTCCGGATGGCGCCGTGATCATTGCCGCGATCACCTCCTGCACCAACACCTCCAACCCGCGCAACGTGATTGCCGCCGGTTTGCTGGCGCGCAACGCCAACGCACGCGGACTTGGGCGCAAGCCCTGGGTGAAGACCTCGCTGGCTCCCGGCTCGCGCGCCGTGCAGTTGTACCTTGAAGAGGCGAATCTGTTGCCGGAACTGGAAAAGCTCGGCTTCGGCATCGTCGGCTTTGCCTGCACCACCTGCAATGGCATGAGCGGCGCGCTGGATCCGGCCATCCAGAAGGAAGTCGTCGAACGCGACCTGTATGTCACGGCGGTGCTCAGTGGCAATCGCAATTTCGATGGCCGCATCCATCCCTATGCCAAGCAGGCTTTCCTGGCCTCGCCGCCGCTGGTGATTGCCTATGCCATCGCCGGCACCGTGCGCTTCGACATCGAAAAGGATGTGCTTGGCTTCGATTCGCAAGGCAAGGAGGTGCGCCTGAAGGACATCTGGCCCTCCGATGCCGAGATCGATGCGGTAGTGAAGGCCAGCGTCAAACCTGACCAGTTCCGCAAGGTCTACGAGCCGATGTTCGCGGCGCGCGCGCGCGGTGCCGCCAAGCCGCTGTACGCCTGGCGCGAAATGAGCACCTACATCCGCAATCCGCCCTATTGGGAAGGTGCACTCGCCGGGGAACGCACGCTCAAGGGGCTGCGCCCGCTGGCCGTGCTGGGTGACAACATCACCACCGATCATCTCTCGCCATCAAACGCGATCCTGGCTTCCAGCGCTGCCGGCGGGTATCTGGCGAAGATGGGCTTGCCCGAGGAAGACTTCAATTCCTACGCCACCCATCGCGGCGATCATCTCACCGCACAACGTGCCACCTTTGCCAACCCCAAGCTCATCAACGAAATGGCCATTGTCGACGGCACGGTAAAGCAGGGCTCGCTGGCGCGCGTGGAACCGGAAGGCAAGGTCATGCGCATGTGGGAGGCGATAGAAACCTACATGGACCGCAAGCAGCCGCTGATCATCATTGCCGGCGCGGATTATGGGCAAGGATCATCGCGTGACTGGGCAGCCAAGGGCGTGCGTCTGGCCGGCGTGGAAGCCATCGTCGCCGAAGGCTTCGAGCGCATCCATCGCCAGAATCTGGTTGGCATGGGCGTGTTGCCCTTGCAGTTCCAGCCCGGCACCACGCGCAAGACTCTCGCCATCGACGGCACGGAAACGTTCGATGTGACCGGAACGCCGGCTCCGGCTGCCACGCTCACCGTGGTCATTCATCGCAATAATGGCGAGCGCGTCGAAGTGCCGGTCATCTGTCGCCTGGATTCCGATGACGATGTCACCACGTACCTTGCCGGTGGCATCCTGCAACGCTTCGCCCAGGAATTCCTGGCCAACGAAAAGGCGGCCTGAATACGACGTCCGAGGCGGGAATCTGCTTGGTCCGGATGCGTCGTCTGGATTCCTTGAAAGGCTGACCTGTCTGTTTTGTCTGATGAACTCGCCTGGAATCCGAAGCGGAACTACCAAACCGAACACAGGGAACCTTTCATGTCTCACGTTCCTCAATTGCGCATCCCGGCCACCTACATGCGTGGCGGTACCTCCAAGGGCGTGTTCTTCCGTCTGCAGGATCTGCCGATTGAAGCGCAAACGCCGGGAGCAGCCCGTGACGCGCTGCTGATGCGGGTGATCGGTTCGCCCGACCCCTACGGCAAGCACACCGATGGCATGGGCGGCGCGACATCGAGCACATCCAAATGCGTGATCATCGCTCCGGCATCCGTGCCCGATCACGATGTGGATTACCTGTACGGCCAAGTCAGCATCGACTCCGCTTTCGTGGATTGGTCTGGCAATTGCGGCAACCTTTCAACCGCCGTGGGTCCGTTCGCCATTGCCAGCGGCTTCGTTCCGGCAGATCGCATTGCTCAGGACGGCACGGTTTGCGTCCGGGTCTGGCAGGCCAATATCGGCAAGACCATCCTCGTGCATGTGCCGGTAAGCAACGGGCAGGTGCAGGAAACCGGGGACTTCGAGCTGGATGGGGTGACCTTTCCGGCAGCGGAAATCGTGCTGGAATTCATCGATCCGTCCGATGACGGCGAATCCGGTGGGCAGATGTTTCCAACCGGCAATCGGGTTGACGATCTCGATGTGCCGGGTGTCGGCACGTTCAAGGCCACCATGATCACTGCCGGCATTCCCACCGTGTTCGTCAACGCAGCGGATTTAGGCTATGACGGCACCGAGCTGCAGCCGGCGATCAACGAGAACAAGGCGGCGCTGGCGAAGCTGGAGGCCATTCGCGTGGCCGGCGCGATGCGCATGGGTCTGATCAAGACGGCAGAGGAAGCAGTCAGCCGCCAGCACACGCCAAAACTTGCATTCGTGGCGCCACCGACGGCGTACCAATCATCCAGTGGCAAACCCATTGCCGCGAGCGCCATCGACGTGAATGTGCGCGCGATGTCGATGGGCAAGCTGCACCATGCCATGATGGGTACGGCCTCGGTGGCCATTGCCACGGCTGCCGCGGTGCCGGGCACGCTGGTGAATAGTGCAGCTGGCGGAGGTTCGCGCGAGTGCATCTGCTTCGGACATCCATCCGGCACCCTGTCGGTGGGCGCCTCTGTTCAGCAAGTCGACGACCGGTGGACGGTGACCCGTGCCGTCATGAGCCGCAGCGCACGGGTGTTGATGGAAGGCTGGGTGCGGGTACCATCAAATTCGGACTCCTGATGAAATCCATCAACACAGGCAGCACGGTTCGGCGGGAGACCGGGAATGCTGTGTCCGCAGTTGAAAGTGGGTTGATGGTCCCCTTGATGCAATCGGGGAACGTGGTTGGCGAAAGCTGAACAATTTCCTTGAAAGTGCGTGGAAAATCGACGCAACGAATTGATTTTACGGAAAATGTATCCAAGGCCGATGTTCAGGTCGCCATGCTCATAAATTGTTAAGATGGCGTTCTGGCATGACCGAATCGTCGTACCATAGGCGACAGGGCTATGCCCTTCTTTTGCGTCACGTTGTGGCTGTCAAATCTGGATCCAATAAAACTGAGGAAACTGCGATGATGAAACACAAAGCCTTGAGTGCGTTGATTGCCGTGGCCCTGCTGGGCGGTGGCGTGTCTGTTGCACACGCCCAGGATGGCAACTGGTACGTGGCCCCACGCGTCGGTGCGGTTTTCTCCGACAGCAACCGTGACACGGATACCTCGCTTTACACCGGTATCGGCATCGGCTGGTGGGTGAACCCGAACTTCTCGCTGGATTTCGAATACGCGCTCAACAACGCCGACTTCGAGAATGACTCGTTCCGCCCAAATCGCGAATGGGAAAGCGTCAGCGTCGGCATGACCGGCCGCTGGTATTTCGGCGAGCAAGGTTCCACCTGGCGTCCGTATGTCCTCGGTGGTCTTGGCGCGCTGCGCCATGCTGCCTACTCCGGCACCGTGCAGGCTGATGGTTGGGACGTCATGGCCACCGTCGGTGGCGGTGTGCAGTACAACTTCAATGAGCGCATTGCGTTGCGCGGCGAACTTGCCGCCCGTTATGACCGTGACAACAACAGCCTGCGTGGCCAGTTCCCGGGTGCCGGTGACCATACCCACTATGTCGACGGCATTGCCTCGGTTGGCCTGACCATCGGATTCGGCGGTTCGGCTCCGGCTGAACCGGAAGCTGCTGCTGCTCCCCCGCCGCCCGCTCCAGTCGAGGCAGCGCCGGAAGAGCCGGCCGCTACCCCGGTCGTCATCGATCTGCGTGGTGTCAACTTCAAGTTTGACCGTCCGCGTTCGGGTGAGTCGGACATCAACCCGACCCTGATGGAGCCGACTGCGGATTCCATCGCGATCCTCGACCAGGCCGTTGACGTGCTCAGCCGCAATCCGGGCGTCATGGTTGAACTGGATGGCCACACCGACTCCATCGGTTCCGATGCCTACAACCAGACCCTGTCTGAGCGCCGCGCCCAGATCGTGTACGACTACCTGACCTCGCACGGCGTTGCCGCCAGCCAGATCACGGGCGTCAAGGGCTTCGGTGAAAGCGCACCGATCGACACCAACGACACCAAGGAAGGCCGTCAGCGCAATCGTCGCACCGAGCTGGCCGTTCAGAACCAGTAATCGGTTCACCTGCAACAACGTGGTACGAAAAAGCCCGGCAATCGCCGGGCTTTTTCTTGCATCCGAAACACTTGTTGATTAGCCGGACTGCCGAGCTAGCCTCAGTTTGCGAGGTTCGGAGGAATCTGTGGCTTCATGGCTGCCAGCATCGCGTCGACCACCTTCAGGTTGCCGGCGACCAGGTTGCCACTTGCGGGAATGCCGTCGCGACCCATGAAGTCGCAGAAGCGTCCACCCGCTTCGCGAACCAGCAGGCATCCTGCCGCCATGTCCCAGGGATTGAGTCCAATCTCGAAGTAGCCATCGAACCGCCCACTGGCGACGTAGGCAAGGTCCAGTGCCGCCGAGCCCGTCCTGCGGATGTCCTCCGCATCAGCCAGCAGCGCGCGCGTCATGTCCAACTGGGGTGCGAGGTGTGCGCGCTGGCGGAAGGGGAATCCCGTGGCCAGCATGGCGCCGGAAAGTTCGGTCCGTTTGCTCACCCGGATACGGCGATCGTTGAGGTATGCCCCATCGCCACGGCTGGCCGTGAACAATTCATCGCGAAGCGGATCGAATACCACCGCGTGCATCGGCTCGCCATTCTCGAGCATGCCAATGGATACGCAAAAATGCGGAAACCCGCGCAGGTAGTTGTGGGTTCCATCCAGGGGGTCGATGACCCAAACGTGCTTGCCGCTGCCCTGCATGCCGGATTCCTCGGCGAGGATGGCATGTCCGGGAAATGCACGCTTGAGCTCGCGTATGATCTCTGCTTCGGCAGCGCGATCCACTTCCGAGGCAAAATCCATGCGCTGCTTCTCGATGATCGCCAATCCGTCCAGGCGATTCATGTAGCGAAGGATGATCTGACCAGCGGCACGCGCGGCGCGCACCGCCACGTTTACGGCGGGTCTGGGCATGTTGGGTCCATCGGAAGTGGAATGAAAAAGAACGATGCGTCTGCGATCTGATCGCGCGCGGCGCGGAAGATTAGCAAATTCGCGGCCAAGCCGCCAAATATCGGCAAGCGCAAGGGCAATCCGGACGATGACAGCAGTATCCGAGCGTGGGGAAATTTCCGGTCGTCTGCGCTTTGTCCTGGCGCGCACGTCGCACCCGGGCAACATCGGAAGCTCGGCGCGTGCGATCCGCACTATGGGCTTCCAGCGCCTGTCGCTGGTCGCACCCGAACAATTTCCGCACATGGATGCACACATGATGGCTGCCGGAGCGGACGATGTGCTTTCCCGCGCGCCAGTTTCGGCGACTCTTGCAGGTGCCATTGCCGATTGCAGGCTGGTGGTTGGCTCCACGGCACGGCTGCGCGGCGTGGCCATGGAGGAATGGACGCCGCGCGAAGCGGCAACGCGGATTGTCGCTTCCCTGGCTGCCGGCAACGAGGTTGCCGTGGTTTTCGGCAACGAACAGTCGGGCCTGAGCAATGACGAGATCAAGCTGTGCCATGCGGCCGTGCATATACCCAGCGATCCGGCTTTTTCTTCGCTGAATCTTTCGCAGGCCGTCCAGGTGATCGCGTACGAAGTGCGCATGGCGCAACTGGCCGGCGCCCCGTCACGACCTTCCAATCGTGACTTCCCCGCAGCGGTGGAGGAACTGGAGGGATTTTTCGAGCATCTGGCGATTACCCTGCGCGACATCGATTTCCACAAGGGTCGATCGGAGCGAACGATCCTGCAGCGCCTGCGGAGGCTGTTTCTGCGCGCTGCACCCGACCAAAGGGAACTGCGTGTGCTGCGCGGGATCCTGGCCGACGCGCAAAGAATGGCGCATCTGGCGGGAAGAGTCCCGGATTCGCAGGCAAACCACACGGAGTAGGGCGCGTCAACCGCATACTGTGGATCGTCAATGCGGTAAAATCCCGACCCCGCCGTCTAGGGGACTGTTCGCGGCGCAGGCTTCGGCGATCCCTTCCCAATGAACCGGAGCACGCCACATGTTTTCGTTGCAGACCATTTTCGGCAAGGGCGACAAGTTCTACGGCCTGCTTGAAGCAAGTGCGGATGCCGCCCTGCTCAGCGCGCGCGCGCTCGGCACCATGCTCGCCGACAAGTCCGAGACGCCGGCGCTGGATGAGTTTCGGGTTGCGCGTCGGCGCGAAAAGGAATTGTTTGCCCAGATCAACCAGGAACTGGTCAACACCTTTGTCACCGCGCTCGAGCGCGAGGACATCGAAGCCCTGGCTGGCGCGTTGTACAAGATTCCGAAAACCGTCGAGAAATTTGCCGAGCGCTATGCACTGTTCGCGGATCGGCTCACGGATATCGACTACAGCTCGCAGGCGGCAATGCTGGCGCGAGCGTCCGAAGTGATCGTCAACATGGTTGGCGAGTTGCGCAAGGGCTTCAAGCTCGATGTCATGCATGCCTTGAATGAGCGCATGCAGTCCATCGAATCCGAGGCGGATCGCCTGCTGCTGGAACTCTATCGCGACCTGTTCGCGGACCAAGCGGATGCGGGCAAGCTGATGGTTCGCAAGGATCTGTTCGAATTGCTGGAAAAGGCCATTGACCGCTGCAGGGATGCCGGCAACGTGATCTACCAGATCGCGTTGAAGAACTCCTGAGCGCAGAAGCGAGGATCTCCCCGTGACCCTGGTTCTGCTGGTCATCGTCGTTGCGCTGGTGTTCGAGTACATCAACGGCTTTCACGACACCGCCAATTCCATTGCGACCGTTGTCGCCACCAAGGTGCTGAGTCCAACCCAGGCGGTGATGCTGGCTGCGGTCGCCAATCTCATCGGGGCGCTGTGGGGTACGGCAGTGGCCAAGACGATCGCCTCGGGATTGGTCGATGCCGGCGTGGTCGCGATAAGCCCTGAGGTTCTGATTTGTGCGTTGCTCGGCGCGATCATCTGGGATCTCATCACCTGGTGGTGGGGCCTGCCTTCGAGTTCTTCGCATGCGCTGATCGGCGGTCTGTGCGGGGCGGCGCTCGCGGCTGCACACAACAACTGGAGCGCCATCATCTGGTGGCAGGGCGGGGAGCACTTCTGGCAAGGCAAGGGTTTGTTGCCCAAGGTGGTGCTGCCGATGTTCAGCACACCGCTGCTCGGTTTCCTCATCGGATTCCTCATCATGGGGTGCCTGTTCGCCAGCATCAGTTTCCTTTCATCGCGCAAGGGTGCGCTGCAGAAAGCCGCCAGGCCGCGCGTGCTCAATGGCGTTTTCCGCAAGGTCCAGATCGTTTCCGCGAGTGCCATGGGACTCTCGCACGGCATGAATGACGCGCAAAAGACCATGGGCATCATTGCGCTCGCGTTGGTCGGCGCGACCTCGGCCGGGGTACTCGACAACTTGCCGGACTGGTTGTCGTTCCTGCGCGTCGAAGCCGATGCCGACAAGCAGTTTCCGATTGACCTGTGGATCAAGATTGTCTGTGCCGTCACCATGGCCGCCGGTACTGCAGCGGGTGGTTGGCGCATCATCCGCACGCTGGGTCACAAGATGGTCAAGCTGCACCCGGTCAACGGAGTTGCGGCGGAATCGGCATCTGCAGCCGTCATCATTACTGCGTCGCACTTCGGCATACCCGTTTCCACGACGCACAACATTTCATCGGCGATCATGGGCGTGGGCGCCGCGAAGCGTTTCTCGGCGATCAAATGGTCGGTTGTCGAGCGCATGGTGTGGGCCTGGTTGCTGACCATTCCCGTCACCGCCATCCTGGCGTGGATGATGGTGCGCATGCTGCAGGCGCTCGGCCTAGGCTGATTTTCCTAGGGAAGGGCTGATCAAGTATTGTCGCGAGCAAGCTCGCTCCCACCATTGCTTGATTTTGTGGGAGCGAGCTTGCTCGCGACGAATGAGTTCCGTACTCGTTCAGAGTTTCCCTAGAACGCGTCGCCGCCAACGGAAACCGCCTGTTCGAGTCGGTCGCCCAGGTTGCCAAGCTCGGCGATGATGCGGTCCAGCTCCGGCACCTGCAACGAGGCGTACGGCCGGTTTTCGATCAGGTGCAGGTAGGGAGAGCCGTCCAGATCGCTGATCGCAAGGTACCCCGTGCGTTGTTCCCAGTTGAACCGCATGCAGCGCGCCGCGTCCACGCCGGTTGCGGGACCGATCGGCGTGGATACGCGCAGGAATTTGCCACCGTCCTCGTCATCGATTTCGGCCAGGTAGATGCCCTGATGTCGCCCATCGGGCAGGGTGAGGTCGAAACTGATCAGATACGGGTCATTGGTGCGCAGTGTGTGCAGGTTGCCGACATGCGAGCGGATCTGTTCGAAGCTTTGCACATCAATCTCCCGAATCGAGTCACGCGTGTGCTAGCGTGCCCCAGCCATGTCGATCATGCAATCCAGTGCGCAACAAAGGCAGCAGGCCATCGTCCGGGTGCTGCGCAGGATTCCACCGGGTTGTGTCGCCAGTTACGGAGAGATCGCCGCCCGGGCAGGCTTGCAGCGTTGCGCGCGCCTGGTCGGGCGCGTTTTGCGGGAGGCCAGCGCAGCGGAGAAACTGCCTTGGCATCGCGTCCTGCGCGCGGATGGCCGCTTGGCGTTTGCGGCGGGATCCCGCGAGTTCCAATTGCAGAAGCGGCGTTTGGCCAAGGAGGGTGTCATGCTGACTGGCACCCGCGTCGATCTGGCGCAACATGGTTGGCACCGTGATCTGGATGCCGAACTCTGGGCGCCCCCAGGACATCATCGGGGTCGCGACCGCCGTTGAAAATGCACCATTCCGCCTCGATTTGAGTCGCTTCCGCAACCCGCGCTTCACGCCACCTCCCGCCAGGATTTCGCATGCCGATTGATTTGCCGCCCGTTACACGCGCACTGCTGATTTCCAATGTGGGAATCTTCCTGCTGCAGCAGCTTTTTCCGGATGCACTGCTCATCCATTTCGCGCTCTGGCCGCTGGGGTCCGAATTGCTGCCGGACGGAACGACTCTGGGCTTCCAGATCTGGCAGTTGGTGACCTACGGGTTTCTCCACGGCGGATTGACCCACCTGTTGTTCAACATGCTGGCCTTGTGGATGTTCGGCGGGGCAATCGAGCGCCTGTTTGGTTCGCGCCCGTTTGCGATCTACTACATCTCCTGCGTGATCGGCGCGGCCATCGCGCAATTGATCGTCATCGAGTTTTTCAGCGGTGGCTTCTATCCCACCCTGGGTGCCTCGGGCGGCGTGTTCGGCCTGTTGCTTGCCTTCGGCATGATGTTTCCCCATCAGCGCATCATGCTGCTGTTTCCGCCGATACCGATGCCGGCATGGGTGTTTGTCACCGGCTATGGCGTCATCGAGTTGTACCTTGGTGTGACCGGAAGCCAGGCCGGCGTCGCACATTTCGCCCACCTTGGCGGCATGGTTGCCGGATTTGCGATCATCCAGTACTGGCGCGGCAGGCTGCCGATCAAGCCACGTCGAATCCTGATGCGCTGAGCTTGCGGAGAATCCGGTTTGACCGAGCCAAGCGCTAGTCGTTCGCTGGAGGACTGGCTTGCCTGGCAAGCCACAGCCCATCCGCGCGGCATCGACATGGGCCTGGAGCGGATTCGCAAGGTCTGGCAGCGGCTGGGATCACCGCTGCCGGCACCAATGGTGATCAGCGTGGGCGGCACCAATGGCAAAGGCTCCACGGTTGCCTTTCTTGAAGCCATGCTGCGCGCTGGCGGGTTGCGCGTGGGGACCTTCACCTCGCCGCACCTGCTTCGTTACAACGAGCGCGTGCGCATTGATGGCCTGGATGCCGATGATGCATCCCTGGTTCAGGCTTTTGAACGGATCGAGGAAGCACGCGGGGATATTTCGCTGACGTACTTCGAGTTCGGTGCGCTGGCGGCGATCCTGCTGTTTGCGCGGCGTGAAGTAGACGTGGCTGTGCTGGAAGTTGGGCTCGGTGGACGCTTGGATGCGGTCAACCTGATCGATGCCGATGTGGCCATAGTCACCACGGTCGATCTCGATCACCAGGACTGGTTGGGCAACGACAGGGAAAGCATCGCGCGCGAAAAGGCAGGCATCTTCCGGCCGCGACGGCCTGCCATCATTGGCGACAACGATCCGCCACCGACCCTGCTGGACGTCGCCAAGGAGCTGGGTTCACTCGTGCAACGCGCAGGGCGTGATTTCAGCGCCGAAACGACCTCCACCGGATGGCGATGGTCAAGCGGCAGTGAAACGCTGGAACTGCCACTTCCAGCCATGGAAGCGCCATGCCAGATCCGCAATGCCGCTACCGCTATTTCAGCATTGCATGCCTTGAGGGACAGGATCGCATGGCAACCGTCTGCCATTGCCGCAGGCATTGTGAATGCGAGGGTTGGCGGGCGCCTTCAACGTCTGGCCGATGCGCCGATGCTGGTGGTGGACGTCGCCCACAATCCCCAGGCTGCGCGGGAACTGGCGGCGTGGATCGAGGCGAACCCGATACCGGGCCGGAATATCGCCGTATTCGGTGCCTTGGATGACAAGGATGTGGCGGGAATGCTGGAGCCCCTGCTTGCGCATGTCCACGAATGGCACCTGTGCGCATTGTGTGGCGCAAGCCCGAGGGGTCTTTCCCTTGATGAGCTGGAAAAACGGCTCCATGGCAGGACCCAATTCACGGTCGGCGGCCGTCATGAAGATGTGGAGTCTGCCTTGGGCGCTGCCTCGCAGGCGGCGCGCCGCGAGGATCGCGTGCTTGCGTTCGGCTCCTTTTTTGTCGTGGCGGGAGTTCTGGCGAAGCAAACAGCAGCCTGAACCGAGACCGGACTTCGCCAAGCGGATGAGAAACCGACGGCGTATCCGCCCGGCGGGTATAATCGCAATCTCTTTCCTTCGCGTGCGTGCTCATGGAACCCGCATTGAAACAACGTCTGCTCGGGGCCGTCGTGTTGATTGCGCTGGCAATCATTTTCGTGCCCATGATTCTGAGCAGCAACGGTCCGAATCATGAGTCCGGTACGGTTGATCTTGAAATTCCGCCGGCACCAAATCGTGAATTCGAAACCCGCGTGTTGCCGGTGGATCCCGCGGCCCAGACCGCGTTGCCGAGTCCGCAAACCGATGTCGTGAAACCCGAGCCTGTGGCAAGCGTGGATACCGCAGCGGCGCCAGCCGCCGCCCCGTCACCCGAGGCAGTCCAAAGCGCACAGCCAGCGGCAGCGAAACCGGCTCCGCCTGTGGCACCAAGTGAGCCCGTTGCAGCCAAGCCCGAACCAAAGCCGGAAACGGCGGCGACCCCGGCAGTGGCGCCAGGTACGGCTGCCGAAGGGCGCTTCCTCGTGCATCTGGGCATCTATGCCGAATCCGGCAATGCCGCGGATCTGGTGAAAAAGCTCAACGATCGCGGATTCAAGGCATTCTCGGAAGCCACTGAATTCAAGGGCAAGGCTGCGCGCCAGGTTCGTGTTGGTCCATTCCTGGATCGCGCAGAGGCCGAGGCCGCACGCATACGCATCAAGCAGCAGTTTGCGAGCGTGCCCGGCAGCGTGATCGCGCTTGCTGGAGATCTGCGCGAAGATGCGCCGGCAAGCGCGAGTCGCGTGAGCCAGGTGAGCGGCTGGGCTGTGCAGCTTGGCGCATTTTCCAGCATCGACGAAGCCAACAAGTTGCAGGGTCGCTTGCAGGCTGCGGGTTTCGCCGGATTCGTCGACAAGCTGTCTGCTGATGGCAAGGTGTTCTGGCGCGTGCGCGCCGGGCCCGAGGTCGAGCGTGCCAATGCCGAAAAATTGCGCGATCGGATCAAGGACAAGTTGAAACTGGACGGCATCGTCGTCAACCAAACCTGAGCATCGAAAGATGAACTGGTTCGACTACAGCATTCTGGCCATCCTGGCACTGTCGGTGCTGGTTGGGCTTTGGCGTGGTTTTGTCAGCGAGGTTCTCGCGCTGGTTTGCTGGGTGCTGGCATTCTGGCTGGCCTGGATGTTCGGGCCGGTTGTTGCCGAATTGTTTTCGACCAGCATTTCGACGCCATCGGTGCGCATCATCCTTGGCTACACGCTCTGCTTCATCGGCGTATTGATGATGGGGGCAATCGTCGCGTTCCTGATGCGCAAGCTGGTCAGTGGCACGGGCTTGTCAGGCACGGACCGCTTGCTCGGGATGGTGTTTGGCCTGGTGCGCGGAGCCATGTTGGTGATCCTGCTGGTGATGCTCATGAAGTTCACCCCGGCAACACGGGATGACTGGTGGCAGGCCTCGCGCATGCTGCCGCCATTTGAACGGGGAGCGGAGTTGTTCACTGCGACCTTGCCGGAACATGTCGCGCGTTACCTTGAGCCTGCGGCAACCCTGCTGCAGCGTGTGCCAAACCAACAGGCAAGCCCGGCGCTTCCGGAAGCGCCAAGCCCAAGTTCCAACCCAAATCCTTCACCTTCGCGGTAGCCTGAGCCATGTGCGGAATCATCGGAATCCTCGGCAAGTCGGAAGTGGCCTCGGCCCTGTATGACGCGCTCACCGTCCTGCAGCATCGCGGGCAGGACGCGGCAGGCATCGCCACGGTGGATGGATCGCGCCTGCGCCTGCACAAGGGCAGGGGACTGGTGCAGGACGTGTTCAATCGCGACAACATGCTTGGCCTGCGTGGCGTTGTCGGCATCGGGCATTGTCGCTACCCCACCGCCGGGTCGGAAGGCAGTGCCGAAGCCCAGCCGCTGTACGTGAACTCGCCGTACGGAATTGCACTTGCCCACAATGGCAACCTGGTCAACACGGAAACCCTGCGCCGTGAAATGTTCGAAGATGACCGGCGCCACATCAATACCGATTCGGACTCCGAATTCCTGCTCAACGTGCTGGCCCATGAGCTTCAGATCCAGGAACGCATGGCGCTTTCGCATGACCACATTTTCAAGGCGGTCGCCGGAGTGCATGCACGTTGCGTTGGCGGCTACGCCGTCGTCAGCCTTGTCCTGGGCTACGGATTGCTGGCATTCCGCGATCCGCATGGAATCCGGCCACTGGTTTTGGGTGAGCGCGATACGCCCGAAGGCAAGGAATACGCCGTGGCATCCGAATCGGTTGCCTTCGACATGCTCGGTTTCCGGCTCTTGCGTGATGTTGCGCCGGGTGAAGGCATCCTGATCACCCCCGAAGGCCAGTTGTATACGCGGCAATGCGCGGAATCCTCGACGCATTCGCCCTGCATATTCGAGTACGTCTACCTGGCCAGGCCGGATTCCATGATCGAAGACGTATCGGTCTACCGGGCACGATTGCGCATGGGTGAGCGGCTTGCGGCGAAGATTCAGCGCCTGAGGCCAAAACACGGCATCGATGCAGTCATTCCGATTCCCGATACGTCGCGCACGTCGGCATCTTCATTGGCGCAGGTGCTCGGTGTGCCGATGCGGGAAGGCTTCGTGAAGAACCGCTACGTCGGCAGGACCTTCATCATGCCCGGCCAAAGCGAGCGCGTGAAATCGGTACGCAGGAAGCTCAATGCGATCGGCCTGGAATTCCGCAACAAGAATGTGCTGCTGGTGGACGACTCGATCGTGCGTGGCACCACGTCGCGCCAGATCATCCAGATGGCACGCGAAGCCGGTGCCAAACAGGTCTTTTTTGCGTCCGCCGCACCACCCGTGCGTTACCCGAACATCTACGGCATCGACATGCCCAGTTCCGCCGAGTTGGTCGCCAGTGGACGCAGCGAGTCCGAGATTGAAACCTTGCTGGGGGCAGACTGGCTGGTGTACCAGGATCTCGAAGACCTTGTTGCGTCGGTGGCCGAAGGCAATGAGAAGCTGAGTACGTTCGATACTTCGTGCTTCTCTGGCGAATACGTGACCGGAGTGGAACCCACCTACCTGGACCAGCTGGAATTTGCCCGTTCCGATGAGGCCAAGGACAAGCGGCGCCAGTTCGGTCGATAGGGAAACTCTGAACAAGTACGAAACTCATTCGTCGCGAGCAAGCTCGCTCCCACAAAATCAAGCAATGGTGGGAGCGAGCTTGCTCGCGACAATACTTGTTCAGACCTTCCCCAGGAGCCTGCGCGGCAGAAGCCATCCGGCTGCAACGTCGCTGCCATCGATTGATTGGGTCAATCGTCAGGCTTGCATAGTGCCCGCTATGCGCACCTTCCGATTGATCCACTGAATCGCGTCAGCGTCGTTTCGCTTCGAATTCATTCTGCCGCGCAGGCTCCTGGCTGATGCGTGACGGCGTTGCTGTCCAGCGACGCCACATTTCGGCACAATTCGTCCGCAGTCGCACGCGCGACGATCCATTCAGGGCCGAAGGAATCATGCACGACGTCGATTTGCACAGCGCTGCGCGACGATGCCTCGAGGCTGCCCAACCGGGGCTGAAGTGCACTGTGACGCACCAGTTTGCTGCCGAGTATCGAGCCGGTAACTTGTCTCACGGAGAATCCTGCGACCTTCCGCACCCCATTGCGAATCCTGGGCGTCCCCATCGTCCGCTCCTGGTCGAGTCGCGCTCCCTTCCCAAACGTGGACTGGGGTCGATTGAAGGCAGGGCAGCGCTGGTGCACGCGATTGCCCATATCGAATTCAACGCCATCAATCTCGCCTGGGATGCGATCTACCGTTTTCGAGACATGCCCGCGGGCTTCTACGATGATTGGGTCAGCGTGGCCGAAGATGAAGCGCGGCATTTCTGCATGCTCGAAGCGCGACTTGCCGAACTTGGGTTTTCGTACGGTGACTTCGATGCACACAACGGGCTTTGGGAAATGGCCGTGCTGACCGCTGATTCGTGCCTGCGACGCATGGCGCTGGTTCCGCGCGTGCTGGAAGCCCGCGGCCTCGATGTAACGCCCGGGATGATCTCGCGGCTGCGCAGCGTCGGCGATTCGAAAACCGCGGATATTCTCGAAATCATCCTGCGCGAGGAAGTGGATCATGTCGCCGCCGGATCGCGCTGGTTTGCCTGGTGTTGCGAACGTGATGGCGCGGACTCGCGCGCGATGTTTTCGGACCTCGTTGACTCGCTCGCGCGTGGCAGCCTGAAGGGGCCGTTCAATGTGGAAGCCCGTTTGCGCGCCGGGTTCACGCAGGCCGAATTGGCCCAACTGCAGATTCTGGCCGCATGAGACCACTGGTATTCGCGCTGGTGCTTGCAACGGGCCTCGGCCTGCTCTTGCTGTGGGCTGCCGACGTCGACTGGAGCTCGCCATGGAACCCGGAACAACAGCGCAATTGGCTGGGTTCGGATTTTCGTGTCGTCATGGGTGGCGCCACGCAGGATGAGGAGCGCCTGCGCATTGGCGTCATCGGAGACAATCACACGGCCCTGCAATCGATGGCATTGAATGGGGTCGATGCAGCCGGCAATTCCATGCTTCGCTATCGATTCGAGGATTTTCCCAATACCCTCGAACTGTCCCTGGTTTTCCGCAGGATGGGTGACGAAGACGTGAATGTCATCTCGTTGCCCTCGCCTGGAAACGGGGATGAGTGGTTTGACCTGGGCTCGATTCCCGAGTGGCAAGGACGCATCACCGAGCTTGCGTTTGCGGAGTATCCAACACCACAGGTCGTTCCTCCCGAGCAGGCCTTCAAATCCTTCAGCCTGGTGGGTGCAAGTCTGGCGTCCCGTTCATGGAAGGGCGATCTGGCTGCATTGCAGACCGACTGGTTTGGCCAATGGCCGTGGAGCCAGCGCTCTGTTCATGCATTGGGTCGGGACACGGACTCGCCGCGCGCGAGGTCCCTTGTATTGTTCATTGCGATTGCTTGCGCGCTGGTCCTGACTGCGGCCATGCTGATCCTGCGCATGAGGAGGCCGGCGTTGCTGCGCCTGGCCGTTGGTGTTTCCCTTCTGGCGTGGCTGCTCCTCGACTTGCAGTGGCAGGCGGGTTTGTATTCGCGCGGAGCCGCTACCGAGACCCTGTATGCAGGACATTCCTGGCCGGATCGGGAACTGCACGCGGCAGACCGCGACCTGGCCGAGGACGCGCGTGCGCTCAAGATTGCACTGCGCGGCATACCGGAGGCTTCACGAATCCTGGTTCACTCGGGGTCGAGTTTTTCCGTTCTGCGGCTGGTGTATCACCTCTTGCCGATGAACGTAGGCGTATTCGCCAAGGCGTTGCAGCTCGCAGATGGCAAAGCTCCGCCTGCGGGGACCATCCTGATCGCCTGCGACGCGCCGGGCTGGAGTTTCAACGCCGCGACCGGAGTCCTGCAGGCCGATTCGCTCAAGATCCCTGGCGAAGTGTTGTATCGCACGGATCGGGCCATCGCCTTTCGTGTCGGGAGCCAACCATGAGTTGGCAATATCTGCTTGCGTGGTTGTTGCCCCTGTTTGCCGGCAGCGGCCTGGTGCTGGCAATCGGCGGCGGCCGGCGAATGCCCGGAAATCTCTGCGCAATGCTGGGAACGGGGTTCCTGCTCGGGGTATTCGTGGCCGGCATCCTGTGCAGCCTGATTGCCCGTGAAAACGTCCAGGGCGCCTTTGCGGATGTCGCCCCCTGGTTGGCGGCGATCGGCATTCTTGCTTGGGTGGCTGCCCTTGGCTTGCGCGGAAAGCCCTGGCCGGAGGCATCGTTCAACAAGTCAGGGCTTGGCTGGCGCATGGTCTGGTGCTTGTTGCTGGCGATGATCGCCTTTCGCATCCATTCATTGGCGAGCGAAGTGCTCTTGCGCCCTACGTTCCCGTGGGACGCATGGGCAGCCTGGGCGGTGAAGCCCAAGGCATGGTTCCTGCTCGGTCACTACGCAGGATACGAGCCTATGCAGCAATGGCTCGCGAACCCCGGCACGACCCTGCGAACATCGGCAATCTGGGACTACCCGGAACTGCTCGCATGGGTCCAGGTGTGGTTTGCCAGTGCCGTGGGCGGCTGGAATGAGCCCTTGATCAATGCCGTCTGGCTGGGCGTGCTGGTGGCGATCGGCCTTGGCAGTTATGGAAACTGGCGCGTGCTGGGCGTTGCCCCGCTATGGGCCATGATTCTCGCCTATGGCCTTCTCTCGCTGCCGCTGATCGATGCGCACGTGGCCTTGGCGGGCTACGCGGACCTTTGGCTTGCGGCGACATTCGGTCTGGCCGTCTTGAGTTGGCTGCGCTGGCTGCGCTGGAAGGAGCACGGGCAATTGCTGCTGGCCGTGGCGTTGGCATTCTGCATGCCATTCATCAAGCTGGAAGGCGCAGTGTGGCTCTTGATCGCCTCTGTCCTGGCGGGGCTGACGCTGTTGCCTCGGCGCTGGAGATGGATGACCGTTGGCGCCATCGTGTTGATGCTGGGAGCGAGCTTGCTGTTCGGTGGGCTCGTATTGCCGGTGTTCGGACTCGGCTGGGTGCACATGAGCTGGGGATCCGTGGTCGTGCCGGCACTCGGGAAAATGGACCTGCAGTGGCACCCGGTTGGGGTGGAAATGCTGAGCGGCTTGTTCACCCTGCCCAACTGGCACCTGCTCTGGTATCTGCTGCCGCTGGTCCTCGTGTTGCGTTGGCGTGGATTCCTCGTGGACCAGACAGCGCGCTGGCTGGGAATCCTGCTCCTGTGTTGCGCAACATTCCTGTTTATCCTGTTCTTCTTCACGGAGGCCTCGGCTTGGGCCGAGAACTACACCAGTTCCAACCGCCTGATCATGCACCTGGTGCCCGCCGTGTTTACCCTGCTGGCGCTGCTGCTGCGGGGTGTCAGCGTGTCAGGTTCTGATAGAGCTCCTGAATCCGAAGCGCCGAACGCTCCAGCGTGAATTCACTCAGCCAGCGTTCGCGTCCCGCCGTACCCATGGCGTGGCGAAGTCCCGGCGCATGCATTTTTTCGATCGCGCTGGCCAGTTTCATTGCATTGCCGGGCGTGACCAGCAAGCCGTTGCCCTGATCCTGGACGACGTGATTGACGCCGGATCCTGGAATGGCGCTGGCAATGATGGGCAGCCCGGCTCGCATGGCCTCCAGCAACACCATGCCGAACGATTCGCTGCGATCCAGAGAGGGAAGCAGCAGGCAGTCGGCGTTTTTGTATGCGGCTTGCAAATCGCTGTCGCTGAGATCACCCACAAAGCTCACGCGCCCGGAAACACCCAATTCGCGGGATTGTTGGTGCAGGCGTGGGCCTTCTTCTCCAGACCCCACGACAACCAGGCTGGCCCGTGGACACCGTGCCATTGCCTGCAGCAGCACCGAATGGCCCTTGTAGTAGCTCAGCCTTCCCACGCAGAGCAATTTCAGGCCATCGACCAGCGGCCAGTCCGGTGCGTTTCCCGCAGCAGGGGTTTCATCGCCCGTACCCAAGGGAAGGTCTGAACAAGTATTGTCGCGAGCAAGCTCGCTCCCACCATTGCTTGATTTTGTGGGAGCGAGCTTGCTCGCGACGAATGAGTTCCGTGCTTGTTCAGAGATTCCCAAGGGAACGACATGCACCTTGTGCCGCCATTCGGCAAGCGCCGCGCTGGATTCCAGATAGTGTGGGCTGGTCGCCACGATGGCGGCGGCACGCTTGAGCAGTGCGCGTTCAAAAAAACGATAGATCCTGTAGGCGGCCCGCAAACGCCAATCCGGCACTTCCGCAGGAATATCCGCCTGCCAATGCACGACCCAAGGCAAAGCGCGGGCGCGCGGACTCAACAGCGCAGCCAGGCAGGAGGGATTGGGCATGTGCAGGTGCAGCAGTTGTGGTTTCCACGCGATCAGGAGGCGGCGCAGCTGCAAGGGGAAGGTCGGGCAAATCGGTGTGAACAGCACATTGCCAAGGCAGCCAACCCGATTCACTGCCACGCCGTTGCGCGTTTCCTCGGCACTGCGCCTTTGTCCTGCAGGTTGGTGAACCAGAACGCCCACCGACTCGCCTTGCTGCACAAACCATTCGGCCAGATCCTGCAGATACCTTTCCATGCCGCCACGCTGCGGAGCGTAGTACTTGCCGATATGCAGGATACGCACGGAAGTTTGTCAGTCTTCCCAGGTTTCGGGCGTGCTCTGCGCCTGTGCGGGCTTGGCCTCGCCTGCGCGCAGGCTCTGCAACTCGTGATCGAGGATGGCCAGCTTCTGGGTCAAGCGCCGAATCTGGCGTTCCTGGCGAGAACGGTCTATGTCCAGCTTGAGCAAGCGCAGCAGAATCAGTGACAAGGCAACAATGATGGGTAGCACAGGGGCGTATTTGATCCCGGTGAGCAGGCCCAGCCAAGTGACCACGGCCGGAAATATGCCAAGGATCAGGGTTGCGGCAGCCACCATCAGCCACCAGGCGGCGTAGGGACCGTGCAGGTGGTCGCGGCGGACCAGATAGAAGATGGCTCCGGCGAGGCAAACGCCGAGAATGGCAGCGGTAATCTGGGCGTCGAGCATCGGGATCAGGTTCCCCTGGCCTTCGCCGCGTTGTTGCGGCTGCCAATATCAAGACGCGAAATGCACAGGATGGTGGTGTTGAACATGTAGCGAGCCACCATTGCCCAGGACGCAAACACGCGCGAATGTCCTTCGATGCGGGCGCGCATGGTCACCGGTGTTTCGGAAATCTTCAAGCCCTTGCCGGCAAGCAGCATCAGCACTCCAACATCCTGGAAATCAAGCAGGCTTGCCTCCGGCGTAGCCAGAATCCGCATCGCCGAAGCATCATAGAGACGCAGGCCGGAGGTAAAGTCACGCAACCCGAGACCGGTCAGCATGCGCAGATATTGCCATGCAATGCGTTTTGGCAGGCTCAGGCGCTCGACACAGGTGCCAATGACCACGTTGGCCGATTCCTGCGCCTGCCTTGCAAGCAGCAAGGGCAATGAAGCCGGATCATGCTGGCCATCGGCGTCGACGGTGATCACCCAGCGATACCCGTTGCGCTCGGCAAAGCGAATGCCAGCCTGACTCGCGCCCCAGGCGCCTTGGCCGATGGGAAGCCTCAGAACGGTGGCTCCGGCCAACTGCGCGGCACTCGCCGTACCGTCCGTGCTGGCGTCGTCAACCACCAGAACCGCACAGCCCAAGGCCGCACGGATGCCGGAAACGACCGCGCCGACGGTGGCGACTTCGTCACGTGCCGGGATCACGGCCAAACACTCGGCGGGGGCGGGCAAGCTCAACTGTTGGTCCGGCGCAACAAATGGGGGCGCGATTCTCGGCAGCCACTGGCCTTGGTGTCAATTGACCGGACAGACCTCCCAAGCCACCCGTTCGTGGTGAGCCAGTCGAACCATGAACGGAATCAGGGAGTTATGGCGATGGACACGGAACTGCCCTGGCCGCCCGATCCTCAACCCATAAATCCGAAGTCGTGTGCCAGATGGCCACGACATCGTGAAGCCAACGCTTACCTGCACGCAGCAGCCAATCGCCCGTGTCCGGTTTCCGCCCACCCTTGCGTCTATGTTGTCCGAAGACGTGGCGGGAGTGGTCGCGTCGGGCTTCCCCGACCAGAATCAAACTCCCGATCGCGGCTGGTTTTCACTAGGCGGTCAAGCTTTTGCGCTGAACTTGTTGACGGAGAAAGGGAATATTCCTTATGCTCCGTCGGGTTTGGACAAAAGCAAGACTTTTGCAACGCGTTGAAGGGCCAGGGGACCCACCCCACCCGCACATTTCTGGAGTAGTACTCATGAACACGAAGATGAAGACGCTGTCGATGGCAGTACTGGGTCTGGTTGGCTTCACCGCTGCCGGCGCAGCCATGGCGCAGTGCCCGGCGAGCTTGGTTCCACCATGGACTGCGACCAATATCGGTGGTGGTACATCGGCTGCCAGCAGCGTAACCGGCGGCTACGACAGCACGGCGTGCCGCCTGCAGTCCTCACTTGGCAACAGCGGTTCTGCGCGTGCGCAGGTTCGCGATGACACGCCGGCCAATGAAACGCGCTATCGCGCGCAGTTCATCTTCGACCCTACTTCGCTTTCGGGTGCTGGTGGTACTAATCAGGCAGACGTTTTTCTTGCTAACTCTGCAGCTCCGTTCAATGGGTTGCTGCGACTCGTACGCATGCAGTACGGCGGTTCGGGTGGTGGCACGAAGCGGTTGTTCATCACGGCGGCCTGCAACAACGGCACGACCAACACCTGCATCAGCCAAATTGATCTTCCAACGCAAGCGGGACCAAATCGAATCGAGTTTGATCTGACTGTCGGTGCAAGCGGCACGCTCCGTTATTGGGTAACACCGCTTGCAACTGCAACGACAGATGGTTCGCCGACTGGGACGGTCACTATTACTGGCGGAAACGCGGGTTGGGTGGGTGTTGATCAGGCGTATGTGGGTCTTGCTTCGCCATCTTCCGCTTTCAGGGCCGCAAACACCGGCAACAACGCGTACTTTGACCAGTTTGACTCGCGCCGCCAGACCTTTATCGGCAATTGATCGCCCGTAGTTTTGCGCCCCTAAAACAATATTTCGAGGAGATTTCAGTGAAGAAGCTTATTTCAGGACTGGTGGCCGTTGCTGCCACATTCGGCACGCCAATGGCATTTGCGCAAACATGTGCTGCGCCAGGTGCACCTAGCCCAATCACCGCAGCGCCCGCAAATTTCAATTCCGCGTGTACGGCGGCAGATGAGTTCAACTCCATCTGTGCGGGTAGCGTAACTGCAACCGGAACCAGCGCGGTCTATTCAATCCAGTTGGGTGCGGCTAACAACTTCACCATTACAGTTACTCCGTCAGCGGGCACCTATGACCATGCTATTTTCTTGATTGGTCCCAATTCCTGTGCGCAGACGGCGCCCTGTGTGGCCGATGCTGACAACGCAGGTGCTGGCGCTGCAGAGTCGCTGGATCCAGCGGATAATCTCCCGGCTGGAACTTACTACCTGGTTATCGACTCTACGGCAGGCCCAACCGGTTGCGTGCCGTCGGCAGTTTCGATCGTTGGCACTTTGCCGGTAAGTTTGCAGAATTTCAGCGTCGAGTAGTTTCAGGAATCCAGGATGTGCCAAGAAGGCCTGCAATGCAGGCCTTCTTTTTTTTGGAAATTTGAGTCGACAGTTGAACCTGATGCGAGAAGACTGGTCAATCAGTCCGCGTTGTCGGCCCCAAGAAAGGTAAGTGGTCAATGAAACTGTATCAAGCTACATGGGCCCAGGCCCTCGGGTTTGTGTTTCTGGTACTGGTTGCTCAACTCGCTGGATCGGTTGCCCAGGCGACTGATGCCCCAGCTACAAATGGTGCTCAAGATCCGGGAGAGCAGTCTTATTCCTTGTCGACAACCGATGTTGATGTCGGTGATGTCTACGCGCTTGCAGCGATTGACATAAAGGTTGCACTCACCAATGAGGGCACTTCTTCCCTGACCATTGACAGGATTCTGCCCAGATGGGCAGGGACATCAGCGCGAGTTGAGATTCAGAATAAGACTCTTGAACCAGGTGAATCGACAAACGTATCAATCAGCATAGATGGCGGAGATGGCGTCGGGCGCTTCTCGCACATTTTCTATGCCTTTGCAGATCGTTCCGATAAGCCGATTGGAAAGATTGCGGTTCGTGGTTTTGCCGACTGGATCGTTGACCCTGAGTCTACTTCAATTGATGTAGGTGTCGTCAAAGACCAAAGCCGGTTCGAGAAGACTTTGCGCCTGAAGCTTCGGCCCGGAGTGACGCTTCGACTTACGAGAATTGTCTCTGCCTCTAGATGGATAGACGCTCGAATCGTCGATGATGGGGCCGCGCTTTCGATACGAAGCGAGGCAAAAATGCCTTGGGGGAGCTTCAACGAAGCCATTGTTGTCGAAACAGACAGCAGTGACCAGAAAAGGATAGCGTTTCACATCGTGGGTAATGTGCAAGGAATAGTCGTGCCAAATATGGAAACGATTGCATTTGGAGCAATTCGAGAGGGGTCCTCACCAGAACAGGCGGTACGACTCGAATCTGCAAATGGAAAGGCTTTCAGGGTCGGAGATGTGACTGTCACTGGCGCGAGGGGGGAGGCCATCGTGCAAGAGTGTGTTCCGGCTTCTGACTCATGCAAAGTGGTCAAGCTGAAGCTCGACGAACAGCACATGGGGGTGGCGCCCAAAGGGGTTCTCTCGATTTCTTTCCCGGAGATCGGTTCAACTCTGCCAATTCCCTTTGGTGGCGCTGTCATCGGGAAGGACACCGTTGTTCGAGACCTTGAAAAGGAAATTGAGAAGTCGACCTCCGGATCGCCCAGTATTTCGACGACGCTGCGCGATGCTGTGAGTACACCGAAGGCAATGGAGATGCCGGTTCCATCCGGAAGCGGACCCCTTCTCAAATGGGAGGTCGCAAACGAGTCGCAAATATATGGATACGAAATCTACCGGGCGCGAACAGTTGATGGCCCGTTTGATCGCGTTACAACCAAGATCCTGAAGCGACTTTCAACGGACGCTCGCATTCCCTCCATTTACCGCTGGCGCGATCACACCACTGATGTCGGGAACGAGTACTGGTATTACGTTGGAGTCGTCTACCTCAACGGTAAGAAGGAAGCATTGAATTCGCCTCAAAAGGTGATTTCCAAGTGATCCTTGGCAATTGAGGAATTCCTAGCTGCGGCTATCCGATGCCTTCGGTTGCTGCTGCGGACTTATTCGCAGCGAACTGCTTTGCCCATACCAATCCGCCAGGACGATGCGCTCTCCGGGCTTTCCGTCGATTTCGAGTGCGTGCGTGGCTGGCCGGTGGGTGTGGCCATGGATCAGGCGACGAACCCCGGCTGAGCGCATAGCGTCGATCACCGCACTCGGGTTGACGTCCATGATGCTCGCGTTGGACGCAGTGGTTGTGTAGCGCTGGCTTTCCTGCCTGGCCTGTTTCGCAAAGGCTTCGCGTTCGGTGATCGGACGCGACATGAATTGGCGTTGCCACTCAGCGGATCGGCAGAGGGTGCGAAAAGCCTGGTAGGGCGCATCGTCAATGCACAGGGTGTCGCCGTGCATGAGCAGGGTCGGTGTGCCGTACAGGTCGATCACGCACGCATCCGGCAGCAACACCATGCCGGCTTCCCGAGTGAAGGCTTCCCCGATCAGGAAATCCCGGTTGCCGTGGATGAAGAACACGGGTTTGCGTGCTTTTCTCATCGGCTGCATCGCTGCAACGAAGCGGTGACCAACCGCATCGTCGGCGTCGTCCCCGATCCAGGCTTCAAACAGGTCGCCGAGAATGTAAAGCGCGTCGGCGTGGACGGCTTGCGTGACGATCAGGTTTTCGAATTCCGCGATGATCGTCGGGCGCGAGGCGTCGAGGTGGAGGTCGGAGATGAAGAGGGTGGTCATGAATCTTCCTGCATCTCGAAATGGGGCGCGATGAATCGCTGTAGGGCAACGCTGATCAAGGCCCGCGCCTGGTTCATGTCTAAAGACGAGCGTATGGTGCCGTGATTGCGTTCATGGTTCGACAGGCTCACCACGAACGGAAACTACGGGCTCACCACGAACGGAAACTACAGGCTCAACACGAACGGAATTTACAGGCTCACCACGAACGGAATTTGCTGAGCGCCCCCATCCGCCTTCGGCACCTTCCCCCGCTTTGCAGGGGAAGGGAAATACCCTAGGGTTTTGGGCCATTGAAATTTGGATCTCCGGATCGCGTCTGGTTTGGACTCTCTTCCTCTGCCACACAAATGGGAGAGGACCCGCGACGGAAATGCTCCCTCTGCCTAGCGGGGGGGCTTGCCGAAGGCTGAAGGGCGTGTCATGGATCAAGGATAGCAATCAGACGTGTCCCTTCAATCTTGCAATCAGGGTAGAAGTTCGACGCTTTGAATGACCACATCCGTCACCGGAACATCACGCGAAAAAGGTCCCTTCGGGGAAGTAGGCACCATCTTGATGGCATCGACGACGTCCATGCCCGAGGTCACCTTGCCGAACACGGCATAACCCCAGGTTTCCGGCTGCACATCGCTTACATAGTCAAGCACCCGGTTGTCGGCCACATTGATGTAGAACTGTGCGGTCGCCGATTGTGGGTCCATCGTGCGTGCCATGGCGATGGTGCCATTGGCGTTGGAGAGGCCATTCTTTGCTTCGTTGGGGATTGCCGGCCGGGTGGGCTTCTGGCGCAGGTCCGGCGTGAAACCGCCACCCTGGATCATGAAATTGTTGATGACGCGATGAAAGATGGTGCCGTTGTAGAAACCGTCTTTCACATACTGCAGGAAGTTCTCGACGGTCTTCGGCGCCTTTTCGACGTTCAGTTCAACCGTGATGTCGCCCATGCTGGTCTTGATCAGGACGCTCGGGTTCACGACTGCTGCTTGCGGCGCAGCAGCCCCTGCCTTGGGTTGGGCATCTTTCGCGGATGACGCCGCAGGGGTCTGGGCCATTGCTGCCAGCGGGTAGAGCAGCGCGATTGCCAGCGCAAACGCGCTGCGAAGTGTCAGGCTACGGGAAATGGACATGGATCGGGTTCCTGAAGTTGGGAGCGACCCGACATGATAAGGCGGAATGCATCGATCGATGCAATCGGCAATTGCGGTATGCCGGGCGCATTCCGGGCGTCGTGATTCGTTCAAGGATGCGGTGGTTTGGCCAACGCCGCAGTCGGGGTTGGCAGGCGCCGAGGATCCATACGATTCGGACTTGATCGGAATGACCGGGGCCCGTATGGCGCCGTCAGGCGACGGCCTTGCAATCGCTCCGCTTCACGATTTGCAGATTGATGTCGATGGCCTTGAGAAAAGAGCGCTCTTGTTCCAGATCCACGCGGGCGAGCGAATGATGTTCGAGCCAGGCTGCCGCAATTTCCAGGGTCAGGTCAGTCCCTTGTGCAAGTACGCGCAACGGTGGCAGCGGCCCATCACGACGTGAACGATTCAAAAGGACGGCGAGGCGGAGCAAGGCGATCAAATGACGGGTCGTGCCACGCATGCGTTCGGGCAATGCGCGCAATGAAGCCTGTTCAGGCTTGCGGCGATGACAGCGAACAATGCAGGCCAGTTGTGCTTGCTCTTGTCGACCGAATCCGGCCAGGTCGGAATTGGCAACGATGTAGGCCGCATGGAGGTGATGCTGGCTGTGCGCAATCGCCAATCCAATCTCGTGGATTTCGGCACACCAGCGCAGGATGGCTTCCGCATGGTTATCCAACTGCCATGCATCGGCAACCTGGACGAACAAAGCGTTTGCCGTCCTGGCAACGCGAAGGGCCTGCGCGGCATCGATACCGTAACGTTCGGCAAGTGCGTCAATGCTGGTATTGCGTGAATCGGTGTGCTGCGCGCGACCCAACATGTCGTACAGCAGGCCTTCGCGCATCGCGGTTTCACAAACGGTGAGCTGGCGCAACTGGAATGTCGAGAAGATGGCATCGAGGATGGCCACGCCACCGGTGATGACACCAACCCGTTCGCGGGAAAGTCCGGCAATATCCAGCGCATCGATGCGACCGACCCGCAACAGATACTCACGCAGCTTGCCGACGCCCTCCAGGCTGATGCCTTGTTCGCACCAGCCATTGGCTTGGGCGATGCTGCCGATGGCTTTCATGGTTCCCGAGGAACCTACCGCCTCGGTCCATCCGCGCTGACGATAATTGGCGACAAACTGCTGAAGTTCCACGCCGATTTCCGCTTGTGCCCGCTGCCACCGCTGCGCGGTGATCTTGCCGTCCTCAAAGAAGCGCAGGGAGCTGGCAATGCAGCCGACCTGGAGACTCTCGCGCTCCAGTGCCTCGTAGCGCTGTCCGATGATGAACTCGGTACTGCTGCCGCCAATGTCGATGACCAGGCGCGTGTCGTCGTTCATGGGCAGTCCATGGGCCACGCCTTGATAGATCAGGCGGGCTTCCTCGCGGCCGGAAACCACCTCGATGGGGTGCCCGAGCGCCGTCTCTGCGGGCAGCAGGAAAGTCTGCGGATTCGACAACTGGCGAACCGTGTTGGTGGCAACGGCGCGCACATGATGGGACTGGAACCCTTCCAGGCGCTGGCCAAAACGTGCCAGGCACGAGAACGCGGCTTCACGGCGGTCCCGCGCGAGCGTTCCGTCCTTGCGCAAGCCGGCGGCGAGGCGAATGGTCTCGCGCAGGCGATCAACAACCCGCAACTCCCCATGGGCGTATCGTGCTACCACCAGATGAAAACTGTTGGAGCCAATGTCCGCGGCGGCGATCAAGTCGCCATCGCGAATTTGCCGGTCAAGGTTGCGGGCACTCACGAGCCGTACTTCTCAAGAAGCGCAAGCTGGGCACAGTGGGGCGCTTGCGCACCCGGCGTTGCCCGCAGGTAGCTGCCATCGGCTTGCAGATGCCAGGCCTGGGTATTGTCCGAAAGGTAGTTTTGCAGCGCTTCCTCGTGCACCCTGGAAGCCAGTTTCGGGTCACGGATCGGAAAGCAGGTTTCGACGCGACGCAGCAGGTTTCGATAGAGCCAATCGGCGCTGGAGCACCAGGTCTCCGGATTGCCATCGTTGTTGAACCAGTACACGCGGCTGTGTTCGAGAAACCGGCCGACAATCGAGCGCACGCGGATGTTCTCGGAGACTCCGGGAATTCCTGGGCGCAGCGAACATGCGCCGCGCACGATGAGGTCGATGCTGACGCCGGCGCATGAGGCGGCATACAGCGCGCTGATCACCGAAGATTCGTTCAGTGCATTGATCTTCGCGATGATGCGGCCACCCTTGCCGGCGCGGGCGAACGCGGCTTCGCGCTCGATCTTCGCCATGAGCTGGCTGTGCAGGGTGAACGGCGAATGCAGGATCTGCTTGAGATTGATGACCGGGCCAAGTCCGGAAAGCTGCATGAACAACAGATGGGCGTCTTCACCGATTTCCGGATCCGCGGTCATCAGGCCAAAATCGGTGTACAGCCGGGAGGTTATCTGGTGATAGTTCCCGGTGGAAAGGTGCACATAGCGGCGCAGCTCGCCGTGCTCCCGGCGCACGATCAACAGCATCTTGGCATGCGTCTTGAAACCAACCACGCCGTAGACGACCTGGACGCCTGCCTCCTGCAATCGATCGGCCAGGCTCAGGTTGGCCTCTTCGTCGAAGCGGGCGCGCAGTTCGACGACAACGGTGACGTCTTTGCCAGCGCGCGCGGCATCGATGAGATAGTCGACCAGCACGGAGTCATTGCCGGCGCGGTAAAGGGTTTGTTTGATGGCCAGCACGTCGGGGTCGATACTTGCCTGCCTGACCAGCTCGCTGACCGTCGAAAACGACTCGAATGGATGGTGCAGCAGGATGTCCTGCTTGCGGATTGCAGCAAACAGGCTTTCACCTTCGACGTGGCTGCGACTTACGCGCTGCACGAACTGCGGGTACTTCAGGTCCGGCCGGTCGATCTGGTCATAGATCGCAACGCTGCGATTCACGTTTACCGGACCGTCGCACAAATAGACGTCGGTATCGCCGAGTTCGAAATTTTGTTCAAGCAGGCGGGTGATGGCGCGAGGGCAATTGGCGCCCACTTCCAGGCGCACGGCTTTCGCGTAGCCGCGACCGCGCAACTCGTCGCGTACGGCAAGGGCGAGGTCGTTGACCTCATCCTCCTCCACGAAAAGTTCGCTGTTGCGCGTAACCCGAAACTGGTAGGAGCCCTTCACCTGCATGCCGGGGAACAATTCATCCATGAATTCGTGCAGCAAGTCGGAGAGGAACACGAAGTCGATGGTTGAGTCCGAAACCTGGCCCGGAAGTCGAATGATTCTTGGCAGGGAGCGCGGCGCACGCAGCAAGGCCATGTGCCCTTCGCGACCGAAGGCATCCTTGCCGGACAGCACAACGGCAAGAGTCAGGCTCTTGTTGAGGATGCGTGGGAATGGGTGTGCAGGATCAAGCCCGAGCGGTGAAAGCACCGGCAGGACTTCCTGCCGAAAATAGCCGTGCAACCAGTTTCGTTGCTTGGCAGTCCAGGACTTGCGAAAGAGGAATCGAATGCCTTCGCGCTCCAGTTCCGGCAGCAAAGTGCGGTTCCAGAACGCGTATTGCCTCTCGACCAGCGCCATTGCGCGGCTTCGGATCTGCGCAAGAACTTCATTGATTGCAAGTGCATCTGCACGCGGATACGTCTCACCGAAGGCGAGTTGGTGTTTGAGGATGGCCACGCGCACCTCGAAGAACTCATCGAGGTTGGTGCACGAGATGCACAGGAATCGCAGTCGTTCGAGCAGCGGATTGCTCGCGTCTTCGGCCTGGGCCATGACCCTGAAATTGAATTCGAGCTGGGCCAGCTCACGATTCAGGTAAAGGGCGGGATCGCTGAATTCCGGGTGCGCCTCGGAGGTGGCGTCGACACCATTCGCGGCGATTCCGGCTTCCGTGCCCTTGGCCGAGGCGTCATCCAGCGGAAGGTTCATCTCGGCAATCCTCAATCTGTTTTGCAGGGGCCAGCAATCGCTCGGAACCAAACACGCAGGTAAAACTGCTGCCGCTTCCAGGCTGGCTCTCGACTTCAAGATGTGCATCATGCAGCTGAAGGACGTGCTTGACTATGGACAGTCCCAGCCCGGTTCCGCCGGTTTCCCGCGAACGGCTAGTGGACACCCGATAAAAGCGCTCGGTCAGGCGTGGCAGATGTTGAGGGGAGATTCCATAGCCGGTGTCGGTGACACGCAGTCGACCACCGCGATGATCGCTGGACCAGTTGATGTGAATCGTGCCGCCGATGGGGGTGTAGCGGACTGCATTGCTGACCAGGTTCGAAAAGGCACTGTAGAGGTCGCGCGACGATCCTTCGAGGTCGCGATCACTGTCACGGCTGGCGGTGACCGCGTGGCGTCCCTGGCTCAGTCCCTCAGCATCCCGCTTCAATGCATTGATCATCGGTTCCATGGGCACCCGCGCGCGCGGCAGGACCACTTCGGCATCGAGGCGGGAAAGGGTGAGCAGGTCTTCCACGATCTGCGTCATGCGCCGTGACTGGCTGCGCAGCTCACGGATGATCGACTCGTATTCGGGAATCTGTTCAGGCTCGATGAAGTCGAGATAGCCATGCACAACAGTCAGTGGCGTACGCAGTTCGTGCGAGACATTGGCAATGAAATCCCGTCGCATCTGTTCAAGGCGCAGGACCTGGCTGACATCCCGCGCGAGCAGCAGCGCGGAGTCCTCGTCGTAGGGAATGAGATGCAGATTGAGATGCATCGATTCATTGGTCGGGGAAGTGACGCTGGCGAGGACATCGGCACCCCCGCGGTTGATCCATTCATCCAACCCCGGGATCGACACCACGGAAGTCAGCGGCTGGTTCAATGCGCCGGGATAGGCAAGTCCGAAAATGCTGCCGGCCGCAGGATTGAACCAGCGGATGCGATGTGCGCCGTCAATGGCGACCATGGCATCCGGAAGGGCTGCCGCGGCATCACGGAATGCGCGCAGGAGTCCAACCAGGTGGGAACGACGATGTGCTGAAGGGCGTGTCACGTGGTGGCTGAAAAGCGGTAGCCGGCGCCGCGCACGGTTTGTACGAGGCCTTCCATGCCGAAGGGGGTCAGGGTAAGCCGCAAGCGACGGATATGCACGTCAACCGTGCGTTCTTCCACATAGACACCGCCGCCCCAGACGTGGTCGAGCAGTTGGCTCCGCGAATAGACCCGCTCCGGGTGGGTCATGAAGAAATGCAGCAGCCGGTATTCGGTCGGCCCGATGGATATGGACTGATCGCCAGCGAAAACCCGATGCGCTCCACAATCCATGCGCAGTCCGGCGATTTCGATGACGCCGTCCGCGTCTTCACCGTGGGTGCGGCGCATGACGGCGCGGATGCGTGCAATCAATTCGCGCGCCGAGAAGGGTTTCACCACATAGTCATCGACACCGGCATCGAAACCGTTGACGCGGTCGGGTTCCTCACCGCGCGCGGTCAGCATGATGATGGGCACTTCGCGGGTCAGTTCGTCCTTTCGAAGCAACCGGGCAAGCTCTATTCCACTCATGCCGGGCAGCATCCAGTCCAGCAAGATGAGATCAGGCACCTGGTCGCCAATCACGGCCTTGGCAGCCCTGGCGTCGCCTGCGTGAAGGGTTTGCATGCCCGCCTTGCGCAGTGCAAACGCGACCATGTCGCGGATGGCGGGCTCGTCTTCGACAATAAGTACTCGTTTTTGCACGGATTCTCGGGAAAATGGAGCACTGGGGGGCTCCTGCACGGGCGCTATTGCAACGGAGCAATGTTACGGCGGCGTGACAAGTCAAGACAGCTTTGTTGCGGACACAGTGAAAGCCGGGCACTTTCGCGGGCCCCGTCCGCATCGGGCTGGCGGCGCTCGCTCTTGCGCATGTCGAGCACCGCTGGAGTCATGGCGGTGATGCGCGCCTCCACGCGTGCGCGCTGGTAGTAGGTCAATTCCGGCTTGCTGGAGAGGGCTTTCAACTGGTTCAGGGCATCTTCGACCCGACCATTCAGATACGCCCACTCGGCATAGGCTTCCGCGGCCCGAATCGATTCGCCGGCAAGTTCGCTGGCACGCGCAAAGCTGTGCTGGAGTTCGGGGTCGTCTGTGTAGCGACCAATCAAGGGGCGCAGCAGATCCTGCGCACGCCGGGCGGATTCGGCCTCTTCGCGGGCAAGCAATGCGTCGGTATAGGCAAGAACAATGGCGCGGTTGCCGGGGTAGTTGGTGTTCAGACGCTGGTAGGCAGAAAACGCACTGTTCTTCTGGCCGGCCTGGTCCTCCGCATGGGCCAGCCCGAGCATGAAGGTCAAGTTGTCCGGGAAGTCCTCGGTCAGTTGCTTGAACTCGGCGATCGCGGTTCGCGGCTGACGCGCTCGAACCAAAGCCAGGGCATGACCGTACCGATTGGCCACGGAAGGCCGTGCTTCCCGTTCCAGTTCATCGGAGTAGTAGCGGAGTATTGAGTTGGCGGAGTCGGCGGCTAGCGTGCGTGCACGCTCCTTCATCAGCACGAAAGCATTGGTGTCGGTTGCCCCTGGGCCGGATCCTTCGTTGCCGCGCTTGCTGGCCGCTCCGGGGAAGGAAAGGTCGAGTTCCGAATGACCGGGCAAAACCGTCCTGCTCGGTTGATTCAGGGTGACTGCCCCTCGCAGAGGCTGAGTCTTGTGCAACTGGACTGCACGCGCCTTGGCATCGGCAATGCGATTGACATCTACCGGGTGGGTACGCAGGAATTCGGGAACGTCCACGCCGTTGACACGCATGACGCGCTGCATGGTGGCGAATGTCTCGGCCATGGCCAGCGGTTCGAAGCCCGCGCGGGTGAGAGTCTGGATGCCGACCCGATCCGCCTCGATTTCATCGTAGCGTGTGAAATTGATTGCGCGTTGCTGGATCAGGGAAATTCCACTCATCAACGCTGCCTGGCTTGCATCATCACTGCGTCCGGCGCTGGCGACCAGGGCGCCCAGCATGGCCAGTGCAATCGGGATGGTGCTCTTTTTGGAATCCTCGAAGGCGCGCAGCAGGTGTTGTTGGGTGACATGGGCAATTTCATGCGCGATGACAGCGGCGAGTTCGTCCTCGCTGGACATGGCATTGATCAGACCGACGTTTACGCCGATGTATCCGCCGGGAGCCGCAAACGCGTTGATGTCATTGCTGCGAACCACGAAGAAGGTGAATTCCAGGTCCGGGCGGTCACTGTAGGAAACCAGTCGGTAGCCGAGGTCTTGCAGGTAATCGCTGACAAGCGGGTCATCCAGCACATAGTTGTAGGCGCGCATTTCATGGAGCATCGAAGCTCCGTAGGCCTTCATTTCCCCAGGCGACATGGCCGACGCGGCGGAACTGCCGATGTCGGGCAGCTTTACCGAGGTTTCCTGGGCGCCGGCCAAACCCGTGCACGCGGTGGCAAGGATCAGGCTCAGCCAGTTGAGTTTGCGCATGGCTTGTGAACTCCGCGAGGCAGCACCATGTGCAGTGTAATGCGCATTTGCTTAAGCTTGCGTGATGATGCCGACGGGGACTGCCCTGAGCCCGTTGGCAGCTGAAACCGCCCCGTCGATCCTCAAGTCTGGAGCCATTCACATGCCAGTTGTCGAGATGTACACCACGGCCATTTGCCCGTATTGCGTGGCCGCGAAAAACCTGCTCAAACAGAAAGGGTTCGACTACACCGAATTTCGCGTGGATACCGATCCTTCACGATTCGAGGAAATGCTCGCGCGGTCGGGTGGACGGCGCTCTGTGCCGCAGATTTTCATCAATTCAAACCACATTGGTGGTTTCGATGACCTGGTGGCGGCGGATCGCGGTGGAAAACTGGAAAACCTCTGAAAGCACGCGCATGCGATGGTGCTGACGTCATCGCGGCAGGCGAACCAACCTCATGTTCTGACCTTCAGGGTTGCGGCCGATCAGCCGGTCCAGGCCAATCTTGTCGAAATCGGCCAGCAACTCGTTGCCATCCAGCAGTGAGCAAAATGTCGGCACGGAATGTCCGCCAAAGTCTTCGAGTCGACACTGGAGTTCTGCGCCGTCAGCACGTGAGCGCAGCGTGAAGTTGCCGGCACCGGAAGTGGCGACTTCGCCCAAGTCGAACACGGCGGCCTGGCGCGATTCCTCGCCGATCAGGACCCATTGTCCTTTCCAGGCCGCGCCGTTCGCATTGCCAGCGAACGGAAGGCGCAACAGGTCGAGCGACTGGATCTCGATTCCTTCGCGACCGTCGGCAAATGGGCGCGTCAACCATGCAGAAGCGCGGGATGGTGAAAGGAAATTCAAGTCCAGTGTCAGCGCAGCTTCGACCTGCGGTGGCGTACCGACCGCGGAAAATGGCGAGTCGCCACCGAACATGCGCACCAGGGGAACGCGCGCAAGGGTTCCCGCAGACCGGGCATTGCCGAAGTACCAGACCGCGTTGCCTGCTTCATAACTGAGCAAGGTCACCGCAAGGGTTTCTCCCTGCTGCTCCATGGACAGTCCACTGCCTGCAAGCAAGGCGCGGTTGGTATTGGATACCGACCACCAGAATCCGCTCTCGGGGCGGAAACTCGAATCGCGCCATCCCGCACGCAACAGGTTGAACGCGATCAGTTCACTGAATCCATTGTCGCGAGCCAGGTAGAAGCGCACCTCGTAGACACCAACCGGCATCTGCATCTGGCCCGCCTCGCGCGATGGATTGAACCGCAGCGACATCGGCGTGGGCGCTTTCACGCAATCGTGTCCCGTGCTCCGCAATTCAACGTCGATGTGCCCATCCACCATGGACGAGCGCAGCAGTTGCGGCAGGCAACTGTCTGGCCATTCCGCGTTGACGACCAGATCCGGTGGAAGGGCGGGGATGTCGCTTTGGGCACTGACCAGCTCAAGTTTGAACTCCGGTCCCCACGCGCGTGCGGCACTGTCGACGGAGGCGGCGTGCGCAGCGGTGGCCATGGCAAAAGTGGCTGCGACGAAGTACCGCAACACCCAGCTTGGCGGATTTCGGGTTGTGCGGCTGATCATCATTCTCGGATAATGCGCGCCCTTTGCTGAATGCGGCAAGTTCAAATTGCGGAGATGGTGATGGGTCGGACAATTGCGGTGATCCGTGGCGATGGAATCGGGCCTGAAATCATGGAGTCCGCGATCCGCGTGCTTGATGCGCTCGATATCGGCCTTGAATACGAGTTTGTCGAAGCCGGTGTCGCTGCCTACCAGGCAACAGGGGAGTTGCTCCCCGCCGCCACCCTGGAGACCATCGCCCGTCACAAGGTTGCGCTCAAGGGACCGTTGATGACACCGATCGGCGGTGGATTCAGCTCGATCAATGTGCAATTGCGCAAACACTTCGATCTGTATGCCAACGTGCGCCCGGTCATCACCTTCCCGGATACCAAGGCGCGCTACCAGGATATTGACCTGATCACGGTGCGCGAAAATACGGAAGGCGCCTATTCGGCCGAAGGGCAGACCATTTCAGAGGATGGCGAGATTGCCCTGTCGATGGTTCGCAATACACGACACGGTTGCGAGCGCATCGTTCGCTACGCGTTCGAACTCGCACGCAGGCAGCGTCGGCGCAAGATCACGGCGGTTCACAAGGCCAACATCATGAAGACCACCTCGGGGATGTTCCTCAAGGTTGCGCGTGAAGTGGCAACGGAATTCCCCGACATCGCGTTCAACGAAATGATCGTTGACAACACCTGCATGCAGTTGGTGATGAATCCGCACCAATTCGATGTCATCGTCACCACCAACCTGTTCGGCGACATCATTTCCGACCTGTGCGCCGGCCTGGTGGGCGGTCTGGGGTTGGCGCCGGGTGCAAACATCGGCAGCGAGATCGCGATCTTCGAAGCCGTGCATGGTTCTGCGCCCGACATCGCCGGCAAGGGCGTTGCCAATCCGTGCGCACTCTTGCTGGGTGCCACGCAGATGCTCAGCCACATGGGGCTTGAAGATGCGGCAATCCGGGTGCGCAGCGCCATTCGCGAAACGCTCGATGCGCGCGACAACACCACCCCTGACCTGGGTGGCAGCGGCACCACGTCCTCGTTTACCGACGCGCTGCTGAAGCGGCTATAGGCTCCCTCACTCGGCGCCGGCTTTTTGATGGTTGAGGAAGGCCAGCGAACTCTTGCCGGGCCGGTAGGCGTGGCGAAGCGCACGGTGAACGAAATCGCTGGCGCCAGCCACGGCAGCTTCGAGTGACAATTTGCGCGCAAGTCCGGCCGCAATTGCGGCAGACAACGAGCAGCCGGTTCCGTGGCCTTCCACCGCAATACGCGAATGGCTGAACCAGAACTCACCCTTGGCGCTCAGCAGCAGGTCGTCCACGGTCGGTCCGCTCAAGTGGCCTGCTTTCAGCAGGACCGCACGCGCACCCATTGCACGCAACGACTGGGCGCCTTCGCGCATCTGGCGGCGCGTGCGCAGTCGCCGGTTCAGCAACGCTTCGGCTTCAGGAATGTTCGGCGTCAGCAGGTCCGCTCGCGGCAACAAGTGGCGGGCCATCGCATGCACCAGCTTGCCGCGGGCAAGGGATGCGCCGCTGGTGGCAACCAGCACCGGATCCAGTACGACCGGAATCTCCGGGTGCTTGGCCAGAATCCGGGCGATTGCCAGCGCAAGGGTGGGCGTGCCCAGCATGCCGATCTTGATTGCAGCAACCGGGAAATCCGCAAGCACGGCCTGGATCTGCGAGAGCACGATGGCCTTGGGCATCATCTGGATTGCGCAAACACCCCTGGAATTCTGGGCCGTTACCGCCGTCAGGGCGGTGACTGCGTGGACTCCGAAGGCGGCAAGGCTGTGCAAGTCTGCCTGGATACCGGCACCACCGCCGGAATCGGAACCGGCGATGCTCAGCACGATCGGTGGCGGCGAGGACAGGTGGGGTGAATTGTGTCTGGTTGTTGGTTTCATGCAACAAAGAGGTGGGGTTTGGAAGTGGCCAAGGGCTCGGGTTGCCCAAAAGAAACCGTGCTATCCCGTGGATTGGACGGAGGTTTGGAATTCATGTTGCGTGCTTGACCCGGTGTTGCATTTACGCCAAAATTGCCGCCGCAAGTAGAACACACCCTTCCTCCCACCGCAGCAACAGGGCAATGCAGCGGGCAATTCTCTTGAAGTCAGGACTATCCGGATTTTCCAGCTTCATGCTGGCCATGGTCCTGTCTGCGCCTGTTTCCGCTTTGGATTCCTATCCCGGGATGCCAGCGTCCTCAGCGTCCGGATCGGACGTGGCTGTTCCCGAGCGTTGGCGCGATTACGCGCTGTCCACGATCACGCCACGATTTTCCTGGGCCGTTCGAAATCCGCAGGCCTTGCCACAGGTCACCGATTCACTCGAATCCGGCATTCCGCTGCGAATCTCGCTGGGCGCACTCGGCGAGCTGAGTGGTTTTCGCTTGAACCTCTCGCTGGCAACGTCGGTCGTCAATGATCGAACTGCCGTGCTTGCAGGCAAGCAGCTCGACCTGCGCTCGGAGCTTCCTGGCGTTGGTCTGAAGCGCACCACATTGACGCCTTCGTTCGTGGGCCAATGGGGCAAGACGGGGCATCTGGGGGTCAGCGCGATACTCGCCTACCAGCGGTTTGCCAGCCTCGGTCTCGGCGAAACCCAAGCGCACGGCGGACTGCCGTATTGGTCCGCGTTGCCGGGTGAGTCGTCCTATGGTGCTGGCGTGCGCCTGGACGCTGGCAGCAGCCTGTCCAGTCGCTTGAGCTGGACAGCTGCCTATCAGTCGCGGGTGAACATGGACGCGCTCAACAGCACGCGCGGTGTCTATTCGGATCCGGGGCAGTTCGACATTCCTTCGAGCGCGAGCGTCGGCTTCAGTTACGCGCTGACGCCATCCTTGAGTTTCGACCTCGGCGTGCAGCGGGTCATGTTCAGTGAATTGACACCGTTTACCAGTCCCGCGTTGCCCAGGCGTTTCCTTTCCTTGCTTGGCAGCGGCGCCAGCCCGACCTTTGCCTGGCAGGATCTGGATGTCTATTCAGCGGGCTGGACATTGCAGGCCCCCGATTTCGGCAACGTGGAGTTGCGCTACACCACACGCCAGCAACCGGCCCCGACATCCGGGCTGCTGCGCAACGCCCTGGAAGTCACCCCTGCAGACCACACTGTTGCCCTTGGTTTCTCGCGGCAGACGGGTCGCGCCTCCAACCTGAACCTGCAAGTGATCTATTCGAGCGCGCCCTATTTCCTCGGCCTGCCAAGCTATCGTTCGATGGAACGCGTCAACGGCAACCAGGTCGAGTACGAAGCGGCTTGGTCCGTTCGTTTCTGATCTCCTCCCATCACGTCTGAATTCCGCTTTCCCGCGTGCTGCCTGGCAGAACGCAGGAGTCGGCGTATGGGCGTGCAATGGGCGAACAGGCTGCCCTGCAACAGGCAGCCCGTCGATTTCAATTCTTCAGAGCACTTCCGAGGCGATATCGGCAAGTCGCGAACGCTCCCCGCGACGCAAGGTCAGATGGGCCGAGTGCTCCCAGTTCTTGAAGCGATCCACAGCATACGTAAGCCCCGATGTGGTCTCGGTCAGATAGGGCGTGTCGATCTGTTCTACATTGCCGAGGCAGACGATCTTGGTGCCCGGGCCTGCGCGCGTGATCAGGGTCTTGATCTGTTTCGGCGTGAGGTTTTGCGCTTCGTCTACGATCACGTAGCGGTTGAGGAAGGTGCGTCCGCGCATGAAATTCATGGCGCGGATCTTGATTCTGGAAGCGAGCAGGTCGTTGGTTGCCGCCCGGCCCCATGCACCGCCTTCCTGCGGCGAGGTCAATACTTCGAGATTGTCGGTGAGTGCTCCCATCCAGGGAGTCATCTTTTCTTCCTCCGTGCCTGGCAGGAAGCCGATATCCTCGCCTACCGAAACCGTGGCCCGAGTCATGATGATTTCACGGTAGCGCTGCTGGTCCAGCACCTGCGCCAGCCCGGCCGCAAGCGCAAGCAGGGTCTTGCCGGTGCCGGCAGTCCCCAGCAGGCTGACGAAATCCACATCCGGATCCATGAGCGCATTGAGGGCAAAATTCTGCTCGCGATTTCGCGCCTGGATGCCCCAGACCGTATGTGAGCCGCTGGAGTAGTCGTCGACGATCTGCAGCGTGGCCTTGCCGTTCCTGATGGACAGCACGCGCAGTTCGACTTCATTTTCGCCGGGTAGATAGAGGAATTGATGGGGGTGCCAATCCTCACTCTTGCCCATGGTCATTTCGTAGAACGTGTGCCCACGCTCCGACCACGAGCGAAGATCGGCGTGTTGGTCCCAGAAGTCGGCAGGCAACTCGTTGTGACCTGCATACAGCAAGCTGAAATCATCCAGGGCGCGATCATTCTCGTAGTCTTCCGCCTGGATTCCGGCGATGGAGGCCTTGATGCGGAGATTGATGTCCTTGGTGACCAGCACCACGGGAATCGTCGAGTGCTCTTCGCGCAAGGCGACAACAGCGGCAAGAATCAGATTGTCTGGCAGGGTCCGCTTCTTTCCGTTGGCGCTGTCGGCGGCCGTGCGGGTCTGGAAATGCAGCCGCCCCACCTTGGCCGAACGATCGAGCTGCAAGCCCTGTGGAAGCCGAAGATCCAGGCCCTGTTCGATCTTGCGGTTCTTGTCGTTCTCGATCAGCTCATTGATGAATCGGCTTACCTGGCGGGCATTGCGGGAGACTTCCGATTGGCCCTTCTTTGCCGCGTCGAGCTCCTCCAGGACCGTCATCGGTATGAAGACGTCGTGTTCCTCGAAGCGGAACAGTGAGGTCGGATCGTGCATCAGCACGTTGGTGTCGAGCACGTAGATACGCTTGCCTCGGGTCATTCAACTTCCTCAGGTTGGGAAAATCGGCATGCAGCGCCGAATGGGTGATGTGGAAGGCAGAGCACGCGCCTAACCTGCATTCTTGCGGGCATCCATCAGGGCATCCAGAACGGCCTGGGCATGGCCGGTGACCTTGACTCCCCGCCATTCCGCACGCAAAACGCCCTCCGGATCGATCAGGAAAGTGCTGCGCACAACACCCAGATGGCGCTTGCCGTAGAGCACCTTCTCGTGGATCACATCAAATGCATTGCACCAGGTTTCATCGGTGTCTGCGATGAGGGAGAAGGACAAGGCGTGCTTTTCGCGGAAACGCGCGTGCGAGGCGACCGAGTCGCGGGAAACGCCAAGAATGGTGCATCCGAGTTTCCGGAATCGTGGCGCGAGCTTGCCGAAGTCAACCGCTTCGCTGGTGCAGCCTGGCGTGGAGTCGCGCGGGTAGAAATAGATGACAACCCACTGGTTCAACAAGGTGTCGGATTCGAGCACATCTCCGCTATCGGTGGTGCCTGCAAGCACTGGAACGCGCTTGCCGATCCTGATCGGGTTTTGCCTTGCCATTGTGTTGTGTCGAGCCTCCAGCTAGAACTTCATAGGATCCATGATGGCATCGAGATTCAGGCCATCGCAGAACTCGAGGAAATCATCCCGCAACGCCGCCAGGTGCATGGTGCTGGGTATGCCGATGGTGATCTGGGCGGAGAACATGTCGGCGCCCGTCTGCATGGCTTGGTAGCGCGTCGAATGCAATTGTTCGATGCTGATGTTGCGATTTGCAAAGAATTCCGCGAGCTGGAAGAGAATGCCCGCTTTGTCGCTCGCGATCACTTCCACGATGTAGGGTAGGCAGCTCGACTGTTGCTGCTTGGCATTGGTGCGGAACTGGACCAGGCGCATCTCGCCGTTGCGATCAAGTTTTGCCAGTGCCGTTTCCAGTTTTGCGATGGCATCCCAGGGGCCCTGGGCAAGGACCTGAACGCTCAACTCGGCGCCCAGTGCGGCAACCCGTGCCTCGGCGACATTGCAGCCGCAATCGGCAACCCGTTTGCAAAGTGCCAGCAAGGGTGACTGATCCGGACTGGCGAGGGCGCTGGCCAACAGGAAATTGTCGTTGGCGTTGGGGCGCGCCGCACGATTGCTCAAGACTGGCTTTCCTGCCTGTTTCACGGAGTCATCGGCACTTCGGCATGCAATCCGGACAATTGCCAAGCGAGGATACTGGCCGCTTCCCGCACCCGCAAGCAAAGCCATGCAGATATCGTCCAGGCTCCTGGCCCAGCAAACCATGCAATTCTCGCGAAAGGCCGCGGTCGGCTTGTTGGCAGCGGTGGCAGCCCCTAACATCCGGTTTCCCTGGTTTGAATCCGATTGCCGTGAATCTGTCCGGAAGCATCTGCGCCCTCGCAACACCGTTTCGAAATACCGACCTGGATCTGGAAGCGTTTGGACGTCTGATCGAGTATCAGATTGCAGGCGGTACCAGCGCAGTCGTGGTGGCAGGCTCGACTGGCGAAGGTGCATCCCTGGAGGCCGACGAACTCGTTCGCTTGCTGGAGCATGCGGTACGCGTTGTGGACGGACGCATGCCGGTGATCGCGGGCAGTGGTTTGCAGTCAACGCGAAAGACCATCGAGCAGACGCGCCTGGCACGCAATGCCGGTGCCGATTTGGCCCTCGTGGTAGTGCCTGCCTATGTTCGTCCAACCCAGGAAGGCCTGTTCCGCCATTTTCAGGAAGTGGCGGACAGCGCGGGCCTGCCGATACTTCTCTACAACGTGCCTTCGCGTACTGCGTGTGACCTGCTGCCGGAAACCGTTGCGCGGCTTTCCCCCCATCCGGCCATTGTCGGCATCAAGGAGGCGGTTGCCGATCCACTGCGCATGCGTGAGCTTTTGGGCTTGCGCTCGCAAGGATTCAAGGTCTACTCGGGTGACGATGCGACTTTCGCGCACGCCGTACTGGGTGGCGCGGATGGCGTGGTATCGGTGGCGGCGAACGTGGCACCGAACGCGGTGCAGGATCTGTGCGCTCTGGCGGCCAGGGGAGATGCCGCGGCGGTGCAGGCGGCGAATGCAAGGCTCACCGATCTGTATGACATGCTCGGAGTCGAACCCAACCCGATTCCGGTCAAATGGCTGTTGCACAAGCTTGAAATGGGTTCGCACTGGCCGAGATTGCCGCTACTGCCGCTGAGCGCGGGGTATCATAGCCAGGCCGAGCAGGTGCTGGTCAGGCTCGGCCTGCTGCCGGTGGCGCCCGCTGCCACGTAAAACCTCACAATTCTGGATACCTTGACGTGAATCGACACCTTTCCATGGCGTTTGTGCTGCTTGCTGCGATGCTTGTGCTTCCGGGGTGCAGCTATTTGCGGACCAAGTTCGGTGGCAAGCAGGATGCCTACAAGGCAAGCGCACAAACACGTCCGCTGGAAGTCCCGCCGGATCTGGAGCTGCCGAATCGCAGTGGTTCGCTGGTCATTCCGGAACCTGCCGCAGGCAATTCCGCGGCCTTGGCAAATGATGCCGTCCCGGCGATGAGCGCCACGCCCGGTTCGGCTCCGCCCAGCGTCTCGGCCGTGACGGGTGGCGATACCATGCAGGTGGCCGACTCCCTGCAGAACACATGGCGACGGGTGGGACTTGCGTTGGAAAGATCAGGCGTGGCCAGCATCCAGTCCCGCGACGAAGCGTCGCGCACCTACGAGATCTCCACCCAGGCCAGGCAGGTTCGTTCTCCAGGGTGGTTCAAGCGCGTGGTGACACTCGGCATGGCGCGTGACCAGAAAGTAAGCACGCCGGTGCTGTTGAGGGTGCGGGTCAGTGGTGAAGACGGCGCCAGCAAGGTGACCATCGAGGGCGCGAATTCCAGTGCCGGGGACACGGCGGCGCGCGATGTCCTGGACACCCTGCGTCAGCGCATGTCCTGAGCGGTCCGGCAGCCGATGGCTGCCTCAAATCCTCAACGCTCCAGCAGCGGCAGCTTGTCCGGCTTGCCTTCCCACTCCTTGGCGTCATCCGGAGCGTCCTTGCGTTCGGTCAGTACCGGCCAGGCCTTTGACAGCTCGGCGTTCAGCTGGATGAAGGCTTCCTGGCCGGCGGGAACGTCATCTTCCGGATAAATCGCATTGATCGGACATTCCGGTTCACACAGGGTGCAATCGATGCACTCCTCCGGATCGATGACCAGGAAGTTGGGGCCTTCGTGGAAGCAATCGACAGGGCAGACCTCAACGCAGTCCGTGTACTTGCACTTGATGCAATTTTCCGTGACGACGAAGGGCATGTTCAGCATCGCTCCTGATTCGGGTTGGCCGAGGGCCATCGATGCACGACCTTGGCCAGGGTCGCCCAGCGGCATGAGGCGATGGCGCTCCCTACGAGGTTCGAACTCGTGTTCCCGCCTTGAGAGGGCGGTGTCCTGGACCACTAGACGAAGGGAGCGGTGGCTGGGACAAATCGCACCGGGCGCGTAGTATAACGAAATCATAACTGCTCACCAATCGGTGAACGATGCTACTTTCAAGTGTGATCACGGAATGAACCTGCCTGAGGCGTCCAGCCACTCGGTACTAGCGAACGCCAAAAGTCTGGTACCGCGCATCATTCCCCGTGCCGAGCACGGGATTTCCCGCAAGAACATTTCCAACGGTGCGTTGCGCGTCCTTTATCGCCTCCACGAAGCCGGATTCCAGGCGTTTCTGGTCGGCGGCGCGGTACGCGATTTGCTGCTCGGTGGGCGCCCCAAGGATTTCGACGTGGCCACCAACGCCACGCCGGAACAGACCCGCGCCTTGTTCCGCAACTGCCGCTTGATCGGACGTCGATTCCGCCTCGCGCATGTCGTGTTCGGAAGGGAAATTGTCGAGGTCGCCACGTTCCGTGGAATAGGCGAGGAAGGCGATGGTGATCGCCATGTGGTCGATGGACGCATCCTGCGCGACAACGTCTACGGCGGCATCGAGGAAGATGCGATCCGTCGGGATTTCACCATCAATGCCCTGTACTACGATATCGCCGACTTCAGCGTGCGCGATTACGTCGGTGGCATCGTGGATCTCCAGCAACGCTCACTGAGGCTGATCGGTGATCCCGAGCAGCGCTACCGGGAAGATCCGGTGCGCATGCTGCGGGCGGCGCGGCTTTCCGCCAAGCTCGATTTTGCGATCTCCGAAGAGGCCGAAGCGCCGATCCGGGCCTTGGCTCCGCTGCTTGCGGACGTTGCCCCGGCACGACTGTTCGATGAATCGCTCAAACTGTTCCTGTCCGGCCACGGCCTGGAGAGCCTGCGTCGCCTGCACAGCCTGGATTTGCTCGGCCAGATCTGTCCAGCAACGGCGCGTGCCCTGGAAGGCCCGAATCGCGAGCGCTTTGGTCGTCTTTTGGGCCACAGCTTCCTGAGTACCGATGAGCGGGTACAGAATGATCGACCGGTCACGCCGGCTTTCCTGTTCTCGGCGCTGCTCTGGGAGCCGGTTCGCAGCGAGGCGGAACGCTTGCTTGGTGAAGGCTACGAGCATGCAAATGCATGGTCCGTCGCGGTGGAGCGCATTCTTCATCAGCAGGCCACGCGGATCGCCATTCCCAAGCGATTTGCCATGGCCATGGAAGAAATCTGGTTGTTGCAACCCCGCTTCGAGTTGCGCCAACGAAAGCGGGTGATGCGCCTGCTGGCCCATCCGAGGTTCCGGGCCGCCTACGATTTTCTCGTCCTGCGTTCGCATGAAGAGCCTGAGCTTTGTGAACAGGTTCAATGGTGGACGGAGGCGCAAGGCATGAGTGCCCACGACCTCTCGGAATCGCTCGCGGTGCCGAGTCCCGCGCGCAGCGAAGATGCGCCGGCAGGCAAGCGCAAGCGTCCGCGGCGTCGCAAGCGCAAGGCGGGATCCGCAGCCGGCGGAGCTGAAACAGCGACGCAGATTCCCGGCGAGTGACGAACACCATTGCCTACATCGGGATTGGCAGCAACCTCGACCATCCCCGGGCCCAGGTAGTCTCGGCAGTGCGGGCGCTCGGGGAGATTCCCGGGGTTCGGGTATCGGGCCGGTCTTCGCTGTACCTGTGCAAACCATGGGGGCGCGCAGACCAGCCGGATTTCGTCAACGCAGCCGTTCGCCTGGATACCAGTCTCTGCGCACGGCAATTGCTCGATGAATTGCTGGCCATCGAGCGTGAGGCAGGCAGAATCCGCGATGCGCAGCGCTGGGGGCCTCGTGTACTGGATCTTGACCTGCTCGCGCACGGTGATGAAACGCTTGATGAAGTTGGCCTTCAGGTTCCGCACCCGCGCCTGCGGGAGCGGGCGTTCGTCTTGCTTCCGCTGCTGGAGATTGATCCGAACCTGGCGCTGCCGGGAGTCGGACGGCTTGCCGATCGCCTTGGATTTGTCGATTGTTCGGGATGCGAACGTATTGCTGTCGAGTTCGATTGAGCATCCGGATTGGCAAAGCCGGCGCGAGCCAACATACTGTTTGGCCCCTTGAATCTCCCCGCCCGCACGAGTCATGTACACGGATCCAATTGACAAGCCTCGACCGTTGGTAACCGTTCCAGCGCTTCGCTCGCGCAAGCACAACGGTGAAAAAATCACCGCATTGACCTGCTATGACGCAAGTTTTGCCGCGGCCCTGGAACGTGCCGAACTGGATATCGCCCTGGTTGGCGATTCGCTGGGCATGGTGGTGCAGGGCCAGGACAGCACATTGCCTGTCACCCTCGAGCAGATGGTCTACCACTGCAAGGCGGTTGCGCGGGGGCTGCGTACTCCCTTGCTGATCGCGGACATGCCATTCATGAGCTATCGCGACGTGCCCGTGGCGATGGACAGCGCGACCCGACTTCTGGCCGAAGGCGGCGCGGCAATGGTGAAAGTCGAGGGGGCCGGCTGGGTTGTTGATGTGATCAAGGCCCTCGCAGAGCGCGACGTGCCCGTGTGCGCGCATCTGGGATTGACGCCGCAATCGGTGCACAAGCTGGGCGGTTACCGGGTGCAGGGCAAGCTTGAGGCCCAGGCGCAGCAACTGCTGGAGGACGCGCATGCGGTCAGCAACGCCGGAGCGGATCTGCTGGTGCTCGAATGCGTACCCGCCGAACTGGCCACCCGGATCACGCGTGAGGTGCCCATCCCAACCATCGGCATCGGTGCCGGCGCGGGGTGCGATGGGCAGATCCTCGTTGTTTATGACCTGCTCGGCCTGACTCCGGGCAAGCGGCCACGTTTCAGCCGGAATTTCCTGCAAGGCCATGATTCGATCGAAGCGGCCCTGGCTGCCTACGTTGAAGCGGTGCGCGCTGGCAGCTTCCCTGGCCCGGAACACAGCTACTGAGGTCGTGATGCATATCTTTCGTGAGGCAAGCGCCTTGCGCGCGTGGGTGCGCGGGCAGAAGCAGCAGGGACATCGCGTCGGATTCGTGCCCACCATGGGCAATCTGCATGCCGGGCATTTTTCCCTGATCGAGATCGCGCGCCGGCACTGCGACCGGATCGTTGCCAGTGTTTTTGTCAACCCGACCCAGTTCGGGGAGGGCGAGGATTTCGGGCGCTATCCGCGCACGCCGGATGCCGATGCCAAGGGGTTGCGCGATCATGGATGCGATGCGCTCTTTCTTCCGGAGGCCGGTGAGATCTATCCATTTGGCGCAGCGCAGGGCGTTTGCGTCCATGTGCCCGGTTTGAGTGATGCGCTGGAAGGTGCAGCCAGACCCGGACACTTTGATGGTGTCGCCAGCGTGGTCTGCCGATTGTTCAACCTGGTGCAACCGGACCTCGCCGTGTTCGGCAGCAAGGACTACCAGCAGTTGCTCGTGGTTCGGCGCATGGCGAGCGATCTTGGATTCCCGCTTGAAATCCTTGGTGCGCCGATCGTGCGCGAGGCGAATGGCTTGGCCATGAGTTCGCGCAACCAGTATCTCGATGCCGCCCAGCGCGAGCAGGCGGCGATCATCCACGCGACCTTGCGCTGGATGTGCGAGCGCGTGAGGGCAAGCGACATGCCATTGGCCGAGATTGAACGAAAAGCATCTACTCGGTTGAGCGAGGCCGGGTTCTTGCTCGACTATGCGGTACTGCGCAATGCCGATGACCTTTCCGAGCCCAACGAGCACGTGCGCAGCGGTCTGGTGGCGCTGCTGGCTGCCCGGCTGGGCCCGGTCCGGCTGATCGACAACATGGCCTGCGACCCTGCCGTGTGACGTGTTCACACCTTGCGCTGTGACGCGTATGGCATTTCGCAACAGCCTGTGGTATGGTTACAACCGTCCTCGGGGTTTTCGCAACGAATGGCGTCAAAACCCCTTGGCCACCAGGGCGCATTGCAGGTAATCGTCACTTAATTGAACCCTCGCGCGACATCGCTGCGAGGGTTTTTTTTGCCCGCAGGAAAGCCGCGAAATGAAGGCGGATCGTTAAAATAGTGTTTTTAATCAGGGTCCTGGCCACAGGGATTCCAAGCGTCAGCAAGGAGCGGCGAGCCCATGCGGCGGCCTTTGCGACGAAGTCGGGTGCCCGATGCGCCAAGTAGCAGGGGCCGTTGCGTTTATGCAACAAACGGGGTCTGGGCGCTTGGCCGATGCATTCAGTGACTTGCTTGGCCAGCGTGGTCCCGTTTGGACTCCTGCTCTGCCAACGCCCACACCACATGTTCGCGCACCATGGCAGAGGGGTCATGCAGTCGGCTGCGCAGCGCATCGACCGTTTCCGGCCGATAGGGGGCGTTTCCGAGGGCCACGGCGACATTGCGCAGCCAGCCTTCGTATCCCGCGCGGCGAATGGGTGAACCTTCGGTTCGTTTCTGGAACTCCGCTTCCGTCCAGGCAAACAGTTCGATCAGGCCACGGCCATCGAGTCCGTTGCGCGGCATGAAATCCGACTCGCGCGTGGGCCGGGCAAACTTGTTCCAGGGACAGACCAGTTGGCAGTCGTCGCAGCCGAAGATGCGATTGCCCATGGGCCGACGCAATTCGACCGGAATGGACTCGCGCAACTCGATGGTCAGGTAGGAAATGCAGCGGCGGGCATCAACCTGGTAGGGACCGATGATGGCCTGGGTCGGGCAGACGTCGATGCAGCGGCGACAGCTCCCACAGTGGTTGCTGGCCGGTGCATCCAGTGGAAGCTCCAGATCGGTGTACAACTCCCCGAGCAGGAACCAGGAGCCGGCCTGTCGATTGATGAGGCAGGTGTGCTTGCCGATCCAGCCAAGGCCGGCATTGCGCGCAAGCGCGCGCTCCAGCACAGGCGCGGAATCGACAAAGGCCCGATAGCCGAAGGGACCGACTTCGCTGGCCAATCGTTCGGCCAGCTTCTGCAGGCGATTGCGCATCAGCTTGTGATAATCGCGACCCAGCGCATAGCGCGCAACAAATCCCAGATCGGCATCAGCGAGCACATCCCAGCTGTCATGTGCCTGCTCGGGCTGGTAGTCCATGCGCACCGAAATCACGCGAACGGTACCGGCCACCAGTTCGGCAGGGCGCGAGCGCTTGCTGCCATGGCGTTGCATGTACTCCATGGAGCCGTGGCGTCCCGCTTCCAGCCAATTGAGCAGGTGGGCCTCGTCTTCCGAGAGCTCGATGCCGGCGACACCAAGCTGCTGGAAGCCCAATTCGGCAGCCCAGATGCCAAGTTTTTCCTTGAGGATTGTCGGATCGATTCCGGGCATGGAACCTGGGTCGTGTGCAACGGATCGGGCTGGCAGCATACGGGCATCCCGGGTAACGGCCAATCGCTCCGTATAATCACCGCATGCTGATCCAGAACTTCCGACAATCCTTGTTTCGGGTTGACCAGGTCCGTGAAATCGATGCCCACGCCATCCGGGCAGGAAAGATTGCCGGAATCGAACTCATGCGGCGGGCGGCGTTTGCGGGATTCGCCTGCCTGCGCAAGCGTTGGCCCCAGGCACGACGACTCACCATCGTGGCCGGACCCGGCAACAACGGGGGCGATGCGTTCCTGATGGCGGTCCTGGCCAAAGCCGAGGGCCTTGCTGTCGAGCTCGTGGCCAGTTCGGAGCAGTCGCGCGGCGATGCCGAAACTGCGCGGGGAAGTTGGCGCGATGCCGGTGGAAGCATTCGACTCGCCCAGGTCGATGCCGTGCTGCCGTCTGCAGATGTCATCGTGGATGGTCTGTTCGGAACCGGCATCAGCCGGGCGCCGGCGGGCATCGATGCGTTGCTCATCGAGCGCATGCAGCAAGCCACTGGCAGGCGGCTGTCGCTGGACGTTCCTTCCGGCCTTGATGCCGATACGGGATTTGCACCCGGTGTTGCGCTCAAGGCCGACGCAACCATCAGCTTTGTTGCCTGGAAACGCGGCCTGTTCACGGCCGATGGCATGGATTGCTGCGGCGAACTTGAGCTGGATACCCTTGCAATTCCGTATTCGTCCTATGCCGGCAGGGATGCCGATGCCAGGCTGCTTGGCATCGAGCTGTTCAATCAATTCCCGGTCCGCAAAAGAAATGTAAACAAGGGATGTTTTGGACATGTTCTGGTTGTCGGCGGTGAATCCGGCATGGCTGGCGCGCCTCGCCTGGCCGCCGAAGCATCCTTGCGGGCCGGTGCCGGCCTGGTCAGTGTTGCCACGCGTCTGGCGCATGTCGCGCCGATCAATGCATCGCGCCCCGAGATCATGGCGCATGGCGTGGACGATCCGCAGATGCTGGATGCACTCATCGAACGCGCGAGCGTGCTGGCCGTAGGGCCTGGACTTGGAGTGCGTGGCTGGGGCCATGCCTTGTGGGATCGGGCCGTGCATGGCGGCAAGCCCATGGTTCTGGATGCCGACGGGCTCAACCTGCTGGCAAGCCACGCATCGCCGGACATGCAGATTTCAGTGATTACCCCGCATCCGGGCGAGGCCGCGCGACTCCTTGGTTGCGATGTGGCCGGGATCCAGAAAGATCGATTCGCATCGGTGCGGCGATTGGCAGAAAAGTTCGACTGCGTTGCCGTGCTCAAGGGGGCGGGGACTCTTGTCGCCGATCCGCGAGGGCAGGTGGCCTTGTGTCCATTCGGCAACCCGGGCATGGCCAGCGCCGGCATGGGTGACCTGTTGACTGGCGTCATTGCCGGCTTGCTTGCGCAGGGGATGTCGCCCTGGGACAGTGCATGCCTCGGCGTGCTTGCGCATGCGGTTTCCGGTGATCGCGCAGCTCAGGGCAGGCCGCGAGGTTTGCTCGCCAGTGACCTGTTGTTGCCACTACGCGACTGTGTCAACGGCGCGGTCGCATGCGCCCACGAATGAACTGGCCGGGCCTGGACGAAGCGGCGCTGATCGGCGTGGCGCAGGCGCTGGGTCGCGTGATGGGCGCCTCCGGCGTCGTCTATCTGGAGGGTGACCTGGGTGCCGGCAAGTCCACCTTCGTGCGCGCCCTGCTCGGTGCGCGAGGCGTCGGCGAGCGTATCAAGAGTCCGACCTACAGCTTGATTGAAACCTACGCGGTGGCGGGCAATTCCGCGCACCATCTTGATCTGTACCGGATCGCCAATGCCGATGAACTGGAATGGCTGGGCTTGCCGGACCTGCTGGATGAATCGACCCTGTTGCTGGTTGAGTGGCCAGAGCGTGCAACCGGGGCGCTGCCGCTTCCGGACTTGCGGGTGCGCCTGCAACATGCGGGAAATCGCCGAGATCTGGAACTTGAAGCGCGTACGGCAACGGCCGGAAAGTGGTTGTCAGAACTTGCGCAAGCCGCTCCCGGAGCGATGGACGGGAGCTCGCAGTCACTTTAGGTTTTGCTCGCATATATCGGATTTGAAACGAAAAAGACTTGAAATCCGGCGTGGTTTTGCGATTGAATGCGTGCGCATGACCGGAATCCTTCCAGCGATGACGCGAATTCTGCTTGGCGGCTGGCTGCTGCTCGGGCTTTCGTCGACCGTTCACGCTGCGGAGCTGAAGGCGCTTCGTGTCTGGGCCGGACCGGAATACACGCGCGCGGTGATCGATGTTTCAGGACCTGTTGAATACCGGGTATTCGAGCTGGAGAAGCCCGACCGCCTGGTGCTCGACGTGCAGGCCAGCACCTTCGCTGCCGGCTACGCTGCCGCCGAAGCCAATGGATTGCTCAAGGCCGTGCGCAGTGGCAAGCATGGCAATCGGGATCTGCGCGTGGTATTCGATCTCGCCGAAGGCGTCAGGCCAAAGAGCTTCCTGCTGCCGCCCGCCGAGAAGTTCGGCTATCGGCTGGTGCTGGATCTGTATCCGGAGAGCAGTGCGCAGCCCGTCAAGACCGTGGCAAAAGCATTGCCGGCCGAGTCCTCGCGCGACGTGATCATCTCGATAGACGCAGGTCATGGCGGCGACGATACGGGCGCCATCGGCGCCACCGGAACCTACGAGAAGGTGATTACCCTCGCGGTTGCGCGTGAATTGAAGCGCATCGTCGACAACGAACCGGGCATGAGCGCCGTGCTCACCCGCGACAGCGATTTTTTCATTCCGCTCAAGGATCGTTACCAGAAGGCACGCGACGCCAAGGCCGATCTGTTTGTGTCCGTGCATGCGGATGCATTCACCAAGAGCGAGGCAAAGGGAAGCTCGGTCTGGGTGTTGTCTCCGCGCGGCGCGACCAACGAAGCGGCGCGCTGGCTGGCCGACCGCGAGAACCGCGCGGACCTCGTTGGCGGGGTTTCCCTGGACACGCGCGATGACACGCTCGCTGCCGTCCTCTTGGATCTGTCCCAGGGCGCGACGATGGAAGCAAGCAACGCGGTCGCAGGCCAGGTGCATGCATCGATGCGCCGAGTGGGGCCAACCCACAAGGCACATGTGGAACGTGCCAATTTCATGGTGTTGCGTTCGCCGGACGTGCCGTCGATCCTGGTGGAAACGGCGTTCATCTCGAATCCTGCCGAAGAGCGGCGTTTGAAGAATCCGGCGGAGCGCGCCAAGCTGGCCGAGGCGATCCTGGATGGCATCCGCAACTATTTCCGAATGACTCCGCCCCCCGGCACCTGGTTTGCCCAGGAAGACAACCGAATTCGGGCGAGTCGGCATGTGGTCACCCGCGGCGAGTCGCTGAGCGGGATTGCAGCACAGCACGGCACGTCTGTTGCGGCCCTGCGCAGTGCCAACAAGCTCGTTCAGGACGTCGTGAAGGTTGGCGACGTGCTGGAGATTCCGCAGGGCTGATCAACGTCGCGGTCGGATGGGGCACAAGGTGCGATCCGCTATGATGCGCAACCTGCTGCCTACCGCGTTCCGATGTCGCGCATCCGTTCCCTGCCCACCGAACTGGTCAATCAAATCGCTGCCGGCGAGGTGATCGAACGACCTGCGTCGGTGGTCAAGGAACTGGTCGAAAACAGCCTGGATGCGGGGGCGCGACGCGTCGAAGTCGATATCGAGGAGGGCGGCGCACGCCTGATTCGCGTGCGTGATGATGGTTCTGGCATTGAAGCCGATGACCTGCCCCTGGCAATTGCTGCCCATGCCACCAGCAAGATCGCCAGTTTCGAAGATCTTGAGCGCGTCGCCACCCTCGGATTCCGCGGCGAGGCCCTGCCTTCTATTGCATCGGTGTCGCGTTTTGCCCTGACCTCAAGGCAGGCGGGTGCGGATTCCGCTTTTCGCATTGAAGTGGATGGCGGCCGGGTGCGCGAACAGCGACCGGCACAGCACGCCAGCGGCACCAGCATCGAGGTGCGCGATCTTTTCTACAATTTGCCGGCACGTCGGAAATTCCTGCGCGCCGAGCGCACCGAGTTCAATCATGTGGATGATCTGGTGCGCTCGATTGCATTGGCACGCGAAGATGTCGAGTTTCGCCTGAGCCACAACGGCAAGGTTGTACGGCTGTACAAGGCATCACGAGATCAGGCGGATACATCGCAACGGATATCCGAGGTGCTTGGCGCGGAATTCCTCGGCAACAGCATGCGCATCGGTCAGGAAGGTGCCGGCATGCGCCTGCACGGATGGGTCGGTTTGCCCACGGCGTCGCGTTCGCAGGCGGACCAGCAGTATTTCCACGTCAATGGTCGCCTGGTGCGTGATCGCGTGGTTGCGCATGCCGTTCGCCAGGCCTATGCGGACGTGCTCTTCCATGGCAGGCATCCGGCCTTCGTGCTGTTTCTGGAAATGGATCCGCTTGGCGTGGATGTAAACGTGCATCCGGCCAAGACCGAGGTGCGATTTCGCGAATCCCGCCTTGTGCACGACTTTCTGTATCGAAGCCTGCACGAGGCCCTGGCAGACACGCGCGCGGGCAGCAGCCTGCAGTCGGCGGCACAGGGAGCCGACGCGCAACACCTCGCGGCTTCGGTTCCGTCGGCCTTGCAATCGGGCCTGCGCCTGGGAGTCGGTGAGCCGCTGGCCGACTATGCCGCGCTGCTTGGTCGCAGTCCGGGGTCGGTGCGATCCGGTCCGATGCCGGACAACGCCATGCACGGCTTCGCTCAGGATGCCGATGGCGGACAGATTCCACCGCTGGGATTTGCCATCGCGCAGCTGCACGGCATTTTCGTGCTCGCACAAAACGCGCATGGGCTGATTCTGGTCGACATGCACGCTGCGCACGAGCGAATCACCTACGAACGCCTGAAGGCATCGCACGATGGCGAGGGAATCCGCGCGCAGATGCTGCTGGTGCCGCAGATGATTGCAGTCAGCGAGCGCGAGGCCACCGTGGTCGAGGAAAATGCCGAGAGCTTCGAGGAGCTGGGTTTTGACATTGCCCGCGGCGGCCTGCAGAGCATCACCGTGCGCCGTGTCCCTGGTCTGCTGGCCAGCGGCGACATCCAGCAGCTGGTGCGCGATGTGATTGCCGATCTGGCTACCCACGGCAGTTCGCGTCGCGTCGAGGAAGCCCGCAACGACCTGCTTTCGACCATGGCATGCCATGGTTCCGTGCGGGCAAACCGGCGCCTGAGCCTGCCCGAGATGGATGCGCTGCTGCGCGAAATGGAAGCGACCGAGCGCTCTGCACAGTGCAATCATGGGCGCCCAACCTGGGTGCAGCTGACCCTGGCGGAACTGGACAAACTGTTCCTGCGCGGTCGATGATCGATTCTTCAGCCAGACCTTCAGGAAAACCACGAATGTTGATGACCGGATTGTTGCTTGCAGTCAGTGTTGCGGGGACGCAAGTCGTCTCCGCTGATAGCGCGGATGCCTACGTGAAGGAGATTGAAGCCTGGCGTGCAGCTCGGCAAGAGCGCTTGAAATCGCCAAGCGGCTGGTTGTCGCTGGTGGGTCTGGATTGGCTCAAGCCCGGTGTCAACACGATCGGCAGCGGCAAGGGGAATGACATTGTCATTGCCAAGGCACCCCCGCGACTGGGTTCCATCGAATGGAACAAGGACACGGTCAGGTTGACCCTGAACGACGGTTCGGGCGCGCAGATTGACGGCAAGACGTCGGAGGGTGCTGAGCTGCTCGGAGACGACCACGAGAAGCCCACGATCGTGAGTTTCGGAACGGTCAGCTTCTATCGCATCAATCGTGGCGACAAGGTCGGCTTGCGCATCAAGGACAGCGAAGCGGAAACACGCAGCAAATTTCTCGGACTCGATTATTTTCCGGTCGATCCGGGTTGGCGCGTCGAGGCCAAATGGGTTCCGTTCGATCCGCCGCAATCCCTCGGCATTCCCAATGTGCTCGGCGTCATCGAACAGATGCCGGTGCCGGGCAAGGCCGTTTTCGAACACGATGGAAAAACCCTCGAGCTGATGCCGGTGCTGGAAGCAGAAGGCGCCACCGAGTTGTTCTACATCATTGCCGACCGCACCAGCGGCAAGCAAACCTACGGCGCCGCGCGATTCATCTACTCGGACATGCCCAGGGACGGCAAGGTCGTGATTGATTTCAACAAGGCCTACAACCCGCCGTGTGCGTTCACGCCGTTTGCCACCTGTCCGATTGCTCCCCCGGAGAACCGCTTGTCGGTGGCCATCGAGGCGGGTGAGAAGAAATACCGCGGCGGCCACGACTGAAACCGGTCGGGAGCGGGGCAACGCACGGGCCGTAATTGTGGCCCGCGTCGGCAAAGCTGCTTTCCGGCTTCAGGCTCCCGTGAAATGCGGCTTCCTGCGCTCGAGGAAAGCACTGGTTCCCTCGCGCATGTCCGCGGTCGTGGTGCAGACGGCGAAAGCCTTGCTCTCGTAGTCCATGCCTTCGGCACTGCTGCCTTCGCCGCCGACAAGCACTGCATCAAGGATGCCGGCCAACGCATGCGGCGCCGAGGCGGCGAGCTGGTCGGCCACGCTGTCGACTTCCTGATCCAGGGAATCGCTTGCGACCACCCGTCCCAGCAACCCAAGCTGGTATGCGCGCTGCGCATCGACGGGGGCACCGAGCAGGCACAGCTCCAGGGTTGCGGCGCGACCAGCCAGGCGCAACATGCGCTGTGTCCCGCCAAATCCGGGCAGCAGCCCCAGGGTGATTTCCGGCAGTCCCAAGCGGGCCTGTTCGCTGCCAATGCGCAGATGGCAACTCATGGCGATTTCCAGCCCGCCACCCAAGGCAAAGCCCTGGATGCGTGCAATCACCGGTTTGCCCAGCAATTCGATGGTGCGCATCATGCGCTGGCCGGCACGGGAAAAGCGGTGCGCGTCAACGGCGCTCAATGCGCTCAGTTCGGCGATGTCGGCCCCGGCCACGAACGCCTTTTCGCCCGAACCGGCCAGCACGACGACACGCACGCTCCCATCCTCGCGGGCCTGGTCGAATGCCACCTGCAGCTCGCTGATGGTCTCGTGATTGAGCGCATTGAGCTTGCTCGGCCGATTGATGGTGATGGTGCGCACCGCACCCCGGTTGTTGATCAGCAGGTTCTGGAATTCCATGGTCGTGTGCTGTAGCAGGTTGTTGAAAATCGTTGGCGAGGCAGCCAGTGCAAGACAAAGACAGGCGAAAAAGCGCTGTTTACGTACTGTAAATGAGCATTTTGAGCCTGTTTCTATCGCAGCAATGGCAACGCAGGTAGTTTTTCAACAGCCTGCGAGGGGGCCGGTTCAGATAGAAGGCGGATAATAGCAGCGCGCCGTCGGGCCGAACTTTGTCCGCCGCTTGCGTTCCCTGAAGGCTCCTGGGATCGCATTGGAGCGCGGACGCGGCTCAGGTACACTGTGCGGCCCGCGCGGACCCCGGATATCGGCGGTTCCAGCCACGCAGGCACATTTTCGTTCCAGATTCCTCCCGGAGGCAGCATGAAATTTGGTTTGTCACTTGCCATGGCGACGTTGTTGGCGGCAGGGCCGGTTCTGGCCCAGGACACAACGTCGGAGAAGGGCAAGCTGTCCTATGCGATCGGTTATCAGATCGGCAAGGACTTCAGTGATCGCAAGATGGATGTCGACGTCAACACCGTCATCCGCGCCTTGCAGGACGCGTACGGCAAGCGCACCCCGGCCATCAGCGAAGAAAAGATGCGTGAGATCCTCACCGCATTCCAGTCGAAGATGATGACCGAGGCAAAGGCCGAGTACGACAAGGTTGCTGCCACCAACAAGGCCAGCGCCACCCGCTTCATGAGCGAAAACAAGACCAAGAAGGGCATTGTCGTGCTCCCTTCGGGCTTGCAGTATCGCGTGATCGAGGAAGGCACCGGCAAGCAGGTTGCGCCGACCGCCGAAGTCACCGTGCATTACCGCGGTTCGCTGTCGGATGGCCTTGAGTTCGACAGTTCCTTCGCCCGCGGCGAGCCGGTCAAGTTCAAGGTCAACGAAGTGATCAAGGGCTGGCAAGAAGCCTTGTCGCGGATGAAGGTGGGCGACCATTGGCAGATCTTCCTGCCGCCGGATCTTGCCTACGGTGATCGCGGCCAGCCGCCGCGCATCGGTCCGAATCAGGCCCTGGTGTTCGACATCAAGGTCATCAGCTCGAACTGATTTGCATCGCAATACCGAGCAAACGCCACGGGTTTCCGTGGCGTTTGCATTTGCGGGGGTCAGGGGAAGTCGCGCATCTCCTCGACCGCGCGTTCCATGTCGAGCTTGATGCGGTTGATGATGCGCATGGCGGATTCGGTGCTGGCGTCATCCACTTCTCCGCCTGCGACGCCGGCTTGTCCACGGCTGACAATCTCGGCTTCGTCGTCAATCACGAACTGGGCAAGGTACACATAGCCCTGGCGCAGGCCTTCCTTGACTTCCGGATGTTCCGGACCCAGTTCCCTGAGCAGGGTGAGGATGGCGAATCGAATGGACTCGCGTGCATGCGGCAACAGGCTCTCGGGCAGGCCGTAGACACCGGGCTCGACCAGGGCCAGGACTTTTCCGTAATCGCTCACGACCTTTGTTGCCATTGCCAGCATGCGCGGCATCCTGATTGCGGTTTCGCGCTAATGTACCAGCAGCTTTCCAACCTTCGGCAGTTTGTGGATTCATGGCGTGTGATATTTCCCAACCCGTTCTCAGTCCCTGCATCGGCATCTGCCAGTTGGGCGACGATGGCCTGTGCATCGGGTGCTTCCGCACCGCCAGCGAAATTGGCGCGTGGATGAGCATGGGCAGCAACGAGCGTGCGCGCCTGATGAACGAGGTGTTGCCGCTTCGCGAAGCCGGTCATCCATGAGCGAGCACCTCGACATCGGGCGACTGCGCAGGGCGGTGCGACCACTGCAGGATCCGCCGCAACCGCCTGGCTGGAACGCGAGCGATTTTCCCGAACTGTGGTCCGATCGGCCGGCCCTGCGCCAGGCCGCGGTCCTGTTGCCGGTGGTATGTCGCAATGATGCATTGAGCATGCTGTTCACCCGTCGCAACGAATCCATGCGCCAGCACGCCGGCCAGGTGAGTTTTCCCGGTGGGGCGGTGGAATCCGGGGACAGTGATGCGATCGCAACGGCCTTGCGTGAAACCCGGGAAGAAACCGGCATCGACGCCGGATTCATCACGCCATTGGGGTTCCTCGATTGCTTTGACACGATCTCGGGATTTTGCGTCTCGCCGGTCGTCGCACTGGTTCGCGAGGGCTTTGCCGCTGCCCCGGATCCGCGCGAGGTAGCCGAGGTGTTCGAGGTTCCGCTTGACTACATTCTCGAGCCTGATCGCATGCAGCGCTCCGAAATTCTCTGGCATGGCCGGGGCCGGGAGATCTTCGAGTTCGACTATGCCGGCAAGCGCATCTGGGGCGCAACCGCTGCGATCCTGCAAAATCTTCTACGACGACTGGAGGCTCTGGCATGAGTCCGCTCATTTCTCCAAGCGAGCTGGCGGCCGGCATCGCGGCCGGTACAGTGCTCGTGGTCGATTGCCGCAAGGAGCTTTCAAATCCCGACGGTGGCCAGCAGGCTTACCGGGAAGCACACATTCCCGGTGCCTGGTATGCGGATCTGGACCACGAACTTTCCGATCTGGGCAAGACAGGACTGGGTCGGCATCCCTTGCCGGATGAGGCGGCATTCTCGAAAACCCTGGCCAGTTGGGATTGGACGCCGGATTTGTGTGTCGTCGCCTATGACGATGCGGGTGGTGCCATGGCTGCTGCGCGCTTGTGGTGGCTGTTGCGCGTGGCCGGAATCACCAATGCCCGGGTCCTCGATGGCGGCTGGTCAGCGTGGCAGCGTGAAGGCCGGCCCGTGGACGCCACCGTGCCGCAGCCCCGGTCGGGGTCGGTTTCAATTCATTTTGATCCTGCGCAGATGGTGGATTTCGATGCCCTCGGCGAAGGACTGGCGCGAAACACGATCTGCCTGCTGGACGCGCGTGGTGCAGCTCGATTCCGCGGCGAGGTCGAGCCCCTCGATGCCGTGGCCGGGCATGTGCCGGGTGCGCGCAACCGGCCGTTTTCCGACAATCTCGATGCACAAGGGCGGTTCAAGCCTGCGGACATATTGGCTGCGGATTTCAAGCGGTTGACCGCAGGATGCAATCCCGATTCCGTGGTGCACATGTGTGGATCCGGGGTTACCGCGTGTCACAACCTGCTGGCCATGGAGCATGCCGGTCTGACCGGTTCGCGCCTGTTCGCGCCGTCCTGGAGCGGCTGGATCAGCGACGCGACTCGTCCTGTGGCTGGTCCGGGTAAGGCCTGACGAAAAACTACCTGCGTTGCCATTGCTGCGGTAAAAGCAGGCTCAAAATGCTCATTTACACCACGTAAACTGCGCTATCTCTCCTGCTTTTGCCTTGCACTGGCTGCCTCGCCAACGTTTTTCAACAGCCTGCCAAATTCAATTCGGCAGCCAAAAACGGCCTATACTGCCGCTGCGCCGATGCGGCGCCTTGCCAAACAAGGGTTCAACACAACTTGAGCACTTCCGAAATCCGTCCCCGCACGCGCCGGCCCTCAACCACTGCTCCGGCAAAAAAGGTTGCTTCCAAGGCAGCCCAATCCACCAAGGCCAAGCGCCCGGACACGACCGGCAAGCCCGGCAAGAAGCCCGTCAAGCGCACCGCCAGCAAACCAGCGGCAAAACCCGCAAGCAGTACCCGCACCCGGCAGGCAGCGAAGGTTTCGCCGAAGCCGCGCGCGAAGCGGACCAAGCCCGACCTGCAGCTCGATGCCTACCAGAAGCTTCACCACGCGGTGACGGGGGCGCTGGAAGACTTGAAGGCGCGCGACACGCGCGAGATCGACGTGCGCGGCAAGACGTCGGTAACCGACCTGATCGTGGTCACCAGCGGCACCTCGACCCGCCATGTCAAATCAATTGCCGATGAAGTCGTGCGCAGCGCCAAGAAGATCGGCTTGCCTCCGATCGGCGTGGAAGGGCAGCGCGAGGCAGAGTGGGTGCTGGTCGACCTTGGCGACATCGTGGTTCACGTCATGTTGCCGCGCGCGCGTGAGTTCTATGGCCTCGAACGCTTGTGGACAGTGGGCGACGAGGAGCATCCCGCAGCGCTTGCCGGTTGACCGGCCACCGGCATGCGCACGCGGCTGATCTCGGTCGGCGAGCGAATGCCCGATTGGGTCGAGCAGGGTTTTTCCGAGTACCGCAAACGCCTCTCGCGAGAGCTTCCGCTGGAACTGGTCGAAGTTCCGCTGGGGCATCGTGGCAAGGGTCGTGATGCCGCGCGCGCCACCCAGGAAGAAGGCCAGGCCGTGCTTGCCGCCATTGCTGCGGACACGCACGTGGTTGCCCTGGATGTGCGCGGCAAGCACTGGAGCAGCGAACAATTGGCCAGTCACCTCGGCGAATGGCGAATGCAAGGACGCGGCCTGGCCTTGGTGATCGGAGGCCCCGACGGGCATGCCGATGCCGTACTGCAAAGGGCCAACCAGCGCTGGTCGCTGGGCGAGCTGACCTTGCCACACATGCTGGTGCGGCTCGTCGTGGTCGAGCAGCTGTATCGTGCCACCACCATCCTGGCCGGGCATCCGTATCATCGGGCCTGAACCAGGCTGCCACTTTCCCCGCCATCGGGAGCGATTGCCCACATGTTGTATCTCGCATCCAAATCGCCTCGGCGACGGCAATTGCTGGAACAGATCGGCATCCGCTTCGATGTGCTTGATGTTGATGTACCGGAGATCCGCCGGATCGACGAGCCTGCCGAGGACTATGTGTCGCGGGTGGCGCGGGAAAAGGCGGGCGCCGGCCTGTTGCAGGTGGCGGCCGTTGCGGGTGCGTGCGTGCTGGGCGCCGATACCGAGGTGATCCTGGATGGCGAGGTGTTCGGCAAACCCGCTGACGCCGGCGATGCGGTCGCCATGCTAGCGCGTCTTTCCGGACGCACCCATCAGGTCCTGAGCGTGGTCTGGTGTGTTGACGCCTCGCGCGAGGTGCATGCGGTTTCCGTCAGCGACGTGCGTTTCGACACGCTCAGCCAGGGGCGGATCGAGGACTATGTGGCGAGCGGCGAGCCCTTTGGAAAAGCCGGCGCCTATGCAATCCAGGGCCTTGCCGCGACCTTCGTGAGTCGGCTCGAAGGCAGTTTTTCCGGCGTCATGGGCTTGCCCCTGCATGAAACCTGGCGCGTGCTCTCGGAATTGTGCGTGAACCACACCCAGGCAAAGCGTGCCCCTGGGCCCTGAATCGGGGCTTCCCCCATTCGACAAGCTGTCATCCTGCCAGCTATAAACTACCTCAAGTTCTCAAGCCAAATTCCTGTCGTGAGCGAAGAAATCCTGATCAACGTGACCCCGCGCGAAACCCGCGTTGCGCTGGTCGAGAACGGCATGCTGCAGGAAGTGCATATCGAGCGCGCCAGCCGGCGCGGCTATGTCGGCAACATCTACAAGGGCAAGGTGAGCCGGGTCATGCCGGGCATGCAGGCGGCATTCGTGGAGATCGGCCTCGACCGTGCCGCCTTCCTGCATGCCTCCGACATCATCCGTCCGCAATCCCCGCTGCTCGGTGAAAACGGCGAGAACCAGCCAGCGCCGACACCGCCGATCAACGAGCTCCTGCGCGATGGCCAGGAAATCGTGGTGCAGGTGGTCAAGGACCCGATCGGCACCAAGGGCGCACGCCTGACCACGCACCTGTCGATTCCATCGCGCTACCTGGTGCTCTTGCCATACAGCAGCGTGCTCGGCGTTTCCGTGCGCATCGAGGATGAAACCGAACGCATGCGCCTGAAGGAAATCCTGGCCGAATCGATCGGCGAGAATCCGTTGGGCTACATCCTGCGCACCAATGCCGAAGGGCAGATGCGCGAAGCCCTGGTGGAAGACATTGCGTACCTGGGCAAGCTCTGGTCGGACCTGCACGCACGGATGGGTAATGCACGAGTCGGCACGCGCGTCTACGAAGACTTGCCCTTGGCATTGCGTGCATTGCGCGACCTGATGCGCCCCACCATCGAGAAGGTGCGCGTGGATTCCCGCGAAACCTTCGAACGCATACTGGATTTCGCGGGGCGGTTCATGCCGGACCTGGCCGATCGCGTCGAACACTATCCGGGCGAGCGGCCCATTTTCGACCTGTACGGAATCGAGGATGAAATCCAGCGCGCGCTGCGCAAGGAGGTTCCGCTCAAGTCCGGCGGCTACCTGATCGTCGACCAGACCGAGGCGATGACCACGATCGACGTCAACACCGGCAGCTTCCTCGGCAACCGCAATCTCGAAGAAACCGTTTACCGCACCAACCTCGAAGCGGCCCAGGCCGCGGCACGGCAACTGCGGCTGCGCAACCTCGGCGGAATCATCATCATCGACTTCATCGACATGATCGATGAGGAGCACAAGCGGCAGGTGATTCGCCAGTTGGAAAAATCGCTGGTGCGCGATCACGCCAAGACCACGGTGTACGAAATGTCCCCGCTGGGACTGGTTGAAATGACGCGCAAGCGGACCACCGAGAGCCTTGAGCGCCAGTTGTGCGAACCCTGCCAGGCGTGCAGCGGACGTGGCAGCATGAAGACGGCAGAAACGGTGACCTACGAAATCTTCCGCGAGATCACCCGTGCGGTACGCCAGTTCGATGCAGAAAAGCTGCTGGTTTTGGCCACCCCGGATGTGGTGTCGCGCATTCTTGACGAGGAATCCACCGCGGTTGCCGAACTGGAGGAGTTCATCGGCAAGACCATCCGCTTCCAGGCCGAGGAGCACTACGCGCAGGAACAGTTTGATGTCGTGCTTCTCTAGGGAAACTCTGATTCTGTTCGTCACTCCGGCGAGGCGCTCTACAACAGCCGAATGGCTGGTCAAGCCGGAAACCCATCTTGATCTTGTTCCAACGCAATCAAGGTCAAAACGGACCCCGGCGTATGCCGGGGTGACGAAAATTGTGGTTGATCAGAGTTACCCTGGGGAAATTCTGAACAAGTACGGAACTCATTCGTCGCGAGCAAGCTCGCTCCCACAAAATCAAGCAATGGTGGGAGCGAGCTTGCTCGCGACAATACTTGTTCAGACCTTCCCTGGCTCCTGTGTGCTTGCTGCCGATGGATGGCTGTAGGCGATCATGAGCGGTTTTCGCCGTCGCCTGCGGCACCTTCGCTTTTTCCTGCAGGCCGGGTTTTCGGCGGTCTTGATTGCTGCCGCGTTGCTGGTCGGCTGCATGCGCCTGGCCCTGCCGTGGTTGGCGGCAAATCCCGAGCGCATCGAAGGCTGGCTCGGGGATCGCATCGGCCGTGCGGTCGATATCGGCAAGGTTGACTGGATCTGGACCCGATCCGGCCCGCGCCTGTTGTTCGACAGGATTGAAATTGCTGCGGGTACGGATGGCACCCCGGCGCTGGAATTGGCCCGCACCGAACTGGCGCTCAATCTCTACGCCGCGTTCCAGAAGAACCGTGCCTGGAACGAGTTTCGCCTGGTCGGCTTGAAGCTCGGTTTGAGCCGGGATGAATCCGGCGTCTGGAGCCTGAGTGGAGACGCCGGCCTGAGTCGCGCCGCCGGCGGCGGCTCCATGGGCGCGCTCGGCGCGGTGGTGCTGGCCGATCTTGATCTTTCGATCGAGGATTCCTCGCACCAGGTCAACCTGAAGTTGCATGTGCCGGAGTTGCGCGTTGTCAATCTGGGCAACATCACGCGCGTGCTGGGCCAGCTTGAGCCCGGCTTGAATCCCCATGCTTCGCCGCCCTTGTCACTGGTCGCCGACATCGACATGGCGCAGCGTTCAGGCCAGCTCTATGCCGGGGGCCGGCAAGTGGACCTTGCCGGTCTCGGTGCTAACCAGGCCATGGATGGAATCGCGATACGCTCCGGTACCGGCAGTCTCGAGCTGTGGGCGAGCTGGGAAGCGGGGCGGGTGCAGGCACTCACCAGCCGCATGGAACTGGGCAATGTTGTCCTGCAAGGGCGCCAGGCACTGGCGGTGGATGCCGCCACCCAGGTCGAACCGCAGGCTGCTTTTGATCGTCTGCGCACGAGTGCGCGTTGGCAGCGCAAAGCCAAGGGCTGGAGCCTGGATCTTGCGGATACAACGTTCACCCAGCAGGGCCTGCAAGGATCGCCAGCACGCGCCAGCGTCGATTTCCTCGATGGTCGGGCGAGTGCGCAAGTCGATGCGCTCGAGTTGGGGCCGCTGGCGTCGCTTGCCATGCTCAGCGGTCGCGTGCCGGAGAAGGCGCGGCGCTGGCTTTATCTCGCAAGTCCGCGTGGCAAGGTACGCAATGTTGATTTGCGCTGGAACGGATTCGAGGATTTTTCAGTGGATGCAGGCCTCGATGGCCTCAGCATGCGCAGCGTCGATGGCATTCCCGGAGTTGATCCGCTGTCCGGCGAGCTGCATGGTGACAGCGAAGCGTTGTTGCTGAACCTGCCACGCCAGGCTTCCCGCATCGAATTGCCCAAGGTCTTCCGCAAGGCCTTCGAGCTGTCGAGGCTGGATGGTGATGTGGTTGCCTGGCGGGATGCCGGCGACTGGATCGTGCGCACGCCGCGCTTGCTGGTCGATGGCGAGGAATTCTCGATCGTCGCGCGCGGCGGTCTCGCGTTCCAATCCGATCATACGCGTCCACTGATTGACCTCGCCGCGGTGGTGATGCACGCAAAGGTGGATGCGGCCAAGCTGTTCTGGCCGGTCAACACGATGTCGGAAACCGTCGTGCACTGGCTGGACCGGGGCCTGGTGGCGGGCGATGTAACCGGTCATGCGCTGGCGCGAGGTGACCTGGATCATTGGCCGTTCCTCGACAACTCCGGGCGCTTCGAGGCACAGGCCTGGCTGAAAGGACTGGAACTCGACTACCTGGCCGACTGGCCGAGTGGCAAGGGCCTCGACGCTACCGCCACGTTCATCAACAACGGCATGCTGGCCAGTGCCAGCAATGGAACAGCACTTCAAATCGGCGTCGACCACGCCGACGCGACCATCGACAGCTTCCACGACGCCCGCTTGCTGCTGGATATCACCGCGCATGGTACCGGCGAGGCCATGCTTTCCTACCTGCGCGCGACTCCGATCGGCAAGAACAACGTCGCCTATCTTTCCGGCGTCTCGATTGGTGGCAATGGCGAGGCCGGCATCAAGCTGGACATCCCGCTGAAGAATACCGAGGGCCTGAAGCTGGACGGCCAGGTGCAGTTGAAGGACGCCACCCTCTCCCACGCCACCTGGGATCTTTCCTTCACCAAGGCCAATGGCCTGGTCCGTTTTGACAGCACCGGCGTGCGCGCCGAATCCCTGGCCACGCAGTATGAGGGGAATCCGGTGACGCTTGCGCTTGCCATCGGCGGAATGGCTCGCGATGCGGACAATGTGTTCGAGGCGTCGCTGGAAGGCGTTTTGCCGACCTCAGTCGTGTTTGCCAGGGCCACCGACCTGCTGCCTGCACTGCCGCGTTTCCCGGGCCAATCCAACTGGCATGTCGGGCTGGAAATCGGGGCGGAGAAGGGGCCGGCCAGCACGCGACGACTGTTGAAACTCGACAGCGACCTGGTTGGGGTCGCCATCAATCTGCCAGCACCCCTGGGAAAATCGGCAGAACGCCCGCAAGCATTTTCACTCGCGTTGGCCATGCCGCCGGCGGGAGAACCGTTCCTCGCCAGCCTTGGCGATGAGGTTCATGTGCAGGGTCGCATGCCCGGCGTGTTGAGCCCCTTTTCGGCGAGACTGGATTTCGGCAGCAGGCCCACCGCGCTGGATCTGCCAGCGCGCGGCCTGCACGTTGCCGGCCAGGTGCGTGAGCTGGATGCGGATGGCTGGATCGGGCTGGTGGCGGCCGGCGGTGGCGGTGATGAACTGCTGCAGGGCATGCAACTGGAGGCCGATTCCATGCGCCTGGGTGGCCGTGAATTTCCGCAAATCGGTCTGCAGCTGAGCAACGCTGCGGATCTCACCAGCATCCGCGTAAATGGCAAGGCAATGCAGGGGGAAATCAGCGTGCCGCGGACGGACTTGAACCGTCGCGGCATCACCGCGCATATGCAGCACCTGTCCTGGCCGGATCCGCCCGCCGGATCCACGGCCGCGCCGGCGATCATGCAGGACTTCTCACCGTCGTCCATGCCGCCGCTGCATTTGTGGATCGAGGAATTGCACCTTGGCAGCGCGAATCTGGGTGAATTGCGTCTCGAGAGTTTTCCCAGCGCGCAGGGAATGCGGATCGACCTGCTGGAAGCCAAATCGCCGAATGTCGACATGCGCGCCAGTGGGGATTGGACCGGTTCCGGCGCTTCGAGCCAGTCGCACTTCAGCATCGACATGACGGCGGAGAATCTTGGCAGCATGCTGGATGCGTTTGGCTTCGATGGCATCATCGATGGCGGACAGACCATTGCCCGCATCAATGCGAGCTGGCCGGGCACGCCCGCTGCATTTGCCCTGGCCAACACATCGGGAAGCCTCGAGATCGAAGTCGGCCAGGGACGCATTCTCGATGTTGAACCCGGCGCCGGTGGACGCCTGTTCGGACTGCTTTCATTGCGCGAGATTCCGCGTCGGTTGGCGCTGGATTTCAGCGACCTGTTCAAGTCGGGCATGAGCTTCAACTCGATCAAGGGCCACTTCGAACTGCGCGACGGCAACGCCTACACCAATGATCTGGCCATCAGCAGTCCGTCGGCCGATATCACCATTACCGGCAGGACAGGACTGCGCGACAAGGATTACGAGCAGGACATGGTGGTCATTCCGCGTGCCGGCGTTGCCTTGCCCGTGGTGGGTGCTTTGGCGGGTGGACCTGTCGGTGCCGCCGCAGGCCTGGTGGTGCAATCGTTGATTGGAAAGCGGCTCAACCGTGCAGCGCGATCGCATTACACGGTGACCGGCAGTTGGCAGAAGCCGCTGATCACCCTGATCAGTCGCGAGCAGTCGAGGACACAGGACGCGGCGTACGCGCAACATTCAATGGTGAACGGGTTGCCAGGCGCGGGGCCGTTGATGTCATCCAGTGACGATCATCAGGATGCCAATGTCGGGTTGTCGATTCCCTGGACGCAGGCCTGGATGCGGAATGCGCAGTCCGCGATTGGCGTGCCCGTCGAGCCATTGCCAGCGGGACCACTGGAACCTGCACCGCGGGAATCCGATCGCGAGGATCAGATCCGCGAGAAGCGCCAGGACACCATGCGACCGTCCGCGTAGGGCATGACGCCATGAAACGCTCGCGGATCCGCGTCGAACACCATGGGCAGGAAATGGCGGTCCCCTTCCCACATCGGCAGTTCGAGGATGCGTTCAACCGGAATCCACTCGAGCGTGCCCTCGGCATTGGCATCTGCGGGCGTTCCGCTGAAGCCCTCAATGAGGAACACGAAGCCAAGCCAGTCTTCGCCGGCCTTGCCGAATCCCGGCCAACTGATCGTGCCGCGCAGGGACATTTGCGTGCATTCGATTCCGGCTTCTTCGCGGATTTCGCGCTGCATGCAGGCCACCACATCCTCATCGGCGTCCATCTTCCCCCCCAGGCCGTTGTACTTGCCGAGGTGCTGGTCATCGGCGCGTGCGTTGCGGTGGACCAGCAGGACTTGCGAGCGGTCGCTGGAAAGGACGTAACCGAGCGTGGCGACGATTGGGGTGTAGGGCATGAGAGTGTGCAATGGCATGAGGGAAGATCGGATTTTCGCAGATGCCGGGGCAGGGTGCCGCGATGAGCGCGAAACCGCACAGCCTTCGGTCGCGCGCCACCGTGAAGGGAGTGATTGCCATCGTCCTGTGGTCGTCGCTTGCCTTGTTGGCCCTGGTGACGCGCGACTTGCCGGCATTCGAGGTGCTCGCGATCACCTTCGGCATCGGCGGACTGGCCAATTTGCTGATGCCTTCGTCACAGCAGGGGCTTTCTGCGCGTTGGCGCCAGCCCTGGGCCGCGTTTGCGTTGACCGTGTTCTCCCTGTTCGGCTATCACGCCCTGTATTTCGTTGCCTTTCGCTTCGCGCCGGCGGTTGAAGTCAATTTGATCAACTACCTGTGGCCATTGCTGATCGTCATGTTTGCGATGCTGCTGCCTGGGGCGAGCGTCAATCGCTGGCAGATCGCAGGCTCACTGACCGGATTGTCTGGCGTCGCCTTCATGATGACGGGCGGGTCCGGCGCGGAACTGTCGGCGAAGCATTTGACCGGATATGGTTGTGCATTTGCCGCCGCGCTGGTGTGGTCTTCGTATTCAGTACTCAATCGCCGCTTTCATGCCGTATCGAGTTCCAGTCTGGGCGCAAGCTGCATGGCCGTTGCGCTGCTTGCGGCATTGGCGCACCTGGCGTTCGAAACAACGATCATGCCCGATGTCTGGCAGTGCGCGTTCCTCGTGCTCATGGGGCTGGGACCCGTCGGCATTGCCTTTCGACTATGGGACCAGGGCACCAAGCATGGCGATCTCGGCGTGCTCGGCACCCTGTCGTACGCCGCGCCGGTACTCTCGACCCTGCTCCTGCTGCTCAGTGGGCGCGCCGAAGCGCACTGGGGACAGGCTGTGGCCGTCGCGCTGCTCCTGTTCGGTGCCTGGCTTAGCGTGCATCTTGGTCGAGACCGAACGGTGAACGAACCGAATCCCGGGCAGGCAAATTAGGGCCATGCTGAAAAGGCAGTTTGGGGGGGGCGGGGGGTCGCCACTGTTTCCGTTCGTGGTGAGCTCGTCGAACCATGAACGGAATCAGGGCTTTGCATATTCATCCTTCAACCTGCTCAAAGCGAACGGGGCTTGATCTGCGTTGCCCTACCGCGTTTGTCGGGCCTGCGCCTCGGCAAACGCGGCCAGTTCTTCGGCGCTTGCTTCGCGCTGGTGGCGGGATTTCCATTGCGCAAACGGCATGCCGTAAATGCGTTCGCGCGCCTGATCCTTGTCCAAAGTGACACCACGCGCGTCGGCCGCTTCGCGGTACCAGTCGGCCAGGCAATTGCGGCAAAAGCCCGCATGCGTCATCAGGCTGATGTTCTGCACGTCGCTGCGCGCGGCCAAGTGCTCCAGCAGGCGACGGAATGCCGCCGCCTCAAGTTCGGTGCTGATATCGCTCATGGCTGGCTCCGCCGTGGTGGGTCTCGATGTGCGCCATGTTAACGCGGGCGATCAACGGGTAACCGGCGTGCAAACCACTTCGGCCAGAATACTGTGGGCGATGAAGCATTCTTCATGCGCGGCATGGTGCATGGCCGTGATTTCATCATCCGACGGCACGCGGTCACCGCCGAAGCGCGCATCGGGCGACAGATCGATCCGCGTGATCGCCATTTTTCCGTTGGCGTTCCTTGCCATCGTGCCGCGTGCCGCGTCGGTGTACGCGGTGACGACGAAGCCCCGTTTGGCGGCAATCGAGAGGAACCAGAGCATGTGGCAACTCGATACGCTGGCGACGAAGGCTTCCTCCGGATCAACCGCCGCAGGCGATGACATCGGCACAGGCACCACGGAGGGTGAAGCGGAGGCAATTACCACGCTGCCGCCGTCGAAGGACCAACTGTGATTGCGGCTGTAGCGGTTGTCGGTGAAGGCTTCACCATCGGCCAATTGCCAGTGGATGGTGGCGTCATGGTTGGGCATGGAGACTCCGTGAGTTCGGGTCGGATCTTCCCGTCCAGTGGAACAGAAACGGCGATTCTAGTGAGGGTCCACTTGCTGGTCTCGACACGGTGCCAAACGTGCCCGCTTGGGTTGAGGGCTGCGCGCCCTGCCGGTCAATCCGCCTTGCCGTCGGCGGCATTGTCCGCAAATGTTTGAGCCTTCGGGGCCGGGAAGGGATAATGCGCGCCCCATCGCAGGAGTTGCAATGAAGGCACGGCTGCTGGACGGCAAGCGCATTGCCGATGAACTGCTGGATCGGCTCGCCGCGCGGGTCGGCGCGCGCGTGCAAGCAGGCAAGGTTCGCCCCGGTTTGGCAGTGGTGCTGGTCGGTGATGAGGCAGCATCCGCGGTCTACGTGCGCAACAAGCGGCGTGCCTGCGCACGCGTTGGTTTTGCCTCGCATGATTTCGATCTGCCAGCCAACACGCCGGAATCCGAACTGGCGGCGCTGATCGATCGCCTCAACGCGGACCCGGCCATCCACGGAATCCTCGTGCAGTTGCCTTTGCCTGCACATGTCGATGCCAATGCCTTGATCAACCGCATCGATCCGCAAAAAGACGTGGATGGTTTCCAGGCGGAAAACGTCGGGCGCCTGGTGCTTCGCCAGCGCGGTTTGCGCCCGTGTACCTCGAAAGGAGTGATGACACTGCTGGCCAATACGGACCTTCCAGTACGCGGCAAGCATGCGGTCGTGGTCGGTGTTTCCAACCACGTGGGCCGCCCGCTCGCACTCGAACTCCTGCTGGCCGGCTGCACCACCACCGTGTGCCATCGCTTCACCCAGGGCTTGGAGCGATTCGTGGGCGATGCCGACATCGTCGTGGTCGCCGTGGGCCGGCCGGATCTGGTCAAGGGTGAATGGATCAAGCCGGGTGCGGTTGTCATCGATGTCGGTATCAACCGGCGCGAGGACGGCAGTCTTGTCGGCGATGTCGAATTTGCAAGCGCCGCCGAGCGTGCGGCCTGGATCACCCCGGTTCCCGGTGGAGTGGGGCCGATGACCGTGGCCACGCTGATGGAAAACACGCTGGAGGCGGCGGAGTCGTTTTTCGACTGATCAGCGCTTCTGCCCGCGCACTTGCGCATCGGCGCGCTGGACATCGATCCAGGCGGCAATGGCGGCGGCGTTTTGCGGTTGTCCGCCCACCCAGTTGCTGTCATCGCCCTTGAGGTGGTAGCCGAAGGTGCCGAGCGGGCCTTGGTAAATGTCGACGCGATTGCGGTCATCGCCGCGGGCGTGGACCACGATGGACGGCGGCTTGGGGTCGGGCCTGAGAAAGCTGCCGGTGTAGGGTAGTCGGCAAAAATCGACGCCGATCTGCCAGGCCAGCGATGGCAGCACATCGGTTTGCTGGAACGCGTCATCGATCACCGCTGGCATCTCCACCTTGCCGGCCACGATCATCGGAACGCGGGCAAACGCACGGTCACCGTAGCGCTGGAATTCGTCGGCGCTGAGCGGAGTCATGGTGCGATGGTCACCCATCACCACCACGATGCCATTGTCCATGAACCCTCGCGCTTCGAGAGCATCGTGGAACGCCCCGATCTGGGCATCGACGTAGCGAAATGCTCCCTGCGGATCGACCTTGCCGGTTTCTGGATTGATGAAGGGTGGATGGCTGCTGACGCTGAGCAGTACGGCGACAAACGGCTGGTTGCCGGTGCGCGTGTCGTACCAGTCGATGAAACGCCGGTAAAACACGCGATCTTCCACGGCGTTGAACTGAAAGCGTTGCATGGCGGAATAGTAGTCGTCGCGACTGCCGTGCACCTCGTCAAAGCCGATTCCCTTCAGCCAGTCTCCGATTCCGAGAAACGAGGTATCACCCGGGGTGAAAAACAGGGCTTGGAAACCGGCTGCATGGGCCAGCGAGGCAAGTGAGGGCTCGATCCCGGCAAAGTGCTTGAAGCTGTATTCGAAAGCCGCGGGCGGATTGATCGGCAGCTGGCCGCTGCCGATGGCGATTTCGGCGCCGCTGGTGGTGAAGCCGTTGGCGTAAAAGTGGGTGAAATAGTGATTGTCGCGTGCGATGGCATCCAGCCGTGGAGTCCAGTCGTTGGCGCTGCCGAGCAGCTTGCTGTGCCACGACGACAGCGATTCGGCGAGCAGGATGATCACGTTTGGACGGTTCGCTTGCGGGTTGGCTTGGCAAATCCGCGGCGTACGCGCCAGCAACCCGCGTTGTCGGTCGATGTGGGTGGTGCTGAATTCGCGCGTGCTGCCCTGGGCCAGGTTTACCGACACCACGTTCTCAACAAGGCTGGCGTGTACATACTGGACTGGACGCAAGGCTTGCGCGCCCCAGGCGAGCGCCAGGCTCGGCACCGCCAGCACGATTAGCCACTTGCCGACGCGGGCATCGAGGCCGCCCGCACGGCAGGCATTGAGCAACAGCGAAAGCGTGCCGAGCGCGGCGATTGCGGTGATGAATCCAGGCGTCGATTGCAGGCTGGACCTGAGTACGCTCCAGTTGGCACCCATCTGGCCACCAAAATGGAACAAGTCGCCGATATGCAAGCGCTGGCTGAACAACTGGAGCAACAACAGGTCCAGGGCCATCGCCACGGCCAGCATCAGCACCACGCTGCGCGCCAGCACGCGCAGCCAGCCCCAGCGCGAGAGGCACCCAATCGCAAGCAAGCCCAGCGCGCAGCCCAGCAACCAGAGGTCCGCTCCAAGGCTGGGCACGATGAAACAGCCATGGCATCCGGTGTAGCCGCCGACGTTGACTTCCACCCAGTAGGCCCGCGCGCCGATCAGTCCGAGCAGCACGACAATCAGCGCGCCGGTTGCAAACCGTTGGAGCAGGCCGGATTTTCGACCCGATTGGCGGCTCGGAGTGGTCGGCGAGGGTGGGTGCATTGGCAGCGGCAGGGGGGAAAACGCTAGAATAGCCGACTTGCTCGGACACCCTGCGCCCATGCGACTACTTGCCGAAGCCCTGACGTTCGACGACGTCTATCTCGTACCCGGTCACTCCAATGTCCTGCCGCGCGATGTGGACACCTCCACACGCCTGACCCGCAACCTGCGCCTGAATGTGCCGATTCTGTCCGCTGCGATGGATACGGTGACCGAGGCGCGCCTGGCCATTGTCATGGCCCAATGCGGCGGCATCGGCATCATCCACAAGAACATGACGCCGGACCAGCAGGCCGCCGAAGTACGCCTGGTCAAGAAGTTCGAGGCCGGCGTGATCCGCGATCCACTCACCGTGCGCCCGGACACCAGCATCCGCGATGTCATGCGCATCACCCGCGAGCACGGCATTTCCGGCGTGCCGGTGGTCAGCGGCGAAGAATTGGTCGGCATCGTCACCAGCCGCGACATGCGCTTCGAGAAGAAGCACGATGACCCGGTCAAGAACATCATGACGCGCAAGGAGCGCCTGGTCACGGTCAAGGAAGGCGCCAGCGAAGACGAGGTGCTGGCCCTGCTGCACAAGCACCGCATCGAGAAGGTGCTGGTGGTCAACGATGCCTTCCAGTTGCGCGGCCTGATCACGGTCAAGGACATCCAGAAGGCGCGCGACAATCCGCATGCGGCCAAGGATTCCGTCGAGCGCCTGCGCGTCGGCGCGGCCGTCGGCGTGGGAGGTGACACCGAACGTCGGGTGTCTGCCTTGGTCGAGGCGGGCGTCGATGTGTTGATCGTCGATACCGCACATGGTCACGCCCAATCGGTGATCGACCGCGTGGCCTGGGTGAAGAAGAATTTTCCGAATACCGAGGTGATCGGCGGCAACATTGTCACCGCGGAAGCCGCGCTTGCCCTGCGCGATGCGGGTGCTGATGCGGTCAAGGTCGGCGTCGGTCCAGGATCCATCTGCACCACGCGCATCGTCACCGGCGTTGGCGTGCCGCAGATCACGGCGATCGACCTGGTTGCCAACGCGCTCAAGGGCGACATTCCGCTGATCGCGGATGGCGGCATCCGTTATTCGGGTGACGTGGCCAAGGCCATCGTCGCCGGCGCCTCCACGGTGATGTTGGGCAGCATGTTTGCCGGTACCGAGGAAAGCCCGGGCGAGGTTGAACTGTTCCAGGGACGCACCTACAAGAGCTATCGCGGCATGGGTTCGATCGGTGCAATGGAACAAGGCTCCAGCGACCGCTACTTCCAGGATGCTTCGGACCCGGAAAAACTGGTGCCGGAAGGCATCGAGGGCCGTATTCCGTATCGCGGCCCGCTACGCAATGTCATCCAGCAACTGGTCGGTGGCCTGCGCGCATCCATGGGCTACTGCGGCTGCGCCACCATCGATGACATGCGCACCCGCCCCCAATTCGTGCGCGTCACCAGCGCCGGCGTACGCGAAGCCCACCCACATGATGTGCAGATCGTCAAGGAAGCACCGAACTACCGCTTGAGTTGATTGAAGGCCGGGAGCGGGGAATGGGGAATCGAGAATAGGTGCTTTTCACCTCTCCCGCTTGCGGGAGAGGTCGCGCCAAGGGCGCGGGTGAGGGTGGAGCCAAGGAACGTTCGGAGCCTTGCGCTTGCGTGTTGCACCACCCTCTCCTTCCAGCGGGAGAGAGAGTTCATTGTCGCGGTAAAAAAGCGGGAATGGGGAAAAGGGAATCGGAAGTAGGCCGGAATTGTCGCGGTCGTTTTGCAAGAGGTGAGTGCAATGCACGGTGCTGTAGACGAGCGTGATGCGTGTGGCTCTGACCAATCCCCAATCCTGAATCCCGGATCCCGGCTCCACAGCGACAAAATCCTGATCCTCGATTTCGGCGCGCAGTACACCCAGCTGATTGCGCGGCGAGTGCGTGAGCTTGGCGTGTATTGCGAGATCTGGGCCTGGGACCACGACCCGGCCGAGATTGCCGCCTTCGGCGCCCGCGGCATCATCCTTTCCGGCGGGCCGGAATCCACCACGCTGCAGGACGCACCGCGTGCGCCGCAGCAGGTGTTCGATGCGGGATTGCCGATCCTCGGTATCTGTTATGGGATGCAGACCCTGGCGGCGCAATTGGGTGGCTCCACCGAAGCGGCGGATGCGCGCGAGTTTGGTCACGCCGAAGTGGAAGTCGTCGCCAGCGACCGCCTGCTGGGTGGCCTGAACGATCATCCGGGCAAGGCACCGCGCCTCAACGTGTGGATGAGCCATGGCGATCATGTCGCAACCGCGCCGCCCGGGTTCGTGGTCACCGCCTGCACCGATCGCATTCCGGTCGCGGCCATGGCCAACGAGGACAAGCGCTGGTACGGCGTGCAGTTTCATCCGGAAGTCACCCACACCATGCAGGGGCAGGCGCTGTTGCGCCGCTTTGTCGTGGACATCTGCGGCTGCGCAACCCTGTGGACGGCAGCCAACATCATCGAAGACCAGATCGCCCGCGTGCGCGAGCAGGTCGGCAACGACGAGGTGATCCTCGGCCTATCCGGTGGCGTGGATTCATCCGTCGTCGCCGCGCTCCTGCACAAGGCCATCGGCAAGCAGCTCACCTGCGTGTTTGTCGATACCGGGCTGCTGCGCTGGCAGGAAGGCGACCAGGTGATGGCCATGTTCGGCGAACACATGGGCGTGAAAGTGGTTCGCGTCAACGCCGCGGATCGCTATTTTGCCAGGCTCAAGGGCGTCAACGATCCGGAAGCCAAGCGCAAGATCATCGGCAACCTGTTCATCGAGATCTTCGATGAGGAATCCGCCAAGCTGGCCAATGCCAAGTGGCTGGCGCAGGGCACCATCTACCCGGACGTGATCGAGTCGGCCGGCAGCAAGACCGGCAAGGCGCATGTGATCAAGAGCCATCACAATGTCGGTGGCCTGCCCGAGGACATGAAACTCGGCTTGGTCGAACCGCTGCGCGAGCTGTTCAAGGACGAAGTACGCCGCCTGGGTGTCGAGCTCGGCCTGCCGCGCACCATGGTCTATCGCCATCCGTTTCCGGGGCCGGGTCTCGGCGTGCGCATCCTCGGCGAGGTGAAACCCGAGTATGCCGATCTGCTCGCCCGCGCCGACGCCATCTTCATCGATGAACTGCGCAAGGCTGACCTGTACGACAAGACCAGCCAGGCCTTTGCCGTGTTCCTGCCGGTCAAATCGGTCGGCGTGGTCGGCGACGCCCGCGCCTACGAATGGGTAATCGCCCTGCGCGCCGTGGAAACCATCGACTTCATGACCGCGCACTGGGCGCACCTGCCGTATGAGTTTCTGGGCAGGGTCTCCAACCGCATCATTAACGAACTGCGCGGCGTCTCGCGCGTGGTCTACGACATCTCCGGCAAGCCACCGGCGACGATTGAGTGGGAGTAGCGGGCTGACCGCGGCAGTGAAGAGGAAGGCTTCGCCTTCGGATCAATCCCAACAGTTTGCCGGTTGATCGTTGATGGCGACCCAGAAGCGTGATCCGCTGGGGATGCGGCCTTGGGCCATGAATCCCCAGCCACCCTTCGATCCGTCGCGAGTCCAGCCATCGTGGTGCTCGGCCATGCGCCAACCCTCGCCGAAATTCGAGGCGCACCAGGCGTTGGCTTCGTCCTGGCTCGCAAACTGGTCTCCGCGCACGGCATGGGTCAAGGCAATCCGGCCTCCTGCCCAGCCGGAATAGAAATCGTTGCCCGCTGGAACTTTCGAGGCTGATCCCGCAGCGGCATCGGGGCGGGGCCTGCCGTCCACATTCAGGCAAAGCACTGGCCGCTCCAGCGAACACGCGGTATCACCTGCATACGCGTTGCAGCTTTGTCCTTCGATCTTTGGTTGACCGTGGCAGCTGACAAGGGTGACATCGCCACGATCCGCCGCATGGCGCGGCTGCACGCCCCAGGTCATGCCCTTCTTCGCTGCTGATTCCAGATGTATCCCGATTTTTTCGGCTTGGGCGGAAGCCATGTGCAGGGCGCACGCGGCAACCACGAAGGCAACAGGCATGATGCGGAACATGCGAATCTCCTCGGCTCAGGGAAGAACCGTGCAACGCAATACCATGTCTTGCGGGGTTGAGCGTACGCCGGGTTCGAAACAGGCGAGCAGGTGACCGGTTGACGCAGACTGCCAAGGTCTGCGACGTTGCCCGCGTGAAACGGCCGCGTTGACTCCGAGGGCACATGAGGAAGGCATTCTGGCGCTTGCTTCGCCTGATCGGCATCGGCCTGCTGGTCGTGCTGGTGCTCGTGATCAGTGGCGTCTTGCTCGCCGATCGCCTCACGCCGCGCGCGACGGGTGCGCCCGGGCATGCGCTGGCGCTTGAGGACGGCCAGACTGAAATCGACCGCGAACTCGCGCCCATGCTGGCTGCCAATCCAGGCAAGACGGGCGTGCTGATGCTGTCCGATGGCCTGGATGGTTTTTCCTCGCGAGCCGTATCGGCGCGCCGCGCGGGCCGCAGCCTCGACCTGCAGTACTACATCTGGCATGACGATTTGACCGGGCACCTGCTTGCGCGCGAGGTCTACCGTGCCGCCGAGCGCGGCGTGCGCGTGCGGCTGTTGCTCGACGACATGAATGCCGAGGGACTCGATCCGAAGCTGATGACGCTCGACGCCCACCCGAACATCGAATTGCGCCTGTACAACCCGTTCCGCAACCGTGAAGGCATCGGGCGACTGTTCGAGATGGTGCAGCGCGTGTTCAGCGTCAACCACCGCATGCACAACAAGGCCTGGATCGCCGACGGCAGGGTTGCCGTGGTGGGTGGGCGCAACATCGGCGAGGAATACTTCAGTGCCAATCCCGAGGTCAATTTCCGCGATCTGGACCTGTTGCTGTTCGGGCCGGCGGTCAAGCAGGCCAGCACCATCTTCGATGACTACTGGAACAGCACGGCTGCGGTGCCGGTTGCCGCACTGGCCAGGAAGAAGCCGGAGCGGATGCGCGAACTGGCCGCGCAATTGGAGTCGGAGGCGGCCGGCATCGATGCGCAGCCCTATCTCGAACGACTCGGCCAGTCGCAAGGCATGCGGGCCTACTTGGCGCGCGAACTGGCTCCGCATTGGATCGAGTCGGTGCAGATCGTTTCCGATCCACCGCTGAAATGGAAAAGCGACGACCGCAGCGGCTGGCTGGTCGAACCCCTGACGGCCATGCTCAAGGGCGCGCGGCAAAAGGCCCTGCTGATTTCGCCGTATTTCGTGCCGGGTGAGGAAGGCAGCAACGGACTCAAGGGCCTCGTGGCACGCGGGGTGAGCGTCGGCGTGGTGACCAACTCGCTGGCGGCGAACGATGTTCCTGCCGTGCACAGCGGATATGCCCGCTATCGTGAGCGACTGCTGCTTGATGGCGTGAGCCTGCACGAGATGAAGGCGCGCACCCAGGTTGATTCATCCGGTGTCTTCGGCAGCAGCGGCGCCAGCCTGCACACCAAGGCGTTCGTTGTGGATGATGCGCGAGGATTCGTCGGTTCGTTCAACCTTGATCCGCGCTCGGTTGACCTCAACACCGAGATGGGCGTGGTGTTCGAGGATGCCGAGCTGGCGCGTGAACTGCGCAACGAATATCTGCGCCTGGCCCGGCCGGATCTCAGCTATTGGGTGTACCTCGATGGCGAGGGTCGCTTGCGCTGGCTGGATTGGTCAGAAGCTCCGCCGCTGGTCTTCGGCACGGAGCCGGATGCCAGCCTGATGCGCAGGCTGCTGGTGGTTGTGCTCGGTTGGCTGCCGATCGAGTCGCAGTTGTAGGCACACGCTGCGTTGATTGTCGTGGTGATCAGATTTCGACCTTGCCCAGCGTGGGCGCTGAAAAAAGGTCGGCGCAACGCTGGAAAGGGGTTTCCGCTCGTGGCGAGCTCCCCAGCAACTCCGTTCGTGGTGAGTCTGTCGAACCATGAGCAGCACCTTATCCCACCGTTCGTGGTGAGCTCCCCAACAGCACCGTTCGTGGTGAGCTCCCCAACAGCACCGTTCGTGGTGAGCTCCCCAAAAATTCCGTTCGTGGTGAGCTTGTCGAACCATGAACGGATTTGCCGGGGAGCTGACCGTGCGCAACTGGTTCGATATGCCTGTCGAACCATGGACGGTGAGAGGGTTACCATGTGACATGGCTTTCTACCTCTACATGCTTCGCTGCGCGGACGGTTCCTACTACACGGGACACAGCGATGATCTGGATCGTCGTGTCCATGAGCACCATTCGGGATCGATCCCGGATTGCTACACCCATGATCGAAGGCCATTGCTGCTGGTTCATGTGCAGGAGTTCGGCTCGCGTGAAGAGGGGCTGGCTGCGGAAGTCCAGGTCAAGCGTTGGAACAGGGCGAAGAAGGAAGCCCTGATTGCCCAGGACTGGGATGCGCTGCGACTTCTGGCACGGGCGAAGGGAGCAGGCGAATCCGTTCATGGTTCGACAGGCTCACCACGAACGGAATTATTGGGGAGCTCACCACAAACAGGTGGTTCGACAGGCTCACCACGAACGGAGTTGGCTGGTGGTTCGACGGGCTCACCGCGAACGGGTCGTTCGACAGGCTCACCGCGAACGGAGTTGTGTCGTTCGACGGGCTCACCACGAACGGAGTTGCTTGGTGGTTCGGTAGGCTCACCACAAACGGGTGGTTCGACAGGCTCACCACGAACGGGTGGTTCGACGGGCTCACCACGAACGGAGTTGCTGGGCGAGCTCGCCATGAGCGGTGCATTGGATGACCATCGTTGGATGCGGCATGCACTCGAGCTTGCGCATCGCGCGCAAGGAGAGGGCGAGGTGCCGGTTGGGGCCGTGTTGGTGATGGACGGCAAAGTTATCGGCGAGGGCTGGAATCGCAACATCGTGTTGAACGACCCCAGCGCGCATGCGGAGATACTGGCCTTGCGCGATGCCGGTGCGCGCCTGGTCAACTACCGTTTTCCGGGCGCCACCTTGTACGCAACGCTGGAGCCTTGTGCCATGTGTGCAATGGCGCTGGTGCATGCACGCGTTGCGCGCGTCGTGTTTGCTGCCGATGATCCGAAGACGGGCGCTGCCGGTAGCGTGTTCGACACCCTGGTGTCGGAACGGCACAATCATCGAATCGATGTGGAGCGCGGTTTGCTCGCCAATGCGAGCGCGACGCTGCTGCGTGAATTCTTCCGCGCCAGACGCCAGCGTCAGTCGATGGCGCGACGGAAGTCGAGATCGTAGCGGGCGCCGCTGGTCAGCGCGTGCAGGCGCATGTTGGTGATGCGGATGGGTGCGCCGGGTTCCAGTTCTGCGGCATTGGAATCGGCCATCTCGCTGGGATCGATCAGGGTGACGCCACCCGAACCGATCACGTCGATCGCGTTGTCGCTGCCGATCACGGCCGCCGTCAGGGCATCGATGCCGAGGCCCAGTGCAAAAGGATTGAGGGCGAGTGCGGCAAGCAGGCGGCCGAGCCGATCACTGGCATGACCGCCCTGGTCGATGACCACCCGGTTGGTGAGGCCAAGCCCCGGCGCAAGCGAGGCACCGCCGACCCGTGGTGTGGCTCCCTGGCTGCCGGATGCCAGCATGTGCTCGCACAGGACTGCGGCTCCAGCGGCAATTCCGCACACGGCCAGTCCGTCGGCATTGCGTCGGCGCAGCAGGCGGGCAAGTGAGCTGCCGCCGATCAATGAGCTGAGCTTGAGCGGGCTATCCGCGCTGAGGATGACCAGGTCGGCCTGTTCGATCTGGTCGAGCAGGTGGCGATGCTCCGCGCTGGCCCGGTTGGCCAGCACATGGCGACTCATGGCTGGATAGCCGGCGCGAACCAGCATCGCTTCGAGCTCAAGTTCCTCGTCGCTGGCCTGTTCGGGTGCGATGACCAGCACGATGCGTGGAGAGTCACCAACCAGGCCAGCCAACCGGGCCAGCAGGGCAGGGGTGCCCGGATTCAAAGGCAATTCACCGCAGGCAATGATCGGGCCGCGGGTACGTTCTGGAGCAGTCTTGGCTGGCACGTCTGGGCTTCCGTCTTGGCAATGGGTGGCGCGTGGTCATTCGGCTGCAGGCGCGCGCGCGACAGCGGCTTCTCCGGTAATGTCCTGCACGCTGCCCACGATGGTGTGGGATCGATCATCCCGGTGCAATGCGCGCATGCGGATCCTCAGCGTGCGTTGCCTTCCGATCGCCGATTCGATGCGCACGACCAGTTCCTGGGGATTTTCCCGGCTGACGCTTGCCAGTGCCAAACGCAAGTGGTCGCGATCGGAGTCGAGGACATGCCCGAGCATGCGATTCAGGGTCACCGGGCTGGCCGGCGGAAGGTCGAAGATCACATACATCTGTGCAGACCAGATAACATGGTCATTGCGCGATTCGATGCGCCAGGCTCCGACGTTGACACTGGTTTGCGCGTGTTCGAACAGGCTGACATCACGGTACATGCGACTGACATCGCTGAAGATCGATATCACCGCTTCGACTTCGCCGGAGCTGCCAAAGCGCGGCGTTGCCGATGTCTGGATCCACAAGGTTTCGCGGGCACGTGGTGGGCGGATGCCGCAGATCACGCTCTCCACCGGCTTGCCGGTTTCGAATGCGCGAAACCAGGGTTGCTGGGTTCGCTGCATGGAAACGCCGTTGGCATCGATGAACTGCCATTGGTCCACCCGTTCGGTACCCAGGCTGATCAGCTCGGCTTCGCTGATCTGCAGGATTCGGCAGGTCGCCGGATTGGCGGAGATCACGCTGCCGTCGCGGGCGCGGGTGATGACGCCAACATCCACATCGCGTAGCACCTGACGCAGGCTGCTCTCGGAGCTTCGCAGCAATTCCAGTGCCTGCTGGCGAGGCCCGAGGTCGCGGGTCACGACCAGCACGCGCCGTTGGCCGCTGTCGAGATAGCAGTGGGCATGCAGTTCAAGGGTTGCCGAGCCCGCGCTGCCATGCGCCAGGGTGGATTCAAAACGCAGCGTGTCGCCGCGATCAAAGGCGGCATTGAGCAAGCTGATGAAATCGGGATCGAGGTCGGGGTTGAGGTCGTGGATGGAGCACAACAGCAATTCGGCACGTTCGCGTCGATACAAGCGGCACGCCGCTTCATTGGCATCACGCAGGCGCCCATCCGCATCATGGATGGTGATGGCATCGGGAACCGCATCGATCAAAGCGCGGTAGCGGGTGGCAATTGCCGCAGTGACTCCGCGCAGCGCGTCATGCTGGCTTTGTGCTTCGCTGACGAGCAGGCGCAGTACCGGGTCGATGCCAGTCTGCTCAACCGCCTGGGCGAGTTGCGTCCAGACATCCTGCGGTAGTTCCGCCTCATTGAGGATGTCTGTTCGACGTGGGTCCGGGGGATTCTTGCGTACGTCCATGTGCTGGCGGCTCCGATTCTCCCTGCGCGCAGGTGTACGCGTTCAGCGGGTTGCCCGCTGGCGCCGTGGGTACATGCCTGCAAGATGCATCAACAATCGACCCCTGGGCAATCCGAATGATCGTGCGCTGTGACGTTCAGTCGATAGCATCGCGCAAATGTTCCCGCTTGTCATGGTGGCGTCCGTGCAGCGGCCCTACTGGCTCGCTCGCGCGACCTTGCTTGAGGTTTCGCGCTGGAGTCGGGCGGAAAGCCAGAGGCCGGTTTCAATCAATGCGGGCAGGTCGATGCCGGTCGCCATGCCCATGCCTTCGAGCATGTAGACCACATCCTCGCTGGCCACGTTGCCGGTCGCTCCCTTGGCGTAGGGGCAGCCGCCAACGCCGGAAACTGCGCTGTCAACCACGCGAACTCCCTCTTCGAGGCAGTTCAGCACATTGGCCAAGGCCTGGCCGCGCGTGTCATGGAAATGCACGGCGAGTGCCTGCATCGGCACTTCGCTGGCTACGGCGCGCAACATCGCGCGCGCCTTCAGCGGAGTGCCGATGCCGATGGTGTCGCCCAGGGAAATCTCGTAGCAGCCCAGATCGTGCATCTGCCGGGCAACGCGCACCACGTCGGTCACCGGCACATCACCCTGGTACGGACAGCCAAGTACGGTCGAGACATAGCCGCGCACACGCACGCCGTCTGCCTTGGCCTGGTCCAGAACGGGCTTGAAGCGTTCGATGGACTCGTCGATCGAGGCGTTGATGTTCTTGCGACTGAACGCCTCGGAAGCTGCCGTGAACACAGCCACCTCGGCGGCGCCGACCTCGCGCGCGCGCTGGTAACCCTGCAAGTTGGGCACCAGCACCGGGTAACTGACCCGCGGGTTCTTGTCGATTGCAGCAAACACCTCGGCGGCATCGGCAAGCTGGGGAACCCACTTCGGACTGACGAAGCTGGTGGCTTCGATGCTGCGCAGTCCGGTGGCGGACAGGCGATTGATCAGCTCGATCTTGGTGGCTGCCGGAATGATGGTCTTTTCATTCTGCAATCCATCTCGAGGGCCCACCTCGACGATGCGCACGCGGTCTGCCGAATCGCTCACGATGGATTCCCCGTGCGCCGAGCGCGCCGCTGGCGCTCGTATTCATCGAGATCCAGCGTGCTGCGTTTGACCACCGTGTCCGACTTGTCCTCGAACAGGTCCTGCTTGCGCAGCATTTCAAGCACTTCCTGCGGACTGCCCTTGATGTAGACGTGCAACTCGTTTGCGGAGCTGTCGACGGTCCCTTCAAGTGCCTTGTCGATGACCAGTCGCGCCGCTTTCCGGCTGTCGACCTGGAATATGCGCAGGCGATCGCCGCTGCGTTGATAGCGCGCCAGGAAAAACGATTTTTCCGGCGGCGGGGTGATGCCATGCACGGGGTCGAGATCAACCAGGCCTGCCAGCTGGTTGTCGGCAATGACCAGATAATGCTTGCCGCGGTCGTGCACGAAATTGATCGGGATATGGATCTGCTTGGGTGGCGCGTCCTTCTCCGGGCGTTCGAGGAAAGGAAGCGGCAATCCTGGTCGACCAGGAAGGCCAGTTCATCCGGTTCACTGGCCGAAGAATCGGCTTCCGATACCCACAAGCCTTTCCAGTCCGGGTCGCAGGATTCAATCTGGGTGCCCGGTGGCGATTGGAAACGGGTTTCCGTGCAAGCGGCGAGGGCAAGCAGGCTGAGTGCAACCAGCATCATGGATTTCATGACAAGGCCTCCAGACGTACCAGTACCGCGTCGGCTTCGACAAAATCTCCGGCGCTGGCCTGGATTGCATCTATGCGGCCGGCGCGCGGCGAGCGCAAGGTCAGTTCCATCTTCATGGCCTCCATGATCAGCAATTCATCGCCCTCGGCAATCTCGTCGCCTGCGCACGCCTTGACCAGCACCACGCGGCCAGGCATCGGTGCCAGCACGCGGTCGCTGTTGCTGGCGCTGGATTCCACGAATGCGAATGCCGGCGCCTTCTCGAAGCTGCGTCGCAGCGTGCCATCGTGGATCGTGATGCGGTCGCCATCGATGAAGGCCTTGTAGCGCGCCACCACGCCATCCCTGCACACGCTCAGGAAGCGATCGGCAATGAGGGCATTGTCGATCCGGATCGCATGCGCGTCGCGGGTCAGCAGGTATGCACCAGCGGAACCGTGTGCCGCAATTTCGATGCGCTGGCCTGCATCGAGCAGGGCGACAATGCGCTTGCCGGGATGTCCGAGGCGCCAGCCGTCGGTGCGATTCCAGGGCGAATGGGGATCGACGTGGCCCTGCGCAGATTCACTTGCACCCGCTTCCTCGTGCAGCAGGCAGGCCACGCATGCGGCAATCAACAGGGCATCGACATCGGATTCGCCGGCGCCGATGAATTCATCCAGATGCCGGTCGAGATAGCCGGTATCGATGCTGCCGGCAACGACGACAGGGTGGCGCAACAGGCGTTCGAGAAATGCCACGTTGGATTTCGGTCCGCGCACCTGCACGTTGGCGAGGGCTTCGCGCATGCGCTCAAGGGCGAGGTTGCGATCACTGTCCCAGGCAATCAGCTTGGCAATCATCGGGTCGTAGAACACGGTGACCAGATCGCCTTCGATCACGCCCGAATCAATGCGCAGGTTGCGCGAAGGCGCGGGCAGCGTGAGGGTTTGCAGGCTACCGGAGCCGGGCAGGAAGCCCTGGTCCGGGTCTTCCGCGTACAGGCGCACTTCCACGGCGTGGCCATGGGCTGCCAGCGGTTGCTGGCCAAGCAGGGTATCCGGCAGGGCCTCGCCGGCCGCAACGCGCAGTTGCAGTTCGACGAGATCAAGGCCCAGCACCATCTCGGTGACCGGATGCTCGACCTGCAGGCGCGTGTTGATTTCCATGAAATAGAAATCACCCGACTCGCCGACGATGAACTCGACGGTGCCTGCGTTGACGTAGTCGAGCGCGCGCCGCGGCCACCGCAGCTTCGCCCATGCGCTTGCGCAAGTCGTGGTCGAGGAAGGGCGAGGGCGTTTCCTCGATCACCTTCTGGTAACGCCGTTGCGCCGAGCATTCGCGTTCATTGAGGTGGATCGCGTTGCCGTGACGGTCACCGAAGATCTGGAACTCGATGTGCCTTGGCTTGCGCACGTAGCGTTCCAGCAGCACGCGGTCACGTCCGAACGCGTTTTTCGCCTCGCGCTGGCAGGATTCGAGGTTGGCGGCGAATTCGTCGGCCTGGTGAACGATGCGCATGCCCTTGCCGCCACCGCCGTGCGCGGCTTTGATCATCAAGGGGAAGCCGATGCGCTCTGCCTCACGCGCCAGCAGGCTGGGATCCTGTGATTCCCCGGTGTAGCCGGGAACCACCGGAACACCGTGGCTGGCCATCAGGTCCTTGGCGCCGGCCTTGGAACCCATGCGCCGCATCGAATCCCCGCCCGGCCCGATGAACGTGAGGCCGGCCGCGCTGACGGCATCGGCGAAGTCCGCGTTTTCGGAAAGAAAGCCATAGCCGGGATGGATCGCTTCCGCCCCCGATTGTCTGGCGGCATCGAGAATGGCCTGCTGGCGCAGGTAGGAATCTGCCGGAGCCGGACCGCCGATGGCGAAGGCCATGTCTGCCTGGCGCACATGCTGGGCAGTGGCATCGGCTTCGGAATACACCGCCACGGTCCTGATGCCAAGGCGCCGACACGTGCGCATGATGCGGCAGGCAATTTCTCCGCGATTGGCAATCAGGATGGTCTTGAACATCGGTGGCGGTTCCTTCGTTGATGCAGGTTGCGCGCGAACGTGCGGTGCATGATGTGAGCTGGCCGACGGGCCATCATCTCATCCTGGCGAAATCCAGCGTGGCGGGCGCTTGTCGAGGAATGCCGTCAAGCCCTTCCTGGCCTTCGTCCGACACGCGCAGGCGGGCAATCAGGTCGGCATTGCGTGCATCCTGCAAGGCCGCGCTTTCCGCGTCGATGCCACATACGCGCATGGCCAACTGCTTGGCCTCGGCCTGGGCGCGCGGGCCGCACTTGCGCAGGAAATGCAGGTTGCGATCGACGGCCTCATCCAGAGCGCCGGCATCCACGCAATGATGCAGAAGGCCGATGCGCATCGCTTCGCGCGCATCGAAGATTTCCGCGCTGACAAACAGGCGGCGTGCCTGGCGCAGGCCTATGGCGGCAATCACATAGGGCGAGATCACCGCGGGCACCAAGCCGAGCTTGGCCTCGCTCAAGGAAAATTTGGCACTTTCCACGCCGATGGCAATGTCGCAGCAGGCAACCAGGCCGACGCCGCCGCCGTAGGCCGAGCCGTTGACCCGGGCCAGGGTGGGTTTGGACAGGAAGTTCAAGGTGCGCATCAGATAGGCAAGACGCAGTGAATCCTGGCGGTTTTCCTCCTCGCTGGCCGATGCCATGGCGCGCATCCAGTTGAGATCGGCACCGGCGGAAAACGTGCTGCCCTCGCCACTGAGCACCACGCCCCATACCGACGCGTCACGGTTGGCGGACTCCAGTGCCTTGGTCAGTTCGGCGATCAGGCCATCGTCGAATGCGTTGTGCACGGAGGGCCGATTCAGGCGGATCTCGCAGATGCCCTTGCTGGAGGTGATGTGCAATGCGTCGGTCATGCCGGTCATCCCATGGAAGGACTGCGATCATAGGCGGTCAGGCATGGCCGCTGCAGCGCGGCGGGAAAGTCGCTGTTGCCTGGGGTTGCGCGTATAATGCGAACCATTCTTATTTGTAATGAACGCCGATGCGCCTGTCCGAGCTTGTCCAGGGTTTGAGTGCCGTAGTCCAGGAAGTCGAGGATCTCACCGAAAAGGACCCGATTTCCCGACGCTTGCGCGATTTCGGCTTCGTCAGCGGCGAACCGGTGCGCCTGGTGGGGCGCGGTCCGATCGGTGCTGATCCACTGTTGGTGCAGGTCGGTTACACGCGCTTTGCCCTGCGTCGCAACGAGGCTGCGCGCATCATCATCGGAGAGCCGGCATGAGCGAAGCTGCGCTGCCCATGCGCCTGGCCCTGGTCGGCAGCCCCAATTGCGGCAAGACCGCGCTGTTCAACCAGCTCACGGGTGGTCGGCAAAAGGTCGCCAACTACGCGGGCGTCACCGTTGAACGCAAGGAAGGCCGCTTTTCCACGCCGTCGGGTCGCAATTACCTGCTGCTCGATCTGCCTGGTGCCTACAGCCTCGATGCCGCCAGCCCGGATGAAATCATCACGCGCAAGGTTTGCCTGGGTGAATTTCCCGGCGAATCCGTGCCGGATCTCATTGTCTGCGTCGCCGATGCAACCAACCTGCGCCTGCACCTGCGCTTCGTGCTCGAGGTACGCAAGCTCGGCAGGCCCATGGTGCTGGCACTCAACATGAGCGACGCCGCGCGTCGGCGCGGCATCCGCATCGACGTGGACAAACTGCAAGCGCGGCTCGGTATCCCGGTGGTGGAAACCGTTGCCGTGCGACACGGCGGCGCCGCCGAGCTGACGCGATGCCTTGAAGGCGAGGTGCGGGCTGTTGCCGTGGCCGAGGATTCCACGGACTTGCACGTCCAGGTTCGCGAACTCATCGCCGAAGCAGTCAGCATGCCTCGGCGCACCGCGGAGATCGACGATGCCATCGATCGCATCGTGCTGCATCCGGCACTCGGCCTGGTGTTGCTCGCGGCCATCATGTTCCTGATCTTCCAGGCCGTGTTTTCCTGGGCAGAACCGCTGATGGAGGCCATTGAAATCGGCATTGCCCACCTGGGTACCTGGGTGGGCAGTGCACTGACCTCGATGCCGATGCTGCAAAGCCTGGTGGTGGACGGGATTTTTGCCGGCATTGGCAGCGTGCTCGTGTTCCTGCCGCAGATCCTCATCCTGTTCCTGTTCATCCTCGCGCTGGAGGAATCCGGTTACCTGCCGCGTGCGGCATTCCTGCTTGATCGACTCATGCTCGGCGCCGGCCTGACCGGTCGATCCTTCATTCCGCTGCTTTCGAGTTTTGCCTGCGCCATTCCCGGCATCATGGCCACGCGCAGCATCCAGGATCCGCGTGATCGCCTGACCACCATCCTGATCGCGCCCTTGATGACCTGCTCGGCACGCCTGCCCGTGTATGCCTTGCTGATTGCCGCATTCATCCCGCAACGCACGGTTGCCGGAGTCTTCAACCTGCAGGGTGTGGTGCTTTTCTCGCTGTACGTGGCGGGAATCGTCAGTGCCCTGGCGGTCGCCTGGGTCATCAAGCTGTTGCGCAAGGACAAGAGCGAACATGCACTGCTGATGGAACTGCCCTCGTATCGGGTGCCGCATGTGCGTGACATCGCCATCGGCCTGTGGGAGCGCGCAAACATCTTCCTCAAGCGCGTCGGCGGCATCATCCTTTCGTTGACCATCATCCTCTGGTTCCTGTCGACTTTCCCGGCGCCTCCGGCAGGCGCGACCGAACCTGCCATCAATTACAGCTTTGCCGGCCAGTTGGGCCATCTGCTGCATCTGGTTTTTGCGCCGCTGGGATTCAACTGGCAGATCTGCATTGCGCTGGTGCCAGGGCTTGCCGCGCGTGAGGTTGCCGTGTCTTCGCTGGCCACGGTTTACGCGTTGTCCGGCCACGAGGAAGGCCTGCAGGCAATCGTGGCCAGTCAATGGACCCTGGCCATGGCCTTGTCCTTGCTCGCCTGGTATGTGTTTGCGCCGATGTGCCTGTCCACCTTGGCCACGGTGCGCCGCGAAACCAATTCCTGGCGCCAGGTCTGGATCATGGCCGCGTATCTGTTCGCGCTGGCCTACGTGGCGTCCCTGCTCACTTACCAGATTGCGCGGGTGGTCGGTTCATGAGCGCCGACCTCATTCAAACACTGGTGCTTGCCCTGATTGCCATGGCAAGTGTGGTTTTTGCCGCACGCCATGTGATGCCGGGTGCAAGCCGACGCCTGCAATCCGGGCTGGCCCGGAAGCTGGGTCAGCCGCAGCGCGGACGCATTGCGCATGCGCTGGGTCGATGGGTGCAGCCCGCCGATGCAAGCAGCGGCAGTTGCGGAAGCGGCAGCGGCTGCGCGAGTTGCGGTGGATGTGGCACCGAGCCTGCTGGACCATCGGTGGAGTCCATCGCGTTGAAGCTCGAACCGAGGATCAGGACCGGCCGTTGACCCCGCCGCACATTTGCCGGTCGAGGGTACGCGTACACTGTGACGATGAACATTTTTTCTCTGCATCGTGGCACCTCGCCCTTGCTGGTCAGCCTGCCGCACAACGGTGAGCGGCTGCCGGATGAACTGGCCGCGCGCATGACGCCTTCTGCGCGGCGTGTTCCCGACACCGATTGGCATGTTGAACGCCTGTATGCATTTGCACGCGAAATGGGTGCATCCATGCTGGTGCCCGTCCATTCGCGCTACGTGGTGGATCTCAATCGCCCGCCGGATGACACCTCGCTGTATCCGGGGCAGAACACCACCGGCCTGTGTCCGGTCCGGCAGTTCAGCGCTAAACCTGTGTACCTGGACGGGCAGGAGCCGGATGAGGACGAGATTGCCGAGCGCGTCGGCATTTACTGGCGGCCCTACCACAATGCACTTGTGGAGGAAATCGAGCGTATCCGTGCCCGCCATGGGCGCTGCGTGCTCTGGGAAGGACATTCCATTCGCAGCGTGGTGCCGTTCCTGTTTGAAGGCCGTTTGCCGGATTTCAACCTGGGAACCAGCGGCGGCCAGAGTTGCGATGCGAGGCTGAGGGAAAACCTGGTCGGTGTCCTCGAGTCGCAAGCCGACTTCGGTTTTGCAATCGATGGTCGATTCAAGGGCGGTTACATCACGCGCCATTACGGCAATCCGGGGCAGGGCGTCGATGCCGTTCAGCTGGAACTTGCCCAATGCAACTACATGGACGAGTCCAGCTTCGAGTACCTCCCCGACCTGGCGGCTCCCACACAGCATTTGATCCAGCGCCTTTTGCAGGAGACCCTGGATTCCTGACCAAGGTGATCAGGCCCGCTGGCGCTGGCTGGCGGATCCTGGAATGCGCGGCAGGAACCAGGCCAGCAGGCCGATGGCTGGCAGCCAGGCGCAAATGCGATACACCGCCTCGATGCCCAGATGATCGGCTGTCTCGCCGAGCACTGCGGCACCCAATCCACCCATGCCGAAAGCAAAGCCGAAGAACATTCCGGAAATCATGCCGGTGCGACCTGGTACCAGATCCTGGGCAAAAACGAGGATGGCGGAAAATGCGGACGCCAGCACCACGCCGATGATCACGGTGAGCACGGTTGTCCACAGCAGGTTGGCATGCGGCAACAGCAAGGTGAACGGCAGGACGCCGAGAATCGAGATCCAGATGACGTAACGCCGGCCAATGCGATCGCCCACCGGACCGCCGATCAGGGTGCCGGCGGCCACTGCCGCGAGGAAAACAAACAGATGCAGCTGGGCGGCTTGCGCATCCAGGCCAAACTTGTGCATCAGGTAAAAGGTGTAGTAGCTCGAAATGCTGGCGGTGTAGAACGACTTGGAAAACACCAGCATGCCGAGCACCACCAGTGCCAGGATGGTGTGCCGGCGGGAAAGACTGAACTGCGCCCGCACTGCGCGCGCGGCATGGTGCAGCCCGGGTATGCGCTGGCGATACCAGGCTCCAATGCGGGTCAGCAGGATGATGGCTATCAGCGCGGCCACGGCAAACCAGGCGATGCTCGATTGTCCGCGCGGCATGATGATGAACGCCGCCAGCAGGGGCCGCAGGCCGACCCCACGTTTCCACCCACCTGGAACAGCGATTGCGCCAGTCCGTGTTGTCCACCGGAGGCGAGCCGCGCGATGCGTGAGGACTCCGGATGGAATACGGCCGATCCGCTGCCGATCATGGCGGCGGCCAGCAGCAAGGCGTGATAACTCTGTGCTCGCGAGAGCAACAACAATCCGCACAGGGTCGAGGCCATGCCGACGGCCAACGAAAACGGTTTCGGGTAACGGTCGGTCAGGGTGCCGATCATGGGTTGCAACAGTGACGCGGTGACCTGGAAGGTCAGGGTGATCAGGCCGATCTGGCCGAAATCCAGCGCAAACGAAGTCTTCAGCAATGGGTAGAGCGCTGGCAGCAGCGACTGGATCATGTCGTTGAGCAGGTGGCAGAAGCTCAGGCCGATCAGGATCGGGTACGCAGTTCGCGCCGGATCCTGGACTTGCGTATCCGGAGGGTTGTCGGCCAGTACTTCCGCGGGCAGGGACATTGCGTGTGGTCTCGAACAGGAAGCGTGCAGCTCGGAAGTGGCGCTGGTTATTGTTGCCGACTCTGCGCATTATCGATGATGTCGGCTGCGGAAGCTTGGAATTGCCAAGTTTCGCCCCACGTCCTGGCGTAGTCGATTCGCCCGGACAGCCAACTATCTCAGGAGTAATGCATGAAGGTTGCGGAACAACGCTCGATATTGGGAATCGGCTTGCTGGCCGCCTACGCCGATGGCGAGAGAAGCGAGCGCGAGCACGAGCAGCTGGATCGCGCCATTGCGGGACTCGAGTTTCCGTCAGCGAGCGACAAAGACGAGATTCTCGCGAAGGTCAAGTTCGAGTCTGCCGGCATCGGCACATTCCTGCCCGGGCTTGAGTCGGAAGAATCGCGCAGCCTTGCCTACCAGGTAGCCGTTTGCGTGTGCAATGCGGACGGCGCGACATCGGAGGCCGAAAACTGCTTCCTGCAGGAGTTGGGCAGCCATCTGGGGCTGGATGCGCAAGCGAGCAAATCATTGCTCGCGCAGGCCGAGGTCATTGGCGGAGCCGTTGTCGACGCCAAGCCCGGGCAGCCCGCATCGAACATGTCGGCGGCGGAACTGGACAAGCTGATCCTCGATGCGGCCATCCTCAATGGCGCCCTCGAACTTTTGCCTGAGACCCTGGCCACCCTCGTGATCGTGCCCTTGCAGATGAAGCTGGTGCGCCGCATCGGATCGTCTTATGGCTTCAATGCCCAGGACACGGTGATCAAGGATTTCATGGCGACTGCCGGCGTCGGCTTGGCGGCGCAGGTGCTTGAACAGGCGGGTCGCAAATTGCTGGGCGGATTGCTGGGAAGCATCGGTGGCTCGATTCTTGGCGGTGTGGGTCGCCAGGCGGCCAGCTCGGGCATGGCCTTTGCCAGTACCTATGCGGTGGGGCAACTGGCCAGGCGCTACTACGCGGCCAATCGTGAACTCAGCACCGACCTGCTGCGTTCGACGTTTGCGCAGATGCGCGACGATGCCAGGGGCTTGAGTTCAACGCATCTGTCCAGCATGCGTGCGATGGCAGAGCGGCTGCGAACCACGGATCTGACCAGCCTGGTTCGCAGCCAATGAATGGGTGAGCACGCGCCTCAGCACCCGCTCGCACCTATTGGGTGGCCGAGGGACACTCCGTTCCGGCAATGCGGGTGAGTCGGGTAATGGGAATGGAACCGCTGCCATAGCCTGGCACAGTGGACGTCCAGGAGGCCGTGCCGTTGTTGCAGTCGGTAAAGGTGAAGGTGATGCTGCCCCACAGGGTCACGGCGATGTCGTCGTGCACGAAGTTGGGAGGAAAGCGCGCCCCGGCGGTGATGGCTGCAGGCAAGGTCACCGTGTTTGATGTCGGGTCATACGGGCCTTGGGCATAGATCCAGCTCTGGGTATTGCCCGCAGGCGCATAGGCAAACCAGTACGCCAGCATGACAGGTAGACCGCTGGCCGCATCAATTGCAGTCGTGCCCTCGATCTGGAAGCCGATGCCACTCAGTGATGGGTCGTACCAGTTGCCGCTGGTGAATCCTCCCATTCCAATGGAGCTTGAGCCGGCGACCACGGTGATGCTGCCGGTCATGCCCATGCTGAAATGCACGTCGCAGCGATAGTTGATGGTGCCTGGCGTGTTGAAGGTGCGGGTGAACGTCCATTCGGCGGACGAAGGCGTTCCGTTTCCGCCGGCGCCATCATTGTCGCAGCCGACGGCGCAGCGGAAGGAATTGTCATCCGCGCGAACGTTGTGCGCCATGCCGCCTTGGCTCACGAAGGTGACCGTGTCACCTGCGTTGATGGTGAGCTGGGCGGGAACGAAAACCATCAACGGCTCGCCGGGGGTGCCGTAGCCATCACCACCCGAGGTATCACCGACGCGGACGATGTGGTTGGCTGCAAGGGCATCGTCAGGGAGAGTCATGCAACAGAGAAACGCGAGTACGGTGAAGGCGAAGAGCCAGGATTTCATTTTCGATTGCCTCCAACAGGTGACGGGCCAGCGACCTTGCGCATTGGGGTGTGACACCGCAGCGCAGGCGACAGTGCGGATGGGTATCGGCAGCCAGGGTTGCCGAAGGCAAATCCGCTCATTGCGAAGAGGTAGTACCCAAGACGCGGCGTCCGGTTGCGTGCAACGCGGCTAGGGAAGGTCTGATCAAGTATTGTCGCGAGCAAGCTCGCTCCCACCATTGCTTGATTTTGTGGGAGCGAGCTTGCTCGCGACGAATGAGTTCCGTACTTGTTCAGAGTTTCCCTAGAGCACATGCTCGATCAGAGCCTGCCTATGCTGCCGGCTGCGTTCATTTGCCTTGTTTCCAGTTGCTGCCGATGCGCAAGGACTTTCCAGTCAAGGCCAGCGATTTGCGGGCGTACAACCGCCTGGCGATGGATGCTGCGCTGGCGGCCACCGACTTGCTCGAAAACCTGCATCACAATGTGGCGCGGCTGCCGGGTGCGCTCGCCGAGCCCAGCAACGAACCTGCGCCGGGGATTGCCGGTTTCGTGTATCGCGTCATCCGTGGGGCAACCCGCAAGATCGGCGATGGCATGGATCACGCGTTGCAGCTGCTCAATACCAAGGGCAGCACGGGACAGGTTTACCGGCAGCGCGAGATCCTGGTGGCGGCGCTCAATGGATTGGTTGGCGATCACCTGCACGAGAGCGGCAATTCGCTGAGCATTCCAATGCGGCTACGGCGCGATGGCGTACCGCTTCAACTTGAATCCGAGAGCCTTCGACAGTGCATTCCGTGCGTCAGCGGCAAGCTTGCCGTCTTCGTGCACGGCCTTTGCATGAGCGACCTGCAATGGCGTCGTCGCGACCATGATCACGGCGAGGCCCTTGCCAATGCCCTGGGCTACTCGACGTTGTACCTCCACTACAACAGTGGACTGCACATCTCCAGCAATGGCCGCGAGCTTGCCGAGCAGCTGGAAGCATTGGTCGATGCCTGGCCGGTGCCGCTGGAGCGATTGACCATCATTGGCTACAGCATGGGAGGCCTGCTCGCGCGCAGTGCCTGCGCACATGCGCGGGAAACCGGGCAGCGCTGGCTCGCCAGCCTGCGCGACATGATCTTCATCGGCACGCCGCACGATGGATCGCCATTGGAGCGTGCCGGAAACCGCATCGACCGTGTGCTCGGACGAAGCCCCTATACGGTTGCCTTGTCGCGCCTGGGCAAGATGCGCAGTGCAGGCATCACCGACCTCAGGCATGCCAACCTGTGCGACAGCGACTGGCAAGGCCAGGATCGATTCCATTCACGCCGTGGCGTGCGCAAGGCCATGCCGTTGCCTGAAAGTGTGCACTGTCGTGCAATTGCAGGAACCTTGTCGAAACACCTGCGCTTGTCGGCAACGCGGCTGGCCGGTGATGGATTGGTGCCCGTCTCCAGCGCGCTGGGCAGGCACCCGGACCCCCAGCGCAATCTCGGGCTGGCAGAGTCCGACTGCATGATCGCCTATGCCAGGAACCATCTGGACCTGCTCGACAGCGCGGAAGTATTCGAGCAGATCCGGGTCTGGCTTGACGACGCAAGCCCGGGCAGCGGCCTGCGCATCCCGTGGTCAGAGAGTTTCAGCTGATCGCTTCGAGCATCGCCTCGGCACTGGAAACCTTGAATTCCCCGGGCGCTTCCACATGCAGAACCTTGACCACGCCATCTTCCGCGTACAGCGCGAAGCGCTTGGCCCGGTTGCCCATGCCGAATGCGCTGGCATCGAACTTGAGTCCCATGGCATCGGCAAATGCACCGTTGCCATCGGCGAGCATGTGCAATTCCTCGGGCACGTTCTGCTGCTTGCCCCAGGCGCTCATGACGAATGCGTCATTGACTGCCATGCACGCGACATCGATGCCCCTGGCCTTGAATTCCCCGAGCTTCTCCACATAGCCCGGCAGGTGCTTTGCCGAGCAGGTTGGTGTGAACGCCCCCGGCACCGAAAACAGGACCACCTTGCGGCCCTTGAACACTTCATCGGTATTCACCGCCTGCACGCCATCCTTGAGGATGTTGAGGGTGGACGCCGGAATCTTGTCGCCAATCTGGATGCTCATTGAAATTCCTTGCCGTGGCAGGTTGGGGGACCGACATGATACGGCCATCGCCCGAATGCATGAAGGAAGCATCTTGAAATCAATGCGCCCATCCCTACCTTGGAACCAACGCGGCCGTGGTGCTGCAATCCGACAAAGGTGCGCTTCAATGAGTATTTCACGTCAATCCAGCTGGAACATCGGCAACGGCCTGCAGCGCGACCTGCGCCAGGTTTTCGATCGTTTCATCAATACCGAAGAATCCGATCAGTCGAACGTGGTCACCAGCCAGTGGGCCCCGCGGGTGGACATTGGCGAGGAAGAAAAGCGCTTCGTGATTCTTGCCGATATCCCGGGCGTGGATCCCAAGGATATCGAGGTGAGCATGGACAAGGGCATCCTGACCATCAAGGGTGAGCGCAGTACCCAGGCATCGTTCGAGAACGGCAAGTTCACGCGCCTGGAACGTTCGCAAGGCTCCTTCTACCGCCGCTTTGCATTGCCCGACAGCGCGGATGCCGATCACATCAGTGCTTCGGGCAAGCACGGCGTCCTCGAAATTTCCATTCCCAAGAAGCCGGAAACGACTCCGCGCCGGATCTCCATCAACGCCTGACCTGCGCAAGCCGGTTTCGGTCCACGGGCCCGCGACGGTTAGAATCGTTGCGGGCCTTTCTACTTTTCAGATGGATGGGGCATGCAGTTCAAGGATTACTACGACGCACTCGGAGTGAAACCTGACGCCAGTGATGCGGAGATCAAGCGCGCCTATCGCAAGCTGGCGCGCAAGTACCATCCGGATGTCAGCAAGGAGTCCGGCGCCGAGGAAAAAATCAAGGCGGTCAATGAAGCATACGAAGCCCTGAAGGATCCGGAGCGGCGTCGTGAGTACGATCAGCTGCGCGCCGGCGGGTACCGGGCCGGTGACGAGTTCAGGCCGCCGCCGAACTGGCAAGGAAGGCATGGCGGCGCTGCGGGTGATGGTGGTTTCGGTGATGCCGATTTCAGCGACTTCTTCGAGTCCTTGTTTGGCCGGGGAGCCGGGCCACGATCACGCGGTGGACCCCGGCGCGGCAGCGATGTGCAGGCGCGCATCCAGATCGACATCAAGTCTGCATTTGCGGGCAGCCGCGAGCGCATCACCTTGCGCGACCCGGCCCAGGGAGAGCGGACGCTCGAAGTGAAGATTCCTGCCGGCATCGAACCGGGTCGGCAGATTCGCTTGAACGGTCAAGGCAATCCGGGCGCCGCCGGTGGGCCTGCCGGTGACCTGCTGCTCGAAGTGGCGTTTCACGATGATCCGCGATTCCGCCTGGACGGACGCAACATCGTCTGCGTACTCCCGGTAAGTCCATGGGAAGCTGCACTGGGGGCAACGGTGACGGTGCCGACATTGGCCGGAGAAGTGGAATTGCGCGTGCCGCCAGGTTCCGACAGCGGGCGCAAGTTGCGCTTGCGCGGTCGTGGTTGGCCAGGCAAGGAGACGGGCGACCAGATCGTGGTGCTGGAGGTTCACGCTCCTGCCGCGGAAACTGACGAACAGAAGAAGGTCTACGAGTCCATGGCCAAGGTGTTCGCGTTCAACCCGCGCACGTGAGCATCGGTTTTGCCAGGCAAATACCGCGAATGAGCCCAGGGGGAATGACTTCATGAGCATGCAGGACGATCTTGATCTGGGCGATTTGTCCGCAGTGATCAGCGCCATGTACGCGATGATTTCGGGGCCGGCAGGTCCCCGCGACTGGTCCGTGCAGGAGCGGATCTTCCATCCGCAGGCGCGCCAAATGCGCACGGGAGTCGATCAGGATGGCAAGCCGTGGATCAAGATCATGAGCCTGGATGAATATGTTGCCGATACCCGGGAATTCTTCGCGGCAAATGATTTCTTCGAAATCGAGATTGGCCGCAGCGTGCTCGAGTTTGGCAACATTGCCCATGCCTGGAGCGCGTATGAGGCACGCCGATCACTCGCTGACGCCAAGCCCGAGCGGCGCGGGGTGAATTCGATCCAGCTTTACCGCAACGAACGAGGTCAATGGCAGATCATGTCGATGATCTGGGACAACGAACGGGCGGGATTGCGCCTGCCGCCGAATGCGGCCACTTGATCAGAGTTGCCTTGAATGGCAACGCAGGCGCTATTTCGCAACCTGTCAGCTGCGCGGCATGTACTCGTTGATGGCCTTGACCAGTTCGTCTTCGTCGACGGGCTTGGTCACATAAGTCTTGGCGCCTTGGCGCATGCCCCAAACGCGGTCGGTTTCCTGGTCCTTGGTGGTGACCAGGATGATCGGGATATGGCTGGTCTTGGGATCCTTGGCGAGGGTCCGGGTTGCCTGGAAGCCGTTCAAGTTGGGCATCACCACATCCATCAGGATGAGGTCGGGCAATTCGCGCTTGGCCACTTCGACGCCTGCCGAACCGTCTTCCGCGGTGATGACTTCATGGCCGAGCTTTTCGGCTATGCGCTTCAAGCCGATCAGCTGCGAAGGCGAATCATCGACGATCAATACTCGAGCCATAGTGTGTTCCGAAGTCCCCTGGGTGCCGGTTGGCCTGGGTCATTCTAGCGATGAGTGCAGCGCGCGACCAGCCAAGCGGATCAACCGACGCGAACCAGGGTCCGACCGAAGGATCCGGCATTGAGCATGGTTTCAAAAACGGGCATAAGTTCGTCGAACGCAAGCTCTTTGGTGGCGATCTTCTCCAGATTCCGCGGTTTCCAGTCTGACGCCAAGTGTTGCCAGATGAGTTCGCGAATCTCGCGCGCCGTGCCGGCCGAGGCGATTCCAAGCAGGCTGACGCCGCGGATGATGAAGGGCATGACCGTGGTGGCCAATTCGACGCCGCCGGCATTGCCGCAGATCGCGATGTTTCCGTACGGTTTGATGACACGACTCAGCCCAGCCAGCATGTCGCCGCCGACGTTGTCGATGGCTCCCGCCCAGTGTGCAGCCTCCAACGGGCGCTGGCCCCAGTACAACTCCTTGCGGGCGATGCACTGTTTCGCGCCAAGATCGATCAGGAAATCAAACTGGTCCACCTTGCCGGTAATTGCATGCACGCTGTAGCCGGCGCGGCTGAGCATGTCGATGGCGAGCATGCCCACGCCACCTGTGGCCCCGGTCACCACGATCGGGCCCTGGTCAGGCGTCTGTCCGTTCTGCTGCATGCGATAAAGGGCGAGGGCGGCAGTAAACCCGGCGGTGCCGAGCACCATCGATTCGCGCAGGCTCAATCCCTGCGGCAGCGCAATGGCCCATTTCGATTCGAGCCGGATGTATTCCGCATAGCCGCCATCGCGGGTTTCCGACAGGCCGCAGCCGGTGCACAGCACGGCGTCGCCTTCCTTGAAGGCTGGGTCGCTGGATTCGCTGACATAACCGGCCACATCGATACCGGCGTTGAGCGGAAAGCGCCGCAGGATCTTGCCCTTGCCGGTACCGGCTAGCGCATCCTTGTAATTGACCGACGAGAACGCAACCTTGACCAGGATTTCACCCGGCGTGAGTTCACTTGCGGCCATCTCCTCGATGCCGGCGCGGTAGCCCTTTTCGTCATTGCGAACGCGCAGGGCGCGGAAGTTCTGGTTCATGGTTCATTGCTCATTGCTTTGATTTGCGTCTCTTGGGTGGGGCAGCATGGCGTTACGGCTGCACAAGGAGGTGCTGGTAGAGATCCTGCCAATCCGGGTTGGATGTCTCGATCAATTCCAGCTTCCAGGCGCGCCGCCATTCCTTGATGGCTTTTTCGCGCGTTATGGCCGATGCCATTGCTTCGTGCTGCTCGAACCAGACCAGATCATGGACGCAATACTTCCTGGTGAATCCGGGAACAATGTTGTGCTTGTGTTCCCAAACACGCTTTGCGAGATCGGAGGTTACGCCGACGTAGAGGGTTCCGCGCATCTTGTTGGCCAAGATATAGACACACGGTGCGCGCTCGCGCATTGCCAAAATTCTCGTCATCCCGGCGAAAGCCGGGATCCATTCTGGAGGGTAGCAGAATCAAGGTGGATCCCGGCTTGACCAGCCCTTCGGCTGTTGTAAAGCGCTTCGCCGGGATGACGGCAACTGACGGGATGAGTCGAGAACGTGTTGGATTCTCGATCACTGGTCTTCCATGGCCTGTCCGGGATGAGTCCCTCCTGGACTCAATTCGCCCATCTCGTCATCCCGGCGGAAGCCGGGATCCATTTCGGTGAATGGAAAAATCAGGAGGTGTCCCGGCTTTCGCCGGGATGACGGCAAAAGACTTCCGGATACGTTACGGGCGCAGGTGCGAGAAGACACTGGATCCCGGATCATCAGCCATCCATGGCCTGTCCGGGATGAGTCCCTCCTGGTCTCAATTCGCCCTTCTCGTCATCCCGGCGCAAGCCGGGATCCATCTTGGAGAGTGGCGTAATCAGAATGGGTCCCGGCTTGCGCCGGGACGACGGCAAAAGACTTCCGGATACGTTACGGGCGCAGGTGCGAGAAGACACTGGATCCCGGATCATCGACCATCCATGGCCTGTCCGGGATGAGTCCATCGCGAATTTGCTGGATTCCGGATCATCGACCATCCATGGCCTGTCCGGGATGAGTCCCTCCTGGACTCAGTTGGCTTTGTGGATGGCGCGCTTGTCGACAGCCAGGGCCGCTTCATGCACGGCTTCGCTCAGGGTGGGATGCGCGTGCACGATGCGGGCGAGGTCTTCCGCGCTGCCCTTGAACTCCATGGTCACCACGGCTTCGGAAATGAGTTCGGAAACCAGCGGGCCCACCATGTGCACGCCGAGTACGCGATCAGTCTCGGCGTCGGCAATGATCTTCACATGGCCGGCGGTTTCGTTCATCGCCACGGCACGGCCGATGGCGGCGAACGGGAACGAGCCGGTCTTGTAGGCAACACCGGACCCCTTGATTTGCGCTTCGGTCTGGCCGACCCAGGCGATTTCCGGCTCGGTGTAGATCACCCAGGGCACGGTATCCAGATTGACGTGTCCGGCCTTGCCGGCAATCAGTTCGGCCACGGCAATGCCTTCCTCGGAACCCTTGTGCGCAAGCATCGGTCCGCGTACGCAGTCCCCCACCGCCCAGACGCCTTCGACGCCGGTCCAGTTGTGTTGGTCAACCTCGACACGGCCGCGATCATCCAGTTTGACTCCGCTGCCTTCCGCCAACAGGCCGACAGTGGCTGCGCGGCGACCGACCGCGACCAGCAGCTTGTCGACTTCCAGGCTCTGTTCACCCTTGGCATCGGAGTAGCCCAGGGTGATGCCCTTCTTGCCCACGTCAGCCTTGGTCAGCTTGGCGCCGAGACGGATATCCAGTCCCTGCTTCTTGAACTCGCGCGCGGCCACCTTGGCGACATCGGCATCGGCGGCAGCAAGAAAATCCGGCAAGGCTTCGAGAATGGTGACTTCGGCGCCAAGACGACGCCACACGCTGCCCAGCTCCAGTCCGATCACGCCAGCGCCGATGACGCCCAGGCGCTTGGGCACTTCGTTGAAGTCGAGCGCTCCGGCATTGTCGACGATGTGCTTGCCATCGAATTTTGCAAATGGCAGTTCGATCGGCACGGAACCGGCGGCGATGATGACGTTGGTTGCGGTGTATTCGGATTGCTTGCCATCGGCATCCTTGACCGAGACGACGCGATTGGCCTTGAGCGTGGCGAATCCGGCAATCGCGGTGACCTTGTTGGCCTTGAACAGCGCGGTGATGCCGCCGGTGAACTGTTTGACGATCTTGTCCTTGCGCCCAACCATGGTGGCCACATCGATGCTCGGGCTCTTGGCGCTGATGCCGTGTGCCTCGAAGCCATGCAGCAGGTTGTGGAACTGCCGCGATGAATCCAGCAAGGCCTTGGACGGAATGCAGCCCACGTTGAGACAGGTGCCGCCCAGCGCGGGCTTGCCGTCCTTGCCGATGAAGCTGTCGATACAGGCTGTCTTCATGCCCAGTTGCGCGGCGCGGATCGCGGCCACATAACCGGCCGGACCGGCGCCGATGACGATGACGTCGTAGTTTTCGCTCATTTCATTTGCTCACAACGGGAATGGGGAATAGGGAATGGGGAATTGGTCAAGCGGGAAATCGCAGAATGGAAATCGTGAATCGATCAGCAGAATTCGCGAACATGGAATGGCAAATCAACGGCTGGGAGCGCGCTTCGCTTCATGCGTCGGGTTCTTGAGCTTTGGCTTTCGCCATTGACGACTCCCGATTCCCAACTCTCGTTTCCCGGCTTCCAAGCGATTCCCGATTCCCTGTTCTCGCTTCCCGGCTCCAACCAATTCTCGATTCCCCATTCTCCATTCCCGGCTTTATCACAGGCCGAGAAGCATGCGCTGCGGATTCTCCAGCTGGTTCTTGATGTCGACGAGGAACAACACCGCGTCCTTGCCGTCGATGATGCGGTGGTCGTAGCTGATGGCTACATACATCATCGGCGCGGCAACAATCTGGCCATCCTCGACCACGGCGCGTTCCTTGATCGTGTGCATGCCGAGGATCGCGCTCTGCGGTGGATTGACGATCGGTGTCGAAAACAGTGAGCCGAAGGTGCCGCCGTTGGTGACGGTAAAGGTGCCGCCTTGCAGCTCTTCGATGGTAAGGCCGCCTTCGCGCGAGCGCTTGGCAAAGTCCATGATCGCCTTCTCGATGTCGGCAAAGCTCATGTTTTGCGCGTCGCGCAGCACCGGCGTGACCAGGCCGCGATCAGTGGATACCGCCACCGAGATGTCCTGGTAGCCGTGGTAGATCACGTCGTTGCCATCGACCGATGCGTTCACGATCGGGTGGCGCTTGAGTGCTTCTGCGGCAGCCTTGACGAAGAAGCTCATGTAGCCAAGCTTGATGCCGTGGGTCTTTTCGAACTGCTCGCCCAACTGCTTGCGCATTTGCGCAACCTTGGCCAGGTTGATCTCGTTGAACGAAGTCAGCATGGCAATCGAATTCTTCGACTGCATCAGGCGTTCGGCAATCTTGGCGCGCATGCGGGTCATCGGCACGCGTTCCTCCGGGCGGCTGCCCGGCGTTGGTGCCGCGGAAGCCTTGGCCGGCGCTGATGTCGGCGCTTTTGCGTAGTTGACCAGGTCTTCCTTGGTCACCCGACCACCGCGCCCACTTGCGCTGACCTGGCTCGGGTCGATTTTTTCCTCGACGGCCACGCGACGGCCTGCCGGAGAGAGTTCATTCACGGAAGCTGCCGCGGATGCTGCGGCGGACTTGTCCGCAGGCTTCGCGCTGGCCGCAGGCGCTGCGGGTTTCGCTGCGCTCGACGTACTTGCTGCTGCACCTTCCTCGATCACGCCGAGGATCGCGCCGCTGGTCACCGTGGCGCCGGTTTCGGCATTGATCGACTTGAGCACGCCATCGGCAGGCGCCGGTACCTCCAGCACGACCTTGTCGGTTTCCAGATCGACCAGGTTTTCATCGCGCTTGACCGCGTCACCGGGCTTCTTGTGCCAGGTCGCAATGGTTGCGTCGGAGACGGATTCGGGGAGAACCGGAACTTTGATCTCAAGGCTCATGGAGGGTGTCCTGATGCGGCGTCAATGCGATTCGGGTGAGGGAGTGATTCAGTGGATCATTCGAGAGCGTAGTCGCTGTTGATCGGTGAGACCAGCGCTTGTTCGACCAATGCCGCCTGCTCGACCAGATGGCGTGCCATGTGGCCGCAGGCGGGTGCAGGCGAGCGCGCCCGCCCTGCGTAGGCAACGATCTGCTTGCTGCTCGTGATCGCCTGCAGGTGGTGCTTGATCTGGTACCAGGCACCCTGGTTCATGGGTTCTTCCTGGCACCAGATGATTTCCGTGGCGGCCGGGAAGCGGTCCAGTTCCGCTTTCAGTTCGGTGCGCGGGAAGGGATAAAGCTGTTCGACGCGGACGATGGCCACGTCGCTGGCCGTGCGCTTGGTGGCATCTTCGACCAGGTCGTAGTAAACCTTGCCCGAGCACAGCACGACGCGCTTGACCTTCTTGGAGTTGGCCGCGGTCGAATCGGGAATGACCAGTTGGAAGTGGCCCTTGGCCAGTTCGTCGAGGCTGGAAACCGCCAACTTGTGGCGCAACAGCGATTTCGGCGTCATCACAATCAACGGCAGGCGGCAGGCGCGCAGCATCTGCCGGCGCAGCATGTGGAACATCTGTGCGGGCGTGGTCGGTACGCACACCTGCATGTTTTCCATCGCGCACAATTGCAGGTAGCGTTCGAGGCGTGCCGAGGAATGCTCCGGGCCCTGGCCTTCATAGCCATGCGGCAGCAACAGCACGATGCCGCACAGGCGCCCCCATTTGGCTTCGCCTGAAGAAATGAACTGGTCGATGACCACCTGGGCGCCATTGGCGAAATCGCCGAACTGCGCCTCCCAGATCACCAGGGTTTCCGGCTTGGCAGTGGCATAGCCGTATTCAAAAGCCATCACCGACTCTTCGCTCAGCAGGGAATCGATGATCTCGACTTCGGCATCCTCGCGGATGGTGCGCAAGGGCGTATGGCGCGAACCGTTGACCTGGTCGTGCATGACAGCGTGGCGATGAAAGAAGGTGCCGCGCCCGGCATCCTGGCCGACCAGGCGCAGGTCGCTACCGTCGGCCACCACGGTGGCATAGGCGAGGTTTTCCGCGTAGCCCCAGTCCAGCGGTATCTCGCCAGCCGCCATCTTGGCGCGGTCGGCGTAGATCTTGGCCACGCGTGGATGCAGGGTCACGCCCGCGGGAACTTCGAACACCCGGGTGCTGAGCGCAGCCAGCGACTTTTTTGCAACGCCGGTATCGACGACCTCGAAGACATCGGCATGCAGATGACGCGACCAGTCCACGCCGTGCGGGTCGTGGTAATCGGCATCCACGCCGGGAATCGGCTTGCCGGCTTCCAGCAGCTTGCGGTAGTCGTCAACCATGGCCTGCGCCTTGGCCTCGGCGAGTACGCCATCGGCCACCAGGCGTTCCGCATACAACTCGCGCAGAGGTGGGCGCGCACGGATCACCTGGTACATCAGCGGTTGCGTTGCGGCCGGTTCGTCGGCCTCGTTGTGGCCATGGCGGCGGTAACAGACCAGGTCGATGACCACGTCGCGCTTGAAAGTCTGGCGGAAGTCGTAGGCCAGGCGGGACACGAACAATACGGCTTCCGGATCATCGCCGTTCACATGGAACACCGGCGCATTGACCATCTTGGCCACATCGGTGCAGTACAGGGTGGAGCGTGCATCGTGCGGGTTGGAGATGGTGAAGCCGACCTGGTTGTTGACCACAATGTGGATCGTGCCGCCCACGCAGAAGCCATTGGCCTGGGACATGTTGAACAATTCCATGACCACGCCCTGACCGGCAAAGGCCGCGTCGCCGTGGATCAGCACCGGCACCACATGCTCGCGCTTGCCGTCGTCGCGGTGGGTCTGGCGCGCACGCACCGATCCGGCCACCACCGGATCGACGATTTCCAGGTGCGAGGGATTGAATGCCAACACCACGTGCACCGTCTGGCCGGGCGTGCGCACATTGGCACTGAAGCCCATGTGGTATTTCACGTCACCCGAGTGGGCCGGGTCTTCGGCATGGTCGAAGCGCCCCTCGAACTCGTCGAAAAGTTTCGAGGGTGGCTTGCCGAGGGTGTTGACCAGCACGTTGAGGCGGCCGCGATGGGCCATGCCGATGATCATGTCCTTGAGGCCGCGACTGCCGCCACGGCGCAACATTTCATCGAGCATGGGAATGAGACTGTCGCCGCCTTCCAGGGCAAAGCGTTTCTGGCCCACATACTTGGTGTGCAGGTAGCGTTCCAGCCCGTCGGCCTGGATCAGCTTGTTGAGCAGGCGCGTCTTGTCTTCGCTGGACAGGCCGAAGTTGCCACCGGCGCGCTCCAGTTGTTCATGCACCCACTGACGCTGGGCGGTATCGGTGATGTGCATGAATTCGACGCCGATGCTGCCGGCATAGGTGGCCTTGAGCAGTGTCACCAGATCGCGCAACTTGAGCCGCTTCGGGCCGGACAGCGAGCCGGTGTTGAATTCGGTGTCCAGATCGGCATCCGACAGGCCGTGGGTGGCCAGTTCCAGGTCCGGTGCCGACGGACGCGGCAGCAAGCCGAGCGCCTTCAGCTTCTCGTCGTCGTAGGTTGCCGCCAGGTTGAGCGGATCAAGTTGAGCCGCGAGGTGGCCGCGTGATCGATAGGCCGTCACCAGCTTGAGTACGCCGGCTTGCTTCTGCGCTTCCACGCTGTCCACCGTCGAAGTCGCCGCGGAACGCCCAGGTTGCTGGCGCTGTGCCGCTTCGATGCGGGCTATGGCGTAACTGTGTGCCGTTTCGGCCGGGACCTTGGGTGCAAATCCGGCGAAGTACGCGCTCCATTCGGCGGGAATGGCCGATGGGTCCGACAGCCAGGTTTCGTACATTGCCTCGAGGAATGCCGCATTGCCGCCCGCAAGGGCAGAAGTGGCCTGGAACTGCTGCAAAAGGGTCGAGGAAGTCACGCTGGCACCGTCTAGGCGAAAGGGTCGGAAGTCGGGTATCGGGCACCGCACGGCTGGAGCAACCGCAGTCCACAGGTTGGCCGTTGGCGCGAAGCGGCCAGTATAGCCGCTGGCGTCGCATATTGCTGCATTGCGGCAGCGGTTTTCGCCCGCTGCGACTGCATCGGAAAGGGGCGATTCAGATATCGAGCCGGCGCATTTCGGCGCAGGTTTCACTGCGCTCCCAGATGGCGCTGAAACTTGCCAGCAACTGTGCCGCCCGACCCGGCGCATAGGTGCTGCCCTCGCCCTCGAATCGGCTGGCCAGGGGCCGTTCGAACCAGCCGCCGCGGTCATTGACCACAAAGCTGCCCGGGTACTGGCGATCGATTTCTTCGACCGGGGTGCGAAATGCAAAAACGCTGGACAGGCGCTGGCCGAGATCGACCAGGCGAATGGCATCGGACTGGCTGCGCAGTGCTTCGCGCACCAGCACGCGGATCTGCACATGCGGGCCGGAAATCGCCAGTTGGCGGATGGCATCGAGCAATTCGTGCCGGTCAAACAGTTCGTTGTCGAGTTCGCGAACCATGATGCACAGTTCGCGGCGCGCGCCGCTGGCGACCTCGATCATCGCGGCAATCAGCGATTCGCGATCCTGGCTTGCCAGGGCGTGGGCCTGGTGCTCAGTCACTCGTTGAGGTGGACGCGGGTCGACTGCCTGGATGTCGATGCGCATGTGGCGATGGGCGATGCCGCACTCATCAAATTCCTCGCCATAGGCTTCGAATCCTGCTTTTTCGTAAAACCCGAGTGCGTGTGATTGCGCGTGGATCTCGACTTTCTTGAGATGCCGCTGGGCTGCCGCTTCCAGCAGTACGCGCAGCACGGCTTCGCCGACGCCACGTCCACGCCATTCGCTGAGCACCGCCATGCGCCCGATCTTGCCTTCGGGCGTGAGGCGGCCCGTGCCAATCGGGCGTCGCTGGCCATCGCGCGCAATCACATGCAGCGACTGGGCATCCAGGACGTCCCATTCCTCGTCTTCGGGGACAGCCTGTTCGATCACGAACACGGCATGCCGAACCGACTGCAGGTCGGCCTGGTCTACCGACCAGGCTGCCGGTTCCACGCTGAAATCATCGGGGATCATGGCGTTTCCGGGAGCGTCGAAAGGCAAGGTGCCCAGCATTGAACAACGCACGCAGCAGCTCAAGGGCTTCGTTGCCCAGCGCAAGCAGTTCTGTCGGCTCGAACGGCTGGCGCTGGCACAGGCGCGTGGCCAGCGCGCGGGGACAGGCGAGGGATTCTCCAGCCACAAACAGGATTGCCCCGCGACCGCCCTTTGACCAGGCCAGGCGCGTCCATGGATTGAGCAACAGGCTGGCGCCGCTTGCGATCTGCTTTGCGAATTGCGCATGACCCAAGGGTTTCGGCCGCGGCTGGATTTCATGCGCCATGCGATAGCGGGTGATGAAGCAACCCCACCAACGACGCAGCAATGACGGCTCAAGCGCCAACGAATCCTTTAGCGCCTGTTCGATCTTCCCAATAACCGAATCGTCAATCTCTCCAGCCCGGCGTGCCGTCGTCATGCCGGCATCGGAATAGCGCTGGTCCTCGCCCATGCGCTCGGCCAGGAATCCCGAGAAATCGCTGAGCATTTCAGCCATGGCCGGCGCACGCATGCCCACCGAATAGGTCAGGCAGGGGTCCTCCGCCACACCGTAATGGGCAATGCCGGGCGGCAGGTACAGCATGTCGCCGGGCTCCAGGATCCAGTCATGCGAAGGCGTGAACTCGCGCAGCAGCTTCAGCTCGACGTCGTCACGGAATGCCTTGGGTGCTTGCGGGTTTGCGTCGATCTGCCAGCGCCTGCGGCCCATGCCCTGGATCAGGAACACGTCGTACTGGTCGACATGCGCGCCCACCGTGCCGCCGCGTTCGGCATAGCTGACCATCACATCATCGATGCGCCACGAGGGAATGAATGCAAAGTGCTCGAGCAAGGCGGCGACATCCGCGTCCCACTTGTCCACGTCCTGGACCAGCAAGGTCCAATGCGACGATGGCAACGTCGCAAAATCCTCCTCGACGAACGGTCCATTGCGCAGGGTCCAGCGATCCGCGCGCGGATCGTGGTTGACGATGCGGGCCAGCGCCAGCTCCTCGCAGGCCAGTCCGCCAAGATCATCCGCTTGCAGTGGATCAATGAAATCCGCAAATGCACGGCGTATCAGCAAGGGCCGTTGCTGCCAGTAGTCGCGCAGGAATGCCGTTGGCGACATGCCGAGCATTTTGCCGGGCGTGGCCCGCGTTTCGATGGGAAACCTTGCCGTGTGTTGGGCGCTCATCCGAACTTCACCTTGCCGGGCAACCGAACCGACGCACGCCGGTTACAGCAACATTTTTCCGGAGTCCACGAATGCTCCCCGTTCCGGCCATTCGGGGCACAAAGCCTCGATCACCACCATCAGATCATCCAGCGTCCGGTAGGGGTCTTCATCAGGGGCGACAGGTACGCCGAGGCCAGCGCCATTGGCAATGGGTTGCTCAGGGGAGATGGCAGAGGAGTTCATCGAGCAGATATTCCTTGTCGAACAGTCGAAAGTACTCGCGAACCTCGTTCATATCCAGCTGCGAACGATTGGCGCGCAACAAAGCCTTGATGTCTTCAAGGTCCTGGGTTCTTCGCGCGTCGTTCACCCAGCCTTGCAGCTTGAAGCCGATCAGCCCTTCTGCGCTGACCACGCACAGCGGACCCAGGGCGGTGGTGATCTGTCTGGCGTTGCGCAGCAGTCGCAACGCAATGGGCCGACTTGCATACAGGAAGTCCACGCGTTCCCTGTTGCGAACATAGTTGCCGGCATTGGTGTCGCGATGCAGGCAACGGTAACCAAGCTGTATCAGCATCCCGTCGATCGTTTCCGACATGTCCAGTGGGGCCAGCAGGTCAACATCCTGGGTAGCACGCACAACCTGGTACGAAGCGAGGGCAAGACCACCGATCAGCGCGCACGGTATGCCTGCATTGCCGAGCGCCTCGGTGACCTCAGCGATTTGTCTGCCCAGGCTGGAGGAAGCAGTCATTTCTTCCTTGCCATCGATTCGGCGAGGCCGGTATAGCTGCCCGGCGTCAACTCCAGTAAGCGCTGTCTGGCATCCTCAGGCAGGTCCAGGGTCTTGATGAATGCGCTCAATGCCTCACGGCTGATGCCCTGGCCGCGGGTCAGGGCCTTGAGTTGTTCGTAGGGTTCCGGCAATCCGTAACGACGCATGACCGTTTGCACGGCTTCGGCGAGTACTTCCCAGCTGGCATCAAGGTCTGCCGCCAGCCGTTCCGGATTGACACTGAGCTTGTCCAGTCCGCGTGACAGCGAATCCAGTGCAATCAGGGTATGGCCGAAGGCGGTACCCAGCGCACGCAGCACGGTGGAATCGGTGAGGTCGCGTTGCCAGCGGCTGATCGGCAGCTTCGCACTGAAATGCTCGAACAGCGCATTGGCGAGTCCGAGATTGCCCTCGGCATTCTCGAAGTCGATGGGATTGACCTTGTGCGGCATGGTCGAGGAGCCGACTTCGCCTGCTTTCAGGGTCTGCCTGAAATAGCCCAGTGAAATGTAACCCCAGATGTCACGGGCCAGGTCGATCAGCACGGTGTTGGCGCGACGCAACGCATCGCCGATTTCGGCCACGCAATCGTGCGGTTCAATCTGCGTGGTGTAGGGATTGAAAACCAGGCCCAGTGATTCGACGAAGCCCTGGGCGAAGGCCGGCCAGTCCACTTCCGGATAGCTCACACAGTGGGCGTTGTAGTTGCCGACGGCACCATTGATCTTGCCGGTCAGCTCCACCGCAGCTATCTGTCGGCGCTGGCGTTCGAGGCGGGCAACGACATTGGCAATCTCCTTGCCCAGGGTGGTTGGCGATGCGGTTTGGCCATGGGTGCGCGAAAGCATGGGCAGGCCCGCATGCGCATGCGCCATCGCACGCAGCTTGGCGATCACGCCATCCAGTGCAGGCAGCAGCACGTCCCTGCGCGCGTCGCGCAGCATCAAGGCATAGGCGAGGTTGTTGATGTCCTCGGAAGTGCAGGCAAAGTGGATGAACTCGCTGACTGCCAGCAGTTCGGCATTGCCCGACACCTTTTCCTTGATGAAGTATTCGACGGCTTTCACGTCATGGTTGGTGGTGCGCTCGATCTCCTTGATGCGCGCTGCGTCTGATTCCGAAAAACTGCTGCCGATGGCGAGCAATGCATCTTGCGCAGCCGCTGAAAAGGCCGGAACTTCACTGATCGCAGGTTCCTTTGCCAGTGCCAGCAGCCAATGCAATTCAACGCTGACGCGGCGCTGCATGAGACCGAACTCGCTGAAGATCGGGCGCAACGACGCGAGCTTGGCCGAGTAGCGGCCATCAAGCGGAGACAGGGCAAGCAAGGCGTGGCTCATGGCATGTCCGTTTCGGATTCGACGGGTTGTTCGGGAACCACGGTGATTGCCTGTGCGCGTGCGCCTTGCATGGTGCGTACGGTCAGACTGAAACCCCGGAAGCGCAAGGTCTCGCCTTCGGTGGGAAGCCGTTCCAGGCGATGCACGATCAGGCCACCCACGGAATTGACATCGTCCGGCGAATCGATGTCGCGGTCCAGCAGGCGTTCCAGCCGGTAGATCGGCAGGCTGCCGGATATGGTAAACGAGCCATCTGCCGATCGCTGCGGCACCTGCTCGGTTGAACTGCGATGCTCATCCTCGATGTCGCCAACCACAACCTGCACGACGTCGGATAGGGTGAAGAATCCGACCACGCGCCCGCTTTCGTCGGCGACCAGGGCGAACTGGGTTTGCCCACTGCGGAAGCGGCGCAGGACTTCAAGCACCGGCGTATCCAGCTTGACCACGATGGCCGGCCGCAACAGGCTGATCACATCATCGATGCTGCCCTGCTCGGCAACCGTCAGCAGGAGGTCCTTGGCGTGCAGGATTCCCCGCACTTTCTCCATGTGGACATCAAACCAGGGGTACCGGCTGAACTGGGAGCGGCGGATCTCGGTGAGAACCTGCTGCTGGTCCTGGCCATCATGCAGGGTGCCCAATTGATCGCGGGTGCGCAGCAAGTCACCGGCCACGAGCTCGGGAAGATCGAGCGCATGGCTCATCATCGCGAAGGCTTCGCTGGATTCGCGCACGGCGCGGTTGCCGTGCAGGATCAACTTCAATTCAGCCGGCGAAAAATGATGCTCGCTGGCGTTGCTGGCATCGAGACCAAATGCACGCAGCATGAAATTGGCGCTGGCATTGAGCAACCAGATGGCCGGGTACATGAGCCAATAGAACGCATACAGCGGCGCCGCGGTCCACAACGACATGCGCTCGGGGCGGCGGATGGCCAGCGACTTCGGCGCCAGTTCACCGAGCACGATGTGCAGGAACGAGATTACGGTGAAGGCGAAGATGAAGGACACCACGTGCACGGTGTCCGCCTCGATGCCGCCGATCCTGGCGAGGACCGGTTCCAGCAGGCGGGCGAAGGCCGGTTCGCCAATCCAGCCCAGGCCAAGCGAGGCGAGGGTGATGCCGAGTTGGCACGCCGAAAGGTAGGCGTCGAGTCGCTTGTGCACGTCCAGCACGATGCGTCCGCGCCAGCCGGTGCGTTCGGCAAGGCCAACCGCCTGGGTGTGCCGCAACTTGACCAGCGCGAACTCGGCGGCGACGAAGAATCCATTCAGGGCAACCAGCAGGAATGCCGCGATGATGTAGGAAACGTTGGCGAGCATTGCTCGGAATGGGGCGGAGGGTGTTGAAGTCTAGCATCGCGAAACGAAAGTCCGCTGTCTGACGTCTGTACCCGGCGCAATGGCAAGGACTGGGGTATCGCGGCGCACTTCGGCAGGCGCAGGGCTGCGGCTATAATCGTCGACCCGTTTCCCTCACCATCATTCCAGGAACAAGCGATGAGCCAGCACCGCATCGAACGCGACAGCATGGGTGAACTCAAGGTGCCCGCCGAGGCCTTGTACGGCGCCCAGACCCAGCGCGCCGTGGAGAACTTTCCGATCTCGGGCCTGACCATGCCGCGCGAGTTCATTCGCGCCCTTGGCTTGATCAAGTCCGCCGCCGCACAGGCCAACGCCGATCTCGGTCATTTGAAGAAGACCCAGGCCAAGGCCATCCGCAAGGCGGCGGAGCGCGTGGCAGGTGGCGAATTCGATGCCCATTTCCCGATCGACGTGTTCCAGACCGGGTCGGGTACCTCGTCAAACATGAATGCGAACGAAGTCATCGCGCATGTGGCGGCGGCTGCCGGCTGCAAGGTGCACCCCAATGACGACGTCAACAACGGGCAGTCGTCGAACGACGTGATTCCCACCGCCATCCAGCTCAGCGCGGCGCTCTTGGTCAGTGAAAAGCTGTTGCCAGCGCTCAAGCACCTGCAACGCACGCTCGACAAGCGCGCTCGGGAGCTGGCCAAGGTGGCCAAGACCGGCCGCACGCATCTGATGGACGCAATGCCGGTCACTTTTGGCCAGGAACTGGAATGCTGGTCCGCACAAGTGGCATCGAACATCGCGCGCCTGAATGACGCACTGGTCCGCGTGCGCAAATTGCCGCAGGGCGGAACCGCAGTGGGTACCGGCATCAATGCCGACCCGAAACTCGGCAAGGCGGTCGCCACGGAATTGAGCCGCATGACGGGCGTTCGCTTCGAATCGGCATCCAACCTGTTTGAAGGCATCAGCACCCAGGATGCGGCGGTCGAACTTTCCGGACAGCTGAAAACCCTTGCAGTGGGCCTGATGAAAATGGCCAACGACCTGCGCTGGATGAACTCGGGGCCGCTGGCTGGCATCGGTGAAATCGAATTGCCTGCATTGCAACCGGGCTCATCGATCATGCCGGGCAAGGTCAATCCGGTCATTCCCGAAGCGATGGCGATGGTTTGTGCCCAGGTCATCGGCAACGACACCACGATCACGATTGCCGGCCAAAGCGGGAATTTCCAGCTCAACGTGATGCTGCCTGTGGTCGCCTTGAACCTGCTGCAATCGATTGAAATCCTCGCCAATGCCGTGATGGCCCTGGCTGACAAGGCGATTGCCGGGTTCAAGGTGCGCAGCGAGAACATCCGCAGCGCGCTGGATCGCAATCCGATCCTGGTCACCGCGCTCAACTCGGTCATCGGTTACGACCTCGGCGCGGCCACTGCCAAGCAGGCCTACAAGGAGGGCCGTCCGATCATCGATGTTGCGCTGGAAACCACAAAGCTCTCGCGCAAGGACCTGCTTCGCTTGCTGGATCCCTTGCTGCTGACAAAAGGTGGCATCAAGGGTGGCTCGGCAGGCGGCTGATTGTCGCAGGCGCATTGAAGTCGTCACGGAAAACCCGGCAAATGCCCGGCGTGGCACGATCCGTGAATGTGCCGGGCAAAGACATGGCCACTGGCACATGCCTTTGTAATGTCGGTCCGGCAAGGTTCGAAATTCCGTTCAAAAAATTCAGGATTGTGGAGCAGGCAATGAGCAAGCGTTTGATTCTGGCACTGGCATTTGTCGCCAGCACGGCATGGGCCCAGCAGAATGTCGATATTTCCGCCGAGCAGTTCAACAGCGGTGATGCCAATGGCACGCTGGCCTCGTTGGGTCGCCAGGCTGCGGCGACGGGCAAGAAGCTCGTCATCACCGCGCCTGCGCATTGGCACGCCAGGATTGCCGCAAGCATCCGCTCCGGCGGCAATGCCGACATCGTGCTCAAGGATGGTTTCTATGAAAACGTCCTCGTGCGTGTCGAGGCGGGTGCCGCTGAACCAGCGAAGGAAGAAGCCAAACCCGTCGAGGCCAAACCTGAAGTGAAGCCTGAGCCAGCGCGCATGCCGCCTCCCGCAACCAAGCCTGCACCTGTGGCGGAGCCGGCAGACCTGCCGGTATCGCCGCCACCGCCTCCGGTGGTGGAAAGCGCGGCTCCGGCCCCGGCGGAAGTCGTGCCTGCCGAAGTTGCACCTGAACCCGAGGCGGTCGCTCCGGCGGAAGTCATTGAACCGGCTCCTGCGCCGACCGAGACTGCTCCGCCTCCAGCGGCCGAGGAAGCAGCCAGCACGGAAGGGCAACAGGCCGCTGCTGCAGCGGCGGACCCCAAGGCACCGCTCATGTTCACGGCCCAGGAGCCAGGCGATGTCGATTCGGTGCGTGCTTCGCTGGAGACCCGCTACAACGATGGCAACCGGATTTCCGAGCTGCTCGATGTTGCCAAGTTGCGTCGCGCTGACGTGATCTACACGGGTGAGGGTGTGGCTGTGGTTGCGCGTCGCGAAGGCGGCCGTTTGTACCGCATGTGGTTGGTGGGCACGATCAACCTGAACCAGATCGGCATTGCCAAGGACGGTGCCAATCGTTACCGGGTCATTGGTTCCATCGTGAACTGAGCAGGGGGACATCCCCAGCGTTGCTGCAGGCGGTTGCAGGCTTGCTTGCCCAAACAAAACGGCGACATCCGCAAGGAGTGTCGCCGTTTTCTTTTCCGATGCCGGGATTGGACTCAGGTTGAGGTTTCAATCCGCGAGCGGCGCAGCCACACGGCTGCCGCAATCATGGCAATGCCAGCCGCAGCCCCGATCCAGATACCAGGCGTCGCCAGCAGGCCATAGACGTTGGATGGATCGAGCAGGCTGAGCATGTTGCCGCGCTCGAACGCATGTTCCGGATCGATGAACGCCGGGTTCTTGTCGTTCAGCCACTGGCCGGGAAAGATACCGAACAGCAATCGACCAATCAGTTCTTCGAGCATGAATCGGCGACTGATGCTGGGCAGTCCCATCATGCCGATCCAGCTGTTGGCGATGAAGGCAAACAACGGAACCAGCACGGCCCACAGGAAGGGTTTGCTGCGCGCATAGGCCGACCAGAACAACAGCCAGCCCACGGTCGGCAACGCCAGCAGGGCGTCCACCGGCAGGGTCAGCAACATGCGCCAGAACAATCCAAGCGTGTGCGAGGCGGCAATTGCCGGTAGCGGATTCAAGCCGTGAAAGAGGGTCCAGATCCCGACCACGACCAGCAGCGCGACATACGCCACGGTGGCCACCAGGAACGAAATGAGCGGGGCAAGCAGGACCGCGGCCGCCACCTTGGACAACACGGTTGCGGTATCCGACACCGGCAGCGACTTCCAGAACAGCACGCTGCGGTCGCGGCGGTCGTCATACAGCGCACCGAGCAGGTAGAAGAACAGCACGAAGAACAACACCACGCACAGCAGTCCGGCCAAGGCAACATAGGCCACGTCCAGGCCCATGCCGGCGTGCACGAAGTCTCCCTTGCTCAGGTGTGCGGCCAATTCATCCCAATGGATTCCGGAGCGTATTTCAAAGCGCGAGGACGCGCCTTCGGCGGCGATGATGCCGAGCACGGTCAGCAACAGCATGATGCCGCTGACCCAGATCGGTGCCCAGTAGAAGCCTCCGCGATGTTCCCAGTATTCGCGCTTGAGCAACCAGCCAAACGTGTTCATGCGTAGGTTCCTTTCATGGTGGCGACAAACAGGTCGGCGACGCTGGGTTTGTGCAGCTCACCAAGCTCTTTCAAGCGGGTGCGCTCGACTCCGTCGAACAGGAAAATGGACTTGCCGAAAATCTGGCGCTCATTCAGGGGTCCCAGGGCGCGAGCAGCAGCGGCCTTGTCCGGATTGACCATGACTTCGACGTAACGCTCGCCGATTTCATCCATCGAGGCGTTCAAGGCGATCTTGCCTTCACGGATGAAGATCAGGTCGGTGAGGATGTGTTCGATTTCCTCGACCTGATGGGTGGTGACGATGATGGTCTTGTTCTCGTCGAAATAGCCGTTGAGCAGGTTTTCGTAGAAGGTCTTCCGATACAGGATGTCGAGGCCGAGGGTTGGCTCATCGAGCACCAGAAGGCGTGCATCGATGGCCATGACCAGGGCGAGATGCAACTGCACGATCATGCCTTTGGAAAGCTCGCGCACGCGCATGCCAGGTTTGAGTTTGGTATGGGCCAGGTAGCCCTCGCACTTTTCGCGTGAGAAGCGGGGGTGCACCCCAGCCACGAAATCGATGGCCTCGCCAACCTTGATCCAGCGCGGCAGCACCGCAACATCGGCGATGAAGCAGACCTGCTCCATCAACTCCGTGCGCTGGGTCCTCGGGTTGAGGCCAAGAACGGACAATTCACCATCGAACTCACTGAGTCCGAGAATGGCCTTGAGCGCGGTGGTCTTGCCGGCACCGTTGGGACCGATCAAACCAACGATGCGGCCACTGGCGACCTCGAAATCTATGGAGTCGAGGGCGACGGTCGTGCCAAAGCGCTTGCTCAATCCGCGGGCGTGGACAACGGCGCTCATCGGGATTCTCCGGTTGTGCCTGGGGCATGTTTGATCAGGGTGCCGAGGTCGATGCCCATGCGCTCCAGGCGCGCGAACAGCGTGGGCCATTCTTCCTTGAGGAAGCGTTCACGCTCGGATTTCAGCAGGGCAGCGTGCGCCCCTTCGCTCACATACATGCCCAGCCCTCGCTTTTTCTCCACCAGGTTCTCATCGACGAGTTCCTGGTAAGCCTTTGAAACCGTGATTGGATTGATCTGGAAATCCGCTGCCACTTGACGCACTGAAGGAAGCGCGTCTCCCTGTTTGAGCACTCCGTCGAGAATCATCGCCACCACACGATCGCGCAGCTGGCGATAAATGGGGGTGTTGTCATTCCAAACCGTGCTCATGGCTTATTCCTTGATGACGCGAGGCATCAGCTTGCCAAACGAGTAGTAGGGCATGTCCAGGCGCGCATGCGGCAATGCTGCAACGCCGGGAACAGAGTCGCGCGCCTCGGACACGGACGCGACCTGCGGTGACGGCTCGTCGACTGCAAGTTCCGGGGCTTTCGCGCTGACGACGATGGTCGGCAAGGTGGGAATCGGGGCCTCGGCGCGTACATGGATGGTTTCCAGCATCGGAATCGAGGAGGCGTTCCCGGCGTGCAGCGGTTCTGCCGACCGTGGCTGCTCGGCATGAATACCCGCGAAGCTGGCGATCCCGAGAACAGTGGTGATAGCCAGGGCGAGCAGGCTGCGCAAACGGATGATTCGGTTCATGGCGACCTCCCTGAGGTCTGTTGTTGATCTGGTGTTGTAGCGAACTATAACACCATATCTCAGGGTGTCAAGCCAGCCGTATGCATGACTGATGGCATGCGGGAGCCAGAACAGGACCTGCGGCCACCAGTTTCCACGTCGGTAGTCGTGCAAAGGCAGGCATGAGCTCGCCCCACGCGGGTCGCGAGCATGTGGAATACTCGGGCTTTCTTTTCCCGGAGGAATGGGCCGTGTTCAGAATCGTGCTTTTCGCGATGTTGGCCAGCGGCAGTGCACTTGCCCAGCAATGCGGCGACCTGGTGGCCGCAAAATTCCGCCCGTTGGCAGGCAAGGAAACCGTGGACCTGTGCAAGGCCTATGCGGGCAAGGTGTTGCTGGTCGTCAACACCGCCAGCAAATGCGGTTACACGCCTCAGTACGAGGGATTGGAGGCCTTGAATGCAAAGTACGCGGATCGTGGATTTGCCGTACTGGGCTTTCCTTCAAACGATTTCAGGCAACAGGAGCCGGGAACGGAATCGGAAATCCGTGACTTCTGCACACTCACCTATGGCGTGAAGTTTCCGATGTTCGAGAAGGTGCACGTCAAGCAGGAAAGCGCTCATCCCTTCTATGCCGGACTGGCGGCCGCATCCGGCGGGCGCTATCCAAGCTGGAATTTCTACAAATACCTGATCGACCGCAATGGCAAGGTGGTCGCGGATTTTGCCAGCAAGGTAGCGCCGGATGACCGCGATCTGGTGACCCGTATCGAAGGCTTGCTTGCAGAGCCGGCGATAGAGACGAAATAGGGACGCGGGATTGGGGAGCAGGTCGGGTTGTAATCCGACCTGCCAAACTGGCAGAACCATTGGCTCGGCCACGTCCCGCTTCGTGACTTCCCGAAACCCAAGTCGCTGGGCCCCTGCCTTCGCAGGGGCGTCGGCTGCGAGTTTTCGAGTCCCGGGTCCCGACTCTCAGCCCTCGGGCCGGATCAGCCCCAGTGCTTCAAGTTTCAGCACGATCTGCTGGACTGCTTCATCCGGGGCGATCGAGGTGGTGTCGATGCGCAGATCCGGGTTTTCCGGGATCTCGTAGGGATCGCTGATGCCGGTGAACTCCTTGATTTTCCCGGCACGGGCCATGGCATAGAGTCCCTTGCGGTCGCGCGCTTCGCAGGTTTCGATCGGAGTTGACACGTGTACTTCGACGAACACGCCGGCTGCGCTGATGCCTTCGCGCACGATGTCGCGCGAGCCCTTGTAGGGCGCAATCGGCGCACAGATGGCGATACCGCCATTCTTGGTGATCTCGGATGCGACAAAGCCGATGCGTTGCACGTTCAGGTCGCGATGCGCCTTGGAGAAACCAAGCTCGCTGGAGAGATTCTTGCGCACGATGTCGCCATCGAGCAGGGTGACCGGTCGCGTGCCCAGTTCCAGCAAACGCACCAGCAGGGCATTGGCAATGGTCGATTTGCCGGAGCCCGAAAGTCCGGTGAAGAACACCGTGAACCCTTGTTTGTGGCGCGGCGGATGGGTGCGCCGCAATTCCTCGATCACTTCCGGATAGGTGAACCATTCAGGAATGTCGAGGCCTTCCTGCAGGCGGCGACGCAACTCGGTGCCGGAGATGTTGAGCACGGTGGCGCCTTCGGGCACTTCATCCGCCGGCATGTACTGGGCACGTTCGGCCACGAAGACCATTTCCTGGAACGGCACCATGGTGATGCCGAGTTCCGCCTGATGCCGGGCAACCAGGGTCTGCGCATCGTAGGGGCCATAGAACGGCGTTCCCGAGCTGTCCTTGCCGGGGCCGGCATGGTCGCGGCCCACGATGAAATGGGTGCAGCCGTGGTTCTTGCGGATGATGGCGTGCCACAGCGCCTCGCGCGGCCCGCCCATGCGCATGGCCAGGTGCAACAGGGCCAAGGTGGTGGTTTGCTCCGGATAGTGGCGCAGCAGTTTTTCGTAGCAGCGCACGCGGGTGTAATGGTCGATGTCACCGGGTTTGGTCAAACCCACCACCGGCTGGATCAGCAGGTTGGCCTCGGCAATCTGGGCGGCGCGGAAGGTCAGCTCCAGATGCGCGCGATGCATGGGATTGCGGGTCTGGAAGGCGACGATGCGCGACCAGCCCATCTTGGAGAAAAACGCGCGAACTTCGCGCGGCGTCGATCGCAAATGGCCGAAGTCGTAGTGACGTGGCATTTCAAGCCCGTGCAGGCGGCCGCCAAGGTAAATGGGGTGGCTGCGCTCCAGCAAATGGCTGACGCTCGGATGCTTGCGGTCGGTGGTGCCGAATACCTGCTTGGCTTCGAGCTCGAGATCCGGTTCAAAACGATCCTCGATATCCAGGATGGCCAGCACCACGCCTTCCGGGTCACGCAGGGCAATGCGGGTGGCGGAACCGAGGGAATCGGCAAACTCGCGGCTGATGTCCAGGGTGATCGGCATCGGCCACAGTTCGCCTGATGCCAGGCGCATGGTGTCGCGTACTGATTCGTAATCCGAGCGCAGCATGAATCCACGCAGGGGCGAAAATGCTCCGTTCAGCAGCATTTCCAGGTCGCACATCTGGCGCGGAGTCAGGTCCCAGGAGGGCAGGCTCGCCGAGAGTTGCTTGAGCCTGGCGGCTTCTTCGGCTGCTACGAGGCCATCGACGAGATGGCCGCCATGCGGAGCGATCAGCTGTGACATTGGTGTTCCTGGCAAATGGAGAGAACAGGCGCATCAACCGGCGCGACGTCTTTATCGACCGCCTTTTTCCGGATTGGATTCGCGGGAGGGTCCGGACCCGGACTGCCGGCCATGGAAACGGTCGGTCGGTCGCTGTGGTTCGGCACAACTGCGGAATTATAGGCGTTTGCGGGGTTTCATGGGCTCGTCGCCTGCGTTGACTTGTGCTGCGGCTCGCTCTGGGCTGTTGGGGCAAGGGGTTTCCGGCGACGGCGGACGACCTGAACCAGAATCCGGGCGCCATTCATGGAACCTGGGGAACCCTGCGCAACCGGCGTGTTCTCAGTCCGCCGCAAGGGCCGGTGCCAGCGGCCGGCCCTGACTCCGGCCAATTTGCCAAGCCATGCGGCCGCCGCCACAATATGCGGCCCGCTTGGCGGTCGGTTTCCAGTCGGGTGGCCAGCAGCCGTCCTCAATCGTTTTACCCAGGAGTTCTCATACATGACCCGTTTTGTGCGCAAGACCCTCATCGCTGCCGCATTGACCACGGCGTTTGTCGCCGGCAATGCCATGGCCATCGATGCTTCACTGAAGACCGAAAAAGACAAGATCAGCTACATGGTCGGCGCCGACGTCGGTCGCGGCCTGTCGCAGATCAAGGATGAGCTGGATCTGAAGCTTGTGCTCCAGGCCCTGCAGGATGAGTTCAATGGCGGCAAGACCCTGATGACCCAGGAAGAAGGGCAGACGGTTCGCCAGGAGTTCATGCAGAAGTTGCAGGCCAAGCGCGTTGCCGACGAAAAGGTGGCCGCCGACAAGAACAAGGCTGAAGGTACTGCTTACTTGGCCAAGAACAAGGCCAAGGCCGGCGTGAAGACCACCGCATCCGGCTTGCAATACGAGGTGATCAAGCAGGGCACGGGTCCGATGCCGAAGGCCACCGACACGGTCAAGGTCGACTACACCGGCACCAAGGTTGACGGCACCAAGTTCGACAGCTCGATCGATCGCGGTCAGCCGGCCACGTTCCCGCTGAATGGCGTGATCAAGGGCTGGACCGAAGGCCTGCAGTTGATGCCGGTTGGTTCCGAGTACCGCCTGGTCATTCCTGCCGAGCTTGCCTACGGTGAGAATGCTCCGCCGCAGATCGGTCCCAACGCGACCCTGATCTTCGACGTCAAGCTGATCTCGATCGAGACTGCTGCCGCAGCGCCTGCACCGGCTGCTCCAGAGAAGAAGTAATCGCGAGGTGGCTGTAACTGAAGGCGTGCCGCAGGTCGGCACGCCTTCATGCTTTTTGCAGCACGCATCCGCCGTCCACGATGGATGCGCTGCCAGGGAGTCGAACATATGCGCATCGCGATTTTCGGAACCGGTTACGTCGGCCTGGTTACCGGCACCTGCCTGGCAGAAGTCGGCAACGACGTGATCTGCGTTGACGTCGATGCAAGCAAGGTCGAGCGCCTGCAGCGCGGCGAGATTCCGATCTACGAGCCCGGCCTTACACCGATGGTGATCGAGAATCACGCTGCCGGACGCTTGCGCTTCACCACCGATGCCGAGGCTGCCATTGCCCATGGCGCCATCATCTTCATTGCCGTGGGAACTCCGCCCGATGAGGATGGCAGCGCCGATCTTTCGCATGTGATCGATGTTGCCCGCAGCGTGGGGCGTTCGCTGGCGCAGGGTGCCATCATCGTCAACAAATCCACGGTGCCTGTGGGAACGGCGGATCTGGTCAGGCAGACGATTGCCGAGGAGCTCGGCAAACGCGGTGCGAAAGTCGACTTCGACGTTGTTTCCAACCCGGAATTCCTGAAGGAAGGCGACGCCGTGCAGGATTGCCTGCGCCCGGACCGCATCATCATCGGCAGTTCCAGTGCCGCTGCGGTCGGTACCTTGCGCAGCCTGTATGCGCCGTTCAACCGCAATCACGACCGCATCGTGGTGATGGATGTGCGTTCGGCGGAACTGACCAAGTACGCCGCCAACGCCATGCTGGCAACCAAGATCAGTTTCATGAACGAGATGGCCAACATTGCCGAGCGCGTGGGGGCGGACATCGAGCAGGTGCGCCTCGGCATCGGTTCGGATCCGCGCATCGGCTACCACTTCATCTATCCCGGAGCAGGATACGGTGGTTCCTGTTTCCCCAAGGATGTGAAAGCGCTTGAGCGAATGGCGCGCGATCTTGCCTACGAACCGCGTGTCCTGGCCGCGGTCGAGGCAACCAACGCGGCGCAGAAGGAACGCTTGTTCGAGTTGCTCGACAGGCATTTTGCAGGAGATCTTGCGGGTCGCACCATTGCGCTTTGGGGGCTCGCCTTCAAGCCGAATACCGACGACATGCGCGAAGCACCCAGTCGCAACCTGATCGAGCGACTTTGGCTGAATGGAGCGCGCGTGCGTGCCTTTGATCCGGAGGCTCGCGAGGAAACCCGGCGCTTGTATGGCAAGCGCGCGGATCTTGAGTTGTGCGATTCCCAGTACCTGGCTCTGGAAGGTGCGGATGCCCTGGTCATCGTGACCGAGTGGAAGGCGTTTCGCAGTCCCGACCTGTCCAAGATCCGCTCAGCCCTGCGCTCGGCGGTGATCTTTGATGGACGAAACATTTTTGATCCGCAGGTCGTCGAAGCAGCCGGCCTCGCCTACTACGGCATCGGCAGGGGACGCAGCGTGGCGAAGGCGTGACTTGCCATTTCTCCGCTCATCGTTAACATCGCCAGCCCTGCAAATCAGTACCGTACCCGATAGCCCCTTTTTTTTGAGCACTATTCAGATGGACAAGAAACGCGCGCTGGTCACCGGCATTACCGGTCAGGATGGTGCTTATCTCGCCGAGTTCCTGCTGGCGAAGGGATACGAAGTGCACGGCCTCAAGCGGCGTGCGTCGTCCTTCAACAGCGAGCGCATTGATCATCTGTACCGTGAGATGGATGAGGGTGGTCCCGGCCTGACCTTGCACTATGGCGACCTGACCGACTCCACCAGCCTGATGCGCGTCGTGCAGCAAGTGGAGCCACACGAGATCTACAACCTGGCTGCCCAAAGCCATGTGGCGGTCTCTTTCGAGGAACCCGAGTACACCGCCAACGCGGATGGACTTGGTACGCTGCGCCTGCTGGAGGCCATGCGGATTCTCGGCATGCAGGATCGCTGTCGCATCTATCAGGCATCGACCTCCGAACTCTACGGCCTGGTGCGCGAGACGCCACAGCGCGAGACCACGCCGTTTCATCCGCGCTCACCGTATGGCGTGGCCAAGCTCTACGCCTACTGGATCACGGTCAATTACCGTGAGGCCTACGGCATGTATGCCTGCAACGGCATCCTGTTCAACCACGAGTCGCCCATTCGCGGTGAAACCTTCGTCACGCGCAAGATCACCCGCGGCCTGGCCCGGGTCATCAACGGACTGCAGCATTGCCTCTACCTTGGCAACCTGGATGCCAAGCGCGACTGGGGCCATGCGCGCGATTATGTCGAGGCGCAGTGGCTGATCCTGCAGCAGGAAACCGCGCACGATTACGTGATTGCCACCGGCATCCAGCACTCGGTTCGCGAGTTTGTCGTGTTGGCAGCGCGTGAAATGGGCGTCGAAGTCGAATTCAAGGGGCAGGGTGCAGACGAAGTTGCGCTTGTGGCCGAGGTGCGCTCCGATGCCGCCAAGGTCGTTCGTGGCGACGTGCTTGTGCGCATCCATCCCAAGTACTACCGACCGGCGGAAGTGGAAACCCTGCTCGGCGATCCGACCTTTTCACGCGAGAAGCTCGGCTGGAAGCCACGCACGAGCTTCGCGGAACTGGTGCGCGAAATGGCCAAGGCGGACCTGGCTCTTGCCATCCAGGAGGCATCGGGAACGGTGGGTGCGCGACATGGCCGTCACCTGATTGAAAAGCTTTCCGGCGCATGAGCTCGCTGGAAGAGCGCCTGACCGAGCTCGAGGTGCGCCTGGCGTTCATTGACGACAGCGTTTCCGCGCTCAATGCTGCGGTTGCCGCCCAGGATCAATCGACGCTGGCACTGCAACGCGAGCTTGAGCGCATGCGCAGCGACTTGATGATCCTGCGTTCTGCGCTGAGCAACGATGCGCGCAGCGAACCACCTCCACCGCATTACTGAGAATCCAGCGGCAGCAGATCCCATGGCAGACTCCCTTCGCGACCAGTTGCTGAAAAGCGGCCTCGTGCAGAAACTGAAATCCGAAGCGCAGGTCGGTGGACCGGGGCAGCGCCAGAAGAAGGCACAGAAGGGCGATGCATCGCGTCAGCAAGCCGCTCCGAAAAAGCGTGCGCATGGCAAGCCCGCCTCAAATGCGGGGGAAATGGATCTCGCGCGTGCCTATGGCTTGCGTGAGCGTTCCGACCGCGAGGAGCGCGAGCAGCAAAAGAAGCAGGCGGAATTGCGGGCCAGGGAAAAGGCCGAGCGCAAGCAGAAGCTGGCCGAACTGCTCGCGGGACGCGCCTTGAACCACGCGGATGCCGACATTGCACGCCATTTTCCGCATGGCGGGAAGATCCGCCGGGTCTACTGCACGGCCGAGCAACTCAAGCAGGTCAATGCAGGACATCTGGCGGTGGTGCAGCACCGCGGTCACTATTTGCTGGTGAATCGCGAGACGGCCGATCAGGTGTGCGCAATCAGCGAGGAAGCGCTGGTGCTGCTTTGTGATCCGAACGAGGCAGCAGACGATGGTGTTCCGACGGACCTCGTCTGGTAACGCTCAGAAATCCATGAAATAGCCGCCATTCACCGGAATGTTGGCGCCGGTGATGAAGCCGGAATCGTCCGCGCAGAGGAAGTCGACAACGCGCGCAATCTCCTTCGGTTTGCCTAGGCGTCCGACCGGGATATTGGCAACGATCTGCTCGCGCACGGCTTGCGGAACCGCCATTACCAGCGCGGTCTCGCAATATCCCGGCGACACGCTGTTCACGGTGACTCCCTTGCGCGCGACTTCGCGGGCTAGGGCCATGGTGAAGCCATGCATGCCGGCCTTGGCCGCGGAGTAGTTGGTCTGGCCGAACTGGCCGGTTTGTCCATTCACCGACGAAATGTTGACGATGCGGCCAAACCCGCGTTCGGTCATGCCATCGACCAGGGCGCGACAGGTATTGAACACGCCATCCAGATTCACGGTGATGACATCCGACCACTGGCGTTCGGACATCTTGCGCAGACTGGTGTCGCGGGTGATGCCGGCGGCATTGACCAGGATCGATATTGGCCCGTGTTTGTCGGTGATGGCCTTCAGGGATGTCGTGCATTCCTCGAAGCTGGATACGTCCAGCGGTTCAAAGCTGATGTCGTCGGAAAACTCGGAAACCTCATCGAGGAACTCGCTGACCCGTTCGCTGCGGGAGCCGAGGTCGGCGGCAATCACGCGCTTGCCGGACTTGGCGAGTTGGCGACAGATTTCCGTGCCCAGTCCGCCGATTCCGCCGGTTACCAAAGCCAGTTGCTTGTTCATTTTCTGGAGGTTCCCCTACTCGAGATGCGGTTGATCGGCTGCCGTAGCCCATCGCGGACCCGCGCCGTGTTCGGCGCAAGGGCAGCCACAATCGAAAAGTTGCCGGAATTCACATGCGCGAAGCGATCAGGACTTGCCTTCCTTCTTCGCCTTTTGCGGTTCCTCGCCCTGACGTGCCTTGTTGACGGCGTCGTTGAGGAATCCCTGCTGCACCGAGCGCCACGCATCCATGTTGCGTTCAGTGAGGTCGTTGAGCATCGACCAGGGCGTGCGCCCCATGATGTTGTTCAACTGACTGCGGAACTGCTGTTGCTGGTCGAGAAACACCTGCAGGCTTTTTTCCAGATAGCTGCCCATGAAGCCCTGCATGGAATCGCCATAGAAGCGGATCACCTGCGACAGCAGCTGCGTGGTGAACATGGGTTGGCCACTGTCTTCATGCTCGGTGATGATCTGCAACAGGACCGATCGGGTCAGATCCTCGCCGGTCTTGGCGTCGCGGACCTCGAATTTCTCCCCGTCAACGACCAATTGGCGCACTTCTTCCAGCGTTATGTAGCTGGAGATTTCGGTGTCGTAGAGACGCCGGTTCGGGTACTTCTTGATGATGCGGGACTCAGGCATTCGGCAACGCTAACAGATCGTGCGGCGCTGCACCAGTTTAAGCGCCGGCATGCGTTGACTTGCCGCGTGGCGGTTAGTGCGTCCGCCGTCGCGCAGCCCGCAGCAAGGGTCTTCCCAATCCACGGAAGATCTTCATCCCGGATCTGGATATGACGTGCAACTGATTGGTTTAATTGCAGAACAACTAGAGCTTTGGCCGCCTGTGCGAACGCCGGCGGGCTGCACTCGGTTGGTGGATTCCCGCTCTGCTCAAGCCGCGACGAGGTGTGTCGAACTGGGCAAGCATGAACGCGCAGGCGCATCACGAAGCCCGTGTTGCGAAGCATCGAAAGCGAACATGGGCAGCCGGTTCACGGCTGCTGTCCACTGACGCGGCCACGGGTGGCGCAGCCGGCCAATCCAGCCCGGCCCTTTTCTCCCTGCGCCACCCTTGCCCTCGTCCCGAGGAGCCTGCGCGGCAGAATGAATTCGAAGCGAAACGGCGCTGACGCGATTCAGTGGATCAATCGGAGGGTGCGCATAGCGGGCACTATGCAAGCCTGACGATTGATCCAATCAATCGATGGCAGCGGCGTTGCAGCCGGATGGCTTCTGTCGCGCAGGCTCCTAGCCGGGCTACCAACCCATGTAGTGGCCACCGTTGATGGAAAGATTGGCGCCGGTGATCCACGAGGCCCGCTCATCGACGAGGAAGTTGACCGCATACGCAATCTCCTCGGGCTCTCCGAGTCGACCAACCGGAATCTGCGCGGCAATCTTGGCGCGCACGTCTTCCGGTACCGCGCGCACCATTTCAGTCAGCACGTATCCCGGCGACACGGTGTTCACGGTAACGCCGAACTTGGCGTTTTCCTGGGCCAGGGAGATGGTGAAGCCGTGCATGCCCGCCTTGGACGCGGCGTAGTTGGCTTGGCCGTATTGTCCCTTCTGCCCGTTGATCGAGCTGATCTGCACGATGCGGCCCCACTTGCGCGTGCGCATGCCGTCGATCACCGGGCGGGTCACGTTGAAGCAGGAATTGAGGTTGGTGTTGATGACCTCTTGCCACTGCATGGCGGACATCTTGTGGAAGGTCGTATCGCGGGTGATGCCGGCATTGTTGATGAGGATATCGACCGGGCCGGCCTTGGCCTCCACTTCCCTGACCATGGCTTCGGCTGCTGCCACGTCGGAAACATCGCCAGAGGCAATCACGAAATCGAATCCGTCGGCTTTCTGCGCGGCCTGCCAGGCCTCGGCCTTGGCGCGGTCCCGGTAATTGGTGGCGACGCGGTGCCCCGCCTGGGCCAGTTGTCGACATATGGATGTGCCAATGCCACCGATGCCGCCCGTTACCAATGCTACCCGTGTCGTCATGTTGTTCTCCTGGTTGAATTCGGGTTCTTCAATCGCGCAATTCCCACGTAGGAATTGTGCCTACGCCAGGCAGATTAGTCGTCTTGCATTGCGACATTTGTACGGTTGATTGCCGGAATCGCCCTGTGGTCGAACCGTTGCAATGCGGCACGCAGCGTTGCCTCGGGCGAGGCAAGCATGGGCACATGCTGACCCAGGTGGCACAGGGCATCGCGCAGCGCCGGTAGCGGATCGCGTGCATCCACCGGCCTTGAGCGCAACTGCTTGCTCAATTTCCTGCCGTCTTCATCCAGGACCAGTGGCAGGTGGAGGTATCCAGGCGTCGGCAATCCAAGAAGTCGCTGCAGGAAGATCTGCCGGGGTGTGGAGTCCAGCAGATCTGCGCCACGCACCACTTCGTCGATGCCTTGCTCGGCATCATCCACGACCACGGCCAGCTGGTAGGCATGCAAGCCGTCGCTTCGGCGCAGCACGAAATCGCCTACCTGCTCGCCGAGGTTCTGCGCAATGTCTCCAAAAACCGCGTCATGAAACCGGATCTGCGCCGAGCCGACCCGCACGCGCCACGCGGCGGATTCAACCCCCGCGGAGCCGGTCCGCACGCAGTTGGCGGGATGCACGCCGTTGAACGCGGCAAGATCGCTTCGACTGCAACGGCATGCGTAGGCGTGACCGGCATCGCGCAGCAGCTGGAGGGCCTGCTCGTAGCGGTCCCGGCGCCGGCTTTGCACGATCACCGGAAGGTCGGACTCCAATCCGAAGGCTGCCAGCGTGGCGAGAATGTCGGCGGCGGAACCCGGAACTTCGCGGGTACGGTCCAGGTCTTCCATGCGCACCAGCCATTCGTGACCGCGTGACTTCGCACGCAGCCAACTGCCCACGGCAGCCACCAGCGAGCCGAAATGAAGCTGGCCAGTGGGCGAGGGGGCAAACCGGCCGCGGCCGCTCATGCAGTGGTCCCGAGTCTCGAAGTTGCCGATTTGATGACACGCGGGCTCATCGACATGATGGTTGCAGCTGCTTGAAAACACATTGATATTACCCAAACATCACAGGGTCGAATCCTCGACCTGGCCCAACGGACGAGTAAATCCATCATGCGTCGAATCATTCTTTTCGTGGCGACCAACCTGGCCGTGATGGCCTTGCTCACCCTTGTCGTCAAGATTTTTGGCATCGATACCTACACCTACAGCAAGGCCGGCATCAACTTCCAGGGCCTGCTGGTGATGTCTGCCGTACTGGGATTTGGCGGCTCCTTCATTTCCTTGCTTGCCTCCAAGTGGGTGGCGAAATGGCAGACCGGGGCCCGCGTCATCGAGAACCCGTCGAATCCGACGGAATCCTGGCTGCTCTCCACGGTGCGCCGCCAGGCTGAGGGTGCCGGCATCGGCATGCCCGAGGTGGCCATCTACGACGCCCCCGAGATGAACGCATTTGCCACCGGCGCCACCCGCAACAGTGCGCTGGTTGCGGTCAGCACCGGATTGTTGCAGCAGATGAGTCAGGAAGAAGTCGAGGCGGTGCTGGCACACGAAGTCAGCCACGTTGCCAACGGTGACATGGTGACCATGACCTTGCTGCAGGGCGTGCTCAACACCTTCGTGATCTTCCTTGCGCGCGTGGTCGGCACGGTGATTGACCGGGCCATCAGTGGCAACCGCGACAACGGTGGCGGCGGCATCGCCTATTTCCTGATCGTCATGGTCCTGCAGGTGGTGCTCGGCATCCTCGCGTCCGTCATCGTGATGGCGTTTTCGCGCTGGCGCGAGTTCCGCGCCGATGCCGGAAGCGCACGGCTGTCGAGCAAGCAGAAGATGATCTCGGCGCTGGAGCGTCTTGGACAGGGACGGGGTGAAAACTCCTTGCCCAGCGCAATCCAGGCCTTCGGAATCGCCGGTGGTGGCATGCGCAAGCTGTTTTCCAGCCATCCGCCCATCGAAGAGCGCATCGCGGCACTTCGCAAGGCTGGATGAAACCATGAAAAAGCCCCGCATCGCGGGGCTTTTTTTCCAGCGCGGTTTCGGTTGAGTCGAATCAGCTGCCACCGAAATCGTAGGTCATCACCTGTTCGGGCTCCTGCAGGAAATTGCCCTGCACGAAGTTCATGCCGCAGGAGAACAGGATTGCCATGCTGGCCGCGTCCTCGACGAATTCGGCAACAGTGAGCTTGCCGGCATTGTGCGCCTGGTCGCACATGGATTTGATGCGCTCCTGGTTTTCCTTGTTCTTCGGCAGGTCGGCCATGTAGCTGCGGTCGATCTTGAGGTAATGCGCAGGAATGTGCTTGAGCAACTGGAAGGAATTCAGCCCCGAGCCGAATTGCTCAAGGGCGAAGCCGCAATGCAGCTGTTCGAGCCCGCGCACGAATGCGCGCGCCGGTTTCAGGTTGGTGACAACCTTGCTTTCCGGCATTTCAAAGATCAAGGCATCGCCACGCTGGCGGGCGTTCTTCAGTTGCAGCGCAATCCAGGGCAACAGGCCCGGATCTTCGAGTGATTGCGGCGACAGCTTGATGAAGAACGAGGTCTTGCGGCCGCCTTGTTCGCGTTCCGCAATGGCCTTGATTGCCGTGCCGATGACCCAGCGATCCAGTTGCGGAAGCAAGCCGTGCTGCTCGGCGATGGGCATGAAGAAAGCAGGCAGGATTTCGCCCTTCGGCCCCTTCATGCGCAGCAGCACTTCGTAGAATTCGCCTTCGGCACCCTGCAGGCTGATGACCGGCTGGTAGAAAAGAATGTAGCCGTCGTTGCTCAGGGCATCCTTGATCAGCTTGAGCCAATGGCGATTCTTTTCCGCGTCTTCCTTGTCCTTGGCAGCCGGATCGAATACCCGGGCGCGATTTCCGCCCTCGGCTTGAATGGTGCGCAAGGTCAGGGATGCCCGGTCAAGCACGGCATTGCCGTTGCTTGCGCTCTCCACGATCAAGCTGCCCGCCACGCTGATGGTCAGGTTGATGGAGTTCTTGCCGACTTCGAAGATGCGCTCCTCGAAGGCCTTGCGCAACGCTTCGGTGAGTTGGGCAACCGCTTCGGCGTTGCGCTCGCAGACGATGATGCCGAAGGTGTGCTCGCCGAGGCGGCCTGCAATGTCTGTCTCCTTGAGATGCCGCTTCATCAAGTTGGCCATGTCGCCGAGCAGCAGATCCGTATTGCCAAGGCCGATGCCATCGAGCACGGTCTTGTAGTTGTCCAGCTCAAGCAGGATCAGCGCCTGGTCCGATGTTCCGGCATTCGCGGCGGCAACCACGCGGTCCAGTTCCGTCGTCAGGTACTTGCGGTTGAAGAGGTCGGTTATCAGGTCCTTGGTGCGCAGTTCCTCGAGTTCCTCGGAGGCGACGGCATCGACCGCCTGCTGGCGGAACACGATCTGCTGACAAGGCTCGCCCTCGTACATCGCCTCGGCGAATTCCATCACCGCATCGAATGTGCTGCCATCGCCGCGCTGCGCCTTCAGGTTCAGCTTCTGCGGTGGGCGCTCGCCCTTGGAAAGCTTTTTCAGCAGTGCCTTGAAATCCTCGGCGTCATCGGCTGCGACCATGTCGAGGATCGACATGCTTTCAATGTCCTCGAAATCCTCATAGCCAAACGTCTCGAGGTAGGCCCGGTTGGCGCGCACGTGCATGCCTTCATGGACATAGGCAATCGGATCCCGCGAGGAATCGAGCAGATCGCTGCAGCGACGCTCGGACTCGCGCAAGGCGTTTTCCAGGCGACGCACGCTGCGGCGCATGGTGAGCGCCTCGAATTCACGCCGCACGATGACCTGCAGGTGGTCGGCACGGTTCTGCAAGGCGAGACCGCGAGCGCCGTGCTGGAATGCCTCGACAACCTGGTTGTCGGTCAGGTTGGATCCGTAAACGATCATGGATATGTCCTTGCCGCAGCGATTGACCGCTTCCGCGGCCTGGCGCAGGGGCAAGTCACGACTGCCGAGGTTGGCAAGGATCATGTCGGGCGGCTGGCGCTCCAGCAGGTCCTCGAGTTCGGCTTCATTGGCCGCCCGGGTCGGACGCAATGCGATGCCGCCGTTGCGCAACATGCTGATGATCTGCTCGGCTTCATCCACCGAATCCTCGATCAGCAACAGCTTGATCACATTGTCAGGTTTGCTCATTGATTTTGTGCTGTCAGGGCCGTGCGCGGTGCGCTTCTGGCTGTCTTGCGAGGAGCAATCAGAAGCGGGACTTTTACCGGATTCGACGAGTCATTGCCATACTCGCGCGAATATTCAGGATTTTTCACGATCGTACGGCGCGTTTTCCGCTCGCGCCGGGCACCTCTCGCACCAACCTTGGAACCAGGTAGCCGGCCACGCGGGCTTCCAGTTGGGCGATCAAGGCCAGGGCCTGCGCATCGGGTACCTCGAAATGCGCGGCGCCTTGCACGCGATCCAGCTGGTGCAGGTAATAGGGCAGGATGCCGCAGGCGATGAGGCGCTCGGAGAGCTCGGCCAGGGCGTCCGCCGAATCATTGATGCCCCGCAGCAGCACCGACTGGTTGAGCAGGCTGACCCCGGCATCGCGCAGACGCTGGCAGGCTTCGGCAACCGTCTCGTCGATCTCGTTCGCATGATTGGCGTGCAGGACCATGACTTTTGGCAGGGGTATCGTCTGCAGCCAGTCCAGCAATTCGCCATCAACGCGCTCCGGCAAGACAATGGGCAGGCGCGTGTGGATGCGCAGTCGGCGCAGATGCGGAATTTCCGCCAGGGCTCGGGTCAGCTCGGCCAGTTTCGGGGTTGCCAACGACAGCGGGTCACCGCCGGAAAGGATGACTTCATCGACGTCTGCCGATTTGCGCAGGTAGTCGATGGCTTCTCGCCATTGGCCGCTCGCGGCCGTCTCCTCGGCATACGGGAAGTGCCGCCGGAAGCAATAGCGACAGTGGATGGCACAGGATCCGGTTGCGATCAGCAGGGCACGCCCGGCGTACTTGTGCAGCAGGCCGGTGCCCACGCGGGCATCCATGTCGCCCACCGGGTCCGAGCTGTAGTGCGGGGCTTCCAGCAGTTCGGCGGCAGCAGGCAGCACCTGCGTCAGCAAGGGATCGCGCGCGTCGCCCCATTGCATCCGGGCAACGAATCCGCGCGGCACGCGCACGCGAAATCCCGTATCGCCGTCGGCCAGCAAGGCGTCGGCTTGTCCTTCAAGCCCGAGCAAGCGCAGCAACTCGCGTGGATCGGTGATCGCGTCGCGCCAGATCGCCTGCCAGGACCGGCCCGAACCCGGTGAAGCGGTTTGCCCAATATGGGAGAAAAGCGGTCGTGCAGGTATCATGGCGGATCGGTTCCGGGCCTCCCGGGCAATGAACTTCCCATTCTAGCTGCTTTGTACCGGCAGCCTTTCCACCAGCAATCAGGAGCACTCCATGGCCACGCATGGAATGAACGACGTCAAGAACGGCCTCAAGATCATCGTCGATGGCTATCCCTGCACCATCATCGACACCGATTTCATCAAGCCGGGCAAGGGCCAGGCCTTTACCCGGGTCAAGTATCGCAACTTGAAGACCGGGCGCACGGTGGAAATGACCATGAAGTCGACCGATTCGGTCGAAAGCGCCGACGTGGTCGATACCGACATGGAGTTCCTCTACTCCGACGGCGAGTTCTGGCATTTCATGCATCCGACCACGCATGAGCAGATCGCCGCCGACGAAAAGGCGCTGGCCGATGCCGCGCAATGGCTCAAGGGCAACGAGATGGTCATCGTTACCCTGTGGAACGGCTCGCCGCTGACCGTGACGCCGCCGAATTTCGTCGAGTTGCAGATTGTCGAAACCGATCCGGGCGTGCGCGGCGATACCTCGGGCGGCGGCGGCAAGCCGGCCAAGCTCGAAACCGGGGCGGTGGTTCGCGTTCCCCTGTTCGTGAACCAGAACGAGATCATCAAGGTTGATACCCGCACCGGTGAGTATGTCGGGCGCGTCAAGTAAGCAGGAAGGCATGAGCCCTGCGCCCATCGTCGATCTCGTCATCGAGGCGCGCTGGCTCATTCCGGTCGAGCCGCATGCACGGGTGCTCGACCATCATGCGGTGGTGGTCGACGCGGGTCGCATCGTAGCGCTGCTGCCGATCACCGAAGCCCGCCAGAAGTTCGCGCCGCGCGAGCGCGTCGAACTTGCTGGCCATGCGTTGATTCCAGGCCTGGTCAACGCCCATACGCACAACCCGATGACACTGATGCGCGGCCTGGCGGACGACGTGCCGTTCATGACCTGGCTGAAGGATCATGTGTGGCCCGCGGAGGCCAAGGTCATGGGGCCGGAGTTCGTGCGCGACGGCGTGGAACTCGCAATCGCCGAGATGATCCGTGGCGGTACCACCTGCTGCAACGAAAACTATTTTTACCCGGACGTGCAGGCGGCGACTTACCGCAAGTTCGGCTTCCGCGCCCTCATCGGCCTGCCGGTGATCGAGTTTCCGACGCCGTGGGCGAGCAGCCGCGACGAATACTTCGACAAGGCGCTGGCGGTGCATGACGATTTGCGCGGGGATGCGCTGGTCGGCACCAGTTTCGCGCCGCATGCGCCCTACACCGTATCCAACGAGAGCTTTGAACGCATCCAGATGCTGTCCGGGCAGCTCGACCTGCCTGTGCATCTGCACCTGCACGAAACGGCTGACGAAATCCGCGACAGCCTCAAGGACTTCGGCATGCGTCCGTTTGCACGCATCAAGCAGTTGGGCCTGGTCAACGAGCGCCTGATCGCCGTGCACATGACCCAATTGACCGAGGGCGAAATTGCCGATTGCGCAACGCACGGCGTTTCCATCGTGCACAACGTCGAATCCAACATGAAGCTGCTCAGCGGATTCTGCCCGGCCGAGGCGATCCGGCGCGCCGGCGTGAATCTGGCCATGGGCACCGATGGCTGTGCATCCAACAACGATCTGGACCTGTTCGGCGAGATGCGCTCGGCTGCCCTGGTTGGCAAGCTGGTCGCCGGTGATGCGGCGGCCATGGATGCGGCGAGTGTGCTGCGCGCGGCAACCCTGGGCTCGGCGCGTGCGTTGGGTTGGTCCGATCGCATCGGCTCGATCGAAGTCGGCAAGCAGGCGGATCTTGTCGCCGTCGATCTCGACACGATCGAGAGCCAGCCGGTGTACAACGTGATTTCGCAGTTGATTTATGCGGCCAGTCGCCACCAGGTTTCGGATGTCTGGATCGGCGGTGAGCGCAAGCTGCGCGAGCGCCGGCTGATCGATATCGACACTGCGGAAATCCTTGCCAAGGCGCGTCGCTGGCAGGCGCGGATTGCTTCGACATGAGTGCGAATCCTGGCCCCAACGTGGATGCGGGCGAGGTCGAGCGTTTCGACCGTTTGGCCAGTCGCTGGTGGGACCCGGATGGCGAATCCAGGCCCCTGCATGACCTGAATCCCTTGCGCTTTTCCTGGATCGCGCAACGCATCGCACTGCGGGGAAGTCGCGCCCTCGATGTGGGATGCGGGGGTGGCCTGTTGAGCGAGGCCCTGGCGCGGGCCGGAGCACGGGTAACCGGCATCGACATGGCCGGCGCCGTACTTGATGTGGCGCGCCTGCACCTGATGGAAAGTGGACTTGAAGTCGACTATCGCCAGATGAGCGTGGAGGCCTTGGCGGACGCCCATGCCGGGGAATTCGATCTGGTGTGCTGCATGGAGATGCTCGAACACGTGCCGGACTCGGGCAGCGTCATCCGGGCCTGCGCCGACTTGTTGAAGCCCGGCGGAATGCTGTTCCTGTCGACCCTGAACCGGACCCCGAAGGCGTTTGCTGCTGCCATCGTGGGCGCCGAGTATGTGATGCGCCTGTTGCCCAAGGGCACCCACCACTACGCGCAGTTCATCAAGCCGTCCGAGCTTGCGGCCGATTTGCGCGCAGCCGGGCTTGTGCTCGATGACGTGCGCGGCATGGCCTACAACCCGGTGACGCGCAAGGCGTGGCTCGCGGAATCGGTTGCGGTCAACTACCTGGTTTGCGCCAGCAAGCCGGCATGAACACGGCTGGCGGGTTCAGCGCCGTTCTGTTCGATCTGGATGGCACCCTGGCTGATTCCGCTCCGGATCTGGTTGCGGCGTTGTCCACATTGAGTCGCGAGATTGGCGAGCCCGAACCGGATCCGATTGCCGTCAGCCGCGTGGTCTCCACGGGCGGCCGCGCGATCCTGCGTTGCGGACTTCCGCGAATCGCTGAAGAGCGCATCGAGGAATTGCTGCCACGCTACCTTCACCTTTACGCCGAGCGCGGCAATGTTTCCACGCGGTTGTATGAGGGCATCGACGAGGTGCTGCGATCACTTGAGGCACGCGGGATACCGTGGGGCATCGTCACCAACAAGGTGGGCTGGCTGGCCGCCCCGGTCATCGAACAACTGGGCCTCAAGGGGCGCTGTTCCGCATTGGTGGCTGGCGATACCTTGAGCGTGCGCAAGCCGGACCCGGCGCCGGTTCTGCATGCCTGCGCATTGATGAAAGCCGATCCGTTGCTGACCCAGTTCGTCGGCGACGATCTGCGTGACATCGAAGCCGGACGCGCTGCGGGCACGCGCACCATTGCCGCGGCCTGGGGCTATCTCAACGGTGGCGATCCGCACAGCTGGGGTGCCGACGCCATAGCCAACGACGTGGCGGCCCTGCCAGCCTGCCTGCTCCTGGCGTAAGCACGTGGTTGCTGATGCCCTTTCCAGTCATGTCGACAAATGGACGGCAGCCGAGCCGGAGCTTGCGCTTGCGCTGCGGTTTGCCGATGCCGCTTCGCGCCCGCGCATTGCCGCGCTCATCTGCCTCGAACATGAGATCGTCCACGCTGCGCTGCATATCGCAGAACGCGACGTCGCCCTGGTCAAATTGAACTGGTGGGCCGAGGAGTTGGCTGCCTTGGCAGCTGGAGCAGCCCGCCATCCACTCACGCAGACGCTGGGCGGGAACGCGGACCTTGACGCGATCTCCCCGGGACAATGGGGTAGGGCGGCGAGCGCAGCCATGAGCATGCGCGAGGCAGCTCCGGCGGCAACATTCCAGGACCTGCTTGCGCGCTATCGACAATTTGCCGAGTGCTGGGCCCCCATGCAGCAGGCACTGTATTCCGCAGTGGATGCCGATGCCTGGATCGAGGCGCGCAGCCTGGCCCTGGCCTTGCGTGACGCGCTTGCATTGCATCACGCCCTGCAGCAGGACCGATTGCCGCTGCCCATGGAGCTGCTGGCGCGACATCAGCTTTCACGCAGTGAACTGGCCCAGCCATCGGCCGCTCGGGATGCGATCTTGCGCGAACAGATTTCCTTTCTGTCGCGTGCCATGAAGGCGGTAAAACGCAGTCGATTGACCGTTCATGCCGCCGTGCAACTGCGCGCGGATGAGTACCGTTGCCAGCGAATGCACAAGTCCGGCGATGTGCTGGGAAGCGGCCACGACGCGTTGGCCCGCTTGCCCTTGTCCAGTGCGTGGGTGGCCTGGCGCGCGGCCCGAACCATGCAGCGAATGGGTTGATTCGGTAAGCTGAGCGCTTGAATTGATGCGGATCGGGCCAATTTTCCAAGTCTTGGACAAGGTTGTTCAAGTCGTCATCCCGGCGAACGCCGGGATCCATTTTGATTCGAATGGTGAGTTTTCAGATGCCAGATGGATTCCGGCTTGCGCCGGAATGACGGCAGAAGCAGAAGATCAGCGTTGGCCCAAGCCTGAAATCCTTTGAGCAAACACGTATGCCGAGTCTCCCCAGCAACGCACGCCTCATGCCTGACATCGCAGCCGCGACCGCGCTGGATGCGGCTGCCCGCCTGGATTGGGTGGGCATGGACGAGATCGCGATTCCGGTTCGCCTGCTCGGTGAGGACGGCACGATCATGCAGACACCGGCGCGGGTGACTGCCCAGGTCAACCTCAAGGATGCCAGCGCCCGCGGCATCCACATGTCGCGCCTGTACCTGCACCTCGACAAACACCTGCCCGGCGAAGCGCTCTCACCCTGCACCCTGCGCCGGCTGCTTCGCGATTTCCTCGACTCGCATGCCGAGCTTTCGGATCGTGCGCGCATCGACATCCGTTTCGAACAGATGATTCGTCGGCCCGCATTGGCCAGTGACAACAGCGGATGGCGGTCGTACCCGGTGCGAATCACGGCAACCCTTCACGAAAGCGCGTTTGCCTTCGAACTGGAAACCGAGGCGCTGTATTCCAGCACGTGCCCGTGTTCGGCAGCCCTGGCCCGGCAGTTGATCCAGGAACAATTTGCAGCGGATTTTGCGCCGGATGAGGCCTTGCAGCGTGACAAGGTGCTGGCCTGGCTGGGCAGCGAGCAGGGCATCCGCGCCACGCCGCACAGCCAACGCAGCAGCGCGCGGGTACGCGTGCGCCTGGCTGCGGGTTTCGAGTTTCCCATCGTCGAACTGATCGACCTCATCGAAGGCGCGCTCAAGACTGTGGTGCAGACGGCGGTCAAGCGCGAGGACGAACAGGCCTTTGCCTTGCTAAACGGCCAGAACCTGATGTTCTGCGAAGATGCCGCGCGTCGCCTGAAGCTGGCCCTTGAAGGCGATGAACGCATCGTTGACTTCCAGCTGCGCGTGGCGCACCTGGAAAGCCTGCATGCGCATGATGCGGTGGCGGTGGCCACCAAAGGCGTTGAAGGCGGCTACAGCACGCAGGTTGATCGCTGAGCGCAACGCTGGTTAGGTCGCTTCCGTCCATGGTTCGACTGGCTCACCACGAACGGAAGCGACTGGCAACGCTGCACAGGAAGTGTCGCGCCCGAAGGTGCATATCCCGATTTGGGATACCTGCAAGAACAGGAGGCACTATTCCCGGTGTGTCTTGTGCTTGAAATGACCGCCGGGTTTGCCCTTGTGGGGCGGCTTGCTGCCAGGACGTGGTGATCGCGGTCGCTCATCCGCAGCGTCCTTCGATCTGGCGGAAGGCGAGCCTTCCGTAAACTTGCTCATGCGCAGGCGCTGGCCGGCAACCCAGCTCTTTTTCAACAACTGGAGGATTTCCGTCGGCATGCCTTCGGGCAGGTCGATCAGGCTGTGGTCTTCGCGAATGGTGATGCGGCCGATGTACTTGCTGTCGAGCTCAGCTTCATTGGCGATGGCACCAACGATGTTGCCGGGCTTGACGCCGTGCATGTGGCCGACTTCGACGCGAAAGGTCTCCATGCCCTGCTCGGGTGGGCGATGCTCGGCTTCGGCAAAGGAGCCAGCGCGCGCAGGTCGCGTGGATTGCGTTTCCATGCGATCACCCGGATACGCTGCGGGTTGCTTGCGTTCGAAAGGCGGGCGCGCGTCCCGTGGCTCGCGCTCGCCACGCTCACTGCGATGTGACGGACGTGGTCGCTCGGAACGTTCGGCAAATGCCTTGCGTTCACGCTGCGCGGTGGGGTCGAACTCACGTGGCGGCTTGCGTACCTGGGCTTCCAGCAGCAAGGGCTTGTCACCCTGTGCGAGCCGCGCGAGCGCGGCGGCAATCTCGATGGCGGGCACGTCGTGTTCGCTTTCGTATTGCTCGATGAGGCTGCGGAACACGGCAAGGTCGGATGCCGCCAGTGCAGTGGTGATGCGGTCCTTGAAGCGGGTGATTCGCTTGTCGTTGACCGTATCCACCGAAGGCAGGTCCATCGGCTCGATGGGCTGGCGCGTGGCGCGTTCGATCTGGCGCAGCATGTTGCGCTCGCGCGGGGTGACGAACAGGATGGCATCGCCCTCGCGTCCGGCACGCCCGGTGCGACCGATGCGGTGCACATAGGACTCGGTGTCGTAGGGAATATCGTAATTGAGCACGTGGCTGATGCGCTCCACATCCAGTCCACGCGCGGCGACATCGGTGGCCACCAGGATATCGAGCTTGCCGTCCTTCAGTTGCTGGATGGTGCGTTCGCGCTGGGCCTGGGCCAGGTCGCCGTTGATCGCCGCAGCCGCGAGGCCACGCGCCTGCAGGCGTTCGGCCAATTCCTCGGTGGCTATCTTGGTGCGCGCAAACACGATCATGGCATCGAAGGGTTCGACTTCGAGGATGCGGGTCAGGGCGTCGAGTTTGTGCATGCCACTGACGAGCCAGTAACGCTGGCGCGTCTTCGCCGCAGTCGTGGTCTTCGACTTGATGGTGATTTCCACCGGCTCGCGCAAATGATTCTGGGCGATGCGCCGGATCTGTGGCGGCATGGTCGCCGAGAACAGCGCAATCTGGCGGGTTGGCGGCGTTTTCTTGAGCACTGCCTCGACGTCATCGATGAAACCCATGCGCAGCATTTCATCGGCCTCGTCGAGCACCAGGCACTTGAGTTCGGACAGATCCAGCGAGCCGCGTTCCAGGTGGTCGATCACCCGGCCGGGTGTTCCCACCACCACATGCACGCCACGCCGCAGGCCGCCCAGTTGCGGGCCATAGGCCTGGCCGCCGTAGATCGGCAGCACGTGGAAGCCCGGCAAGTGCACGGCGTAACGCTGGAATGCTTCGGCAACCTGGATCGCCAGTTCGCGGGTGGGCGCGAGCACCAGCGCCTGCGGTTTGCGCTGCTGCATGTCCAGCCGGCCGAGGATGGGCAAGGCGAATGCGGCGGTCTTGCCGGTGCCGGTCTGCGCCTGGCCGAGCACGTCCTTGCCTTCCAGAAGGTGCGGGATGGTCGCCGCCTGGATGGGTGAGGGCGACTCGTAGCCGACATCGGCCAGCGCGCGTTGCAGCGCTTCGCCCAGGGCGAGTTCCTTGAAGGTGGAAACGGCGGCAGCGCCATCACTGGCCGGGTCGGACATGGGGTTTCTCGATGCGCCGATGGCCTTGGCGGCCAGTTCGACGAGCAGGGGAGCAGGAAGGGCGCGTAGTGTAGCCGTTTTGCCCCACCTGGACATTTCGTCCCGAATCGACGGCCCCGCCCAGCGCGGGGCGCCGTGGTCAGGCCAGGCCCTGTCGCGCGTGCGCGTTTGCTCAGGATGTCGTTCTGCTCATTCCTCGAAATCGTCGTCAAACAGGGCGTCCGAGGTGAATTCGCTCGTGTTGCCATCCGCATCGGTGGCAAGCAGCACCAAAGCGTGCCCGCCGAGCGAGGCCGTCGGCACGCTGACACTTCGCAGGGTCTGCGCATCGACTTCGGCAATGCTGTCGGTGAACGCGATGATCTCCATCTGTCCCTTCGATCCACCGCCGATGTCCACCCGCAGTGGATAGGCGGAATTTCCCGTCGCGCTATCGACCAGGTAGTCGATCTGCATCGTCGCCCCGTTGTCGAGATAGCTGATGCTCTCGATGTGCGGTGTGTTCTGCAGGCGGTTGCCGCCCTGGTCGACATCGCCCGCATCGTTGGGCGTTGCGCCATCAGCGTTGGAAAAAGGTGCCAGATCAATGCCGATGGCGTTGCCGTGGAAGCTGTTGCCAAGAATGGCCGCGCCCGTGCAGGTGGAAACCAGCACGCCCGCCGCTGCCCCATGGGCGATCCGATTGCCTTCACCTGCTGCGTCACCGCCGATGAGGACGCCACATTCACCGCCTCGGAAAACCACGATGGTTGGCTGTGGCTGGGAGGGCGAGGAAGGAAAGCTGCCGTTGGGGCGAGCCAGCGTTCCACTCCAGTCGGTACCGAACACGTTGCCCTGGATGCGCACCGGATTGGCGTTGGCGGCCGCGGCATTGGTCGAAATGTAGATTGCACTGGTCTCGATGCCCGAAACCAGGTTGCGTGCGGCCACGCTGCCTCCGCCTATCACGTTGCCCTGCACGGGGTTGGTCACGTACAGGCCGTAGTCCTGGCCTTGCAGAACAGTGCTGCCGTCCGCGCCCAGGCCGATGATGTTGCCCTGCACTTGGCTGGTCTGGAAAGTCGAGTTCGCGCTTTCGTCCCACAGGCCGATGTAGCCATTGCCGGAGATGACATTTCGCGCAGCGGACGTAGTGCCGCCGATGATCGCTGCACCACGCTGGCGAATACCGTAGGAATTGTTGCTGGCGGCCATGCCTTGCATGCCGGTGATGTCGGTACCGATGAAGCAGCCTTCGACGACATTCGGGCCGGGCGACTGCAATTGCACGTTGATCTGGAAATTGTTGATGGCCACGCCGCGCAAATGCAGCAGCGGATTTCCGTTGCCGACATCGATTCCGGCTTGCGAGCTGCTGCCGAACCCGTGCAGCTCGATCTTGAGCACGGCGTTGCTGCCGCCTTCATCCGCTGCCAGTGTGTTGGCTGTGGCACCGGGCTGGCTGTAGCCATCAACGCTCAGCGTGTCCTGGATCAGCGGCAGCGTGGTTGCCGGCGAGATTCGCCAGTGATCGGTAGCTGCCACGTAGCCGGCATCGCTGATGGGAATGTCGAACACGATACTGTCGGCACCCGCACTCGCATTGGCCAGGGTGATGGCGCCGCGAAACGAGCAGTTGGCGTTTCCGGGGTTGGCATCGCAAAGCTGGAACGGCGCGCTGCCGTCATCGCTGGTCGTGTCGACGAGAAACGTGGCGGCGTTGGCGCAGGGCGCCAGCGCCAGCCAGGCAAGGGTGAACGCGAAACGTGACATGTTGCTCTCCAGCGCAACGGCGGATGCCGGCTTTCCAGGTACATACGCCGTTGCGGTGCAAACCTGACGTGATCGCCTGAATTGCCAGGACGGGCATGTGGCGGCCCACGGCGTTCTGCCCGACGGGAAGCTGCTGGTGATTCAGCGGACGCGCCCTCGGGGAAGGTCTGATCAAGTATTGTCGCGAGCACGCTCGCTCCCACCATTGCTTGATTTTGTGGGAGCGAGCTTGCTCGCGACGAATGAGTTCCGTACTTGTTCAGAGTTTCTTTAGGGCACGTCGAAAGCGTCTGCAAAGATGCGGTCGTCAACCAACTCGATCAACTGACGCTCGACGGCGCCCGTGTCACAGTCCGCGCTGCCATTTCCATCCATGTCAACGGGACGTGGCCGACCGCGGGTATCACCTCCCTTGAAGACGCATGCGCTCACACGATCCGTCGCGGGACTGTTCGGCTGCGGCAGGAAGGTGGGAAAGCGGCCACCGTTGTTGGCAAGCGGAGCCAGGCCAAGCTGGGAGAAGCCCGATACGAAGAGATCGTGTGCGGCACCGAATCCGCAACTGGCAGGTGCCAGGTTGTAATCGAAGGTGAATAGTTGCCCTCCGCTTTCCACGGAGCAGGCCGCACCGTTGCTGGCCCAGATCATGCTGGCAGCGACCCCCAGGCTCGACCCACTGCCAATACTCACCGTGCTGCCAGTTGCGGAGCTGGCGTTGACCAGCGTGGAGTAGGAAATGCTGGCATTGATCGGGTTTGCACCCAGTAGATAGAGGTCGCCACCGAAGGCATCGGCACTGTTGCCGTTCGTGGTTACCTGGAACAGGTCCAGTCTGGGCGGCAATGGCCCGCCTCCGCTTCCTGCGGCATCAATGGCACCTCCCGAGAATCCGGCATGGTTTGCGATGAAGGCGCTGTTGGCGATTTCGCTGTCCAGCTGTGGACTGAGGTTGATGGCGCCGCCGAATTCGGCCTGGTTCTCCTGAAAAAGGCTTCCATACACCTCGATGGCATTGATTGCTGATATGGCGCCTCCGAAAAAGCTTGCGGTGTTTTCCTCGAACCGACTGTTTTCGATTTCGCCCGGGCTGCTCAGTGATTCCAAATAGACGGCGCCACCGCTGGATGCGGAATTGTCGAAAAAACGGGAGCCGAGCAGATTGAGCTCTGCATTCTCCTTGTAAACGGCGCCGCCGAAATCCGCTGCGTTGCCGCCGAAAAAACTGCGGCTCACGTTCAGATTCCCGAAAAAGCTGGCAACAGCGCCACCTACGGCGCTGGTTGCCCCGGTGGCATCGTTCGCCGTGTTGAATTCGAACGAACTGTCGGAGATGTTGGCTACCGAATAGCTGACGATCGCACCGCCTGAGACTGCAAAGTTGTCTTGGAACGTTGAATTGGCCACGTTGAGCAAGGAGTTGCCGGCAGCCGCGATTCCGCCGCCCGTGAAATCGGCACTGGAGTTCCGGATGGTCGCGCGCAGCACGCTCAGGCTGGCGTTTTCGCCCAGATACACGGCACCACCAAAGTCGCCGTGACCGTTCGCCAAGGTGATGTTGCGCAGCTCAACGGCCGTTTGATCTTCGGGGTTGGTCACGCTGATATACAAGGGCCGTGTGTTGCCCTGGCCGTTCAGGGTGATCAGGCCCCCGCCATCAATGGTGCATTGGCCCTCCAGGAATTTCGTGGAAGTCAGGGCAATGGTGTGGGGAGCGGCACCGCAGGAAAACGTGAGCACGCCCCCCGGACCCTGCACGCCAACCACCAGTTGAAACATTGCGGCGTTGAGCGCGGCCTCCGTGCAACTGGCGGGAGTTCCGTTACCGACAACCACATTGTCTGCATGCGCAAATGGGCACAGGACCAATGCGCTCAGCAGAAGCGCCGAAGACTTGGTTTTTTGCGCTTGGGGTGTGGCGTAAAGCCGGGCGAATCCGGGAAGGGATATGGAACAATGGGTCGATACCATGGTGGTCCTCCGCTGTGGCTGGGGCGCAACGCGCGCCTTTCCGTGGACTTACGCCGTTGCGGCGCAAACCTGACATGTCCGGCTAGAATCGCGGCGGGAGGTGCCATGAGCAGTCCGGATGGAGAAATCACCCGCTTGTTGCGGCAGTGGCAGGAGGGTGACGGCGCTTCGCTGGACGCCTTGTTGCCTGAAGTCTGGCAAGAGCTTCGGCGCATTGCCGCACATGAGCTGCGCGCAAATGCGGGCCACGAAACCCTGCAACCGACGGCCTTGGTCAACGACCTGTTCGTGCGCTTGCTCGGTGCCCGGCAAGTCCAGATCGAGAACCGCAAGCACCTGTTCACCACGGCGGCCAAGCTGATGCGGCAGGTATTGATCGACCGCGCGCGCGCCCAGCAACGCGAGAAGCGTGGCGGTGGGCATTGGCGTCGTGCCGATCTCGTGGAAGCGATGGCACTTCCCATCGATACGCCCACGGATCTGCCGGCACTGGACCAGGCCCTTGACGCGATGGCCGAGCTGGATCCGCGAATGGCCCAGATTGTCGAGCTGCGCTATTTCGTAGGCCTCGAAGTGAACGAAGTCGCCCGCTTGCTGGAAGTCGATGAGCGCACCGTCTATCGGGACTGGGCACTTGCACGTGCCTGGCTGCGGCAGCGCCTGGATGCCTGATGTCAGATTTGCGCACGCATGACGTAAGTGCAGGCATGAACCTGCAAACCGAAGGTGCCAGCGGGCGATTCGCCCGATTGCGTGATGCATTTCATCGTGTGATCGATATGGACCTTTCGCAACGCGACGCGGAAATCGCGCGCCTGTCGGCGAGCGATGCGGCCTTCGAATCTGAATTGCGCTCGCTGGTGCAGCACACGGATGAAGCGGATTTGCTGGTTGCAGACGAACCCTCGCTGCCGCAACTGGGTCCATTCCGCGCCGAGCGCAAACTCGGGCTGGGTGGCATGGGCGAGGTGTGGCTGGCCAGGCGCGTGGATGGCGGCTTCGAGCAGCAGGTTGCCATAAAGCGTGTGCGCGACGGTGCGTGGTCGCCGGGATTTGCGCGCGGCTTTCTGCGCGAACGACAGATTCTGGCTCGCCTGTCTCACCCGCACATTGCGCACCTCGTCGATGGCGGGGTGGGCTCGGATGGGCATCCCTGGTTGGCCATGGAATATGTCGATGGCCAGCGCATCGACACCTGGTGCGACTCTCGGCACCTGGTCGCCGCCGAACGCGTGCGCCTGTTCCTGCCGGTGTGTGACGCCGTCGCGTTCGCGCATCGCAATCTGGTGATTCACCGCGACCTCAAGCCGGCCAATATCCTGGTCGACGAGGACGGCAGGCCTCGCTTGCTCGATTTCGGCATTGCACGCCTCCTCGACGTCGAGAAGAGTGAGCTGACTCGAACCTGGGGTGCGATGACGCCGGCTTACGCAGCGCCAGAACAGCGCGAAGGCGGTGACATAACCACGGCAACGGATGTCTATCAATTGGGCGCGGTGCTGCGTCAGCTGGTGCGCTCTGCGGCCGATGGCGAACGGGCGCAGCAAGGCGACCTTGGGCACATCCTGGACAAGGCCCTCATGCCGCTACCGGCTGATCGCTATGCCGGCGTGATCGTCATGGCCAACGATCTTTCCGATTGGCTGGCGCGCCGCCCCCTGCGCAGCGGCGTCGGCAGTCGCCGAGAGCGCCTGAAGAAAACTGCGTGGCAATGGCGCTGGCCGCTGGCCATGTTGGCGGCCGTGGTCGTCGCCGTGGGCAGTGGTGCCGTACTTGCCCTGCGCGAGGCGCGGGCAAAAGTGCGCGAGGCGGAGACTTCCCGGCAGACAACACAGTTCCTCATAAGCCTGTTCCAGGGCGCAGATCCGACGGTCGCACGGGGAGCAAAGTTGAGTGCGCAGGATCTGCTTGACCAAGGCAGTGCCAGACTGCGTTCGATGTCGCATCTGTCACCCCCTGTTCGCGCCCGCATGCTGCAAACCATTTCAGCGACCTACACGGCGCTGGGTGACTACGACCGTGCCCTCGCATTGGCAAGCGAAGCGCTTGATCTGCGACGTGCCGACGCCGCGTCGCTGGAAATGGCGGAAAGTCTCGATCAGGTGGGGGAAGTCCTGCGCTTGAAGGCCGACTACGCAGGCGCCGAGCCGTTGTTGCGCGAGGCTCTGGATCTGCGCAGCGCACAGCTCGCACGCGATGACCCGGCGATCATCGAAAGCCTGGCGCACTTGGGTGCCTTGCAGGTTGGCCTTGGCAACTTCCAGTCGGCCGATGAACGCTTTGCGCAAGCCGTGCAATCCGCGCAGCGGCGCTTTGGCGAGAATTCGGTTGAGACGGCTCGCTATCTCGACAGTTATGCCAGCAATCTGGATGACATGGGGCGACGTACGCAAGCGCTTGCCTTGCATCGCCGCGTGCTGGCCATCCGCGAACGCGTGCTTGGAATGAACGATGCAGAGGTTGCGACGACATTGGCCAGTCTCGGTGTGCACCTCTCAGGCTCGGGACACCTGGAGGAGGCCGCACGGATGCTTGAGCGTGCGCTGGCAATCCGCATTACCGTGTTTGGTACGTCGCATCCATTGGTTGCCTTCACCCAGATCGACCTTGCCGGGGTGTATGCCGACCAGGGAAGACTTGATGATGCGAAGCGACTGGCACAGGAGTCACTCGACAGCTGTCGCGCATCGCTGCCGGCGGACCACCCCAAGATCAGCGAGGCGCTCAACATGCTCGCCTTGATCCGCGCAGTACGTCGCGATTTCCCCGGCGCGGTGACCCTGCAAGAGGAAGTGTTGCAGCGCTTCGTTGCTTCACTGGGGGAGGATCATCCCAACACCCTGACGGCGAAGAACAACCTGGCCTACTCTCTCATCCACTCCAACCGTGCTTACGAAGCCGAAGTGCATTTGCGCGAGGTGCTTGCGCGCAAGCGCAAGGACAACGGACAGGGTGCGCATGACCTGCAGAATCTGGCCACGGCCGTGGGACTGCAGGGCAGGCATGCGGAGGCGGTGCAATTGCAGCGCAGCGCTGTGGAATTGCAGAAGGCGCGCGAAGGCGAAACGTCGGCAGCCACCGCCGTGGCGCTGCGCGAATTGGCCATTGCCGAGGAAGTGCAGGGCAGCGATCCGGAACCCCGGTATCGCGCAGCGCTGGCCATGGCCGAGACCGTGGGCCAGGCCCGTGAAATCCCGTTGCGTGGTTGGCAGGTGCCCTTGGCGGCGTTTCTGGTCGGTGCCAATCGCTGCCGGGAAGCAGTGCCGCTGCTTCGCAGTGCACTGGCCGGCATGGATGCTGCGGCCAATACCGCAGATCCGATTGCAACGCCGCAGATGCTCCTGCTGCTGGATGCCTGCTCGGCTCAGGCCAGCCAGTCCGCATCGGGCATGTCGCGCGTCGACGCCTGCGCGGCCTTGCGCGAATTGCCGGGCGCAGGGGTCGATGTCTATCCCGTTACCCGTACCTTGCTGACAACCCGCTGCGGCATGCGCAAGGGATGATCAGGGACGACTGAGGATGTGTTTCCGCACTGGTTGAATGTTGCGGGGACCTTGGAAAGAAACCTGTTCACCACGTCAGCGGCATCATCGTGGCGCGGTCGGTGCGTGTTCCACATGACAGCGGTGACCTGACAATGAGCGGTGCCAAAGGCGAAGGAAGCGGCAATTCCCACGGGTCTTCACCCATGCCATCGGAGAACACGCGGTCGCGGCCCAGATCCGTCGCCAAACGCAGGTCGGTATTCTGGGTCGAAGCACTTCCGCAGTAGCAGGGAATCTGCTGGCCGGTGGATTGATCAAAGCATTCGGAATTGAAATCGGTGAAGTGCTTGTATTGGGTGGTCAGCGGGTCGTAGCTCATCGAGTCCGGCTGGTGGAACTCGTGGTCGAGGCCGAACAGATGGCCGGCCTCGTGCGTCGCGGTCCAGCACAACTCTGGGATGTTGTCTCCGTGAGCCGCGGAAAACACGAAGGCAATCGTGTTGACCAGTGGAACTCCGCAGGCCCAGGGAGAAACGCCAAGAACTCCGCTTGACATGCCGATGTTGCCTGGGTTGCCTCCTATCATCAGCTCGCGATGCGGCACGTTGCCAGGATCGGTTTCCGTGATGGTCATGAAATAGGGCGCATAAACCCGGCGCACGCATTTCACCAGTGCGCCCCAGGATGCATCTCCGAAGGCGTGTTCAGGAATCACTCGTGGTTGGTTCACCAGGGAAGACTGGTTGGTGATTGCATTGTCAGGTCCGGGCAACACCGTGCAAGTGGGGGTGCAGCGATTGAGGTAGAGCAATTCTTGTACAGGAGGTGATCCCTGCGTCGACGGGGAGCCCTGTTCGGCCAGCCGCGAATAATTCCCTGCAAGGGCGGGCGCGGTTGCAGAGAAAGTTGCTGCGACGAAGGCCAGTGCGTGACCAGTCAAGTAAAGGCGAGCTTTTGATGCCGACATTTCGTATCCCCCGGAAACGCCAACGGCGACAATTCTGATCCCCTGGGTTGGCGGCCGCCAGTGCTTCGAAAGACTGCGTCCAAGCGCTTGGAGTGGAAATGAAAAGGTATTTCAATCAATTGGTTGCGATAATTTTGCTTGTTTCCCCAGCAAAAGCCCCCAGATCGTGCGGCCCTACCCAGCGACGAAGCCGACCCACATGTCCGAAATGATTGCGCTGGCCGAGAACCGCCTGTTGCGCCCGGGAGGGCTTGCGGCCTCCGATCTGGATCGCGTGTTTTCTCGCCTGATGAGTCCGGCCGTTGATTCGGCCGACCTCTATTTCGAACACTCGCGCAGCGAGTCGTGGATGCTTGAAGACGGCCTGGTCAAGGAAGGCAGCCACTCCATCGAGCAAGGTGTCGGCATCCGTGCGCAGTCGGGCGAGAAGACCGGATTCGCCTACTCCGATGACATCGTCATGCCGGCCTTGCTGGAGGCTGCGGGTTCCGCGCGTGCCATTGCGCGCGAAGGTGCCGCCGGGTCCGGCAAGGCGCTGGCCGTCACCTCTGCGCGCGCCTTGTACCCGGCGCTGGATCCCATTGATTCGATGTCGAGCGAAGCCAAGGTGCGCCTGCTCAACGAAATCGATGCTTATGCGCGCTCGCTGGATTCGCGTGTGCGCGAGGTCATCGTCAGCATCTCGGCCACCGTCGATACCCTGCTGGTCGCCGCTTCCGATGGCACCCTGGCTGCGGATGTGCGTCCGCTGGTGCGCTTCAACGTGCAGGTGATTGCCGAGCAGAATGGCCGCCGTGAATCCGGAGGTTGCGGTGGTGGTGGACGCTACGATCTGGTGGAATTGCTCAAGGATGATCGTGCGCGCCGAATCGCCCGCGAGGCGGTGCGCTCGGCGCTGGTCAACCTGGACGCGGTGGACGCACCGGCCGGCAACATGACCGTAGTACTGGGACCGGGCTGGCCCGGCGTGCTGCTGCACGAGGCCATCGGCCACGGGTTTGAAGGCGACTTCAACCGCAAGGGCACCTCGGCGTTTTCGGGCAGCATGGGTCAGCGCGTTGCTGCACGTGGCGTGACCATCGTCGATGACGGCACCCTGGCCGGACGGCGCGGTTCCTTGAGCGTGGACGACGAGGGCACGCCCAGCCAATGCACGGTGCTGGTCGAAGACGGCATCATGAAGGGGCTCATCCAGGACAAGTTCAATGCGCGACTGATGGGCATGAAGGCGACCGGCAACGGTCGGCGCGAATCCTTTGCCCATCTGCCCATGCCGCGCATGACCAACACCTACATGCTGGCCGGACAGCATGAGCCGGACGAGATCCTGCGCTCGGTCAAGCGTGGTCTGTATGCGGTCAATTTCGGCGGCGGCCAGGTGGACATCACCAACGGCAAGTTTGTTTTCTCGGCCAGCGAGGCCTATCTGATCGAAGATGGCAAGATCACGCGGCCGGTCAAGGGCGCCACCCTGATCGGAGCCGGTTCCGAGGTGCTCAAGCAGGTCTCGATGATCGGCAACGACCTCAAGCTGGATGAAGGCGTGGGTGTATGCGGCAAGGATGGCCAGAGCGTGCCGGTCGGAGTTGGCCAGCCGACCTTGCGCATCGACAATCTCACGGTGGGTGGCACGGCAGCTTGATGCGCCGCGCGGCCTCAGTCCGTTGTCGGCGCCTGCATGTCGCGCAACAAGCGGAAAAGTTCACGCGCGGCACGCGGCGGTTTCTGTCGACTGGCCTCGACACCGGCCTGGCGAATGAGGGCACGCAGGTGCTGGCGATCGGCAGCCGGATGCTGGAGCAGGAATTCGTCAAGGGCTGGATCGCCTTCGGCAATCAGGCGATCACGCCAGGATTCGAGTTGATGCAGGACGGCGACTTCGCGATGGAACTGCTGCCGATCGCCGTCGAGAACCAGTCGAACGGCCTCGATCTGGCCATCGTCGAGCCTGCGCAATTGCTTGGCGAGGTATTGGGTCTGGCGTTTGCGCGCAATGGGTTGATGGATGTTGCGGGTGCGGCGGATTTCAGCGATCAGGGTTTCATCGAGGGGAATGCGGGTGAGTTGGGCGTCACTCAACCGGGCAAGGGCTTCAGCCAGTTTGAATATGGCCATGGCGTCGCGGCGCAACTGGCTGCGGCTGGGGCCATCGAATTCGCTTTCGATCTCGTCGAGTGACATTGTCAATGACATTTTCGGGTGGCGCGCGAGTGCCGCGCAGTAGGGAAGGATAAGGCGTGAACCAGGCAATCACCAATTCCGATGACAGCATGACCGAACTCGACAGGCTGTCGGAGCTGACGTCGGACGTGCTGCGTCGCTGCAAGGCAAAAGGTGCGAGCGAGGTTGATCTCGGCTTTGGCGTCGACGTCGGCCTGAACGTGAGCGTGCGGCTCGGCAAGGTGGAATCGATCGAGCACAATCGTGATCGCGGGCTCTCGCTGACCGTGTTCTTCGGCAAGCGCAAGGGTTCGGCAAGCACAGCCGACCTCAATCCGGATTCGATCGAGAAGACCATCGAACATGCCTGCGCCATCGCCCGCCATACCGAGGCGGACCCCTGCAATGGCCTGGCCGATGCCGATCTGCTGGCGCATGACTTTCCCGATCTCGATCTCTGGCATCCCTGGCAGATCGACATCGAGGCAGCCACGAATCTGGCCCTGCGCTGCGAAGCGGCCGGTCGCGAGCATGATCCGCGTATCAGCAATTCCGAGGGTGCCACCGTGCAAATCGGAAGCTCGCTTGGCGTGGGCGCGACCTCCCACGGTTTCTTTTCGCGCGAGCGCGATACCCGGCACATGGTTTCCGTTGCCCTGCTTGCCGAGGATGAAGCCGGCATGCAGCGCGACTACTGGTACGAGACGGTGCGCTGCGCCGATGATTTTCCGGATGTGGCCGTGATCGGTCGCAAGGCTGCCGAGCGCACCGTGGCTCGCCTGGCGGCACGCAAGCTCAGCACGCGCCAATGTCCGGTGCTGTTTTCCGCGCCGGTCGCGCGCAGCCTGCTCGGCAGCTTCATTTCCGCGGTCAGCGGCGGCGTGCTGTATCGCAAGGCCAGTTTTCTGGTCGATCACATCGGCAAGCCGGTGTTTCCATCCTTCGTCAACATCATCGAACGTCCACGGCTTGCGCGCGGTCTGGCATCGGCAAATTTCGACAGCGAAGGCGTGGCAACGCGTGACTCCGATCTGGTCAGGGATGGCCATCTCTCGCGCTATGTGCTCGGCAGCTATTCTGCGCGCAAGCTCGGGCTCACCAGCACCGGCAATGCCGGTGGTGTGCACAATGTCCTGGTCAGTCACGGCGAACTCGATTTCGCCGGCATGCTCAAGCGCATGGGCACGGGTCTGCTGGTCACCGAATTGATGGGCCAGGGCGTTTCCCTGCTTACCGGCGACTATTCACGCGGGGCTTCGGGTTTCTGGGTGGAAAACGGCGAGATCGTGCATGCGGTCGATGAAGTCACCATCGCCGGCAACCTGCGTGACATGTATGCCAACATCGTCGACATCGGCAGCGACGTGGATCGGCGCTCGCACCTGCTCACCGGTTCCATCCTGCTTGAACGCATGACCATTGCCGGATCGTGACTTCCCGGCCTTGAAACGGACGAGGCCAGAAACCATTGTTTGTCTGCAATTCCCCGAACGGAGAAGGCCATGAATGTCGAGAGCGATCCGCAAGCCAGCAGCACCCCCGAAGTCGTGGCGCCCGTGGGCGAAGAGCGCACCTGGGCCTTGCTCGGGCACCTTTCGGCGCTGAGTGCCTTCATCAGCGGCCTGGGTTGCGTGATCGGCCCTTTGATCATCTGGCTGATCAAGCGCGACACGCTGCCGTTTGCCGGGGACCAGGCCAAGGAAGCGCTCAACTTCAACATCACCATCCTCATTGCCGGCGCAGCCCTGGTGCTGTTCTCCATCGTCACCGTCGGCATCGGCCTGGTGCTGGCCGTACCCTTGGGCTTCGTGCTGTTCTTCTACTGGTTGATCTTCACCATCATTGCTGCGGTCAATGCCAACAACGGCGTGCGCTATCGCTACCCGCTGACCCTGCGTCTGATTCACTAGAACCAAGGTTCGTCCTGCATGCAGGGCGGTTGTGCCGGGGGGGGGGGGGGGGGGGGGGGGGGGGGGGGGGGGGGGGGGGGGGGGGGGGGGGGGGGGGGGGGGGGGGGTAGGTCGGGTTTCAACCCGACCTACAACCTCTCGAACCACGATTGTGCAGGCAGGCGAGTTTGCCGCGTTTGAGCGGTGCCGTTGGTCGGGCTCCAGCCCGACCTCAGCGCATCGTCAATTCGCGCGCTCGGCGACAAAGCGTGCCAGATCGCGCAGGTGCGCTGCCGAATCACCGAGCATGGCAATGGACGTCATCGCTTCATCGGTGAGCGCGGCAAGGTGGATGCGGGAGGCCTGCATGCCAAGAATCGCGGGGTAGGTGGGTTTGCCCTGTGCAGCATCCTTGCCGGCAGTCTTGCCCAGTTCTGCGGATTCACCTTCGACATCGAGGATGTCATCGCGGATCTGGAAGGCGAGGCCCACGCAATGCCCATAGCGTTCCAGTGCCGAAAGCAGATCGGCATCGTGACAGCCTGCCGCCAATGCGCCGAGCCGCACGGACGCGCGAATCAATGCGCCGGTTTTCAGCACATGCATGCGCTCGAGTTCAGTCGCATCCAGGCGCTGGCCAATGGCTGAAAGATCCAATGCCTGGCCACCGGCCATGCCGTGGGAGCCGCAGGCATCACCGAGGATGCGCATCATTTCGAGGCGGATATCCGCGCTGATCGGCGCCGCATGGTCGTGGGCAAGCACTTCAAAGGCCAGGGCCTGCAACGCGTCGCCGGCGAGTATGGCCATGGCTTCGCCAAACTCGACATGACAGGTGGGTCGGCCGCGACGCATGGCGTCGTCGTCCATGGCCGGCAGGTCGTCGTGCACCAGCGAGTAGGCGTGGATCATTTCCACCGCCACGGCTGCGGCATCGAGATGTTCGAGCGGTGCGCAGAATGCACTGCCGCTTGCATAGACCAGCAAGGGCCGCATGCGCTTGCCGCCACCGGTCACCGCATAGTGCATGGCCTGATGCAGCGGCACCGGCGGCTGCGTGGAATCCGGCAGCGCGCGCGCGAGCATGACATGGCTGCGCTCGGCAAAGCCGCGAAGCGTGGTGGATAGCTCGTAGGCCTGGCGAAGCTCGCGGCCGCTTGCGTCTGGCGCGAGGGAATCAGCGCCCGGATCGGAGTTCACGGTGTATCGGGGTCGAACGGCTCGGCAAGCTCGGGCCGGGTCGGATCCAGCAGCTGCTTGACGCGAAGCTCCGCCTGCTCGAGCGCGCTCTGGCAATTTCGATAAAGTTCGACGCCGCGCTCGAAGGACTTGAGCGAGTCGTCCAGGCCCATTTCCGTCTGTTCCATGCGGGTGACGAGTTGCTCGAGTTCATCGAGCGACTGCTCGAACTCGGCGACCTGGTTTGAATTGGCGGGCTTGCTGCCGGACATGCGGCGAAGGCTATCCTGCGAATTGCGCAGGGTCAACGAGTTTTCCAGACCAGGCGCGCGTTGTGGATCGACAGCAACCGGGTTCCGAAAAAGCCGATCCAGCGATCAGCCACGGCGAGCAGACGACCATCCGCATGGAAAACCAGCGGCATGCGATCCCTTGACCAAGGCGGGACCCCGGCCTTCTGCAACAGATCGCGCAATTCGTGATGGATCGGCTCGCCGCGCAGTTGGATGCGCTCGCCTCCACGACGGAATCGCACCTGCAAGCGATCGGCATCCGGCAGGGTGATTGCCTCGCCGCGCTCATCGACCAGGGCGAGCGTGCCCAGATCCGCGGGGAGCACCAGGACATGGCCATTCCAGGCCTGTTGCCAGTCGGTCGGGATACGGGGCATGGGGGCCATGGCATGGATCCATTGCCGATAACGCCTCAGTTCTACTCCAGGCCAGCGAACGCAGGGCAAGCGGTCCGCGCGCGCCTCGCGCAATTGCCGTTCCAGTTCACCGACCTGATGGCGATTCGGGGGCGGCAAGCCGAGACTTCGAAGCCATGACCTGAGCACGGAATCGCGCAGGGCATCGGCAAGGGCCAACCAGCCGTTTGCATTCAGGCTGGCAGGATCCGTTCCACGCAGATCCGCGAGCGCAATGTCGGACTGCTGTTCGATGAAGTCCGCGGCAGCGCGCATCCACTGCGCGCCCTGGCTGAAGGTGGATTGCAAATTCGGCCAACGTTCGCGCAAAAGCGGAATTGCCCTTGCGCGCAGGAAATTGCGGTCGATGCGGGTATCGCGATTGCTCGGGTCCTCCAGCCACTCCAGTTGGAACTCCTTGGCATGGGCGACCAGTTCGTTGCGCGGAATGGCCAGCAAGGGTCGCCAGGCCAGGCCAGGCCCGAACCTGCGCAGGCTTCGCATCGCCGCCATGCCTTCCGGTCCTGCGCCACGCAGCAGGCGCAGCAGCACGGTTTCCGCCTGGTCGTCGCGATGATGGGCAAAGGCGATGATTTCTTCGCACCGCATGGCGAACTGGATTGCGGCATGTCGCGCATCGCGCGCACTGGCCTCAAGCCCGCTGCCGCGGTCACGATCGACCCGCACCAGCAGCGTCTCAAACGGCACATCGGAAGAATGGCAAATCTTCGCGCAGTGCGCCGCCCAGGCCTCGCTGTCGGCATGCAACTGATGATTCACATGGATGGCGCGCAAGCCGCGTTGGCGGACTTCATCGCTTGCGGCCAGGCAATGCAGCAGGACCGATGAATCCAGGCCGCCGCTGAATGCAACCGTGATCGGTCCAGGCGGCAGCGACTGGAGTTCAGCCTCCATGCGTGCGCGCAAACTGGACATGCTCAAGTCGCCCGTAATGCCCGCATCAACTCCAGGAGCAAACGACTTTGCCGCAAAGTCCGGCTTCCATCAGGTCGAAGCCCTTCTGGAATTCGTCGATGTGGATCTGGTGGGTGAGCACTTTCTGCAAGGGAAACCCGCTCAGCACCATCTGCGTCATCTTGTACCAGGTCTCATACATGCGACGGCCATAGATGCCCTGGATGGTCAGGCCCTTGAAGATGATCTTGTCCCAGTCGACTCCGGCGCCCTTGGGCAGGATGCCGAGCAGGGAAATCTTGCCACCGTGATACATGCATTCGAGCATGTCGTTGAAGGCGCGCGGATTGCCGCTCATTTCCATGCCGACATCAAAGCCTTCGATGTGCAGGTCCTTGACCACGTCCAGCAGCGATTGCTTGGAAACATTGACCACGCGGGTCGCGCCCATGTCGGCGGCAAGCTTGAGGCGATAGTCGTTGACGTCGGTGACCACGACGTTGCGCGCACCGACGTGCTTGGCGATGCCGGCGGCAATGATGCCGATAGGACCGGCACCGGTGATCAGCACATCCTCGCCGATCAGGTCGAACTCGAGCGCCACATGCGCGGCATTGCCATAGGGATCGAAAAAGGCGGCGAGCTCGGAAGGAATCTGGTCCGGGATCGGCCACAGGTTGGACGCCGGCACCGCAATGTACTCGGCGAATGCACCGGCGCGATTGACGCCGATGCCCACGGTGTGCGGACACAGGTGTTGCTTGCCGGCGCGGCAGTTCCTGCACACGCCGCACACGATGTGGCCTTCGGCGGATACGCGCTGGCCGATGTCGTAGCCGCGCACGCCTGCGCCTGCCTCGACGATGCGGCCGACGAATTCGTGGCCGATGACCAAGCCGGGCTTGATCGTGCGTTGCGACCACTCGTCCCACAGGTAGATGTGCAGGTCGGTGCCGCAAATGGCCGTCTTTTCGAGCTTGATCAGGACGTCGTTGGGTCCGATTTCCGGCATCGGAACCTGTTCCATCCAGATGCCCTTGCCGGCATCGCGCTTGACCAGGGCCTTCATGGTTGAAGCCATAGCATCACCCGGGAGTGTGGGTTTGGGGGGCGCGCATTATACGGCGTGGGTGGTGTTGCTGACCCCTGGCTTTGGTTGCCTTGACGCAAGCTTGCGTTCAGCTTGCCGGGATCGGCCTGCTCGAGCGTGCATGCGCGCTGTTGCGCAACAGTTCGAGTACCGCTTCCTGATCCATCGATCGATGGAAATGGAAGCCCTGCAGGCGGTCGCAGCCTGCCGACTGGAACCAGGCCAGTTGGGCCGCCGTCTCGATGCCTTCTGCCACGACTTCCAAACCCAGGCTGTGGGCCAAGGCCAGCATTGCCTTGACGATGGCGGCATCACGCGAATCAACCAGCACATCCACGACGAAGCTGTGGTCGATCTTCAGTCCGTCGAATGGCAACTGGCGCAGGTGCTTGAGCGAGGAGAATCCGGTTCCGAAATCATCCAGCATCACGCGCACGCCAAGGTCGCGCAATCGATCGATGCTGTATCCGGCACGCTCCGGCTGGCCCATGGCGATGGATTCGATGATTTCAATCTCAAGGCAGCCGGGCGCCAGACCCGTGCGCTCGAGCATGCTGCGGATTGAATCGGCAAATTTCCGACGCTGGAAGCTGTAGGCGGAGATATTGACCGCAACCGTGATCGGGTCGCTGCCCGGTCGCTGCCAGGCTTTTGCGGCAAGGCAGGCCTGGTTGAGCACCCAGGTATCGAGCGCCTCGACCAGGCCCAGCGGTTCCAGTTCGGCAATGAACTCATCCGGGAGCAGGCGCCCACGTTTGGGATGCTGCCAGCGAATCAGCGCTTCGAAACCGCAGATTTCCAGGTTCCAGCCATCCAGGATCGGCTGGAACTCAAGATGGAATTCGTCGTTGGCAAATGCCGCGCGCAGTTCCGATTGCAGCTCCAGGCGCTGCTTGGCTTCAAGGTCGAGATCGTGGGCATAAACGCGATATCGCATCGGCCCTTCGCGCTGGGCGCTGGCACGCGCCATTTCCGCGCGTGATTGCAGGGTTTCTGCGCTGTCCGCATCGCGTGGGGCCATGGCAATTCCAACGCTGGCCTCCAGCGGCAGTTCGCGTCCGTTCCAGAACAAGGGTTGCGCAAGCGCCAACAGGATCTGCTCGGCCGCCCGCTGCAAACTGCTTTCGGAGCCGGGGCCCGATCCGTACAACGCGAGATGGTCGGCGCCGGGACGCGCAGCGACAAGACCGCTGGTGCGCCCGATTTCCTCGATGCGCTCGGCGCTCGAAAGCACCGCGACATCGACCCCGGCCATGCCGGAAGCCACGGCAATATTGCCGAGATTGTCCAGGCGCACGAGCAGCATGGCAGCGCCTTGCGGTTGCTGGATCTGCTGGTTCACGCGACTGAGCATCTGGGCGCGGTTCGGCAATCCGGTGAGCGGATCGAAGTAACGCAGCCACTCGGCGGCATCCGACGCGTGTTCGGCGCGGTCACGCTCGTTCTCCAGCAACCAGATGACGAGGCCATAGCCGATGAAGATCTGGGTAACAAGGCCGACCACACCGAGATACTTGAGCCAGGACCACGGCGATCCACCCATGGTCTGCACCACGTAGACGCCAAACACCTGGAGCAGGTCCAGGCCGTAAATGGACAGCGCGATGGCGGTCAGTTGGGCGCCCACCTTGGCGCGCGGCCAACGCCAGGCAATGGCGATGCCCATGCACAGCGCCGCGAGGCCGGTGATCAGCAGTCGCAGGCCCACGCGCAGGAAAAAACGTTCGCCGGAAGCGGCCGGATCAAAGGCAAACGCAAGACAGGTGAGCAATCCGAACAGGCTGGCCGCGGCCAGCGCACCGACAAGCTGCGATCGCGTCCAGCGCTGCGTGCGCCAGATCGCCATCGTGCCCATGACCAGCGCCGCCACCTGGATGTAGGCCGCGGTCAACGAGACGCAGGACAGGAAAAGGCGCAGCGGATGGGCGGCCGGATAGTGGGGCAGCAAGAGGACGGAAAGGCCGGCAGCGCCCAGGTAGATGGCCAGACTCAGGAAACTGATCGACCAGAGAGACAGGTGGTCGCCGCGGAACAGGCGGAAATAGTGCGCAAAAACGATGCTCTGGGTCAGCGCGATCAAAGATCCCGTGAAATAGAGGACAAGATCGAGTATTGCCCAATCGTTCATGCGCCGCCGTCTTCGGTTTTCCCCGGAATGGCTATGTGAGCGCAGCCCGACCGGATTTGTCAAAGGTTATATCCTGCGCGCTTCGCGGCAATGCCCGTCCTGATGAGTGCACAGGAACAGCCGGAGCCATCTCCGGGGAACCCGATATGCCCACGATTGACCACCGTCTCCCGCTCGTTTTCCTCATGGGTGCGACTGCCACCGGGAAAACCCAGCGCGCCTGCGATCTGGCCGTGGAATTTCCGTTGGATCTGGTCAGCGTCGATTCCACGCTGGTCTATCGCGGCATGGACATCGGTACGGCCAAGCCGGATGCACGGGTGCTGGCCCGCCACCCCCATCGCCTGATCGACATACGCGAACCGGAGCAGGCGTACTCGGCGGCGGATTTCCGTGCCGATGCCCTCAGGGAAATTGCCGACATTCATGCGCGCGGTCGGATTCCGCTGCTGGTGGGCGGTACCGGACTCTACTTCCGGGCCCTGGAGCGCGGCTTGTCGGAAATGCCTCGTGCCGATCCCGCCTTGCGTGAGAGGCTGGCGGAGGAAGTACGCGTGTACGGCAAGCTGCACATGCACCGCAAACTGGCGATGTGTGATGCGAGGACCGCGGCCAGGCTGGATGCGAACGACGTGCAGAGGGTGTTGCGGGCTCTGGAAGTGTTCGAACTCAGCGGTGTGCCGATTTCCGAACAGCAAGGTGGCGTTCGAGGCAGGCTGCCGTGGCGCGTACTCAAGCTCGGTCTGGTGGCTGCGGATCGATCAAACCTGCGCCTGCGCATTGCCGAGCGTTTCGACCAGATGCTTGCCCAGGGCCTGGAAAACGAGCTGCGCAGCTTGCGTGCTCGACCGGGATGGTCGGCCGATCTGCCCTCGATGCGCGCGGTGGGCTACCGGCAAGGCTGGGACTGGCTGGACGGCAAGGTTTCCGCAACCGACTTTCGCATGCATGCGCTTCATGCAACCTCGCAGTTGGCCAAACGGCAGATGACCTGGCTGCGCTCCGAGCACGATGCCTGGTTGTTCGATTGCGATGCGGCCGCCAGCCCGAGCCGCATCCATGCGGCGCTGGCCGCTTTCCTCTGAGCACGACCCTGGATGGATTGCCACCGGTTTGCAGCGCAGGCCCCCTGCGCGGGGCGGTGGCGCCTGAATGCCGGAAACCCCTGCCGCGCACGCCGTGGAACGCGGCGTACGGCGTACTATTCGGCCGGTGCTTGGTTTACCATGCGCGCGCGTGAACCGGAGTGTCAGGGCCCAGCGGGGCAATGGGTGGCGTGATTTGCCAGTCCTGGCGCTTTTTTTCCGGTTCGGATGCAATCAACATGACCGGCAACGGCCCGGGCAAGAGGAGAATAATAATGTCCAAAGGACAATCACTGCAGGATCCGTTCCTCAACGCGCTGCGTCGCGAGCGGGTGCCGGTGTCCATTTACCTCGTCAACGGAATCAAGTTGCAGGGAACGGTTGAATCCTTCGACCAGTTCGTGGTCCTGCTGCGCAACACGGTCAGCCAGATGGTCTACAAGCACGCCATATCCACGGTCGTGCCGAGTCGAAACGTGCGCATCAGCGGCGTCGACGACGCGGGCCATGGCGAGAACCACGAAGCCGAGTAAGCCGCGCTGTTTGATCGATCGCGAAAAGGTGAACGCGCATTGCTGTTGCAGGCCCAGGCGCCTGGCCAGCACGATCCCGCGTTGATGGAGGAGTTTGCCGAGTTGGCCCGGTCCGCCGGAGCCACCGTCGTGGCAACCCTCGGCGCGCGGCTGGAGCGGCCCAATCCGCGTTATTTTGTCGGAGTCGGCAAGGCCGAGGAATTGAAGGCGCACAAGATTGCCTCCGACGCCGACCTCATTCTCGTCAACCACACCTTGTCCCCGGTGCAGGAGCGCAATCTCGAACGCCTGACCGAATGCCGGGTGGTGGATCGCACTGGCCTGATTCTCGACATCTTTGCCCAGCGCGCGCGTTCCCATGAAGGCAAGTTGCAGGTGGAGCTGGCCCAGTTGCGGCACATGTCCACGCGACTGGTGCGCGGCTGGACCCATCTGGAGCGGCAACGCGGCGGTGCCATCGGCCTGCGTGGACCTGGCGAGACGCAGCTTGAAATCGACCGTCGCCTGCTTGCCGAACGCGTGAAGCAATTGCAGAAGCGGCTGGAAAAGGTGGAAGTGCAGCGCGCCCAGGCACGCCGTTCGCGTGAGCGCAGCGCTTTGCCGGTGGTTGCCCTGGTGGGCTACACCAATGCCGGCAAGTCCACCTTGTTCAATGCGCTGACCGGTGCCGGCGTCTACGCCGCCGACCAGTTGTTCGCCACGCTGGATCCCACCTTGCGCCGTATCGATGGCCTGGAGTGCGGGCCGATCGTGCTTGCCGATACGGTGGGCTTCATCCGCGACTTGCCACACGACCTCGTGGCTGCCTTCCGCTCCACGCTCGCCGAAGCACGCGAAGCGGACCTGTTGCTGCACGTGATTGATGCTTCCGATCCGGAACGCGACACGCGGATCGCCGACGTGGATCGCGTACTGGCGGAAATCGGCAGTGCCGATGTGCCACAGGTTCTGGTCTACAACAAGATCGATCGGCTCGAACAGGAGCCGCCGCCATTGCTGCTGGATCGCGATGGACCACTGCGCGCCTGGGTTTCGGCGCTGGATGGCCGCGGCATGGATGGATTGCGTGCCTCGATCAGCAAGGCGCTTTCCAGCGAGCGGCTGCATCGCAAGTTCACGCTTCCTTCGGCGTCCGGTCGCCTGCGCGCGCGCCTGCATGCGCTGGGCGTGGTGGCTTCCGAGCAGACTGATGCCGATGGCTGGGTGATCGAGATCGATGCGCCGCGGGCGCTCATAGAGCCCCTTTTTGGTTTGCCCGGCGGCGATGGCGAGTGGTTGAAAGCCGCCTTGCTTGCCCCCACCCACAGGGCTACCTACAATCGTTCGCGTGCGACTCGCGCCTGATTTGACCATGCAGCCCGCTTGCTGCTGCCGTGCAATCGGCGTTGCGGCGGGTCGCATCCCTCCCGCAACCACGCATTCAGGCCGGAATGGGTGGTCATCTGCTGCAAATGCGACCCTACAGGATTGGATCAATGGCTTGGAATGAACCCGGTGGCGGCAAGCCACGCGACCCTTGGCGTGACAACGGTGGCGGCAAGAATGACCTGGATGACGCCATCAATCGCCTCAAGGAACGCTTCGGTCGCCTGTTTGGTGGTGGCGGCGGTGGTGGCGGTTCGGGTGGAGCGTCTGGCGGCGGCATTTTCATGGCCATTGCCGGATTGCTGATTGCCTGGCTCCTGTTTGATTCCTGGGTACAGATCGATGCGCGCCAGCAGGGCGTGGTGCTGCGCTTTGGCGAGTACTCGCGGAGCATGACGCCCGGATTCAATCTCAAGTGGCCACGACCGGTGGAGTCGGTGACCAAGGTTGATGCGACGCAGATCCGCTCCATTTCGGACACCGTGCGTATGCTGACCCGCGACGAGAACATCGTCCAGGTTGAATTCAACGTGCAATACCAGGTCGACAACGCGACCCAGTTCCTCTATTCGACGCGCGATCCGGACGAAACCCTCAAGCAGGCGGCGGAAAGCGCGGTGCGCGAGGTGATCGGCTCGAACAATCTCGACGCGATCATGCCAGACCAGCGCGTGGAGCCGGTCGCCGGAGAAGCGGCGGTGGCCAACCCGAGCGCTGAATTGGCGTTGCAGGCCAAGAAGGTGGTGCAGGGCACGCTGGAGCGGTATGACGCCGGCTTGCTGGTAACCGAACTGAATTTCCAGAACGTGCGTCCGCCACAGGAAGTGAAGGATTCCTTCGACGATGCGATCAGCGCGCGTGAAGATCGGCAACGGGCCAGCAACATTGCCGATGCCTATGCCAAGCGCGTGGTACCGGAGGCGCGCGGCGAAGCGGCGCGCATCCTGGCCGAGGCCAAGGGCTACAAGGCCGAGCGCATTGCCAGGGCGGAAGGTGATGCCCAGCGTTTCGACCTGATTGCCACCGAATACCGCGCAGCACCGGAAGTCACGCGCAAGCGTCTGTATATCGAAGCCATGCAGCAGGTGATCGGAGATACCCCGAAGGTCATCGATTTCACGAACGGCAAGAACCTGCTGCAGATCCCGGTGCCGGGCGCAAGTGCCTCTGCTCCGTCGGCAACGCAGGCCGCAGCGGCCGGCATCTCGGCCACGGAAGCCGACAAGGGAGGTCAATGACATGCGCAATACCGTCAGCATCATCGTGGCCGTCGCCATCCTTGCCCTGGTCAACTGCGTGTTCACGGTCAAGGAGGGGCAGACCGCAATCCTCCTGCAGTTTGGTCGCATCGTCGAATCCGGATTCAAGCCGGGCTTGCATTTCAAGCTGCCGCTCATCCAGCAGGCCTTGCGCTTCGACCAGCGCCTGCAGACGCTTGATACCGCCGCAGAGCGTTACCTGACGTCCGAAAAGAAGGATGTCACGGTGGACTTCGTGGTGAAGTGGAAGATCGCCGATTCATCGAAGTTCTACACCTCCGTGGCGGGCGATCAGGATCGCGCCCAGCAGCGCCTGGCGCCGATCGTGAAAGACGGCATGCGCACGGCGATCAACTCGCGCACGCTGCAACAGGTGGTGTCGAGCGCGCGCTCCGACCTCACCGATCAACTGGTGCGCACGGCCAACAAGGCGGCGCTGAACCTCGGCATCGAAATCGTCGACGTGCGCATCAAGCGAGTGGACCTGCCCGAGGCCAGTTCGGTCCTGCGTTCGGTCTACGAGCGCATGCAATCGGAACGCAAGCAGGTAGCCGACTCGCTGCGTGCCGAAGGCTCCGAGGCGGCCGAGCGCATTCGCGCGGATGCCGATCGGCAGGTGCAGATCATCAAGGCGGAGGCTTATCGCGAGGCGCAGAAGGAGCGTGGCGAAGGCGATGCCAAGGCGGCCGAGGTGTATGCCGCCTCCTATGGCCGGGATGCCGAGTTCTTTGGGTTTTATCGAACCCTGGAAGCCTACAAGGATGTCTTCAAGTCATCGAACGGCGTGTTGGTGCTGGATCCTGATTCCGAATTCCTGCGCTATACCCAAGGCACGAAGTAACCACCCATGCCAAGCGAACTGGTGTCGGCGCTGTGCCTGGTCGCTGTCATCGAGGGCTTGATCCTGTTTGCGTTTCCCGGTCACTGGAAGCAAGCCATGGAGCGCATGCGCGAAATCGAAGAAGGCAGGCTGCGCACGGCCGGAGGAATCATGATCGTTATCGGCCTGGTTGCACTGAAATTGAGCCACTGACATCGCTCCATGCGGGGCACGCAACAATCCAATCAAGAATTTCCCTGTGTAGGAGGCCCTTCAGGGCCGATAGGCAAGCCGGATAACGTGGCAAACAACGCAATGCGATTCGGGTAATGGACATCGCCCCAAACGGGGCACGCAAAAATCCAATCAAAGAGAACATCATGGGCAAGTCGGTTGTAGTACTCGGGGCGCAATGGGGGCGGGACGGGGCTTTCGCTTGATGCGTTGAAGCGCATCAAGCGCCCGGTACGCGCCGCAGGCAGGATGCCGAAGGCCGGGTGACTTGGCGAGCGAGGGATCGCGAGCGTAGTCACTGACATCGCCCCGCACGGGGCACGAATTCACTTCAAAGAGAAGAAAAATGGGTAAGTCTGTAGTTGTGCTCGGTGCCCAATGGGGCGATGAGGGCAAAGGCAAGATCGTCGATCTGCTGACTGAGCGGGTCAGCATGGTGGCGCGCTTCCAGGGTGGCCACAACGCCGGCCACACCCTCGTCATCAATGGCAAGAAGACCGTCTTGCACCTGATTCCTTCGGGCATCCTGCGCGATGGCGTGCAATGCCTGATCGGCAACGGTGTGGTGTTGTCCCCGGCGGCCCTGCGCCAGGAAATCTCGGAGCTCGAAGGCGAGGGCGTGGATGTGCGCTCACGGCTGAAGATCAGCCCGGCCACACCCTTGATCATGCCGTACCACATTGCCGTGGATCAGGCCCGCGAGCGCGCCTCCGGAGCCAAGGCCATCGGCACCACCGGACGCGGCATCGGCCCCGCCTACGAGGACAAGGTGGCCCGCCGCAGCATTCGCGTGGCCGACCTCATGTATCCGGGCGAATTGCCGGACAAGGTGCGCAGCGCGGTCGACTACCACAATTTCATCCTGACCCAGTGGCTAAAGGCCGATGGCGTCGACTTCCAGAAGGTGCTGGATGAAGCACTGCAGTACAGCGAATACCTGCGGCCGATGATCGATGATGTTTCGACCCTGCTGTTCGATGCGCGCAGGAACGGCGACCACATCCTGTTTGAAGGTGCCCAGGGTGCCTTGCTGGATATCGACCACGGAACCTACCCGTATGTGACTTCCTCAAACACCACGGTCGGCGGCGCACTGGCCGGAACCGGCGTCGGCGCCTGCGACATCGACTATGTGCTCGGCATCTGCAAGGCCTATGCGACGCGCGTTGGCGGTGGTCCGTTCCCCACCGAGCTCAATGACGAGATGGGCGAAATGCTGCGCAAGCGCGGCAACGAATTCGGTGCCAGCACCGGGCGCCCGCGCCGCTGCGGCTGGATCGACCTGGTGGCACTCAAGCGTGCCACCCAGATCAATGCCATCAACGGCCTCGCCATCACCAAGCTCGACGTGCTCGATGGGTTGCCCAGCATCAAGGTGTGCATCGCCTACGAATACCGCGGCAAACGTCGTGACCTCGCGCCGCTGGATGCCGACGGCTGGGATGAATGCAAGCCGGTTTATCTGGAATTCCCCGGTTGGGAAGAACCCACCAGCGGTGTCCGTGACTGGAACAAGCTGCCGGCCGCGGCGCGTGCCTACCTGCGCGCGGTCGAAGAACTCTCCGGCTGCCACCTCGCCCTGGTCGCCACCGGCGCCGACCGCGACGACACCATCATCCTGCGCGACCCGTTTGCCTGATTGGCCGGGAATCGGGAATCGGGAATCGGGAATCGGGAATCGGGAATCGGGAATCGGGAATCGGGAATCGGGAATCGGAAAGCTTTTCCGCCTCTCCCGCTGGCGCACCCAGAGGGCATAAAGGAGAGGGCTGGGGTAAGGGTGGAGCGACAACTTGCTTGTCACCCATCATGCCGGTTTGCACACATCGCGCCATTGAGTTCCGCAACACCCTCGGATTGCACCAACAAAAAACCCCGCAAGAATGCGGGGTTTCGTGTGGTTTCGGGACTCGGTGGGATGTCCTGAAACGGGTATGTGGTGCCCAGGAGAGGACTCGAACCTCCACGGGTCGCCCCGCTAACACCTGAAGCTAGTGCGTCTACCAATTCCGCCACCTGGGCAAACCCGGCGATGCTGGGATCACCGGGGGCGCGAACGATACGTGGGACGCTGCGGGCTGTCAATGCGGATTGCCCGGTCCATGCACGGCGTTTTTCGCTCAAGTCCGGAATCTGTCAAAGTGTTGCCGCTGGCTGCATCCCTGCGGGCAGCGACGAGGAGAATACACGCGTGCGCAAGAAGTCCGGCAAGTCAGGCCACACCCCCAATGCGGGATCGCCGCGGGGCAAGGGGAGTGCGTCGAAATCCGCTGTGGGCACGGCGGGCGCGCGCAGGTCGGCAACGCCCGCCAAGTCGGGCGGAAAGCAGCCTGGCCCTGGAAAAACCGCGAAATCCGCATTGCCGCCCTGGATGCCCAAGGCGCATGCCGCCTTGCCCAAGCCTGCCCGCGGATTGACCGTGCCCTCTCCTGCAAGGACCAGGCCCGCCACGCGCAAGGATCCGTTTGCGCAGCGCGAAGCCCAGCGCTACGAACGTCCCATTCCAAGTCGTGAAGCCATCCTGGCCTTGCTCGCGGAAAGTGCATCGCTCCTGAAAACCGAGGCGATTGCCGAGGCTCTCGAATTGCGCAGCGAGTACGACGTCGACGCCTTGAGCAAGCGCCTTGCCGCGATGGTGCGCGATGGCCAGTTGTTGCAGAACCGGCGTGGCGGTTTCGGGGTCGCCGAAAAACTCGACTTGATTGCCGGCGTCGTCTTGGCCAATGCCGACGGCTACGGATTCCTTCGACCGGATGAAGGCGGCGAGGACCTGTACCTTTCGCCCGCGCAGATGCGGCCGGTGCTGCACGGTGATCGCGTGCTGGGCAGCGTGATCGGTGTTGATCGTCGTGGACGTCGTCAGGGTGCGATCGTCGAGGTGCTGGAGCGGCGTGCCTCGCGCCTGGTTGGACGCGTGGTCATCGAGGATGGCCTCACCCTGGTTGCGCCGGATGACCGGCGTGTTCACCAGGATGTCCTGATCCGCCCCGGCGAGTCGCAGAATGCACGCTCCGGCCAGATCGTGATTGTCGAAATCACCGATCCGCCGACCCAGCATCGCGGACCCATCGGGCGCATCCTGTCCGTGCTCGGGGAACGCTTGACGCCTTCGCTTACCGTGGAGATGGCCATTGCCAGCCACGACCTGCCGCACGAGTGGCCCGAGGCCGTAACCCGCCAGGCGTCGCAGATCGATGCGCAGGTGCAGGCAGCGGACACCGCCGGGCGCGTCGACCTGCGCGCACTGCCATTGGTCACCATCGATGGCGAGGATGCGCGTGACTTCGATGACGCGGTTTATGCCGAGGAGGATGCCAAGGGTTTTCGTCTGCTCGTCGCCATTGCCGATGTTTCGCATTACGTGGACCTCGGCAGCGCGCTGGACGAGGAAGCCTACCTGCGTTCGACTTCCGTGTACTTTCCCGGGTTCGTGGTGCCGATGCTGCCGGAAACCCTGTCCAACGGCATCTGCTCGCTGAATCCCAAAGTGGACAGGTTGTGCATGGTTTGCGACATGCGCATCAGTCGCAGCGGCGAAGTGGTTTCCTCGACGTTCCACGACGCCGTCATGCGCTCGCATGCGCGCCTGACCTACACCCGCGTGTGGCAGGCCATCGGCGAGAAGCTGGCCGACGCGCGCGACGAGATCGGCAGCCTGATGCCGCAGCTGGAAAAGCTGCATCAGCTGTACAAGGTATTGGCGAAGGCGCGTCAGAAACGCGGTTCCATCGATTTCGAGAGCAGCGAGGTGAAGTTCCGCCTGGCCGCATCGGGCGAGGTCATCCAGCTGGGTGCCGAGGTTCGCAACGATGCGCATCGCCTGATCGAGGAATGCATGATCGCCGCCAACGTGGAAGCGGCCCGGTTCCTGCTGCGCAAGCGCATTCCGGCTCCTTTCCGGGTCCATGAACCGCCGCCGGCATCGCGCTATGAAGACCTGCTCGAATTCCTGCGCGAGTTCAAGCTCAGCTTGCCGCCCGCTGACGAGGTGACGCCCGCCGATTTCGCCGCGTTGCTGAAGAAGGTGCGTGATCGGCCGGAAGTCAGCCTGATCGAATCGGTTCTGCTGCGTGCGCAGAGCATGGCGGTCTATCAACCGGAGAATTCAGGACACTTCGGCTTGGCGCTGGATGCCTACGCCCACTTCACCTCGCCGATCCGGCGCTATCCGGACCTGCTCGTGCATCGCGCCATCCGCTACGCGATCAGTGGCGGCAAGGCGTCCGGTTATGCCTATTCGCCGACCCAGATGGGCACCATGTCGGTGCATTGTTCGAACAATGAGCGTCGTGCCCAGGAGGCCGAGCGCGATGTCGATGAGCGCTACAAGTGCGCATGGATGGAGAAACATGTCGGCAGCACATTTGCCGGCGTGGTCTCCGGTGTCACTTCATTCGGCTTGTTTGTCGAGTTGAGTGAATCGCGCATCAACGGGCTGGTGCACATCACCCAGTTGCCCAACGACTACTACCATTTCGATCCCAAGCGGCACTTGCTCACGGGTGAGCGGCGAGGCCTGAAGTTCCGTCTCGGTGATCCGGTCCATGTGCAGGTGCTGCGCGCCAGCCTGGAAGATCGAAAGATCGATTTGCGTCTTGCTGCTGACCCGGCTGGCCGTTGAACACCCGCCTGCGCTTGCCACGTACTGTCCGCGCCTTGTCAGCGTTTCCCGACAGCCTGCCAGCGCAGTGCAAGCGCCAGCACGATGACCATTCACTCCCATCCGCGCCAATGATCCACCACCGCAATCCCGAGACCCCATGAGTACCGAACTGCTGATCGGCATCCACTCCGTTGAAGCCGCATTGAACTACGATGCGGGCAACATCCTTGAGCTCTACGTCGAGTCCGGGCAACAGAACCCGCGAGTGCGCGAACTTGCCGAGCGCGCCCGCGATGCCGGAGTCAAGCCGCACGCGCGCGACAAGGCCGATCTTGACCGCATGACCGGTGGCGCGCGCCACCAGGGAATTGCCGCCAAGTACCGCGCTCCGCCTGCGCGCAGCGAGAGCGATCTGCCGGCAATCATCGATGCAGCAGGCAATTCGGCATTGTTCCTCGTGCTCGATGGCGTCACCGATCCGCATAATCTGGGTGCCTGCTTGCGCAGCGCGGAGGCGGCCGGAGTCACGGCGGTGATCGTGCCCAAGGACAAAGCCGCAGGAATCACGCCAACGGTTCGACGCGCATCGGCGGGTGCGGCGGATCGGGTGCCGTTCGTGGCCAGCACCAACCTGGCACGCAGCCTGAAGCTGCTCAGGCAATCCGGCATCTGGCTGACCGGGCTGGCCGGTGATGGAAATCAATCCCTCTACGCCTGCGATTTCAAGGGGCCGGTGGCCGTTGTCATCGGCAGCGAAGGCGAGGGCATGCGGCGGCTGACGCGCGAGGCCTGCGACTTCATCGCGCGCATCCCGATGCAGGGGAGTGTGGAAAGCCTGAATGTTTCCGTGGCCACCGGCGTGGTCTTGTTTGAAGTGCTTCGCCAGCGTACGGGCTGAGATGGAATGAACCGGTTTGCGGGGCTGGACCTGTTGCGCGTCATCGCCGGCCTTGCGCTGATCGTCTGCCACACCGCATTTCTGCTTTCCTCCCTGCGCATCCCGGATTCGGTGTGGCTGTACCTGGGCCTGGTCGGAGTGGAAATCTTCCTTGTCAGTCTGGGATTCCTGCTCACCTGCCGGATGCTCGAGTCGGCACCGGTGCGGATCGGGCGCCAGTGGTTGCGCGCCATCATGCGCTGGTGGCCGCTGTACCTGTTGATGCTGGCATTGAACCTGTTCATTTCCGGAGCAGGTGTTCCCGGCGTCCCATGGATGCAGTATGTGGTTCTTGCCCAGAACCTTGCCTGGCCGCATCCGGAATTCTTTGGCGAGGCATGGATCGTGGCCGCGGCCGTGATGATGGCGCTGTTGATTCCACTGGCCGTTCGATTCCTTGCGCGATGTTCGTTTGCTGTCGGCGTGCGTTGGATCGTTTGCCCGTTGCTGGTGGGATGCGTGGTGCGCAGCCTGGTGATCGGCTTGCAGGATCCGGCATTTGACCTGGGTGTGCGCAAGATCCTGCTGATGCGCCTGGACCTGCCGTTTTACGGTGTCCTGGCCGGCTGGCTGTGGATGCATCGGCGCAATGAACTGCTGCGCTGGCGGCGTGCCTTGGCGGCATCGGGTGTCATTGCGCTCGCAGCAACGGCGTACGTGTACGTTTCCGTTGCCCTTGATGAGAGCGTGCTTGCGCGCAACGCCTTGCTGCCGCTGTGCGACCTTGGCTGCGCCATGTTGTTGCCCTGGGCCTGCTCGCTGCGGCTGGGCGATCGCGTGGGCAAGGTGCTGCGCGTTGTCGCCGCCAGCATGTATGCAGGGCTGCTGACGCATGTGACCGTGTTGCGCCTGGGTGTCTTCCTTGGCCTGCCGCTTGCAGCCCAGTCTGTCTTGCAAGGTTTCCTGATGCTGTCAGCCTGCATCCTGGTTTGCGGCGGCGTTGCCATCCTGGTCTGGTGGCTGCTCGACCGGCCCTGGCTGCTGCTGCGTGATCGCCTGTTTGCCGAGCATGCGGGCCCAGTCCGTGAACGGTGAAACCACTGCGCGCCAGGGCGAGTTGAGATTCTCGCGCGAGTGAAGTCCAGTGGCCGGATACTCGTCGTTGCCCGGTTTGCAGTAGGTTCCAAACGCGATGTCGAAGATGGGAAAGAAGGCGGCGAAATTGCGGTCGGTGTGCTGCGGCTCGATGGAATGATGAAGGCGGTGCCACTGCGGTCCGGCGAAGATCCATGTGCCCGAGCCAAGCGGAAGTCGAACATTCATGTGCACGAAGAATCCGAACAGGCCGAGTACGGTTGCGATCCAGCTGATGGTGACCGGCTTCTGGTCGAATATCAGTCCGATCGGCACCAGAATCAGCCACACACGGAAGGGTTCCTCCAGCCAGTGATGACGCAGGCTGGTGGTTACATTGACCGACTCGTCGGCATGATGCAGCTTGTGCAATGGCCATGCGAACGGAAAACGGTGCTGCGCGCGATGGAACCAGTAGTAGAAGAAATCGTGGATGAAAAGGAAGACCAGCGCCTGTAGCGCCTGCCAGCCCAGGCCATCGGGAAAATGAATGGGAATCTGCAGGCCGTGGCGCTGGACCAGGGGTTGCAGGAATTGCAGCAAAGGCGGGAGCAACAGCGCGTTGACCAGCACGACGAACGCGGTATAGCCGAGGTTGAAGGCGACGTTCCGCCACGGTTGCCGCGGCTGCGCAGGGCGCAGGGCTTCGATCAGCATGGCGACCGCAAAGATGATTGCGACCAGCTGTATCTGGACCCGGAAATTTGCAAGGGCATCAGCGAGGAATTGCATCGAATCCGTTGGAACGTGAAATGCGATGGGGAAATCGGCACGAGCGAAGTGTTCGTGTGCAGCGCAGTATAGCGGCCGCATGGCGGACAAGCCCCGCATGTTGGCTCCTCGGTATCCATTGTCGCGGGCGTCAGCGATTGATCCGTCAAGGAACCCGGCACGCCTGGGCAGCGAGCCTTGGACTCGGGCCAATGAAAGTGGCCGATGACCTTGGTGCAGGCGAAGCAGAGAATGGGCTGAACGCCTGGGTGCTGCGCGCAGGTGGCGCGCTCGGCATCATGCATCGGGTGGGCACGACGGAAGGCATGCATGTAGGCCTTCCATTGGTGATCCATCAATTCAGCGGCGAATGCCCGTTGAAATCGAAGTTAATGGGGGTACAATAAATGAAATGGAAATTACGTTCGATCCTGTCAAGGATGTCGTGAACCGCGCCAAGCACCGCATGTCGTTAGGTAGCGCGGCGGAATTGGAGTGGGATTCGGCGCTGACGTGGCCGGACATGCGCCGCGATTACGGCGAGCCTCGTCAGTGCGGTATTGGCTACATCGGGCTGCGATTGTACGCCGTGGTTTTCGTGGATCGCGCCGACGTTCGGCGCATCATCAGCCTGCGCAAGGCGAATCGACGCGAGGTGAATCGTTATGCCCAAACTTAAGCCAGGCACCATCCTGCCTACGCCAACCCACGACAAGGCCATCACGCGCGCCGCGCGAAGTGACCCCGACGCCAAGCCGTTGACCGAGCGCGAGTGGAAGTTGGCCAAGCCAAATGTACGCGTCGGACGGCCGCCAAAGGCCGACGCCAAGGTGGCGGTAAAGCTGCGGCTCGACCCGGATCTGTTGGCCGTGCTCAAGGCCACTGGCCCGGGGTGGCAGACGCGTGCGAATCGCATATTGCGTGAGCGGTTTGCGCTGTAGCGCCAGTTCAACTCATCCATTCTCGGGATCATGTGTGGTTGAAGAAGGCTACGGGTTGCCGGGATGCGAAGAACCCGCCAGACTCGGGCTGGCGCAGGCACAGGGGAAGGCCAATGATCCAGGTCGTCATTGTTGATGATCATGAGCTGGTGCGTACCGGCTATCGACTCATCATCGAGCAGCAGGCCGACATCAAGGTGGTGGGTGAGGCTGCGGACGGAGAGCAGGGGCTTGCCCTGCTGCGCAAGCTGGAACCGGATGTGGCCATCGTCGACCTGCACATGCCTGGCGTCAGCGGGATCGAAGTCACCGAGCGCGTGCGCAAGCTCAAGCTGAAGACTCGCATCGTCATTGTGACCATGGTCAGCGAATCGCCGCTGCCGCGCAGGTTGCTGGAAGCCGGGGCAAGCGGTTACATCACCAAGTCATGCCCGGCCCCGGAACTGATGCGTGCGCTGCGCCAGGTGGCGGACGGACGCCGCTATCTGGCCGCCGGAATTGCCGAGGCCATGGCGCTGGATGTGATCGATGGCTCCAGGCAATCCCCGTTCGAGCAACTGTCATCGCGCGAACTTGAAGTGGCGCTGATGCTGGCAAGGGGGCAGGACATGCAGCTCATTGCCGAACGCCTGAACCTGAGCGCAAAAACCGTTGCAACCTACAAATATCGACTGTTCGAAAAATTGAATATCGACAACGCCGTTACCCTGTCGCACCTGGCCGGACTGCATGGCCTGCTCGACAACCAGGGCGCCCACTAGACTGCCGATCAGTGGACGCGCATGCGGCTGCACAGGCGAATTCGCCGTGCCTTGGATTCGCCAGCGTTGGCGCGCACTTGCCTAGGGAAACTCTGAACAAGTACGGAACTCATTCGTCGCGAGCAAGCTCGCTCCCACAAGATCAAGCAATGGTGGGAGCGAGCTTGCTCGCGACAATACTTGTTCAGACCTTCCCTGGAGGCAAATGCACGGCCTTGCGTAACTCAGGAGCTGCCTTCGCTACCCGGTTTTGCTGATTCGGACTTGTCGGCCGATGCAGGTGTTGCTGTCGGTTTTGCAGGTTCCGGCATGGACGCAAAGCTCTTGGCGACTTCTGCGGCGACCTGCGGTTGCGAGGCCAGGATGGGCGAGGGTGCCGTGATTGGCGCGCTTCGTGGGAGCGTTTGGCGGTTGGGAACCGAGAACAGATCCTGCACGGAATGTGGACGCACGGGAGTCGGACGGTCCGACTGGGCTGACGGCATTCCGGTGGCTGTCGAAGCTGGACGCGGTTGACTCGCGGATGCAGAGGGCTGGCTCGGCGGCGCGGCAGGAGTTGGTCTCGCCGGAGGCGATGGCATCGATACCGGTGGCTGTGCCGGGTTCTGATTCTGGGCCGGCGCTTGTGTCGGTGCCTGCGCGGGTGTTGCTGTGCGAACCGGAGCCTGGGTCTGAGCCGGAGCCTGGGTCTGAGCCGGAGCCTGGGTCTGAGCCGGAGCCTGGGTCTGGACTGGAGCCTGGGTCTGAGCCGGAGCCTGGGTCTGAGCCGGAGCCTGGGTCTGAACCGGAGCCTGGGTCTGAGCCGGAGCCTGGGTCTGGACTGGAGCCTGGGTCTGAACCGGAGCCTGGGTCTGGACCGGAGCCTGGGTCTGAACCGGAGCCTGGGTCTGAACCGGAGCCTGGGTCTGAACCGGAGCCTGGGTCTGGACCGGAGCCTGGGTCTGGACCGGAGCCTGGGTCTGAACCGGAGCCTGGGTCTGGACCGGAGCCGGAGCCGGGGCTGGAGCGTTTGCCACGGGCCTTGGAGCGGGATCAGAAGCGCCTGCCGATGCGGCCTGCGCATTCGGATTGCGCATTTGCGGGGAAGCCGTGGAGCGATCCGCTGCGGCTACGGTGTTCGCGGGTTTGCTGCCGGCATCAGTGCCCTGGTCGACGTCTTCATCATCAAAATCATCACGGGCGGCATTCGGCATGTCGGCACTTGCAGCACCCGCTTCACCCTTGCGACGACGGCGACCACCACGGCGGCCGCGACGACGCTTGGAAGATCCGCCGCCGTCATCAGTCTGCGCGGCAGTCTCGCTGGCTGCTTCCACAGGCACCGGCAGCGCAGCCAATTTCTTTTCTTCGATGGCCTCGCTGCCCGGCGTGGCAACAGCTGCTTGCTTGATGGCGGGCTTGGCATTCTGGCCGGAAGCAGGCGTTGCAGCCGCTTGCGGCTTGCGGGCGTCGCGATTCTGGCGCGACTGATCCTGACGCTGCTGCTTCTGGTTCTGCCCCTTGCGCGCGTCGCGTGCTTCGTTGCGATGGGCATCCTTGCGCTGCGGCTCGGCGCGGGAATTCCGGCCTTGCTGTTGTCCGCGGCCATCCTTTCGGCCATCGCGCTGATCGCGTTTGGCTTGCGTGTGCGATCGCGGCTGTGGCCGGCCGACTGCAGTTTCCGCGGGCTTGCCACCGAACAGGCCACCGAGCCAGGCCAGGAATCCACCGCGCGCTGGTTGCGGCGCTGCAACTTCCGCTACCGGAAGGACGATTTCATTCTTGACCGGTGCCGGGCTGGCCGGGACCACGCGGCTGACGGCCGGTTGTTCCGGCTCATCGCCTGCTTGCGCAAGTTGCGGCAGCGGGGTGGCGGCAACCGGCGTCAGACGCTGGTAGCTTGGCTTTGCGTCCTCATTCACATCGGCGGCACGGATGCGCTCGATATGCAGGTGCGGGGTCTCCAGCTTGTCGTCGGCAACGACGATGACCTGCACTTCCTGGCGGATTTCGATCTCGGAAAGCTGGCGGCGCTTCTCGTTGACAAGGAAGTTGGCCACGGCCGGTGGCGCCTGCACCAGCACTTGTCCGGTGTTTTCCTTCATCGCATGTTCTTCGACCAGGCGCAGTGCGGAAAGCGAGAGCGATTCAACGCTGCGGATGCGGCCATGGCCGTCGCAACGCGGACACACGATCTGGGTGGCTTCGCCCAGCGAGGGGCGCAGACGCTGGCGCGACAGTTCAAGCAGGCCAAAGCGCGAAATGCGCCCGATTTGCACGCGGGCGCGATCCACGCGCATCGCGTCCTTGAGCTTGTCCTCGACTTCGCGCTGGTGGCGCGGGCTGTCCATGTCGATGAAGTCGATGACGATCAGTCCGCCGGCATCGCGAATGCGCAATTGCCGCGCAATTTCGGCGGCCGCTTCAAGGTTGGTGTTGAACGCGGTTTCCTCGATGTCGCTGCCCTTGGTGGCCTTCGAGGAGTTGATGTCGATCGCGGTCAGCGCTTCGGTCTGGTCGATCACGATCGAGCCGCCGGACGGAAGCCGCACGGTGCGCTGGAACGCATTTTCGATCTGCGTTTCAATCTGGAAGCGAGAGAACAGCGGAACCGTGTCCTGATACAGCTTCAACTTGCGCAGGTTGTTTGGCATCACCTGCTGGACGAACTCCCGCGCATCGTTGTAGAGCTCCTCGGTGTCGATGAGGATCTCGCCGATGTCGTTGCGCAGGTAGTCGCGCAGGGCGCGGATGATGAGTTTCGATTCCTGGTAGATCAGGAAGGGTGCAGGGCGCGAGGTGGCGGCTTCGGAAATCGCCTTCCACAGTTGCAGCAGGTAGTCGAGGTCCCATTGCAGTTCTTCGGCATCGCGACCCATGCCGGCGGTGCGGATGATCATGCCCATGTCGTCGGGCAGTTTCAGTTCATCCATGGCGTCCTTGAGGTTCTGGCGATCCTCACCCTCGATGCGGCGGGATACGCCGCCGGCGCGCGGGTTGTTCGGCATCAGAACCAGATAGCGTCCGGCCAGGCTGATGAAGGTGGTCAGCGCCGCACCCTTGTTGCCGCGCTCCTCCTTGTCGACCTGGACCACCAGGGTCTGGCCTTCCTTCAACAGTTCGCGCGTGCTCGCCTTGTTGGGGTCGAGTCCCGGCGTGAAGTATTGCCTGGAGATTTCCTTGAGCGGCAGGAAGCCGTGGCGTTCGCCGCCGTAATCCACGAAACAGGCTTCCAGCGAAGGCTCGACGCGCGTGATGCGGCCGAGGTAGATGTTGGATTTTTTCTGTTCGCGGGAGGGGATCTCGACGTCGAGATCGTAGAGGGTCTGGCCATCGACGATAGCCACGCGCAACTCTTCACGCTGAGTTGCGTTGATCAACATACGCTTCATTTTTATTGTTCCTTTGGCAGGCTCTCGAACCGCTGCCGCGCATGACCGCGCTGCCCGCAGGCTTCGCGTCGCGCGATCCGGCTGGACCGGAATTCCGGCTGCGGGAGCGCCTGTACTTCTCAGTTTGCCGACGCTTTGCGGGCGTCGGCGCTCATTTGGTGCATGCGAATCCGGAGACCCATTGCCTCCGCAAGGGTGGCAAGCAATCTTCGATCCGAGCCGTTAGGATGTCCGGGCTTGTCTTGCCTGCGGCCTCTCAACCTGAGTACGGGCAGCAGGGCACGAACAACGCTGACGGTCGAATGCGCCTTGAAAATGTCTCGGGAATCCCGCAATTGCGGGCCGATGACGGCGCGAAACGCCCGCGCAGTGTATCAGTCCAGCCCGGATTTTTTCAATGAAGACACACACTTCGACCAACTTTGCAGATCCGGTCTCGAACGGCGTGCAAGTGGTCAAGGTCGAGCCGGATCGAGCCGGGCAGCGGGTCGACAATTTCCTTGCCGGTCGCCTCAAGGGGGTGCCGCGCAGCCTGGTCTACCGTATTCTTCGTACTGGCCAGGTGCGCATCAATGGGCGCAGGGCGAAGCCAGATACCCGCCTGGAGGCAGGGGACGAGGTGCGAATTCCGCCGGTGCGAACTGCGCAGCGGGATGATCCAGGAACGCCCGCCAGCGGACAATTGCGCAGGATCGAGCAGGCCATCCTGCATGAGGACCGCGAATTCCTCGTGCTCGACAAACCCAGCGGAATTGCCAGCCACGGCGGCAGTGGCATCAGTTTTGGCGCAATCGAACTGCTGCGCGCAGCGCGACCGAAGGACAGCCTCGAACTGGTGCATCGACTGGACCGGGACACCAGTGGCGTACTCGTGCTTGCCCGCAAGCGCTCGGCCCTGACGGCATTGCAGGAACAGATTCGCGAAGGGCGGGCAAGCAAGCATTACCTGACCCTGCTGCAGGGCGCTTTGCCCAAGCCGCGCATGACGGTGCGTGAGGCCTTGCGCAAATCGGTCCTGCAAGGCGGCGAGCGCATGGTGCGCGTGGACGCCGAGGGCAAACCTTCGGTCTCGCACTTGAGCCAGCTTGAGCGCTATGCCGATGCGTGTCTGTGCGAGGTGGCCATCGAGACCGGACGCACCCATCAGATTCGCGTCCATTGCGCACACATCGGCCACCCGGTGGCTGGCGATGAAAAATACGGCGAACGCGCGTTCAACCAGCGCATGCGCGGGGCCGGGCTCAAACGACTGTTCCTGCATGCCGCCCGCTTTGAGTTCGAGATCGGTGAGCGGCGCTACGCCTTCAGCTCACCCTTGCCGCAGGACCTGCGCCAGGTGCTCGACCAGTTGCAATTGACGATGGGTCAGGATGGTCCGATCAGGAAATAGCGTGCGCTGACTTCGGCCGAATACAGCCAATGCGGTGGCAGGCTGAGGGTCAGCAAGATGCCGCACAGCGCATGCGCCACGATGTTTGCCGGCAATGCGCGATGGCGTTGCCAGTTCCATGTCCAGATCAGGCCGCCAACAAAGGTCAACTGCATCAGCATGGCGTTGGGCGCGTGCAACAGGGCAAACAGCACGGCGGCTCCGAGGATTGCTGCGCGCCGATTGCGGCACAGGATCTCGATGCGCCCGGCAACAATCACGCAGATCAGGAATTGCTGCGCGGTAGCCCACGCCAGGTATCGTGCGCCTTCCGCCGACGTGGGCAAGTCGAAATGGGTGATTCCATCACCGAGCAGCAGGCTGAGGGAACTGGCAATGGCAATGCTGAGCAGGGCAACGCTCCAGCCGCGCACCAGCAGGCGTGAACCTGGAAGCGCCGGAGCGGCGCCAAACAGCAGGCTCAGCGCAAATACGAAGGTGATGGCCGCGACAGCCAACAGTGGCGGACTGAGGTTGTCGCCAATCTGGTTGCCGAGGATGAGTCCGAGCGGTACGCCCATCACACCCGCCAGTTCCAGCGCCGCACGCAAGCGTGGATTGAAGGGAGGGCGCAAGCGCAGGAGCATCAACACCGCCGCCAGCAGTGTCACGCCGAGCCACGGCAACCAGGACGCTGGTGGGCTCGAGCTGGACCATGCGACAGCGCGCTCGCTGACGCTCGCAAGATCGCCCTTCGGCACGATGATGGTCTCCGGCATGGCCTCGAGAATGTGATCGCGCGCGACCAGCACCTGCTCGACGCGGGCATCCAGGGGCAATTGGAGCAGCGTCGGATGCGGGCGCGCAGGATCAGCGACGAGACGCTGCAATTCTCGTTCGAATGCCGGTTCGTCGCCCGGCGCCGGCAGCAGGGGTGCTGCGTGTCCGGCCAGGTCCGCAACGGCAAGCGTCGAGCGCAAATTCAACTGTGCGGAACGAAAGATATGCTCGGTGTTGGCTGCCCCCTCAAACTGCAGGCGCAGCATGGCAGCCTGCCGTGGCGCGGATCGCGCGGAATTCGCGCAACGCCACTGGATTCGGGAAATATCGAATTCGAGCTCGCTGGGCCCTGCGGGAACCGGGCGTGCCTCGCTTGCGCAGACCGGCTCATCGAGTGATTCGCGAACGAGAAGGCTGACGCGTGCAGGGCTGCTGGAGGCGATGTCGATCGTCAGTGTCGAATGCGAAAGCAGGTCGATGTTTCCGGAAATCACCAATCCGACAGCAGCAGGATCCTGGCCGACGCGAAAATGCAGCCCGTCGTCCTTGAACTCGAACGTGGCGGCGGAAAACACCCGCTTCGCCACGATGTCGGTCGGCACCTTGCCCGACCAACGATGCGGAGACGTCGACTGCAGGCGCATGCCAAGGCGTTCGCTGGCTACGCCATCAAGCTGCGCCCTCAGTTTTTGCCGGGCCAGCTGATCCAGCGCAAACATGCATGTGGCCGCCGCGAGCAGCCAGAGCAGCGCCTGCGAAATCGCGCGCGCGGCGACCATCAAACGGGATTCAACCCTTGGCAACCAGGCGCTCCACCTTGGCCGCGCAGATGAAGTCGTTCAGGGAAATGCCTCCCACGTCATGCGTGGAGAAATGCAGCTCGCAACTCGGGTAGCTGACCTTGAAATCGGGGTGGTGGTCTTCGACGTGCGCTATCCACGCAACGGCATTGACGAAGGCCATGGTGTGATGGAAATCGGGAAAACGGAATTGCTTGTGGATACCCAGTCCGTCGGCGGTCAGTTGCCAGCCCGACACGATGGCAAGTGCCGTGCGGATCTGCCTCTGGTCCAGCGCATGTTCCTTGCCCTTGCGAGGAACGCAGCGCGCGTTTTCGAGTTCGGTGGCTTGCATGGCGTGTCCAGCTGTAAGTCGTCTGGACAGTATAGACGCGGGCAGCGGGCTTGGCCGCGCAAGGGAGGCTCTGGCGCCGGCGGCTTGTCCCGCGTCAATAAAGGACTAAAATGGTCCTGTTTTGATTCGGGCAGCATCAACAATGATCGAACTGAGTGAGTCTGCGGCCAGCCATTTCCGCAACCTGATTGCTTCGCAGAACATTGCCGGCCTCGGTATCCGCATTCGCGCGGTCGGCGCGGGAACGCCGCAAGGTGATTGCCAACTGGAATTCTGCGAGCCGAACGAGTTGACCGGCAGCGAGTGGGAAATCGAGTGCGAAGGTTTCTCGATCTACGTGCATGCCGACAGCGTGACCGCGCTGGACGGTGCCAGCATTGATTTCCAGCGCGATGCCACCGGTGGTCAATTGTCGATCAAGGCGCCGGCGCTGCGCGGCTCGGCTCCATCCGCGGACGCAAGCCTGATCGAACGGGTACGTTACCTCATCGACAGCGAGGTCAATCCGCAACTGGCGTCACATGGTGGCCGCGTCAGCCTGCGCGAGGTGACGGCCGAAGGCATCGTCGTTCTGCAGTTTGGCGGTGGCTGCCACGGTTGCGGCATGGTGGATGTCACCTTGCGCAACGGCATCGAGAAAACCCTGCGCGAACGCATTCCGGAAGTGACCGGCGTGCGCGATGTCACCGACCATGCCAGTGGCGCCAAGCCCTACTACGGTCGTCGCACGGGTTGACGCGATTCGGCAGCACCAATGGCTGCCGACTGTCAGGCGGACAGGAATCAGTCGGCGTTCATGCGGTCGTACAGGTCATCGACCTGCGCCGGCATGCTGGAGAAGTAAGCGGCGAGTTCTGCAATGTCCTGGTCACTCAGCTTTTCCACATACACCGCCATGATGGGATTGTTGCGTCCGCCATCGCGGTACTCGTGCAGGGCGCGGGCAAGATAGTCGGCGTACTGCCCGGCCAGATGCGGATAGATGGGGGCGGTTGCCACGCCGTTGGCACCATGGCAGGCCTGGCAGGGTTCGGCGAGCTTCTTGGCCGCTTCGGGATTCGCCGGGCCGCGAGCCTCGACGCTGGTCGATGAAATGGCGAATCCGCACAGGGCGAGCAGGGCAATCGGCTTGATCATGGAAAGTGTGTTCATGGCGGAATTCACTCGGCGACCTTGAGGCTGGACAGGAACGCGGCAATGTCGCGGATATCCGCTTCGCTCAGGCTCTCGCCTTGTGCGCGCATGGTGGGGTGGTTGCGTTCACCGTTCTGGTAACCGGTCAGGGCGGCCACGAGATAGTCATAGGACTGCCCGGCAACGCGCGGCACGTGATAGCTCGGGTAGGCGTTCTTCCAACCGGTGATACCGTGGCAACCCATGCAGGTGTATGCCTTCAGGCGGCCTTCGTTGACGTCGCCCTTGCCGTCTTGGGCAAGAGCCGGGGTGGCGAAAATCAGGGCAACAAGAAACAGCAGCGCTCGGGTCATCTCGAAGGTTCCGGATCCGGCTGGAGAAGTGGGATTTGCAGCAAGCGCCAGAGTATAGCGAGTAGCCATGCGAACGTCAGGGGTTGACTCGCGCGTTGCAAGTTGAATGACCTATGGCTCAATACAATCAGGGTGCTTGCAGACTAATCTCATGCGGCGTGCCAAACCCAAGCAGAAGGACGGGGCAGAGGCCAAGTCGAGAGACGGGCCGTTCCGATGTTCCCGTCCATTGGAACCGTGCGTGCTGTCGTCGTATCCATTGGCTCCGACCCTGACCTGCACACCGCTTGCGGATGTGTAGTGTTATGGTCTACTATAACACCATATCAATCAGAGGCTTTGCGATGCGCCTTTTCCGCGACTTCCGCGCCTGCCGGTTGGCAGCCCGACTGTTCCTGTTGGCCCTGATGGCGGGATTGGCTGCCTGCCAGGGTGACAACAAGGATGCCAATGCCGAGGAGGCGGCCAACAATGCCGTTCCGGTGGAAGTTGCGCCCGTGGCTCGCCGTTCAATCAGCGCCAGCTACGAAGGAACGGCCACGCTGGAGCCGGAAAGCGAAGCCCAGGTGGCGGCCAAGGTCAATGGCGTGTTGCTCAAGCTGATGGTTGAGGAAGGTGACCGTGTCACCCAGGGGCAGGTATTGGCCAAGCTGGATGACGAGATTCCCCGCCTCAACCTGGCCAAGGCCGAAGCGGTCTTGCGCAAGCTCGAAAACGATTTCCGCCGCTCCCAGGAAATGTTCGAGCGCAAGCTCCTGAGCGTGGAACAGAACGACAAGATCCGTTACGACCTGGAAACCCAGCGTGCAACCTACGATCTTGCCAAGCTGGAACTTTCCTACACCGAAATCGTGGCTCCGATCAGCGGCGTGATCTCGCGACGCCTGGTGAAGGTTGGCAACTATATCCAGCTGAACCAGGCCTTGTTCCAGATCGACAACTTCGATCCGCTGCTGGCGGTGCTCAACGTGCCGGAGCGCGAATTGTCCACCTTGCGCGCGGGCCAGGCGGTGCAAATGCAGGTTGATTCCATGCCTGGCCAGAAATTCGAAGGTGCGATCCAGCGCATCAGCCCGGTGGTGGACGCGGCGACTGGCACGTTTCGGGTCACCTGCGAGTTCCGCGATGCCAGCGGACAACTCAAGTCCGGCATGTTTGGTCGCCTTGGCATCACCTTCGCCAAGCATGACGACACCCTGGCGATACCGCGCAGCGCGCTGATGGATGAAGATGGTGAAACCGCTGTCTATGTCGTGGTCAGTGGAGCCAGCGTGGCCGCCGCGGAAAAGCCGGAATCGAACGGCAAACCCGATCCGAAAGCGAAATCCGACAAGGGCAAGGCGGGCAAGGACAAGGCCGCGAACGCGACTCCGGCCTGGGTTGCCAAGCGCCGCCTGGTCAAGGTCGGCTACAGCGATGCCAATTACGTGGAAGTGAATTCCGGTCTGGAAGAGGGTGATCGGGTCATCACCCTCGGCCGCTCGGCGGTGCGCGACGGGACCGCCATCCAGGTACTCGAGGCCGTGCAATGAACATCGTCGAATTTGCCACGCGCCGACGCGTCACCATCGGCATGACGACGTTGACCATCGTGCTGTTCGGATTGATCGCGCTGTCCGGACTCAAGGTCAACCTGCTGCCTGATCTTTCCTATCCAACCCTGACCGTCCGCACTGAGTTCGAAGGCGCGGCGCCGATCGAGATCGAGAACCTCATCTCGCAGCCGGTCGAGGAAGCGCTCGGCGTGGTCAGGAACGTGCGCAAGATCCATTCGATCTCGCGCACCGGCCAATCCGATGTCGTGCTCGAGTTCGCCTGGGGCACCGACATGGAGCAGGCCAGCCTCGAAACCCGCGACAAGCTCGACATCCTGAGCCTTCCGCTGGAGGCGGAGAAGCCGGTGCTGCTGCGCTTCAATCCTTCCACGGATCCGATCATCCGGCTGGGACTCAGTGGCTCGGATGCGCAGGCGGGATACAGCGAGGCCCAGCTCAAGCAGCTGCGCCGGTTTGCCGATGACGATCTCAAGAAGCGCCTGGAACCCGTGGCTGGCGTGGCCGCGGTCAAGGTGGGCGGCGGTCTCGAAGACCAGATCAGTGTGGCCCTCGACCAGCAGAAACTGGCCCAACTCAACCTCAGCGTTGATGATATCGCCCAGCGCCTGCGCGCCGAGAACGTCAATGTTTCCGCCGGACGCATCGAGGAAGGCAGCCAGCGTTACCTCGTACGCACCATCAACCAGTTCGCCAACCTCGACCAGATGCGCGACATGCTGATCAAGGTCGACAACGGCGTGCCGATCCGGCTCAAGGACGTTGCCGATGTGTTCCAGGGTTACAAGGAGCGCGAGGGCGTTGTTCGCATCAATGGCCACGAAGCCATCGAGCTGGCGATCTACAAGGAAGGCGATGGCAACACGGTTGCCGTGGCCAATGCCGTCAACGCCAGGCTGGTGAAGCTCAAGGAGTCGTTGCCACCCGGGGCAACCTTGACCACCATCGATGACCAGTCGACTTTCATCCAGCATTCGCTGGACGAGGTGCGCAACGATGCGCTGATCGGCGGCACCCTGGCCGTGCTGATGATCTTCTTCTTCCTCGGCCACGGGCGCAGCACCTTCGTCATCTCGCTGTCCTTGCCCATTTCGCTGATCGCCACCTTCTTCTTCATGGGGCAGGCGGATCTCAGCCTCAACGTGATGTCCTTGGGCGGCCTCGCCCTCGCCACCGGCATGGTGGTCGACGATTCCATCGTGGTGTTGGAAAACATCGCCCGACTGCGCGAGCAGGGCCTGTCGGTGATCGATGCCACGATCAAGGGAGCCAGTGAAGTGAGCATGGCGGTGACGGCATCGACGCTGACCACGGTTGCGGTGTTCTTTCCGCTGGTTTTCGTGGAAGGCGTTGCCGGGCAATTGTTCCGTGACCAGTCGTTGACGATCACCTTTGCCATGCTGATCTCGCTGGTGGTGGCCATGACCCTGATCCCGATGATGGCTTCGCTGGAAGGCAGGTCACCGCTGGCGTTTCGCGACGAGCCAGAATCGATGCCCAGGTCCTTGCCGAAGAACCGCATCCTGCGTGCGCTGGTGCGTGGCGGACGTTTTGTTGGTGAACTGCTGTTCCACTGGATACCGCGATCGCTGGTGATCCTCGTGGGTTTTGTGGCGACGTGTCTGGACCGCAGCGTGGGCGCCGTGCTGCGCTGGCTGGGGCGCCGCGTTGTATCGGTCTACGACGCATCGGCGCGTGGCTATCACCGCATGTTGCCCGGTGCCATGGATCGACCCTGGTTGGTACTGGGTGCCGCGGCCCTCGCGTTTGCGATCAGCATCGCGCTCATCCCGACTCTGGGCATGAACCTGATTCCGAGTCTTGCCCAAGGGCAATTCGAGGCGACCATCAAGTTGCCGCCCGGCACGCCGTTGGCGGAAACCGATGCGCTGGTCGCGCAAATCGAGCTGCAACACGCCCGCGACCCCAATATCGCGTCCATCTATGGCGTGGCCGGTGTGGGAACCCGGCTTGATGCATCGCCCACCGAGTCCGGCGAGAACATTGCGCGCCTGCTGGTGACCCTCAAATCCGGTGCGGGTGATCGCGAGGAAGCGGAGGCCATGAAATCCTTGCGTGCATCGCTGGCCCAGCGGCCGGACCTCGAAGTGAAGTTCGCAAGGCCGGCCCTGTTCAGTTTTTCCACGCCGCTGGAGATCGAGATCCGTGGCTATGATCTGGATGCCTTGACCCGATCCGGCAAGAAGCTGGCCGAACAGATCTCCGCATCCGACCGTTTCGCCGACATCAAATCGACGGTCGAGGACGGTTATCCGGAAGTGCAAATCCGCTTCGATCAGGATCGGGCGGCGGCACTCGGCCTGACCACGCGGCAGATCTCCGATGCGGTGGTTGGCAAGGTGCGTGGCGAAGTGGCCACGCGATACAACTTCCGTGATCGCAAGATCGACGTGTTGACGCGTTTGCGCGAGACCGATCGCGCCAGCGTGAACGACATCCGCAATCTGGTGGTGAATCCCGGCGCCGAGCGTCCGATCCGCCTGTCAGCCGTTGCCGAAGTCACCGCCACCGAAGGTCCCAGCGAAATCCATCGCGTCGACCAGGAGCGCGTCGCCATCATCTCGGCCAACCTCGCGCATGGCGATCTGGGCAGTGCGGTCGCCGAAGTCAATCGGATCCTCGCAAAGACCACGTTGGCGCCCGGAGTGTCCGTGCACATCGGCGGGCAGGGCGAGGAAATGGACGCATCCACGCGCTCGATGCTGTTTGCATTCGGACTGGCCATCTTCCTTGTCTATCTGGTGATGGCTTCGCAGTTCGAATCACTGGTGCACCCGTTCGTCATCATGTTCTCCATTCCATTGGCCCTCGTGGGTGCCGTGCTCGCGCTCAAGCTGACCGGCACGCCTATTTCGGTTGTCGTGTTCATCGGCCTCATCATGCTGGCGGGAATCGTGGTCAAGAACGCCATCGTGCTCATCGACCGCGTCAACCAGTTGCGCGAGGAAGGTCACACCAAGCGCGAGGCGATCATCCTCGCCGCGGAATCACGCCTGCGACCGATCACCATGACCACACTGGCCACGCTGCTCGGCTTTCTTCCGCTTGCCATCGGCCTCGGCGAAGGATCGGAAGTGCGCTCGCCCATGGCCATTACCGTGATTGGCGGACTTGCGGTATCGACCCTGCTGACCCTGGTAGTGATTCCGGTGGTCTACGAACTGGTGGACCGCAAGGCGGATGCCTATTACGTCGAACGCCGTGCGCGCAAGGACAATCGCGCTGAAGGTGAAGCGGATGTGCCGGCGCATGATCTGGCGGAGTCGCACTCGTGAGCCGGAATTCCTTGTTTGTAGGAGCGCCTTCAGGCGCGATCAGAGCCTGGGCACGCGCGCCGATTTCGGCTTCGAACAGAAGCTTTCACTCGCCTGCGGCGAGCACAAGCCAGAGCTTTCATTCGCCTTCGGCGAGCACAAGCCAGAGCTTTCACTCGCCTGCGGCGAGCACAAGCCAGAGCTTTCACTCGCCTTCGGCGAGCACAAGCCAGAGCTTTCACTCGCCTGCGGCGAGCACAAGCCAGAGCTTTCACTCGCCTTCGGCGAGCACAAGCCAGAGCTTTCACTCGCCTGCGGCGAGCACAAGCCAGAGCTTTCACTCGCCTGCGGCGAGCACAAGCCAGAGCTTTCACTCGCCTGCGGCGAGCACAAGCCAGAGCTTTCACTCGCCTTCGGCGAGCACAAGCCAGAGCTTTCACTCGCCTGCGGCGCGCGAGTCACTTTCTCTTGATTGGTCAAGAGAAAGTAACCAAAGAGAAGACCACCCCGCGCTGGCGCCCTGCGCACAGTCCATGTGCTTCGGGTACGCGAGTCTGCTGCGGGGTTCGCTGACAGCACCTCCCTGTGCTGGCAGCGAACTGGCCCACATCGTGTGGGCCATCCTGCGGACAATTCCTGCGCAGCCTCGCCGCCAGCGAGGGGCCCCATTTGGCGCGCATCGTGCGCGCAGAAGCAACAGCCAGCCAAAGCCAAAGCCAAAGCCAAAGCCAAAGCCAAAGCCAAAGCCAAAGCCAAAGCCAAAGCCAAAGCGATGCAGCTTTGATGCAACGTCGCGGATTCGAAGTGTCGAGTCACCACATTGTTCGTTCGCGCAAACTCCCGTGGTTCCAGCCAAGCAACGCAGCCGGACGAGGGAACAAGGCGCCGATGTCCGAGGCCAGGGATGGCCGAGTTGGCGCCGGCCCGTGGACGGCAAGTTGCGAAGGGAACATCGCTCGCTTGGCGAGCGATGCAGGAACCCCGGGTGGACTTCTCTTTGCCTACTTTCTCTTGTCCACCCAAGAGAAAGTAGGGCGCTCGCCGAAGGCGAGTGAATGCTTTGTCGATTTCGCACCCACGACGCGAGAAAACATCAGCAGGTCGCCCCTCAAGAGGCTCCTACAGGAACAAGGAAGGTTGCTTGACAGGTCGCCCCTGAAGGGGCTCCTACAGGAACAAGGAAGGTTGCTTGACAGGTCGCCCCTGAAGGGGCACCTACAGGAACAAGGAAGGTTGCTTGACAGGTCGCCCCTGAAGGGGCTCCTACAAGAGCAAGGAGCGGGAGAGCAACAAGCCAAACTAAAGGTAACAATGGGCGGAGCGCACGCATGACCCTCGCCGAAGTCAGCCTCAAGCGACCGGTGACGGCGGTGATGTTCTTCATCTCGCTGACCGTGATTGGCTTGCTGGCAGCGTTTCGCTTGCCGCTCGAGTTCCTGCCGGACATCGAAGCGCCGTTCCTGTTCGTGAACATCCCGTATCCCGGATCCACGCCGGCGGAAATCGAACGCACCATCACCCGTCCGGTCGAGGAGGTCCTTGCCACTTTGCCTGGTGTGCAGAACATGAACTCGCGGTCACGCGCCGATGGCGCGGAGATCTTCATGGAGTTCAAATGGGGCCAGAACGTGGCGACCAAGGCGGTGGAGGCGCGCGACAAGATCGACGCCATCCGTGCTGATCTTCCGGATGACCTGCAGCGCTTTTTCGTGCTCAAGTTTTCCACTTCGGATCAACCGGTCCTGCAGCTGCGCATTTCCAGTGATGGTGATCTTTCCAATTCCTGGGAGTTGCTGGATCGCCGCTTGAAGCGACCACTGGAACGCGTGCCCGGCGTGGCCAGGGTCGACATCCAGGGTGTTGCGCCGCCGGAGGTGGAGATTGAGCTGTCTTCGGACCGCCTGACTGCGCACAACATTGGCCTGAATGAACTGGCGCGCCTGCTCAGGGACGCCAACTTTTCGACCTCTGCCGGCCTCATCCACGACGGAGGCATGCGTTACCGCGTGCAACCGCAGGGCGAGTGGCGATCACTGGACGAAATCCGCAGTCTCGTGATCAACAATTCCGGTCTTCGCCTGGGCGACATTGCAAGCGTGAGCATGCGTCCGGCGCGCCTGGACTACCAGCGTCGCCTTGACCAGCGTCCTGCGGTTGCCGTTGACATCAGTCGCGAGCGCAGTGCCAACCTTGTTGACGTTGCGCGGGGCGTCCTGGCTGAAGTGGCGCGTGCATCCACCCAGCCCGACATGAAGGGACTCAAGCTCTACTTCCTGCAGAACCAGGCCAAGGGAGTCACCGACTCCCTGCGCGAGTTGGCCAAGGCCGGCCTCGAAGGCACGCTGCTTTCGGTGCTGGTGTTGTTCTTCTTCCTGCGCGACTGGCGTTCAACCGCCATGGTGTCCCTGGCCATTCCGATCTGCTTCGTGATGACCCTGGGTTGCATGTATTTCTTCGGCATCACCCTCAACATCCTGTCGATGATGGGCTTGCTGCTGGCGGTTGGCATGCTGGTCGACAATGCCGTGGTGGCAGTGGAGAGCATTTACCAGTATCGCGAACGCTATCCCGACAAACCGTGGTACTGCGCGGTCGAGGGCACACGAGCGGTGGGCACCGCGATCACCGCCGGAACCCTGACCAGCATCATCGTGTTCCTGCCGAACGTGTTTGGCGAGCGCACGCCGATTGCCATCTATCTGACCCAGGTCGCGGTTTCCATGGCTATCGCCCACATTGCCTCGTGGGTGGTTGCGGTCAGCCTGGTGCCGATGCTTTCCGCCAAACTCCCGCCGCCCCGCTTCATCGGGCGCGAGAACGCAATCACGCGCATGCAGCGGCGTTATGGCCGATGGGTCGAGTGGACCTTGCAGCACCGGCGCAAGTCGATGTTCGCCCTGCTGGCCCTGCTGTTGTTGAGCTTCGTGCCGATGACGCAGAGCAAGACCGACATGTTTCCGGCCGGCCAGACCCGTGAACTGCATATCGAGTACGACCTCAATGGCACCTACCGCTTGCCCGAGCTTGAAGCGTCGATCGGCAAGGTCGAAGCCTACTTGCAGGCGCATCGCGAAGAATTCGAGATCCGCAACATCTACAGCTATTTCGACGAACGTGGCAATGCGCAAACCAATATCCTGCTGACCGAGGATGCAAGCGCCAAGCGCACATCGGTCGAGATCATGGACGATGTACGCAAGGGCTTGCCAAAGCTGGCGATCGGCACGATCAATTTCGATCGGGGTGGGGATCAGGGAAGTGGCAACAGCGGCATCAAGATTTCCCTGATCGGCGATTCCAGCGAAACCCTGCGCGAGCAATCCGATGCCGTGATTGCGCTGTTGAGCAAGGTCAAGGGCGTGCACGATGTGCGCCTGGCCGAAGGCTCGCAGGAGCGCGAAGTGGCCGTGCGCATCGATCGCGAGCGCGCACGCAACTACGGGTTCAGTGCGACCGACGTGGCGCAGTTTGTATCCATTGGTTTGCGTGGCGCCCAGCTCAAGGATTTCCGCAGTGGCGACCAGCAGATTCCGGTGTGGCTGCGTTTCCAGAATGCGGATGCGCAAAGCGTTGGCGATCTGTCCGACTACAAGCTGCGCGCCGCGGATGGAACCCAGGTGCCGTTGATGTCGATGGTGCAGTTGCAGACCCAGGATGCCGCATCCACCATCCAGCGCGAAGACCGGCAGACCTCGTTGCAGATCCAGACCAGCCTTGACAGCGAAACCACCTCGGATGATGCACGCAAGCGCATCGAGGCGGCAATGAAGTCGGTAAGCCTGCCTGCCGGATACCACTGGACCTTCGGAACCTCGTTCCGCGAGTCCGATGAAACCGGCCAGCGCATGATGTTCAACATCCTCATCGCGCTGGTGCTGGTGTACGTGGTGATGTGTGCGATGTTCGAGTCGCTGATCTACCCGGCAGCGATCATGACCACCTTCGTGTTCTCGATCTTCGGCGTGTTCTGGTTGTTCTGGTTGACCGATACCACATTCTCCTTCATGGCCATGATCGGCATCCTGATCCTGATGGGTGTGGTGGTGAACAACGGCATCGTCATGCTCATGCACATCAACCAATTGCGCCACGAGGGGCGACTGCGCTCGGATGCACTGGTCCAGGGAAGCAAGGACCGCCTGCGTCCGGTACTGATGACCATGGGTACGGCCATCCTCGCCATGATTCCGCTGTGTGTCGGCAATGTTCAGGTGGGTGGTGACGGGCCACCGTATTTCCCGATGGCGCGTGCGATTGTCGGCGGCTTGTTGTTCTCGACCATCGTCACCTTGCTGGCCTTGCCGGTGATTTACTCCCTGCTCGATGACGCCCGCGGCTGGCTGCGCAATGTGCTGCGTGATGGTCGCGCGCGGCAATGGAAGCGCGTGCGATTGGCGTCGCCCTGAGCGGGTTGAAGTCGGAGGAATGCGAGTCGTCTGTTGGAGCGGCCTCTTAGTCGGTTACCCGCGCGCCGCCATGTGTGCTGCAGGAGTCCCTTCAGGGACGACCCATCGCCAGGTTGCAACGCATGAGTAGGAGTCCCGAATAGGGGATAAACCTCTTCAGGGAAACTCTGAACAAGTACGGAACTCATTCGTCGCGAGCAAGCTCGCTCCCACAAAATCAAGCAATGGTGGGAGCGAGCTTGCTCGCGACATTACTTGTTCAGACCTTCCTCAGGGGCGATGCTTCGTTTCGTTCGCGCCTGAAGGGGTTTATCCCCTCTTCGGGACTCCTGCAAAAGCTGTCTCTCCCGGCGCCAATCCTTTGCTGCAAAACCATTTTTCATGGGCGATCAGGATTTGTGGCCCCTGTGGCCGCGCTTTTCCGTGTTGAGTCTCACGCGCGTCGATTTGGATGCGTGTCCGTCATTTCCGAAGCGTGGTTCGAAGGAGGTTCAATGAGGCGCGCCACATTGTTTTGCATCGCCACCCTGTCATGCATGACCGTTTCCCTGGGCGCGGTGCAGGCCGGCGGTTTCCAGCTTACCGAGCACAGCGTTTCCGCCGGCGGAGGCGACAGCGCCACGGTCGATGGCTGTCGACGCATGCAGGCCACATTCGGCGAGTCGGTGAACGGGCGCCTGGCCGGCGGTGATTTCGTGGTGGTGGCCGGGTTTCAGGCACGTGTGGGTACCTACTCGCGTGATTCGATCTTCAATGATGGTTTCCAGGAGTGCCAGTGATGAGAGTGTTTTCCCGATTGATTGCCAGACTGCGAGCCATCGCTTGCGCCTGGCTGACTCTCGCGGCATTGACCGTGCAGGCCGCCCCGCAGATTCCCGACTTTGTTTACCAGGGGCGCCTTGAACAGAATGGTGGCCCGGCCAACGGCAACTTCGATCTCACGTTTGCCCTGTTCGATGCGCCCAGCGCAGGCAATGCGGTTGGCGCACCGATCACGCAGAACGACTTTCCAGTCACCGATGGCTTGTTCAGCGTTTCGCTGGCCTTCCCCGGGGCATTCAACGGCACGCAGTTGTATCTTGAAGTCAGCGTGGAGGGCACGCCGATGACACCGCGCCACGCCGTGGCTACTGCACCCGTATCGCAGTTTTCCCTGAGCGGCGGCATCAGCGGGCCGGCAGGAGGTGCGCTCAGTGGCAATTACCCGAATCCGTCGATTGCCTCCTTCGCGGTGACCAACTCGAAACTTGCCGCTGAGGCGGTGAGCACTTCCAAGATCTTCGACAGCGCTGTCAATGGCAGCAAGATTCTCGATGGATCCGTGGATACCGATGATCTTGCGAACGGTGCGGCCACAACCGCCAAGATCGCGAATGACAGCATCACGCGCGGCAAAATCGCCGGTGGCTACAGCAACGGTGCAATCAGCGTCACGGTCGGAGCGAATGACTGCAATGACTACAACATCAACATACCCGGCGCACAGGTGAATGACCTCGTGTTCTTCAACCTGCAGTCCGGATCGTCGCTGCCCGCCAACATGCTGATCCAACCGCTCAAGGTTACCGCTGCGGATTCCGTGCAGATTCGTGCCTGCAATCTCGGCAACGTGTCGCAGAGCACTGGGTCAATCGCGATCTATGTCCTGACCATGCGCTGACAAGATCGAGGCTAGCCCGGACATTTTTGGGGGGGGGGCAAAGGGGGGCCCCCAACCCCCAAACCCCAGGCCCGCGCCGGAAAACGCCCCGCGGAAAAAAAGAAGGGGGCCCTTTTGGGGGGGGGGGGGGGGGGGGGGGGGGTGGGGGGGGGGGCGTTGGGTGGTGGTGGCCGGGAAGGGGGGGGGGGGGGGGGGGGGGGGGGGCTAATCCGGGCAAGTGCGATGGCGACGCGCGGTGGACAAGGGGTGCTGCTTGGGGAAGGTCTGAACAAGTATTGTCGCGAGCAAGCTCGCTCCCACCATTGCTTGATCTTGTGGGAGCGAGCTTGCTCGCGACGAATGAGTTCCGTACTTGTTCGGAGTTTCCTCAGGGAATTCCTGATCAACCACAATTTGCGTCACCCCGGCATACGCCTGGGTCCATTTTGACCTTGATTCCATTGGAACAAGATCAAGATGGGTTCCGGCTTGACCAGCCATTCGGCTGTTGTAAAGCGCCTCGCCGGAATGACGAGCAAATCAGATTTTCCTCAGTGCCCGGCTGCGGCCTCCACTTGCCGCATCAGGCGCAGCAGGTTGCCGCCCAGGATGCCGTCGATCTGTGCCTCGCTATAGCCCTCTTGCACGAGGCGCTCGGTGATTTTCGGCAGGCTGGCGATGTCTTCCATTCCCTTGACGCCGCCGCCGCCGTCCCAGTCGGCGCCGAGGCCGACATGCTCGGGTCCGGCCACCTTGATGATGTGCAGCATGTGTTTCATGTAGTCGGCGAAGGTGGCCATCGGCAGCGGGTATTGCTTCTCGATTTCGTGGTAGCGGCGCATGGCTTCGCGCTGGCGTTCGGGCGTCAAGTCTGCGCTGTCCTCGATCAGTTCCCAGAACGAGTCCATGGCCTTGTCGCGCTCGGCGTTCGTTGGCGTCTTGATCAGGAAGGAACTGACCGAGTTGACCTGGATCACGCCGCCCTTGGCGGCCAACTTGCGGATTCGCGCATCGTCGATATTGCGTGGATGCGCATTCAGAGCATGCGAGGCGCTGTGCGAAAGGATCACCGGCGCCTTCGACAATTCCAGCACCTGGTCGAAGGTGTCATTGCTGGAGTGCGACAGGTCGATGATCAGGCCAAGGCGGTTGGCATCGGCAACCAAGGCGCGACCCTTGTCACTGAGTCCGCCGAACTCGGCGCCGTCCGGGTTCGTGGCCGAATCGGCAAAATCGTTGTTCGAGGAATGGACCAGACCCAGCATGCGCAGGCCGAGTGCGTAATAGGTTTCCAGCAGGCTGGGATCGGTCGCCAGCGGCGATGCATTCTCCATGCTGATGTAGACCACGCGTTTGTCGGCGTTGACGATGCGCTGCGCGTCGTCGGCGCGCAGGGCAATTTCAAAGTGGTCGCGATGGGCTGCCACCATTTCGCGAATGTCCATCAGCCGTCGCAGGCCGGCATCACGCGCCTTGCGCTTGCCGGCCAGGTCCCGTTCACCCTGGGCGGTCCAGATTGCCCAGAATCCGCCATCCAGGCCGCCATCGATCATGCGCGGGTAGTCTACATAGGAGAAATCGGCATCCGCGCTGTGCCGGTCCATGATGTCCCAACCGGGGCGTGCAAACAGCAGCGGAGTGTCCAGGTGTGTATCCAGCACCAACGCGCGCGCATGGATCGACTGTGCCTTGGCCTGCGCGGAAATCTGCTCGGACTGGCCGGCAAGCGCAGCCGGGCTCAGGCAGGCAAGCAGCACGGCAAGGGAAACGATCGATTTCATGGGCGTGGATTCCTGCACGGGGAAGGCCGGATCAGATCACAGAGGCAGGTTCAGGACAATGCGCGGCTGCCATGCGGCCGTTGCGTTTGCCCCTTGCGCAGGGGCAGAGGTCGCCCGGATGCAGGCGCACGGCTATCATGTGCATCTTTTGATGCGTCTTCGCGCGCGAACCGAGGTTGGAGTCGATCATGAATGAGTCTGTGGATGTCGCGCAGTGGGCAAAAGCCTGGGAAGCACTGGCGCGCCAGGCGCAATCGGTTTTTGGTGGCGGGCAGGCGGCAGCCGACTCCGCTTCGTCGATGCCACCGTGGTTGGACAAGATCGACCAGATCAATCCCTTCGCCAAGGGCAAGGTCCAGAACGAGGCCGTCGAACACCTGCTGGCCGGTGCCCAGGGGTATCTGGGCATGTTGCAGAGCCTGGCCAACGCCGCGGGGGGGCAAGCCGCCGCGATCAATCCAGCCCAGTGGGCAGGCGGGTTCATCCCCGGAGCGTTCGCGGGGCCTTCCAGCAACCCCTTTGCTCAGGCCATGCGGACATTCGGTGGCCACGGCGCGGCGGGCTTCGAGCAGATGTTCGATCGCTTTGCGCAAACCGTTGCGCCCATGCTGGAGAAGGGCAAGAGCGTCCTCAACATGCCCGCCTTCGGTCATCTACGCGAGAAGCAGGAAAACCTGCAAAAGATGGCTCGCGTGTTCATGGAGTACCAGGAACAGAGCGCGCGCTATGACCGCATGATGCTGAAAGTCGGTGAGCAGAGCTTCGCACGCTTCCAGCTCAAGCTGGCCGAACGCGAAGAGCCCGGCCGCCAGATCGAATCGGTGCGCGCACTCTACGACCTGTGGATCGATGCGGCCGAGGAGGCCTATGCGGAAATCGCGCTGTCCGAGGAATTCCGCGAGGTCTATGCCGGCGTGGTGGATGCGCAGATGCGCGTGCGCCAGCAGGTACAGGGCGAAGTCGAGAAACTCTGCAATGAATTCGGCATGCCCACGCGCAGTGAGGTCAACAGCATTGGCGAACGCTTGCAGGCCTTGCGACGGGAATTTCGCCAATTCCAGGAGTCGTGGGGCGCGGCATCGGTGGCGCCGGTCGCCGCCGAGCCGGAACCGACTGCCCGCGTCGATGCGCCGAACATCGCCGTGCCGGCGGTGGCCAAGGCGCGTGCCGGCAAGCGCAGTCGTCGCGGCAGGAAGGTGAGTGCCAAGGCAACTTCGAACAGCAGGACTGCGGATTCCAAGGTCGGCACGCGCAAACCCGATCCTGCGCCGGAGGCCACAAAGACGAGCAAGACTTCTGCGAAACCAAAGCATCGTGCAGACGCCGCATCCCGACGCAAAAACGCAGTCAAGACACCCGCCCGGCGCGCGGCGGCAAGCAGGGCCGCAGCGCCAGCCACACGTACCGCCAAGGGTAGTTTCGCCACCAGCATCGCGCGCTTCGCGCGCAAGACCAAAAGTGCCGCCAAGCGCGGCGGGAGCAAGTGATGGGACCTCTCAAGCTTGATGCAGCCGGAGTCTTCGCCGAAGCGCAGAAGTTCCAGAAAAAGCTCACCGCCGGCATGAAGGTGCTGGGCACGCTGGATGACGTGCAGTTCGGCGTGACGCCCAAGGAAGAGGTTTACCGCGAGGACAAGCTCGTGGTCTACCGTTTCCGTGGTGATCGCAAGCCCACGGCGAAGACGCCGACATTGATCGTCTATGCCTTGGTCAACCGGCCCTACATGGTCGATCTGCAGGAAGACAAATCGCTGGTGCGCAACCTGCTCGCCCAGGGTGAAGACATTTACCTGATCGATTGGGGTTACCCGGATCGGGCCGACCGCTGGTTGACCCTGGATGACTACATCAACGGTTACATCCGGCGCAGCGTGGATGCCGTGGCGCGTCATGCAGGCGTGAAGAAGATCAATGTGCTCGGCATCTGCCAGGGCGGCGCGTTCTCGCTGTGCTTCAGTGCCATCCATCCGCAAAAGGTGAAGAACCTCATCACCATGGTCACCCCGGTGGATTTCCACACGCCGGACAACATGCTGTCGAACTGGACCCGCAACATGGATGCGGACCTGTTCGTCGACACCATCGGCAACGTGCCGGCTGACCTGATGAACTGGTGCTATCTGACCCTGAAGCCGATGCGCCTGTTGCAGCAGAAGTACGTGGGCATGGTCGACATCCTCGACGACAAGGTCGAGCTGGAGAACTTCCTGCGCATGGAGAAATGGATCTTCGATTCACCCGACCAGGCCGGCGAGGCGTTTCGCCAGTTCATGCGCGATTTCTACCAGGGCAACAAGCTGCTCAAGGGCGGTTTGCTCATCGGCAAGCATGAGGTGGATCTGGGGAACGTCACCATGCCCGTGCTCAACATCTTTGCCGAGCAGGACCACCTGGTTCCACCCGATTCGTCGCGCGCACTGAAATCAGCGGTCGGCAGCCGGGACTACACCCAGATCGCGTTCAAGGGTGGGCACATCGGCATCTATGTGTCCGGCCGCGCGCAGCGTGAAGTGCCGCCCGCGATCCACGACTGGCTCAAGGCGCGCGCCTGACGGAAGAGTTTCCCGCAGGAAGTAGGGTGGATAAGCGTTGGCGCATCCACCGTTCTGACCGCAGCGATCATGCAAGGTCGAGTCAAATTGTGGCGGATGCGCTGTCGCTTATCCGCCCTACGAACTGATGGATGAGTTTCCCGCAGGGGCGGGAGGCATTTCGGCATTTTCGGTCGGCCTTGAAAGGCCTCCTACGTTGCGTGCGGCTTCTGTAGGAGCGCCTTCAGGCGCGATGCTTTTCGGCACTTCCGGTCGGCCTTGAAAGGCCTCCTACGTTGCGTGCGGCTTATGTAGGAGCGCCCCTTCGTCGAGATCAGGACAGGCTTCAGGCGCGATGCTGTCGTTCATTGTCATGAAAGAAAGTAGGGTGGATAAGCGTTAGCGCATCCACCGTTCTGAGCGCAGCGATCATGCAAGGTCGAGTCAAATCGTGGCGGATGCGCTAACGCTTATCCGCCCTACGGGTGCTGAAATCGTGCGGTCCTCACTTCGCGGATTCCATTGCGCCGTCTTCGCGTAGTGGAATTGATGCGTGCCGGCTTGAACCTCGGGCCCGATGCGTTGCCTGCCGGACCGTCACGTAGAATGCACAATCAATTTCTTGCGGTGCAGCACGATGAACGAAGTCCTGTTCCACATCCACCAGATCGGCGTCACGCCGTGGAAGCTGATCGGTTATCTCGGCGTGCTGCTTTTCACCAGCCGCTGGTTCGTGCAGATGTACGCCACCCGCAAATTGCGCCGGGTGCACATGCCGCGCGCGTTCTGGTGGTTGTCGATTGCCGGCAGCCTGATGCTGGTGAGTTACTTCACCTTCGGCAAGAACGATTCGGTGGGCATCCTTTCCAATGCCTTTCCGGCCCTGGTGTCGGTTTACAACCTGGTCATCGACTTGCGCCACCGGAAAAAATGGGCCGAACCCTGAACGGATGCAGCCGGCGCGGCTTCATGCCAGAATCGGCCGGTCAGGCAGCCGCCTGGCCTTCAATCTCGGGGAGAGGAAAGCATGGAAAATCGTAGCAGCGCACCGGTAATGTCGCTGGGTGACTGGATCATCACCATGATCGTCCTGGCAATTCCGCTGGTTAACATCATCATGTTGTTTGTGTGGGGTTTCTCCAGCAGCACCAATCCGAACAAGTCGAACTTCTGCAAGGCTTACCTGATCTTCATGCTGATCGCCATTGTCCTGTTCTTCATCATGGGCGGCGCGGCCATCATGACTGCGATGAGCGGTGCAGGCGTCCCGGCAACCATGTAGTTCCCGACGCGCCTGCCGAGGGCGGCAGGCGCGTTTCCCCGGTGACGCGGTTCACTCGGGGTCGTAATCGAGGTTCGGCGCCAGCCAGCGCTCGGCCTCCTGCAATTCCCAACCCTTGCGTTTCGCGTAGTCGGCGACCTGCTCGCGTGACAGGCGACCGGTCACGAAATACTGGCTCACGGGGTGGCTGAAATACCAGCCGGATACCGCCGCCGCCGGGTACATGGCAAATCCTTCGGTCAATTCCACGCCGGCATTGCGGGTGGCCTCCAGAATGCGGAACAGGGTGGCCTTTTCGGTGTGGTCGACACAGGCCGGATAGCCGGGAGCGGGACGGATGCCCCGATAGGCCTCGGCAATCAACGCTTCGTTGTCGAGCGTCTCGCCCGCCGCATAGCCCCAGAGTTCGGTGCGCACCTTGCGGTGCATGTACTCGGCCAAGGCTTCGGCGAGTCTGTCGGCCAATGCCTTCAGGATGATGGCCGAGTAGTCGTCGTTGTCCTGGCGGAAGCGCTCCAGATGCGGTTCGATGCCGAGCCCTGCGGTCACTGCAAAACCTCCGATCCAGTCGGTCACGCCGGATTCCCTGGGGGCGATGAAATCGGCCAGGCACAGGTTCGGGCGCTCCACCGGTTTGTCCGCTTGCTGGCGGAGGTGGTGCAGGCGGATTGCCTCGCCCTGGTGCTGGATTTCAATGTCATCGCCGATGCGCGTGGCGGGCCAGAAGCCGACCACCGCCTTGGCCTTGAGCCATCGCTCGGCGACGACCCGCTCAAGGATGGCCTTGGCGTCCCCGAACAATTCCGATGCCTGCGCGCCGACCACCGGATCGGTGAGTATGGCCGGATAGTGGCCATGCAGTTCCCAGGCCTGGAAAAACGGTGTCCAGTCGATCACCGGCAGCAGTTCTGCAAGTGGGATGTCGTCGAACACGCTGATGCCGGGTTTGCGCGGTGTCGGCGGCGTGTAGTTGCTCCAGTCCAGGCGCGAGGCGTTGGCGCGCGCAGCTTCCAGGCTGACAAGGCGCTTGCCGCTGCCGCGATTGCGATGGCGTTCGCGTACTTCCGAGTAGTCGGCGCGCACTTTGGCAAGGAAGTCGTCCACCAGTTCCTTGCTGACCAGTGACTGGGCGACGCCGACGGCGCGCGAGGCGTCCTTCACCCACACGCAGGCCGAGGGGTAGTTGGGTTCGATCTTGAGCGCGGTATGCGCGCGCGAGGTGGTCGCGCCGCCAATCAAGAGCGGAATGTGAAAATCCTGGCGTGCCATTTCCTTGGCGACATGCGCCATTTCCTCCAGCGACGGGGTGATCAGGCCGGACACGCCGATCATGTCGGCTTTCTCGGCGATGGCGGCGTCGAGAATTTTCTGCGCCGGCACCATCACGCCCAGGTCGATGACCTCGAAGTTGTTGCAGGCGAGCACCACGCCGACGATGTTCTTGCCGATGTCGTGCACATCGCCCTTGACCGTGGCCATCACGATCTTGCCGTTGGAACGGCTGACGTCGCCGCTGCGCTTTTTCTCCTCCTCCATGAACGGCAACAGCCAGGCCACTGCCTTCTTCATCACGCGCGCGGACTTCACCACCTGAGGCAGGAACATCTTGCCCGCGCCAAACAGGTCGCCGACCACGTTCATGCCGTCCATCAGCGGGCCTTCGATCACGTCCAGCGTGCGCGTGACCGACTGGCGCACTTCCTCGGTGTCCTCGATGACGAACTGGTCGATGCCGTGCACCAGGGCATGCTCAAGGCGCTTTCTCACCGGCAGTTCGCGCCAGGCCAACACCGCGCCGCTGTCCTTTTCCTTGCTGCCTTTCTTGAAACGCTCGGCAATCTCCATCAGCCGTTCGGTGGCATCCGCGCGCCGGTTCAGCACGACGTCCTCGACGCGTTCGCGAAGGTCGGCATCAAGATCGTCATAGATCGGCATGCCGCCCGCGTTGACGATGCCCATGTTCATGCCGGCCTTGATGGCGTGGTACAGGAACACGCAGTGGATGGCTTCGCGCACCGTGTTGTTGCCACGGAACGAGAACGACACGTTGGACACGCCGCCGGAAACATGCGAATGCGGGTAGCGCCGGCGCAGTTCGCGTGCTGCTTCGATGAAGTTCACCGCGTTGTCGGCGTGCTCGTCGATGCCGGTTGCCACCGGGAAGATGTTGGAATCGAAGATGATGTCTTCGGGAGGGAAGCCGATCTTTTCGGTGAGCAGGCGATAGGAGCGTTCGCAGATCTCCAGGCGCCGCGCGATGCTGTCGGCCTGGCCCTTCTCGTCGAAGGCCATGACCACCGTGGCGGCACCGTACTGCAGGATCTTGCGTGCCTGTTCGAGGAAGGGTTCCTCGCCTTCCTTGAGCGAAATGGAATTCACCACGCCCTTGCCCTGCAGGCATTGCAGACCGGCTTCGATCACGCTCCATTTCGAGGAATCGACCATCACCGGAATGCGTGCGATGTCCGGCTCCGAGGCGATCAGGTTGAGAAAGCGGACCATCGCCGCTTCGGCATCCAGCAAACCCTCGTCCATGTTCACGTCGAGGATCTGTGCGCCGTTGGCGACCTGCTGGCGGGCGACCTCGACGGCTTCGTCGTAACGGTCTTCCTTGATCAGTTTCTTGAACTGGGCGGAACCGGTGACATTGGTGCGCTCGCCGACGTTGACGAACAGCGCGTCCGAATCGATCACCAGCGGTTCGAGCCCGGACAGATGGAGTGCACGGCGGATGGGCATGCTGTCCACTCAGGCGGCCACGGCGTGGTCTTGCGGCAAGGCGCGCGGCGCAACGCCGTCGACCGCCGCCGCAATCGCCGCGATATGTGCAGGCGTGGTGCCGCAGCAGCCACCCACAAGATTGACCAGGCCGGAACGGGCAAATTCGCCGATCAGCGCGGCCATTTCTGCCGGTGTTTCGTCGTATTCGGCGAAGGCATTCGGCAAGCCCGCGTTGGGATGGGCGCTGACATGGCAGTTGGCGACGCGCGCGAGGGTATCGACGTACTCGCGCAATTCCTTCGCCCCCAGCGCGCAGTTGAGGCCCACGGCCAGCGGTCGCGCGTGCGCGATCGAAATATAGAACGCCTCCGTGGTCTGGCCGGACAAGGTGCGGCCGGAGCGGTCGGTGATGGTGCCGGAGATCATCACCGGCAAGCGACTGCCGCGTGCACGGAACACTTCATCGATGGCGAACAATGCCGCCTTCGCGTTCAAGGTGTCGAAGATGGTTTCCACCATGAGGATGTCGGCGCCGCCGTCGATCAGGCCTTCCGCCGCTTCGCGGTAGTTGATGCGCAGTTCGTCGAAGCTGGTGTTGCGGAAGCCGGGGTCGTTGACGTTCGGGCTGATGGATGCCGTGCGGCTGGTCGGACCGAGTACGCCGATGACGAAGCGCGGCTTGTCCGGCGTGGCCGCTTCGGCGGCATCGCAGCAGGCACGGGCCAGGCGTGCGCCTTCGCGGTTCAGCTCACCGACCAGGCTTTCCAGTCGGTAGTCGGCCTGGCTGATTGCGGTCGAATTGAAGGTGTTGGTTTCCAGCAGGTCGGCACCGGCATCGAGGTAGGCGCGATGGATTTCTGCGATCACGTCGGGTCGGGTCAGGCTGAGCAGGTCGTTGTTGCCCTTGAGGTCATGCCCGTGCGTGGCGAAGCGCCCGCCACGGTAGTCGGCTTCTTCCAGCCTGTAGCCTTGCACCATCGTTCCCATCGCGCCGTCGATGACGAGAATGCGCCGCGCCAGTGCATTGGTCAGCATCTGCACGCGCGCCGGGTTGGACCATGGCAGGGCGTTGTGACTCATGGCTTCCTCGCCAGCAGGCTCAGTACTTCGAAATGGGGCGCCTTGGCCTCGCGCGAGATGCGTTCGCAGGAAAGCACTTCCAGCCCGGCATCCTCGGCAAATGCGCGCAGGTCGGCCGGCTTGAAGCCGAGGTTGCGATGATCGAACGGTTCGACCGCCGAGCGGTGGGCATGCTTGCCCAGCGTGGCGACCAGCAGGCGACCGCCCTTGGCCAGCACGCGCGCGGCTTCGGCCACGACCCGTGCCGGTTCTTCGCTGAAGGTGAGGGCGTGCATCAACAGCACCAGGTCGAAACGCCTGCGGCCCAGATCCAGCGCGTGCATGTCGCCGCTCACCACCTCCACGTTCTGATGGTTCTTGAGGCGCTCGCGGGCGGCGCTGACCACGCGCGCACTGGCGTCGAGACAGACAATGGAACGTGCACGCGGTGCGAGCAGCTCGGCCAGCACGCCGTCACCGGAGGCGATGTCGAGTACGTCGCCGGCATCCACCAGTTGCGTCATCGCCCGTGCCAGCGTTTCCCAGGTGCGGCCCGGTGAGTAGTGGCGCTCCATGTCGCCGGCAACGGTGTCTGCCCAGCCTTCGGCACGCGCGCGCCTCGCCAGTATGCCGGGCAAGCGCCTTTCGTCGTCGGCGAGCAGGGCATCGCTCACCGCTTCCTTCAATGCGCGCAGCAAGGCGCCTTCGCGCGGCGGCAACTCACCGTTGTAGCGGTAGTAGGACGAAACCCCTGCGCGGCGGTCTCGCACCAGGTCGGCTTCCTTCAGCTTGGCCAGATGGGTGGACACGCGCGGCTGCGCCAGGCGCAGGATCGCCGCCAGTTCGGCCACGGTCAGTTCCTCGCGCTCAAGCAGGGCGAGCAGGCGCACCCGGGTCGGGTCGGAAAGCAGCCTGAGCAGTGAGGATGTGGCGGACAGGTCCATGCAATATCCTTCCATCCGGATTGAAAGATGGACGCGCAGCGTAACCAGCCGGCTTGTGCTCGTCAACGTGAAGCGCGCACTTCCCCTGTAGGTCGGGCTTCAGCCCGACGTGCCCATCAAGTCGGGTTGAAACCCGACCTACAAATGCGGTCAGGCGGGCACAGTGGCGCTTGAGGCGATAAAATCCCCGACCGCCTTCTGTTTTCAGGATCATTCATGGATTTCCGCCTCAGCGAAGAACAGTTGTCGATCCAGTCCGTTGCCCGCGATTTCGCTCAGAAGCGCATTGCGCCGATTGCGGCGGAGCTGGACGCCAAGGGCACGTTTCCGCTGGAGACCATCCGCGAAATGGGCCAGCTTGGACTCATGGGTATCGAGGTGCCGGCCGAATACGGCGGCGCGGGGATGGACCCGGTTGCTTATGCGCTGGCCATGATCGAGATCGGTGCCGCCGACACCGCGCATTCGACCATCATGTCGGTGAACAACTCGCTGTACTGCAATGGCATCCTGCAGCACGGCAGCGAAGAACAGAAACAGAAATACGTGCGCGCCATCGCCAGTGGCGAGCACATCGGCGCCTACGCGCTGACCGAGCCGCAATCCGGTTCGGATGCTTCGGCCATGCATACCCAGGCCACCAAGAACGCCGCCGGCGACTGGGTGATCAACGGCAAGAAGAGCTGGATCACGTCCGGGCCGGTGGCCCGTTACATCATCCTGTTCGCCATCACCACGCCGGGTATCGGCGCCAAGGGCATTTCCGCCTTCATCATCGATACCTCGCGCCCCGGTTTCCATGCCGGCAAGACCGAGCCCAAGCTCGGCATCCGCGCCTCGGCCACCTGTGAAATCGAGTTCCGCGACTACGTGTGCCCGGCTGCCGACATGCTGGGAGCGCAGGGCAAGGGCTTCGGCATTGCCATGGGCGTGCTCGACGCCGGCCGCATCGGCATCGCCTCGCAAGCGGTCGGTCTGTGCCGCGCGGCTTATGAGGCGAGCGTTGCCTACGTGCAGGAACGCAAGGCCTTCGGCCAGGCCATCGGTTCGTTCCAGATGATCCAGGCCAAGATTGCCGACATGAAATGCCGACTGGATGCAGCCACCCTGCTCACATTGCGTGCGGCTTTCGCCAAGGGCGAAGCGGAAAGGACCGGCGGTCGCTTCAGCACCGAGGCGGCCGTGGCCAAGCTGTATGCCTCGGAAGCGGCCATGTTCATCACCCACCAGGCCGTGCAGATCCATGGCGGCATGGGCTATTCGAAGGAAATGCCGCTGGAGCGCTACTTCCGCGACGCCAAGATCACCGAGATCTACGAGGGCACCAGCGAAATCCAGCGTTTGGTGATAGCGCGAAACGAAACCGGATTGCGCTGATGCGCGAGTTCCCGCGATTCGAGTGCGCAGGAACGCGCGAGCCTTAGCGCAAGCTGTCCGGGGCGTTCGGTTTGGGTAGATTAAGTGTGGGTCGGGGCGTATCCTCCGCGCCCACCGACAGCACCCCGAAAAGGACGAAATGAACGCTCAAAGTGCCGCCTCCGAATCGAAACGCCTGGAACCCATCTTGAGCCAGATTTCGGCCCAGGCAGGAGCCAGCAGACAACGCGAGGCGCAGGCATTTGCAGCGCATTTCTTCCGCCATGTGCCGGCCGATGACATCGCCACCCGTGATCCGGCCGAATGGGCGCGCATTGCCCAGTTCATGCTCGAATTCGCACGTCAGCGCAAGGCACAGGCGGCAAAGATCCGCGTGTTCAACCCGCACAAGGACAGCGAAGGATTCGAAAGCGGGCACACCCTGGTCGCAGTAGCCACCGACGACATGCCGTTCCTGGTCGATTCGGTGTCGATGGCCATCAACCAGGCGGGTCTTGCCGCGCATGCCGTGATCCATCCGATTTTCACCGTGGCGCGCGATCCGGGCGGTCACATCCTCAATTTCGGCGACGAGCAAGGCGGGCAGGGCGCTGCCGAGTCGATCATGCTGTTCGACATCGATCATGTCGGCGGTGCCGAGGAAATCGAGAACCTGCGCAAGAACATCTCGCTGGCGCTGGATGATGTGCGCGCGGCGGTGACGGATTGGCCGCAGATGAAGGCGAAGATGCAGGCCATTGCCGAGGCGCTGCCAACCCAGAACCTGCCGTTCGACAAGGCCACACTCAAGGAAGCGCAGAACTTCCTGAACTGGATTGCCAATGACCACTTCACCTTTTTCGGCTATCGCGAGTATCGCGTTGCCGAAGAGGCGGGCGATGAAGTGCTCAAGCCGGTAGGCGACTCCGGCCTCGGCATCATGCGCGGCAGTGGCTCCGGCATGGCGGTGCGTTCGCTCAAGACCCTCGCCGCCACCGATCTCGACAAATCCGGCTCGGTGGGCGCATTGATCCTGACCAAGACCAATGCGCGCTCGCGCGTGCATCGTCCCGGCCACATGGATTACCTCTCGGTGCTCGGCTTCGACGCAAAGGGCAAGCCGGTGGTCGAGCAGCGCTTCCTCGGCATGCTGACCTCGTCTGCCTACATGACGCCGCCGCGCGAAGTGCCGCTGCTGCGCAACAACTACGAGACCATCCTGCAGCGCTCCGGCCTAAAGCGGGATTCGCATTCGGGCAAGGCCCTGCGCCACATTCTCGACACCCTGCCGCGTGACGAGGTGTTCCAGTGCTCGACCGACGAGCTGTTCGACATTGCAATGGCCGTGCTGGACCTGCGCGAACGCGCGCGCACGCGGCTGTTCGTGCGCCAGGATCGCTATGGCCGCTTCTTCTCCGTGCTGGCCTACGTACCGCGTGACCGCTTCAACACCGAAGTGCGCGAGCGCATCGAGGCGATGCTGACCGATCATTTCAATGCCGAGCGCATCGATTCCACGGTTCTGCTGGATGAATCGCCGCTGGCGCGCGTGCATTCGATCGTGCGGCCGAAGCGCGGTGCGAGTGCGGAATGGGATGCAGGCCAGCTCGATGTGCGCATTGCCCAGATCGTACGCAACTGGACCGACGACCTGCGCGAGGAACTGGTCGCGCGCAATGGCGAGGAGCGTGGCAACAAGTTGGCTGCCCGTTACGGCAAGGCACTGCCCGCCGGTTACATTGAAAAGGTCAGTCCGCAGAACGCGGCGGAGGATGTCGAGCTGGCGGCGGCGCTGGAAGATGCCGACGACATCCGCCTCAACCTGTATCGCTCGCAGAAACACCCCGACGTGCTGCATTTCAAGGTATTCCGCCTGGGCGGCGACATCACCCTTTCCGAGGTGATTCCGCTGCTGGAGAACCTCGGCGTCAGCGTGCTCACCGAAAACCTGTACGAGATCCAGGGCGGCGGCAACGTGATCACCATCCAGGACATCCTGGTCCGCCCAAGCCGGTTGGTTTTCGATCTGGACAACCTGCGCGAAGCCTTCCAGCAGGCATTCGAGCGCGTCTGGCGCGGCGATGCCGAAAACGATGGTTTCAACAAGTTGGTGTTGAGCGCGCAGTTGGACTGGCGCCAGGTCAGCATCCTGCGCGGCTACTGCAAGTACCTGTTGCAGACCGGCGTGCCGTTTTCGCAGGCCTACATGGAACAGACCCTGGCAAGTTATCCGGACATCGCCGGCTTGCTGGTCGAGCTGTTCGAAGCCAAGTTCGATCCGCAGCGGCTGGATGCCGGTGCCGACGGGATCGGGATTGCGCGTACGCGCCTGCGCGAGGAATTGCAGATCCTGGTTCCGCAACAGGTGCAGGACGAAAACCCGCAACTGATCGCGGACCTCGTGGCCTGCCGCGACCAGGACCGCGCCAGCCAGATCCAGTGCATCCTGCGCACCCTCCAGGTGCTGCTCGAGCGCGTGGCCAGCATTGACGAAGACCGCATCCTGCGCGGTTTCAGCGCGGTGATCCGCGCCACCTTGCGCACCAATTTTTACCAGCGCGTGGACGGCAAGCCGCACGACTACACCAGCTTCAAGTTCGACCCGATGCAATTGAACGAATTGCCGAAGCCGCGGCCGTATCGTGAAATCTTCGTCTATTCACCGCGCATCGAGGGCGTGCACCTGCGCTTTGGCCCGGTGGCTCGCGGTGGCCTGCGCTGGTCGGATCGGCGCGAGGACTTCCGCACCGAAGTGCTGGGCCTGGTCAAGGCGCAGATGGTGAAGAACACGGTCATCGTGCCGGTCGGCTCCAAGGGCGGATTCATCGTCAAGCGTCCGCCCGCCAGCGGCGAGCGCGATGCAGTGCTGGCCGAAGGCGTGGCCTGCTACCGCAGCTTCATCAACGGCCTGCTCGATGTCACCGACAACCTGGTGGATGGAAAGCTGGTGCATCCGCAGGACGTGGTGCGCCATGACGATGCTGATCCGTACCTCGTGGTTGCCGCCGACAAGGGCACGGCCACGTTTTCGGACATCGCCAATGCAGTCAGTGCCGAACACGATTTCTGGCTCGGCGATGCGTTTGCTTCGGGTGGATCGGTCGGCTACGACCACAAGGGCATGGGTATCACCGCCAAGGGTGGCTGGGAGTCGGTCAAGCGCCACTTCCGCGCACTCGGCCAGGACAGCCAGAGCCAGGACTTCACCTGCGTCGGCATCGGTGACATGTCCGGTGACGTGTTCGGCAATGGCATGCTGCTGTCCAGGCACATTCGCCTGGTGGCCGCCTTCGACCACCGCCACATCTTCATCGACCCGAATCCGGATGCGGCCAGCAGCTTTGTCGAGCGTGAACGCATGTTCAAGGTACCGCGCTCGTCCTGGGCCGATTACAACGCCAGCCTGATTTCGGCAGGCGGCGGCATCTATCCGCGCAGCGCCAAGACCATCGACATCTCCGAACAGGCCGCCACCGCGCTGGGCATCGATGGCGGTGCGCGCAAGATGTCGCCGAGCGAATTGCTCACCGCAATCCTCAAGGCTCCGGTCGACCTGATCTGGAACGGCGGCATCGGAACCTACATCAAGGCCAGCGTGGAAACCCAGGCCGATGCCGGTGACCGCGCCAACAATGCCATCCGCATCAATGGCGCCGACGTGCGCGCGCGCATCATTGGCGAAGGCGGCAACCTCGGCATGACCCAGCGTGGCCGCATCGAGGCGGCGCTCAATGGCGTCCTGCTCAATACAGACTTCATTGACAACTCGGCTGGCGTCGACACCTCGGATCACGAAGTCAACATCAAGATCCTGCTCAACGACGCCGTGCAACGCGAGGAAATGACGGTGCAGCAGCGCAACGAGCTGTTGCGCGCGATGACCGACGAGGTCGAGCGCCTCGTGCTGATCGACAACTATCGCCAGAACGAGGCGATCAGCATCATGGAGCGCATGTCGGTGGCCCGGCTGGGTTCCAAGCAGCACTTCATCCGCACCCTGGAATCGCAGGGGCTGCTCGACCGTCAGATCGAGTTTCTGCCGAGCGATGCCGAGTTTGCGGAACGCAAGTCGCGCGGCCTGGGTTTGACCCGCCCAGAACTGGCCATCCTGTTGTCGTACTCGAAGATCGTGCTGTTCCAGCAACTGCTCGACTCGGACGTGCCGGAAGATCCCTATTTGTCCAAGGAACTGCGCCGCTATTTCCCCGAGCCCTTGCGCGAACGCTTTGCCGAGCACATGGAGCGTCATCGCCTGAAGCGCGAGATCATTGCCACCGCGGTGACCAACTCCATGGTCAATCGCATGGGTGCGACCTTCGTTCTGCGCATGCAGGAAGACACCGGGCAGTCACCCGCTGCGGTGGCCAAGGCCTTCACCATAGCGCGTGAAGTGCTCGATGCACGCTCGTTGTGGGCAGCCATCGAGGAAATGGATGGCAAGGTCGATGGCAATGCGCAGATCGACGCCAATCTCACCATCTGGTCCCTGCTGCGCAGCATGACGCGCTGGCTGCTCAACCATCCCGCCGACGTGCAGGATATCGCCGCGGCCGTTGACCGTTATGCGCCGGCCATGGCCGAGCTGCGCGCAAAGATCGATACCGTCACCAGCGCCAGTGAGCACGCGGTGTTCGAGCGCGGGCGCGTGCGCTGGATCGAGCAGGAATTCCCGGCCGGGCTGGCCGATCAGCTGGCCTACCTGCCGGCATTGGGCGCGGCACTCGATATTGCCCTGGTCGCCACGGAAAGCGGTGCCTCGGTTGCCCAGGTTGCAACGACCTACTACTCAATCGGCGAAGCGCTCAATCTGAAGTGGCTGATGGAAAAGGTCGAGGAGTTGCCGGTGGAGACGCGCTGGCACGCGCACGCACGCGGATCCCTGCGTGATGAACTGAATGCCCAGCAACGCTCGCTCACCCTGCAGGTGCTCGCGTGGAAATCAAAGGCCGAGGGTGCGGATCGCGTCGCGGCCTGGATGAGCCGCGACGATGTTGCGCTGAAGACAACCCTGGCCACGCTCAACGACATGCGCAGCCAGGTCGTCATCGACTATCCGATCGTATCGGTGGCCGTGCGCCGCGTTGCGCAGCTGGTTTGAATTTCGGGGATCGGAGATCGGAGATCGGGGATCGGGGATCGGGGTGCTTTTTTCCACCCTATCCCGCTGGCGTACCCGGCGGGCATAAAGAAGAGGGCTGGGGTGAGGGTGGTGCGTCACGCAAATGCATAGCCCCGAGCAAGCCCAGGCCCCACCCTCACCCGCGCCCTTGGCGCGACCTCTCCCGCCAGCGGGAGAGGTGATTCAAGCCACTGAGCACAAGCTGATATTCGAATTCTCCCCTTGCGGAAGAAGAGCCTGCCCCGGACTTGATCCGGGGTGCCCGCAGGGCGGATGAGGGGCTGTTGTTCCTGCTCTGGGCTTCGAATTCATACTCCCCCCCCCCCGGGGGGGGGGGGGCCCCCCCCCCGCGCCGGGGGGGCCGCGGGGGGGGGGGGGGGGAGTTCCTGCTCTGGGCTTCGAATTCATTTTCCTTCTCCCCTTGCGGAAGAAGAGCCTGCCCCGGACCTGATCCGGGGTGCCCGCAGGGCGGATGAGGGGCTGTTGATCCTGCTTCGGGCTTCGAATTCATATTCCTTCTCCCGCTTGCGGGAGAAGGTGCCCGTAGGGCGGATGAGGGGCGCTTGATCGCGCCGTCATTCTGCGTTGCCAGGGAAGTCGCCGGATTGACTCACCGCCACTGCGGCTCACTCGTTGGGCCTTCGGCTCCGCAGGTACGACGAGCTTTCGCCGCAGCAACAGGCAGTGCGCTGTCTGCTACAGTCAGTCCCTCCCGCCGCACACGGCGCATCCGCTGCGAGGTGAAGCGTGAATCAGCGTATCGCCCTGGTTGCCAGCCATGGACCCGAGGCCCAGGCCGAGCTTGCCCAGCTCAAGCAGCGCTATGGCGACCACGCGCCAGACCAGGCCGATGTGATCGTTGCCCTCGGCGGCGACGGGTTCATGCTGCGCACCCTGCATCGCCACCAGAATCTGGGCATTCCGGTGTACGGCATGAAGCTCGGCACGGTCGGCTTCCTGCTCAATCAGTATCACGCCGATGATCTTGAGGGGCGCATTGCCCGCGCCCAAGCCACGGTTCTGCGTCCGTTGCGCATGCAGGCACATTCCGAATCAGGCGCCACGGTTGAGGCGCTGGCCTTCAACGAAGTTTCCCTGTTGCGCCAGACCAAGCAGGCGGCGCATGTCCGGGTATCGCTCAACGGTGTGGTGCGCATCGAGGAATTGATGTGCGATGGCGTGCTGGTGGCGACGCCAGCCGGCTCCACTGCCTACAACCTGTCCGCGCATGGCCCGATCCTGCCGATCGGCTCGCAACTGCTGGCGATGACCCCGATCAGTCCGTTCCGCCCGCGCCGCTGGCGTGGGGCGGTGCTGCCGGCGACCACCGAAATCAAGTTCGAGATCCTTGATCCGTATAAACGCCCGGTCAGCGCCACCGCCGATTCCAACGAAGTGCGCGACGTGATCGAAGTGCTGATCCGGGAATCCACCGAGCACACCACGACCCTGCTGTTCGACCCGGAACACAATCTGGAAGAACGCATTCTGAACGAACAGTTTGTGGTCTAGGATTGCTGGCGCTCTTCGCATAGAGTGCGCGATTGAGCCGGGCGGGCCGCACCCGCCGGGATGCACTTCGCCTTTCTGGAGCCTGCCCATGAAGTATTCGCTTCCGCGTGTTGCGCCTTTGGCCTTGGCTTGTGCTGCTGCGATGTCACCTGTTTTTGCGGTGGAGGTCGAGCCGGGACTCCGCAGTGAGGCGGAAAGCAACGGATCCGTCGGCACCTTGATCGTGCTGCAGGCCAAGGCGCCAAAGCAATTGCTGAGCCCGGAAGGGAACTATCTGGAGCGTCGCCGCGAGCTGGTGAACATGCTGCGGGCCACGGCGGAAGTCAGCCAGGCGGAACTGCGCACATGGCTCGATGCGCAAGGTATTGCCTATCGCCCGTTCTGGATCGTCAACATGATCGAGGCCGAATTGACTCCAGGCCAGATCGACGCGCTTGAGATGCACCGCGAAATTTCGGCAATCAAGGCAAACCGTGCCGTTGCGATGCAAGGTCCGGTACTGGGGCCGATTCCGGATGCAGCGGTGGGCAGCGGCATCCATGCGCCGCAGGCCACCGAGTGGGGCGTCAACAAGGTGCGCGCACCGCTGGTGTGGGCCGAAGGCTTCAATGGGCAAGGCGTGGTGGTGGCGGGACAGGACACCGGCATCCGCTGGACCCACAACGCGATCAAGGCCAAGTACCGTGGCTGGAATGGTGTTTCCGCAGATCACAACTACAACTGGCACGATGCCATCCATGAGACGGGAAGCAGTTGCGGCGCCAATTCTCCGGTGCCTTGCGACGATCATAGTCACGGTAGCCACACGGTCGGCACCATGGTGGGCGACGACGGTGGCAGCAACCAGGTGGGTGTTGCGCCCGGAGCGAAATGGATCGGTTGCCGCAACATGAATGCAGGCGTCGGTACACCCGCGCGCTACAACGAGTGTGCGGAATGGTTCCTCGCACCAACCGATCTCAACGGCCAGAACCCTGATCCGGATCGCGCGCCGGATGTGATCAACAATTCTTGGGGCTGCCCTGCCGACGAGGGATGCACAGCCGGCAACGAGGTGAGGCAAGCCATCGAGAACCTGGTCGCCGGTGGCATCGTGTTTGTCGCCTCGGCAGGCAATGACGGTTCAAGTTGCCAGACGATCTTCAGTCAACCGGGGACCCTTGATGCCGCCTTCGTCGTGGGCTCGATGACTTCCAGCGACACGATGTCTGGATTCTCCTCGCGCGGACCCGTGCCAGGCTTGGGCGAGGTCAAGCCGGACGTGATTGCGCCGGGTTCCTCGGTGCGTTCGATCACCAATTCGGGCGACAACTCCTACACTTCGATGAGCGGCACCAGCATGGCCGGGCCGCATGTGGCGGGCGTGGTTGCGTTGATGATGTCTGTCGACCAATCGCTCAAGGGAGATCCGGCGCGGGTCGAGCAGATTCTCAGGGAAACCTCGGTGCCGATCAGCAATTCGCAGGTTTGTGGCGGCATTCCCGGAACCACCTTCCCGAACCCGGTGCAGGGCATGGGACGGGTCGATGCATATAACGCATATCTCGCCTTGGATGACATCTTTGCTGATGACTTCGATGATTGAGGTTGGGCCTCCGGTAAGATGCAGGGCATGGATACCGGAGCGGTAGATTCCGCTGATAGCACCGCAACACCCATGCAGCGGTTGGTTGTCGCCATTTCCTCGCGCGCCTTGTTCGATCTCGGCGACAGCCACGAGCTGTTCGAGCGCGAAGGCCTGGATTCCTATGCGCGCTACCAGATGGCGCACGAGGATGAACTGCTGGCTCCGGGCATTGCGTTCCCGTTGGTGCAAAAGCTGTTGCGCCTCAATTCGCTGGCACCGGAAGCGCCGCGCGTGGAGGTGATCCTGCTTTCACGCAACTCCGCCGATACCGGCCTGCGCATCTTCAATTCCATCGAACATTACGGCCTCGATATCGTGCGCGCCGCATTCACCAATGGCGCGCCGACGGCGTCCTATGCACATCCCTTCGGTGCCAACCTGTTCCTGTCGGCCAATGTGGATGACGTGCGCCGCGCGCTGACCGCGGGCGTCGCCGCTGCGACCATCCTGCCGTCCAAAGCGCCGGAATTGCCTTCCGAACAGCTGCGCATTGCCTTCGACGGTGACGCGGTGATCTTTGGCGATGATTCCGAACGCGTATCGCACCATGACGGCATCGAAGCCTTCCACAAGAACGAGATTGAGCGCGTCAACGAACCGCTGGCCGTGGGCCCATTCCGCAGCTTCCTCGAAGCCCTGCATCGCATCCAGGATGCGTTCCCTATCGAAAATTCGCCGATCCGCACCGCGCTGGTGACGGCACGCTCGGCACCGGCACACAAGCGCGTGATCCTGACCCTGCGCAATTGGGGCGTGCGTCTGGATGAAGCCCTGTTTCTCGGCGGACGCTCCAAGGGCCCATTCCTCGAAGCATTTGGCGCCGATATCTTCTTCGACGATTCCATGCTCAACATAGAATCCGCGCGCCAGCACGTGGCAACCGGCCATGTGCCCCACGGCGTGCATAATGCCGTGGCGAATGAATAGCGCCTTCGACACCAGGGAACTCGAACATCACAACGGCACAATTCATTGGCAATGACATGGACTGGCAGAGCCAGTCTCTCAGCGAGTCTAATACCAAGGCCGAATCTGGATGGGTCGTTTCTCCGCAGATTCAGATGAGGAATGTCAGGGGTCAAATGGGTTGTCCGAGGTCAAGTTTACCTTTGCCATTGGTTCGATAGGTCAGGTAGTATGATCGAATTGTTGCGTTTGTAGGTGTATGCAATGCTGCACTTACTCGCCCAGAAATTGCTTCGCGCCGATGTGTGTGCGATCAGGAGCCGCACTACTCGTCACGGGTGTGGGTCGAGCCCGGAACGCTTGAATCTTGTTGTCAGTAGCGGCAATTGAAGTGCGTAGTTTTTGTTTGATCGATAGCAATCAGGTGCGGAACGGATTCGGATCCTGGCATTCACCGAGGACAGCAATTGAGTCGTGGTATCCAAAGGGAGGTGAGATATGATCATTACAAGGTTTTGGAGATTGGTCACGCTACTGCTCCTTTTCACATCTGTAGTTTCGACGGACGCGTGGAGCAAGACCGGCGAAGAGCTTTTCAGGGAGTTGCGTCACCAAGTTGAAGTCCAGCGGCAGGGTATGAACTCGGAGGAACTTGAATCAGTCGGCAATAGCATTGGGCGAGCATTCTTTGCTCCATCGGGTAATCAGTTGACGGAGTGTTCGCAGGATGCTGTGTCGGCTCTCCTTGATGGTCGCCTTGTATCAACTAGCGGTGAACTGAGTTGGTATATCTACAATGCATTGTATGTGCCCGAGATACTCCCGGTGGGTAAGAACTACTGCATCTATCTGAAGAAGCCGATCGCGCGCGCGCTAACGGTTGAGGAAGCTCGAGATTTGTTGGTGGCGTGGAGACTCCCTGCTTTTCCGCAGTACGTTCCGGGTCAAGAGGATAGACAGCGGGCAGAGGAGCAATTTGCGGCCTTGCGGGACGAAGCGAGAAGGTTTCGCAGCAATTGGAGTGCGGAGAGACTATCGAGGTTGGATGCCGTGGCGAATTCTTTTGTGGAGTGTATCGATGATGATCTAGAAAAAGAGAATGTGCTGAAAGAACTCCCTAAACAAAAAGAGAATATAGAAGCAATAAATGGGGTGGAGTATGTATGGACTACCGCGCTGGTGCGATCAGCGCCAGGCGGGGCTGGAATATGCATCTACATTCGAAGTCCTCTGCATCGTGGCCTTAGTCTTGACGAGGTGCGCGACTTCTTGACCCTCAGCCAGACGCAAGAATTTTCATCCGATGATTTCGTGCCGCGCCGCATTCACCAATGGCGCGCCGACGGCGTCCTATGCACATCCCTTCGGTGCCAACCTGTTCCTGTCGGCCAATGTGGATGACGTGCGCCGCGCGCTGACCGCGGGCGTCGCCGCTGCGACCATCCTGCCGTCCAAAGCGCCGGAATTGCCTTCCGAACAGCTGCGCATTGCCTTCGACGGTGACGCGGTGATCTTTGGCGATGATTCCGAACGCGTATCGCACCATGACGGCATCGAAGCCTTCCACAAGAACGAGATTGAGCGCGTCAACGAACCGCTGGCCGTGGGCCCATTCCGCAGCTTCCTCGAAGCCCTGCATCGCATCCAGGATGCGTTCCCTATCGAAAATTCGCCGATCCGCACCGCGCTGGTGACGGCACGCTCGGCACCGGCACACAAGCGCGTGATCCTGACCCTGCGCAATTGGGGCGTGCGTCTGGATGAAGCCCTGTTTCTCGGCGGACGCTCGAAAGGCCCATTCCTCGAAGCATTTGGCGCCGACATCTTCTTTGACGACTCCATGCTCAACATTGAATCTGCACGTCAGCACGTGGCCAGCGGCCATGTACCCCACGGCGTGCACAACCCGGCCCCACGGAATTGATGGGCATCGAGGATTTCATTTCGGTGCGACTGGTCGATGCCGGCAAGGCGCTGGCCGATCCGATCTTCCAGAGGCGATATCGCGCCGAGGCTCCGGATTTTCCGATCCATGTGCTTGCCTTTCATCGCGCGGAAGATGGCAGCGAAACGCCGGTTTGCTACATCCATTTCACCGAACAAGGTGACTTGCTGCTCGGTGGCGGAGCCTGCGTGGATGATCGCGTGCTGCGTCGCATGCCCGCCACGGCGCGTGCGGCGATACGCGCCGCCGGCGGGTTGTATCAGCATGCGCTGGCCTGGTCGGTCCGCAACCTCGGTCCGCAGACCAAGGCCATCTTCGGTTTCTGCGGAGATGCACTGGCTGAGCGCGCCGATATTGCGGTGGGCTTCAAGCACACCATGCATCCAAAATTGCTGGTGTATTTCACCCGGGATCTCGAACAGCACGAGCGTGATCGCCTGATCGCCGAAGCCCACGCGGTCGGGCCGTTTTAGACGATGGCAACGGTTCGGCCCTGAAGGGTCTCCTACAACAGCGGCTTCGGTAGGAGCCCCGAAACAGGGGCAAGTCCCAAAATGGGATAGACGCCCCTTCGTCGGGCTCACCACGAACGGTAGCCGCTTGATCAGCATTGCCCAAAAACCGTTCGTGGTGAGGAGGCGACGTCGAGACCGAAGGTCGAGCGCCGCCGTCTCGAACCACGCGTCAACCCGCTCTGTCGACCATCAAGGCAACGCTGATCAAGTCCTGCTTGTCCGAAGCCCATCTACAAATGAGCGCATGGCACCTTCGTTCCGTTCATGGTTCGACAGGCCTGTCCTGAGCACAGTCGAAGGACTCACCACGAACGGAATTTTCTTGCTCAGTGCTGGTTGACCGGCAACATAGAATCTCAGGACAGGCTTCAGGCGTTTATCCCCTTTTGGGGGCTTGCTCTCTTTTCAGGGCGATGCTTTTTAGCAGGACCCATCGGCCCTGAAGGGCCTCCTACACAAGAATGGAGCGCAACGCGTCTGGCGATTTCCAGTGCCAGCCGCAGATGTAGCGGGGGCAGGTTCCAGCGATCGGATTGCTGGGTAACCGGGGTGGCACCATCACCCATCGCTGCATGTATTCCGTGCCCGGCGGTAGCGTCGGGCAGGTACTCGCTGCGCAGGTACTCGGGCACGTGGCTGAACGGGTAGCAGAAGATGCGCGTGCGCCGGGGTGCGATGCGATCGTTGATGTAGCGGGTGGCGGCAGCGATTTCGGCCTCGGCTCGGGTGCGGTTGTTGACATCGAGAAAGGAGCCACGCGCCAGGCCGTCGATACCGGGTGTGTCCAGGCAGGGATGGTTGTGGTCCCAACTGTGGTTTTCGATCGCCATCAGGCCCGACTCGTTGGCCTCGCGCCACCAGTCCTCGCCCATCCAGCCCAATCCAGCCAGGCAAGCCTGATCCATGCGCTCGCGGGCCTCGGGTGAGGCGATGACAAAACTCGTCAGGTGCAGATCGGGTTGCGCCTGTGCGCCACGCTCGGCAATGAAGTCCTGCAGGCAATTGAACAGGCTGCGTTGCGGGCCGTGCGTCGGGTGGTCGAGATCATGGAAATCGAAGGCCGAGCCGTCATCGCAGGTCAGGGCCACGCAGCCGGTCAGATCGCGGTCCGCCGCGCCGATCACCTGGTCCACCACCCAGTGCAGGGGCACGATGCGCAGGCCGAGATCGTCGATTAGGCGCAGGTCGGCGGCAAAGGCGACATGATCGTTGGTCGCGTATTCGTTTCCGGCAATGTTGACCGCGTGGTAGGCAAGAACGGGGACGCGCATGAGAAGAACCAATGGAAAGGGGACAGGATACCCTGCAACATTGCGTTTCCCCTCTCCCGCTGGCGGGAGAGGGCAGGGTGAGGGTGGACGACATGGCGAAGCACCACCCTCACCCGCCGCTGCGCGTCGACCTCTCCCGCGAGCGGGAGAGGTGGTATCCATCTCCGGTTGGCCTGGCTCGCATTTACCCTCTCCCGCTGGCGGGAGAGGGCAGGGTGAGGGTGGTCGGCATGGCCAAGCACCACCGCGCGGTGTCGGTTTTGCGTCGCAGCATTTACAATGGAGCGCTTTGTCCTACCCGGAATCCCACCATGGCTGCCACCCCGCTCAATCCCTTTGATCTTTACGATGTCCGCTCGCTGCTCAGCGAGGATGAGCGCGCGGTACAGGACGCCGTGGCGCGCTTCACCGATGAGCGCGTGATTCCCATCATTGGCGACTGTTTCGACAAGGGCGTGTTCCCGAAGGAATTGATCTCCGAAATGGCCGAACTGGGCCTGCTCGGTGCAACCTTGCCGACCGAATACGGTTGCTCGGGACTCAACGGGGTCAGCTATGGCCTGATCTGCCAGGAACTGGAGCGCGGTGATTCCGGCATCCGCAGCTTTGCCTCGGTGCAGTCCTCGTTGTGCATGTATCCGATCTACGCCTATGGCAACGAAGAGCAGCGCAAGCGCTGGTTGCCCGACATGGCGGCAGGCAAGGTCATCGGCTGCTTCGGCTTGACCGAGCCGCAGGGCGGCTCCGATCCGGCCAGCATGAAGACCTACGCGAAGAAAGACGGCGCGGACTGGATCATCAACGGTTCCAAGATGTGGATCACCAACGGCAACCTGGCCGACATCGCCATCGTCTGGGCGCTGACCGATGACGGCATCCAGGGCTTTGTGGTGGAGAAGGACTTTGCCGGCTTCACCGCGCAGGAAATCCACAAGAAGATGAGCCTGCGTGCCTCGGTCACCTCGGCGCTGTTTTTCGACAACGTGCGCGTGCCAGACGCCAACCGCTTGCCCAACGTGAAGGGCCTGAAGGGGCCGCTCGGCTGCCTGACCCAGGCCCGATACGGCATCACCTGGGGCCCGATCGGCGCCGCCATCGCCTGCTTCAGCGAAGTACTGGAGTATTCCAAGAGCCGCATACTGTTCAAGCAGCCGATTGCCTCGCGCCAGGCGGTCCAGCTCAAGCTGGCGGACATGGCACGGCGCATCACCATGGCGCAGTTGCTCTCACTGCAATTGGGGCGCCTCAAGGATGCCGGCACGATGCAGCCCACCCAGGTCTCTCTGGCCAAGTGGAACAACTGCCGCATGGCCATCGACATCGCCCGCGAGGCACGCGACATCCTCGGCGGCGCTGGCATCACCACCGAACATTGTCCGATCCGGCATGCATTGAACCTGGAATCGGTGATCACCTACGAAGGCACGGAAACCGTGCATCAACTGGTGGTTGGTCGCGAAGTCACCGGCATCAACGCGTTCTGATCGACACGGAATCAGGTCCGGCATGCGTTCTGCCCTGATCACCTTTTTCGCCTGCTTCCTTGGCATGCTTGCCGCGCTGCTGGTGTATCACCAGTACCGCAAGCACGAGGAAGCGCAGGCCGAGGCTGCGCGCGATGTAGCCTTGCAGGCGCGCGTTGAGCAAGGTCGCAAGCTGGCGGAGAAAATGATCGCCGAATATGCGACAGCGCAGGTCTTGCGCGAAGATCTCGTCGCGGCGTCCATGGCGAAGAATGCGGTCAGTGAAATGTACTTCAGTCGGGGACGCATGCCCGCCGGGAATGCCGAGGCTGGCCTGGGCGAACCGCCAAGTTATCGCGGACAAAGTCTGACCAGCCTGACCGTTGTGGATGGTGGAACCATTCGCATGATCTTTGACGGTGCCTCCGGCGTCGAGGGTGGCATCGTGGAATGGGTTCCGCATCTGGGAGAAATCGAATCCATGGGCCTGCAATGGCAATGCCTCAGCGCGGACTATCCACGAATCGCGCGTGCGCTGCCGGATTGCACGTATGTGGCAAGGCAAGCGGTTGAGGCTGAGTAGTTTGGCGGAGAGCATCGCCCCGAAACAGGGGCAAGCCCCCAAAAGGGGATAAACGCCTGAAGCCTGTCCTGAGCCCGACGAAGGGACGTTTATCCCCTTCTGGGGGGCTCCTGCATTGCGAAGTTCGCTGCTGCAGGAGCCCCTTAAGGAGGGTCTGAACAGGTATTGTCGCGAGCAAGCTCGCTCCCACCATTGCTTGATCTTGTGGGAGCGAGCTTGCTCGCGACGAATGAGTTCCGTACTTGTTCAGAGTTTCCTCAAGCGGCGACAAGCTCGCAACAACCAGGTGAGAGTATTCGCGATGGATCTGTCGAACATCCATATTGAAACCGAACGGCTGGTCCTGCGGGTTCCGCAGGTCGGCGACTTCGATCGTTTTGCCGAACTCTTCGCCGACGAAGAAGCCGCGCGCTACATCGGCGGCCAGCTGCTGCGCGCCGAAGCCTGGCGCAAGTTCCTGCAGCAGCCAGGTGCGTGGGCGGTGCAAGGCTTTGGCATGTTCTCGTTGATCGAGCGCGCCAGCGGCCGCTGGCTGGGCGAGGTCGGCCCCTGGCGCCCGGAAGGCTGGCCGGGCAACGAGGTGGGCTGGATCCTGCACCGCGATGCCTGGGGCAAGGGGTTCGCCAGTGAAGCTGCGGGCGTCGCGATCGATTGGGCATTCGAGAACCTGGGTTGGGAATCGGTAATCCATTGCATTGCGCCACAAAACACGCCTTCGCAGCATCTGGCTCAGCGCATGGGCTCGCGCAACCAGGGGCCGGGCAAACTGCCGCCGCCGCACCAGGATGCGCCAATCGACATCTGGGGCCAGTCGCGCGAGGAATGGTTGCACCGACGTGCCGGGGGGAAGAACCCATGATCACGATCCACGGCTATTCGCCTTCGGGCAATTGCCACAAGTTGCGCATGCTGCTCGGCCACCTTGGCCGCGAGCATCGATGGGTCGAGACCGACAGCGCTCACGGCGCGACGCGCACGGCCGAGTATCTGGCCAAGAATCCCAACGGCAAGGTGCCGATGCTGGAAACCGAAGATGGCCGAATCCTCGTTGAGTCGAACGCCATTCTGGTCTGGCTGGCCGAAGGCACCCGCTATTTTGCTGGTGACGCCTGGCAACGCGCGCAGACCTTGAGCTGGATGTTTTTCGAACAGTACAGCCACGAGCCTTACATCGCGGTGGCTCGCTTCATATGCGGCTGGACAGCTTTGGACAGCGAGCGCCGCAAGGATCTGCCGCGCTTGCGTGAGCGCGGCCATCAGGCGCTGGCCGTCATGCAGCGCCACTTGCAAGACAAGCATTGGTTCAGCGGTGTGTCCTACGGCATCGCCGACATTGCCTTGTTCGCCTACACACACTGCGCCGCGGATGGCGGATTCGATCTTTCCAGATACCCGGCAGTCCGCAATTGGCTTGATCGCGTGCGCGACGAACCCGGTTTCGTCGCCATGCCGCCCATCTCCGATGACAACAAGAACCTGATTGCGCAGTCTTCCTGATCGGCCTCCCGAGCCGCTCGCCACCACGAACCCAACTTCCCGGATTCCGCTTTCCTCCCGCCATGAATGCCATTCCCAATCCCATTCCTGCTCGTCATCGCGGCCTCAACCGCGCCGAGATCTGCGACCAGAACTTCATTGAGCATGTGCGCGAATGGAACGGAAACGTCCGCGCTGCACCGCTTCCCGATCAACCCGTGTTGCCGGGTAGCGGTTGCTCTGCTGCGGCGTTTTTCGATCTGTTCGAGTCGCAGCTGATCTCCCGGCACCTGGATCTGATGGCGCGCGTGCTGCGCGTGAAGAACAAGGTGTTCTACACGATTGGTTCGAGTGGCCATGAAGGCAATGCGCTGGTCGCGCGCCTGACCCGGCACACCGATCCGGCCTTCCTGCACTATCGATCCGGCGCCTTCATGGCCGAACGCTTCCGCAAACTTCCCGGCATGGACCCGGTGATGGACTCGGCGTTGTCGTTCGCCGCCAGCAAGGAAGATCCCGCCTCCGGCGGTCGCCACAAGGTGTGGGGTTCCAAGCCGCTTTGGGTATTGCCGCAGACCTCGACCATTGCCTCGCACCTGCCCAAGGCGCTGGGCACCGCGCTGGCCATCGAGCAGGCGCCGCGCATTGGCCACGAGTTGCCGGTTCCCGCCGATTCCATCGCCATCTGTTCGTTTGGCGATGCCTCGTCCAACCATGCCACCGCACAGACAGCGTTCAATGCGGCGGCCTGGACCGCCTATCAAAAATTGCCGGCGCCGGTGTTGTTCGTATGCGAAGACAACGGCATCGGCATTTCCGTGAAAACACCCGGTGGCTGGATCGAGCGCAATTTCAGCGAACGCCGCGACCTCGATTATTTCTACGCCGACGGACTGGATCTGGCCACGGGCTACGCCGATGTCGAGCGCGCGGCCGAACATTGCCGACGCACACGTCGTCCGACCTTCCTGCATCTGCGCACAACGCGCATCATGGGTCACGCCGGCACCGATTTTGAGATCGAGTGGCGCAGCATCGAGGAACTCGTGCAGGTCGAATCCGGCGATCCGCTGCTGCGCTCGGCGGCCATCGCGCTGGAGTCGGGCCTGTTCAGCAAGGAAACCCTGCTGGCCCATTACGAGGCCATCCGTGCACGTTGTTTCGCAGCTGCGGAGGAGGCGGACCGCAGGCCAAAGCTGGAAGCCCTGGACGAGATCATGCGGCCGCTGGCGCCGTATACGCCGGATTCGGTGGCGCGGGAAGCAACCCGGTCCGACTATGCGCAGCGCCGCCTCGAAGTCTTCGGAGGCGAGGCAAAACTGCCGGAAAACCAGCCGCCCAAGCACCTGGCGATCCAGATCAACCAGGCCCTGCACGACCTGTTCTGCAAGTACCCGCAGGCATTGTTGTTCGGCGAGGACGTGGCGCAGAAGGGCGGCGTGTACACGGTCACCAAGGGCCTGCACAAGGCGTTCCGCAACAAGCGCGTGTTCAACACCCTGCTCGATGAAACCATCATCCTCGGCCTGGCCCAGGGCTACGCCAACATGGGCATGCTGCCGATTCCGGAAATCCAGTATCTGGCCTATTTCCACAACGCCTGCGACCAGATCCGTGGCGAGGCCGCCTCCTTGCAGTTTTTCTCCAACAACCAGTATGCCAACCCGATGGTGGTGCGCATTGCCGGACTGGGGTACCAGAAGGGCTTTGGCGGCCATTTCCACAACGACAACTCGATGACGGCACTGCGCGACATCCCTGGGCTTGTGGTGGGCTGCCCGAGTCGTGGCGACGATGCCGCCCTGATGCTGCGCACGCTGGCGGCGTTGGCGCGGGTGGATGGCCGGGTCAGCGTGTTCCTGGAGCCGATTGCCCTGTACATGACCAAGGATCTCTTTGATGCCGGCGACAACCAGTGGTTGTTCCCGTACCCGGCACCCGACCAGGCCATGGTGCTGGGCGAGGGGCGGGTCTATGAACCGCAGGCCGACGATCTGGTGATCTTCACCTACGGCAACGGCGTGCCGATGAGCCTGCGTGCCGCACGCAGCATCGAGGCCCGGCACGGTTGGAAGGTGCGCGTGGTCGACCTGCGCTGGCTGGTGCCGTTGAATGAGGCCTTCATCGCCGAGCAGGCCCGCAGCGCCAAGCGCATCCTGGTGGTGGATGAGGGCCGCCACTCCGCAGGAGTCGGCGAGGGCATCATCACCGCCATCGTCGAGTCCGGCTCAGGCAGCAAACCCTTGCAGCGCGTGGTGGGGGCGGATACCTATACGCCGCTGGCCGGCGCGGCATTGGCGGTTCTCCCTGCCGATGCGGATATCGTGGCTGCTGCGGCCAATCTGGAGCGGGCGCGCTGAATGCCCTATCATCGCGCGCAATGAGTGCAAGTCCTCCGCTGACCATCCTGTTTGCCGACGTCTCGGGCAGTACCAAACTGTTCGAGGTGCGCGGCAACGTGCAGGCGCGCGCGATCATCGCTGCAGTGCTCAATGCCCTGCACGAAGTCGCGCAGCGACACGGCGGCACCCTGGTCAAGACCATCGGTGATGAAATCATGTGCACCTTTCCCGGTGCCGTGCAGGGCCTGCTCGCGTCCACCGACATGCAACGCCGCATCAAGTCCGAACCTGCCTTCGTCGAAGACAACATCGGCATCCGCATCGGCCTGCATCACGGCGAGGCGCTGGTTGAGGAAAACGACGTGTACGGTGATGCCGTGAACGTGGCCGCACGCATGGCCGCGCTGGCCAAGCGCGATCAGATCGTCGCCACCGCCACCACCGCAATGAACATCACCAGTGCAGCGGGGGTGCGGGTTCGCTCGGTCGGTACCGCGCGCGTGGCCGGCAAGTTGCTGCCCATCGAGATTGTCGATGTGATGTGGCAGGAGGATGTCTCCCACGTAACCACCGTGCAGCGCGTGGTGCAGTTCGCCAAGACCGAACGGGTCATGCTCAGCCTGCGTTATCTGGGACGCGAGTTTCGCCTGGACGAGCTCTCCGAGCCGTTCACGCTGGGGCGCGAGGAAGGCCACAGCCTGACCATCGACTCGGACTGGGTGTCACGCGATCACGCCATGATCGAGTGGAAACGTGGCCACTTCGTGCTTTCCGACCGTTCCACCAACGGTACCTGGGTCAAGATCGGCAACGAGGAATTGCTGGTCCACCGCGATGCGTTTCACCTGCGCCGTTCGGGCACGATCAGCCTGGGCCAGGCCCATGCTGCCGAAGACGTGGCATTGCTGCATTTCGAGTGCGGTAGCGCCTGAAATCCCGCCACTGATTTCTTCTCCCGCGTGGTGAGGGAAGAGCCTGTCCCGGACCTGATCCGGGATGCCGAAGGCGGATGGGGGCGCTATAAGGAGTGCTCTATCCGGTTGGATCCTGAAGTGCCTTGAGGATTTTCTCCAGTACCTGGGATGTCCGTAACAGCACATCGTCGTTCCAGAATCGCACCGTCCTGAATCCCGATGCTCGCATGACTGCTTCTCGATTCTCATCTTGATGCGAGTCAAGATGTTGGCTTCCGTCGAGTTCCACCACCAAGCGGGCTTCGAGGCAAGCGAAGTCGGCGACGAAGCGTCCAACGGGGTGCTGACGGCGAAATCTATAGCCATTCAGTTGCCGCTTCCGCAGATGAAACCAGAGACGGGTTTCGGCATCTGTCATAGAGCTGCGAAGCTTGCGCACGAATGCTGTGCTGGCTGTGTGGCGCATGCTCGGCGTGTGCGTTGGCTAGATTGCTGCAGAATGCCGACTGAGTGGGCCAATTTGCAAATTGAAATCAGATGGAACGCCCCCTTCAGCCCTGCGGGCAGCTTCCCCCGTTGCAAGGGGGAAGCAACAACATGCCCTTCCCCTGCGAAGCGGGGGAAGGTGCCGAAGGCGGATGGGGGCGATCCCGGGGTTACCCCGGTCCCTCGAATCCGTGCGCGAAGATCTGGTCGTAGCCAACGGGCGGCAGGTCAGGGCCCTGGAAAACACCCATGGGCGTGTAGCCGGAATAGCCGGGGAACACGTAGTAGATGTTGGGATTGGCCATGCGCCGGATCAGCGCTTCGGAAATGATGCGTCGGTAGTCGGTGGTTACGGCGACATCGGTGCCCTGATACAACTGGGCAGTGCCCAGGCCGGGAATCGAGCCATAGACCTGGCCTCCGTTGACTGAACCACCCAGTGCCAGCATCACGTTTCCGTAGCCGTGGTCGGTGCCGCTGTCGGCGTTTTCCTGCACGCGGCGACCGAACTCGCTGACCACGATCACGCTGGTCTTGTTCATCAGGTTGCCCGCCCCGCTGCTGGCAAGATCGGTGTAGAACGCGCTCAAACCATCGGACAGGCTGGAAACCATGTTGCCGAACCAGTCATACGACTGGGTAGGGTTGCCTTGGCCGACATGCGTGTCCCAACTGCCCAGATCGATGGTGGCAATGCGCATGCCAAGGTTGAGCTTGATGATCTGCGCGATGTTGCGCAGTTGATCGCAAAATCCCTGGTTGTACTGATTGGTGTAATTGGCGCCACCGGTGGGCTGGTAGCCGCCCGGATTGTTGGTGGCGTGGTAAAGGCCGAAGTTGATCGGGCGCAACAGGTCGAGCGAGGCCAGCGTTTCCACTCCGGCACTCTCAAGCAAGGTGGCATTGCCGTTCCACAGCGAATTCATGCGACTGACGGCACCCACCAGTCCAGGCACATCCTGATCGACGTCGTCCCATGACCAGTGGAAACCATCCAGGCGATAGTCCGATGCGCTGGCCATGGTGATGGCATCCGAGCTGCCGAGCAGGCTGCTGGAGGTGATGCTGCCAAAGGAGGTGGCCGGCAGAGGAACCACGGCGGGCAAGCCGCCGCTGATCAGGTGGCGGGTGAGCCAGCCGACGTTGTTGCCGGTACCGCCACCGAACCCGAACTCGAGATTGGCCTGGGCGTCGAAATGGCTGCGGATGACCGGAATCGGCTGTGCCTGGCCCGCACCAACAATGAAGGCGAGGCGATTCTGGTTGTAGAGATCGCGCAACTTGCTGGCGCGCGGATGCAGGGCCCAGGTCGTGCCGTTCAAGGGCAGTGCGGCTCCGGTGCCGGAAACCGGGATGATGGTGTTGCTGCGCGCAGCCACATAATCTGCGCGGTAAGGACTGGAAGCCCCGGGAGGCAGCAGGCTGAGTCCATCCATGGCTCCGCGCAGGAACACGATGACCAAGGTGTCATTGGTGGCAGCCGCCGGGCCGATGTCCGGTGGTGCCACGTAAGCGAATGCGCGACTGCTGGAACCGGCGGCAATGGCGGCAACGCCGCAGCCCTTGAGGAAATCACGTCGATCGATCTTGCTCATGTCGGTGGTCCTCAGCGGCGCAGGAATTCGGGACTGCACAGGATCAGGCTGATCGCCGTGCGCAGGCGTGCCTGCGTGTAGTGCATGGATAGATTGTTGGCATTCCAACTGTTCGTAGCCAGGTTGAGCACGTCACCGGCACTGGCGTTCTGCCGCAGCATGTCGACGGCGACGGTGTAGGTGGGCTCCGGTCGATAGCCGAGAATGCGGTCACACCAGTAGCCCATGACCGTGGCCGCCGTGCGCTGGTTGGCCGGGAACGCGGCAAGGGTCTGGCCTTGCACGTCAACCAGGAACGGATAGCCGTCGTTGTAGCTTTCGGTCTGGTGCATCTCGAGCAAGCGCGGCAGCATGCGCAATGTCATGCCCAGGGTACCGGTGCTGGACCAGGCCACTTGGTCGTCTGGATAACCATTCGGAGCAGGCCAGTAGAACAAGCGATGGCCGGCCGCTTGCAGGCGCCCGCGAAATTCCTCGGTCGGCGTGTAGATGCTGCCGTTGTTGTCCGGCTTCAGGGTGAAATCGGCGCCGGTGGCACGCAAGGCACTCACTGCGCTCAGGGCCGGTCGCTTCATGGCCGTGCCCCAACCGGTCTTGAACTCGGCCGATTGCAGGATCACCTGCATGACTTGCTTGATCTGGTCGCTCGCCTGCCAGCTCTGCTGGAACACGCTGGCCACATTGTCGATCAGTGCATTGGATGGATTGGCGCCGACAAAGCGGCGACACAGCTTGCCAGCCATGTGTTTGGCGGTGCTCGGGTGACGCGCCAGCATGTCGAACAGAACTATGCCGTCGGTCTGTCCCTGCGATGCCTGGAAATAACGGGCAAGGATGCGCTTGATGCCCTGGTCGTGCCGGCTCGAGTCGTAGACGAACTGGCCGAGGGGTACGCCATTGATCGGGTCATAAGGCCAGTTGGCGCCGGAAATGGTCCAGCCGGTCAGCGCGCGTGCGGTCTCGTAGACATCATCATCGACGTACTTGAGACGTTCTTCCTCGCCATCCGGGGCGGTGTAGTGCCCGAGCAATGTCATGTTGGCGAAACTGTCCGGGTTCTGCACGATGCCGCCGTAGTGTTCGGCGCCCATGGTGTGCAGTTCGAACAGCTCGCGTGCGTAGTTCTCGTTGGGGTGCGCGGCCTCGCTGGAATACAGGTCGAGCATGTACATCATCGAGGCGGATTCGCCGACCGCCTGCAGCATGCTGCGGAAGTTGCCGAAAACATGCGGGCGAATGGCGTCGCGGTCGAATGCCGGAAACATCGGGCCGCCGTCGTAGTCCCAGCCGAACACGCTGAAGTGGTCATGCCAGAAATCCACCATCACTTCGTACAGCTGGCGCTGGCTGTAGATCTGGCGGATCAAAGTCGCGCATTCGCACTCGGAGATCGGCAGCATGCGGACGTAGTAGTCATTGGTCACCGCATGGTGCTGGGTCCACAACTGGTTGGCCGTCTTGTTCAATGTGGTGAAGCCCGCGCTGGCCAGGCGCGTGTTGCAGCCGCTGTCGTTGATGCTGGCCGGGTTGAGCTGCTGGGTGACCCAGGCGGTCCATCGCGCATCATCGTTGGCGCCCAATGCGGCGAAATCCAGGTAGGCCTGGGTGGTGTAGCCCATCGTGGCGCGAGTCAGCCAGCGCATCGGAGCGGGCGGAAAACTCAGTGCTGCGGGGCTTTGCGGCAAGTCCTTGTCGCGCAGGCCATCACGTCCTGGTCGGCGCAGCGCGAGTTCGTGGTCGGCAACCCCGACACTGCTGAACAGGGCGCTGAACAGCCGTCGGCGTGATTCGATGAAAGCGGCGCTGGCGGGTGCTGCGGCCATGGAATGTCTCCCGGGTTGCTTCGTTCAAAGCGCGACAATTCGTGGGGATGCTGCCACTTGCCAGCCGCGCATGTCTGTTGAGGAATTGAAGCAGTCCCGTGCAGGCGGGTCCGTGATCGGAGTCGCCGTTGATGGATTCGCGGGGAGCTGCGCGCGGCGTGAATTGTTGCGGGTTACAGGATCCTGGGCTCCGGTTCCAGCATGACCTCGTAACGCGCATGGACCGTGTCGCGGATTTCCTCGGCGAGGCTCCAGATTTCCGCGCCGGTGGCTCCGCCGAGGTTGACCAGAACCAGTGCGTGATGCTCGGAAACCCCTGTAGATCCTCGTCGCAAGCCTTTGAATCCACAGGATTCGATCAGCCAGGCTGCGGAAAGTTTGAGCTGGCCGTCTGCGGTTGGCCAGCAGGGCAGATCGGGGTGACGCTGACGCAGTTCCTCCCCCTGTGCCGTGCTCACCAGCGGGTTCTTGAAGAAGCTGCCGGCGTTGCCGATCAGGGCGGGATTGGGCAGCTTGCGCGTACGCACCCTGCTGATGGCCTCGGCGAGTTGGGCGTGCGTGGGCTTGTTGAAGCCGAGCGCGTCCAGTTCTTCCGCGATTCCGGCATAGCCGATCTTCAGTTCGCGCGCGCGGCAGACGGAACACCACGGACGTGACGATGTAGCGGTCGGGCTCCTGCTTGAACACGGAATCGCGGTAGCCGAATCGGCAATCCGCAACGTCCAGTTCCACGGGCTTGCCGCCATGCCGATCCCAGGCGGCGACGGACTCGATGAACTCGCACACCTCAACGCCGTAGGCACCGATGTTCTGGATCGGCGCGGCACCCACGCTTCCCGGAATCAGGACCAGGTTCTCCAGGCCCGCGAAACCGCGTGCCAATGACCAGTGCACGAAGCTGTTCCAGTTTTCACCGGCGGCGACGCGCACGCGGCAGGCATCGATTTCATCCCGTTCCACCGCAATGCCTTGTGAAGCCATTGAAAGCACCACGTGTGGCCAGTCGCGGGTGAACAGCACATTGCTGCCTTCACCCAGGACCAGCACCGGCGCGTTGTTCAGAAGTGGATAGGCAAGCACTTCGCCCAAAGCCTCGGGCTTCTTCACGTCAATCAAAAGATGTGTACGTGCCGGAACACGGAAGGAATTGCGCCCTTCCAGCGAGGCATTCTCGACGATGGTGTAGCCATTGCCTTCGGCGATGGCTGAGCTGACAGGGTAGCTGCTCATGGTGCCATTCTCGGCGTCCCTACGCAGGTCCGGACATCGCTGCGCGTTTGCGGGATGACGACAGTTTTGCGCACGGATTCAAGTCGCGGGGTGTTCACGCATCGCCTCCACGCATTCGCCGATCAGCGCCGGTCCGCGATAGACCATGCCGGTGTAGAACTGGACCAGGCTGGCACCCGCTTCGATTTTCGCCACCGCATCGGCACCGCTGGAGATGCCGCCGACGCCGACCAGGGGAATGACGCCGCCGAGTCGCTGCGCCATGCCACGCAGCACAGCCGTGGATTTCGCAAACACCGGCTTGCCGGATAAACCGCCGACTTCCCCGGCATGACGATGACCGGCAACGGCAGCGCGCTCGATAGTGGTATTGGTGCAGATCACGCCGTCGATGCGGGCTGTGCGCAACACCTCGGCCATCGCATCCAGTTCAGTCTCCGAAAGATCGGGTGCGATCTTCAGCAGCATGGGCTTGCGTTGCCCATATTGTGCGCCGAGTCGTTCCTGGGCGTCGCGCAGGGTGCCAATGAAGCGCTTGAGGGTTTCTTCTTCCTGCAGGTCGCGCAGCCCTTGGGTGTTGGGCGATGAAATGTTGACGGTGATGTAGCTGGCGCGCGCGTACACCCGTTCCAGGCAGAACAGGTAGTCGTCGGTGGCCTTGTCGTTGGGTGTGTCCTTGTTCTTGCCGATGTTGATGCCCAGCACGCCATTGAATCGTGCGCGTTCGGCATTGCGCACCAGCGCATCTACACCCGCATTGTTGAAACCCAGGCGATTGATGACGGCCTCATGCTCGGGCAGGCGAAACATGCGCGGCTTCGGATTGCCTGCTTGCGCGCGCGGCGTGGTGGTGCCCACTTCAACGAAACCGAATCCGAGCGCGGCCAGCGCATCGACATGCGCGGCGTTCTTGTCCAGTCCGGCAGCCAACCCGACCGGGTTCGGAAATCGGATGCCAAAGGCTTCGCTCTCGAGATTCGCTGGCTTCGATGCCAGCAGCGGATTGAGTCCGCTGCGATACGCCGCTTCCATTGCCTTCAGCGATACATCGTGGGCGCGTTCGGCATCCAGGCAAAACAGGATGTTGCGGGCAAGTGTGTACAAGGTTCAGCCCCAGGCCGACGCCAGCCAGGCCAGGCCGCCGAGGAAAAGCAGGATGGCCAGCACCAGCAATATCAGGAACACGATCTGCGACCAACCAAGGATCAGGCCGGCCAGGCACAGTCCATCGCCCTGAATGGACCCCGGCGGCGCGCGACGGATTTCCCGGCGACCGGCATGCCCGCATACCACCGCGACGACGGCACCGACGAAGGGCAGGGCAAACCAGCAGAGAATGCCGAACACCAGGCTGAAAACTGCAAGCGTGCTGGTATTGGCCGGTGCTGTGTTCATGGGTGCCGACTCCAATCGCAAGGCTCACGCCGCTGGGCGCGAGCGTAGTGAGCCAGGCGCAAGCAATCAATGCCGTGGGCGTGTCGGGCTGGAAGGAACTCCAGCCCGGCGGGCGCTTCTCAGAACTCGAACTTGATGCCCTGCGCCAGCGGCAGCGCGTCCGAATAGTTGATGGTGTTGGTTTGGCGGCGCATGTAGACCTTCCAGGCATCCGAGCCGGATTCGCGGCCACCGCCGGTTTCCTTCTCGCCACCAAACGCACCGCCGATTTCCGCACCCGAGGTGCCGATGTTGACGTTGGCAATGCCGCAATCCGAACCGGCCGCCGACAGGTACTGCTCACCCGCCTTCAGGTTCTGCGTGAAGATGGCCGAGGATAATCCTTGCGGCACTGCGTTCTGCAGTTCGATGGCCTGGTCCAGGGTCTTGAACGGCATCACGTAGAGGATGGGTGCAAAGGTTTCGGTCTGCACGACCTCGTCGGAGTTTTTCAGGCCGGTGACGATGGTCGGCAGCACGAAGTTGCCCTTGCCCTCGATGGCTGCACCGCCGGTTTCAACCTTGCCGCCGCTGGCCTTGGCCCTTTCGATTGCAGCAAGATAGCCCTTCACCGCATCCTGGCTGTTGAGCGGACCCATCAGCGTGGTGGCGAGCGTCGGGTCGCCGATCTTCTTTTCGACCTGCTTGTAGGCCTTGACCAGGCTGGCAACCACGTCGTCATGGATTGCTTCGTGCACGAACACGCGACGCGTGGAGGTGCAGCGCTGGCCGCAGGTGCCGACCGCGCCGAACACGATGGCCGGAATGGCCAGCTTCAAGTCCGCACTTTCGTCAACGATGATGGCGTTGTTGCCGCCGAGTTCCAGCAGCGAGCGACCCATGCGCTGCGCGATGCGCTCGCCGACCAGGCGACCGACCTTGGTCGATCCTGTGAAGCTGATCAGCGGAATGCGCTTGTCGTCAACGAAGGTCTGCGCTAGTTCCGTACCGGCATCGTTGAACAGGAAGAAAATGTCCGGGAAGCCAGCGGCACGCAAGGCCTCGTTGCAGATCTTCATGCTGGCGATGGCCGACAGCGGCGTCTTCGGCGAGGGCTTCCAGATGGTGATGTCGCCACAGATGGCGGCAAGGAAGGAGTTCCAGGCCCACACCGCAACCGGGAAGTTGAACGCGCTGATCACGCCAACCAGTCCAACGGGATGCCATTGCTCGTACATGCGATGGCCGGGGCGCTCGGAATGCATGGTGTAGCCGTACAGCATGCGCGACTGACCGACGGCGAAATCGGCGATGTCGATCATTTCCTGCACTTCGCCATCGCCTTCCGGCTTGATCTTGCCCATCTCCAGGGCAACCAGCGAACCCAGTGCATCCTTGTGCTTGCGCAAGGCCTCACCGCACAGGCGCACGGCCTCGCCGCGACGCGGAGCCGGCGTGGTGCGCCAGATCGCAAAGGCTTGCTGGGCACGGGTGATGATGGTTTCGTAATCGCTCTCGCTGGAGGCATGCACCTCGGCGATCACTTCGTTGGTGCTGGGATTGATCGACTGCAACAGACCGGCGTCACTGGTCTTTGCCCACTCGCCCTTGCCGAGATAGGTGCCGGAATTGATGGCCGAAAGGCCCAGTGCGTTGAGGATTTGGGTAGTCATGGGAACTCCAGAATGAAAACAGGGCGGCGGCGTCAGGCGCCTGCACGAAATGGGGATGGACCAGTAACGCTCAAGCCAGGCACCGGCAGGGTTCCGCCAGGCTCTTGGGGATACTCTGATTTTGCTCGTCATCCCGGAATCGCAAAGCGATGTCCGGGATCCAGTGCCTTTGCACTTCAACGGGTTGGGACAAAGTCACTGGGTTCCCGCCTTCGCGGGAACGACGAAAACCAAGGTTGATCAGGTTTTCCTGGGTCGATTGGCCGGGAAAAACCGCGAAAATCAGCCGCACAGGATAAATCAAAGCGCCCAAAACCGGAACTGCAAGCCTTTCATTCCTGCGCTCGCCCCCAGCTCAGACGAGAACGGCTTCTGCAGGAGTCCCTTCAGGGCCGATGCGCCTGTCGAAGCGGCTGTTGTAGGAGGCCCCCTTCGTCGAGCTCAGGACAGGTTTCAGGGCCGATGCTCTCGCGCGGAGTCACCGCCGTGCATCAGGCAGGTTTCCGCCGAAATGCATAGATCACGCTGCCCACCAGCACGGCTGCGGCGCCCATGGCCAGGTTTTCGATGGTGGCACTGGCCAACAGGCCAAGCGAAAGCACGATGGCACTGAGCGGAATCAGCGGGCCGCCCGGCAAGCGCAGCACATCCGCGCGTTCGGGCTCGCGGCGCGCCAACACGAGCACCGAGCCGGCAGTCGCCAGATAGGCAAACAATCGCGCGATCACCGACAGCAGGGCCAGTTGCACGAACGAACCGCTCAAGGCCATGGCCAGTGCCACGGCGGTCTGCACCAGGATCGCAGCTGCCGGTGTGCGCCACTGCGGATGCAAGCGTGCGAACACGGCAGGCAGGAAGCCGTCCACGGCCATCGCGTAGAGGTAGCGTGGGCCGAACAATGTGGAATTGAAGATGGTTCCGAGTATCGATACTGCGGCACCCACGGTGAGCAACAGGGCCGCGCCTTGCCCGGCAAACACGGCCGCCGCTTCCGCCAACGGCGTTTTTGCCTGCGCAAGGCCGGGCAGGGTGCCCTGGGCGACAAACTGCACCAGCACATAAATCGTGGTGACGATGGCGATCATGCTGAGCAGCGCAAACGGCACATCACGCTTTGGGTTGCGATACTCGCCCGCGGCGGCTGGGGTGTTCTCGAAGCCGGCATAGGCAAACAGCAGCAGTAGCGCAGCTTCGCCGAGTTTCTTCCCGTCGACATGCGGCAAGCCGCTTGGCTTGGCCATGGTCCAGTCGATGAAGCCGATGCCGTAGACGATGAAGAAAAGCAGCGGCAGCAGTTTGGCGATGGTCAGGATGGTGCCGGCGCGCGCTGCGCTGCGCACGCCAATCAGGTTGATCCAAGCCAGCAATGCCAGTGCACCGACGATGATCAGTGTGCGCGTCAGTCCGCTTGCGGCCTGCGGCCAGAAATGCGTTATCGCCAGCGCCAGACCATTGCTCAAGGCAGCCACCGAGGTGATGCGCGTCAACAGTGACATCCAGCCGGCCTGGAATCCGATGAAGGGCCCGAATGCCGTGCGTGCGTAGAGATAGGCCCCGCCGGGTTTGTCGAAATGGCTGGCGGCCGCGGCATAGCAGAGCACCAGCAAGGCTACGGCGAATCCGGCCAGCAGGATGGCCCAGATGCTGGCACCGGCCAACAACGCCGCAGCGGCAGCCGGAAGCAGGTAGATTCCGCTGCCGATCACGTCATTGATGGACAAGGCGACGATCTGCCAGCGACCCACCTCTCGGCGCATGCCGGTTTCAGCATTTACCTGCGAAGCGGGTTTGGATTCAGGCATGGTGCTTGAGGGAACCCGTTGTGATTCCGCTCATGGTTCGACTGGCTCACCACGAACGGAAGGGTTGGGAATCCGCTCATGGTTCGACTGGCTCACCACGAACGGAAGGGTTGGGAATCCGCTCATGGTTCGACTGGCTCACCACGAACGGAAGGGTTGGGAATCCGCTCATGGTTCGACTGGCTCACCACGAACGGATTCAGGCTCACCACGAACGGATTCAATTTCACCACGAGCGGATTCACGCTCGCCATTGGCCACGATGCTGTTGGCGGTGAGGTCCGCACTCACGTTGCCGACCGTGGCAAACACATCCGGGATGGTATCGACGGCGAGCAACAATGCCAGTGGCTCCAGCGGCAGGCCCAATGCCGAAGCCACCGGCATGTTGGTGGCCATGAAGCTGACTTGGCCCGGCAAGCCTACCGAGCCGAGGCTGATGACCACGGCCAGCACGACGGCTATGCCCATCTGCATCACGCCGACATCGATGCCATACAACCAGGCGATGAATGCGGAAACCACGATGTACTGGATGGGACTGGTGATGCGAAACAGAGAAACCGCCATGGGCAGCACCAATGCGGATGCAGCGCGCGGGTGATCGAGACGTTCGCGTGCGCTCTCCAGCATGGCCGGCAGGGTTGCCAGGGAGGACTGGGTGCTGGCAGCAACGATTTGGGCGGGCAGGATGGCCGGCACCCAGCGACGCAGGCGCTCGCCACCAACCAGCACCGCAATCGGGTACAGCAACAAGGTCACTGCCACGTAGATCGAACTGAGGATGACCACGTACCAGCCCAGCGCGCTGAGCACGCTGCTGCCGGCCTTGGCGCACACCGCGAGTACCAGTGCAAACACGCCGAGCGGTGCCGCCCACAGCACCCAATGCACGATCACGATCATCACATCGGCGATGGTCTGGAAGAATTCGAGCATGCGTTGATGGCGGGTGGCATCGATGCGGGTCAGGGCAAAGCCGAAGAACAGCGCGAACACGACCAGCGGCAACATGGCGCTCTGCGCGGCGGCGGCGATGGCGTTGCTGGGAATGACGGTTGCGAACCAGTCGGCGAGATTGGTCGGAGCACTCAGGCTGCTGGCGGCGGGAATCGAGGCACGCAGGTGGTCGAGCAGGTTGGCGTCGCGCGGCAGCCACGAAAAGGCCATGGGAGCCGAGAGTGCGGCAAACACGCCGCCTCCGGCGAGCAGCAGCGCAAACGTGACCAGGGCGCGCCGCGCGATGCGTCCGGATGCGGCGGCATCACGGGTGGCGCTGACCCCGACGATGACCAATGCCAACACCAGCGGCACCACGGTCATCTGCAGGGCATTCAGCCACAGTCGGCCGATGGGTTGGGCAATGTCGGCGGCGCGCGTGGCCAGTGCCGGATCAAGCCAAGCGAGCAGCAGGCCGACGAGTGCGCCGAGGATCAACCCAAGCAGTATGCGGGCGGTATTGCTCATGTGGATTGCTCAGTGATTGACGGGGTGGTGCAGCGAACTCGCTTGCGCTTGCTCATCATGGTTCGTGCAGGTTGCGCACGCGCTCGAGGTTTGCCTCCAGGCGACTGAGGCGATCCCCACCGTTTTCGCAAAGCAAGATGAACAGCATGTCCAGCAAGTGGCGCAGCGCAGTCTGGTAGAGCAGGGGTTCGATGTGGGCGCGCTCATCGTGCGCCGAGACAAGCAGGGAATGATCGGCCAGGTTGCGCAAGGGATTGGCGGTGTGCCGGGTGACCGAGATGAGCTTGCCGCGACGCTCGCGAAACTGGCGACCGATCTTGGCCAGTGCCGGTTGCTGGCCGTGTTCCGAGAACATCAGCAGCACGTCGCCGGCATCGGCGCAGGATATGGCGGTGGTCATCAGCACGGCATCGAAATGATGCACGGTGAGGAAGTCGAGCAGGGACAGGCGCATGGCGAAGGCGCGTGCCGGGATGCCATCCTCGCCGAGTCCAAACACGAACACCTTGCCGGCCTTGTGGATGGCGCTGGCGATCTGGTTCACCTTCGAGGACGGGTTGATCACCCGCGTTTCCTGCTCGGCCAGCGACTTGCTGTGCCAGAGGCTTTCCGCAAGGGCAGCATGCGCATCCTTGCGAGCCGGTTCGGCACTGGCGGCAGGCTCGTTGCCATCGCCACGGGCGATGGATTCACCGATCGAGAATTTGAGATCCGGGTATCCCTTGAAGCCCAGCTTCTGGCTGAACTTGACCACGCTCGACTGGCTGATCTTGAGCGCATTGGCCAGTTGCTGCGAGGAATAGTCGCGCAGGAAATGCGCTTCCTCCAGGATGAAGTCGGCAATACGTCGCTCGATGGCCGACATCTGGTCACGCTCGGCGCGGATCTTCAGCAGCGGCGACATGTGAATCTCGCGGCCATCGGCCATGGCATGTGTCCTTTCGATCCTGCTTCGGCTGGATGAAGCCGTGCTTGCAAATTGCGTATGGCTGGAGGGTGGAGGAGCATCGTATCGCTGTCCGGCACTGGCCTATGCCACCAGTTCCAGTCCGCGAATTTCGCGGATGCCAAGTCCGGGGGCATCGGTCACGCTGATTTCCGAGTCGTTGAAGAGTACTCCGCCATCGACCGGATTGAACGCGCACAGGGAAGGTCCGTCGAGGTCGATCTTGGTGATGGCGTGGGATTTGGCCACCGCCAGATGCACGGCCGCCGCCACGCTGATGCTGCCTTCCAGCATGCAGCCGATCATGCAATCCACGCCGTAGATGGCGGCGATGTCGGCAATGCGGATGGCATTGGACAGGCCGCCGGTTTTCATCAGCTTGATGTTGACGATGTCCGCCGCGCGCATGCGGATCAGTTCGATTACTTCCATCGGCCCGAACACGCTCTCATCGGCCATCACCGGCGTGTGCACGCGTTCGGTGATGTATTTCATGCCATCAAGGTCGTGTGCCTTGACCGGTTGTTCAACCAGTTCCAGGCGCACGCCGGCATCTTCCAGGGTTTGCAGCGCGTACACGGCTTGCTTTGCGGTCCAGCCCTGGTTGGCATCCAGGCGCAGCAGGGCGCGGCCTTCCACGGCGGCATAGATGGCCTTGACCCGCTCGATGTCGACGCCGATGTCCTTGCCGACCTTGATCTTGAGTGACTCGAAGCCGCGTTCCACCGCTGCCATGGAGTCGGCCACCATCTTGTCGATGTAATCCACGCTGATGGTGATGTCGGTGGTGATGACCGGGTCGCCACCGCCGAGCAGGCGGTACAATGGCGCGTTGTACAACTGTCCCCACAGGTCGTAGATGGCAATCTCGACGGCCGCCTTGGCGCTGGAGTTCTTTTCCATCGCGCCCTGGATCAGGTGGGTCAGATGGTTGAGGTCGGCGATTTCATGTCCAACCAGGCGTGGCGAAATGTAGTGGCGGATCGCCTCGATGATGGAACCGTGGGTGTCGCCGGTGATGACGGCAGTGGCCGGCGCCTCGCCATAACCGACATGGCCACTGTCGGTGTTGACCATGACCACGATGTCTTCGACCTGGTCAACGCTGCGCAGGGCAGTCTTGAACGGAGTCTTGAGCGGTACGCGCAACATGCCGAAACGGATGTCGGTGATCTTCATGGCTTGCCTGCTGTTTGCGTGGCTGGGGCGGGGCGCATGTGCACGATGCTGCGCATGCGCTCGGCATAGGTATGGGTGTCGTCGAATTGCAAGGGCATCAGCGGCGTCACCGAAACCGCGTTGAGTGGAACCCGCGCCATGCTGCCGTCCGCACGGTGGTAGCTGATTCCGGTGGTGTCGTGGATCACCCAGGGATCACCATCGATCGAGCCGATGACCAGCATTACGTGGCCGGGAATGTAGACAAGATCGCCGACCCTGCTTTCGCGCGCGGCGCGGCTGCGCTCGGCGCTGTCGTCGGCTTCCTGGAATACCCGCTTGGCGAATGCGGGGCTCACGCCCTGGTCGCTGGTGTTGCGCGGCATCTGCACGCCCATGCTGCGATACACCTCGGCAACGAAACCGCTGCAATCGCGTCCCTCGTAGGCATGCCCCCAGCCGTAGCGTTCACCAAGGAACTTGAAGGCTTGGCGGATGATGTTGGCGGGAGTCAGCGCCAGGTAATCGGCGCTGGAGTCGGCATGTTTTTGCAGCAGGGCGGGTGCGAAGGCGAGCGATCCATCCGGCAGGCGAACCGGCAACTCGATCACATGCGATGAATAGGGATGCTGGCCATTGACCGGTGTGTCCGCCGGCCAATCGGCCAGCACGGGCACGCGCACGCCCATGTCCAGTTTCAGTTGCGAAAGTGCCGGCTGCTCGCGGGTGAATACGGTATGCACGTCGGCGCCAGTGATGATGCGATAGGGCGCCTTGCCCGCGTAGCCGAGCACCTGGTCCCGGCTGCCGATGGCAACGAAGGCTTTCCGGATCCACGCGGCATAGCGGGGCGTGATCACGAACCACCATTGGTGATCACCGCTTTCGTGCGCAACGACCAGCGGCGTGCCGGGAAACACCGCGCTTTCCTGGAATCTGTCGATGTCGGTGTCATCGTTCGAGCGGAACACCCGCAGCGTGGTCGGGAAGGCGCGCAGGTCGGCGCGCCGGACCACCATGCCGAAGCGAGTCGCTTGCGAAGCGGCAATGCCATCGAGCCAGCGGTTGTCGGCAATGGCTTGCAGGCGGGCCGGGTCCACCGGTTTGCCTTCCTCGTCGTACACCGTGGACTGCGGCAACTGGGCGAAATTCTCGATCCAGTCGCGCACCTGGTTTCCGTCCAGCGTATCCGGCGTGGCGCCGAGGTCATGCATGGAGTCGTCCTCGCGCATCAGGCGGACGTTCTGCGCGTTGATGGCCTGTCGATCCATGATGGGTTGATCGGCCTGGGTTTGGCGGGCGATCCAGTAGTCGGCCGTCAGCTGACCTTCCGTGACTCCGGCCACGCCAAGCGCAGTCGACTCGCGCGCGGCCAGTGGTGTCAGCGGCAATGCCAGTGCAAGCGCCATCACGATTCGCATTGCAAGCAAGGGATGGCGGGTCTTCATGGGAGTGCGAGCCTGGAAAGGATGGACGCCATCAGCAAACCGAAACCGGTGCCGAGTATGTAGCCGAGCAAGGCCAACAGGATGCCGACCGGCACCAGCGAGCGTGCGTAGCTGGCGGCGAGCAATGGTGTTGCCGCGACACCGCCGATATGTGCCAGGGAAGCAATGCCGCACAGGTAAAGATCGAAGTGGAACAGGCGTGCCGCGAGGACCAGCAGCACGGCATGCAGGACGATGATGGTCAGGCCGCACAAGAGATACAGCGGTGCATCGCCGATGCCTTCGAAGTTGCTCTGCGAGGCGAGCACCGCAACCACGGCAATCAGCAGCGCGCTGGAGATGGAGCCGGCGCCTGGATAGCGCGCAAGCGGTGTATGCGCGGCGACCAGGCCAAACCCGGTTGCCAACAGGATGGTCCAGGTGGTTGCCGAGATCATGCTGCTGGTTGGCAGCAGGCTTGCCAGGGAAGCGCTGCCGGCTGCGACGAACAGGGCCAGTCCAAGCCAGACCAGCACGCTGTCTCCGCTTGCAGGTGCCTGATCGCGCAACTCGCTCACGCTGAGCTCGGCACTGGATTGCGCGCCTGTCCAGCGATTGAAGGCGGTGGCCAGGGGCGCTGCCGAAAACAGCACGGCCACCCACAGCGAGTAACCCAGGGCATCGGTCAGCAAGGACATCGCCAGCAGCGAGTCCGACATGCCGATGGCCTGCTTCACCGCAACCATGTTGGCCGAGCCGCCGACCCAACTGCCGCTGAGCGCCGCCAGCGGTTGCCAGGCATCGCCGGTCAGCCAGCCGCGATACAGAAGGAAGCTGGCAATGAAGGCAATGAACAGGCACAGCGAGGTACAGAAGAACACGGCGAGCACGCGTGGTCCGAGCCGGTAGATGGCACGCAGGTCGCAATTGATCATGAGCAGGAACAGCAAAGCCGGTACCAGGCGGCTGATCAGGCTGGACTGCGCGGACTTGATCTCCTCGTTGACCTGCCAAAGCCCGGTTGCGGCCAGGCCGGTGACCAGCAGGTAGGTCAGCACGATGGGTGGCACCACCTTGAAGAACGGCCAGGCGAAGCGCCGTTCCAGCGCCGGGAAAATTCCCGCGCAGAGCAGCATCAGGGCAAGGTAGGGCGGTACCGTCTGGATCATGTGAATCCCTGTGCTTCCTGCGCCGAATGGTGCGCCGCGGAATAGATGATTCCTGTGCGAATGATGCGAAGCATAAATTATTGACCGTCGATTGCAACCGTGTTACACAGCCGCCACGGATCCTTGCAGTTGGAATTCCCACGCGATGCGGCAAGCAGCGGTATCGATCTTGACGTGTGTGCAGCGCAAGCGGCAAATGCCGCGTTGCCATGCCCTGCTGCTCGTGTTGCTTGCGCAGGTCGCGATAGCCTCGCCGTCGGCATCGCTCGACCTTGTCATTGCCAGCATCGACCAGGGCCAGTTCAAACAGGCGCAGACAATGATCGACGCTGGTCTCGCGCAGACTTCGCTTGCAGAAGAGACGCGCACATCATTCGAGTTTCAGCGCGAACGCATGCGTCGCATCCTGATTGATTTCACCCTGGATGCCGATGCCCTCAAGGCTGCGGTGCGCAAGCGCATCCCGGACCTTGCCGATGACGAGTTCGCCCGCTGGGATGCCCTGGGGTTGTTCGAGCATCAGCTCATCGACGGACGACTGCTCTACTTCAATCGCTCGCCTTCAAACCTGTTCCGCTTGAGCGCCGAAGCGCGTGCGCGGGCCAAGCCAGCCGTCGTTTTCAACGACGGGCCGATGGAACGGGCCAACGCCCATCATCGTGAGGTCCGCGATGCCGCCGTGGCTGGCCATGCACGCAGCGTCGCACCGCGCCATCTCGAGGTGACCCAATCGCTCACGGTGAACGCCGATGCGGTGCCAGCCGGGGAAACGGTGCGCGCTTGGATACCGTATCCGCGTGCATTGCCGGGTCAGCAGGAAAGCATCCGCTTGCTCGGCAGCGAGCCATCGCGCCACCAGCTTGCGCCCGAGAGTGCCATGCAGCGCACCGTGTACCTGGAAAAGCCGGCGGTGGCCGGCAAACCCACGGTGTTCTCGGTGAGCTACGCGCTGGATGTATTTGCGCGTTACGTCGCTGTCGATGCCGACAAGGTGGTTGCGGCCACCATTACCGACGATCTGGCGCCTTATGTCGCCGAACGCGCGCCGCATGTGTTGTTTACCGAGTCGATCCGCTTGCTGTCACGCCAGATCGTCGGCAAGGAAACCAATCCCTGGCGCATCACGCAGAAACTCTACGCGGCGGTTGACCAGATTCCGTGGGCGGGAGCGCGCGAGTATTCGACCATCACCAATATCAGCGACTACGCCTTGCACGCAGGTCACGCCGACTGCGGCCAGCAGACCCTGCTGCTGATCACCCTGCTCCGATACAACGGCATTCCCGCGCGCTGGCAGTCGGGCATGGTTTATTCGGACGGCGACTACAGCAACCTGCACGACTGGGGCCAGGTCTACATCGCGCCCTACGGCTGGATTCCGATGGATGTCACCAGCGGGCGTCTCGACAGCACGGACGCCGGAATCGCGAATTTCTACCTCGGTGGGCAGGACGCCTACCGCATCGCCTTCAACGACGACTACAGCCGGCCGCTGGTGCCGGCCAAGCAGCATTTCCGTTCCGAGACCGTCGATCTTCAGCGCGGGGAGGCGGAGTGGAGGGGTGGCAATTTGTATTTTGACCAGTGGGACTACGACTTTACCTGGCAGGTCAAGCCTGCCGCGCCCGAGAAACCATAACCGCAGGCACATGCGGCAACCGTAGGGGAAAACAGAAATGAACCGCAGCAATCGAGTGTTGAGAAAGTCTGCCCTGAGCATGGCACTGGGCTTGTGCTTCGCGTTTGCGTTGCCCGCAGCCCATGCCGGCAATTCCGATGGTTCCGTGCTCGGTCGAACCGGGTCTGGGGCCACGGTCACGGTGACCAATCCGGAAACCGGCTTCACACGCTCGGTAACTGCCGATGCCGACGGCAACTACCGCTTCCCGTTCCTGCCGGTCGGCAATTATTCCTTGAGTTCCAGCGCTGCGGACAAGCCGGTTCCGGTTACCGTCAACCTGGGCGTGGCGACCACGGTCAACATCGGTGCGTCCGAAGGCACCTTGAGCACCATCGTGGTTACTGCCGGGGCGATCCAGGCGGTGGATGTCACCTCGATGGAGAGCGCCACCAACATCAACAAGACAGAGCTGGAACGAATCCCGGTGGAGCGTGATCCACTCGCGGTGGCACTGCTTGCCCCGGGCGTGATCGAGGGTGAATTTGGCGGAATTTCCTTTGGTGGTTCCTCGGTCGCCGAGAACACCGTCTACATCAACGGCCTCAACGTCACCGATTTCTACAACCGGGTGGGCTTCTCCTCGGTTCCGTACTCGTTCTACAAGGAATTCCAGATCAAGACCGGCGGATATTCGGTGGAATTTGGCCGAACCACGGGCGGCGTGATCAATGCCGTTACGCAATCGGGTACCAACGAATTCAAGTTTGGCGCCGAAGCCGTGTGGGAGCCAAGTTTCCTGCAAACCGAGGGCAGCGATCATTACGATGCCGACGGCAATCCCTATTACATCTCAAGCTACGACGAGTACGAGCGGCGCAACCTGAACGTGTATGCGTCCGGCCCCATCGTCAAGGACAAGTTGTTTTTCTACGCCTTGTACGAGGCGCGCGACTACCAACCCAGCAACACGACCAGCACCGGCAACCTGCTCAATGAAGGCGATGCCGATGACGGATTCTGGGGCACCAAGCTGGACTGGCAGATCAACGACAACCACTTGCTGGAATTCCTCGGCTTCGGTGATTCCAACAGCACGGCCACCGACATCTACCAGTTCGACCTGGCTTCCGGAAATCGCGGCGAATACTCGAATACGCGCTTCATCGACAACGGCGGCACCAACTGGTCGGCCACCTACACCGGCTATCTCACTGACAGTTTCTCGATGAAGGCCATGTACGGCGAGAACGAGCGCGAGTTTGCGCAGTCGAGCCTGAATGACATCAACTGCAATCGCATCCGTGACCGACGTGATGTCGGCAACGGCGACATCGGCTGCACCAGCACCTCCACGGTGGCCGAACGTCTCGATACGCGCGAGGCAGCGCGCCTGGATTTCGAATGGACTCTTGGCGACCACCTGCTCAGGTTTGGCCTGGACCACGAGACCAATACCTCGGATCACAGCCAGTTTTATCCGGGCCCGGATCGCCTGTTGTATGAAATCAACGACACCAGTCCAGGTGCGACGCTTGCCAATGGTGGTGTGGTACCGGATGGCGTGACTGCTTATGTGCGGACGCGGTCCAATGAAGTGGATGGCACGTTTGAAAGCATCAACTCGGCGTACTACCTGGAAGACAACTGGACGGTAACCCCCAACCTCGTTCTCAACGCCGGCCTGCGCATGGAAGCCTTCGACAACAAGAACTCGGACGGTGACAGCTATATCAAGATCGACGACATGCTGGCCCCGCGCTTCGGCTTCACCTGGGACACCGTGGGTGATGGGCGCACCAAGATTTTCGGTACCTTGGGCCGCTACTTCCTGCCGGTAGCCAACGTGATCAACATCAAGCAAGCCGGTGGCTTTGCCGATGTGCGCACCTTCTATGTGTTCAATGGGCTGGAAGACTTCGAGTTCAACGGCAACATCTACCAGCGCCCAATCCTCGGGCCGCAAATCGGTCCGGTGGATGATTCGCAGGGCGATGGCACGGTGGGCGACCTGCGCGGCGAAGTCGACAAGAACATGGACCCGGTCTACCAGGATGAGTTGATCCTCGGCTTCCAGTCGATGATGGGCGAGAAATGGTCGGTTGGCGCGCGCGCCATCTTCCGTGACCTGACCAATGCCATCGACGACATGGAGCTGACCTCGAACGGTATCCTCTGTGGTGGTGAGCCGGGCTATATCGGCTACATCATGGGCAACCCCGGTGAAGATGCCACGGTTTACACGGATACCGATTGCGATGGCGAGAACGATGGCTTCGTGACCATCGACACCTCAGTCGCCGGTTGGGCCTTGTACGACGATGATGGCAACTACATTGGCGAGACTGGATTCGAGAAGCCCAAGCGTACCTACAAGGCGCTGGAGTTGCAGATCGATCGTGCCTGGGACAAACACTGGTCGTTCAATGCGTCCTACACCTTGTCCTTCAGTGAAGGCAACGCCGAAGGCCCGGTCAATTCCGATACCGACTTTGCCGATACCGGGCGCACCGAGAACTTCGATGATCCCTGGGTCAACTACGGTGGCAACGGATTCCTGCCCAATGATCGTCGTCATCAATTCAAGTTCCGTGGCGCCTATGGCTTCAACGATCATTGGCAAGTCGGTGCCAACCTGATTGCAGAATCGGGACGGCCGGTCAATGCGTTTGGCGTCGGCAATCCGTTCGATGGCACCAATTACCACAGCAACTTCATCTGCGTGGCCAACTGCGATTCGGAGAACCCGTCGCAGCGCGTGTACGAGGCCAGTCCGCGCGGGGTTGCCGGTCGCCTGCCGTGGACCTACACCCTGGGTGCCAACGTCAGCTACTACCAGCCGCTGGGTAGGGGCGACTTGCGCGTGAAGCTGGCGGTGTACAACTTGTTCAACTCGGAGAAGGTGATCGAAGTGGATGACCAATTGGAATCGGACATCGGCTTCATCAATCCGAGCTATCGCCAGCCGACCGGTTACCAGACGCCGCGCTACGGCCAGTTGACGGTCACGGTCAACTTCTGATGGCAGGGGAGGATGCGGCCCGCTTCGGCGGGCCGCCTTGCTCGCCTGAGATCGCGGCGAAAATGCCGGATTCACGCTTGATGACTGCGCCCACTTTCGATGGAGTGGACCTGATTGAGCTGGCGCAACGCTTCGGCACGCCCTTGCAGGTGTACTCGGCAGGCGATGTCCGCCGGCGAGTGCAGTCGCTCACTCGGGCCTTGCATGGGTTGGATGCCCTGATCTGTTATGCGGTCAAGGCCAACAGCAGCCACGCCCTTCTCAAGATGGTGGCCGCGCTTGGCGCCGGCGCCGACATCGTTTCCGGCGGTGAACTGGAGAGAAGTCTGCGCGCGGGCATTCCCGGCGAACGCATCGTCTTTTCCGGCGTTGGCAAGACGGCAGAGGAAATCCGCACTGCGCTGCGTGCCGGGGTGGGGCGCTTCAACGTCGAGTCTGCGGATGAGCTTGAATGCCTGAGCGGCGTGGCGCGTGAGCTCGGTACGGTTGCTTGCGCGGCGGTGCGCATCAATCCGGATGTCGATGCCAATACCCATGCCAAGATTTCCACCGGCCGGGCCGAGAACAAGTTTGGCGTGAGCATCGACGAGGCACGCAGCTGTTTCGCACAGGCGCGCGACTTCACGCATGTGGCGCTGAACGGCCTGCATGTGCACATTGGCTCGCAGATCCTGAGTCTCGAACCTTTCCGCCAGGCCTTGCAGGTTGTCGATGGCTTTCGCCGCGAGCTGGAATCAAGCGGACATGCGATCAGCAGCATCGATGTCGGTGGTGGCCTTGGCGTGAGATACCGCGCGGCGCAAGACAGCCCTCCCGATGTTGCCGACTACGTTGCGGTGATCCGCGAGGCGCTGCGCGACTTCCATGGCCGCATCGTGCTGGAACCAGGCCGCTGGCTGGTGGCCGAAGCCGGAATCCTGTTGACCCGGGTCATCCGCATCAAGCAGGGTAGTGAGCGTCGTTTCCTCATCATCGATGCCGCCATGAACGACTTGCCCAGGCCCAGCCTGTACGGTGCATGGCATGACATCGTGCATGTGGGGCAGGCAAGTGGCCCCGTGCTTGCCTACGACATCGTGGGGCCGGTCTGCGAAACGGGGGACACGTTTGCGCAGGCGCGTGAACTGGCCGAATGCAAGGGCGGCGACCTGCTCGCGATCAAGACCACGGGCGCTTATTCCGCGTCGATGGCCTCGAACTACAATTCGCGTCCGCTGCTGGCCGAGGTGATGGTCGATGGCGGTCGCCATGCGCTGATCCGGCAGCGCCAGAGCCTGGATGCGATGATTGCAGATGAGGTGACTACTTTGCAGTGGATCAGCGCATGAACCGATGGCGTGTTCCTTCCGTGTTGCTTGGCGTGCTGCTCGCGGCTCCTGCGGCGGCGAACCAGGAACTGGATGCCGCTTTCGAGGCGGCCATGCAACGCTTTCACCTGCCCGGCCTCGCCGTGGGCGTGATCGAGAACGGTCGCGTCGTGTACAAGCGCACGGAAGGTGAACTGATCGTCGGCAGCGGCCGCAAGATCGATTCACACACCCTGTTCAAGATTGCCTCCAACAGCAAGGCCATGACGGCCAGCACGCTGGCGCGCCTGGTCGATGCCGGCAAGTTGGCCTGGGACGATCCAGTCATCACGCGATTGCCAAGGTTTCACATGGTTGACCCATGGGTAACGCGAAACATGCAGGTGTCTGACCTGCTGGTGCACAACAGCGGGCTGCCCGAAGGTGGCGGTGATCTCATGCTGTGGCCGGAACCCAACGATTTCACGCGTGCCGACATCCTTGCCGGGCTTGGGCACATCAAGCCGGCCTACAGCTTTCGCTCAGGCTATGCCTACGACAACCTGTTGTACGTGGTGGCCGGCGAGTTGGCTGCGACCGTTGCCGGATTGCCTTACGAGGCGCTGGTCAAGCGCGAGGTTTTCGATCCGCTCGGTCTGGATTGCCGCGTGGGTGAGTGGCGCGGAACGCCGAACGACAACATCGCGCAACCGCATGCCTGGCGTGACGGTCGCAATGTGCCGAACGGTGCCGATGAGGCCATCGTGCCGGTCATCACCTCGGCAGCTGCGGGTGGGATTCGTTGCAGCCTTGATGCCATGCTGACGTGGGCGGGCAACTGGCTGGATCCGAACGCAGGACAAAAAACCTGGTTGTCCGATGAACAACGCAAGGCCATGTGGGCGGCACGCACACCGATGCCGATTTCCGACTGGCGCAAGGCGCATGGCAACACGCATTACTACGCCTATGCCTACGGCTTCCGCCTGGCCGATGTCGATGGCGAGTGGACGGTGTCGCATACGGGCACCCTTTCCGGCATGTACTCGATGATGCTGCTGTTGCCGGATCGCAAGAGCGGCTTCGTGATGATGACCAACGGCGAAGGGGATGCGGCGCGCACGGTGCTTGGCGACGTGCTGACCAGGCATTTCACCCGTCCGGGACATGTGCCGAGCGTGGTGGCGCTTGCCGATGAGCTGGAAGGGACTCCCGCGTCTGCACTCAAAGCGGAGTTGCCTGACATGACGGATCGAAGCCCGGTTGTGCCCGCAAGCATGGCCGGGCAGTTGGGCATTTGGCGCGATCCCTGGTTTGGCAGCGTGCGCATTTGCGAAGACAAGGGCAAGGTTCGATTTGCCGCACTCAAGTCGCCAAGCCTGAGCGGAATCCTGATGCGTGTCGGTGATCGCATCCTGGTCGACTGGGATGACGAGGCCGTCGATGTCGAGGCGTGGCTGGATTTTCCAACGCAGGACACTTCGACCCTGCGCATGGCCAAGGTCGATCCGCAAGGCGATTTCAGTTTCGACTACGAGGATCTGGCCTTCACCCGGATTGGCGATTGTCCGACTGCGCAGTTTGGGAAGGATGCAATGCCTGCGGGAGCCAACCCATCGCCAGCGCGTTCCCCGGCGCGCAGTCCTTCTGCAGCCGGTATGTTGGATGTGAGTCGCCTCGCAGCGGGAATCCGCATCGACATGCGCTACGCCGGAAGCGAAAATTTTGTTGGTCGGCCGATTGACGGCTACGCCGCGCCGCGCTGCCTGCTCAAGGTGGAAGCCGCGGCGGCCCTCGCGCGCGTGCAGCGCGAGTTGGATAAGCAATCCATGCGCCTGCGCGTATTCGATTGTTATCGACCGGTGCGCGCCGTGCAGGAATTCGTGGCCTGGGCTGGGGAGGCGTCCGGTCCGGTGGCAAAGGAACGCTTCTACCCCAACCTGGACAAGTCCGCATTGCTCGGTGACTACATCGCACCGGTGTCCGGCCACAGCAAGGGCTACACCGTGGACCTGGGTTTGGAGCGCTGCCTTGCGGAACCGCAGGGCTGTACAGCACTGGACATGGGAACGCCGTTCGACTTCTTTGATCCGCGTGCCAACACCGATTCCGCGCAGATCACGCCCGAACAGCACGCCAACCGGCAACTTCTGCTGGAAGCCATGCAGGCTGAAGGGTTCAGCAACTACCCGATGGAGTGGTGGCATTTCACCCACGCCAGCGGCACTGGCGCGGAAATCCTGTATGACTTTGTCATTCGCTGACGGGCCGTTTTGTGCCGTCATTCCGGCGCAAGCCGGAATCCAATTGTTTGTGTGGAAACACACCAGTGAAAGCAAAATGGATCCCGGCTTGCGCCGGGAAGACGACATGAACAGTGTTGCCATTGCCCCATCGTCCCCAAACCGCGCAAGCGTAGGGTGGATAAGCGCAGCGCATCCACCGGCTCCGTCATCCCCGATGCGCGCAGCCCGCAACTTGCTGGAGAATTCGGTGGATGCGCTGCGCTTATCCACCCTACCAAGAGCCGGGTTCGACAGGGGTGCATTGGCGCGATGAAGACAAGAACCGCCAGGCGAGGCGCACACCAATGCTTGCGATCAGCAGCATCGCGCTTCGTGCAGCATTCTGCATTGCTGCTTCTCATGATCGGAATGACGGCATGCGCTTCGGGAACAAGGCCAATGGGCGTCGAAACTGAAATTGACCGACTGATGAGCGCCTATCAGGGCAGGGTGCCCGGTGCCTCCGTGCTGGTGCTGCATGATGGTAAGGCCGTCGTGCGCAAAGGCTATGGCATGGCCAACCTCGAACGCGCTGAGGTGGCAACGCCGCAGACCAACTACCGCCTGGCTTCGGTGAGCAAGCAGTTCACGGCTGCGGCGATCCTGCTGCTGACCCAAGATGGCAAGCTCGGCCTGGATGATCGCCTGCGCCACTGGTTGCCTTCGTTGCCAGACGCGACCAGGCCCATCACGATCCAGCATCTGCTCACACACAGCAGTGGCCTGGTCGACTACGAAGACCTGATGGATCAGGACCAGACCTGGCAGTTGCGCGACCAGGATGTGCTGCACCTGCTGGAGGGCGAGAATCGTTTGTACTTCGCGGCCGGCAGTGGTTACCGCTACAGCAACGGCGGTTATGCGCTGCTGGCCCTGATCGTGGAGAAGGCTTCCGGGAAAACCTTCCAGCAGTTCCTGCGCGAGCGCATCTTCCTGCCGCTGGGAATGCACAACAGCCAGGCCCATGTCGCCGAAGGCATGCAGATTGCGCATCGGGCCTACGGTTACAGCGAAATCGATGGCGCGTGGCAGCGCACCGACCAGAGCAACACCAGCGCCGTGCTCGGCGATGGGGGCATCTACTCATCCATTGACGATCTGGCCCGTTGGGATGCGGCACTCTATGACGACCGCCTGCTCAGCGACGCCTCGCGAAAACTCGCCTTCCAGCCGCATGTCCAAGTCACGGGCGAACTCTACCAGGCAAGCTATGGCTACGGTTGGCGCATCACCGGTGAAACGCTCTGGCATTCCGGTGAAACCATCGGTTTCCGCAACGTGATCGTGCGCTGGCCGGGTCGCCATCTCACCGTCGTCGTGCTGAGCAATCGCAATGACCCGGAGCCATATCGCCTGGCGCTGGAGATTGGCAGCAGGTTTCCATGATCGCGAATGGTCCCAACCAAGGTCAGCCGAGCAAGCTCGGCTCTACCGGAGCATCACGATTGCCGTAGAGCGGAGCTTGCTCCGCTCATGACGGGATGCAGCTTGCCAAGGTTACTGCTGGGGCTTCACGCCCAGGTAGGCACCAGCGGCTCGCGATGTGGACCAGACATCCTGGTCAATCGCGAATGCACGATCAAACAGCCTCTCGGCAGTGCTGCGGTCACCTTGCAGCAGGTAGTAGGTGCCGATTTCGACCAGATCCTGTTCCTCGCGTGGATTGCGCTCGACATAGCCATCAAATAAGGGTTTGGCCTTGTCCCATTCGCCAGCTTCGACGTAGACGCGTGCTATGCGAAAAGTGTCGCTGTCCGCATGCTTGCCAGCGAGGATCGAACTGAAGATCGCCTCGCCCTTGTCCTTCATGCCGCCGAGGTAATACACGCGGCCAACCCCGATACGTTCCCAACTGCCGTCGTCGGCCAGGATGGTCGCGGTTTCCAGCAGGGCGCCTGCAGCTTCCGCCGGCGACTTGTCGTGATACAGCGAAGGCGACAGCTTTTGTGCGGCGTAGCCGACGCCGATTCCGGCAATGAAGATTCCAAGGGTGAGGGCTGAGGCGGCAACTCGTTTCATTTGTAACGCTTTCCTGTTCTGCACGATGAACCAACAGGGTAGGTGGAAGTTGCAAACTGCTCAAGGGGTTTTGCAGTGAGCAGGCCGGGTGTAGGCTTGGCTTGGCAGTAAGAATCACCCGTCCGACCACGGAGGTGCATCATGCTGTACGCCAATGTTCGTTCTGCGCTTGCAATGACTTTGCAATCCGGATGGAGAGCCGCATGAAGTGGTTGCTGGGAGCAGTGACGGCGGGAGTGGCGTTCGTGGTCATGTCGGCCTGGAGTCTTCCTGATCCGGTGGCCTCGCATTTTGGCGACGAAGGACTGGCCAACGCTTTCATGTCGCGTGGAGCGTACGTGACCTTGATGGTCGTGCTGGTGGGTGCGCTGCCGTTGGTCGTGGCCGGCTCGTTTGCGTTCGCCCATCGGTGGTCCGCGATCGGCAACAACCTGCCCAATCAGGCGTATTGGCTGGACCCGGAACGGCAGTTTGCAACCTTGTCCTGGCTTGCCCGTTCCGCACAGGTGTTCGCCGCAGTCTTGCTGGTGTTTCTTTGTTACGTCCATTGGCTGGTGGTGCAGGCCAATTTCGCGCAGCCCGCGCGCATGTCCCAGTCCTTGTTCATCGCGGGATTGGCGACTTTTTTCGTCTTGCTCTGCATCTGGCTGGCTGCGTTGGTGTTGAGGTTCCGGCGTACCGCCTGAAAAGGACGGGTATGTACGGTGGCCAGAGCGCAAGCCGCTGTTGAAATAAAACGAACGGTCGTGCTATTATGCGGCCCATGCCGACCTCCACCGCCACCAGCAAGGGTGCCGCCACGCGCGATCTGATCCTGGATCGGGCCTATGCCATTGCCTGTCGCAATGGCGTCGAAGGCCTCTCGATTGGTGAATTGGCCTTGGCTGCTGGCATGTCCAAGAGCGGCGTGTTCGCACATTTCGGATCGCGCGAGGCGCTGCAACTGGCGGTCATCGAACAAGGTGCGCGCCGATTCGGTGAGAAGGTCCTGATTCGTTCGCTGAAGCAGGCGCGCGGCATGCCGAGGCTGCGGGCGATCGTGCAGTACTGGTTCGATTGGGTTCGCGACAACCGCCAGGGTTGCCTGATCATGGGTGCGGTCAGTGAGTACGACTCCAGGCCAGGCCCGCTTCGCGACGCCGTCGTGGAGGCGATGCGCCACTGGCGGGAAGCCACCGCGCGCGCGGTGTCCCTGGCCATCGAGACAGGGGAGTTGCGCGAGGACACCGACGCTTCGCAGATCGCGTTTGAGATATTTGGTGTCGCGCTGGCCCTGCACCAGGACACGCGGCTTTTCGAGGCACGGCGCGCACGCGCGCAGGCGGAAAAGGCGATCGATCGCCTTTTCAAATCACATTCCACCTGAGTCATCGAGGTTCCCATGGCAAGTTCAACCTGGCCCGGAAATAGCACGATCGTTCGAAACATGATGCTGGCGCTGATCAAGCTTCGCTTCAGCGTGGGCAGTTGGCTGCGACCGGAAGCCACCTTGCGCCGCGCCTATCAATTGTTCTGCACGCCATTCGCCTCGTCGCGCACGCGTGCGCGTGCCATTGGCGATTTCGGTGCACGCAGATCAACGATGGCGTTCGGCAACGAGCAGGTTGCCGTGTACATCTGGGGCGATGCCTCGCGCGAGCCGTATGTGTTGCTCTCGCATGGCTGGTCCAGTCATGCCACGCGGTTCTCGAAATGGATTGAACACCTTCGCGCGGCCGGATTTGCCGTGGTCGGATTCGACCAGCTCGGGCATGGCCAGAGCAGCGGCAAGCGCACCAATCTTCCCGAGTTTGCGCAGGTGTTGGCAGCGGTGGCAGAGCGTTACGGGCAGGCGAGCGCAGTGATTGGCCATTCGCTGGGTGGTGGTGCGGTTGCACTCATGCTTGCCGAAGCCAGGCTTGCCGAGCGCGCCATCCTGATTGCCCCGGTCGCCGATCCGATGGGAGCGGCTTCGCGATTCAGCCAGTTGGTTGGTTTGGCCGAGAAGCTGGGCCGCCGCCTGTTCGATGCCTACGAAACCGAACATCGCCTGCCCGTGGCCAGCCTGCAGGCGTATCGCAAGGTCTCTGCCATTGCATCGCCGGTACTGGTGGTGCATGACCTCGCGGATCGCGATGTGCCCTGGTCCGATGGCGAGTGCTACGCACGTTACTGGCCGGACGCGCGCCTGTACTCCACCACCGGGCTTGGCCATCATCGAGTCGTTGACGATGCCGCCGTGATCGAAGCCAGTCTGCGTTTCCTCGCCGGCGAGGTGGTTGGCGAGCGTGTGGTGTCTTCACCCAACCTTCCGTTCGGCATGGCCTGAGCAGCAGCGGCGAACGAGTGACTTTCGGCCCGTTGCAGAGAGCGCGGATGCATGATGTCGTAGGCAGTCGCCTTTTCCACGGAACTGCTCATGCGCCCTGCATTCTTGTTGCTGTTGTTTTGCCCGGCGCTTGCCTGGGCGGCTGATTCCTTGACTATTCCCACCGGCAAACTGCCGGCGGGAGTCGCGCCCGAGCACTACAGCCTGGATTTCAGGATCGATCCTCGACAAGCCCGCTTCGCGGGCAGCGGCGAGATCCGCGTGCGTTTGAACGAGGGCTCGGATCGCATCTGGCTGCACGCGCAGGGCATTGACCTGCGTTCCACAACGGCAACCGATGCTGCTGGCAAGGCAATCCCGGTGCATGCCGTTTCCCATGACAAGGAAGGCGTGCTTGAGTTGCGTTTTGCATCCCGAATCCCTGCCTAGGTGATCACACTTCGCTTCAATTGGGATGCGGAGTTCAACAAGCAACTTGAAGGCTTGTACAAGGTGAAGGTCGGTGAAGACGCCTATGCGGTCACCCAGATGGAACCGGTGAGTGCACGCCATGCCTTCCCGGGCTTCGACGAGCCGCGCTTCAAGACGCCTTATGACATCAGTCTCACTGTTCCTGTGGAAGATGTCGCGTTGGCGAACACGCGGGTGGTGAAGGAAACGCCATCGAAGGATGGAAAATGGAAGACGCTCCAGTTCGCGACAACCCTACCGCTGCCGACCTACCTGATCGCGATGGCGGTGGGTCCGTGGGAGGTCGTCGAGGCTCCGGCCATTCCACCCAATGCAGTGCGCAGCACGCCATTGCCCTTGCGCGGCATCGCACCGCGCGGTGGCGGCAAGAAGTTGGCTTGGGCACTGCAGACGGCGCCGGAGCAGGTGCGTTTCTTCGAGGAGTACACGCAGCAAGCCTATCCCTTCGACAAACTCGATCTGCTCGGCGCGCCGGATTTCTCCGCAGGCGCGATGGAGAATGCCGGGCTCATCATCTACCGCGATGCCTATCTGCTCGCCGATGCCGATTCACCAGCCGACAAGTTCCGCGGTGTCTACAACATCAATGCCCACGAGATTGCACACCAGTGGTACGGCGACCTGGTCACCGTGCCGTGGTGGGATGACATCTGGCTCAATGAAGCCTATGCCACCTGGGCGCAGGCCAAGGCCAGCCTGGCCATGAAGCCCGAATACCATACCGACCTCAGCGCACTCGAAGGTCGAGTCTGGGCGATGAAATCCGACAGTCTGCTGAGTACGCGCAAGGTGCGCCAGCCCATCAACGGCGAGGGAGACATCCAGACCGCCTTTGATGGAATCACCTATCAGAAAGGTGCGGCAGTTCTCGCCATGTTCGAGCGCTGGGTGGGCGAGGAACGCTTCCGCGCCGGCATGCGCGACTATCTCGCCAAGCGCAAGTTTGGCAGCGGCAGTTCGGATGACCTGATAGCCACCTTGAGTGCCGCAAGCGGCAAGGGTGAACACTTCGCCAAGGCCATGCGCAGCTTTCTCGATCAGCCGGGCGTGCCACTTGTGCAGACTACGCTGAGTTGCCGGAGCGGAAAGGCAAGGCTTGATCTCCACCAGCAACGCTATCTGCCTTATGGCGTGATGGCGGGTGAATCCTCGACCTGGGACGTGCCGGTTTGCGTGCGTTTTGGCCGAGGCAAAACCATGGACAGCCAGTGCTTCCTGCTCGACAAGGCCGAGGCAAGTTTCGACGTTGAAGGATCGTGTCCGGATTGGTACCTGCCCAACGCCGATGCACGCGGCTACTACCGTTTCGAGATGGACAAGCCCGATTTGGCCCGCCTTGCTGCGGCAGTTTCCAGCCTGGCTCCTGTCGAACAGATGACCTATGCCGACGCGCTGAGCTCCGCTTTCCATCGCGGTACCTTGCCACCGGGTACCTTGCTCGAAGCGGTGCCGCTGCTTGCCGGCTCCGAGCTGCCGCAAGTTGCCACGGCCTTGCTGGGCGATCTCGAGTGGATTCGCGAGAACCTGACCGATGCCGGCGTGCGTGGCCAACTGGACGCCTGGATCGCGCAGATTTACATGCCGCGTCTTGAGCAACTGGGCTGGCGCAGGCAGAAGGGTGAGGCGGAATCCGTGACCAACTTGCGCACGCGACTTGCCGAGTTGTTGGCCATGACGATGCGCTGGGCACCGGCACGCGCTCCCCTGGCAACTCAAGGTCGCCAAGCACTTGGCCTCGGCAAGGAAAAGGGCGTGGACCTCTCACGCGCCGACCCGGACCTGCTCGACCTCGCGCTCAAGATCGCCGTGCAGGAGGGTGGGGAAACCGCTTACGCCGCTGCGCTCACGGCATTTGAGGCGGAGCGCGATACCGCCCGTCGCTACGCGTTGCTGGGCGCTTTGGGTTCCACCCGCGACGCAGCACTGGCAGCACGGGCACGGGATTATGGCCTTGGAAAAGCCGTGCAGATTGGCGAGATGCGCTATCTCTACTCGTCACAGATGGACGAGCCGGAGAATCGCCAGGCCAGCTGGAACTGGTTGACCAGGAACTTCGATGCGTATCGCCAGCGCTTGTCACCTTTTGCGCAATCCGGCTTGCCCAAGTCGTTTTCAACCGGAGCATGCAGCAATGAGGATGCCGAACGTGTCTCCGCGTTCATCGCGCCGCGAGTGGATTCGTTGATTGGTGGTGATCGAGGACTTGCGCAGACACTCGAGTCGATTCGCCAGTGCGCGGCGCTGCGCAAGCACATCGATCATTCGGCGTTTGCCGAATGGGTAGCTGCACGCGGGTCGAATTGAGTGGCAGCTCAGCACGGGACAATGTTGTAGAGCCGAGCTTGCTCGGCTGTCGTGGCAGACGCCGCGACAACGCCATTTGCGATTGGCATGGCCCGTGGTTTGCCGGTATGGTGAATTGTTGCCGGTTTGCGCTCGACAGGCGCTCCCGGTTTTGCGCATCCAAGCTGCGGAGGGTCTGCTCATGTCGGGTTGCCGTAACTCAATCGTGCTGCTGATCTGCCTGGCGTTGTCGGGCATCTCATTGCAATCAATGGCCGAGGTGCCAAGGAATGAAGACGGATCTGCTGCACAGGTCTCGGACACCCGCTTCTACAGCGAAATGCACTGGCGTGCGATCGGGCCGACCCGCGGCGGTCGTGCGCGTGCGCTGGATGGCGTGCCCAGCAAGCCCAACGTGTTCTATGTCGGTTACGACAATGGCGGTGTATGGCGATCCACCGACTACGGTGCAAACTGGGTGCCCTTGTTCGACGACCAGCCCACCGGTTCGATCGGTGCGATCGCGGTGGCCGAGTCCAATCCCGACATCATCTACGTCGGCAGCGGCGCGGGCATCATCCGTCCCGATCTCGCGGTGGGTGACGGCATGTACAAGTCCAATGATGCCGGCGCGAACTGGACTCATCTGGGCCTTCGCGACAGCCAGATGATCGCGCGCATCGCGGTGGATGCGCAGAATCCGGATCGCTTGTTCGTGGCGGTGCTCGGGCACCCTTACGGGCCGAATGCCGAGCGCGGCATCTTTCGTTCCCTCGATGGCGGGAAAACTTTCGAGAAGGTGCTGTACCGCGATGAATACACCAGCGGCAACGACGTGCGCATCGATCCGCATAATCCGGATGTGGTCTATGCGGCACTCTGGCAACAACAGGAAGCCTTCATCGAGGGCGAGGACTTCGGCGGAACCGGTGGCGGCATTTTCAAGTCGGTGGATGGTGGTGATACCTGGAAGAAGCTGGCCGAAGGACTTCCGGCGGGCGTGATCGAAGCCAACCTGACTCTCTCACTGAGTGCGCCCGGCACGCTGTATGCCATGGTGGCCGGCACCAAAGGCGCAAAGCCAACGAAAGAGGAAGGCACCAGCGGGACGGTAGGATTCTACAAATCCACCGATTCAGGCGAGCACTGGTTTCTGGCCGCCTTCGGACCGGATGGAAACGCGGACGGCGCAGTCGCGGACACGCGCCCGCTGATCCGCATCGGCGGTGGCGACCTGCCGACCATCGCGGTGGATCCCAAGGATGCCAACGTGGTCTACAGCGGCTCAACCGTGTTCTGGCGCACGCAAGATGGGGGCGTCACCTGGAATGCGGTGCGTGGTGCACCGGGTGGGGATGACTACCAGAACATCTGGATCAATCCGAACGACCCCAACATCCTGCTGGTGGTGGCGGACCAGGGTGCGATCGTGTCCGGCAATCGGGGGGCATCGTGGAGCAACTGGTACAACCAGCTGACCGCGGCCATGTACCACGTGAGCACCGACAACGCGTTTCCGTATCGCGTGTGCGGCGGCCAGCAGGATTCCGGCTCTGCCTGCGTGGACAGCCGCTCGATGGACGGCAAGATCACTTTCCACGACTGGCATCCGGTCAACATCCAGGAGTACGGCATGGCCGCCAGCGATCCGGATGATCCGGACCTGGTCTACGGCAGCATGCGCAGGGATGTCACGCTGTACAACCGACGCACGCGCCAGACCACCCTGGTCGGGCCGGGCAGGGAGCAGCGCGGCAGCGACTACGGACGCAATGTGCGCACCATGCCCCTGCTGTGGTCGAGAACCGGACCAAAGACCCTGTACTACGCATCCAACGTGGTGTGGAAGTCGACCGATGCTGCCCACAGCTGGACGCGCATCAGTCCGGACCTGGCGCGCCAGACTTGGGTCGTACCGACCACCGCCGGAAAGTACTCGCGTGGCGTGAAGCCCGCCGCCAAAGGCAGCATCACCGCGCTCTCGGCATCGCCTCTCGACGCCGGCGTGCTGTGGGCAGGCACCGACGACGGCTACATCCAGGTCACCACCGACGGTGGTGCGCACTGGCGCAACGTGACGCCTCCGGCAATCAAACCGTGGACGCGCATCTTCAACATCGAAGCCGGTCATTTCGACACCGGCACGGCCTATGCTGCGGCCAATACCTTGCGCATCGACGACATGAATCCACACCTTTGGCGCACGCGTGATGGCGGCAAGACCTGGCAGGAGATCAACACGGGCATCGCAGCGGGTGCGGTGACCAACTCGATCCGCGAAGATCCGCGCAAGCCGGGCCTGCTGTATGCCGCCACCGATACGCAGGTTTGGGTTTCGTTCAACGATGGCGATGACTGGTCATCCCTGCGCCTGGACATGCCCGCCATTTCCGTGCGCGACCTGGAACTGAAGGATGACGCGGACTGCCAGTGTTCGGACCTGGTGGCGGGCACGCATGGTCGAGGCTTCTGGATTCTCGACAACGTAACGCCCCTGCGCCAGATTGCCGAAGCACGCAGCGCCGAGGCCGCATACCTGTTCAAGCCGCAAACCGCGCTGCGCGTGCGCCTGGCCACCAACGATCCCACGCCCTGGGCTCCGGAACTCGCAGGCGGTGAAAATCCGCCCAATGGCGCCATCATCGACTACTACCTTGCCGACGATGCCGAGGGCCCACTGAGCATCGACATCCTGGATGCCAAAGGCGAATTGGTACGCAGCTACAGCAGCGGGTTGATGCGCGAAGTAGACCCGGCGCGTGATCCCTCCGGTTACAGCAAGGTGTGCAACGCAAAACCGGATGCGGCCGACTGTGCGGTGCCCCTGTATTGGCCGGCACCGATTCGTGCCATGCCGACCCAGGCCGGCATGCATCGCGTGGTATGGAACCTGCGCCATCAACCGCTGGCCGCAGAGCGCAGCAGTGTCGATGCAACCGGTGCGGTGCCGGGACGCAGTTCGGTACCGCCCAGCTCACCGTGGGCAGCCCCAGGTGAATACTCTGTGCGCCTCAGTGTTGATGGCAAGAGTTACACGCAGTCCTTGAGCTTGCGTCTGGATCCGCGCGTGAGCACGTCGGCCGGGGATCTCGCATCGAACGCACGCCTGTCGATGGAAATGTACACGCTGGCCCGCGAAGCCCGCATTGCCTACGGGCAGGCACGCGATCTCGCTGCCGCAGTCGACAAGGCAGCAAAGGATGCGGGACTCTCCAGGCAGGACTTTGCGTCCAGTCTCGATGGCGTGGCACCGCAGGAAACAAGGCGGGAAGAATGGGCGCCACCACCACGCGAGATTCCCGCAACACTGAACGGCGTCAGTGACGCCGCGCTGGATGCCTGCATGGCGATGCAGGCCGCGGAAACCGCGCCGACTGCCGTGCAAATTGCCGCCAGTGATCGCGCACGCTCGCGGGCGAGGGTGGTGATGGCGCGTTGGGAAGCGTTGAAATCGAAAGGTCTTGTGGCATTCAACGCCCGGTTGCAACGCAAGGGTGCAGCGGCAGTGCCACTGCCGTTGCCGCGTGCACCCGCCGCACTGCCCAGCGATGCCAATGGCAACGAGATGGAGGAGTAGCACCCGTATTTGCTGTCTGCCGCCGAGCGGATCACGAACCGGCTCGGCGCAGGCCGCGACTCAGGTGATGGTTGCCGTGGCGCGCCTGTCCACGGTCGGCACGCCATTCGACCGCATCAGTTTCCGCTGCCGGTGGCGACGGCCATGCACTCGATTTCCACATGCGCACCGAGTGCGAGGCCATTGGCGCCGAATGCGCTTCGTGCCGGAAAGCGATCGACGAAGAAGGTCTTGTAGATTTCGTTGAACTCGGCCCATTTCGCCATGTCGGCCAGCATCACCGTGCACTTGACCAGGTCACGCATGCTGTAGCCGTGGGCCTCCAGCGTGGTCTTGATGTTGTTCATGGCTTGGCGTGACTCGGGTCCCAGACCACCCGCCGCCAGTTTGAGCGTGCCCGGCACGATGCCGATCTGTCCCGAAAGATAAAGCGTATCGCCGACCCTGACGGCTTCGGAAAACGGAAGTGACTTCGGAATCACCTTGCCGGAATTGAGGAACTCGACGTCAGTTGGCTTCTGCGCCTGGACACAAGCGCACATGGCCAAGCCAAGCAGGAAAACGGTCAGTCGGACTCTCATGGCGCGTGTCTCCCCGAAAGGACGCTGTCGAGAATATAGCCTTTCGCGAGGCGGCTTCGAAACTTCCGGCATCAGCGAGTCGATGTTTGCTTGTGTTCGCAGTGGCTGGAGACGTTCACATTCCGTTGATGGTGCACAGCGCGCTGGGCCGCCGCAGCGAACGGCCTGCGACCAGAGCTCACTGATCTTTGACCTGGCCTGGAATACGCAGGGCCTGATTGAAGAAAGTCAGCGCATCGGCGTTGATCCGTTCGTGCACGGAAACCCGGTCCACTTCCGGCGGGTCGGTGCAGATGGCCGGTGCGGATGCGGCCAGTTGTGGAGAGCAAGGGCTGAGGAATACGTAATGCCCGGCCTTCGGGATCCTGTTGATTCCGGTCAATGTTTTCAGGAATGGCGCAACGCTCAAAGCGTTGTACTTCGGCACGAGGACGTCGTCGTTTTCCGCGTAGGACAAGAACAGCGGCGCATGAATTGATGAAAGCCCGGCTTTGTCGAACAACAGGCTCAATGGTGCCATCACGAATGCTGCCTTTACCCGCGAGTCCGCCGGATTGCCCCACTTGCGCAGGTCTGCCTGCAAGGCGGCCAGTTCTGTGCCTTGTGAACCTCTCGATTTTGCCTTGGCAAGCGCAGAGCAGATCTCTGCATCGTGTGGCTGCAGTTCGCAGTAGTCGAGGAAGCGGCTGAATCGTGGCACGGCTCCGGCAACCATCAGCGCGGTATATCCGCCAGCCGAGAACCCCACAACGCCAATCCGGCTGGGGTCGATCTTTGCGTTCCAGTGCGCGTCGGCCAGCAGCGCGTCGATGGTTGCCTTGACCTGGATGGGGCGCCCGACCAGCACCTTGGCCGTGCCCGTTCCGCTCAAATCGTGGAAGTTGTCCAGCGGATGCTCAATGGTCGCGACGATGAAACCATGGTGCGCAAGTGAAACCGCCAAATCGTGATGGCCCAGAGCGGAGCCGCCATGACCGTGCGAGACAACCACCAGCGGCTTGCTGCCGTCGGTGACCCGCGCGCCCGGAGTCGCGTGTACTTCGTACGGTCCACGCCAGACAATTCGCGAAGGCTCGACCAATGGGTAGAACACGAAGCCTGGCATCGTGCCTCCATTGACCGGATCGTCAACGGTGAGTGGTTGGAAGCCCGCTCCCTCATCAGCCTGTGCCAGCGCTGCGACCAGCCACAGACAAAGCAGTGCAGCCATTCGACGCAATGCACGAAGGGAATGCAGGAGCGGATTTGGCATTTGAGATAGCCCAGGTTGTGGAGAGCACGCACCGTGCGGTTGTCGGTCGGTCCGTGCCCGATCAATCACCAGGCCAATACCGGGAAGAGCGCAGTTCAGGCCAATTCAGCCATTGGGCAACAACCATTTCTTGTGCCTGGGCATGCGCGGAAGCATTGGATGCCTGAAATTCGAATTGCGTTTAACACACGCGATCAAGCAGCGGTCGTGACGATCAGGGGCGATCCGCAGCGGGCTGCCCGCTGGATTCATGCGTGAGGGAGAGCAAGGTGCGAACGGCCTGCTGAAACTCGTGGGGCTTGTCCAGAAACGTATAGTGTTGGGCGCCCGGAATCTCGATGAAGCGCTTCTCCGGCGCAATCAAGGCATCGAAGTACTGCCGCGTGAGGAGTCCCGGCGTGATCCAGTCATTGCTGCCAACGATGGCAATATAGGGAATTTCCAGTTGCGGCACGTCACGCGCGGCGTTGAATTCAAGTACACCGGGCAGGATGTTGTTCCACTGACTCCACCACTGCGGATCGGCAATCCATTTGCAGGGGCCGCGATAGATGAGGTCGCAGGACTCGGCAAGCGTGTGGTTGGGTGAACCGAGGTAGGTGAACCAGCGCGCCTTGGCCGTGTGTTGCAGCAGGATGTTGTTGAGACCGTAATGCTCCAGCCATTCACGCTGCCGTTTGACCGAAGCAAAATCGATCATGGGTCGACCTTCCGCCGTCGTGGACAGGTCGGGCGCGATGCCGGCGAGGTCGGCCAGGGCCGCATTGTCTTGCTCCTTTCGGGCAAGTGCCAGCAGGTGTTCGTGGGTGATCCGGTTGCCCGCACGCCAATCGACGGCTTGTCCAACCGTGGCAACGCCCAGCACTTTTTGCGGTTGGGCCTGGGCGAGCTTGAGCGCAAGGATGGAGCCGAAGGAATGGCCGACCAGGTACAGTGCCTTGCGGTCGAACCGGGTCAACAGGTGATCGACGACACGACCGGTGTCTTCGACCATCTGCTCAAGCGTCGGTCCAGTGGTGTACTTCGTGGATTTTCCAAAGCCACCGTTCTCGATGTGCACGACGATGAAATCGTGCTCCAGCTCATCGCTGAACTCGCCGGCCAGCGGAACGAAGCTCTCGCCGGGTCCACCGGGCAGAAACAACAACAGGGGCCTGCTGCGATCGTAACCGCGCACGAACAGGTATTGGGTGGTGCCGCGGATACTGAGCGCCAGCGTATCGACCACGCCCGCTTCGCCCACAGCGCGGTAGGCGCAAGCACGCCATGTCTTGATTGTCGCCAGACCGAAAGCGGCTGTCATACCCAGAGCGAGGGCGACCAACAGCGCAAATTTGAACGGCTTGCACAGTCTCAATGGCCAGTTGCCTCGTGATTGCTCAAAACACGGCTCAAGATTTGGGCTGCCGCGAGGTTGGATCGCTCTTGACTGCCGCAAGGCACGATGTGAACCCAACGGATCTCGTGCAACCCGACAGGTGACGGCTGGGTACACGGGAAAAGTGGCGACCCCGGCCCGATTCGAACGGGCGACCTTCCCCTTAGGAGGGGGACGCTCTATCCAGCTGAGCTACGGGGCCGCAGCGTTGCGTGCAGCCCCGGAATTGTCCCACATGCGCGATCAAATGCCGAAGCGCGGCACTATCAGATCAGCGTAAGCGTGCCCTTCATCAGGGACCAGTGGCCCGGGAATGAGCAAAAGAAGGTATAGCTGCCCGCGGCATCGAGCTTGCCCGGTGCAAAAGTGATCGAAGCTTTTTCACCCGCGCCGATGACCTTGGTGTGGGCGATCACGCGCGTGTCACCAGCCTTGAGGTAATCCTTGTCCAAGCCGGCAGCCATGCCGTCATTTGCAACGGCTTGCAGATCCGAGGTCTTCACCAATACCCAGTTGTGGCCCATGACATTCTTGGCCAGCTTGCCGGAATGGCTCAGGTTGACGGTGAACTCGGCGCAGGATTTCGGCACGTCGATATTCTTCAGGTTGAACTGCATGGCGTCATTGCCATCGATATCAACCGAACAGGCCGCGAAGGCCGAGGTGGAAGCAAAAAGCACGGATGCAGCAAGCAAAAGGCGACCAATCATGGCGGTTCTCCTGTGGTAAATCATGAAGCAGCCCCTCGCGTGGATTGCCACGGGAGCTGCGTATCCGTTGAAATGCGGATGGTAACGCCAATCAAAAGGTTGCCAGTGATGGTCTTTTGTCGCAGTGCGGCAAATCAATTGCCCAACTGCATGCGCAGCCCAAGATGCACTGCAATGTCGGCACTGTGCAGGGCAGGAACATCTTCGCCCAGCGTGGCAACGATTTCGCCCCGTTGTCCCAGCTTCCTGATCAATCCGAAGCTGAGCTGGTTGCCGGCGGATCCCGGCAGGGCAGGCAGGCCCCGATACAGCGTGTCGTGGGCGTCAGACTGCACAACGGCACTCCATTGCGAGCCCAGCCGATAGCGCAGCAACACGCTGGCGAAGGACACCATGGGATGGGTTTTGGCCGTGAACCGTTCGTCGTCGCCGCGAGCGAGCATACCCAGCCGTGCGCCCAACAGCCATCGCTCGCCCATCGGTTTCAAGGTGGATATGGCCAGGGACAGGTCGGCGTCACGGCTTTCCTCGATGAACAGGCCTTCGCTGACCGGAATGCTGGCGCCGAGGGAAAGCACGACGCGTCCAAACGAGTCGGTTTGCCACTGGCGATTCAGGTCCAGCTGAAGCGGGCCTACGGAAGTTTCAGGTCTGTCCAGCAGCACCGTTTGCTGGGTGCCGCGATTCAATGCCACGAACGGGGCCACGGTATCGAGTTGGCCGCGATCGCCATTGTCGAATCCAAAGATGCGGTGAAAACGTTCCACCGGCCCGTCAAGAAAACCGGCACTCGCGCGCCATTGGCTCAGGCTGATGCGCGCACTCCATTCATCGTTCCAGGCATAGGCCAGGCTGAGGCGAGATTCCCTGGATTCGAGGTCAACCAGTACACGGGTGTCATCGCGTGACTGTCCCAGCTCGGTATTGCTGATCGTGACCGAGGTATCCAGCAGCCAGGTTCCGCTGTCGGGTACGGTCGGTGCCGGCGGCAGCCCCAAGTCGAGGGCAAACGGGTTCTGGTTGCGGGTCGCAAGCCAGCCTGGGGCAAGCTCGACGGCTTCTGTGCTGAGTGTCAGGCTGAGCAGCAGGACGCCCGACATCAGCTGATGCATTTTCAAGTTCATCGCGCCATCACACGGAAATATCTGGGAAAAATCCGCTCAACTCGAAACGGCATCACATGCGGAAAACACCAAAACGACCCTGTTCGATGGGTGCGTTCATGGACGCCGAGATGGCCAGGCCAAGCACCCGACGGGTGTCGACGGGATCGATCACTCCGTCGTCCCACAGGCGCGCACTGGCGTAGTAGGGATGGCCCTGCTGCTCGTATTGTTCCCGGATCGGAGCCTTGAATGCGGCTTCTTCTTCAGCCGACCAGGACTTGCCGCTGGCCTCGATGCCATCACGCTTGACCGTGGCCAGCACGCTGGCCGCCTGCTCGCCGCCCATCACGCTGATGCGCGAATTCGGCCACATCCACAGGAAGCGGGCACCGTAGGCGCGGCCGCACATGGCGTAGTTGCCGGCGCCGAAACTGCCGCCAATGACGACAGTGAACTTTGGCACGTGCGAGCAAGCAACCGCGGTAACCATCTTGGCACCGTCCTTGGCAATGCCCGCGTTCTCGTATTTGCGACCAACCATGAAGCCGGTGATGTTCTGCAGGAACACCAGCGGAATGTTGCGTTGGTTGCACAGCTCGATGAAATGCGCACCCTTGAGCGCAGACTCCGCAAACAGGATGCCGTTGTTGGCGACGATGCCCACCGGATAGCCGTGGATGTGGGCGAATCCGGTGACCAGTGTCTTGGCATAGCGCGCCTTGAACTCGCTGAATTCCGAGGCATCGACAATGCGCGCAATCAATTCGCGGATGTCGAACGGGATGCGGGTTTCGCGGGGCACGATGCCGTAGATCTCCTCGGCGGCATAGGCAGGCTCGCGAGGTTCCAGCAGCGCCAACGGCATGTGCTTGCTGCGATTCAGATTGCCGACCAGGTCACGCGCAATGCTGAGCGCATGTGCATCGTTTTCGGCGAAGTGATCGGCCACGCCGGAAATGGAGGTATGTACCTCGGCACCGCCGAGTGCTTCGGCATCGACCACTTCGCCCGTGGCGGCTTTTACCAGCGGCGGACCACCAAGAAAGATCGTGCCTTGCTCCTTGACGATGATGGTTTCATCGCTCATTGCCGGCACATAGGCACCGCCCGCAGTGCAGGAACCCATGACCACGGCGATCTGGGCAATACCCAACGCGCTCATCTGCGCCTGGTTGTAGAAGATGCGCCCGAAATGTTCGCGGTCGGGGAATACCTCGTCCTGCAGCGGCAGGAACGCGCCGCCGGAATCCACCAGGTACACGCAGGGCAGGCGGTTTTCCAGGGCGACCTGCTGTGCACGCAGATGCTTTTTCACGGTCATCGGGAAATAGGTGCCGCCTTTCACGGTGGCGTCGTTGGCGACCACCAGCACTTCCTGGCCCTTGACCCTGCCAATTCCGGTGATGAGTCCCGCGCACGGCGCAGCGTCCTCATACATGCCGTGGGCTGCCAGCGGGGAAATTTCGAGGAAGGGCGATCCGGAATCGAGCAAGGCGCGAATGCGTTCGCGGGGCAGCAGCTTGCCGCGCTCGGTGTGCCGTGCGCGCGCCTTGTCGCCTCCGCCGAGTGAAGCGCGTTGAAGTTGCTGCTTGAGGTCATCGACCAAGCCGCGCAACTGGGCGGTATTGGCCTGGAATTCGGGCGAGCGGGTATCGATCTGCGACTGGATGCGCGGCATGACGGGGAACCCTGCACGGTAAAGATTGGATGACGGCGATGCAGCGTAACCTGCCAATCACCAACCCGCAAAACGAAACCGGCCGCACAAGGCGGCCGGCGGTCTTTCGGGATGAAGCTGGAACTCAGTGCTTCTCGGCTTCCTGCTTGGCCTTGTCAGCAGCCTCTTGAGCCGCCTTGGCTGCGTCATCAGTGGCCGTGGTGGCTGCATCGGCAGCGGCCTTGGTGGCGTCGGCCACGTTGGCAGCGGCATCGGCAGCAGCACCCGTGGCAGCAGCTGCGGCGTCGGTTGCGGCATTTGCGGCGGCATCGGTAGCAGCGCCAACCGCGGCGTTGGTGGCTTCGGCAGCCTTCTGGGCGGCGGCAGCTGCTTCATCGGCAGCCTTGCGGGTGGCTTCGGCGGCATCGGCAGCGGCCTTGGCAGCTGCATCAGCGGCTTCCTGTGCCTGTTTCTGACCGTCGTTGCATGCTGCCAGCCCAAGGGCGAGTGCAGAAGCCAAGATGATACGGATGAAGTTCATGGTGTCCCCTCGAGTGGAAGCGGCGAATCAGGGGTTGCGCAGGATTGCCCGCCGCATTGGCAAAACCGCAGGTTGCAACGCTGAACATGAATCAGCGTTGCAGCCATCACAACAGCATACTGCATTTTTTTTTTGGCCGTCCAACAGGCTGCCTTGTTCAGGCAAGCTCAATGGCGATGGCGGTTGCTTCGCCGCCGCCGATGCACAGCGAGGCTACGCCCCGTTTGCCGCCGCGGGCACGCAGGGCATGGATCAGGGTCACCACCAGACGCGCGCCGGAAGCGCCGATTGGATGGCCAAGGGCACAGGCCCCGCCATTCACGTTGACTTTGGCGTGTGGAATGCCGAGGTCGCGGATCGGCGCCATGGCAACCACGGCAAAGGCTTCGTTGATTTCAAACAGATCGACGCTTTCCACGCTCCAGCCGGCTTTCGCGAGTACGCTCTGGATCGCGCCCACCGGGGCGGTGGTGAACCATTCCGGCTCCTGGGCCAGGGTGGCATGGGCAATGATGCGTGCCAGTGGCTGGATGCCTCGTTTGAAGGCCTCGTCAGCACTCATCACGACGGTTGCCGCGGCGCCATCGGAAATGCTGGATGAGCTGGCCGCGGTCACCGTGCCGTTTTCCTTGCGGAATGCCGGTTTCAGGGTCGGAATCTTGGCCACGTCGGATTTGCCCGGCTGCTCATCCGTGGCATGGGTGACTTCGCCCTTGCGCCCTGCGACGGTGACAGGGACGATTTCTTCCTTGAATGCGCCGGAGGCTATGGCCGCCTGGGCGCGTTCCACGGAAGCCACGGAAAAGGCATCTTGCTCGGCGCGGGTGAAGCCGTATTTGTCGGCGGTGGCCTCGGCGAAAATGCCCATGGCCTTGCCGTCATAGGGATTGGTGAGCCCATCCCAAGCCATGTGGTCGACGGCTTCGAATCCACCGTAACGGTTGCCGGTGCGCGAATTGGGAATCATGTGCGGGGCATTGGTCATGGATTCCATGCCGCCTGCGACCACGACGTGGGCGGAGCCGGCCTTGACCAGATCGTGGGCCAGCATGATGGCCTTCATGCCGGATCCGCACACCTTGTTGATGGTGGTGCAGCCGGCAGACTTGGGCAGTCCTGCGGCAAGAGCGGCCTGGCGCGCCGGAGCCTGGCCCAGGTTGGCCGGCAACACGCAACCCATGATCACCTCATTGACGTCGCTGGGCGCAACCGCGGCCTGCTCCAGTGCCGCCTTGATGGCTGTTGCCCCAAGCGTTGGGGTGGGGACGCCGGTGAACTGGCCGAGAAAGGAACCGATGGCGGTGCGCTTGGCGCCGACGATGACGATGTCGGACATGATGGAATCTCCGTACGAAAGTTGGGTGTGGTCGCTGCGGGTCTTGAGTCAACAGCAAGCATCCGATTATTGCACGATGCCGGGAGACCGGCGGGTTTGTCGGCTGTGGCCCACGCCGGCAGTGCGGACATTCTGTCTGCTGGTTTCTCATTGCAGCCGGGACGGCTGCGCTCCAAACGGCTGCGGCCCAATCGGCTGCGCTCCAGTGCCCTGCGCTTCAGGCGGTTTTGTGCCTGGCGCCACGATTGCCTGATGCACAAGCGACCTGCATGATCGGCGGATGCCCCGAATCCCGGCCTCGCCACCGCGCATCAGCATCCAGCAAGCCCGCAACCTGCACTTGCATGCGCAGGGTTTGCTCACGGCGCCTGCGGCCATGCCAGAGCCCGCGGATCTGCTGGCCTGCATCGAGCGCATGGGCGTCTTGCAAATCGACACCATCCATGTGGTCGCGCGCAGTCCCTACCTGGTGCTGTTTTCGCGCCTTGGGAATTACCCGGCGCACTGGCTGGAACACGCGTTGGAGCAGGGGCGGATCTTCGAGTGCTGGTCCCACGAGGCCTGCTTTGCACCGGCTTCCACGTATGCCTTGCATCAGGCGCACCGCGCGCATGGCGGGCGCGAAAAGCATTGGGCCAGCAAACACGCGTTGCGAGCACACTCGGCCCAGCGAGCTGGAATGGATGCCGTACTGGAGCACATCCGCCAACACGGTCCAAGCAGATCGTCTGATTTCGAGTCTGCACGACGCGAGCCCGGTGGCTGGTGGGCATGGAAGGACGAGAAACGTTGGCTGGAAGCCTTGTTTGCGCGGGGTGAGTTGATGGTTGCCCGACGCGAGCGCTTCCAGCGCGTATATGACTTGAGCGAACGCGTGCTGGAACGCATGCAGATCGAAACCGGAGAGCAGATGCCGCCTCAGGCGGACGTCGCCCGGCAATTGGTACTGGACGCAGTCAGGGCACTGGGCATTGCCCAGGCACGCTGGATCAACGACTATTTCCGCACGACGCCAAGGCTCAAGGATGCGGATCTCGCGCCGTTGCTCGCAAGCGGCATGCTGCTTCCGGTCAGTGTCAGCGGTTGGCAGCAGCCGGCCTACGTGCATCGCGACCACGCCGGGGCCTTGCAGGCATGCGTGAAGGACACATTGCAGGCCACGCACACCGCGCTGCTCTCGCCGTTTGATCCGCTGGTCTGGGATCGCGAACGTGGCCAGGCCATGTTCGATTTCGACTACACCCTCGAGTGCTATGTGCCGGAGGCCAAGCGTCGCTACGGATACTTTGTGCTGCCCGTCCTGCATTGCGGTCGGATCGTGGCCCGACTGGATGCCAAGGCGCATCGCGAGTCGGGTGAGTTCGAGATCAAGCAGATTCATCTGCAGCCGGGAGTTGAACCCGCGACGGAACTGGCCGGGGGCCTTGCGGCCGCAATCCGGCGATGCGCGGATTGGCATGCAACGCCCAAGGTGCGCGTGCGCCGCAGCAGGCCAGTCGGGTTTGCCGCGTTGCTGCGCAAGGCGCTGATACAAGGTTAGGGAAGGTCTGAACAAGTATTGTCGCGAGCAAGCTCGCTCCCACCGTTGCTTGATATTGTGGGAGCGAGCTTGCTCGCGACGAATGAGTTCCGTACTTGTTCAGAGTTTCCCCAGGGGCCTGCGCGGCAGAAGCCATCCGGTTGCAACGACGCTGTCATCGATTGATTGGATCAATCCTCAGGATTGCATAGAGCCCGCTATGCGCACCCTCCGATTGATCCACTGAATCGCGTCAACGTCGTTTCGCTTCGAATTCATTCTGCCGCGCAGGCTCCTGAACACCATGCTGCGTTTCATCGAGCCGCCGGCTCTGCCAGAATCCGCGATCCCCAGCCAGCACCCGAGCCAGCCGCATGCAGTTTGAGCACGGCATCAGCGCCATCGACACCGGCTTCAACCGACCCAGGTTCGATGCCAGTCATCTGATCATCGAAGCGGGCCGTGCCGCCTTCATCGATGTCGGCACCAACTATTCCATCCCTGCGCTGTTGGCCGCACTTGATGACAAGGGCATCGCGCGCAGCGCAGTTGACCTCGTGATCGTGACCCACGTGCACCTGGATCATGCGGGCGGTGCCGGCGAAATCCTGACCCACCTGCCCAATGCGAAGCTGGCCGTGCATCCGCGCGGTGCACCGCACATGATCAATCCGGCGCGCCTGGTGGCCAGCGCATCATCCGTGTACGGCGCCGAACAAGTCGCACAAACCTACGGCGAACTGGTGCCGGTTCCGCTTGAGCGCATCATCGAGGTTCGCGACGAAACAGTGCTTGAACTGGCTGGGCGCGCATTGCGTTGCCTCGATACGCCGGGTCACGCACGCCATCATTTCTGCGTGTGGGACGCGCGTTCGCGCTCGGTGTTCAGTGGCGACACGTTTGGCGTTTCCTATCGCGAGTTCGATACGGCCAAGGGCGCCTTCATCCTGCCCACCACGACACCGGTACAGTTTGATCCGATCGCCATGAAGGGTTCGATCGCGCGACTGTTGTTGCTCGATCCGCAAGCGATCTACCTCACCCACTACAGCCGCGTGCAGGATGTGAAGCGACTTGCCGCGGACCTGTTCGAGGTGATCAATGCCATGGTGGCCATCGCGGAAGCCTCGCGCGAAAGCGCGCATCGCCACGAAGCACTGAAAGACGAGTTGGAAAGGCTGTACCTTGATCGCGCGCAGCAGCACGGCTGCACGATGTCACGTGAGGACATGGCCGCGCTGCTGGCCACCGATGTCGAGCTCAATGCCCAAGGTCTGGAGATCTGGCTGGAACACGGCCGACGCTGAAAGCGGGCAACCGCTACCCTCATTCGCCTTCGGCATCCCGGATCAAGTCCGGGACAGGCTCTACTTTTGCCCGCAGGAGAAGGGAGGCGTTGCACTGGGGGGCCTGGTGTTGCTCGTCATCCAGGAATCGCGAAGCGATATCCGGGACCCAGTGTCTTTGCGGTTGAATGAATTACGGCACTGTTTTCCGCCAGCGGGAGAGGGGAGAAAAGCGGAATCCCGTTTTGCTTTTTGCTATCCCGAATCCCGGTTTTCAACAGCCGAATGGCTGGTCATCCCGAATTCACCGCCAAACGCGGCGGATCAGCTCATGGAAATGATGCACGCCGCGTTCACGCTTCGGGCTGACCCGTCCCGCTTCGTAGGAGCCGGAGGCCAGGCCTCGTTGCACGCGTTCGCAGATGGCGATGTCTTCCACTTGCACTTCGTCGCTGAAGGCCAGGTCGCGGGCGCGCCGCTCCAACTCGTCGCTGTCTTCGCAGGGCGGGTAATAGAAATCGAAGTCGACGCGGCAGTGATCCGCGCTGATCGGCACGACCCGATTGGTCTGCAGGCGTCCGGGAAGGATGTTGAGCATGGTGTTGGGGAAGATGAAGTAGTAGAGCGCTTCGCCGGAGCCATAGAAATTGGTGGTCCGATCCAGTGGACTGGATTGCAGCGAATGCCAGGTCGCGGTCTCAGTCTGGTAGCTGCGGTAGTCGAGCAGCTTGTTCAGGCCTGGATGGATGTGCGGCAGGTGATAGCCCTCGAGGAAATTGTCGACATAGGTTTTCCAGTTCGCCGCGATTGAATAGCTGATGCGCTGGTGATGCGCATACGCGCTGAAGTCGATGGTGCCGAGGCGTTCATCCATGCCTTCAAGCACCTCGGCCAGCGGTGGTGGCTGCTCGATGGCCACGAAAACGAGCCCACGCCAGACTTCAAGGCGCGCCTGCGGCAGGCGGATCTCGCTGATGTTGAAATCCGCGGCTTCGCGCATTTCCGGGGCGCTGCGCAGTTGCCCGGAGAGCGTGTAGGTCCAGCCGTGATACTGGCAGTGCAGCGCACGCGCAGCGCGTCCGTCACAACTTGCCAGCGGGCCGGCGCGATGGCGGCAGACATTGTGCAAGGCGCGCAGTTCGCCGTCTTCTCCGCGCACCAGTACCAGTGGCACGCCAGCCACTTCCGCAACCACGTGATCGCCCACCGCTGCCAGTTGCTGCACATGCGCCACGCATTGCCAGCTGCGCGCGAATACCCGCCGTTGTTCCTCGGCGTGCACTTCCGCCGAGGTGTACAGCAGTGCAGGCAGCGTCTTCGCGTTGTCCAGAGGCTGCGGAGTCGTCCAGGCGTCGTTGGGCAAGGCAGTCATGGTTTGCGGATTTCCGGGGGTGCATTTCGAGTCGGTTAGTTTGTCAGGTGTGCGGCCATTGCACCTCGCCCTGGATCACGGTCTGGGTGAGTCCTCCGACCCACACGCTGGCGTCGGCGTCGATGCGCAGCACCAACTCGGCATCGTGGCCCATTTCCCGGCCCTGGCTGACGCTATAGCCGCGCGCCAACGCCCCCTCGGGTTCACTTGCTGCGATGTAGGCGGCAACCAGTCCGTTGGCAGCGCCCGAGGCGGGGTCTTCGACGATGCCGACACCTGCCGGAAACGCACGCAGGACAAGATCGTGTCCCGCTTCGTCGCTGCGCGCAAAAATGCACAAGCCAAGGCTGTTGCTATCGAGGGCAATCTTCTTGAGTGCGGCGTGGTCCGGTTGCCAGGCGCGCACGGCGGCGACGCTGGCGAACTCGGCCAGCCACCAGCGACGCCCGCCTTCCACCAGCGCTGGAGGCAGGCGACCCAGCGCTACACGAGCCAAGGTGCTTTCCAGCAGGCTGCCGACCTTGATGCCGGTGTGCACAATGCGCGCTGCGGGAGCCTGGATGAACAGACGACGTGCATCTCCTTCGCCCTCGATGCGCACCGGCAACAAACCAGCCTGGCATTCCTGGATCAGGATTCCATCGCGCGCCTGCGCGAAACCGCTGAGCAAGGCCACATGTGCACTGCCGATCGACGGATGACCGGCAAAGGCAATTTCCTTGTCGGGCATGAAGATGCGCAGGCGATAACTGGCTTCCGCGGCGGTGGGGCGCAACAGGAAGGTCGTTTCGACAATATCCGTCCACTTGGCGAAGGCCTGCATGGCGGCATCGCTCCAGTCATCCGCGCCCACTACCACGCCCAGGGGGTTTCCGCCGCCAGGGCGATGGCTGAATACGTCGAGCTGGTAGTAGGAGTGCGAGGCCATGTCGACTTGCGGGTATGGGTTGGTTCAAGTGCGCGGATTATGCACGGCAGGCGCGCGGCACGACGGGGTCGGGCTTGTCACGATACAGTTCCGGTGTAGGCTCGACGCCTTGCAGGGGTCTTGGAATCTCTTTTGGCAGTCTTTACGTCAGGCGGAAATACTGCATGATCACCGTTCACCACCTCGACAACTCGCGTTCGCAACGGATCCTCTGGTTGCTGGAGGAGCTGGGTCTTGCTTACGAGATCGTCCAGTACCGGCGAGACCCCAAGACCCTGCTTGCGCCTGCCTCGTTGCGTGCGATCCATCCGCTGGGCAAGGCGCCGGTGCTGGTCGATGGTGAAAACACGTTGGCCGAGTCCGGCGCCATCATCGAATACCTGGTGGATCGATACGGCGAGGCCACCCTCAAGCCGCAGGCAGATTCCGCCGCGCGACTTCGCTACACCTACTGGTTGCATTACGCGGAAGGTTCGGCCATGCCGCCCTTGCTGCTCAATCTGGTGTTTTCGCGCATGCGCAGTGCGCCGATGCCTTTCTTCGTGAAGCCGGTGGCGAAGGCGCTGGCTGGCAAGGTGCTGAGCCAGTTCGTCGAACCGCAATTGCGTCAGCATCGCGACTATCTGGAGGGCGAGATGTCCCGTCACGCCTGGTTTGCCGGCGAAGCATTCAGCGCAGCAGATATCCAGATGAGTTTTCCCATCGAGGCGATGAAGGCGCGTGGAGTCATCGATGCAGGACAACCCCGACTGATTGACTGGCTTGCGCGCATCCACGCGCGTCCGGCTTACCAGCGTGCACTGGAGCGAGGCGGTCCATTCGATGTGCTGCGTTGATCTCACTTTCAAGTTGTACGTCAGGACCTGGCATTGAACGCAATGCCGGATGTCTGGAGCATGTCCGCCGTCTTGATCAATGCGGCTGCGCTGCTGTTGGCGCTCGGCTTCCGGCGCAATCGTGCCGTCGTTTTGCTGGCCATCCTGACCGCCGGCGCCCTGGCCCTGTCGAATGCATGGTCAGCCTTGCCGATCGCGCGTGGCCTCGATGCCATTCGCATGTTCACGCCCTGGCTGTTGCTGATTGCGGTGGCTCTGCCGGAGCGACGCCTTTTGGCGAGGCGCAACCTGATGGTGCTCGGCGGACTGCTGCTTGCGAGCTGGCTCACGCTGGCCGCGCCCGCGCATGTCTGGTCGGGACTGCGCGATGCATTGCCATTGGGCCTGATTGCACAAGAACCCGGCAAGCTGGCCGCGATCCTCGTGCTGCTGGCGGCCCTGGTTTGTTTCCTGCGCGGCATCTCGAGCCGGCTCATGCTGGACTGGATGCTGGGTGTCGCGCTGGTTCTGACCAGCATCGCATTGCTGCCGGCAGTTCCATCCACAGCCAAACACACATTGCTGGCACTCGCAGGTGCATCGGCCGTGATCGGGATCTTGCATGCGTCTTATCGCATGGCTTTCGTCGACGGATTGGCCGGCTTGCCCAATCGACGTTCACTGGATGAGGCGCTGGCCCGGATATCCGGAGATTTTGCCCTGGCCATGGTGGATATCGACCACTTCAAGCAATTCAACGACAAGTACGGACATGCCATCGGAGATCGCGCGTTGCGCGCGGTTGCCGCGCGTTTGCGCAACTTGCGCGGCGTGCGCGCCTTCCGCTACGGCGGCGAGGAGTTCTGCCTGCTGTTCGGGGCAGGGCAGAAACGCAATGCCCGCGAAATCTGCGAGAACCTGCGCACCGAGATTGCCGACATGCGCCTGCCGATCCGCTCGCGCAACAGCAAGCAAAAGTCGACCACGCGAACCCTGATAAAGCTCACCATCAGCATCGGCTTGGCCGAACGCGGTGCACGCCTGCGCAGCCCGCCCGACATGCTCATCGCCGCCGACAAGGCCCTGTACAAGGCCAAGGCGGCCGGACGCAACCGGGTGGTTATCCTTTGATCGAGACTGCGGTCGCGCGCTTGATCGGGGTCAAGGCGGGGCTGCGACCGGCCGACTAGTCTGGCCGCCATGGAAAATCGCGCAGCCCTGGTGGCCCCCCAATTCGATCGTGAGCTGATCGCCCGCTACGACGTGAACGCGCCGCGTTACACGTCCTATCCGACGGCCCTGCATTTTCGCGACGACTTTTCGGAAGCGGATTTGTTCGACTGCATTCGTGCATCGAATGACGATCCCATTCCGCGCGACCTTTCCACATACATCCACGTTCCGTTCTGCCTGTCGCCCTGTTTCTACTGCGGTTGTGCGCGCATCATCACCCACGACAAGCGCAAGGCCGATACCTACCTGACCCGCCTTTACCGCGAGATCGAGCAAGTTGCGGCGCGCTTCGACCGCGATCGTCGCCTCGTGCAGCTGCATTTTGGTGGCGGTACACCGAACTTTCTCAACATCACCCAGATGCTGGAGCTGATCGAATCCCTGGGGCGGCATTTCTCGTTCAGCCGCGATGCGGGGCGCGAGTTCGGAATCGAGCTGGATCCGCGTTTCTGCGATGGGGATTACGCGCGGCAGGTGGCGGAGGCGGGCATCAATCGGGTTTCCATTGGTGTGCAGGACTTCGATCCCGCGGTGCAGCAGGCGGTGAACCGCATCCAGAGCGTAGAGGAAACTGCCGACGTGATGCAGGGTGCACGCAAGGGTGGCGTGCGCTCGATCAATCTTGACCTGATCTACGGGCTGCCGAAACAGACGCCGGAGGGTTTTGCGCGCACGCTGGAACAGGTCATTGCACTCAAACCCGACCGCATCGCTGCCTACGGCTATGCGCACCTGCCGGAACGTTTCAAGGCCCAGCGCCAGATCGACAAGTACGACCTGCCGGATGCAACTACCCGCCTGACCCTGCTGCAATCCTGCGTGTCGATGCTGACTGCCGCCGGTTATGTGCACATCGGCGTCGATCATTTTGCTCTACCGGGCGACGACCTGGCTCAGGCCCTGGTCAATGGCACCCTGCAGCGCAATTTCCAGGGCTATTCAACGCACGCGGCCTGCGACCTGATCGGTTTCGGCATGAGTGCCATCAGCCGCATCGCCAGGGGGTTCAGCCAGAACGCCAAGGACCTTCCCGGCTACTACATGGCTCTGGACAACGGGCGCCTGCCCGTGGCCCGGGGCAGGCTGCTCAGCGAGGACGACTTGCTGCGTTCCGATCTCATCCAGCAACTCATGTGCGGGGGCGTACTGGACATTCCCTCGTTTGAGGCACGACATCCTGTAGAATTCGCTCATTATTTCCGGCAGTCGCTGGCCCGACTGCAGCCGCTGGTTGATGACGGACTCGTCACCTGTTCGTCGCAACGCATTGAAACCACGGCGCGGGGCCAATTGCTGCTGCGGAACATTGCACAGTGTTTTGACGCATACATCGAAGGCTCGGACAACCGCTACTCGCGCGCAGTGTGAGGGCGCGAGCAGAAGGGTTGCAGGATGGGCTACAGCGAGAGTACCGGCGGTCGCAAGGCGGTGTTCAATCCGATCGCCGACGATGGCAATGAGTACAAGTTCTGCTCAACGTGCGCGTTCGGTTCGGTCTGCGTTGGCCATGGCGTCGACAAGATCGGCCTGACCGAGCTGCATTGCCTGGTCGAGCATGCCGGCCCCTTTCGTACAGGCGATGCCATCTTCCGGCACGGGGACCGCTTCTCGGCGGTGTATGCCGTGCGCGCGGGAACCGTGAAGACTTCGCAGGTTGATCGCGAGGGCAGGGAGCTGATCCTCGGCTTCCATTTGCCGGGCGAGCTGATCGGCCTCAATGCAATCCACACCGAAATCTACCCCTGCGATGCCATCGCGCTGGAAACCGTGGAGGTCTGCCGGTTTTCGTTTCCCGCACTGGCCACCCTGGCCACGCGCATTCCGCAGATCCAGAAGGAACTGTTCCGGCGCCTGAGCAAGGACATCGGCGATGCCAGCCAGCGCATCCAGGAGTCCACGGCCGACGAACGCCTGGCGGCATTCATCCTCAATCTGTGCGCGCGCTACGAAGCGCGCGGATTTGCGGCCAACGCATTGCGGCTTTCAATGCCGCGTAGCGACATCGCCAATTACCTGGGGCTTGCCGCGGAAACGGTGAGCCGCGTGCTGCGCAGGTTCCAGGATTCCGGGCTGCTGGTGGTGGAAGGTCGGGAAGTCAGCCTCAAGAACCCCGCCGGTCTGCGCGAGGTGGCGCGCAACATCCTCCCGGACTAATGACCAAGGATGGTCGGAATGCAGGGTGGATCTTCGGGTTTCCACAGGGATCCCGGCCAGCGCGAGGCGGCCACGGTTGAATTGGCTGAGTGCCTCGCGATTTGGCAGCAAGCACGCAGGCGCCACATGCGCCATACGGTATGCCCGATGCGATTCGTCAACCGTCAGATTCCGTCGTCAGCGGCCAGCCATCGAGATTCAACGTAGACAGACATGAACCAATCAGGCAACAGGCAATGGGCTCGCGAGGCCCTGGCCACATTGAAACGCGAGTCGGCACGTTCGGCGGACACACACCTGCTGAAGGTGGAGCTGCCCGGCTTCAGCGGCATCGATTTCTATTTCAAGGATGAAGCCTCGCACCCGTCCGGAAGCCTCAAGCATCGGCTGGCACGTTCGCTGTTCCTGTATTCCCTGTGCAATGGCCGCCTGCATCAGGGGCAGACCGTGGTGGATGCCTCATCGGGCAGCACCGCGATTTCCGAGGCCTGGTTTGCGCGCCTGCTTGGCTTGCCCTTCGTTGCGGTGATGCCGGCCTGCACGGCACCGGCCAAGATCCGCGACGTGCGTGCGTTGGGTGGGGAGTGTGATCTGGTGGAAGATCCGGGCCAGGTCCATGCCCGCGCTGCCGAACATGCGCGCAACGGTGCCTGTCATCTGGATCAGTTTGGTCTTGCCGAACGCGCCACCGATTGGCGCGGCAACAACAACATCGCCGAGTCCATCCTCCGGCAAATGGAGGGAGAGCCGCATCCAACACCGCAGTGGATCGTGTGTGGCGTGGGCACCGGCGGCACGTCGGCAACCATTGGTCGCTACCTGCGCTATCGCGGCCTGGAAACCCGCCTGTGTGTTGCAGAACCACAAGGTGCTGCGTTTGCCCGGGGCTGGCCAGGACGTGATCGGAACGTGCGCGCCAGCCAACCGACCTTGATCGAAGGCATCGGTCGTCCGCAGGTTGAAAAGAGCTTCATCTTCGAGGTGGTTGATGAGGTGATTGAAGTTGCGGACGCGGCATCCATCGCCGCTGCCTGGGTCCTGCAAACCCTGCTGGGCCGGCGTTATGGCGGATCCTCGGGCACCAACCTGGTCGCCTGCCTGCAACTGGCTTGCGCGATGCGCAAAGCCGGCCAAGGCGGCAGCATCGTCAGCTTGTTGTGCGATCACGGCGAACGCTACGCCGAGACCCTGTTCGATCCGAACTGGCTTGCCCGCCAGGGCGTTGAGTGTTCAGCCTGGGATGTGGCCTTGCGTGCAGTTCAGTGCGATGGCCAGTGGCGGCCACCCTGCTGATGGCGGCGTGGCCGTGCCATGAGGTTGGGCGACGCTGATCAAGGTCCGTTCGCCCACCGGATGTCGAAGGGTGAGTACGTGGCGCCTCGAATCCGTTCATGGTTCGACAGGCTCACCACGAACGGAGGGGGTGAGAGCCGTTCATGGTTCGACAGGCTCACCACGAACGGAAGGGGTGAGAGCCGTTCATGGTTCGACAGGCTCACCACGAACGGAGGGGGTGAGAGCCGTTCATGGTTCGACAGGCTCACCACGAACGGGTGATATGAAGGGCTCACCACGAACGGGTGATTTGAAGGGCTCACCACGAACGGAGGGGTGAGAGCCGTTTATGGTTCGACAGGCTCACCAAGAACGGAGGGGGTGAGAGCCGTTCATGGTTCGACGAGCTCACCACGAACGCAGGGGATGAGAGCCTTTCATGGTTCGACTGGCTCACCACGAACGGGTGATTTGAAGGGTTCACCATGAACGGAACCGGCTCGATCGGCGTTGGCTTGTGGCAACGCCGATCCATTGACGCATGGGTCAGTCGGACGCTGCGCTTGACCACAGCGGGTCATCGAACTGGCGCGGATAGTCGGCCACCGCATCGCGCATGGCGGCGATCGCGGCCATGTCGGCCGGATCCTTCTTCAACCTCTGCGCCGCCGATTGCAGCGGAATGATGATCTTGTGCAAGGCGGCGTCGGCATCCGCAGGCAACTTGCAGCGGGTGATGATGTAGGCAACGGCATCCTCGATCTTGCCGGCACGTTCGGCGGCCATGTTGGCCGGCATGTGTCCCATTTCGTGGTGGCGCAAATCATCCAGCGCGGCATGCACGTCCGCCATGCCCTTGCGCAGGTCCGCATCAGCAGTCCAGCGTACGGACTGCGCGTCCGCTGCCGGTGCAGGCGCGTTGGTCTTGTGGTCATGGTGTTCATGATCATGTGCCGGTGGCGCGCCTTGCACCGATGCGGCGAAGGCGAGCGTTGCGATGAGCACTGGGGCATGGCATGGCTTTGACATGTGCAGAATCCTCTTTGGGGTGTATGGTCGCAGTTTGCCGCACATCCACCCATGCGACATTGACCGTGGTCAATTGGGCGCGCGTTGTGATCTCCCGAAGTTGCAAGGCCGCGCGGCAATGATCTGAGTCAATGTGGGTGGTGCCAGGCGCAGGCATCATTGGCGGATGAACGAACGCAGCGATTCAGGCAAGTCATTTCGTGGAGTGCCAATCCGCCTGGTGCGCGGGGAAGCAAGACCCGCGGATGAATCATCTGCCGATGTGGAGGATGTCCGATCCATGAAAGAAGTCCTTTCCGACCTGCCGAAGCTGTTCGCCAGTGCACCGCATCGCATGATGTTCTTCGCCGGCGCCACGGCAGTGATCGTATCCATGCTGTGGTGGGCGTGCTGGTTGGCTGCCAGCTGGTCGGGCCATGCGTTTCCGGTCGCACCCGTTCCGGCGGGTTGGGCACACGCCGTGTTGGCCCAGTACGGCATGCTGCCACCCTTCATCTTCGGTTTCCTGCTGACCGTTTTCCCGCGCTGGATGGGGCAGCCTGGACTGCAGCGCCGCCGCTACGTGCCCGTGTTCATCGGCATGTTTGCAGGCTATCTGCTCGCTCACCTCGGCCTGCTCGACCTGAAGCCGGTTTTGCTGCTTGGCCTTGGCATGATGCTGATGGGTTGGCTCGCCGCACTGCTGGCACTCGGCGGTGTGTTGCTGCGCGCGGGCGGCAAGGACGCGCATGCGCGAAGTTGTTTCGCGGCGTTGGTGCTTGGCTTCGCTGGATTGCTTTCGTTTGCGGCGTTTGTGCTCGGCGCACCGGCAAGCCTGGCCACGTTCTCGATCAAGGCAGGCAGTTTTGCCCTGTTGATTCCGGTGTATTTCACCGTGTGCCATCGCATGGTGCCGTTCTTCAGCGCCAACGTGGTGGGGCAGGGCTATCGCGTGTTCAAGCCGCGCTGGAGCCTGCCCCTGCTGTGGGTGCTGTTGCTTGCGCACCTCGCGCTGGACATGGCCAATCAACTGGCCCTCTTGTGGCTGGTCGATGTGCCGCTTGCGGCCCTGATCCTCGCTCATTGGGTCGGATGGCAACCGTGGAAGTGCCTGAAACCCGGATTGCTCGCCGCCCTGTATATCGCTTTCTTCTGGTTGTTCGTGGCGTTTGCCCTGTATGCCTTGCAGAGCGCCTTGTTCTTCTTCGATCAAGGGTTTCACTTCGCGCGCGCACCGGTGCATGCCCTGACGGTCGGTTTTTTTGGCTCCATGCTGGTGGCCATGGTCACGCGCGTCACCCAGGGGCATTCCGGCCGTCCGCTGCAGATGGGCTGGATCCCCTGGCTGACCTTCGTCATGCTGCAAGGCGTTGCATTGGCCCGCATGTATGCCGAGATCACGCCCGAATCGGCACGCTGGCTGGTGATTGCCGCATTCGGCTGGTTGCTGGCATTCCTGCCCTGGGTGCTGCGATCCTTGTGGATATTCCTGACCCCGCGCATCGATGGCCGGCCGGGCTGACCTGCTCGTCGTCGTGTTATTGATGCGGCCCGCACGCACGCACAGCCTGCCGTCGCAGTGTGGAGCTGGTTGCATTGGTAGAGCCGAGCTTGCTCGGCTGTCGAGTCTGCACAAAGAAGGACTGAACAGATGATCGAGTTCTATCCCCAGATCAAGGCCGTGCACATCATCAGTGTCTTGCTGTCCGGAAGCCTTTTCACGATACGCGGCCTGCTCATGCTGATGCGTTCGCGCACGGTCAATGTGCCCGCCCTGCGTTACCTGTCCTACACCATCGACACCGTTCTGCTCATCAGTGCCCTGGTGCTTGTCGCCATCCTGCACGCCTATCCGTTCCAGCAGCACTGGCTCACCGTGAAAGTGTTGTTGCTGGTGGTGTACATCGTGCTCGGTACGTTGGCCCTCAAGCGCGCACGCAGCCGCAGTGTGCAGGTGTGGTGCTACCTGGCCGCGCTGTGCGTGTTTGCCTTCATGGTCAGCGTGGCGCGCTCGCACAATCCGCTGGGACTGTTTGCCGCGCTGTTGTCCTGATCCGTGCGCAATTGCAGGTTCGGTGATCCGGCAATCACGCTGGCAACGGACGGGTTGCCAGGTATTCGTCAAAGGCGATAGTCGAGGCTGAACCAGAGTTTGCGCGTATCGCTGGCGAAGCCGTCGCTTCGATAATCGGCCACCTTGAGCATTCCGGTGACGCCTTTCCAAAGCGGATAGCTCACGGATGCGTCGAGCTCGTGGCCGTAGTCGCCGCCACCGCGGTCGGCCTGGAAATCGTGCCAGCGAACCGTCCACGAAGCCTTGCCGAATTTGCCTTCGGCGCCCACGAAGCGGTCATCCAGTCCATTCGCGGGCGTGTTGCCAAAACGATCGGCCCAGCCATTGAATGCGTGCAGCGACGCATACGGTGTCGAGAATCCGCTTTGCCCGTTGCCGCCGAGCACTTCCTGACCGAGCTTGAGGGTGACACCGCTCCAGCGCAGGCGTGCCTCGATCAGACGGTACGACTCGCTGAATGAAAACGGATTGTCGGCATAGTCGGACTGGTGTGCGTACTCAATCGTCCAGCCGGGCTGCACGCCTTCGCGTTCCATGTCGGCATTCCAGCGCGCGCCCGCGGTGCGCGACGACAGGTCCTGGCGATCGTGGTTCTCCACCAGGTAGGCATACGCCGTGAGCTTTCCCAGTGCGAGCGGCTGGGACAGGTTGATGAGATTGCCATTGAGATCCCACTCACGCAAGAGCGGGTTGGGATTGTTGTGCCCATTCACGCGCAATACGCGGCCAAGCCAGCTGTAGTTCAAGGCTGTGCCGGATTCCAGAAAGGTTTTGCCCAGGGAAAGACCATCGAAGGTCTGTTCATTCTGTCGCCAGCCCGAGTTGCCGAAAAAGCGCTGGTTGTCCAGCAAGACGCGATGGCGCCCAAGCGTGGCACCCAGTGCGCTGCCGGAATAGCGCACGAAAGCCTGGTTGATCTCGGTTGCCTGCGGATCGGCGACGGTCGGGTAGTCGGTTTCGCCATTGGCCGTGCTGTTGAAGTCGTCGCCGAACAGGGTTTGCACGCGTTCTGCGTCCGCATATGCTTGCCAGCTGGGTGCAAACGCCCAGAGGTAGCCAAGGCGCAGTCGCAGGGTGTCGGCTTGCGCCGTGCGCGTGAAGGCGTCGTCATCCACGGTCTCATGGCGATAGCGCAGCTCGACGACTGCGCCGCTCTTGATCTCGTTTTCCGCCGCCTGGGCGCTGGCGCAGGTTGCAAGCAGGAGCAGGGCTGTCAGTTCACGGCGAAGGTGGCGGCTTTTTGCGGTCATGGTGTACCTCGTTTCCGGTGTCGGCTGAAAAGCCGAACTGCGCATACAATCTGCGCTGCGTGACGGCTCTTGCCATTGATTCCGGTCAAGTCCGAGGCGCCGGATTCCGGATCGCGACGTATTGCCGCAAGTCGTTGTAGATTGACTTCCGCGCGTATTGATCCAGATCAGGGTGAAGGTCCGGCCGCGGAACGAAAATCCCCTGCAACAGAACAATTTTTCTGAAACGAGGAAACGTCCCATGAAACGCCTTTTACTGGCAATTGCGATAGTCGCTGCAGCCGGCTTGGCCGGTTGTTCGTCGAATGCAGGTACCGGTAGCACGTCGGCCGCCGAGGGTACTGTCGCGGTGGAGACGGGTGGCTCGGCCAAGGGAGATTTCGGACCGCCGCAGGGTGAGCCGATCAAGGCCGTGCTGACCAGCCCGCCGCATGTGCCGCCTCCGGTCAACCGCAACTATCCGGCCAAGGTCATCGTCGACCTTGAAGTGATCGAGAAGGAGATGCCCATCTCCGAAGGCGTCACCTACACGTTCTGGACTTTTGGTGGCACGGTGCCGGGCAGCTTCATCCGCATTCGCCAGGGCGACACGGTGGAATTCCATCTGAAGAACGCGCCTGACAGCAAGATGCCGCACAACATCGACCTGCATGGCGTAACCGGTCCCGGTGGTGGCGCGGCATCGAGTTTCACGGCACCTGGCCATGAGTCGCAATTCACCTTCAAGGCGCTGAACCAGGGCCTGTATGTCTACCATTGCGCAACCGCGCCGGTCGGCATGCACATTGCCAATGGCATGTATGGCCTGATCCTGGTCGAGCCGCCGGAAGGCTTGAGCCCCGTCGATCACGAGTATTACGTGATGCAGGGTGATTTCTACACGACCGGCAAATATCGCGAGAAGGGCCATCAGCCGTTCGACATGGAAAAGGGCATCGACGAGAACCCGACCTATGTGCTGTTCAACGGCTCGGAAGGCTCGCTGACCGGTGACAACGCGTTGACGGCCAAGACCAAGCAGAAGGTCCGCATGTTTGTCGGCAACGGCGGTCCGAACCTGGTTTCCAGCTTCCATGTGATCGGCGAGATCTTCGACAAGGTGCAACAGGAAGGCGGCACGCACTTCCAGGAAAACGTGCAGACGACGCTGATTCCCGCCGGTGGCGCGGTCACGGTCGAGTTCCACACCGAAGTGCCAGGAAGCTATGTGCTGGTTGACCATTCCATCTTCCGCGCATTCAACAAGGGTGCACTGGCCATCCTCAAGGTGGATGGACCGGAAGACCTCGCCATCTACTCCGGCAAGGAAGTCGATTCCGTGTACCTGAGTGATCGCGCCGGGCCTGACCTCAAGGCAGTGACGGTTGCCGCCAAGGCACATGCCGCAGGCACGTTGACGAAGGAAGAGCAGGTTGCCGCCGGCAAGCAGTTGTTCAACGGCACATGCTCGGTATGTCACCAGGCCAATGGCGAGGGCCTGGCCAACGTGTTCCCGCCGCTGGCCAAGTCCGATTACATCGCTGGCGATCCCGAGCGCCTGGTGGAAGCCATCCTGCATGGCGTGAGTGGCAAGGTTACGGTCAATGGTGCCGAGTACAACTCGGTGATGCCGCCGATGAACCAGCTCACGGATGACGAGGTCGCCAACATCTCCACCTTCGTGCTGAACAGCTGGGGCAACCCGGGTGGCCAGATCAGCAAGGAGCAGGCGGCGACGGTGCGCGCTGCAAACCCGAACGCCACCCAGGCCGAGCACTGAGGTCGAAAAGCGGAAATGGAAAATCCTGATCGCGCCAAGTCCGTGACACGCTCTCCCCGCCACGCAGCAGGAACCGCGTTGCTGGCGTCGTGTCTGCTCGGCGCGATCACCCTGGCCGCCAATGCATCGGCGGCCGGGGCGGAGGTTGAATACAGGGACATCCCCGCCACCACGTTCATCAGCGTGATCGCGACCGAGGAAGGGGCAAGGCCACAGGCCATAGCCGCCTATTCCATGCGCAGCGAGCCGGTCACCAATGCGCAGTTCCTGGCCTTCGTCGGCGAACATCCGCAGTGGAGGCGTGATCGCGTGCCTTCGGTGTTCGCCGATTCCCGTTACCTGAGCCATTGGCAGGATGTCGAGCAGCTCGGCGTTGGCGTGCTGCCGGAGCAGCCGGTTACTCGGGTCAGCTGGTTTGCCGCCGAGGCCTACTGTGCAAGCGAGCAGGCGCGTCTGCCGACCTGGCTTGAATGGGAACGCGCGGCCTCGGCCAGCGACAATCGGGATGACGCACGTTCCGATCCGGTTTGGCGCCAGCAGATGCTGGATTGGTACGCGAAACCTTCGAACAACGTGCTCGGCAGCGTGGGTGGGCAGCCCAACCTGTACGGCGTGCGTGACCTGCACGGTCTGGTCTGGGAATGGGTGGATGACTATGCCGCGATGATGGTGACCGCAGACAGTCGCGGACAAAACGATCCGGACCGACTCAAGTTTTGCGGTGCCGGAGCCATGAGCATGCGTGATCGCGACAACTATGCCCTGCTCATGCGGGTTGCCATGTTGTCGTCCCTGAAGGCGGCGGATACCACGAACAACCTCGGTTTCCGCTGCGTGCGCGATGGAGCAGTTGCACCATGAAATCTGCCGTTTTCCTGTTCTCACTGATCGCCGGATGGCTGTTCGCCGCGACCGCGCTCGCGCAGCCGGCCAACCCGGCAACAGGTCCCTTGCCGGGAGATTCCGTCTACAACCTGGACGCTTCCCTGGTCGATCAGGATGGCAAGACGCTGCGCTTTGCGGATGGGCGCGGCCAGCCCCGCCTGGTCAGCATGTTCTATTCCTCATGCAAGTTCGTGTGTCCGATGATCATCGACACGCTGCGTCGCACCGAACGCAGTCTGCCCGATGCCGATCGCAAGAGGCTGGGCGTTCTGATGGTGAGTTTTGATCCTGATCGCGATACGCCCGAAGCGCTCAAGAACGTAGCCGCAAAGCACAAGGTCGACCTCATGCGCTGGACCCTTGCACGCGCAGAGGATGCCGACGTGCGCAGGCTGGCTGCCGTCCTCGGTATCCAGTACAAGCTGCGTGACGATGGTGACTACAACCACTCCAGCGTAATGATCCTGCTCGATGCCGAAGGGCGCATCGTTGCCCGCACCGAGCGCATGGGTGAGCTGGATGCGGATTTCGTCAACGCGGTCAAGCGGGTCGTCGCCCAGTAAAGCCCGCGACGCGGTGCGCCTGCGCAGGCAAAGCACAGTATCCTTGGCGATCTTTTTTCATTGATCGTGAAGCCGCCGTGCCTCCTGCGTCGTTGGTGTTGTCCGCATGTCCCTGATTGATGTCCGCAAGCTGGACTACAGCGTGGGTGGCCCGCTGCTTCTGGAAAAGGTCGAGTTTTCGCTGGATCCAGGCGAGCGGGTGTGCGTGGTCGGGCGCAACGGGGCCGGCAAGTCGACCCTGCTGAAACTGCTCGCCGGCGAAATTCGCCCTGACGATGGCGAAGTGCGCGTCTCGCCTGGCGTGGTCGTGGCGCGGCTCGCCCAGGAAGTTCCGCAGGACACCACGGGCACGGTGTTCGATGTGGTTGCCTCGGCGCTCGGCGAGATCGGCGCGTTGCTTGGCGAGTATCACCATTGCACGCATAGCCTGGAGGACGAGGCCGGCATGCGAGCCATGGCCGCGGTGCAGGCGCGCATCGATGCGCTGCAGGGCTGGGACCTGGACCGTCGCGTGACGCGTGTTCTGAGCCGGCTTGAGTTGCCCGAAGATGCCGGGTTCGATGTCCTCTCCGGAGGCATGAAGCGGCGCGTGCTGCTGGCGCGCGCACTGGTGCTGGACCCACAGGTGTTGTTGCTGGACGAGCCCACCAATCACCTCGACATCGATGCCATCGCCTGGCTTGAGGAGTTCATTCGCAGTTTCGAAGGTTGCGTGGTTTTCATCACCCACGACCGTCGCTTCTTGCGCGCCCTGGCCACGCGCATCATCGAGATTGACCGGGGTGCGCTGACCAGCTGGCCAGGCGACTACGACAACTACCTGCGCCGGCGCGAGGAAAGGCTGCATGCGGAAGCGCAGGCCACGGCGTTGTTCGACAAGAAACTCGCCCAGGAAGAAGTCTGGATCCGCCAGGGCATCAAGGCGCGGCGTACACGCGACGAAGGGCGCGTCCGGCGGCTCGAATCCATGCGCAGGGAACGCAGCGAACGTCGCGCACAGACCGGCAATGTGCGCATGCAGTTGGGCAGCGCATCCGCGTCGGGACGCAAGGTGATCGAGGCCCGCAACCTCGAATACGCCGTGGCAGGGCGCACGCTGATCCGCGGGTTTTCGACCACCATCCTGCGCGGTGATCGCGTCGGCCTGATCGGGCCGAACGGTTCCGGCAAGACCACCTTGCTGCGCCTGTTGCTTGGCCAACTGCAAGCGGATTCCGGCACCCTCGAAATCGGAACCCGGCTGGAGATTGCCTACTTCGACCAGCACCGCGTGCAATTGCGCGAAGATCTGAGCGCACTGGACAACGTGGCCGACGGGCGCGAGTTCATCGAAATCAATGGCGCGCGCAAGCATGCCATCGGCTATCTGCAGGACTTCCTGTTCACGCCGGATCGCGCACGCGCACCCATTTCCGCGCTGTCCGGCGGTGAGCGCAACCGCCTGTTGCTGGCGCGCCTGTTTGCCAAGCCTTCGAATCTGTTGGTCATGGACGAGCCCACCAACGATCTGGATGTGGAAACCCTGGAATTGCTGGAGGAGATGCTGGGCGAATACGCAGGCACCCTGATCCTCGTTTCGCATGACCGCGAGTTTCTCGACAATGTGGTGACCAGCACCCTGGTGCTTGAGGGCGAGGGCAGGGTGGGCGAATACGTGGGCGGCTATTCCGACTGGCTGCGTCAGCGGTCCGTGCCCGTAGCGGTGCGTGATCGCGAGGAAACGCCGCAGCCGCAGCCACAGGCGATGCAGGCGACGCCGGCAAAGCGCCGCCTGAGCTACAAGGATGCACGCGAACTTGAGCAGTTGCCGGCGCGCATCGAATCGCTGGAAGCGCGCATGGCCGAGCTGACCAGGGCCATGAATGATGCGTCCTTTTTCCGCCAGGGCGCCGATGAGATCGTCGCCGCAAATCGCACCATGGCAAGCACCCAGGCCGACCTGGATGCTGCTTACGCCCGCTGGCAGGAACTGGAGTAGCCGGGGTCCGGGAGTCGGGAATCGGGAATTGGCCAATTGAAACCTGCTGTCGTCCCGGCGCAGGCCGGGACCCAGGACTTCATTGGGGGGGGGGGTGCTGGTGTGGGGCGAGGGATGGATCGGGAATCGGGAGTTGGTAAAGTCGCGCTCTGCGGCATCCATTTCCCATTCCCCACAACCGGCCAACGCCCATGACCACTGCCCATGATTTTTCCGCCCGCGATATCGATGGCAAGGATGTTTCGCTGTCCGCCTGGAAGGGCAAGGCGATGTTGATCGTCAACGTTGCTTCCAAGTGCGGGTTCACGCCGCAATACACGGGCCTTGAGGCCCTGCATCGCAAATATCAGGACAAGGGATTTGCAGTCCTCGGATTTCCCTGCGATCAGTTTGGTCACCAGGAACCGGGAGACGAGGCGGAAATAAAGAATTTCTGTAGCCTCACCTACGATGTCAGTTTTCCCATGTTTGCCAAGATCGATGTCAACGGCAGTGCCACGCATCCACTGTACAAGTGGTTGAAGCAGGAAAAATCAGGGCTGCTCGGCATTGGCGCCATCAAATGGAACTTCACCAAGTTCCTGGTCGATGGCGAGGGCAAAGTGGTCAAGCGCTACGCGCCAACCGATACCCCGGAATCCATCGGCAAGGATGTGGCGAAATTGTTGGGTTAGGGAAGGTCTGAACAAGTATTGTCGCGAGCAAGCTCGCTCCCACCATTGCTTGATTTTGTGGGAGCGAGCTTGCTCGCGACGAATGAGTTCCGTACGTGTTCAGAGATTCCTTAGTGGAGAGCTGGGAATAGAGGACAGGGAGTTGGGAATCGGGAATGGAATGGGCGAGGCGGGGCAGCTCGTTGTTGTCGCTTTCAAAGATTCCCCATTCCCTATTCTCCACTCCCGGTTGTTAGCCCATTCCCGGCTTCATCCGCCGGTGCGAAAGGAATCGGCGGGTGCGCAGGCAAGCCGCGTGACCAGGACTCGAGCTTGGCTTCGATACTGCCGGAGCTCGCCAACTGGGGTTCGGAGTGCGTTTCGATACCGGCATCCTTTTCCCATTGCGTGATGCTGGCGCTGGCGTCGGCGAACGCGGCGGGAATCGAGGTCGTCTGGTTCAACGCCTCGCTGAGGAAGGCGCGTCCGAAGTAGGTGATCTCCGATTGCGTCCCACAGCCGAATGACGTGCGATCCGTGCGCGCGGAGGTGATCACCATGCTGGAATCATCGCGCAGCGTTTCGATGAAGCCCCCGGAATAGCAAGCGTTGATCACCAGCACCTTCCAGCGGATTGAAGGCGAGGTCTTCAGCGCTTGCGCAATGTCTTCGGGCGCGAGCTGATTGAGAGGCAGTGGATCAAGTCCCACCAGAACCTGATGCTCCTTCGATCCGTGCGAAGTCACATACAGGAGCAGGATGTCCTCGGCCGGATCCATGCGCGTGGCCACGGCATCCAGGGCGGTCTGCAGATTGGTCAGCGTCGCCAGGGGACGGGTCTCCAGGCTGGCAGGATTGTTCTCCAGAACCAGCACGTGGCCTTGCGCATCGAAGCGTGAAGAGAACAGCAGGCTGGCGTACTCGACTTCGTTGCGGAACACGTTCTCGCTGCCATCACCGGCAAACGCAATCACGAACAGGTTGGGCTTCCCGGGCGTGCGTGGCTTGAGTGCCGCAATTGTGTTTTGCATCAACAATGGCTGCGCGTACATGAGGTCTTCGGGATTGAAGCTCGGAGCGCTGGCATCCTCCTCGAATCCCGTTCCCGTGATGTCATCGCCCGTTTGGTTCTCCAGCGCGGCGAGTGCCTCGTAGTCCTGTTCCACCAGGGGAATGGCAGGCAGCCACCACCACGGGGCAGCGGACACGGCGAAGGCGACAGCCGCCGCGGCCAGGTTCGCCAGCAGTCGGCGCGGCCGCAGCCAGCGCGCAATGGCGAACAGGGCAAACAGCCACCAGCATCGTCCCAGCAGGTACAGCCAACCGGCGGCGTTGAAATGGCCATCTTCCGTCAGGCGCAATACCAGAATGTCCAATGGCCATTGGATCAGCACGCCAACGGCTGTCGTTGCCGCAAGCGCGGTCGAGGCAACGCCCCAAGTGATGGCCCGGCGCGCGCACATCACGGCCAGCAGCCAGGCGGCCAGCAGGGTCAGCAGGGTATCGGCCAGCAGGGTGTTGATGCCCCACGGCGACAACATGCGTGGCTCATCGGAGGTGCTGAAGCCAATGATGAGTTGAATCACGGCATAGAGCACCAGCATGGCAACAAACATGCCCGGCCCGGTTTGCGCGGCATGGCCGTGTGGGCGGCGCAGCAGCGCCGACCGAATGCCGTCGATGACCACGCCGCCGACAGTGCGCAAACGATCAGTCATTGGCAAGCCTGATGCCATCGAAATCAGTGACGCAGGGATGGCGCGCATCCGCGGGGCAACCGCCATCGCCACGCGCCAGCAGGGTCGTCTGCATGCCCGCGGCACGCGCGGCATCCAGTTCCTCGACGATGTCCGAGAGAAACAGGATGTCCGCCGCATTCATGCCGATCACCTCGGCAATGCGCCGGTAGGATTCCGCTTCGCGCTTGGGGCCGGTTTCAGTATCGAAATAGCCACGGAATACCGGGGTGAGGTCGCCGGCTTCGGTATTGCCGAACAGCAGCTTTTGCGCAGGAATCGATCCCGATGAATAGACGAACAGCGGAAGTCCCTGGGCCGACCAGGTGCTGAGGCAGCGTGCGGCGTCTTCGTAGATGTGCGCGCGGAAGTCGCCGTCACCATACCCATCGGCCCAGATCATCCCCTGCAGGGCCTTGAGCGCGGTGGACTTGCGATCGCTGTCGATCCACTGGATCAGAATCTCGATGATTTCCTGCTCGCTGGCCGAGCTGAGTCCGGCTTCGCGTGCGGCTTCATGCAACCAGTGTTGTACCTCGGGGGTGTCGTGGTGGGTGACGACAAAGGCCGGCAGGCGCTCGCGTGCGTAGGGAAACAGCACGTCCTTGACGAAGTTGATCGAGCTGGTGGTACCTTCGATGTCGGTGACGATGGCGCGGACGCTGGGCATGGTGGTACTTCCTTGAATGCAGGCTTCATCCTAGCAGGCTGAAGAAGAACCGCCTGTGTTGCCATTGTGGGTTCAACGCAACAGCAAACAGGAAGCGGCCGTTCGTGGTGAGCCCAAGCCTGCCCTGAGCCCTTCGACTCTGCTCAGGACAGGCCTGTCGATGGAAACCATGAACGGCACCGAGGCGCTGCACGATCATCGTAGCAGCGGCCGCAAGCCGATCGCAGGACAATCCGCCCATGCTTCGGGGCAATCAGCCTGCGCTGGCGGCAGGCGGCATGCGCGGGAAGCGTTCGGCGATCGGATCGTCGGTGAAATTGGCTACCCAGCCCGCCGGGTTGTTGAAAAGGCGGATGGCGACAAAATGAGGCTGCTCGCTCATGTCGAACCAGTGCCGCGTGCCATCCGGCACGCCGATCAGGTCACCCTGTTCACAGAGGATGTCGTAGACCTTGTCGCCCAGGTGCAGGGTGAACTGGCCGGATCCGGCAACAAAGAAACGCACCTCATCCTCGCTGTGGGTGTGTTCGCTCAGGAACTTCTGGCGCAGCGCCGCCTTGTCCGGGTGGTCACGGTTCAAGCTCACCACATCGACGGTCTTGTAGCCTTCCTCGCGCATCAGGCGATCAATATCCTGACGATAGGCGGCAATCACCTCATCCTGACTGGCTCCGGGAGCAATGGGTGCATTGGCCTGCCACTGCTCGAAGCGCACGCCGACGGCGCCCAGTGCCGATGCAATGGCGGCGTGATCGGTGTGGGATTCGAGGACAGTTTCTCCGTCCTGCTCGGCAAAGATGCGCAATTGACTCATGACGACAGTTTCCTCAGGTCCAGCTCACAGCCCAGCAAGAACTCGAATGCTTCCAGATGGCGACGCGCCTCGGCCATGTCAATGCCCCACGCGTAGATGCCATGGCCATCGATGAGATAGCCGTGCAGGGGCTTGCCGGAATCCAGCCAGGCATCGATCTGATCGACCAGCACGGACATGTCCTGGGTGTTTGGAAACACGGGCAAGTCGAGCACGCTTTCGTGGGTGTTGAAGCCGGTGATCGCCTTTTGCAGTTCCCAACCCTGGAACCGTACTCTGCCATTCGTGGCATAGAGCCGTGATGCCACGCTCTGCGTGCGCGAATGGGTGTGCAGGATGGCTCCGACCTTGGCGAAGCGTCGGTAGATCTGCGTGTGCAACGCGGTTTCCGCCGACGGGCGTTGCTGCGTCGCGACCGGATGGTTGTCGAGATCAACCACCATGATGTCGTCCGTGCCCAGACGTCCCTTGTCGCGACCGGAAACGGTGACCGCGACCAAGCCGTCTCCCAGGCGCATGGAAAAATTGCTGCTGGTGGCCGGCGTCCAGCCCAGCGCCGCCAGTTCACGCGCATTGTCGGCAATGCTTTGCGCCTTGCGTTCGAACTCGGCGCGGTCAAAGGGCAGGGTGCTGATGGGATTTCTCCACGGGGGCGAGTCTGGAATGGGCGGATTCTGAGCTCTTGGGGAAGGTCTGAACAAGTATTGTCGCGAGCAAGCTCGCTCCCACCCGTGCTTGATTTTGTGGGAGCGAGCTTGCTCGCGATGAATGAGTTCCGTACTTGTTCAGAGTTTCCTTGGGGTGTGGTGACGCAAAGGGTGTTCGCAGGGCCATCGACACGTTCAGAGAAGCGCCGCGTTCTCGTAGAGCCGAGCTTGCCCTGCTGCCGTGCCTGGCATTGCGATGACCCGCTGCTGCACCGCATTGCGAAACACGATGCGGGTGATCTGATTCACTTGCCAACCAAAGCCAGAACCTTCGAATCGGCAGTTACCAGATTGATATCCCCGATACGCGACTTGCCTGCGACGAGTTCGCGCAAGAGCTTCGTCTGCGCTGCACCGCGTTCAAACGCGGTGCGATAGGGAATGCGCGAGAACGTGACCATGGCATAGCGAGGAACCCATGTGCCCGGATGTCTTTCGGCAAGGGTACGGTCGAGTTCGCGCATCAAGAGGTAATCGGCATCGTCGACGCGATCACGCATTTCAATGTAGTTCTCCAGCGCCATGGCGGCGATGGCATCGGCATTCGGTTTGCGCCGGCGCTCGAATTCGGCGAACACGGCCGTGAAGTCCGAGGGCGTGGCCTCCAGCAGTTCGGCCAATTCGACGGCATCTTCAAATCCGGCATTCATGCCTTGGCCGTGAAACGGAACAATGGCGTGCGCGGCATCACCGACGAGCAGTGCACGACCGTCGATGTGCCAGCGATCCAGATACAGGGTGCCGAGCATGCCGGTCGGATTGCCGATGAAATCCTCTTCCAGTTGCGGAATCAGCGCAGTGGCATCGGGGAAATCACGCTCGAAAAACGCGCGTGCCTGCCGTGCATCGCTGATGGAGGCGATACTGGGTTCACCTTCGTTGGGCAGGAACAGGGTGACGGTGAAACTGCCGTGCGCATTGGGCAGGGCAATGCACATGTAATTGCCGCGTGGCCAGATGTGCAGGGCATTGGCTTCCATGGCGAAGCGCTCGCCGCGCGCGGCAGCCTCGCGCAGATGCTCAGGAAGTTGCCGCGCGGGAAAATCGGTGAGGGCGGGAATCTCCAGTTCCTTGTAGCCATGGCCCAGCGGCTCGAAGCGCTCGCCAAGATCGGCCATGCTTGCCATGGCCGCGCGCAGTGCCGAGCCGGCACCGTCGGCACCGATCAGGATCTGTGCGTGATGGGTGCGCGGGATGTTTTGCGCGTCGCGGAGGGTGAGGGTGGATCGTTGCCAGTCCACACCATCCAGGCGTTGATCAAAAACGATGCTGGCGCCGGCTGCTTCCGCCGCATCCAGCAGGGCCATGTTGAGGTCGCCCCGATTCACCGACCAGATCACTTCGGAATCATCGCGACCATAGCGTTGCAGGTTGGTGTTTCCGGCGAGGTCATGCACCATGCGACCGCGCATCATCACGGCGATAGTGCGCATGCGCTCCTGCAGGCCGGCCACGCGCAGGCCGTGCCAGCCGCGTTCGGCCAAGGCCAGATTGATGGAACGGCCGCCGAGAAACCCGTGCTTGCGCGGATCGGGACGGCGCTCGAATACCTGCACCGAAAAGCCGCGCTGGGCAAGCAGGGTGGCCAGCAGGGATCCAACCAGGCCGGCACCGATGATGGTGAGAGCGGGTTTGCGCATGTCCACTAGCTCGCATCCCGCCATTGCGCCACCGCTTCGACCAGGCGCAGACAATCGATGTGACGGTTGTAGAGCGGTGTTGGCGCAGCACGAATCACATCCGGTTCGCGCCAGTCGACGACGATGCCGTTGCGCTGCAGGTGCTCGAACAACGTGCGGCCGGATTCACGAGGGCCCTTGACGCGCAGTGAGAGCTGGCAGCCTCGCCGTTCGCGATCGGTTGGCGTGACCACGGTGAGCACATCGGCCACGCGCTGGGTGATCAGCCATTCCAGGTAACCGGTGAGCGCGGTGGATTTTTCGTGCAGTGGTTTGCGTCCGGCACGACGGAAGATTTCAAGCGAAACGCGCAAGGGTGCGAGGGCAAGGATGGGAGGGTTCGACAATTGCCAGCCATCGGCTCCGGGCGTCGGCTGGAACTGTGGCCCCATGCGGAAGCGGGTGCTCTTGTCATGGCCCCACCAGCCGGCAAAGCGCGGGCGCGTGGTGGTGGCGTGGCGTTCATGCACGAATGCCCCGGCCACCGCACCGGGCCCCGAGTTCAGGTACTTGTAGCTGCACCACACCGCAAAGTCGCAGCCGCTGTCGTGCAGGTCCAGGGTAAGGTTGCCGACCGCATGGGCGAGGTCAAATCCAACCACGCAGCCCTGCGCGTGGGCGGTGCGGGTGATGCTCGCCAGATCCATCGCCTGGCCAGTCAGGTATTGCACGCCGGGCAGCAGCACCAAGGCGACGCGCGCGCCGTGCGCCTCGATTGCGCGCAGGATGGCGGCCTCGCTCAGGGTTCCATCGGCCTCGTCCGCTTCCAGCTCGATCAGTGCCTGGTCCGGGTTGAAGCCGTGAAAGCGAATCTGCGCCTCGACCGCGTAGCGATCAGAGGGAAAGGCGCTCTTTTCGATGAGGATCGCGGGCCGTTCGGCGCTGGGGCGATAGAAACTCACCATCAGCAGATGCAGGTTGACGCTCAGCGAATTCATCGCCACCACTTCGCCGGGTTGCGCCCCCACCAGTGCCGCGAGGTCGTCACGCACGAATTCGTGGTAGTCCATCCACGGCAGCTTGCCGTTGAAATGGCCCTCGACGGCATGTCGGGCCCAATGGTCGAGCTCGTTGGTTACCGCCTGGCGCGTGGCCCTGGGCAAAAGGCCCAGCGAGTTGCCGCAGAAGTAGGCGACATCGTTGCCCTCGTGTTGGGGGATGTGGAATTCATTGCGGAAATCGGCAAGCGGATCCGCAGCATCGGCTGCCAGCGCCCACTCCTCGCTGGACCGGTCCAGATGTCGGGCACTCATCGGATCGAGGCGGAAACCGCCGCGCAGTCACGCTCGAAATCCGCACTCCAGGCCTTGCTGGTTGCCTTGAGCACGGGTCGCTCGCAGCGCACCTTCACCGCGATGTTGCCGATCAGCTTGAACTGGTCCTTGATCGAATACGTGGTTGCACCGCGGGTGACCGTGTAGTTGTGGGTTCCGGATTCCTTGCTCTCCACTTCGGCGGCATAGCCGGTCTGGGCCTTGGACAGGAGCATTTCGTTCTGCATGGCATCGGCATACTCGGAGGGTGCCTTGAGCTGGCGGGTCTTCACCGTCACCCGCGCGGCATCATCGGTGCCCGCAGTGGCGGGGTCGGCCACGGCGAAAGCAATGGCCTGCGGATTGCCATCGGACTTTTCCATGATCGCGCCCCAGCTTTGTGGAACGCTGAAACGGATGCGGCCGTCATTGAGGTTGAAGTCGGAGGTTTGCGCGCTGGCGTGTGCGCAGGCCAGCAGGAAGATCAGGGGAATCAGCTTCATCGGGTTACTCCGTGGCTTCCCGCGCAAAGCGGGACAGGGGAAGGTTGAGCCATTCCAGGGCCGTTCCGTGGAACAGGCGGGCCTGCTCGGCAAAACCCAGGCCCAGCGCGGCAATGCCGCTCCCGGGCTCCTGCTCGCCGAGCGGAAACGGATAGTCGGTGCCAAGCATCACCGTGTCCACGCCGGCCACCTCCAGCAGGTAGCGCAGCGCGGCATCGTCGTGCACGCAGGAATCAAAATAGATGCGGCCGAAATACTCGCGGGGATTGCGCGCATTGTCGGTCGCCACGAGATCCGGCCGCATGCGGAATCCGTGCTCGATGCGGCCAATCGAATACGGGAACGAACCTCCACCATGGGCAAGGCAGACACGCAGTTTGGGCAGGCGTTCGAGTACGCCGCCGAAGATCAGGCAGCAGGCCGCGCGCGACTGCTCCGCCGGCATGCCCACCAGCCAGGGCAGCCAGTACTTGGGCATGGTTTCCTTGCCCATCATGTCCCACGGATGCACGAGGATGGCCGCGCCAAGATCGGCAGCCGCCTCGAAGAACGGGAACAGTTCCGGTGCGTCGAGATTCCAGTTCTCGATGTGCGAACCGATCTGCACGGCATTGATACCCAATTGCTCGACGCAGCGCTCCAGTTCCTGGATTGCAAGGGTCGGTGACTGCAAGGGGACCGTGCCGATGCCCGCATAGTTGCGCGGGTAGCGGCGGCACACTTCGGCCATGTGGTCATTGAGGAAGCGGTGAAGCTCCAGTGCCTGGCTCGGCTTGGCCCAATAGGAAAACATCACCGGCACCGTGGAAACCACCTGCACGTCGACGCCAAACCGGGCGTACTCGGCAATACGCACTTCCGGATCGAAGGCGTTGGCCCAGATCTCGCGGAAGAACTTGCCGTCCTTGTAGATGCGATGGCGGCCTTCGGTGTTGATGACCACCGGAAACCGGTCGTCGCGGTACTTCTCGGCGAGATTCGGCCAGGATTCCGGCAGGATGTGGGCGTGGGTGTCGATCTTCAGCATGGGCGCAAGTTTACCCTGTCATGTCCTTGATCACGGGCCGCAAGCCTCATTGATTCAGCCGTAGCGGGCGGGTGCCGGATTGAGGTGCCCGCAGGCGTTGCAGGTTCGCGCCTCGCGCGAAACGTAGAAGCGGTCGAACACGGCGAGGAAATCCTGCTCGACGTTCTTCAGTTCGAAAAACTCCTCATAGAGCTTGTGGTTGCACAGATCGCAGTACCACAGCAAGCCATCGAGTTCGTGGGGCAGTCGCAGCCGTTCGATGACGAGGCCGATGGAGTTCGCCGCACGCTGCGGCGAGTGTGGCACGCGTGGCGGCAGGTAGAACATCTCGCCGGCGCGTATCGGGATGTCGCGCACCTTTCCGTCTTCCTGGATCTTCAGCACCATTTCACCTTCGAGCTGATGGAAGAATTCCGGGCCTTCTTCCTGATGATAGTCGGTGCGGGCATTGGGACCGCCGACGATCATGATGATGAAGTCGCCATCGACGATGCACTTGTTGCCGACCGGCGGCTTGAGCAGGTGGCGGTGCTGGTCTATCCAGTCCTGCAAGTTGAAGGCGGGAGAAATCACGGTGGACTGCTCGCGGATGGAAAGGCTTGCATGCTATGCGATGACGGTTGAGGTGTCATCTGCACATGCTGGCAGCGAACTGGACTACATCGTGTGGGCCATCCTGCGGACTATTCCTGCGCAGCCTCGCCGCTCGCGATAGGCCCCGATGGCCATGGATGGCCGGAGTGCAGGAAATGCAGGAGCAATTTCCTGCCGATGGCCATGGATGGCCGGAGTGGAGGAAGTGCAGGAGCAATTTCCTGCCGATGGCCATGGATGGCCGGAGTGGAGGAAGTGCAGGAGCAATTTCCTGCCGGTTGGCGGCCATCGTGGCCGCCATCGCAAGTTCAAGCATCAGGTTACCGACATGTTCCTACGCGGAACGTGATCTTCGTGCTGCCTTGAATTCTGCCCGCGCAAACTCCCGTGGTGCGCGCCGAGCAACGCAGCCCGACACGGGAGCAAGGCACGCATGTTTGAGGCCATGGATGGCCGGCGTGCAGGAAATGCAGGAGCAATTTCCTGCCGAGGCCATGGATGGCCGAGTTCGTGCCGGCCCGTGGAGGGCAAGTCGCGCAGGGTACAGCGCGCAGCGCAGCAAGCGATGCGCGAACCCCGGGTGGGCTTTCTTTCGGCTACCTTTCTTTACCCAAATAAGGAAAGGCAGCTCGGAGCGGCCGCAGGCCGATCTGAAGCCTTCTCAGCAATCCGAAGCAAAAGCCCCTCATCCGCCTTCGGCACCTTCTCCCGAAATGGGAGAAGGAAAAACGCGGTGTTCGGCGCGGCCGCAGGCCGATCTGAAACCTTCTCAGCAATCCGAAGCAAAAGCCCCTCATCCGCCTTCGGCACCTTCTCCCGAAATGGGAGAAGGAAAAACGCGGTGTTCGGCGCGGCCGCAGGCCGATCTGAATCCTTCTCAGCAATCCGAAGCAAAAGCCCCTCATCCGCCTTCGGCACCTTCTCCCGAAATGGGAGAAGGAAAAACGCGGTGTTCGGCGCGGCCGCAGGCCGATCTGAAACCATCTCAGCAATCCGAAGCAAAAGCCCCTCATCCGCCTTCGGCACCTTCTCCCGAAATGGGAGAAGGAAAAACGCGGTGTTCGGCGCGGCCGCCGGCCGATCGGAAGGATCTGATGTTGGTCTCGTGCAGTTGATCGAAAGCGCCGAGTCTCAGGTTGCAGCAATCGCCGCGATGCACTTCAGCTCGATAGCGATGGGAGTGGGCAGGGCGGTGATGCCCAGGGTGGTGCGGCAGGGCTGTGCTGTCGTGAAATGTTCGGCATAGACACGGTTGTAGGCGGCAAAGTCGCGCTGCATGTCGGTGAGGAACACGGTGACATCGACGAGGTCTTCCCAGCGCGCTCCGCTGGCCTCGAGCACGGCACGCACATTGGCGAAAACCTGCCGGCATTGTGCATCAATGTCGTAGGAAACCAGGCGACCCTGCTCGTCGTGCACGTTGCCCGGAATCGAATTGTCTCCGGAGCGGCGCGGGCCCACGCCGGACAGGAACAGCAGATTGCCAACGCGTCGGGCATGCGGATAGGCGCCGACGGCCTTGGGCGCAGCGTCGGTGACGATGCCGCTCACGGCGCTGCCCCTGGCACGGTGATGCGTTCACGATGACTGATGTTGTTGCTGCGGTCGCGCGAATAGATTTCGTAGGTGCCGGGTCGCAACCAAAGGTCGGCCACGGGTTCAGGGTCGCTGCTCTGGCGCACCTTGTCGTCATGACCCACCAGGCGCGACTTGAATTCGATGACCAGGCGGTCTGCAGGAATTGCAGCTTCCGGTTGGCCAATGGGACGCGCCTCCACCATGCAGGGATATTGCTCGTCACACATGTGGCCGGTGACTTCGAAGGGCTTGCGCAAGCCACCGAGGGCAAGCCAGGTCGGGCGTCCCTTTTGCAGACTCTGTTCCGGGAAGAACACGCTGACATCGTAGGCGTCGTTCTTGAGCGACCAGGGTTTGTCTTGCTTGTCGATGAAAACGATCGGTTCGCGCGGTGCCAGTTTCGACATCACGGCACGGTAGTACGGATGGTCGCTCGCGGTCTTTTCATGCGAGATCAGCATGGTCTGTTCGATGGTCAAGGGATCAATGTCGGTGATGCGGGCGAAGTGCTGGGCCATTGCCTTGCCATCCAGGTATTTGCCGTGCTCCTGGATATGCGCGTAACCGGCGTTGACGACGAGGCGAGCGTCCGGATGGTCCTTGAAGACCTGGCGTTTGAGATTGCGTGCCTGGTCGGCCTCGCGCGCATCGCCGGTCGAATCACTGGATTCATAGGCATAGACCCGATAACCCAACTTGATTGCCGTATTGATCATGTCCGAGTAGACCGGCTCCTCTGTGTAGAAGCCCGAGGCCGACGTGGTGTAACCGCGCTTGACCAGATCTTCGATGTCGTCCGGATACAGCGTTTCGGATGCAAACGAATCGAAACCCTCGGCGCGCAGGCGGGCCAGCATCTGTACGGTGAGGCTGCGGGTTTGCGGATTGCTGTGGTTCTCGTTGAAGAACACCGCCTGTCGCCCCTTGGCGAGGCGTGCAATCGCGTCGACGGCAGGCTCGGCGTGGTATCCGCCCTCATCCAGTGGTGATGGGGAATCGTCGCGCGCAGCCTTCTGCACGATGGAGAAACTGGTGCGGGCACCGGGATAGTTGCCAACCCAGGTCTGGTACCAACTCAGGTACTGGTTGAAGATCACGCGAAAGGCAAAATCGTTGCTGTTGGCATAGGCATCGCGCATGAACAGGTACTGGGACAGCAGCCCGCTGCGTCGCTTGGCTTCGGCCATGATGCGCTCGGAAGTGGCAACGGCTTCCTGTTGTTGATGCACGCTGGCGTGTCCGCCGGGTGCTTCCTCTGCGATGGCGAATGCGGCCTGCATTGCCAGCAGGCACGCGGTCAGCAGTGCCGCCCTGTGCGCGGATCGAAACGGTTTCGGAGTTGCAATGCGCATGATTTTTCCTCCGTGGCGCGGTGTGATTGTGCGTGTCGTCGTCTGTTCAACCGCTCTGGATGCAGACATTGCGCGCCTCGGTGAAGAAGCGCAGCGCGTCGACGCCGCCTTCACGCCCCAGCCCCGAGTTCTTGACGCCGCCGAATGGCGTGCGCAGGTCGCGTGACAGCCAGCAATTGATCCAGACGATGCCGAATTCCAGACGTGCAGCCAGTCGGTGTGCGCGCTTGAGGTTGCTGGTCCACAGCGAAGCGGCCAATCCATAGTCGCTGTGGTTGGCGATGCGGATGGCATCCTCCTCGTCATCGAAGGGAATCAGGCTCACCACCGGGCCGAAGATCTCCTGCTGGTTGGTTTGGCTATCCGGGCCCAGTCCTTCGATCACGGTCGGTTCGATGAACCAGCCATCCGCGCAGCGCCCCGGAAGGTTCAGCGCATGGCCGCCGCAGGCAAGCGTGCCGCCTTCCTCGCGCGCCGTTGCAATGGCGGACATCACCTTGTCGAAATGCGGCTTCGACACCAGTGCGCCCTGCTGGGTGCCCGGATCACGCGGATCACCCACGCGCAGCGCCTTGACCGCGGCGAGATAGCGCTCGCGGAACTCGGCAAGGATGGAACGCTGCACCAGCAAGCGCGATCCACACAGGCAAATTTCACCCTGGTTGGCGAATCCCGAGCGCACGATGGTGGCCAGGTTCGCATCGTTGAATTCGAAATCGGCAAACACGATGGCCGGATTCTTGCCGCCCATTTCCAGTGACAGCTTCTTGAACATGGGAGCCGCGCTGCTGGCAATGCTCGCGCCGGTTCGCGTGCTGCCGGTAAATGAAATCGCCTTGACCTTCGGGTGCTCGACGATGGCCTGGCCAACCGCAGCGCCTTCGCCGTGCACGATGTTGAGAACGCCGGGTGGAAAGCCCGCGGCAGCACTCAGCTCAGCGAGCCTGGCGGCCGTACAGGGCGTGATCTCGGAAGGCTTTGCCACCACGGCATTGCCAGCGGCGAGGGCAGGGGCGATTTTCCAGGTGAACAGGTACAGCGGCAGGTTCCATGGCGAGATGCAGCCCACCACGCCGATGGGCTGGCGCAGGGTGACGTTGAGCGTCTCGGTCGAAGTCAGATGTGCTTCGCTGGGCCATTGGGTGACGGCGGCGGCAAAGAAGCGCAGGTTGCTCACCGCACGCGGGATATCGAGCTCGCGCGCGAGCGCAACCGGCTTGCCGTTGTCCTGCGACTCCAGTTCGGCCAGCGCATCGAGCTCGGCCTCAATGAGATCGGCCAGGCGCATCAGGCAGCCGGCGCGATCCTCGGGTCGGGTGTTTGCCCAGCCCATGCTGGCGCGGCTTGCAGCTTGCACCGCGCTTTCAACATCGGTCGCAGTGGAGGCCGGGCAGTGGGCGAACACCTTGCCGGTGGCCGGCTCGAACACATCCAGATGGCGGCCTTCGGCGGGAGCCTGTGGCCGTCCATCGATCCAGTTGTGCAGTTTCAGCATGGGTTCCATGTCGCCAGCTTAGTCGCTTGCATTGCCTTGCGACAGTTTGGGAGTGCACCGCATGGCTGGCCCGCGCATGAGCGAGAGCCAGCCAGGCGGGGATCATTGCCCTTGCTGGGTCAGGCCGCGACGTTCCAGCAGGGGCTGCACGTACGGCTCGCCGCCACTGAAGTTGCGGAACAGGACCATCGCATCCTCGGAGCCGCCGCGAGAGAGCAGGGTGTTGCGGAAATGGTCGCCGTTCTTGCGGGTGAGGCCGCCGTTCTTCTTGAACCACTCCACACTGTCCGCATCCAGCACCTCGCTCCAGATGTAAGAGTAGTAACCGGCCGAGTAGCCGCCCATGATGTGCGAGAAATACGTGGTGCGATAGCGCGGTGGCACCGGGGCGAAGTCCACGCCGGCACGTTTGAGCGCGGCGGCCTCGAACGCCAGCACGCCATCAGCCTGTGGCGCCTGCGCGGCGCTGATCTGGTGCCAGGCCTGATCGAGCAGGGCAGCACCCAGATATTCGGTGGTGGCAAAACCCTGGTTGAACTTGTCCGATGCATTGACCTTGTCGAGCAGGGCCTGCGGCAGCGGTTCACCGGTCTTGTAGTGCTTGGCGTAGTTCTTCAACACTTCCGGCCAGGCAACCCACATCTCGTTGACCTGGGACGGGTACTCGACGAAATCGCGCGGCACCGAGGTGCCGGAGAAGCGCGGGTACTTCACGTTCGAGAACATGCCGTGCAGCGCGTGGCCAAACTCGTGGAAGGCGGTGTTGACCTCGGAATAGGTGAGCAGGGTCGGTTCGCCCTCGGCGGGCTTTGGCACGTTCAGGTGATTGGCGATCACCGGCTTGTCGCCGAGCAGACCGGATTGCGAAACGTAGGCGTTGGCCCAGGCGCCGCCGCGCTTGTTGCTGCGCGCGTAGTAATCCACGATGAACAGGGCCAGTGCCGAGCCGTCCTCGTTGAACACCTCGAAGATACGCGTGTCGGGCAGATACTTCGGCAGATCCTTGCGCTCCTTGAAGGTCAAGCCGTAGAGCTTGTTGGCGGCGAAGAACACGCCATTCTCGAGCACATTGTTCATCTCGAAATACGGGCGCAATTGCTGTTCATCGAAGGCGTATTTCTGCTGACGAACCTTTTCCGTGTAATAGGCCCAGTCGGAAGCGTCCACCTTGAAGCTGCCGCCTTCGGCGTCGATCACCTTCTGGATATCCGCAGCTTCGGTGCGCGCATTGGCCACGGCCGGCGGAGCCAGTTGCCCCAGCAGCTTGTTGACCGCCTCGATGTTGCCTGCGGTCTGGTCCTGCAACACATAGTCGGCGTGGTTCTTGTAACCGAGCAGGGCGGCGCGCTCGGCGCGCAACTTTGCCGTCTGCGCCACGATGGCACGGTTGTCGTTGTCTCCGCCATGACCACCGCGGTTCAGGGAAGCCTGCATGATGCGCTCGCGCAGTTCGCGATTCTTGAGCAATGCCAGCGCCGGCTGTCCGCTGGTGTTCATCAGCGCGATCACGAACTTGCCGTCGAGCTTGCGCGCCTTGGCCGCTTCCGCAGCCGCTGAAATCGCGTCATCGGAGAGGCCGTCGAGCTGGCTGCGATCATCCACCACCACCGCATCGGCGTTGCTTTCCTTGAGCAGGTTCTGGCTGAAACTCGTCGCCAGCGATGCCAGTTCGGCATTGATGGCCTTGAGGCGGGTCTTGTCGGCATCCGAAAGGCGCGCGCCGGCACGCACGAAGTCGGTGTGGTAACGCTCGACCAGGCGCTTGGACTCCGCATCAAGCTTCAGGGAATCGCGCTGGTCGAAAATTGCCTTGACCCGCGCATACAGCTTGCCATTGAGCAGCGTGGCGTCGCTGTGCGCTGCCAGTTTCGGAGCGAGCTTGGTTTGCAGCGCCTGGATCGCGTCATTGGTATTGGTGCCGGCCTGGGAGAAAAACACCCGCGAAACGCGCTCCAGCACCTGGCCACTGCGCTCCATGGCGACGATGGTGTTTTCGAAAGTGGCTGCCTGCGGGTTGTTGGCAATGGCCTCGATTTCGGCGCGGTTGTCGGCCATGCCCTTGTCGAAGGCGGGCTCGTAATCCTCGTTGTGGATCTTGTCGAACTGCGGAAAGTGATAGGGCAACGGGCTGGGCGAGAAGAACGGGTTTTCGCTGGCCGCTTTCGCGGGCTTGCCGTCCTCGCTGGCAAATGCGACGAGAGGCATGGCGGAAACAAGCGCAATGGCCAGGGAGGTGGCCAGGTTCAGGCGTAATGACATGGTTCGGGATTCCGGAGTACGGGTAGGGCCGATGGTAGGCCATCCGGCCCCAGGGCGACCCATGGCAAAAGTCAGGCAATGGACCGCATCCGGCCGCTCGTGACAGGATGCGCCGCTGTGCGCCGCCTGCCGGGTCGGCACAGCGGCATGAACGGAACGGATCGCCATGCGACTCAACAAGATCATCAGTGAAAGCGGACATTGCTCGCGACGCGAAGCGGATCGGCTGATCGCCGCACGCAAGGTGACCATCAATGGTGCGGTCGCGCGCATTGGCGATGGCGTAGCCGAGGGCGACGAGATTCTTGTCGAGGGGCGGCCGCTGGTGCAGCGCAAAAGCGCGCCGGGCACTCGCAAGCATGTCTATATCGCACTCAACAAGCCGGTCGGCATCACCTGCACCACGGAGACCTCGGTCAAGGGCAACATCATCGATTTCATCGATCACCAGCAGCGCATATTTCCGATCGGTCGACTCGACAAGGATTCCGAAGGGCTGATCCTGCTGACCAGCAATGGCGACATCGTCAACGAGCTGCTGCGCTCGGAGAACAATCACGAGAAGGAATACCTGGTCGGCGTCAACCAGGCGGTGACCGCGGAATTCCTTGCCGGCATGGCGCGCGGCGTGCGTATCCGCGGGCAAATGACCAAGCCTTGCCGCACGCGCAAGATTGCCCGCTTCGGCTTCAGCATCGTGTTGACCCAGGGATTGAACCGGCAGATCCGATTGATGGCTGCCGCATTTGGCTATCGGGTGAAGCAGTTGCGCCGGGTGCGCATCGTCAACGTCAAGCTGGGCGCGCTCAAGCTCGGCCAGTGGCGGAATCTGACGGAAGCCGAGTTGCGCGGTCTTCTGCCCAATCGCACCGAGTGGTGATCAGCCGCCTGCCCATCAACGGCAACGGAGGGCGTCGGGCTGCTTGCTAGCCGGCATCCTTCACATGTGGTGGCGGCTGGGCCGTTTTTCCGTCTCAATCTCCAACAGGCATGGAAAGACATATCATCTGGTGATAGCATGGCTGCAACTCACGACCACAGTCTGGACAACTTGTTGTTGCTGCATGGCGAGGTCTACGGCCAGGGCGACGGCTACTGGATCAAGATCGAGGCGTGGGAGGTGGCGGCGGACGAGCACATCCCGCACGGCATTCGCTACGCGCTCACGCTGCATGACCGGCACGGCACGCGCTTGTTGGGCTACGACAACGCACATGCGGTGAAGCCGCCGAAGCGCAACAAGTTCAGCGGGAGACGGTTGGCCTATGACCACAAGCACCGGCACGCGCGGGACAAGGGCGTGCCCTACGAGTTCACCAGCGCCGACCAGTTGCTCAAGGATTTCTTTGGCGAGGTCGACCGCGTGTTGAAGGAGGCAAAGGCATGAAGAAGATCGTCATCGGTATCGCCACGCAGGAAGCCATCCGCGACCGCGCGCTTGCCATCGCGCGCGGCGAACGCAAGCCGGCGGCCGGTGAGCCGAAAATCTGGTTCACCTCCATGCGCTCGCTGGCCGAAGTGTTGTCCGACGACAACCGCGCCTTGCTCAAGCTGATTCGCGAGCGGAAGCCCGAATCACTGAATGCCTTGGCCGAACTCAGCGGGCGCGCGCCCAGCAACCTGTCGCGCACCCTGAAAACCATGGAGCGTTACGGGCTGGTGGAGCTGCGCCGACGTGCACGCCAGGTGCAGCCGGTGGCCAAGGCCAGCGAGTTCCTGATTCAGGCCGCGTGAGCAATGAAACCCGCGCGGCGTCGCCGCAGCGGGCGCTAGCAGTACACCACCCGCAATGGACTGAACAGGACTCCGCATGCCGATACTCGACTGGGTGAACAAGGCGCAGGCCGCCGTGGCCGCGAACGCCGTGCCTTACCACCTGCTGCAGCAGCAATCCGTGCACGGCGATCCGGCCGCCGACAATCAATTGATCCAGGGGCTGAACCGGCAGATCCGATTGATGGCTGCCGCATTTGGCTATCGGGTGAAGCAGTTGCGCCGGGTGCGCATCGTCAACGTCAAGCTGGGCGCGCTCAAGCTCGGCCAGTGGCGGAATCTGACGGAAGCCGAGTTGCGCGGTCTTCTGCCCAATCGCACCGAGTGGTGATCAGGTTTTCCGATGCTGGAGATGTCTGGCCGCGGCCTTGCCGGCAATGAATCCGCTGGCCATCGAGGCCGTGAGCAGGTAGCCACCCGTCGGCGCTTCCCAGTCGAGCATTTCTCCGGCGCAGAACACGCCAGGCAATTTGTGCAGCATCAGCCTGTCATCGCATGCATCCAGCGCAACACCGCCCGCCGTGCTGATGGCTTCCCCGATGGGGCGCGGGCGCAGCAGGCGCAGGGGCAGGGCTTTGATCGTTGCTGCCAGGCGCGCGGGATCCTGAAGGCTGTCGCGGTCCAGAACCTCATGCAGCAAGGCCGACTTGGCACCATCGATTCCGGCATGGCGATGCAGATGCTTGGCCAGGGAATGCTTGCCGCGTGGCCGGGAAAGATCGCGCAGCAGCCGCGCGTGGTCGCGCAGAGGCGCCAGGTCCACGAATATTTCCGCGCTGCCCTCGCGCGCGATGGCCTCGCGAAGCTGTGCCGAAAGTGCGTACACCAGGCTGCCCTCGATGCCGGTTTCGGTCAGGACGAATTCGCCTTGCCGATGAACCTGCGTTCCCGCCTGCTCAGTCCAGGTGATGGCGACAGGTTTGATCGGTGCACCGGCGAAGCGGGATTTCAGATGTTCACTCCAGGCCACATCGAATCCGCAGTTGGCTGCTTGCAGCGGCGTGATGGTCACGCCGCGATCAGCAAGAATGGATACCCAGGCGCCGTTGGAACCGAGGACTGGCCAACTGGCGCCACCGAGTGCAAGCACGGTTGCGTCGCTGGCAATTCGCAGGTCATCGTCGCCGTGGGAAAAACGCAGCCTGCCGGCCTCGTCCCAGCCCAACCATTCATGGTTGACATGAAAGCGCACGCCGTTGGCACGCAGGCGGCGTACCCAGGCCCGCAACAGTGGAGCGGCCTTGAGGTCGTGCGGAAATACGCGCCCCGAACTGCCGACGAAGGTTTCCACGCCGAGACCGGCGGCCCATGCGCGCACGGCATCGGGGCCAAACTCCCGCAGCCAGTGTCCGATTGACCGGGTCTGCGGCAGGTAGCGCTGGATGAACTGCGGCATGGGCTCGGAATGGGTGAGGTTGAGTCCGCCCTTGCCGGCAATGAGGAACTTGCGCGCGACCGAACCCATTCGCTCGTAGACGGAAACATTGCTTGCGCCATTGGCCAGGGCAGATTCGGCTGCCATGAGCCCGGCAGGTCCGCCGCCAATGATCACCAACTCGCGATTCAGGTTGCCATCCATGCGTGCAGTGTCGCATGCGGAATCAGCACTGCGAATGCGATACTCCGCGAAGTTTCACGACGCCCGTCCGCATCGATTGCAGAGGAGAACCCGCATCCATGGTTGCAACCCTGGTCATCATTGCCATTACGTGCGTGGTTTCCTTCATGGCATTTGGCAACCGCAAGTTGCTCGATGACCTGATCCTGTGGCCACCGGCAATCAGCCGCGGCAAGCAGTACTACCGCCTGCTGACGTACGGATTCATCCATGCCGACGGCACGCACCTGCTGTTCAACATGTTCACCCTGTACTTTTTCGGCTCCTTCAGCGAGCGCTTCGTGTCCGGCTACATCGGCATCCTGGGCTATGTGGCGTTTTACCTGTCCGCCCTGCTGGTATCCATCCTGCCGACCTACCTGAAGAACGCCAGCAACCCGCTGTATCGAAGCCTGGGCGCATCCGGTGCGGTGTCCGCAGTGCTGTTTGCCTTCGTGCTGATGCAGCCGTGGGCGACGATCCTGATCTTCTTCATTCCATGCCCAGCCATCATTTACGCCGTGGTCTACGTGGGCTATTCGATCTACATGGACCGCAAGGGCACGGACAACATCAACCACAGCGCCCATCTCTGGGGCGCTGCCTATGGCGTGCTGTTCATGCTAGCCATGGAACCCAGGCTTGGAGGCTATTTCCTCAGTCAATTGCTGATGCGCAATTGATTCAGGGGCGCGGCTCGAATCCGCTGGCGAGAATGAAGTCGGTCGGATCGCGCGGCGCACCGAGCATGATCCAGTCGAAGATCAGGGCCTGTTCGGCAAGCGGGAGCGGCGGACGCATGCGCGGCATGCGCATGCCCGCACCGGGCATCTCGCAATTGATTTTCTCGAACAGCACGCTGTCCAGAGGTTGCCCGGGAACCACGAGGTAGCGGCCAGGCTGCTCGTTGGAAGGTCCGTTGACGAGGTTGTCCCAGGAAAACTCGGGGTCGAGATCGAGATCACCCGATGGATTCCCGCCATGATCGACATGGCAATTGGAGCAGCGCGTGTTGAACACGCTCTGGATATCGACGGTGTAGTTGATGTTCCAGGTGATCGGAATGCTGGCAATGCTGTCGCAGCCGCTGGCGGCTTGCAGCGGTGTCCATGCCGATGCCAGGAATAGTCCAAACAGCAGGCGGCCAAGCGCAGCGCCTGGCGCCTTTGCATAGGGAGTGCACGTCACGCGCTTGCCTCCCTAGACCATGAACCCGAGATTGTTGGTCGGGAAGTTCGGCAAGTTCGGAAAGATCGTGTTGAGGTCGGCGTTGTTGGTGATGCCCATCCATCGGGCCAGCGTCGCCGCCATCTGGTCCACGCTGGTGGACGGAATGAACTGGCCGCGGCTGAGGCTGACCGGGCCGTCCAGATGCTGGTCCGGAAACGTGCCGTACAACCTGCCGCCTTGCACCGCCCCACCGAGCACCATGTTGACCGCGCCCCAGGCGTGGTCGGAGCCGTTGCCGTTGGTGGAAAGCGTGCGTGCGAATTCGCTCATGGTGAATGTCGTCACTTCCGACTGCGCACCCATCTCCCCGAGGGCAAGCCAGAAAGCGCCCAAGGCCTGCGAAACACGGGTCAAAAGCGCCGCATGTCCCGAGGTGCCGGTGCTCATCAGGCCGTCATGCAAGTCGAAGCCGCCGAGGCGCACGTAATAGATCTGTCGCGAATGCTGGACATTGAAATTGGTGGCACGCGAGAGCTTGATCATGCGCGCGACCATCTTGAGCTGGTTGGACAGGGACTCGTCTGGGAAATTGGTGGCGAACGTGTCCGCAGCGGCGATGCCGCCAGTGGCCAGCCCGGAATTGAGCAGGGTGTAAAGATCACGCGAGCGTTGCAGGATGTCCCGGTATTCGGACTGGTAGGGCGAGGTGTAGGTGGCGTCCAGCATCTGTTGCAGCGCAGTGGCGCGCTGGAAGCTGGCTCCGGTGGTGCCCGTGCCGGAATTGTTGGTAACGCCGCTGGATGACATCTGGTAGGGGAAGGTCAACTCGCCGACTTCGAAGCGGTTGCCGCCGCCGATCGAGATGCATGGCGACAACATCTGGTTGAGATTGCCGGTGCGCACCTGGTCGGCAACCAGGCCGCCCCAGCCTTGCACCGATGCCGAGGTTCGCGCGATGTGCCAGAGGTTTTCCTGGTCGCTGTGCGAATACAGCTGTGGCGGTCGATTGGCGGTGTTGGAGTATTCGGCCTTGGTGATCGGCCGGATCAGGGTGCCGATGTTGGGGAGCAGGGCCAGCTTGCCCTGGTTGTAGAGCGAACGCAGTCCGGGCTGGCTGGGGCCGGTCCGATCCACTGCGCTTGGATGCAGCGCGTAACTGGCGCCGGCATCGCTGATCTGGGTTGCGGCAAGCGAACTGCGCGGAATGGCGAGGCCGGATGGATTGGTGGTGGCGTTGTATTCGCCGCTGCGTGCGTCCTTGTAGACGTCGTAGCGGGCCTGGTCGTAGGGAATCAGCAGGTTCCAGGCATCGTTGCCGCCGGCAAGATAAATGCAGACCAGCGCCTTGTAGCCGGGTACGGTGGTTTGCGCCAGCGCGTTTCCGATCAGGTTGAGTTGGGGAAACAGGCTGGAGGCTCCGCCTGCGCAGAGCGCGCAGGAAAGCTGCTGGAGAAACCTTCTGCGCGAATGGGTATGGCTGCTCATGCGTGTTCTCCTCAGCGCTGCACGGCGTATTCGGGCGAAAGCGCCACGAGGTAGATGATCGACAGCGCACGTTCATTGGCCGACACGTTGCCATCCATGAAGGTGAGGGCATTGATCAGCGCGGTGCGCGTTGTCGTCGACATGGTTCCATAAAGCATGCGCCGGTTGACCTCATCGACCATTGCCGCGTAGTTGCTGCCCAGCGAGGTGAGCGGGGAAAGGTTCAGCAGCGGGCGGGTGGTGGGTGGATTGGACATGCCGACATAGCTGCTGAAGCTGTAGGTATAGAGACTGTTGCCGGTCAGCGTGATGGTGGTTTCGTTGAGGGTCTGGAACTCCGGCGAATACAGTCCGGCATCGGCAATCGGGCCGGGTTGCTGGAAATCGGGTTCGAAGAAGTTGAAAACCGAGTCCGCGCCGAGCGGACGCTGGCCATAACTGGGGCCGGGATTGGTCATGCCCATGGGCACGTTGCCGTAGACATCGGCGGCCGGCATCTGGGCATCCCAGGCGCGCCACATCGCGGTGAGCTTGAGCAGGGGTTCGCGCGGTTTGCCACTGTTGGCGCCTGGCGCGCCGCGTGCTTCCGGGTCCATCAACACCTGCCGGACCACCGCGCTGATGTCGCCACGCTCGCCCCAACCGTTGTCAACGAACTTTTCGGCCACGCGCTGGATGTAGGCGGGCGAGGGCGAACTGGAAGTGAAGCGCTGGATCAACTGGCGTGAGATGAAGGGCGCAATGTTGGCGTGTGAAAACAGGAGGTCTACGCCATCATCCACGTCGGTTGCGCAACTCTGGCCGGCGGGAATGACGGTGTCGCCGATTACTGTTTTCTGGGTGGTGTCATGCTCGGACGCGATGCAGGTCATGCGCAGGTAGGTGTTGGTACCGTTGCTGATCGTGGTGGCGTTGTTGTAGTTGAATCCGGTGAAGACCTTGGCGTAGTTGGTGACCGTGTTCTGGTTGTAGGTCGGAATCGTCTGGCCGTTGTCCAGCATCGGGGAGAAATCGAGGTTGCGTTCGATCAGGCCGACCGTGAACAACTGCATGATCTCGCGTGCGTAGTTCTCGTCCGGTTGACGCAAGCCATCCGCCGATGCCTTGCGATTGCGAAAGTGGCTGAGGTACTTGCCCATGGACGGGTTCCAGGTGACCTCGTCCAGCAGTTCGCGGTAATTGCCGAATGCATTGCGGGCGAGGATGTCCCAGTATTCGCTGACCTGGATCGGCTCGCCACCGAGGGTGCCGTTGCGGTCGGAGATGACCAGGATCTGGCTGAGCGCGTAGGCAACGCGTTGGCGCAACTGGTCGTTGCCAATGGCGGCGGTATGGAACCAGCGATCCAGTCGCTGGTTGTGGCTGACGCCGGATTCGCCGGCAGCCTCGCGGTTGTCATCCACGATTTCCATGAAAGGCCGCACGGCCGTATTCGGCTTGTTGAACTCCTGGCGGAACCATTCCGAATAGCCGATGGCTCGCAGCCGTGCCACTTCCGCAAGGGTGGGTCCAAAGGTTGCCTGGGTCAGGAACCGCGCCGCTTCTGCATCGCTTTGCGGCAGATCCGTGGGTATCTCGAACCCGCTGCCAAAAATGGGTTCGTGCAGCAGGGCGTGGGCATTCGGCACACCGGCCCATGCCAGGCAGGCCAACAGGCCTGTGCAGATTCTTCGTTTCATGAGCGTTACCCCGGATGATGCGCGAACCTTATGCTGGAAGGATCGATCGGGATTGTGATGGTGGTCAAGGGATTTCTGGCGTACCGCCGATCGTCCAATGCAGCAGATGAACGGCATCATTCAGCGCCCGATGGATGGCGGCTGATCGCTTGGGGGAGATGCTTGTTCGAGGCTTGTCCGCTGCCCCCTCTGGGGCTAGCCTTCCACCATCATGCAAGGCGCGCGCATCGATTCCTGGGGAAGGCCCGCCATGGTCGCACGGTGGCTGCGGCGATGGCTGCCGTTCGCACTGATCGCGTGGGGCCAGGCATCGCTGGCGACCAACGTTCCGGGTACGGACAACATCCATTTCCGCACCTTCGGACCGGCTCAGGGCATGTCGCATTCCACGGTGCTGGCCATGGCCCAGGACACCACCGGCTTCTTCTGGGTCGGCACCCAGGATGGACTCAACCGCTTTGACGGTTCGGAATTCCGCGTCTACAAGGCGGACCGAGACGATCCCTGGTCATTGCCGCAGAACTATGTTCTGGCCCTGGCCAGCGACAGCGATGGCTCACTTTGGGTTGGAACCCGCAATTCGGGACTGAGCCGGTACGACCCGTTGCTGGACCGATTCGAAGGTGTCAGCCGCGAGGGTGCAGGGTCCGGGGAAGGAGTCAGCGACCGCATTTCGGCGTTGTTGCTGGACAAGGACCGGAGGCTTTGGGTAACCAATGCCAGCGGTCAGGTGCTTTGGCTGGATCGCGTGGCCAACCATCTGATACCTGCCCCGGTTCCAGTGATCGACGCGCTGCGTGCCGTGCGCTCGATGATGCAAAGCCAGGACGGTCGCGTCTGGTTTGGCACGCGCGAGGGGCTCTGGCGGGTGGATGCCGATGGCCGGGGATTGCGCGAGCTGCGTGCCTCGCCTTCCACGGCGCTCAACGTTTTCGCCCTGGCGCAGACCCCAGACGGTCGCATCTGGGTGGGAACAAACGCCGATGGTCTGTATGCCATGGATCAGGACGGTGCGCAGATCCAGCACTATGTGGCGCGATCCCCCCTGGATGGAACGACCCTGCACGATCAGGCGGTGCGAGCGCTGCTTGCAAATGCGGATGGGACCCTGTGGATCGCAGGTGAGAACAATGGTTTGGCGCGGTTCCACCCGGCGTCCGAGTCCTTTTCCTATTACCAGCACGATCCTTCCCGCGAAACCACGATCGCCGCAAACCGGCTGGCTTCCTTGTTGCACGGGCGTGACGACCTTCTGTTCGTGGGATCCTGGGCCAATGGCTTCTCGGTACACAATCCGCGGACGCGCTCGTTTACGCGTATTGAGAGTGTTGCCGGAAATCCCAAAACTTTGCCTACGCGTCAGGCTCGCACGGTTTTCGGCGATGCCGATGGAACCCTTTGGGCGGGGATGCTGGAAGGCGGCGGCCTGGTCCATGTGGACCCGGACAAGGGAGTCGTTGCCCGCTACCGGAACGACCCTGCGCGTGACGATTCGCTTTCGCATGATTTTGTCCAGTATGTGACCCGAACCCGGGACGGTAGCCTGTGGGTGGCCACCATCGGTGGCGGTCTCAACCGCATGTTGCCGGGCAATGAAGGATTCCAGCGCTTCCGCCACGACCCGGAGAATCCGGCCAGTCTCGCCGATGACGCGATTCTCACCTTGTACGAGGATCGCGCCGGCACCCTGTGGATCGGTACCCGTGACCACGGCTTCGACGAGTTGTGCGCGGGTTGTTCGACCTTTGTCCATCATCCGCACAGTCCGACCAAGGCCGCGAATGGACTGGCGCCCGGCAGCGAGTCCATTTGGGCCATCAGTTCAAGCGTCAATGGCGAGCTGTGGCTGGGTTCGCTCATTGGCGGCCTCGAGCGCTATACCTTGGCTACCGGACAATACGAGAAATTCCGTTTCAGTCGAAGCGATCCCACCTCGATCGGCGGCGACTCCATATCGACTTTCACGGTGGATTCGCGCGGGGAGTTGTGGATTGGCACCCAGGGTAGTGGCTTGAGCCACTTGCTGCCGGACAGTGACCGGAAACCCCGGTTCGAGACGTTTGGTTCCAGGGATGGCCTGGCCACGGATGCCGTCGGCGCCATCCTTGAAGATGCCGATGGCAACCTGTGGATCAGCACCACGGTGGGCATCAGCAAGTTCGACCGTCTCCGCCGAACCTTCACCAATTTCGGGCCGTTCGACGGCACTCTGCCGACCGGGTATTGGGTCAATGGCGGCAGCCGGTTGCCGGGTGGCCGCATGGTGTTTGCCGGACTCGATGGCATCACCATCTTCAATCCCCGCGACGTGAAGGTGCCGCCGCCGCCCAAAGTGGTCGCAACCCGGTTTCTGCTGCAGAACGAACCCGTGGCATTGCGCTGGAAGGATGCAACCTCACCCCTCGACAGCAGAATCTGGGAGGGCGGCCTGGTTGACTTGAGATACGACGATGACAATGTTTCGTTCGAGTTTTCCGCCCTGGATTTCGTCAATTCCGAATCCATCCGTTACAGCTACCTGCTCGATGGCCACGATTCCAACTGGATCGAAACACCGGCATCGCGTCGCATAGCCACCTACACCGACTTGCCCAGCGGATCGTACCGATTGCGCTTGCGGGCGCGTTACGAGGGCAATGTCGAATTCGGCGAGGAAACCGTGCTGGATGTTCGCGTGCAGCCCTCTCCATGGAAGTCGCCGCTGGCGGGCCTGGCCTATCTGGCCGCTGCGATCCTGCTTGCCTTGCTGGTGGGTTGGCGCGTACGTGCCGGGTGGCGAAGGCGCAATCTGGCTGCCCTGGCCATTCGCGAGAGCGAGGAACGCCTGAAATTGTCGCTTTGGGGCAGTGGTGGCGAGTTGTGGGACGTGGATATCAAGTCCGGACACCTGCACCGGGAGAACAAGCTGGCATCGCTCGCGGTGACCACGGAACGGGTCGGCGATTTCCTGGATGACTATCGACCGTACATCCATTCCGACGACCTGCCTGCCTTCAACGCCGCGATTCGCTCCCACCTCACCGGGGCGTCGCCGGTATTCGAGTCAAGCTACCGGACCCCGGATGCCCAGGGTCATTGGGCATGGGTGCTCACCCGCGGTCGCGTGGTGGATCGAGATGCGGAGGGTCGCGCGTTGCGCATGGTGGGGACGACGCATGACATCAGCGCCTTGAAGTCCGCCGAAGCGGCGCTGCGGAAACTGAATGACGAGCTGGAATCGCGGGTCGAACGTCGAACTGCGGACCTGAGCGTGGCAAATAGTGAACTCAAGGAAACCCTTGATCGCCTGACCCATACCCAGGGCCAACTGGTCGAAGCAGAACGCCTGGCTTCGCTGGGCGGTCTGGTTGCCGGCGTTGCACACGAAATCAACACGCCCATTGGCATCAGCGTGACTGCGGCCTCCCACCTGGAGGAAGAGGCGACGCGCATTTCCAGGCTCACCGAGAGCGGTGAACTGAAGCGATCCGACCTGCAGCGCTTTGAACAGGCATCACTGGAAAGTTCCAGGCTGATCCTGCGCAATCTGCAGCGTGCCGCGCAATTGGTAAGGAGTTTCAAGCAGGTTGCAGTTGATCAGACCGACGAAGCCCGGCGGGTGGTCGACCTTGAAGTCTGCATCAACGAGATTCTGGTGACTCTCGGGCCTGCGTTGAAGCGGATTCCTCATCAGATCACCGTGCATGCGGCGGAGCCGGTTGTTTGCAATACCGCACCCGGGGCCCTGTACCAGGTGATCTCGAACCTGGTGATGAACTCGATCATTCACGGATTTGCGGATGGCAGGGCGGGTGCAATCGATATCCATGTGTCGCGCGATGGTGAGCATGCCGTCATTGAATACCGCGACAACGGGGTTGGCATGGATGAACCGACCTGCTCGCGCATGTTCGATCCCTTCTTCACCACCCGCCGTGGCTCGGGCGGCTCGGGGCTTGGCATGCACATTGTCTACAACCTGGTCACCAAGGGGCTGGGCGGAACCATCGTGGTCGACAGCGCCCCGGGCAAAGGCATCAATCTGTGCATCCGCTTCAAGGCTCCGAAAAATGCAGGCTCTGCGAAGACCTCGTAACGGGCAGGCACGAGTCGTGGCCTTGTATCCCATGAAGCCCCTGGATTGCCTCAGTCGTCCGGCAATTGCTGGCGCAAGGCAGTCAGCCGGCCCCAATTGATCGTCAGCAAGTCGACCAAAGCCGGGTCGAACTTGAGTCCGCGCTGGTCAACAACGAATTTGCGGATCGCTTCGTCGCTCCAGGGTTCCTTGTAGCAGCGGCGACTGCCCAGGGCATCCACGACATCCGCCAGTGCGGTGATGCGTCCGGCTATCGGAATCTGCTCGCCGGCAAGGGCCGCCGGATAGCCCGTTCCATCAAAATTCTCGTGGTGGGTCTGCGCAATCACGGCGGCCAACTGGAATACCGGGCGCCGGGTGCCGGAAAGCAGCTTTGCCCCAAGTTCGGCGTGCGTGCGCATGACGACCATTTCTTCCGGTGTATGCGGGCCGGGCTTGTTGAGGATGGCGTCAGGAATGCCGATCTTGCCGATGTCGTGCAAGGGTGCGGCCAGCTGGAGCATTTCACAGGTGGCTTCATCAAGGCCATGCAACTGGCCGAGCATCTGCGCCAGTATGCCGACGCGCCGCACATGATTGGCGGTTTCCCGCGAGCGTGACTCGGCAGCACCGGCAAGCAGGTAGACCATGTCCAACTGGCTGTCGAACAGCTCCTGGTTCAGGTGCAGGTTTTCATAGGCGATGGCGACATTGCTGCAAAACACCTGCATGAGGCGATGCGAATGTTCGTCCAACTGGTGTGCTTCACCGACGTACAGCAGGGCCTCCGTCTCGTCGCTGTCCATGAAATGCAGCACGTAGTGGTCATCGCGGAATACGTGCTTTTTCTGGCTGAATGCGTTGTGCAGGGATTGCACCATGTGCGCAGGCAGCGCGCCTTCGGCATCGCGCTTGAGATAGCGCGTGAATTCGCCGCTGGCCGCTACAACCTGGAAATGGTCGGGGAGCTTCCCGTTCGGGTGCGAGATGCGAAAGCAGGCGGCGCCCCCTTCCACGCCGAGCAACTCGGTGATCTTGCCAAGCACCAGCGAGGCAAAACGCTGTGGCTGGTGGTGGGCAAACACCTCGGTGGAGGCGCGGATAACCACCTCGAGGCCACGGCGGCTGGCATCGATGGTGCGCATGTCGCGGTAGGCGCGCAGTGCCGAGTACATCGTGGTGGAAAGCTTCTGCGCGGTGAGTTCGGTTTTTTCCTTGTAGTCGTTGATGTCGTAGGCAGCGACAACCTCGTGTTCCGGCGCCTGTCCTGGCTGGCCGGTGCGCAGCACGATGCGAACGAACTGGTTCTTGAGGCGCTCGCGAACAATGCGTACCAGGTCGAGTCCGGCCTGGTCGGTTTCCATGACGACATCAAGCAGCATCACGGCCGTGTCCGCGTGCTCGCGCAGCAATGCTTCGGCCTCGCTGCTCGAATAGGCGCTGATCAGTTGCAGGGGGCGGTCGGCGAATCGGAAGTTGCCGAGGACGAGGCGGGTGACCTGGTGGATCTCTGGCTCGTCGTCAACGACCAGCACTTTCCAAGGCGGGGTCCCTTCGGACTCCGATACGAATTCCAGGCTGTCGTCTATCAGCCCCATGCATCCCCCCGGCTGCGGTTGCGGCCAGTCTACTCCTGCAACGGGCTATTGCCACCCGCTGCCATTGGCGGGTGGTGGAATCGGGGGCGTGTAACAAAAATTTGAAAATCAGGCCGGCCTGGAGCGGAGTTTCCCAAATGGCACGGTGGTGGCGAGCGGTGATCTCAGGTCTTGCCGTGGAACAGTTCCCGCCCGATCAGCATGCGCCGGATCTCATTGGTGCCGGCTCCGATCTCGTAGAGCTTGGCATCGCGCAACAGGCGTCCGGTCGCGTACTCATTGATGTAGCCATTGCCGCCCAGGGTCTGGATGGCTTCCAGGGTGACTCGAACCGCGCTTTGCGAGGCATTGAGCAGGCAGGCCGCCGGGTCGATGCGCGAACGCACGTTCTGGTCGAAATCCCTCGCCACCATGTAGGCGTAGGCACGCGAGGACTGCAGGGCGGTATACATGTCGGCAATCTTGGCCTGCATGATGCCGAAGGTGCCGATGGGAGCATTGAATTGCTTGCGCTCGCGCGCATAGGGCAGGGCAATGTCGATGGCGGCCTGCATGAGGCCGATTGGCCCGCCGGACAGCACCAGGCGTTCGGTGTCGAGGCCACTCATGAGCACGCGCACGCCTTCATTGACCTGGCCGACGACGTTCTGCGTGGGGATCTCGCAATTCTCGAACACCAGCTCGCAGGTGTTGGATCCGCGCATGCCGAGCTTGTCGAGTTTCTGCGCCGTGGAGAAACCCTTCATTCCCTTTTCAACGATGAACGCGGTCATGCAGCGCGAACCAGCCGGCCGTGGCGCGGTACGCATGTAGACCAGCAGGACATCGGCATCGGGTCCGTTGGTGATCCACATCTTCGAGCCGTTGGCGACCCAGACATCGCCCTTCAATTCCGCCTTGCAGGTCATCGAACCCACCACATCGGAACCGGCGCCCGGTTCGGACATGGCCAGGGCACCAACCCATTCGCCGCTGCACAGCTTCGGCAGGTACTTGCGACGTTGTTCGTCGCTGCCGTTGTTGCTCAGGTTCTGCACGCACAGGTTCGAGTGCGCGCCATAGGAAAGGCCGACCGAACCGGAAGCGCGCGAGATTTCCTCAAGGGCAATCACATGGGCGAGATAGCCGAGGCCAGAACCGCCGAATTCCTCGGGCACGGTGATGCCGAGCAGGCCAAGGTCACCCAGCTTGTGCCACAGGTCCGCGGGGAACTGGTTGTCGCGGTCGATCAGGTCGGCTCGCGGCGCAATTTCCTTGTCCGCAAACGTCTGCACGGCTTCGCGAAGCGCGGCGAGGTCGTCATCAAGTCTGAATGGCTGCATGGCGCGGACTCATCGGTTGCGGGTTGGCAGGAAATTGCGTGGAATCAGGATGCGATGCGGAAGGTCAGCTTCCGCGGCGGCCCTGGAAGCTGGGAGCGGAAACGCCAAGGTGTGGCAGGCGCAGCTTGCCGATCGTGGAAATGCGCTCCTCAGCCAGCCGATCAGCAGCGAGGTAGGTCGGAATTCCGTCACGCTTGGCGATTTCAAAGATGCGGCTGACGTTGTGATAGATGGTGCGCATCATGCGCATCGCGCGTTCGCGGTTGTAGCCATCGATCTCCAGGGAAATGTTCATCACGCCGCCGGCATTCACCGCATAGTCCGGGGCGTAGAAGATGCCGCGCCTGGACACTTCATCGCCAATCTCGTTGTTGGCCAGCTGGTTGTTGGCTGCGCCACAGATGACCTTGCACTTGAGCCGCTTCAGGGTCTGCTCGTTGACCGTGCCGCCCAGTGCGCACGGGCTGTAGACCTCGGCGTCGGTATCGTAGATTTCGTCCAGGCCCACGGCGGTGCAGCCGTATTCATCCACGGCGCGTTGCACGAGTTCCTTGTTGATGTCGGTGACATAAACCTTGGCATCGTGCTCGCGCAGGAGCTTGATGAACTCCATGCCGACATGGCCGGCACCCTGCACCGCGTAGCGGTACTTGCCGACATCCTCGTTGCCGTAACATGCATGAAGCGTGGCCAGCAGGCCCTGCATGGCGCCAAACGCGGTGAATGGCGACGGATCACCCGAGCCGCCGTGGACCTGGTGCACGCCGGTCACGAAGGATGTCTCGCGAAACACCCATTCCATGTCGTTGACATCGATGCCGACGTCTTCGGCCGTGATGTATCGCCCGTTCAGGGAGTTGACGAATCGGCCGAAGGCGCGGAACAGGGCTTCGGACTTGTCGCGGGCCGGGTCGCCGATGATGACGGCCTTGCCGCCGCCGAGATTGAGTCCCGCCACCGCATTCTTGTAGGTCATGCCACGCGACAGGCGCAGCACATCGTCGATCGCCTCCTGCTCGCTCTTGTACGGCCACATGCGCAGGCCACCAAGGGAAGGTCCGAGCACGGTGTTGTGGATGGCGATGATGGCCTTCAGGCCGGCATCCTTGTTGTGGCAGAAAACCACTTCTTCATGGCCGGTGGTCGCGAGGGTTTCAAAAATCATGACGGGCTCCGCAAGGGGAAAGTCGCCTTGACCATGACGCGTCAGCCAGCGGTTTACCGACTGGATCGCACGTCCTGGCAGCTTTGTGGGTGGGTGGGAACTTCAGGCTTCGAGGGATTGTTGCCTGTGGAAAGCGGTGCATAGTTTAAGGCAACGCTGATCAAGTGGCGCGCCTGTCATGCCGTGCGCCCGTTTTGCCGGGACTCGGCGGTTTGCAGAAGTGGCTGCGGATCGGCAGGATAGGCTCTTGCCAACCTGGAGAGTGTCGCATGCGTCGAATGTTCGGAATGATGGTGCTGGCCGGCATGCTGGCCATGGGTTCATATCCGCTGCAGGTTTCTGCGGATACCAGCGTGGAGCAGGCATTGTTCAGTGCCTACCAAACCATGCTCGGTTCTCGGTGCGCCACCGAAACGCTCTCGCGTGATGAAAAGGGCAGGCAGACGCGAACCCAAACCGAGTTCGACACGCTTGACCGCATTCGCGTATCAAACGACCAGGTTTCTTTCGTGATCCTTCCGGAAGGAACCTGGATGCGTTCCGGAGATGGCGACTGGATGCAGCCGCCAATCGACATGAGCGCAATGTTCAAGGCCCTGTTGCCGATGACCATCAACGAGGTCCGCTCGGGCACGCGCAACATCAAGGATGAGGGCATGAAAGCCGTGGATGGTGCCGAACTGCGCGCAATCAGTTACGACCTGAGCACCACCATCATGGGCATCACGGTCAATTCGCATGTGACCGCGTATCTCGATGAGGCGGGCCGAATCGTGCGGAGCGAAAGCGACGGCGAAGCCAAGGGGCGCAAGACCCACGTGGTGCAGACCATCCGTTACGACGATTCGATCCGCATCACTGCGCCGAAATAACAAGCAGCCGAGAAGGCTCGGTACGGCATTCGCTTGCGGAATTGCGCGCTCCCGGTAGAGCGGAGCTTGCTCCGCTCGCGACAAATTCAGAGACAACGTCGGACATCCAGCCGAGCAAGCTCGGCACGGTAATCGCCTGCGGATTTGCGCGTTCCCCGTAGAGCGGAGCTTGCTCCGCTCGCGTCAACATCGAAGACAACGATGGACACCCAGCCGAGCAAGCTCGGCTCTACGAGCTTGGATGCCAACACAGGTGCTTCCCGGCAGCTTGTCAGCCCCGGTCCAGCGTGCTGCGCGCCAGCAATCCGCGCGCCAGCATGGCGTACTCGTTGCGGCGCAGGATCAGTCGCCACTGGCTGCCGCCGACCTGGCGCCAAAGCACGGCGGCGCGAATGCCGGCCAGCAGCATGGATCGGATCTGTTCCACGCGCGCCGGATCGGCCAACTGTGCGGGATTGCCGTGCACCATGATGCGTGGACGCAGTCTCGATAGCGTGTGGCTGTACAACTCGGCCAGACGCGATTGCACGGTGGCGTGGGTAAGGCCGAGGTGATCCACCTGGCGCTGGATGGCTTCGATGCCCTGGCGCAGCTGGTCGCGCATGTCGGCGCGGGAAGCGAGCTTGCGTTCCAGGCGCATGAGACCAATCACCAGCCGGGAAACCGCAGGTACGCGCTGGTTGCTGTCGAGGCTGGAAACCAGTACCTCCATGCCGAGGCGGATTCCGGACAAGCCGCCAAACACTTCGGCGGCGCTGTCGCTGTCGATGCGGAAAATGCTGGCCAGGCTGGATTCGGCTGCGGCCATGTCGCAACGGCCTTCCCGTGCCAGGCTGTGAACCAGTGTGGCGGCCTGGAACACGCCGGAAAGCGCGATCACGCGGGATTCACGCATGGCTCGCCTCCATTGCCTGTGCTGCAACCGCCATGTTGGCGTCGACGCGGCCAAACGGCGCGTCGCTGGATTCGATGACGCCTCCGCCCAGGCAAATCTCACCCTGGTAAAAGACGGCGGACTGTCCGGGGCTGACTGCCCGCTGCGCCTGGTCGAACTGGACGTTTGCCTCGTTGCCGACCAGCGTGACCGTGCACGCCTGCGGCTCCTGCCGGTAGCGGATCATCGCCGTACAACGAAATTCCCGGGCAGGCGGCGTGCCGGTGATCCAGTTGATCCGACTGGCAACCAGCGCATGGGATTGCAGCCACTGGCTGGCCTGGCCCTGCACCGCGTACACGATGTTTCGTGATACATCCTTGCCAACCACATACCAGGGCTCGCCGTTGGAATCGCGCCGGCCGCCGATGCCCAGGCCTCCGCGCTGGCCAAGCGTGAAGTACCAGCATCCCGGGTGCTCGCCGATGCGCTGTCCGTCCGGCGTGTGGATTTCGCCGGCACGGGCCGGAATGTAGCGTCCGAGGAAGTCGCGGATGTCGCGCTCGCCGATGAAACAGATTCCGGTGGAATCCTTCTTTGCATGGGTGGGCAGGTCGGCCTCAAGCGCGAGCCGGCGCACCTCTGGCTTGAGCATGTTGCCCAAAGGAAACACGGTTGCCGCCAGTTGTCGCTGGCCGAGCGCGTGCAGGAAGTAGCTCTGGTCCTTGTTGGAATCCAGGGCGCGCAGCAACAGCCATTGGCCATCGCGACACTCGATGCGCGCATAGTGGCCGGTGGCGATGCGTTCGGCACCCAGCGCGCGCGCGTGATCGAGAAAGGTCTTGAACTTGATTTCGCGATTGCACAGCACGTCGGGGTTGGGCGTGCGGCCCGCGCGGTACTCCGCGATGAAGTGCTCGAACACCTGGTCCCAGTACTCGCGCGCAAAATTGCGGGCATGAAACGGGATGCCCAGGCGCGCGCAAACGGCAACGGCATCGCGGCGATCCTCGTCCGCGCGACAGGGGCCAAGGCGCTCGTCTTCTTCCCAGTTCTGCATGAACATGCCGGCAAGCGGATTTGACCCGCGCGACAAAAGCAATGCGGCCACCGAGGAATCCACGCCACCGGATACGCCCACCATGGTCAGGCCGAGCGGCATGGCGTTCAGATCGCCGGTGTGCCGGGAGCCAGCTGGCGAACGCTGTCGAGAGGCAGGCGGCGACCGTCGATCCATTGGTCGATGCTGTCCAGCACCAGCGGACTGCGCAGGCGTTCGGCCAATGCCTGGATCTGCTCACGCCCCAGCCACAACGTGCCGATGATGCCTTCGTCGAGGGTCAGCAAGGGGTCGTGGCGCAGAGGCCTCGCGGCAAAGGTGAAGCGGACGAACTGGCTTCCCGACGCGGTGCTGGTCCACTGCTGGACGCCGATCAGGCAATCCAGTTCGATGTGCCAGCCGGTTTCCTCCAGGGTCTCGCGAATGGCGGCCTGTTGCAGGCTTTCCCCGGGTTCCAGGTGGCCGGCCGGCTGGTTGATGACGCGTTTGCCGTGGACGCTTTCCTCGACAAGAAGGAAGCTGCCGTCGCGCGGCACCACGGTGGCAACGGTCACGCGCGGGCGCCAGACATCGATTTCCGATGAAATCAGCGGTGCGGCAGTCCGGTCAACGTTCATGGCCGGCAGTTTACAGGAGATCGCCGGAGTTCCCGTGCCATTGTTTATCACTTGATCGCGGCGCAGCGGAACCTATACTGCAAGCGAATGCAGCATTCCGATTGAGCACATGTCATCGCAATCAAACCAGGACAACGAGCACAGCCACGGCCTTGCGGTCGAGGTGGCGCCGCCCCAGGTAGCCAAGCCGCCGATGTACCAGGTGGTCATCCTCAATGACGACTTCACGCCCATGGATTTTGTCGTCATCGTGCTGGAGACTTTCTTCACCATGGACCGGGAGCGCGCCACGCAGATCATGTTGCACGTACACACGCGCGGAAAGGGCGTTTGTGGCGTATATACGAGGGAGATTGCGGAAACCAAGGTCACCCAGGTCAACGAATTCTCGAGGACGCACCAACATCCCCTGTTGTGCACCATGGAAAAATCCTGAGCGGTCCCATATATCCGACGCATCAGTCATCCAGAGAGGCAAAGCGGATGTTCAGCAAGGATCTCGAACTCACCATTGGCCAGTGCTACAAGCAGGCACGCGAGCAGCGGCATGAATTCATGACCGTCGAGCACCTGTTGCTTGCCCTGCTTGAAAATCCCTCGGCCACGCAGGTGTTGCGCGCCTGCAGCGCCGACATCGGCAAGCTGGGACGCGACCTGCGTTCGATCATTGCCGAGACGGTGCCGGTGCTGCCTGCCGAAGATGAGCGCGACACTCAGCCCACCCTGGGCTTCCAGCGCGTGTTGCAACGCGCGGTCTACCATGTGCAGTCGTCTGGTCGCAAGGAAGTGACCGGCGCCAACGTGCTGGTTGCCATTTTCGGCGAGAAGGATTCGCATGCCGTCTACTTCCTGAGCCAGCAGGACGTGAACCGGCTGGATGTGGTCAATTTCCTTTCCCATGGAATCGCCAAGCTGGGCGATGAAACTTCGGCTCCCGGTGCGGCCGGCCCGGAAGCCGGTGCCCGAGAAGGCGAGGCCGGTGAGGAAGGTCGCGGCAATCCGCTGGGCGAGTTTGCAAACAACCTCAACGAGCTCGCGCGCCAGGGCAAGATCGACCCGTTGATCGGTCGCGAGCTGGAAGTCGAGCGCACCATCCAGGTGCTGTGCCGCAGGCGCAAGAACAACCCGCTCTACGTCGGCGAGGCTGGCGTCGGCAAGACCGCGCTGGCCGAAGGCTTGGCCAAACGCATCGTTGAAGGGCAGGTTCCGGACGTGCTCAAGGATGCCACCATCTACGCGCTCGACCTGGGCGCGCTGGTTGCCGGCACCAAGTACCGTGGTGATTTCGAAAAGCGCCTCAAGTCGGTGATTGCCCAGCTGCGCAAGGAGCCGGGCGCGATCCTGTTCATCGACGAGATCCACACCATCATCGGCGCCGGCTCGGCCTCGGGCGGCACCATGGACGCCTCCAACCTGATCAAGCCCATGCTGGCTTCGGGTGAAATGCGCTGCATCGGATCAACCACGTTCCAGGAATACCGTGGCGTGTTCGAGAAGGACCGCGCGTTGGCGCGTCGCTTCCAGAAAATCGACGTGGTCGAGCCGAGCGTTGCCGACAGCATCGAGATCCTCAAGGGCCTCAAGTCCCGGTTCGAGGAGCACCACAACATCGAGTACACCGGCGATGCGCTGAAGGCGGCCGTCGATTTGTCGGTCAAGCACATTTCCGACCGCTTGCTGCCGGACAAGGCCATCGACGTGATCGACGAGGCGGGTGCACGCCAGCGCCTGCTGCCGGAAGACCAGCGCAATGGCAAGGTGGACGTGCCTGAGATCGAATACATCGTGGCACGCATGGCACGCATTCCACCCAAGCAGGTGTCGGCTTCGGATCGCGATGTACTGCGCAACCTCGAACGCAACCTCAAGATGGTCGTGTTCGGCCAGGACTCGGCGATCGAAATCCTGACCAGCGCGATCAAGATGGCGCGCTCGGGACTGGGTGCCCCCAACCGGCCGATTGGCAACTTCCTGTTCGCCGGGCCGACCGGCGTCGGCAAGACCGAAGTCACCCGCCAGCTTGCCTTGCAACTGGGGGTCGAGCTGGTGCGTTTCGACATGTCCGAATACATGGAAGCGCATTCCGTGTCGCGCCTGATCGGTGCGCCTCCGGGTTACGTGGGCTTTGACCAGGGCGGCCTGCTCACCGAGCAAATCGTCAAGCATCCGCATTGCGTGCTGCTGCTGGACGAGATCGAGAAAGCCCATCCGGATGTCTACAACGTGCTGTTGCAGATCATGGATCGCGGCGTGCTGACCGATACCAACGGTCGTGAAGCGAATTTCCGCAACGTGATCGTGGTGATGACCACCAATGCCGGAGCCCAGGCCGCGGCAAGGCGCACGATCGGCTTTGTCGAGCAGAACCATGCGTCGGATGCGATGGAGATCCTGCGCAAGGCGTTCACCCCGGAGTTCCGCAACCGTCTGGATGCCATCGTGCAATTCGGTGCGCTGGATTTCGACCACATCCTGCGCGTCGTCGACAAGTTCCTTATCGAGCTGGAAACCCAGCTGCAGGAGAAGCACGTTTCGCTCGACGTGGATGCGGCGGCACGGCGCTGGCTGGCGGAAAACGGATTCGATCCGCAGATGGGTGCTCGCCCCATGGCGCGGGTGATCCAGGACAACGTCAAGCGCGCTTTGGCCGAGGAGCTGTTGTTCGGCAAGCTGGTCGATGGCGGCAAGGTGCGTCTGACCATACGCGAAGATGCGCTGAAGGTTGAAACCGAGGCCGCCGAGAAGTTGCCGGTGGTGGTGGAGTAGCCGGTTCGCTGATTGTTCGTCTGAATTGCCTTTGTGGGAGCGACTTCAGTCGCGACGCTTTTCTTCAGGATTGCAGGACGGCCATGAATGGCCTCCTACAGCGTTGAGGGTGGCAACGCTCCTGCAGGAACCCCCAAAAGGGGATAAACGCCCCTTCGTCGGGCTCAGGACAGGCTTCAGGCGTTTATCCCCTTTTGGGGGCTTGTCCCTGTTTCGGGGCGATTTTGCAGACCAGAGCGCAGGTCATCGCCCGTGAACGGGCTCCTGCAGGTTTGTACGGGTGTGGCGTTGGTTTTGGATGAGCGGGGCGATGCGCAGCAACGGGTGGCTGGGGCGAGTTTGCCCTATTGGCAATTCCCGCTCAGCCTGCGCTCGATATCGGCCAACTGCTCGGGTTGGGCTGCGCGTTCTTCGTCGGTGAGGATTTCCGTCGACTCGCCGCTCATGCGTTTCTCGATCGCGGCCTTGCCCTGGCGCAGCATTTCGCAGTCCTCGGCGCGCAACTGGTTTGCCCGGCGTACGTAGGCATCATCGGTGGCCGGGTCTTCGGCCTTCACTTCGGACCCGAGCGTTTCCGCGTCGCTCTCAAGCGCGGCACGCGCCTGCGCACAGTCCTCAGCCGAAATGTCGGTGCGGCAATCGGGTTGCGGCGTTGCGCCTGATGTCGGGCGGGTAACTTTGGGGCCACTGATCAGGGTGGCACCGGCAGGAGGTGGCGTATCGGTGAAGTGCAGGCCGCCGTTGGCGTCCTTCCACTTGTAGACCGTGCTTGATGCGGCGGCGCTGCCGACAACCAGGACCAGCGCCAGCAGGGCAGGGATACGGCGCACCATCATCATTTCATGCGGTAGGTGATGCGGCCCTTGGTGAGGTCGTAGGGAGTCATCTCGACCTTGACCTTGTCGCCGGTGAGGATGCGGATGTAGTTCTTGCGCATGCGCCCGGAAATGTGGGCGGTGACCACATGCCCATTCTCCAGTTTTACCCGGAACATGGTGTTGGGCAGGGTCTCCAGGACCGCGCCTTCCATTTCGATGACATCGTCTTTGGACATTTTTCCCAGCAACTCGGGCTCGGAGGGGCCGCGAAGGCGCGGGATTCTACACGATCAGGCGTCCGCGCATGTGAATCCGGTCGTGATTGGCCTTGACGTCGTCCTTGCGCAAACCGGATTGCAGGGATGTTTCAGCCTGATGCCGGCGAATCCGAAGCGCCGTCATTCCGCACTGGAATCAGGTCAAGCGGCTTGATTGCATTGAAATGCCCGGCCCAGTTTCCGCGCCATGGCGGGCGCTGCGCGAGATCCGCAACCTGGGCGCAGAACGCGTTTCGCGGCAGCTCGTGGCCGCCCAGGCTGCGCAGATGATTGGAGCTGACCTGTGCATCGAGCAGCGGGAAGCCGACGGTGGCAAGGCCACGGCAGAGCGCGAGCAGGGCCAGCTTGGAAGCATGGTCGCGCCGGCTGAACATGGATTCGCCAAAGAACATGCGGCCGATGGCAACGCCGTAAATGCCACCGACCAGCTCGCCACGGTCACGGACTTCCAGCGAATGCGCGTGGCCAAGTTCGTGCAGGTGACAGTACGCCGAGAACATTTCCGCGGTGATCCACGTGCCGTCGCCGCGGTGGCGCGGTTGTGCGCAGGCGCGCACGACTTCGGCAAATGCATCATCCGCATGGATCGACCAGGTGCAGGTCTTGAGCCAGCGTTGCAGGCGGCGGGGTACGTGGGGCTTGTTCGTGGCCAGCACCATGCGCGGATCCGGCGACCACCAAAGGATGGGCTGTCCAGCCGAATACCAGGGAAAAATGCCTCGGGCATAGGCCGCAAGCAGGCGATCCGGTCGCAGGTCGCCGCCGAACGCCAGCAGTCCATCCGGTTGCCGACATGCGCTTTCCAACGGCGGAAAATCCAGGCTGTCCACGTCCAGTTGGGGCAGGCGAATCATGACATCGCATCCCGGTAGGGATTGTGTGACATGAGCTCGGCGCGATAGATGCGCAACGCGCGGGCTTCGCGCTCAAGGGCGTCGGCAATGGCGTCCGAGAAACGGGAATCCAGGATGCGATGGTAGGAACGGGTGGGCTCCGGAAGAAAGCCGCGGGCGATCTTGTGTTCGCCCTGTGCGCCGGGTTCAAAACGCTGCAGGCCATGACGGATGCAGTAGTCGATGCCCTGGTAGTAGCAAGCCTCGAAGTGCAGGCCGGGCACATGTTCGCGTGCGCCCCAGTAGCGACCGTACAGGGCTTCCACACTGCGCAGGAAGAACGCGATGGCAACGATGGTCCCGGCCTTGCGGCACAGCACGACGACCACCTGGCGCGGCATGTGTTGGCCCAGATGGCGGAAAAAGGCTTCACTCAGGGCCGGATGATTGCCGTGCATCTCGAAGGTTGCGCGGTAGAGATCATGCAACGCCTGCCAGTCCTCGGCCTCCATTTCATCGCCGTGGCGCACTTCGCACTGCACGCCGGCTGCGCGCACCTGGGCGCGCTCCTGGGCGATGTTCTTGCGCTTTTTCGGGCGCAGCGCGCCGAGAAAATCATCGAAGCTGGACCAGCCGCGATTGCGCCAGAAAAATTGCCAGTCGAAGCGCGGCAGCCAGTGTGAGCCGGCGAGCGCGGCGGTGTCGGATTCGCTGACGAAGTTGAGGTGTGCCGAAGACAGTTGCAGATGTCCCGTGCAACGCTCGATGGTCTCGACCAGGGTCTGGCGCAAGGCGTGCGCGTCATCGGAATGGCCTGCGAGCAGGCGAGGACCACTGACCGGCGAGTAGGGCACGGCGGCCAGCAGCTTCGGGTAGTAGTCCATGCCCAGGCGTGCGTAACTGCTGGCCCAGGCCCAATCAAAGACAAACTCGCCGTGCGAGTTGTCCTTGAGATACAGCGGAGCGGCAGCCAGCAATCTGCCGTTGCGATAGAGTCCAAGCGGGCACGATTGCCAGCCAAGTTCCTTGCGGATGCAGCCATGCTGCTCAAGGCCGTGCAGGAAGGCGTGGGCAAGGAATGGATGGTCGCTGGCGACCAGCGCGTCCCAGGTCGCCGGGTCGATTTCGCCGAAACCACCGTGTAGGCGGGCTTCCAGGGTTTGCCGATTCAGGTCCACGATCTGACGCGGGGCATCATCGGGCAGATGACTGCTTGGGGCCGCACGCGCGCCTCCATAGATGACCCAGGCTCAGCCGGCGAGGCCGAGCTTGTCGAGATATTTCTCGGCATCCAGCGCCGCCATACAGCCGAAGCCTGCCGAGGTGATGGCCTGGCGATAGACCTGGTCGGCGACATCGCCGGCGGCGAACACGCCGGCAACGCTGGTGGCCGTTGCATTGCCTTCCAGCCCGGTACGAATCGAGATATAGCCATTGCGCATCTCGAGCTGGCCATCAAAGATGCCGGTATTCGGCGTGTGGCCGATCGCCACGAACATGCCGGAAACGGGAATGTCGCGGGTGCTGTCATCCTGCATGCTCTTGATGCGAACGCCATTCACGCCACTGGCGTCGCCGAGCACTTCATCGACGGTGTGGTTCCAGACGATTTCAATCTTGCCCGCCGCCTGCTTCTCGAACAGCTTGTCCTGCAGGATCTTCTCGGCACGCAGCTTGTCGCGGCGGTGCACCAGGGTGACCTTGCTGGCGATGTTGGCCAGGTACAGCGCCTCTTCGACCGCGGTGTTGCCGCCGCCGATCACGGCGACTTCCTGGCCGCGGAAAAAGAACCCGTCGCAGGTCGCGCAGGCGGAAACGCCCTGGCCCTTGAAACGGTTCTCGGATTCGAGACCCAGGTACATGGCGGTGGCGCCGGTGGCGATGATCAGCGCGTCACAGGTGTACTCGCCGTTGTCTCCCTGCAGGCGGAATGGCTTCTGCTTGAGATCGGCACTGTGGATGTGGTCGAAGATGATTTCGGTATTGAAGCGCTCGGCATGCTCCAGCATGCGCTGCATGAGCGCGGGACCCTGCAAGCCTTCTGCATCACCCGGCCAGTTGTCGACATCCGTGGTGGTCATCAGTTGGCCGCCCTGGGCCAGACCGCTGATCATGACCGGCTTGAGATTGGCGCGCGCGGCGTAGATGGCTGCCGAGTAGCCGGCCGGTCCGGTTCCGAGGATGAGCAGACGCGTGTGCTTTGGGGTGGTCATGTATAATCCCGGCCGCTTTTCCGGCCTGCAATGTTGGCGATTTCAGGGTGTTCCGAGTCGCCGCGTGAAAGGTGCGGGGTCCTGCGTTGCCGCATTCTCCGATTCGTTGATTCCTGCCGGTGCGACAGCGCATCCGCAGCGTGATCGCCGCATCAGGATGGGGTGCGCGGAGCCGTGAATCAAGCCTTCCGCAGGCTTGGCGTGCCGACAAGTTTCCGTCTACGCAGTGGCACTTTGTCGCTGCGATCCTTGATCAACACTGGAGATCCTGATGCGCATCGGTATTCCGTCCGAAACCAAGACCCTCGAAGGGCGCGTAGCGCTGGTGCCTGCGGCCTGCGCCGATCTGGTGCGCCGTGGGCATGAGGTCTTCATCCAGTCCGGCGCTGGCACCAAGAGCGGATTCAGCGACGACGATTTCGTGCGCAACGGCGTCAAGGTCCTCGCAGACGCCGACGCGCTGTACGCAACCGGTGAATTGATCGTGAAGGTCAAGGAACCGATTGCCGGTGACCTTGCCCGACTGCGCAAGGATCACTTGCTGTTCTGTTACCTGCATCTGGCGGCAGAGCCGGCCTTGACCCGCAGCCTGCTCGACATTGGCCTGACCGGTGTTGCCTTTGAATCGGTCGAGGAGGCGGATGGCTCGCTGCCCCTGTTGGCACCCATGTCGATCATTGCCGGGCGCATCGCCGTGCAGGTCGGTACGCACTTGCTGCATCAGCCCAGTGGCGGCAAGGGCAAGTTGCTCGGTGGATTGCCATCGACGGAGCGCGGCAAGGTGGTGGTGCTGGGAGCGGGCGCAGCGGGTGGAAACTCGGCCATGCTGGCAGCCGCCGGTGGCGCCAATGTCGTGGTGTTCGACAAACGCCAGGATCGCCTGGCGCAGATGATGTCGCTGGGAACCAACGTCACCGCCTTGTATCCGTACGAGGAATACGTGGCCCGCGAACTGCGCACGGCAGATCTCGTCGTGGGCGCTGTGCTGGTGCCGAGCGCACGTGCTCCGCGCGTGGTTACCGCAGCCATGGTCAAGGACATGGAACCCGGCAGTGTGCTGGCCGACATCTCCATCGACCAGGGTGGCTGCTTCGAAACGTCCAAGCCAACCACCTGGAAGGACCCGACCTACGTGGTCGATGGCGTCACCCACTTTGCCGTCACCAACATGCCGGGTGCGGTTCCGCAGACGTCTTCGCAGGCAATTTCCGCGGCGATCCTTCCCTACGTGCAACGCCTGGCCAATGGTCCGGGATGGCGCGACTACGCTCCGCTCAAGGGTGGAATCAACGTGGATGCCGGCAGGATCGTGCACGCCGCACTGGAAGGCGTCATTTGAAAACAATCGCTTGCGCCAAGGAATTAAGGTAAGTTCTACAGGTGGCGCGCGAATCCAAACCCTCCAGACCCGCCCCGCTCGACGACAGGCTGCAACGTCGCCTGCGTGAGGTGGGATTCCTCCTGCTGCTGCCGTTGGCGGTATACCTGTTCGTCTGCCTTTGGACCTACAGCCCCGCCGACGGCGGCTGGTCCCATGTCGGAGCCGAGGGCAAGGTGCAGAATTTCGGCGGGTCCATCGGCGCCTACATGGCCGACCTGCTGTTCTATTTCTGCGGCGGCCTGGCTTACGCGTTTCCGGCCTTGCTCCTGCTGGTGGGTGCAATAGTCCTCAAGGGAGGAGAGGACGGTGAGCGCCTGCCCATCGAACCTGCCTTGCGCCTGGTTGGCGGCCTTGCGTTCTTCGTGGCCGGCTCGGGTCTTGCCCACCTGCATTTCACCGGACCCACGCAGTTGCCTGCCAAGGCCGGCGGCGTGCTCGGGGCGCTGATCGGCAATTCACTGATGCAGGGGTTCGGCTTTCTCGGCGCCACCTTGTTCCTGCTGGCGCTGTTCCTGGTTGCGATCACCCTGGCCACCGGCTTGTCCTGGTTCAAATTGATGGACCTGATCGGACGAAGCCTGATCAATGCCGTCGCCTGGCTGCGCGAACGCTTCCGTCACGCCGAGGATTGGAGTGCGGCGCGGCAGGCGCGCGTCGAGCGCGAGGTGGTGCGCAAGGTCGACACCATCAAGCAGTCCAAGCGCGAACCGCTCAAGATCGAGCCGACCCTGGCGCCGATCGGCAAGAGCGAGCGCGCCCGGCGTGAAACCCAGATTCCGCTGTTTGTCGGATCGTCCAGTGAAGGCGAAGTGCCACCCTTGGCCCTGCTCGATGAGCCCAAGCAACAGGTCTCCGGCTATTCGCAGGAAGCGCTGGATGCCTTGTCGCGTCAGGTCGAATTCAAGCTGAAGGATTTCCGCATCGAGGCGCAGGTGGTCAGCGCGCATCCGGGGCCGGTGATTACGCGATTTGAAATGCAGCCTGCACCCGGTATCAAGGGCAGCCAGATTTCCAGTCTGGACAAGGACATCGCGCGCGGCCTTTCGGTGATCAGCGTGCGCGTGGTCGATGTGATCCCGGGCAAGTCGGTGATCGGCCTGGAAATCCCCAACGTCAACCGCGAGATCGTCTATCTCTCCGAGATCCTGCGCTCCGACCGGTACGACCAGATCAAGTCACCGCTGGCACTGGCCCTGGGCAAGGACATCGGCGGTGCACCGGTGGTGGTTGATCTGGCCAAGATGCCGCACCTGCTGGTGGCCGGTACCACCGGCTCGGGCAAATCGGTGGCGCTCAATGCCATGGTGCTGAGCCTTCTGTACAAGGCCAATGCGTCCGACGTGCGCATGATCATGATTGATCCGAAGATGCTGGAGCTCTCCGTGTACGAGGGCATTCCGCATCTGCTGGCGCCGGTTGTCACCGACATGAAGGAGGCCGCCAACGCCTTGCGCTGGTGCGTGGCGGAAATGGAACGTCGCTACAAGCTCATGGCCGCAGTGGGTGTGCGCAACCTGGCCGGTTTCAACAAAAAGGTGCGCGACGAGGAAGCCAAGGGCCAGCCGCTGCTCGATCCGCTGTTCCGCCCGGATGCCTCGCAGCCCTCGATGAAGGCCGAACCGCTGAAGACCCTGCCGTACATCGTGGTCATCATCGACGAGTTCGCCGACATGATGATGATCGTCGGCAAGAAGGTCGAGGAACTGATTGCGCGCCTCGCGCAAAAGGCGCGCGCCGCGGGCGTGCACCTGATCCTGGCCACGCAAAGACCATCGGTGGACGTGATCACCGGTTTGATCAAGGCCAACATCCCGACCCGCATTGCCTTCCAGGTGTCGAGCAAGATCGACTCACGCACCATCCTCGACCAGTCCGGCGCGGAAACCCTGCTCGGTCACGGTGACATGCTCTACCTGCCGCCCGGTACCGCAACGCCCGAGCGCGTACATGGCGCCTTCGTCGATGATCACGAAGTGCACAAGGTGGTCGAATGGCTGCGCGCGCAAGGCAAGCCCGATTACATCGACGGCGTGCTGGAAGAAGTGCAGACCATGGCCGATGGCAAGATCATCAGCGAAACCGGATTGCCTCAGGAAGCGGAAGACAGTGAAGGTGGCGAGGATGCGGTGCTGTACGACAAGGCCGTGCGCATCGTCACCGAGACCCGGCGCGCCTCGATCTCCGGTGTGCAACGCCACCTGCGCATCGGCTACAACCGCGCCGCACGCCTGATCGAACAGATGGAACGTGATGGCGTGGTCAGCGGACCCGAACACAACGGCAATCGAACCGTCATCGCACCGCCGCCGCCGCGGGATTGAAGACCAGAATCCTGGCTCAGGGCAACGGCATCACTCACCCCGCCTTGGCGGGAAGCCTCTTGAGGAATTGTCAGGCTGTACCGCGCCGAATCTAGGGAAACTCTGAACAAGTACGGAGCTCATTCGTCGCGAGCAAGCTCGCTCCCACAAAATCAAGCAATGGTGGGAGCGAGCTTGCTCGCGACAATACTGGTTCAGACCTTCCCTAGAGGTGTGGCTAGTCAGATAATTGGTTTAAGGACTAACCTGCCATACGCGACAAAAGCCATGACAAGACCAAGTACAGCGCTCATGAAAACAGGCGTCATCTCGCCGTACTTGACGTGTACCCAGACGAAAACGAGGCTTTCCGCGGCCAACAAAATAGCCGCCAAGGCAATCAACTGCGGGCGCCAGTGAAAAACGGCGGGAACGATTAGCCCGACAGTACAGATGAGCTCCAAGATGCCTAGTGCCATCCAGGCTCCTCGCGGCAAGGCGCCAAAGGAAGCTACATCCTGGCTGATCTTCTCGAACATGAAGACTTTCATGACGCCAGAAGACCCGTATATGACAGAGGCAAGAATTTGCAGAACCCACAGCAGGATGTTCATCATGTGGCTCCCCGAGTAGATGCGGTGCTTGGCTACCGAAAATTTTCATGAGCGGCCTGACGCCGTGTTAAGCGGCCTGCGGCCGGCATCGCTCGGTTCATAGAAAGCTTCTCCCCGCAGGTCGGCTTGAACGAGTAAAAAGAGACTTCCCGAATCGTACCCGCAGTTGGGCGCTGGCGCTCGCTGAGCGCATCGGGCACAACAAGGCTGCCGTGGCGCTGGCCAACAAGCCTGTCCTGAGCCTGACGAAGGGACCGTGCGACGACTCTGGGCTGCCGAACACCTCGGCGCCAGCTTCGATCCCGATCATGTGAGTCCGCGTCCCGAACCTGCCACCTGATTCCCACGATCACCCGACACCGAATCACCAACGAATGCACAATCCTTCTGCCGTTGCCTGCTTCAACTCATCCAGGTGTGTCGGTCCCCGAACCTGAAAAGCCGATAACAATTCTGGTCAGCATGACCGATTGAACGTATGGCCCAGGTTCGCGGATTGGATGATGGCCAGGGCCAAGCCCACCACAAGGCCGAGTATGACCGAAGGAAATCCCCGTGGGACACGAATGCAACCGCACCGCTTGCATGAATCGAGGCAAGAGCGTCAGCAGGGGAAGGAAGTAAAAGCACGCGGCTACCGCCGCGCCGAGCTACCGCGTCCGGGGGTTGACGGGGGAGTCCATACACGAATTGTTAGACCGCTGAAATGCCTAGTAGCCAACGGCCCAAACGCAACCACGGCCCGCTCTCCATGACAAGTGGTTCTATGGCGGTAAATGAGAAAGATGGCCCCGCCAGCCCAGATATAGACGGGATGTACGCGCTTGAATGTGATCCAGTCGCGGGCAATTGGAATGAGCAAGACAGAGTCTGCGATGTACGAAAATGTGACAAATGGATTGGGAATAAACGGCATGAAGTGGCGAAATCTGAACCATGCCGGGCCAAGGATGGAGATTGTGGCGACGACCAAGAGCCGCTTGTGTGTTTCGGGGTGCGGCGATAGAAGATTGCGGATCCAACTAAAGAGCCGAACAAGATCATTTCAATAACAGTGTTAACGAAGCTGCCAATTAGCGAACTCTCGCCGCCTACCGCCAGGTCTCTGCGAGTGGCAAACGCCCCAATAAGAACTCCTGAAATGATGATTGCGACGCACAAAAAACACCGAACCAGCCGATCTTGCGATGGGTCATGACGTTTTTTGATTGAATGAGCGACGTCTGTGCAATCAAGAAGAGCAACCAGCCAAATAGCAGCGCACCATGGATTTTGATGATGGGCGGAGCGGAAAATGTACCGCGAGCTAACGGAATGAAAAGTGTCGTTGAGAATCCAGCAATGGCAATGGCTAGGAATGCCACTGTTAAATATAGGAAGAATCGGCTGCGCGTTGCGCTTCTGTAGACACGGCTCCCCCAAAGTTTGGTTCAGCGGTCTAAGGCCCGAGGTAACCGGCGCAAAGACCGCGTAGCGGGATTTGCGGCCGGTTGACCTAGTTGTTAGCCCTTTGCTCGCCTTTCACGTGACGCGAGGCGCCCTCGACGCAGTAACCGCTCCGACCGCATGACGTAGAGAACAAAGACTTTGTGTCCGTCGTAGCGATAAAGCACGCGACAAGGCGGCTCGACGATCTGGCGATACCGCGACCGCCCGAGCTCCTGCGGCCGGCTACCACTCTCCGGATGATCGGCCAGCTGCTCGACGTGACCAAAGATGCGCTTGATGAGCGCGGATGCAGCGATAGGGTTTTCGAGTGCGATGTAGTCTGCGATGGCATCCAGGTCCCCCAGCGCTGGCTCCGACCAAACTATTTCAGCCATCGGGCAAGGCGCTTCTTGGCTTGAGCATGAGAAGCAACGCGGCCCTCGGCAATAGCCCGCTCCCCACGGGCGATACCCTCAAGGATTGCCATGCGCTGTTCCATGAGCTCGTAGGTCTCGACGTCCAGCAGGTACGCGCTGGGCAAACCATGCTGAGTGATGAGGATGGGCTCTTTATCCCGCTCGATGTCCGACAGGAGTTCAGTGGCTTGACGCTTGAGAGTGGTAACGAGTTCGGTGCGCATGAAGTGACACTACAGTATCACTCCCGGTTTCGCAAGCGCTTTCCACAAAGGGCAAACGAATGAAAGGGACTTCCCCGTCCCGGATGTGCCGCGCAATGGCGGTGTTCGGCAACGAAGTGCCACGATGGGAAGTGCAATCTCTCATCACCACACCAAGAAGGGGAAGTCCACATGAACATCGCAACGCTTGGCATTGATCTGGCAAAGAACGTCTTCGCGTTGCACGGTGTCGACATCGCCGGCAAGGCGGCGCTGGTCCGGCCCAGAGTGTCGCGAGGCGAGTTCTTGGAAGTAATCGCGTCGTTGCCACCTTGCCTGATCGGCACGGAAGCGTGCTCAGGCGCACACCATTGGGCGCGGCGCTGTATTGCATACGGCTTGCAGCCGCGCATCATGGCAGCCCAATTCGTCACCCCGTTTCGCAAGGCCAACAAGACCAAGAATGACCGTGCCGATGCCGAGGCCATTGCCACGGCTGCACGGCAAGGCAACATGCGCTTTGTCCCGATCAAGTCGGTCGATCAACAGCTGCGTTTGTGCTGGCATCGGGCACGCGAGGGCTACAAGGTGGAGCATCGAGCGCTGGGCAACCGGATTCGGGGATTGTTGGCCGAGTTCGGCAACGTGGTGCCCAATACCGATGCCGCCTTGCGCGCGGCGCTGGCGGATCTCGATCACGCGAAGCTGCCGGCATCCCTGAATGCATTGCTCGCGGACATGACCGCGCATTGGCATGCCATCGGTAAACGCAGGGATGCCTGTGAAGCACAAATCAGGCCCACGCACTGGCCGATGAACGTTGCCAGCGCCTGCGCTCGATCATTGGCGTGGGTGCGCTCAGTGCCGATGCGCTGGTGGCCAGCGTCGGCTCGGCGCAGGAGTTCAAGAACGGTCGGCAAATGGCCGCCTGGCTGGGACTGGTGCCGAGCCAGCACTCCACCGGCGGCGTCACCCGACTGGGCCCGATCAGCTGCCGTGGCGATGCTTATGTGCGCACCTTGCTGATCCAGGGTGCCCGCTCCAGCCTGCAGCGCGCCAAAGCCGTCAGCGTAGAGAAGTCCACGCCCGAGCAAATGTGGATTCGTTCGCTGGCCTGTCGGCTGCCGTTTGGCAAGGTCCTCGTGGCGATTGCCAACAAACATGCCCGACAACTCTGGGCCTTGCTCGCGCACGATGTCGACTACGATCCCACCGCGTTCACGCGCCACCCCATGCAGCGCAGGAGCAACCCAGCCACCTGAACACGTCTCGATTCACCGTCAGCGCGATGCGGTAGCAACGGGTCGGACCCACCCGGAGCGAACCTGACTAACAATCTGGCCGTCCTTCCGTGTTGCAGCTGATCCCTGCAACATCGGCGACACCGCTGAATGAGCGAGGTCTCCGGGCGCGGTTTTACCCTGGTCCGCATCAACACATCCGATGCAACAAGACCGTCCAAGGAAATGCAGTCTGACTTCAGTTGCACACCGCAAGGCACTGACGCGCACCACGCACCACAGGGACAACATCACAACCCGCATTGGCCCAAAGGCTCAGGGCAAAAGCATCATGCGTCCGCTATTGACGGGAAGTCTCCCAAGGAATTGTTAGGCCTTTCCCGCCTATCTATGTGAGACATACGCAACTTAGCTGGCAGGTGATGCAGGAGGCAAGGCGGTTTCCCTGGCGGCCGACTTGTCCTCGACGAGTAGGATGCGGACGGTCGTGATGCCAACATTCTTTACGTAGTGCTTGCCGCGAACTCCGGCCCATTCAGCTGCGCCAGTCTTTTCATCTGCGAGAAACGAGTTCCCATCTTCCAAGTGAACTTCGAGCTTGCCGCCGCTCAAGACATAAGAGACCTTTGGTGGGTGCGTGTGCCATTGATCCTGCTGTCCCGGGAGAAGCGTGTATTCCAGAACCCTCACGTGCTCATTTTCCAAGAGCAAGGTGAAGTTTGCGGGAGATGATTTGAGCGCATCGATTGGCGCGAGCTCATGATCCGCTGCTAGACACGAGCCTGTCAGGAGCATGGCGGCGCAAAAGAGAAGCTTTTGTACCTTGCACTTCATAGGACTCTCCAGGAAAGGCCTAACGGTTGAGTTGAGCGGCGCGCACACCGCGGTCTGAGCTTGGCACTTTATCCCTCACGCGTCCGCTCCAACGAGGTGTTAGGCGCGACCAAGGGCTGCCGTCGCGTTCGCGATGACGTCGGTTTCACTAAGTTGGCAGCGACGGAGCAATTGCTTCAGGGCCTCCACGTCGCCTCGCGCAACCGCAGCATCGAATTCTGACACCAAGCCAAGCTGGAACAGCCTCTCGTTCACGGTCATTCCCTGTAGAGCCGCGAGTTGCGCTTGCTCTTTCGCGTCAAGTTCCGCCCACCACAAAACGTCCCGATAGTCCTCGTTCGCGCGAGCTAAGAAGTGCCTGACCCGGTCTAGGTCGTCTTTGGCTAGAGCCGCGATTGCGGTTCGCACACGCTCCGGCTCCGGGCCGGTGTACGACAGCAACGCTTCCGCGAGAGATGACGATAGTTGGCTTGCCACGAAGCGCCTAACGAAGCTGTAGAAAACTCCACCGATCATGCTCGACTAGCGTCATTCTGACAAGCGAGTGCTGGCATGGCGCGATACAAGGTGATCGACATGAGTCCACGGCTGTTGCCGGTGGATCTGGATGCGCAGTTGGTGCCGGGGTCGTTTGCCCATGCGCTGCATCACCTGGTCGATCAGCTGGACCTTTCCGCGTTTGATGCGCGTTATCGCAACGACGCGACCGGTGCCACGGCGTATGCGCCATCGATACTGCTCAAGACCGTGTTGCTGGCCTATTCGCAAGGCCAGGTCAGCTCGCGTTGCATCGAACGCGCCTGCCGTGACAACGTGCTGTTCATTGCCCTGACCGGCGATGCCAAGCCGCACTTCACCACGATTGCCGATTTTGTCAGCCGCTCACGCGATGCCATTGCCGCGGTGTTTGCGCAGGTGCTGGCCATTCTCGGCAAGGAAGGTCTGATTGGCCGCGAGATGTTTGCGATCGATGGGGTGAAGCTGCCCTCGAACGCCTCCAAGCACCGTTCGGGTACGCGGGCGGAGTTTCTGGCCCGGGGCAGGAAGCTGGAGCATGCCGCCAAACAAATGCTGGATCGTCATCACGCCAACGACGCCTCTGGTCGCGAGGTGTGCGAGGACACGGTCACTGCACGCATCGAACGCATGCGCGATGAAGCCAGCAAGATCCGCAGCTGGCTGGCTTCCAATCCGGAAGATCGCACAGGCAGCCGGGGCTGCGTGCGCAAATCCAATCGCATCGACAATGAATCGGCCAAGATGGCCACCGACAAGGGTGTGATTCAAGGGTATTGCGGTGTGGCCGTGGTCGATGCTGCGCATCAAGTCATCGTCAACGCCTCGGCCCATGGCACCGGTTCGGAACAGGAACTGCTGGTGCCGATCATCGATGCCTGCGCCAGCCAACGCGCGACAAGCACCCTGATCACCGCCGATGCCGGCTATCACTCGGAAGCCAACCTCAGTGCCTTGAGCGAACGCGGCATCGACGCCTTGATTGCCGATGGCCAGATGCGCCGTCGTGATGAACGCTTTGCCGAGCAAGCCAAACACACAGCCAAGCCCGATCCCTTGCATGACAAATCCGCCAAGGCCAAGACCGGTGTGTTTGCGGCGAATCGCTTCACGGTTGCCGAGGATCACTCGCATGCGATCTGCCCAGCCGGACAACGCCTGTATCGCAATGGCAAGGGCTGCAACGTCGGCACATACACTGCGATCAAGTTTCGCGCACCGCAGTCGGCCTGTGCCAACTGTGCCTTGCGCAGCCAGTGTCTGCGCAAGCCGGAAACGACCAAGGTCCGACAAGTCGCCGTGCTCACGCGCAAATCAACGCAAACGCATACCGAGCGCATGCGCCAACGCATCGACAGCGAACCAGGGCGAGAACGCTACGGCCAACGCTTTGCCACGGTCGAACCGGTGTTTGGCAACCTGCGCCACAACAAGGGGCTGAACCGCTTCACCCTGCGCGGACAAGACAAGGTCGATGGGCAATGGAAGCTGTTTGCCCTGGTTCACAACATCGAGAAGTGGGCGAATTACCGAAAGGCAGCGTAAGGGAAAACACGCCCGCGAAAATCACACCAGATCGTACCCGCAGGCAGCAAAGCGCCCCACAAAGCTGCGATCGCGGTCAGTGACCCAATCAAACGAAAAACCGTCGTTTGAAACATGCCGATGGGAAATCGCGCGGCACGGTGAAATCGCACCAGCAAAAAGGGGTTTTTCTACAACCTCAACGCCGGAATTCAGCCGCCGCCAGCCCGCGTAGCGGATGGCGGTCGGCTAGAATAAAAAAGAGACCTCCTCGTCATTCGGCCTCGAGGGCCATGATGGTCGTAACCGTCAGCAGAGGAGGAAGTCTCCATGAGCACTATAACCATCGGCGTTGACCTGGCAAAGCGCGTGTTCACCACCTGCCGTGTTGACCATGGCGGACGGGTGCTGGAGCGCAAAGAACACACGCGCGAATCCTTTGCAGTTTGGCTGGCGCAAGTTCCTCGCGGCACGCAGGTGGCCATGGAAGCGTGTGGCGGTGCACACCATTGGGCGCGGCGCTGTATTCGCCTACGGCTTGCAGCCGCGCCTCATAGCAGCCCAATTCGTCACCCCGTTTCGTAAGGCCAACAAGACCAAGAATGACCGTGCCGATGCCGAGGCCATCGCCACGGCTGCACGGCAAGGCAACATGCGCTTGTCCCGATCAAGTCGGTCGATCAACAGCTGCGTTTGTGCTGGCATCGGGCACGCGAGGGCTACAAGGTGGAGCATCGAGCGCTGGGCAACCGGATTCAGGGATTGTTGGCCGAGTTCGGCAACGTGGTGCCCAATACCGATGCCGCCTTGCGCGCGGCGCTGGCGGATCTCGATCACGCGAAGCTGCCGGCATCCCTGAATGCATTGCTCGCGGACATGACCGCGCATTGGCATGCCATCGGTAAACGCAGGGATGCCTGTGAAGCACAAATCAGGCCCACGCACTGGCCGATGAACGTTGCCAGCGCCTGCGCTCGATCATTGGCGTGGGTGCGCTCAGTGCCGATGCGCTGGTGGCTAGCGTCGGCTCGGCGCAGGAGTTCAAGAACGGTCGGCAAATGGCCGCCTGGCTGGGACTGGTGCCAAGCCAGCACTCCACCGGCGGCGTCGCCCGACTGGGCCTCGATCAGCTGCCGTGGCGATGCTTATGTGCGCACCTTGCTGATCCAGGGTGCCCGCTCCAGCCTGCAACGCGCCGGTCAGCGTAGAGAAGCCCACGCCCGAGCAAGTGGGGAGTCGTTCGCGGGCCTGTCGGCTGCCGTTTGGCAAGGTCCGCGTGGCGATTGCCAACAAGCATGCCCGACAACTCTGGGCCTTGCTCGCGCACGATGTCGACTACGATCCCACCGCGTTCACGCGCCACCCCATGCAGCGCAGGAGCAACCCAGCCACCTGAACACGTCTCGATTCACCGTCAGCGCGATGCGGTAGCAACGGGTCGGACCCACCCGGAGCGAACCTGACTAACAATCTGGCCGTCCTTCCGTGTTGCAGCTGATCCCTGCAACATCGGCGACACCGCTGAATGAGCGGGGTCTCCGGGCGCGGTTTTTACCCTGGTCCGCATCAACACATCCGATGCAACAAGACCGTCCAAGGAAATGCAGTCTGACTTCAGTTGCACACCGCAAGGCACTGACGCTTACCACGCACCACAGGGACAACATCACAACCCGCATTGGCCCAAAGGCTCAGGGCAAAAGCATCATGCGTCCGCTATTGACGGGAAGTCTCCCAAGGAATTGTTAGGCCGCGGGCTTTGAGCTCTGAGCCAGAAGCGACGCGAAGCCTACCAACAATACCACTCTGGGTGGGCCGCGGAGGTGGCGGCGCATGATTGAAGACAGATAAGGGACGACCGAACAGAAGGATTCGAGTGCCGGATTGTTTTCTTTCCCGAAATTCTCCTTAGCACGACGCGTGCCTTCTCCGGGTAGTTGAGAAAGATTCCGCGATAGTGAGGACTCTGTCATAGTCTGGACTCAAGTTTGGATGTCCTCTCCGTTAAGAAGTACTTGCGGAGATGTGGGTACTCGATCAAGTGTGCGCGAAAAGCGGAAGCCTACTCGTATGTTGCTGAGGTGGCTGCGATCTGCGAGGAATGTCATAGGTCTCGGGAAGTTGGAGTAGAGCAACGGGATGCCGACGATGGACAATAATGAGGCCACAAAGGCGAGATTAGGCTGACGCGGTCTCAGGCGCTCATCTACGACGCTCCTGATTGCGGTTCCACGGCCTAACGCCTGAATTAAGCCGGACCGGGAAGCTGACGTCGAAACTGCGAATGGTGTTAGACCTCACCCCCGGGTACCTACCAAGTAGCTTGTAGTATCCGGGCGCAGCATCCCCAGGCTTGGCTCGACCGTCTTCATATTGAATTTTCGCATCAGAGAGTTCCAAGTCAGTGAGTGTCATCCAAGAGTTGCGATATTCACCGCATGGAACAGAACCATTGAACGGCTCAATCTCGGAAATCCCGCCTTACTGAAAGGTCGAATGCCGCAGTATTTGCAGAAATAATGATGTACATCGCCTCGGCCATTCGAAGGTGACGCCTGATAGTCGCTTAGTGCTGCGTCGCCTAGACAACCGAAGTCGCCTGCATGCCAAAAACCTTCCGAAGCGAAGACTTCCAGCGGAAGCTACAGTTGCGCATCGGGTCCCAGCGGTCAAGTCTAGGTTGCATTCGGACAGATGGCCCCCTGTTGGCGGGCTCAGCGATGGGTCTTTTCGACGTGGTCTCGCGAATTCGCTCAATGAGGTCTAACAAACTAAGCTGAGCGGCCGAAGTGGCGCGATGTTGCGCAGTGTACACGTGAAATGCGCGCGGCTCAGGGTCCGCTCTTCCAGCGGAGGTTTCAACGAAGACCTGTTGCGCGGCTGCGCTTTAGAACGTTCGGACTAGGCGTTTTGCCACGGTTTGCCTCGGCCCAGCGTTTGGCGCTGTTCTCGAATTCTTGCCGAGAGCGTCGCTAAGAACAAGCGCCATCGCATCAACTTCGTTAGGCGTGTCGCTTGCGTCGCGACTGCTTCTTTATGGCTCGAATTTTTTTTCGGAGCCGAAAATTGGGCGTTTTCGGAAGTTCGTGTAGTCCTAAGCGTACCGTCTATTCCCGCGATTTGCCTTGGCGTTCGGTCGTTGAGACCATGGCTACTAAGCTGAGCGGCCGGTGACCGCCGATGTTGCGCAGTGTACGTGAAATACGCGCGGCCGAGGTCACTCCAGCGAGATTAGGTTTCAACGAAAGGCCCTGTTGCAACTTCAAGCGGAACGTTCCGAGACCGGGCGTTTTGCACGGTTTGCCCCCTGGCGGCGTTTGGCGCTGTTTCATTCTTCCCGAAGCGTCGCTAGCTTGGCGCATCGCATCAACTTCGTTATGCGTGTCGCTTGCGTCACGCGACTGCTTTGCGCTGATTTTTCGGGCCGAAAAATTGGGCGTTCTCGAAATTCATGTAGTCTAAGCGTGCGTCTATTTCCGCGATTTGCCTTGGCGTTCGGTCGTTGAGACCCTAACGCCGCGCTTCAACGGCGCCCGCTTTCGGGCGTCCGCTACAAGCGCGTTGCAACAAACGTGCGCGACAGCATTGATCACGCTCGCTCTCTGGAGAAGTAGTTGACGAGACTATTCAGTGAACCATTGTTTCCGGTCTCCGTGCCAGAAATCATGTCCTGACCAATAAGGGACGCAACTTGGCTGGTGCTCTGCTTCGTTACGCTTCAAGACTTAGCCAGCTCAAGAGTAGTTAGTGAAGCACAGAGTCGTTTTCCATCCATCGAGATCGTCTCGCTGGAGACGATGCCGGCGATTCAGGATGATTTCAAGATAGCGTGTAGTGCCGTGAATGTTTGGATTTGACTTGGGACGCGACGGAAGCGATCTTCACCGCCCTCTCGAAGTCATCTTGGTCATAGATTATGGTGGCGGTGTCTGGCGGCGCCCCCATTCCGACCGAATTTTCGCGCTTGTAGAAAGCTGCGAATACTCTTTCGACAGTTGCTGGAATTTCGCGCTCGAACACCAATGTCGCGTGAGTTACGTGTGTGCAGTGCGCTAAGGATCTTCAAAAACACCCAGGTCCTCCGAATCGTGAGTGCCTCGCGCACCGAAAAGTTGCTGCCTAACGCCACAGAGTTAAGCCGACTTGCGTAGTGGAGCCGGCGCCATAGCAACTTAACCTGCCGATGGCGCTGGTGTTCAACAAAGCAAGTTCGCTTGAACAATTATTAGGTGCAGGGCTTGATCATTGGATACCGCTGCGTTTTTGGAAGTGCGTCAAGTTCTTTAAACAAAAGCGCATCGTCCGCCGTGA